>NZ_JAACFS010000099.1 GCF_029051645.1 Bradyrhizobium sp. CSA112
CTAGCTGATTCACACATCTTTGAGGGTTTCCCACGCCGCCGCCATGCCCAAGAAGTACTGGAGGCCATGCCGCATGGTGATGGGGCCCGGTTTGGTGCGTGGGTATCCGTCCCACCCGCCGAGGCGAGCGATGATCCATGAGGCCCACGCCAGACTTTGCGGCCGATGTGGGTTGCTTTGCAGTTTGGTCCGGCCCTCGTACTTGGTGGCGAGTGCGGCGAGGAGCTTGATCTGCGCTTCATTGAACGCGTTGCTGGCGGGTTCGGCGCTGCGTCCATCGCGAGCCTGAACGAGCTGCAGGATCATGACAGCAGCTTTGGCGGTAATCGCGGTGAGCTTGAGCAGCCGGTCGGCGGTTTCGATCCGGCTGTCTTCGAGCTGCAGCCCCTGAGTTTTGATCAGGCGGAACAGTTGCTCGATAATCCAGCGCCTTTTGTACCAGTTGACGATCCGCCAGGCGGAGGCGACATCACTCACTTCATGGGTCGTCAGCAGATACCATTGCAGCGGTTCGACGCTCGCTGGCGCATCGACTTCAGCAACCTCGATCAAAGCGAGTTCGACTGTCCGCGGTAAGTCGGCAGACGCTTTCTGCGGCCTTTTGAGGGTGACGCGGCCCAAGCGCAGCACCAGCTTGGCCCGTCGGGCCGGCCGATCAGCGCGCGCCACAACATCAATGGTCGCGGCGTCGACAATGGGCCAGCCGGCGGCAGTGGCATACATGCTTGCACCGTCGGCCAGCACACGATCATGCATGCTCCGCGTCAGCAGATGGAAGTTTGCGGCCGATACGCTTGCCCATTTGGCATAGATGTCACCCTCGCGGTCATCGATCACCGTGACCATCGCGGCCGCAGACAACACCTGCTTGGCCCGATTGGCTGTGCTGATCCAACGCTCCGATTCCTTCTGCTCCAGCGGCCGCTTGTCGTGCGGCACCGTTACTCGGCCTTGGCGCGTCCAAATCTTCCCGGAAACCAGACCCAGACATGCGTCACTTTCGGCATCGACGGCAGCCATCGCATGTAACAGCAAGCCGTGGCCGGTTCCCTTGCCGATCTCACCCAGCCCGCGTCGGCGCTCGGGTTTGGTTCGAAAGTTGATCTCGCTTGTGTCCTGGATCGCCAGCACGTGCCGGCCGGCCGCCGCAACGGCCGTTTGTTCGCCCCAGCCTGCGAGCAGTGCTTCCAGCGTCACGTTCTCATTGGCTAGAAATCGGCCGTATCGGACTATCTTGGCCCGATCACCCTCCGCCGCTCGCCGCAAGCACGAACCGGCGCGCGTGACCATTCCTTCGAGCAGGGCCGCCCCCCTTTATCGAGACGACCATCCCCGAAACGACCAAGTCTGAATTGTTCGTTCAACATCTTGGCACCTCAATGGAATCGAAGTGCCAGACACAGAATCACAGTGACTCTTCGCCCGGGAAGGCCAAATCAACGGGCGAGTCATTCCGTCGCAGCCACGATGTGTGCATCAGCTAG
>NZ_JAACFS010000100.1 GCF_029051645.1 Bradyrhizobium sp. CSA112
CATCGAGATAGTGTAGACACGAGAGCAGCGTTCAGTCTTCTCCGAACGGTCGCAATCGAATTTGGAACGTGTCGTTCAGGCCGCAATGGCGGATCCCCTCGGCCGATAAGTTTCGGGAATTGCAGCTTGCGTGAATAGCTTGGTGGAGGCTGTCTCTGAGGGGGGAATCGTCTCCCGCTCGGAGACCAGAAATCCGTAGGCGGCAATGCACAGTGTTGCATGATGGTGGAAGCCACGCCAGCTTCGTCCCTCGAAGTGGCCAAGGCCGACCTCCTGTTTGAGGTCGTGGTAGTCGCGCTCAATGCGCCAGCGCAGCTTGGCGATATCGACCAGCTGACGGAATCCAACGTTCGCCGGAAGCGTTGAAAACCAATATTTGGTCGGAGCTTCCTCGCCCTCTGGCCACTCGATCAACAGCCATTCCTCCGGCCGGCTTTCGGCAAGCCAGTAATCTCGGTGTGCCGGACGGACGCGCACACGGGCAAAACGCGAAGACAACCGTTCTGCCGTACCCTCACGCCACGTGATCTTGTGCCAAGCATGCGCTGGCAGACCGATCGCAAGCTTCTTGGCCGAAATCGGTCGGTGTTTGCTATCACGCCGTAGCAGTTTTGGAGGTCGTCCGTTCCCCGACCACTTCTTCGGCGGACGCGGTCCAGTTCCGAGTGCCCATACTGAGGTTTGTGGCAAGATGCCGGCCACATAGCTCAGGCCCAGTTCGGTAATACTCCCACGCAGAGCGGTGTCGGTGCCATAGCCGGCGTCCATCAGTACCACGCCGCGCGGCAAGCCCACCGCACAGGCCCAACGCAAATGATCAAGTGCAATCGCCGGCTTGGTCTTGAAGGTGATTTCCTTGGGGACTCCAGCTTTGTGCCGGCGTGCACGATCCGTCACCCACTCCCTTGGTAGATAGAGCCGGTAGGCCACCGGCAAGCTCGCATGATGGTTCGCAAGCGAAAGCGTCACGGCAACCTGACAATTGTCTTGCTTGCCCAACTGACCGCAATATTGCCGCGCAACCCCAACCGAATGCCGCCCCTTCTTGGGAAAGCCCGTATCATCGATGATCCAAGCTTCGATCTCTCCGTGGCGTTCGATGCCCGGCAGCACTAACTCACGGATCTTGGCCAACACTTGCTGATCCGACCAGTCGCCTTGACCGACAAAATGCAACAACGCCTGATGCTGCGCTGCTGTCCGCTCAGGAGCCGTCATCGCCGCCATCGGCTCGACACTCTTGCGATCGCACGGCATCATCAGCCCAGTGCAGTAATCGCGAAGCGGTTTGGCCCGTCCCGCATGTCCGATCACGCTTGCAAGACCCTCAATATATGCCGAAAACCGCGACGCTACGTCTCCCGATCTTGTGAGACCCATCTCAGCCTCCCCATGCTGAAAAGTGAGTCTTCTCAAATATATGATTCCTGTCGACAAAGACCGCGACACTCTGACTCAGTAAGACTA
>NZ_JAACFS010000101.1 GCF_029051645.1 Bradyrhizobium sp. CSA112
CGGTGAACGGCAAGCTCGACCGCCAGGCGCTGCCGGCGCCGGAAGATGATGCCTATGCGCATCGCGCCTATGAGCGGCCGCAAGGCGAGATCGAGACGGCGCTGGCCGAGATCTGGGCGGAGCTTCTGGGTGTCGAGCGGGTCGGCCGCCACGACCACTTCTTCGAACTGGGCGGCCACTCGCTCCTGGCGGTGCAGCTCTTGAGCCGGCTGTCGCGGGCTGTTGGCGTGGAACTGCCGCTGTCGACGCTGTTTGCCAAACCGGTGCTGGCGGATCTGGCTCGCGCAACTTCGATCACTTTGATCGAACAAGAGTTTGATCGCCAAGAGCTTCTGAAGTTGCTCTCTCTGGACTCTAGAGAAGCTGCTCTTTCTGGAGTCTAGAAATGACAGATTTGATTAGATCCGGATTGGAAGAACTGGACGCAGAAAGCCTAACTGAGCTTTTTTCACTTGCCAAAGAGAGAAGCCGGACTGGCAGCCGAGAAACTACGTTGCTACCAAAGGTCGGACGCAAAAGCGTCCTAGTACCATCGTTTGCGCAGCAGCGGCTGTGGTTTTTGGCGCAGCTGGACGAGAGCAGCACGACCTACCACATTCCGCTGGCGTGGCGGCTGCGTGGGGCGCTCGACCGCAGCGCCTGGCAGCGCAGCCTTGACCGTTTGTTTGCCCGTCACGAGGCGCTGCGCAGTGTCTTTGTCGCACCGGAGGGCAAGCCCCGGGTTGAGGTTCTGCCGGCGGATGCGGGGCTGCCGGTGCTCGAGCACGATCTGCGGGGCCGGCCGGATGCTGAGGCGGCGCTTCTGGAGCTGTGCCATGAAGAGGCAGGCACGCCGTTCGATCTTGCGCGCGGGCCGCTGATCCGCGGGCGTCTGATCCGGATGTCGGATGAGGAACACGTCTTCCTGCTGACCCAGCATCACATCGTCTCGGACGGCTGGTCGCTGGGCGTGCTGGTGCGTGAACTCAGTCAGCTTTACCGGGCGTTTGAGGCTGGACAGGACGATCCTTTGCCGCCGCTGGCAATCCAATATCCGGATTATGCCGCCTGGCAACGGCAGTGGCTGTCGGGGGAACGGCTGCAGAAGCAGGCGCAGTATTGGCGCGACACCCTGTCCGGTGCTCCGGCCCGTCTGGCGCTGCCGACGGACCGGCCGCGGCCGGCCCAGCCGTCGTTTGCCGGGGCCAGTGTTCCGATCGTCATCGATGCGGATCTGACGCGGGGGCTGAAGCGGCTGAGCCGGCAGCATGGCACGACGTTGTTCATGACGGTGCTGGCGGCCTGGGCGGCGGTGCTGGCGCGTCTATCGGGGCAGGACGACCTTGTGATCGGCGTGCCGAGCGCCAATCGCGGCCGGCGCGAGATCGAAGGGTTGATCGGCTTCTTCGTCAACACCCTGGCGCTTCGCCTCGAGCTGTCGGGCGAGCCGAGCGTGT
>NZ_JAACFS010000102.1 GCF_029051645.1 Bradyrhizobium sp. CSA112
GAGCTATCGCTGAAAGTTGGTGACGGTGGGAATCGGGAAGGCGGCATATCGTGGGGGTGCTTGAAGCCTCCACTTCTCCACCGAAGGAGCGATATGCCGTGTCCAAAGATAACATCATCAAGCTGATTCAGCCAGGAAACGTCGACGATCAACTCACCGAAATCTTGCGCAATGGAGCGCGTGCGCTGTTGGCCCAGGCGGTCGAGGCCGAGGTCGCGGACTTTCTCGGCAAGCATGCCGATTTGAAGACTTCGGATGGCCACCAGCGCGTCGTGCGCCACGGTCACCTGCCGGAACGCGAGGTGATGACCGGTATCGGTCCGGTCGCCGTCCGCCAGCCGCGTGTACGCGATCGCGAGGCGGACGCTACCGACCCCGACCGCATCCGGTTCTCTCCGTCGATCCTGCCGCCCTACATGCGCCGCTCGAAATCGATCGAGACGCTGCTGCCAATCCTTTACCTGAAGGGGATCTCCACCGGCGACTTCTCCGAGGCTCTGGCGGCGCTGCTCGGCAAGGATGCTGCCGGGCTGTCGGCATCCGCCATCGGCCGCCTGAAGGACGGTTGGCTTGACGAACACACCGCGTGGCAGAGGCGCGATCTGTCGGCGAAGCGCTACGTTTACATCTGGGCCGACGGCATCCATCTCCAGGCACGCCTCGAAGACGAAAAGCAGTGCATCCTGGTGCTGATCGGCGCGACGCCGGAAGGCCGCAAGGAACTGGTCGGCTTCACCGATGGTGCCCGCGAGAGCGCGCAGGACTGGCGCGATCTGCTGCTCGACCTGAAGCGGCGCGGGCTCGACGTGCCGCCGCAGCTCGCCATCGCCGACGGCGCGCTCGGGTTCTGGAAGGCCGCCGGTGAGGTCTGGCCGAGAACGCGCGAGCAGCGCTGCTGGGTGCACAAGACCGCCAACGTGATCGCCAAGTTGCCGAAGAGCCAGCAGCCGAAGGCCAAACGCGCGTTGCAGGAGATCTGGATGGCCGAAACCAAGGCCGCCGCCGAGCTGGCGTTCGACGCCTTCATCGAGAGCTACACGCCCAAATACGAGAAGGCGGCCGACTGCCTGAGCAAGGACCGGGACACGCTACTGGCGTTCTACGACTTCCCGGCCGAGCACTGGAAGCACCTGCGAACGACCAATCCCATTGAAAGCACCTTCGCTACCGTGCGCCACCGCACGATCCGATCGAAGGGTTGCCTGTCCAACAGGACGGCGCTCGCGATGGTCTTCAAACTGCTTGAGGCCGCGCAGAAAAGCTGGCGTCGTCTCGATGGCCACAACCAGTTGCCAAAACTCGTTCTCGGTGTGACATTCAACGACGGGATCGAGGTCATCGCCAAGCCGACTGACCGTCAGCCCATAACCGCCGCCGCCTAACCGGCCAGGCCGTCACCAAAATTTAGCGATAGCTC
>NZ_JAACFS010000103.1 GCF_029051645.1 Bradyrhizobium sp. CSA112
TGCTTCTGTACGGGATCGGCGCAAGGCCGTCGCCTGATGGGGTTCGTAAGAGGATAGGTCGGCCAATCTACGGAAAGCGTGATCATATCGCTCGATATGTCGACAACCCGGATGTCGGCCTGACCTGATCCATCGTCCCGGCGAAGGGACTTCGCTTCGGGAAGGCTGGTGTCGTGACCCGCCCGAAACCTTGTTGTTCCTCCTTAAGCCGTTGCAGCGTTTGCCTTGGCGAGCGGATTGAAAGGCACGCCGTCCTTGAGCATGCGATGCATGATCACGGCAAGCTTGCGCGCCAGCGCGACTTTGGCCTTGTTCATGCCAGCACGCTTGGCGATCCGCATCGCCCAGCTCTTAAGCTGCGAACACCCCTTGACCGGCTTCGTCAGCATGATGTGAGCGGCCTGGTAGAGCGCCTCGCGCACGGAGGCGTCCCCGACCTTGCTGATCCGCCCCGATCGGTCGGTCTCGCCGGACTGGTGCTTCTTCGGCGTCAGCCCGAAATGTGGTCCGGCCTTCTTGGAGGATGTAAACCGCGCGGGATCATCGATCGCCGCGGCATAAGTCAGCGAGATGATCGGTCCCACCGCCGGCGTCGACATCAACAACCTGGCTTTGGCATCGATCCGCGACATCTTGCCGGCCCGCTTCTCGAAGGCTTTGAACTCACTGAGCAGGGCGCTGCGCACCCGCAGCAGTGCTTCTGCGATCACTTCTAGGTTCGGATGTCCTTTTGCCAACTCGTTGATCCGTCCGGCAAAACCTGTTCCCGTCGTCTTGCCAACCTTCAGCCCAAAGCCCCGCAGGATCCCGCGCAGACTGTTCTCGACATCCAGAAGCTTGCTCTGGACCAGCTTGCGCGCCGTCAGCACGGCACGTACTTCCTGGGCATTTATCGACTTGCAGTGAACCGGCCGGAACCAGCCCAGCCGCATCAGTTGTGCGATCCCCCGTGCGTCATTGCGGTCCGACTTCACTGGCATCGCCTTGAACGCATCGTGCACGTGCCGCGTCTCCAACAGCTCAACCGCGAGCCCAGCCTGCTTCATCGCCGCGTACAGCCATTGCGACAGCGGCCCAGCTTCCAGCCCGATCCGGGTCAGCCCAAGCCCGAGCGAGCTGAGCCAGCCGATCAGCGCCGCCGGCTCGCTTGCTACCTTGCCTTCCCGGACGATTTTGCCGTTCGCATCAACCACACACACGCTTGAGCATTCCAATGACACGTCGATTCCGGCATAATGCTCCATGGTCGTCTCTCCTTGATGCTTGGAGCGAGGTCCATCCTCGACTCCGTAACACCATCCATGTGAGGGACGACCGCCCGCCTTCCAAGCAAGCCGCGCGAAGCGCGCATTCAACAGCGCCGTAGCAAGCGCGGCTTGCTTGGAGGGCAGACCGGGCCCGTTACCCCATCTAC
>NZ_JAACFS010000104.1 GCF_029051645.1 Bradyrhizobium sp. CSA112
CTAGATTAGCGTTTTCTTGGTTCGAATCATATCAGGCGACCTCGGCGAGTTTGTAGGACCACGTGTGGATGACCGGATGGCGATTGACGTCGTCGATACCGGCCATGATGCGCTCCTTGAGTTCGTGTTTTGAGGCCACCCGGATGTGGCGGAGGACTGAACGGGCGAACTTGGAGAAGAATCCCTCGATGAGATTGAGCCACGAGCCGTGCTTGGGGGTGAAGGTGAGCTCGAAGCGCCCGCTTGGTCGAGTGGCGAGCCAGGCTCTGGTTTCTCTCGAGATGTGCGCGGAATGATTGTCGAGGATCAACTTGATCGCAGTGTTCGGCGGATAAGCGGCATCGATAAGCCTGAGGAGTTCGATGAACTCTCGACTGCGGTGGCGATCTTTGACAAGGGCGTGGACCTTGCCGGTGAGCAGATCAATCCCAGCCAACAGGCTGAGCGTGCCATGACGTTTGTATTCATGGTCGCGTGCAAAGGTGGCGTGGACGCCAGGCTTGGGCGGCAAATCCGGCGCCGTCGTTGCGATGGCCTGGATTCCCGGCTTCTCGTCGCAGGAGACGACCGTCACCGGCTTTCCTCGCCGCTTTCCCTTGGCAGAGGCTTTCTTCAGGACCTGGACTTCACGATAGACGCACAGGACCTCCGCCATCTTCTGTTCGAACTCGGCGTCGCGATTTTCAAGATAGTAACGCACCTTGTGCGGCTTGATTTCCTCCCGGCCGAGGATCTTGCACACCGTTCCCTGGACCAAATTGGCCAAACACGCATGCCCCGCCGCCGGCCCGTGTTCGCGTGCATGGCGCGCCAAGAGCCGCGTCGTCCACAACTCATGTGGATAGCCGTGGTCCTTGGCCTTGTCGCACGCCAGCGACACCAACCAGGCTTTGGCTTCAGGCGTGATGGTTGGTTCCTTGCCCGGTCGCGGGCGATCGTCGAGGGCTGCCAGCGGGCCATCGGCCAGCGCCCGCTCGACACAGCGCTGCACCGTCTGATGATGGACCCCAAGTCTCTGGCCCACCGCGCAGAACGAAGGATTTTCCCGATACGCCAGCAGCATCTGCGCCCGCGACACCCGGCTCGCCAGTTCGATCCTCGACCGCGAAAGCGTCGTCAAGGTCGCTATCTCTTCATCACTCATTGCCAATTCGACCGCTCGCCGCCATCCTGCCATGATACAGCTCCTCGTTTCGCCGACCGCAAACGAGGAATCCGCCAACAGCCCGTCCGTTCCACCAATTCAGCCTGCTCCATCAGCGCAGGTTTCATGGAATCGGTCGTCTAG
>NZ_JAACFS010000105.1 GCF_029051645.1 Bradyrhizobium sp. CSA112
CCACGGATGCGGGAACCGGTACGCGATCAGATCGAGCTTCGGGCAGTCGATCTGGAGGCGCTGGTGGCCGCCGATCATCCGGTCCGGGTGATCTGGGCTTACGTCGAGAAACTTGATCTGCGCGAGCTTGAAGATGCGATTAGAGCTCGAACCCACACGGCGGGACAGGCGCCGGCGAGCCCGCGGCTTTTACTGGCACTTTGGCTTTATGCGACGAGCGAGGGCGTTGGCAGTGCGCGGGCGCTGGCACGGCTGTGTGAGAGCCACGACGTCTATCGGTGGCTCTGCGGCGGGGTGAGTGTGAACTATCACGGCCTTGCCGACTTCCGCACGGCGCATCCGGAGCTTCTGGATCGGCTGTTGAGCGAAAACGTCGCCAGCCTGTCGGTGGCCGAGGTCATCGACCTCGATGAGGTGGCGCAGGACGGAGTGCGGGTACGCGCATCGGCTGGGACCAAGTCATTCCGCCGCCGCAAGAAGCTTCACAAGGAACTGCGCAAGGCGCAACGATTGATCCGACAGCTGAAGGACGAAGCAACCGACGATCCGCAAGCCAGCACCCGGCGGATCGCTGCGGCCAACGAACGGGCCCTGCGTGAACGCGAGCAGCGCGTGGCGGCAGCGCTGAAAAAGCTGGCCGAGATCGAGGCCGAACGCGAACGGCGCAGCAAGACCAACAGGAAGGAGGTCGAGAAGCAGAAGGAGCCGCGCGCCTCCACCAGCGATCCCGACGCCCGCGTCATGAAGATGGCCGATGGCGGCTTCCGCCCCGCCTACAATTGCCAGCTCTCGACCGTCGCCGGCGGCCAGATCGTGATCGTCCCGGACGTCAAAACCGTCGGCTCCGACCGCGGCTTGGCCCGGCCGATGCTGGAGGAGATCAACCGCCGCCATGGCCGATGGCCGAAGCGGCTCCTGATCGACGGCGGCTTCAACAAGAATGAGGATACCGAGTGGGCGGCCGATCGCGGCATCAAGGTCTACGGGCCGCCTTCACACAGTAAGCACCAGCGCGACCCGTATGAGCCACGCGACCACGATGGGCCCGGCGTCGCCGCCTGGCGAGCCCGCATGAAGAGCCCACGTGGCAAGTCGATCTACAAGCGTCGGGCTCAGGCGGAGTGTATCAACGCTCGCTTCCGCAACTGGGGCCTGCAGCAGTTCACGGTACGCGGCCTCAAAAAGGTCCAGACAGTCCTGCACTGGTTCGCACTCACCAACAACATCCTGGCCGGCCACCGCCTGCTCCGGGCTGCAGCTTGAAGCC
>NZ_JAACFS010000106.1 GCF_029051645.1 Bradyrhizobium sp. CSA112
GAGGCTTCCGCCAGTTCCTCCTGCGCAGCATCGACAAGGTCAAAGCCGAATGGGCCATGATCTGCATCGCCCACAACCTCGCAAAACTCGCCGCCGCACGCTGAGGAGAACCTGTCTCCCCAAAAAAGCTTCAGAACCCGCTTCGCTTAATCCTAAGTCCATTATAGGGACAGGCTCCTAGGATACTTTTCGGGCAACGCCAAACTTGCGATCGACGGAATTGTCGCGGAATTGGTGCGCGTACCGAGCGATCGCGACCAGGCGTTCCGATTGATCACGACCGGCTGTACCGATTGATTGCGACCAGGCGTTCCGATTGATCGCGACCACCCATTCCGGGCGATCGCGACCAGCCTGTGGACGGGTGTGACGGGCGCCGTTGGGTGATCTGCGAATCGGCATGGTTTCGCTCCTTTCCACGAGGAGCGGGGGCAAATGCCAGGACCGAGATTACCTATGCGCAAAATTCGCGACGTGCTGCGGCTGTCCGCCGCCGGCATGTCCAAACGCAAGATCGCTGCCAGCCTGGGGATGAGTGCAACGGCCGCCGGGGAGTGCATCCAGCGGGCACGCCGCGCCGGCCTCACCTGGCCGGTACCGGAAGGCCTGACGGACGAGGCGCTGGAGGCCCGACTCTACCGACCTCCAACGGTCGGCGCAAAGCGTCGACCGCAGCCAGACTGGGCGGCGGTCCACCGTGAGCTTCGCCGGCCAGGGGTGACGCTGCAGCTATTGTGGGAGGAGCATCGCGCGGCCTACCCGGATGGTTACGGGTACAGCCGCTACTGTGAGCTCTATGGCGCCTGGGCGGCGCGGCTGTCGCCGACTATGCGACAGAGCCACGTCGCGGGCGAGCGCATGTTCGTTGATTACGCCGGCACGACGCTTGAGGTGATGGATGGTTCGACCGGCGAGGTACTGACAGCCCAGCTGTTCGTCGCCTCGCTCGGCGCGACGAACTACACATATGCGGAGGCCACCTGGACGCAGGGCCTGTCCGACTGGATCGGCTCGCACACGCGCGCCTTTGCGTTCATCGGCGGGGTTCCGGCAGTGGTGGTCTGCGATTTTGTTACCGGTAACAAAATCGAGCTTATGTGCCGGACATCGTTATGTGGCTGGCAACGGCTTGAGCCGGTCTTTCGGGGGAGGACCGCGGGCGAGTGGGCACATAATGCGCTACAGCGAGTTGAGCCAGTCGAGCAGGGTTTTG
>NZ_JAACFS010000107.1 GCF_029051645.1 Bradyrhizobium sp. CSA112
GACCTGTACCCCCTTGTATCTGCCCATTGAGCAAAATGTGCGATGGAAGCGACTGAGCGCTTTGGCCGGTGGCCACCGGCCAAAGCGCGCGGCGATGTCGCCCGATACCCCCTGGGTAACACCCGTGGGTGAGCCTGGGATCTTCGCCGTTGTCACGCACGACCGAACAGTCGGTTGATCACGATCGCACGAACAAGGCAGGTTACCGTGATGAAGATCATTTGTGGAGTGGATGTTTCGAAGGCCAAGCTCGATGCGTGCATCGAGCCCGGGGCGGCCTTGGCAAGTTTCGACAATACCCCGGCTGGGATCGCCGAGTTGGCGGCGTTCTGTCGTCAGCATGGGGCGGAACTGGCGGTGATGGAGGCGACCGGGGGTTATGAACGTCTGGCGTTTGTGTTGTTGTGGGAGGCAGGCATGCCTTGCGCCATGACCAATCCGAGCAGTGTCCGCCTTTACGCCGAGGCGATGGGAGTTCTGGAGAAGACCGACCGGATCGACGCCAGCGTCATCGCCCGCTTCGCCGATGCCAAAAATCTGCAGCCGACGCCGGCGCCAACTTCGACCCAGCAGCGCATGAAGGCCCTTGTGGCAAGGCTCCGGCAGGTCACCGACGATCTTATCGTGCAGAAGCAGCGCCGCTCCAACCTGCTGGATAACGCCGAGATACTCGCCAGCCTCGGTGAGGTGATCACGCTGCTCAAGCGGCAGTCCCGCACTCTGGAGGGCGAGATCGCCTCGATGATCGACGACGATCCCCTGTGGGCGCATCTGTCGGATACCTTCCGTTCGATCAAGGGAGTGGCCGATCGTACCGTCGCCTGGCTGGTGGCCGATCTGCCGGAGATCGGCACCTACTCCAACAAGGCCATTGCCAAGCTCGTCGGTGTCGCCCCAATCGCCAATGACAGTGGCAAGCGACGGGGCAAGCGGCCGGTCCGCGGCGGCCGTGCCGGTGTCCGCTCGATCCTGTTCCTGGTCGCTGCCACCGCCGCCCGCTACGACAAAAGCCTCGGTGACTTCCGCGACAGGTTGCTCGCAGCCGGAAAGGAAAAAATGGTCGTTCGCATCGCGCTCGCCCGAAAACTCCTCGTCCGCCTCAACGCAAAAGCACGCGACGCGCGTGCCCAATACGCCAATGCAACTTGACAAACCAGATAGTCGCTCACCCGGA
>NZ_JAACFS010000108.1 GCF_029051645.1 Bradyrhizobium sp. CSA112
TTTTTTGGGGAGACAGGTTCTCCTCAGCGTGCGGCGGCGAGTTTTGCGAGGTTGTGGGCGATGCAGATCATGGCCCATTCGGCTTTGACCTTGTCGATGCTGCGCAGGAGGAACTGGCGGAAGCCTCTTGCCTGCTTGATCTGACCGAAGACGGGCTCGACGATCTGTTTTCGCAATCGATATCGGCTTCGATAGCCTGCGCGCTTGAGCTTTGTGCTCATTCTGGCGACGAGCGTGCCGGATTTGAGCTTTCTTTTTGTCGTGGCCGCCTTGGTGCCGTGCTTTTGCCGTCCGGTGGCGACGTAGCCCTCGATTCGGCGTCGAATGAGCGTGCGAAGATTGGCTTGCGAGCAATAGCCTGCATCGGCCGACGCTTCATCCGGGTTCTTCCCGAGATTGGCTTTGATGGCATCGAGCAATGGCGCAAGCTGCGCCTGATCGCTTGGCGAGTTGGTCAGCGTGTGCGCCACGATGATCTGATGGGCGCCATCGACGGCGGCTTGTGCGTTGTAGCCCTGGATGAAGCCGTTTTTGGTCGGCATCACGCGGCTGTCGGGATCGGTGAAGTTGCGCTGCGCCTTGTCGCTCGGCTCTGCCGTGACGGGCTTGGACTTGCGTCCCGGCCGGCCCTTGCCGCCGTCGCCGGAGCGGTCGTCGCCCGGCTTCGAGGCCGCTTTGGCTTTGGCTTCAGCTTCCAGCGCAGCCTTGGCGGTCCGGATCTTCTCCAGCCGCTTCTCTTTGTTGGCCATCCACTCGGGCATTTCGTCGCCACGCTTCGAGGCTCCGAGCTGACGATCCTCAGCCTTGTCGGCTTGGGCAGCCTGGGCCAGCCAGCCCTCGACCTCCGCCGCAAGCCTCGGCTCGGCCTCTTTCATCCGGCCATAGCTCATCGCCTTGTTGATCCCGGCATTGGCCTTGATCTTGGGGCCGTCGAGCGCCACGTGGCCAAGCTTCACGAGCCCCGCCGCGCGACACAGCGCAAGAACCTGCCGGAACAATCCGGAGAGCGCAGCCAAATGCCGCTTGCGGAACTCGCTGATCGTGCGGAAGTCCGGACGCTGCATCCCCGTTACAGCCGCAAAATCCAGCCGCTCCTCGCAGCCCCGTGCGATCTTGCGCGACGAGTAGATCCCCTGGCTGTACGCATAAAGCAGCAGCGC
>NZ_JAACFS010000010.1 GCF_029051645.1 Bradyrhizobium sp. CSA112
GCGGGTGGGTGGGCAATAATGTCACGAGATGTCAGACCCTGGTTGGCTCTATCAGCCGGAAAATGTTGAATACCGCCCCGAACCGAAATGGCTCGAAGCTGCGCGTTTCACGAAGCGCAGCCGTACGGCCTGACCGATTTTATTGAGGTGGGGATGCTTTAGGCGAAAACCAGCCAGTACGCCATCCATTCTTTGCAGATCAGCCGATCACTTCTGCGGCGGTTAACCTTTCACGCAGCATGCACCGCGACGCTGGGAATCCCGGAACGATCGGCTACACTGCGGTTTTGAGGCGTTTCGCGCCTGTTTTTCACATCAGCCGTCTTTCAAGGGGGCCGTGCACCGTGACCGCGTTCAAGACCATTCGCGCCCGCGCCGAGAAGCGCAAGGGCGGCCCCAAGGCGCTCGCCAAGCTGCTGCCAGCAAAGCCTGACCCGAAGGCGCTCGCCAAGCTCAGTGACGACCGGATCCTGGCCGAAATGACCAAGCGGGTGTTCTCGGCAGGCTTTGCCTGGAGCGTGATCGAGAACAAATGGGCAGGATTCGAGAAGGCGTTTCTCGGCTTCAAGCCGGGTCCGCTCACGCTGAAGCCGGACGAGTTCTGGGATGATCTGATGAAGGACACGCGGATCGTCCGCAACGGCGCCAAAATCATGTCGGTGCGCGCCAATGCAAGCTTCGTCCGGGAGATCGCCAAGGAGCATGGCAGTTTCGGCAAGTTCCTCGCCAATTGGCCGTCCTCGGACGAAGCCGGCCTGCTCGAATTGCTGGCCAAGCGCGGCAGCCGGCTCGGCGGCAATACGGGACAGATGATGCTGCGCTTCCTCGGCTGGGACGGGTTCGTCACCTCAGGGGACGTGGTGCTGTGCCTGCGCGATGCCGGGCTCGACATCGCTGAGACCGTCACCTCCAAGCGCGACCTCGCCAAGGTGCAGGCGCAGTTCAACGAGTGGGCCGAGGAGACCGGGCTTGCTTACGTGCAGCTCTCGCGGATTTGCGCGCTGTCGATCGGCGAGAATTACACTGCCGAGAAGCTGGCGAGCATGGGCGCAGACGATTGATGGGTATCGCTCCGCTCCACCCATCCTACGCGATCTTCCTCCATTATATGACGACGAATCCATGCGTGGCGTCGCGGCGGAGCTGTTCGACGAGGCCGTATTCCCAGTCGAGATAGGCCTGCATCGCGCTTTCCTTGACGTCGGTGCCCTCGTAGGGACGGCGATAGCGGTGTGACGGATCGGGCTTTGGAATCACCTGCGGCGGCCCGATCTCGAGTGCGCGATCATAGCCGCCTTCGAGCACATAGGTCTCCCATCCCATCTGCGCGAGCCAGGACGCGGTCATGTCGGCTCGGACGCTTCTATTGTCCGTCAGCACGATGCGTGCGCCGCGCACCGGGGCGGCCATGTCGATCTCCTGCACCAGTTGACCGCCCGCATAATGGCGGAAGCCCGCGAGATGGCCCGCGGCGTATTCCTCCTCCGAGCGCACGTCGAAACGATACAGCGTCCGATCGGCCTGCGCCTGCAGCGCCGCCATCTCCGCAAGGCCGATGTGCCGAACGCCGGCGCGATAGGAGACGTCGCGCGCATTGGCTACACCGTGTGCGATCGCGCCGATCTCGCCGCGCCTGTTCGAACCATGTTCGAGATTCTGCTTGGCCAGCGTCCAGCCGATCGTTCCGTTGCGCAGCGCCCGCACCTTGTTGGTGACGCCGGCATTGATCAGCGACTGGGTGCCGATGATCGAGCGGGTGCGGCCGGCGCAATTGACGATGATGGTGGTTTCGGGTTCCGGCGCGGCGCGGCCGGCGCGCAGCACCAGTTCTGCGCCGGGCACGCTGATCGAGCCCGGGATATTCATGGTCGCGTATTCGTCGAACCGGCGGACGTCGAGGATTTGAATGTTGGCGCCGCTCGCGATCAGGGCGCTGACTTCCTCGGCGGCCAGCGAAGGCGTGTGGCGGCGATGCTCCACCAGTTCGCCGAACGCCTTGGCATAGGAATTGACGTCCTGGAACAGTTCATAGCCGGCCTTCTTCCAGCCCTGCAGCCCGCCGTCGAGTTGGCGGACATTGCCGTAGCCCAAATCCTTCAGGTGCTCCGCCGCCACGGCAACGAGGCCCGCGCCGTCATCATAGAGAACGATCAGAACGTCCTTGCGCGGCAGACGCGCTTCGGCCTCCAGCGTAATCCGGTCGGCCGCCATGTTGGCGGCAAACAGGGGATGGCCGGCGGCGAAGACGGCCTCGTGTCTGACATCGAGCAGCGCGATTTCTTCGCGCAGCAGCAGCGCGGTGCGGACTTGTGAGGGGCTGACAGAGGGGACGGTCATGGATCGTGGATTCCGGGTGAGGATCGTTGCTCCATTAATAGCATCGAGAGCGGCGCGTCACGCCGGCCGAGGCCATTAACTCTCATGTCATCGAACATTGAACTGATTGCACCGACGTCCCGGAAACGGCGTATGATATCAGACAGATGAACAGCTAGGCACCCGATGGACCTCAAACAATTGCGCACATTCCGCGCCGTCGCCGAGCTCGGCAGCCTGAGCAAGGCAGCCGACCGGCTGCGCGCCGCGCAGCCAGCGCTCAGCCGGCATATCAAGCTGCTGGAGCACGAGCTTCGCGTCGAGCTGTTCGTCCGCAACGGGCGCGGCATGCTGTTGACCAGCGCCGGCCGGATGCTGCTCGACCGCACTACCGGCCTGATCCGTCAGGTCGAGCAGGTCAGCGACGACCTCAAATCGGCGAACGGCAATCCGTCGGGCCGCGTCATCCTCGGGCTGGTGCCGACGGTAAGCGCGGTGCTGTCCGGGCGGTTCGCCCGTCGTGTCCTCAATGAGTATCCCGACGTCTCGCTGCGCATCGTGGAGAGCTATGGCGGCCATCTGGTCGAGTGGCTGCATCGCGGCGAAATGGATCTCGCGATCATCTATGGGCCGGCGGTCGATCTGCATCTTCAGGTCCAGTCCATCGGCCGCGAGGATATCGTCGCCGTTGGGCCGCCGGGCTCGGGCTTGAACAAGCGGAAGCAGGTCGATCTCAAATGGCTGGTGAAGCAGAAGCTGATCCTGCCCAGCATCTCGCACGGTTTGCGGGCGCTCTTGGAGAAGGCGCTGGCGCGCGAGAAGCTGAAGCTCGACGCCACGATCGAGGTCGATTCCTACCGCGCCCAGATCAGCCTGATGGAGGAGGGGCTCGGCTATACGCTGCTGCCGCCCTCGGCCATCCGCACCGAAGTGGCGGCGAAGCGACTGGAGATGGCGGCCGTGAGCCCTTCTGTGTCGCGTGAACTGATCCTGGCCTCGCCGATCGCCCATCCGCCCTCGATCGCAACGACGACGATTGCGACGCTGATCGTGTCGGAGATCCAGCAGCTCTCCCGGGAGGGGCGCTGGAAGATCAACATGACGGCGTAATGCTGCCGGGCACTCCTGCCTCGTCATGGCCGGGCTAAAGCGCGAAGCGCGTCTTCGCGCAGATGTCCCGGCCATCCACGTCTTTGCAAGGTCCACCAAAGACGTGGATGCCCGGCACTAGGCCGGGCATGACGAGTTTGGTCGTAGCGCCCCCTCAATTAAACAGCGCCTCGTCTCCCAACACCGATTGCCGGAAGCGCGTCGTCAGGATGACACCGTCGGCCGGCGGCATCACGAACACCAGCGCCTCGGGATTGATCTTGATCTGCGCAAATGCCGTTCCCCTTCCCGCATGCGCGAGGCCGCGCAGCTCGGTGACTTCGGCCATCGTGCGCACGATGCGCGAGGTGCGGATGCCGCAGGCGGTTGCGATGGCGGCGAGGTCGACGCCGGAAGCCGTCGGGGTTTTCTGCATGCCGGTCTCGCCGAAGCGCTCATTGTCGAGCACGGCGATCGTGAGATTGTTCGGCGCCTCCACGCCGATTGACGCGAGCGAGCCGATGTTCATCAGCATTTCGCCGTCGCCGGTGATCACGAGCACCTTGCGTTTGTGCTGCGCCAGCGCCAGCCCAAGCCCGATCATGGCAGCGGCGCCCATGGCGCCCCAGAGCGGGAAGTTGTTGGGATGATCGCCGGCGGCGGAGACATCCCAATTCGGCGCGCCGAGGCCGGCGATGACGAGGAGATCGGCGCGGTCACGCAACAATTCGTTGACGACGTCGCGGCGATGCAGAAGCGCGTTCGGATTGGTCATTTGCGGGCAAGCTCCTTGAAATTCTTGGCGCCGAGCACGCGCTGTCCGATCAGGACCGCCACCGGTTTCCAGGTGTTGAAGGCGAGGTTCGCCGCGCCCTGCACGGTGGAGGCCACGAGATCAGGCTCATCCACCTTGTTCACGATCACGCCGATGGCCTCGAGCGAAGGGCGTGTCCCCTGCCCCATCGGGATCTGCCACGGATTGAACTCGCCCCAGTCGCCGCGCATGGTGACGATCATCAATAGCGGCATGTGGCAGATGACGGGCAGCGACAGCATGTTGATACAGTTGCCGACGCCGCTCGATTGCAACAGCAGAACACCGCGCTCGCCGCCGAGCCACGCACCGGCCAGCATTGCCACGCCTTCCTCTTCCGTCGTCAACGTCACGACGCGGGTTTCGGGATCGGCCTCGAACGAGCGGATCAGACGGCTGTGGCCGGCATCCGGCACCATGGCGACCTGGCGAATGCCGGCGTCCTTGAGCACGCGGTAGATCTCATCCGACCATGTCGGCAGCGCGGCCGGCGCCTCGCTCCGTGATTTTGCTGCTTCCGCCATCGGGCTCCATTTCCTCTGCGATTCCTGACTTGAGTTGCACGGAGAATAGATCGCGGCGGGGATTCAAGGAATTTGAATGTGGACATGGCTTCTATCGCAAAATTGAAAGGCTGGGGTGGGTGGACGCCCTGGCTGCCCACAGGGCATCCCGTGAGGCACTCGCTCGACGCCGTCATTGCGAGCGAAGCGAAGCAATCCATCGCGCCACACGCCGAGACATGGATTGCTTCGCGGAGCCTGTCATCGGGCGCGCATTCGCGCGACCGGTTGGCTCGCAATGACGTGGAGGTCGCGCGGCAAAAGACCGTCATCCCCCGCGAAGGCGGGGGATCCAGTACGCCGCGGCCTATCGGTTCAAGCATTGACGTCTCTGGAATACTGGATCACCCGCATTCGCGGGTGACGACAAGTGAGTATGGCCTCGCGATCTCGCGGCATGAACTGCCCGGCAAGTTAAGCGGAATATTTTTGCAAAGGGGACTGGACAGGTTTTTGGTGATTTGCCCGACAAGTGGTTTTGTCGCCGTCATTCCGGGGCGATGCACAGCATCGAGCCCGGAATCCATTTCACCGCAGAACGTGCTGCCCAATGGATTCCGGGCTCGCGACTTCGTCGCGCCCCGGAATGACGACGGGAGCGGCATTACTTCGGCTTGGAATCCGGCGCAAGATTTGCTTCGCTGTGGCGATTGCCAGAAGGAGCCTTCATGACCATCGACCTGACCCGCCGCACGTTGCTTCACCTCGCCGGCGCCTCCACGCTGAGCGCGGCGGCCACCGCTGCAGCGCGGGCCGAGGGCACGTCAGGCGGCGGCCCGACCTTCGCCAACCGGACGCCGATGCGGGTTGGCATGGTGACCTTGCGCGTACGCAACCTCGATCTCGTCGCCGATTACTATCGCGACGCGATCGGGCTTACCGTCATGCAGCGCACGGCAACCGGCGCCCGTCTCGGCGCGGGCGGCGTGCCGCTGCTCGATCTCTCCTTACGCGCGGGCGCCTCCGCCGAGGCGCGGAACGCGGCAGGCCTCTATCACACCGCGTTCCTGATGCCGACGCGCAAGGATCTCGCGCGCTGGCTGGTGCACGCAGCGAAGAACAAGGTTCCGCTGTCCGGCTTCGCCGATCACCTCGTCAGCGAGTCCGTCTATCTCGACGATCCCGAAGGCAACGGCATCGAAGTCTACGCCGATCGCGCGCCCGAGACCTGGAAATGGGATGGCAGCTCGGTCGCGATGGCAACCGACCAGCTCGACATCGACGACCTCCTGGCGCTGACGGATACGCGAACGACCAGCTATGCCAAGGCCCCCGATGACTTGCGCATCGGCCATATGCACCTGCGGGTCGGCGATCTCGAACAGGCGGACCGCTTCTACAGTGGCGTCATCGGTTTCGATCCGACGCGTAAGCGCAGCGGCGCGGCGTTCCTGTCCTCGGGGCGCTATCATCATCACCTCGGCCTCAACGTCTGGCAGAGTTCCGGCGCGAGCCAGCGCGACGATACGGCCACGGGGCTTGCGTGGTTTTCGCTGGAGATCGCATCGCCGGAAATCCTGCAAGCGCAGGAGCAACGTTTGCGGCAAACCGGTGCGCCGGCTGCGGCGATCGAGAACGGCATCGAGACTGCCGATCCCTGGGGCACCAAGGTGCGGCTGATCAAAGTCTGACGCGGGCAGCGATCGTCGATGGCCCCTGCCCGGCATGGTCCGATAGGCCATGCGACTGCGGGGCGGAAAATGAGATCCGTCCCCGCCAGGGGGCATCGAGCATTATTTCTTCTTGCCGGACCCCAAGGTCGGCTGCCAGCCGCCGGTCTTCTGGCTTGGCGCCGCGGCAATCACCTTGATCTTCTCCTTCTTGGGTTTCTTGACTTCCCGATTGCCCCTTTGTTCGCCTTTAGCCATGTCGATCTCCTGGGTTGAAGGTGACGCCGGAACTAATGCAGATCCGGCTTTTGGTGTCGTCGTCGACTACAGGCGAGGCGCGTCCAGGTCATATCTGACCTTCAACGTCCTGATCAGATCGAGCGTGCAGGTGCGATAGAAATTATCGCCCTCCGACGTTGGCCGACTGATGCTCGCGCTCCATCCGTAAGCATCGTCGAATACAAACATCGTCATCCCCGAAGGCCAGGGACCATGAAGCGCCCTTGCCTGCTCGACAATCATATCCTGGAGTTCGGCGGCGGTCTTGAAGGGTCTGACGCTCATGGCTTGCCTCCGGACCTATCCATTCAGGATCGCCGCTGCCACCACCAACAGAAAAAGGAAGAGCGGGACGATGACCGGCGGCACGATCCAGTCGGCCAAGCGAAATCGAGACAACGGAAGCTCCCTTCTCGGCGGGAGCGCTCGTTACTCTCAGTCACCGATGGACGCCATGGAAAACGCGGTGATGGGTGAACTCTAGGCTTAGGTGCCGCGGATAGCGAGCGCCAAAGCGCCACAGGACGCACATTTGGCCACGTGCCGCTTGCTGTGATCGATGCTGGAGCCGCGTCATAAGCGCCGACCCTTTGCCTTCGCTGGCCGCGGGATTTCCCTCGACATCGCGGCGGAAAGAGCGTCTGCTACACTGATCACCGCCCATCCAAGCCGCACGGCGAGGGGCGTCTGGGTCGATTCTGACGCGGCCCAGCTAATCTCCGGCAAGATCGGACAACATCTCTCCATCTTATGCCGCCGCCGATTCAGACCAGCCCCTCAGCCGGATCCAACGGGATCATCGCGGTGAACGCGAAAGGAATGACGATGAAAAAACCCCTACTTTCCATTGAAGAACCTGAGCCGAAGAAGGCGGTGCGGGCCGACAGGCCTCCGACCGAAGGGTTCGCGACGATTGTCGACGGCCATTTCAAGTCGCAATTTGACACGGTCGAGGCTGCGGAAGCCTCCGGCCGCAAGCTGAAGACCGCCTATCCGATGCTTCAGGTCCAGATCTACGATGCCGCCATGAAGGTGCGTACCTTGGTGAGCTAGCAAAGCTGGCTGTCGCGCCGCTATCGTCCGGGCGGAGCAAGCCCCCTACCAGCCGGCCTCCTCCATCTCAGCAACTGCGGCAGATCAAGCGGGTCGACGCGGCACGATCCCTCGTCACGCAACCTCGTCGGTCCAGACCTTGAAGCCGACCAATGTATTTGGCCCGAAGGTCTGGGTGATCGGCACATCGGAGGCGTCGCGGCCCTGTGCGATCAGGATGCGACCAATCCTCGGCACGTTGTTGCGCGGATCGAAAGTGCGCCAGTGTCCGCCGATATAGGCTTCGAACCAGCCGGCGAAATCGCCAGCGGGCCAGGGTTTCGGCGTGCCGATGTCGCTGAGATAGCCCGTGCAATAGCGCGCGGGAATGTTCATGCAGCGGCAGAACGTAACGGCGAGATGGGCGTAATCGCGGCAAACGCCCTTGCCTTCCTCGTAAGCCTCCCACGCCGTCCTGGTGGCGCGGGCGTGCTCGTATCCGAAGGCGATGTGACGGTGGACGAAATCGCAGATCGCCTGGACCCGCGCCCAGCCCGGCGCCGTCTTCTCGAATAATTGCCAGGCGATTTCCGAAAGCCGGTCGGTCTCGCAATAGCGGCTGCCAAGCAGATAGACCAGGGTATCCGCGGGCAGATCCTCGACCGCGTGCTGAAGCGCGGACGTAAACACCGGATCGGGCAGACCGCTGTCGCGAACGACACCATCGGCCGCAAGACGCACGCGGCCGGCAGGCGCAACCATGCGGCTGCACCAATTGCCGAACATGTCGCGATAGGGCGTGATCTCGACGACCGGGTCGGTGGTGAGGAAGTCCGGCACGATGACATCGGACGCACGGGTGAAGTGTGTGCCCAGCACCATGATCATCGGCGTCGGCTGCGGAAAATCGTATAGCATTTCGAATCCGACGCGAATCTTCACTCGAAAGCCCTTTCCGGCTGCTGACTGCTCGAAATGGCTACGAAATCATCCAATACAAGGCGCTGGCTGCCTTGTTCAGCCGAATGCGGCCAGTGCCGAAGAAAACGATAGCTAATTGCTGCAAAAGCGCGCACGGTGCGACGATGTCCGCAAAACATGATGTCTTCGTGCGCAGATACGCGAGGCTGCCGGCATGACCACGCGCACGCGACGGGAAACGGTTCATTTCAGGCACCCGTTCCGCATCAAGGGTGTCGACCGAGAGCTCGCGCCGGGAGCTTACGAAATCATTACCGACGAGGAGATGATCGAGGGCCTTTCGTTCCCGTGCTTTCGGCGTGTCGCTACCATGATCATGATTCCCGGCGAGCCGCCGCAACGTTCCGCGATGGAAATGATCTCGATCAGTTCGGTTGATCTGTCCGACGCGCAACGCATCGATGCGAGCGCGCCGCGTGACTGAGACCCCGATCGAGCTCGACAAACATCGCGGCATGGCAGCGCAGAAGGCAACCGATATCCGCCGCATCCTTGCCGAAGTCGAGGCCAACGCGAAGCTGCTGCGTGACAGACAGGGCGTTGTCGAAATCGAGATCCTCGCCGCGCCGGCCGCGTCGTGGCCCGAGGCGGTAGCCAAGGCGCGTTACGTGCTCAATCTGTACTCGGCCGGTCTGGCGCCGACCGACACGCATCACCGCGACCTCGTGGCCGCGGTGCTCGCGGATCTTACCCGCCTCTCGGGAGAAGAGACCTGAACAAAGCAATGTCCGGCCGCAACGACCAGCTCCTTTATCCCGCCCGTTCCGACCAGAATCGGACGGCCCAACTGAAAGCACCTGATGCAAAATCTCTCGCCTCGTCACGTCATGACGGAAGAATCGCTTCGCCTCGGGGTCGAGTCCGGCTGGTACTCGACCAAGGTCAGTGGAACCTTCGTCTCGGGCCCGCATTCTTCCGAAGCGGACTGCCTGCGCAGGATCGCAGAAATCAATCCGCCGCCGGTAACAAAAAGGAAGGGCTAGCCGGATAAGTCGATGGTAAGATCGTTCCGTTTCGGGAGGAGAGCCTGATGACGTTCGCGCGCGGCAACATCCGAGGCTATGACGACGACCGGATGGTCCTGCTGTTCTCCATGATGGACGGCGCCAGGGAAGTGCCCTGCGCCGTCAGCGCTTCGGCGATGGATGCTCTGGAACACGTGCCGCGGACGCCGGCAGACCAGCGCGAGCAACAGTTCGCGCGCCTGCGGGACCGGATCGAGGCGTGCGCCTCCCGCAAATTCCAGGCGCGGGAGTTCGAAGGCACTCCCCCCGGCATCATCGTGCGCAGCATAGATTTCCGTTCCTGAAAACGGCTCAACGGCCTTCGGGAAGGTCGCGATGAACCGATCTGCGGACCGTTGAAAAACAGTTCCGCCTTTCCCCGATCATGTTCTAAGGTCCCAGCTATTTTCGAGGGGGGACCGATTGCATGAACTTGCCGATGAGCTGGGATGAATGGGCCGTGCATGACGGCGTTGCGCTGGCGGCACGCATCGCGAAGGGCGAACTGACGGCTGCCGAACTGGCGGCGCAGGCGGCTGCGGCGATCGCCAAGGTCGATCCCCCGCTTTCAGCCGTCGTCGAAGTGTTCGAGGATGCGGTCACGGATCCCGGCACCGACGGCACCAATCTCGACGGGCCGTTTGCCGGCCTGCCCTTCCTGATGAAGGACCTCGGCCCGACATTGAAGGGCCGCCTGCAGGAAATGGGCTCGCTCTATATGCGCGGCAACCGCGCCGCGGCCGACACATTCCTGACGACGAAAATGCGCGCGGCCGGGCTCAATTTGATCGGGCGCACCACCACGCCGGAATTCGGGGTCTGCAGTTCCGCGGAGAATCCCGCCGTCTATGTCACGCGCAACCCCTGGAATACCGACTACACCACCTGCGGATCGTCGGCCGGCAGCGCCGCGATGGTCGCCGCCGGCGCAGTCCCGATCGCGCATGCGACCGACGGCGGCGGCTCGATCCGGATTCCCGCCGGCGTCAACGGCAATATCGGGCTGAAAGTGTCGCGCGGCGTGTTCTCGCTATCGCCGCATCTGTCCGATCTCAGCGGCCTGGTCTCCATCCAGGGCTGCCAGTCGCGCACGGTGCGCGACACCGCGGCCTTCATCGATGCCTGCCGCGGTCCCGCGCCGGGCGAATTCATGCCGTTCTGGAGTTCGCCGGAGCCCTATACGAGGATGATCTCGCGCGATCCCGCGCGGCTGAAAGTCGCGCTCTCGCACCAGTGGGGCGACTATCAGGCGACGCCGCATATCGCCGCCGAGCTGGAAAAGGCGGGACGTTTTCTGGAGGGCCTCGGCCATCATGTCGATTACGCGTTGCCTGACGTGAATTATCGCGACGCCTTCGCTGCGCAGACCACCTGCTACATCAGCAATTTTGCGGTCGTGATCGGCAACATGCTCGCGCCGCGGGGACTGGAGCGGCCGCCGGCCGATCTCATCGAGCCCGTCAATATCCGGATCTGGGAGGCCGGCCGGCATATCAGCTTTGCCGACCGGGCCCGCATGCAGGCGGTGTTCAACACGACCTCGCGCGGCTTCGGCGCCTTCTTCGAGGACTGGGACATCATCCTGACCCCGATTACGGCGTTGCCGACGCCGAAAGTAGGCACCACGGAATATCTCACCATCAGCGACAATCCGTCGGTGCTGGACTGGTTCGGCAACCTCTGGCGTAATTTTGCCTTCACGCCGCTCGCTAATCTCTGCGGCATCCCCGCGATCTCGCTGCCGCTCGCAGCCCACGACAACGGCCTGCCGCTCGGCATTCAGGCAATCGCCAAGCAGGCCAATGACGGGCTATTGTTGCAACTGGCCGCGCAGATCGAACGGGCGATCGGTGGCAAGTGGAATGCCGGGCAGAAGCCCGGCGTGCATGTGACGACGGGGTGAGCGGCGGTTGATCTCAACCGTCATTGCGAGCGCAAGCGAAGCAATCCATTCCGTCGCAGCAAGAAAGACCCCAAAGGCATTCCGGCATTGACGAACTCCTGTTGATTTCTCCGCCAGTGATTGCAGACTTCCGTCGCAAAGATAGAGTGATGGCGCGGACCGCGACCGATGGTGGAGCAGAACTATGGCACGCAAGCATTTGCTCGGCGGGCTGATGAAATGGGCAAGCGCGAAGAATGGCGCGACCAGTTTGAAGCAGTCCTTGAAGAGCATGTGCTGCCCACCTGCGAGGAGACCGACCTCGAGCCCGGCGACATCCTGTCGATCGTCGGCAAGGATCTCTTCATGAGCACGGTCTGGGCCTGCGCCTTCGAGGACATGCTGACGCGGGAATTCGACGACGGGAGCAATATCGTCGACGACTATCTGAAGCACCGCGGATGGAAGGAAACCGCAACTGTTCGCGCCTATATCACCGCATTGCGAAATTCCGTGGTCAGTCTCTATGAAGTAAGCGATGTCGTCCTCGACAAATCGTTCCGCGCGCGCGACCTCGTGCGCGGAGGCGACCCAGTCCTGATCAGCGAGCGATCGGCAACCCGCTCCCTCAAACAATGGGACCGCTTCGCCGGGCGTGTCATTCAAGTGGGGCAGCAGGCGCAGATCAGCGGCGCCGTATTGCCGTACGAGTACGAGACGTCGGAGGATCTCATCGAAGGCCTCCGCAGCATGGGTAAGCTAACCAGGAAGGAAAAGCAGGCACTTGCCAGGGAGATCGGAGAGGATTTCGATCCAGTTGCGATCGCCAGGCTTTCGGAGACTCAAAGGCTGCGTGCAGTGAGCGCGGTATTCACGACCTACTGGCTCCTCGACGCGATCGATCGGACCCTCCAGCCGAAAACTCCCGACTTGCGCAACACCGATGGCGATGAACTGAAGCAATGCACGGCTTGCTATCCGCTCGCCAACGGCACGGCGGAGGACGATATACGCACCGCGCTGGATTCGTGCGCCGATCTCCGGCCGGTAACCGCCACGCAATGGAATTGGGTCCGCCCAAAGACGCGCGCTGTTGCAGCGGCCGCCCGAGCCCGACCGTCGAAATCCCTGACCATCGAATCGACGTGCGACGACGGCGCGCTGTCGCTCGGTAGCCTGGAGCTGAACGGCAGAACCCTGGTGCTTTCCGTCAATTCCCTGGAGCGTTCGGAACAGGGCGTGAACTGTTGTCCGCGATACTCGGAGAGCGCGTCGGGCAGCCCGCGGTCGAGATAGAAACTATCGAGCAAATGTTAGAGTCAGGCGATGCTGATGAACCGCAGCAGATTGATCTTTCCGAGGAGGAGCGGTGCGCCATCGTCCACGAACACATGGACCGACATTATCGCGACACGCTCGATGAGCCGGTCCCGATGCTCGGAAACAAATCGCCGCGCGCCGCGGTCAAGACCAAAAGCGGACGCGCAAAAGTCGTCGACTGGCTCAAGATGATGGAAAACCGGACGGCCAAGGCCGGAGAATCCGACACTGCGATGGCGAGTTACAGCTTCGGCTGGATGTGGACGGAATTGGGCATCGACGACCTAAGACGATAGGCGCATCACCCGCCGCACTCGGTCCTTGCGTGCCGACGCTGGGGTGGAAGAGCGTCGGCTCGACGTCCAGGCGATCGCCAGCAGGCCAATGAGGGTCGCGCGGACTTGTTTGCCGCGCTTCCCCCGCGCGGAGGCGGCCCGGGCCAAGTAGCGCTGCCCGGGCCGTTGTATCAGCGCCCTGCCCTACTTCCACTTCGCCAGATAGAAGCGCGGCAGCTCGTCCGGGTACGGCGTGAAGTCGAGCTGCTTGGAGTGGCCGTAGGTCGTCACATAGGTGTGCAGCGGCGCCCAGTAGGCCTGTTCGGTGATCTTCTTGATCGCCATCGAATAAGCCTCCTTGCGCACCTCCGGGTTGATGGATGATCCGCCCTGGAGCAGCGCCTTCTGCACGTCCGCATCGCGAGCATAGTCGTCGGCGCCGCCATCGAAGAAGTTGGGCATGATGGCCGAGACGTCATTGATCGAGTAGCTGCCCCAGCTACCGAGATAGGCGCGCAGCTCGCCCGCCTTGGCGCGTTGGATCAGCGCCGCGGTCTGGAGCTGGTTGAGCTTGGCGCGGATGCCGACCGCATGCAGGTAGTTCTGAACGGATGATCCCCATTGCGGCAGCACGTAGCTTGCAAGCTCCACCTCAAAACCGTCGGGATAGCCGGCCTCCGCCAGAAGCTTCTTTGCCTTCGCGGGATCGTAGTCGTAGGCCACCGCGGCCTCGGCATCGCAGCCGAACTGCGAGGGGAAGCAGGGCGCAGACGGAACGCGGCTGCCGCCGGTGACGAGCTTGTCGGCGATCGCCTTGCGGTCGATCGCATGCCAGATCGCCTGACGCACCTTCTGCTTGGTCAGGGGATTGTCGGCGCCGGTCCGGCCGCTGGCGTCAAGCGAGAGGTAGCCGATCCGCATCGATTCTTTCCGCACGGCCTGCAAATGCGGCATCCGGTTCACGGGCTCGAGCTGATCCGGGTTCATGTTCCAGATCCAATCGGCGCGGCCGGCGAGCAATTCCGTCATCTCGGTGCCGGCATCCGGCACGAAGCGCACGCTCATCTTCTTGATCGCCGGCTTGCCCTTCGGACTGCCGGCCCAGTAATCGTCGAACCGCTCGAAGTCGATGGAGACGCCGGGCTCGACCTTGGTGATCTTGTACGGGCCTGCGCCGACCGGCGCCTTGGCGTAGCCTTCCGCGCCGACCTTCTCGCGATAGGCCTTGGGATAGATCGGCAGCACCAGCGCAAAATATTCGAGCGCCGCGGGATTCGGCCGCTTGAGCTTGACGCGCACCGAAAGATCGCCGGTCTTTTCCGCCTTGTCGATCCAGTTGTAGTTGGACGGCGTCGATACCCGGCTCGCCGGATCGGCCACGAGGTTGATGGTGTAGACAACGTCGTCGGCCGTGAACGCGCTGCCGTCGTGGAACTTGACGCCCGGCCGCAGTGTGAACTCGATCGTGGTCGGATCCGGGAGCTTCCACTCGGTTGCCAGCAGCGGCTCGAGCTTGAAGGTATCCGGATTGCGATAGACCAGCGCGTCCCAGCCCTGGTGGTGCATCACCACGCCGGTGCGCAGGTTGTTGTAGAAGGGGTCGATGTTGGGAAGCGCGTCGCGCATCACGATCCGCAGCGTATCGGCGGATTTCTGCGCCGCCGCGGGCGCCACACCGACGCCGAGCAAAGCCGCTACCAGAATTGCGCCGCCGAGCTTGTTTTGCATACGCATATCGCCCTCCATTATCAGTGTTTTGTGAAACGGCGTGAAGCACGCCTTAGGCCAGATGACACTCTACCATTCCCTGGGGAGGCCGGACCATGCGCGTTGGTGCCTCATGGCGGCAGCGTTCGACTGCGATGCGGCACCGCGGGTTGAACCGGCAACCCGGCGGAATATTGGCCGGATCCGGCATGGCGTCGCCGAGGCCGATGTCCGGCACACCCTTGCCCGGCTCCGGTGTCAGCACACTTTCCAGCAGCACCTGCGTATAGGGATGCCGGGGCTCGCGAAACAGTGCGTCGGTTTCGTTGCGCTCGACAATCCGGCCGAGATACATCACCGCGACTTCGCTCGCCACGTGCTCCACGACGGCAAGATTATGGCTGATGAAGAGATAGGTCAGCCCGAGGTCGCGGCGCAGATCGGCCAGCAAATTGAGGATCTGCGCCTGCACCGAGACGTCGAGCGCGCTGGTCGGCTCGTCGCAGATCACGATCCGCGGTTCCAGCACCAGCGCCCGCGCAATCGCCGCCCGCTGGCGTTGCCCGCCGGAGAGTTGCGCGGGCATGCGCTCGCCCATGGCGGCCGAAAGGCCTACACGCTCGAGAATGCCGCCGACCCGGCGCCCGATCTCACCGCGCGAGAATGTGCCCTGGGCTTCCAGCGGTAGTGCCACAATGTCCTTGATGCTCCGGCGCGGGTTAAGCGAGGCGAATGGATCCTGGAATACGGGCTGGATCAGCCGGGCACGCGCCTTGCGGTCGAGATCGAACAAGCGCTTGCCGTCGACCAGCACGGTCCCTGCCGTCGGCTTCAGCAGACCGAGGATCATGCGCGCGAGCGTGGATTTGCCACAGCCGGACTCGCCGACGACGCCGAGCACGCTGCCCGCCGGCACGCTGAAGGTCACGTCGTCGACCGCGACCACGCGCTTTTCCGCCGACATCAACCCGGTGTGGACGCGGAACTCACATCGCAGCTTCTCGACCTCGATCGCGGCGGTCATGCGGGTTGCAACTCCGCCCAGTCCGGCTCGAGCCGGCAAAGATAGTCGTGCGCATTGCCCGCCTGCCGCCGCGGAATCGCGTGCGCGCATGTCTCGTCGGCATGGGCGCAGCGCGAGCGGAAGGCGCAACCGGTGAAGCCTGACCCGATCGCCGGCACCACGCCGGGGATCGAACCAAGCGGCCGGTCGCGCTGCACGCGGCCCGGCACCGGCACGCAGGACAGCAGCCCGCGCGTATAGGGGTGCTGCGGCGCGCGGAACAGTTCCGCGGTCGTCGCGCGCTCCACCACCTCGCCGGCATACATCACTGAAACATGGTCGGCGACGCGCGCGACGATGCCGAGGTCATGGGTAATCAGCAGGATCGAGAGGCCGAACTCGCGCTTGAGGGTGGCGAGCAGCCGCAGGATCTGCGCCTGCACGGTGACGTCGAGCGCGGTAGTCGGCTCGTCGGCGATCAATAGTTCGGGATCGCACATCAGCGCCATCGCTATCATGACGCGCTGACGCAAGCCGCCCGAGAGCTGGTGCGGAAACTGGCCGAGCCGCATCCCGGGTGCGGTAATGCCGACGCGGCCCATCAGTTCGGCCGCGCGGTCCAGCGCCGCCGCGCGCGAGCCGCCCTTGTGGCGCGTCAGCACCTCGGCCATCTGCGAGCCGATCGTGAAGGCGGGGTTGAGGCTGGTCATCGGCTCCTGGAAGATCATCGCCATGCGATTGCCGCGCAGGCGCGCCATTTCGCGGTCCGACAGTGACGTGAGGTCAGTGCCGGCAAAGCTCATCCGTTTCGCCGAACGGTGGCCGCCGCGCGCAAGCAGGCTCATCACCGCCAGCGCCGTCACCGACTTGCCGCAACCGGATTCGCCGACCAGGCAATGGGTCTCGCCCTTCTCGACGCGGAACGAAGCGCCGCGCACCGCCGCGGTGCGGCCGCCGAACGTCACCTGAAGCTCCTCGACCTCCAAAAGCGCGCTCATCGCAGCCGCTCCGCGCCGAGCAGATTGCGCAGTCCGTCGCCGACCAGATTGATGCCGAGCACCAGAACCAGCAGCGCGACGCCGGGGATCATGATCACCCAGGGTGAAAAGAACATGTAGTCCTTGCCCTCGGCGATCATCAGTCCCCAGGACGGCAGCGGCGGCGGCACGCCGAGGCCGAGGAACGACAGAGCGGCTTCGAGCAGGATCGCCAGCGCCATCTCCAGGGTTGCCACAACGGCGAGATGACTGGCGATGTTCGGCAGGATCTCCCTGATTAGGATATGCGACGTCGAGGCGCCGGCGCACCAGGCGGCGCTGACATAGTCGTGGTTGCGAACCTGCATGGTGGTGGCGCGGGCCACGACGGCGAAGCGATCCCATAACAGCAGCCCAAGGGTCGCGACGACAAGCCCAAGGCCCGATCCCATCAGCCCGACCACCGCGAGCGCGACCAGCACGACGGGAATCGACAATCGTGTCGTGATGGCGAACAGCACGACGTCGTCGACGCGGCCGCCGAAGAAGCCGCCGAGCACGCCGAGCGTGATACCGATCAACCCTGATGTGATCACCGTCATGATGCCGATCAGGAGCGAAATGCGCGCGCCATAGACCAGCCGGGCGAGATAATCCCGGCCGAGCTGGTCGGTGCCGAGCGGGTGCCCGGCCTGGCTGCCCTCCATCCAGAACGGCGGCTTGAGGCGGTTGCCGAGATCCTGGGTGAACGGGTCCTGCGGCACCAGTGCGTTGCCGACGACCGCGGCTGCGACGACGAGCGCGACGATGGCGATCCCGATCGCAAAGCCGGCGGTGCCGATGCGCGAGCTACCTATGCTTGAAGGCTGGGGCGCCTGAATGGCAATCGGTTCGCTCATCCCGTGCGCAGCCTCGGATCGAGCAGTGCATTGAGGATGTCGGCCAGCAAAGTGAGGCCGATGTAGAACACGGCGAGCACCAGCACCACCGCCTGCACCACGGGGAAATCGTTCTTGGCGATACTCTCCCAGCCGAGATAGCCGACGCCATGCAGCGCGAACACCGTCTCGATGACGATTGAGCCGCCCAGCATGAAGCCAAGCTGGACCGCTGCAATCGACACGACGGGAATGGCGGCGTTACGCAGCGCGTGCTTGAAGATGATGCGCGCCCGCGACAGGCCCTTGGCGCGGGCGGTGCGGATATAGTCCGAGGCCATAGCCTCGATCATGCCAGAGCGTGTGAGCCGCGTCAGGGCCGGGATCGCCGTGAAGGCAAGCACGATCCCCGGCATCACGAAATGCTGCCAGGTGCCGGTGCCTGATATCGGCAGAATGCCGAGTTGCAGGCCGAGCACGATCATCAGGATCAATGCGAGCCAGAAACTCGGGACCGCCTGCCCCACCATCGTGAACATGGTGACGCTGCGATCGATCCAGGTGTTCTCGCGCAGCGCCGCCAGGATGCCGAGCGGAAGCGAGATGATCAAGGCGAGGCTTAAGCCCACAAGGCCGAGCGTGAGCGTGATCGGCAGACGCTTCTGGATCAGGTTAGCCACACTGTCCTTGAAGAAGTAGCTCTGGCCGAAATCGCCGACCATGGCGCGGCCGGTCCACGCGAAGAACTGGATGTAGAGCGGGCGATCGAGGCCATAGGCCTTGCGCACGATTTCGACGTCGGCTTGCGTTGCCGACGGGCCCGCGATCGAAACCGCGAGGTCGCCGGACAGCCGCGTCAGCAGGAATGCAAGCGTCATCACGGTGAGCGCGACCAGCACACCGAGAGCAAGACGCCGGGCAATCAGACGCAACATATATCAAAGGCTCCACTCGCGACCCGGAACGCGCGATCACAGGCCGGCAGCCATCCCCGAAGCGAGCGCAACGGTGTCATCAAACTATTGCTCCATGCAAGGGAGGCGACGAAATTTCGTGCACCGTGGGGGATCCCGGAATGTTGGCTTCGGCAAAGGACGATCGAAGCTGGGCGTTGAGGGAAGGTGGCGCGCGATCGTGTACCCGTGCCATCCCATTTGAGGCGAATGCATTGAAGCGGATGCAATGTGTATGCCAACGCACGGCAAGCGGCTTGTGGCCGCCTCGAGCGGCCGCCCCTGCCGATTTTGGTCGATTTGCGGCGAGCTATGAATGGCTCATCTGCTGCGCTTCCTTGAGCAGGCGGATCACCTCTCCGTCGGTCGTTTGGGCAAAGTCGGCGTAGTACGCACCGACGGCGTAGAACGGATCGGGGGTCAGGAGACACACGACCTCGTCACATTCCGCCGCGACTTCATCGAGACTGTCCTGCGGAGCGACCGGCACGGCGAGAATGAGGCGCCTCGGCCGGCTTTGTCGCACGCCTCGCAGCGCCGCCTTCACTGTTCCGCCGGTGGCGATGCCGTCGTCAACCACGATGACGGTGCGCCCGATGGTATCGGCGGCGGGCTGCTCGCTGCGATAGAGAAGTCGACGGCGTTCGATTTCGGCGAGTTGCCGCTTCTGTTCCGCGGCGATATAGCCCGGCGGCGGAGCGACCATGTCGACGACCTCCCAATTGAGCACGAGTTGCGGGTTCCGGCCGTCCACCACGGCACCGATGCCAAGCTCCTCATGCCCGGGCGCGCCGATCTTGCGCACCAGCAGGAGGTCGAGCGGCGCGGCGAGCGACTTTGCGACCTCGAAAGCGACGGGAACGCCACCGCGCGGCAACGCGAGAATCAACGGATTGGCGTCACGGAAGTGCGCGAGCGCCGCCGCGAGCTGGCGTCCGGCCTCGCGTCGATCGCTGAAGCTGTCCTGTCCAAACATCATGGGCGCTCCTTGCGAGCGACAGACTGCATCTAGAGCCCAAATGGATACGTTTCCGGCACGCCTTGTTCATGCCGGGCGGGCAGCGGTGTCACCGCCCGCGTCTCCTCGAACCACACATAGGCATCGAACTGTTCGGCAAGGACCGCCTGGAAATAGTGGCTGGTGAGTTCGCTTTCCGGCCGGTAAATGACGCCGATCGCCCGCTCCAGCATCGGTTGACGCAGCGCCTCGACGAGTTCGCGCCGGGCCAGCCCACGCCAGTCGGTGAGCGTTCGGGCCAATCCCGTCTTCCGGAAGGCATATTCATAGCTGTCATGGCGCGCCGGAAGCACGGTCTTGACCTGCATCGGCGCGTCCCAATCACTCGCCGCGGCAACCGTGCCGCGATCGGTACCAAAGCCGATCAGGACCGCGGCATCCCCATAGGCGGTGCGGCAAAGTTCGCCGATGTTGAACTCGCCCTGCCAGCCCATGGCAGTAGCGGCGGCATTGCCGATGTGAGAGTTGTGGGCCCAGACGATCGCCTTCGCACCGGCGTCGCGCTGAAGCAGCCCCTGCAAGGTGTCGAACATGTGCCGGTCGCGCAAATTCCAGGATTCTCGCGAGCCGCGATACATGATGCGGTAGTAATGCTCGGCTGCGCGAACGATCCGGGCGTTCTGGACCGCGTCGAAGAAGTCATCGCCGTCCTCTGCACTATAGGCCAGGCGACTGCGCAGCAGCTCGGTGAGCTGCGCCACCGCCTCGTCCTCGCAAGTATCGCGGTGGCCATACAGGACGGCGCGGCCATAAGCAGTCGGCTCGTCCAGCCACGGCGTCAGGCAGCCGTAGCGGCGGCGCGCGGCCTTGGCTGCGTCCGGATCGATGCGATCGAGATATTCAAGAACCGCGGCAATGGAAGCGCCCAGGCTGTAAACGTCGAGCCCGTGGAACGAGACGCGCCGCTCCGGCGGCAGATTGCCGTTGTGCGCCCGCAGCCAGTCGACGAATTCCACCATCTCGGCATTGCGCCACATCCAGGTCGGGAAACGCGCGAATGCCGCACCTCTCCCGGTCGCGCGCGCGTGATGCCGCACATGGCGATCGATGCGCGCCGCGTCCGGCCAGTCCGCCTCGACCGCGACGATGGAGAATCCGTGATGCTGCACCAGTTCGCGAGTAATGGCGGCGCGCGCCCGATAGAACTCCGAGCTGCCATGCGTCGCTTCCCCGAGCAGTACGATCCGGGCATCGCCGAAACGGGCGAACTGGGCGCCGAATTCACCGGCACGCTCGGGCGCCGGCAGGCTTTCGCCATGACGATGCAATATCTCGGTGAGCGATGCCTGGCTTTGTTCACGGGCTCGTTCGCTGGGCGTCAAGCCGGCCATGGCTCAGACCTCCAATGGCTCGAGCCGATCGCGGCGAAAATCGCGCATCCGATGCTGCTCGGCTCTGCCGCAGCCGCTGCCGATCCGGCTTGCCTGCTGCACCGAAACAACCCGGACTTCTGTTGAGCGTTCCGGAGATTGGTCGGAACGTATGCCGGCGGATGCGGTGTTTCATCAGCACCGCGAAACCCAGCCTCAAAAAGAGAAACCCCGCCATCCGCATTCCAGCGAGATGACGGGGCTTTCGGAGCATTCACCTTCTTATTGATTGAAGGTTACCTGCTCCTTGCCCCGATAACTCGCAGGACACGGATACGTTCCGGACGAATTCAAAAAATGGCTGTCCGGAACGAACAGGGTCGGAACCCCGGGGGCGGAAGACGTCGTGCGGAGTCCTTTCCAGTGCATGCTCTAGTGCATGCGATTCTCGACAGGTTTGCCTTTCAGGCCGTCGTGCGAGTGCTTAAGGTCGAGCGTGGGCTTTGGCTGCTCTCTCACAAAGCTCTTTACCATTTCTCCCGGGCCGCCTTTTGCAATCGTGGTTCCGCCGTCGGCAAATATCAGCGTTCCCGTCAGGAAACTCGCTTCATCCGAGGCCGCGAAGGCGAATACATTGGCCATCTCCTCGGGCGTGCCGCGCCGGCCGAGTACAGTGCCGGCAACGGTCTGCTTTTCCATTTGCGCATCCATTGGTCCCGTTTCCTTGTGCGTCCAGGCCGTGTCGATCGGGCCCGGGCACACGCAAAGCGCACGCACGCCGTACTTGCCCTGCTCGTAGGCGACGCCGCGCATGAAGGCGTGCAGAAACCCCTTGGAGCCGCCATAGGGCGCCGCCGTCGGCTCGCCCATCTCGCCGGCTTCCGAACCGGTCGAGATCACGACACCGTGCGAACGTCGAAGATGCGGCAGCGCGAACTTGGTCATCAGGAACGCGGAACGGATGTTGTTCCGGACAACATAATCGAACATCTCGACCGAATGATCCTGGCATTCCGCGATTTCAGGAAACACGCCGGCGTTGTTGATGAGAATGTCGATCTCGCCAAATGCATCCGCCGCCAGAGCGACGCAGGCCTGGGCGTCTACTTCATCAGCGAGATCGCCGAGAAAGGATTCAGCCACACCACCGCGCTCGCGGATCGCCCGGACGACATCATCCACAGGATCGTCGGGCAACCCGGCGGCCACGACTTTCGCGCCTTCTCTTGCGAATTTGTGCGCGATGGCTTCGCCGATACCGGTCCCCGCCCCCGTCACGATTGCTATCTTGCTTTCCAGCCTGCCGGCCATCGTTGCTGTCTCCGCTTGCGTTGATCCAAGCCTTGAACTCCGTCGCACAAGCGGTGTTCCACAACTACGGGTGCGGCACCGATGGCTGCCGGATGCCGCAGCTCATCAAGAGACGGCGCCCGAACCGGCAGGTCGTTCAGGCAACGCCTGATTTGACCTTGCGACTGAAGCTGCGTGGGGCAGATACTTTATCGGCGCTCCTTCGCAGTCGGCTGCGAGATGTCCTTCAGCGCGCCCTGCGCCGCTTCGTCCTCGGCGCGGCCGAGATCGGCCAGCGCGATGACCCCGACGAGCCGCTTGTCTCGGTTGAGAACAGGCAGGCGCCGCACCTGATGCTTGGCCATGACTTGCGCGGCGGCTTCGGCATCATCATCGCCGAAGCAGTAGCAGATGCCTTCGGACATCACCTCTCGAACCGTCGTGTTACCGGGCGACCGCGCTTCGGCAACCGCTCGCACCACGATATCCCGGTCGGTGACCATACCGATCAAACGATCGTTCTCGCCGACCGGCAGGGCGCCGACATTATCGCCCCTCATGCACTTTGCGGCATCACGAATGGTCATATTGGGATCCGCGATGCGTACCGTCGGCGTCATGATTTCCTGGACCTGCATGGTGGTCTCCTGATGCTAACGAACCTGCAAGATAACGCCGGCAGTTTGGGGTTGTTTCGGGGACCTTCGGGGAACCACTGAAGGCGCCGGCCGGGGCGCGGCAACGCGTCTTTCCGGCGATCCGGAGTCGAAGAGCGTTCCACTCTGGTCAGGTCAGATGTAGCGGGCTGGTGCGAACGGCGTGACGTCGTAGGGCGCGGCCGCGCCGCTGATCATGGCGGCGATGGCGGCGCCGGTCGCGGGACCGGTGGTGAAGCCGATGTGCTGGTTGCCGAAGGCGAGCCACAGCCCGGCATGCCGCGGCGCCGGACCGATCATCGGCAGGCTGTCGGGCAGCGTCGGGCGCGAGCCTCGCCATGTTTCGCCGACGGCATCGCCGAATTCGATTACGCCGCGCGCGAGCGGAACGACCTGATCGAGCTGGGCGAACGAGGAAGGCGCATCGCGGCCGGTCAGTTCGACGCCTGAGGTGACACGAATGCCCTGCTCCATCGGGGTCACGATGAAACCGCCATCGATGTCATAGATCGGACGCCGTAACGAACGTGCCGGGTTCGGCTTGAATTCGCGGTGATAGCCGCGTTCAAACGCGAGCGGCACGCGATAGCCGAGCGGCCGTAAAATTTCCGCGGACCAGGGTCCCAGTGCGACCACGACATGGCGCGCCGAAATCTCGCCGGCGGCCAGCAGCACCCGCCAGTGGTCGCCCTCAGGCACGATCGCCTTGATATCCGACTGCCTGACATCGCCGCCCGCACTCGCGAACATCCGAGCATAGGCCTTGACCACTGCGCCCGGCGAATCGACCGAGGCGGTCTGGGTGTGCAGCAGGCCCACTTTATAGAGGGGCACGATATCGGGCTCGAGCGCGGAGATGGCCTGGCGGTCGAGCAACTCGCTGGCGATGCCGTATTCGGCCAGCAGGGCCTGCTCCTGCTTCGCCACCGCGGCGGCATCGCTGCGCCACGCCTTCAGCCAGCCGGTCTCGCGGATGCGATGTCCCACTTCCGCTTTCACGATCCATTCCCGATGCAATCTTGCCGATGCGCCGATCAATCCGTGCAACGCGGCCGCCCGCGGCCTGAAACGCGATGCAGCCGAATCGGCCAGAAAGCGCGCGACCCAGTTCGCGTTCTGCACCGCCCAAAGCGGATTCCACCGCAATGCCGGGTGGCGGTTGGTCAGGTATTTCGGCAGCGCCTCCCACAGCGACGGATTGTTGAGCGGGGTGATCGAGCCGCTGCTGATGATGCCGGCATTGCCGTATGAGGTTTCGCTTCCCGGCTCGCGGCGGTCGATCAGAACGACCGACATTCCGCGCTGCCGTGCGGCGTAGGCCGTCGATACGCCGACGATGCCCGCGCCGAGCACCACGACATCCGCTTTGTCTTCCGACATCGATTTTCCAGACACTTCCCCAAGGAGATTTCACATCATGCTCGGCCCGCCGCCGACCGGCAACACTAGAAGGTTCCCCTCCCAACAAATGATCACCAAAAGGCCGCATGTGAGTCCGCAACCTTTTCGGTTGCCGTGGCTTTGTGCACCGCGACGTTCGTCGCATTCCAGCCAACCTTCATAGGAGTTGACTATATGGCTGCACTACTCGGAAACGTGCTTGGTACCGTCGATGGCCTGCTTGGAACCGCCACCGGCGTCCTTGGCGGCGCAAGCGGTAGCGCCTCTGCCAGCGCCGGCGGCACGGCGGATCTGTCGAACACGCTCGATCTCGGCGCGCTGATTGAAACCAGCCCGAGCATCGACCTCTCCGCCGGGCTCGACGGTATCGATGCCTCGGTTTCCGCACCGACCCTGGTCGGTGCCAGCGCCGACGTCGGCCAGCTCGATGCCGGCGGCCTGCTCAACGGCCTCGTCTAACTCCAATTTGAGTACAGACATTTTCGAAAACGCGCGGCGTGGGGAACGCATCCCCACGCCATGTCATGGCCGCCTGCACTGCACGAGTAGATCGCGCAGCATCATATCAACCATGGCCAAGGTGATCGCCGAATGCCTACGGGCGCGCTGACCGCTCTTGACGATTCCGTCGCGCCGGCGCGGCGGATCGATGACGTTCGCCAGGCGCTGGTCGCGCTGTGGCCGCACTTCCTCTGGGCCGGGCTGTTCTCCAGCGGCATCAACCTGCTCTATCTGAGCTCACCGCTCTATCTGATGCAGGTCTACAACCGTGTCCTGCTCAACGAGAACGTTTCCACGCTCGTCCTCCTCACCTTGATTCTCGCGATCGCGCTGCTCACCATGGCGGCGCTGGACGCGGTACGCTCCTGCATCCTGATCCGCTGCGGCATCCGCCTCGACATGGAGCTGTCGGCACGCGTGTTCGAGGCGCTGGTGGTGCGCTCGGCGCAACGCGGCGCTTCGCGCGGCGCGCAGCAATTGCGCAATCTCGACCAGTTCCGCACCTTCGTGACCGGTCCAGGCATCTATTTCGCGTTCGACCTGCCGTGGATCCCGATTTATCTCATGCTGTTGTTCTTCATCCATCCGCTGCTCGGCATCGTCGCGACCATTGGCGCCGTGCTGCTGCTCGGGCTCGCCGGCCTCAACGAGGTGATGACCCGCGAGCCGATGAAGCAGGCGGAGGCCGCCGGCAACCAGTCCTACGTGTTCACCGAAAACATCCTGCGCCACGCCGACGTGATCCGCGCGATGGGCATGCAGCCGGCGGTGGAGCGCAACTGGCAGAGCCAGCGATCATCGATGTTGGTGCAGCAGGCGCAGGCCAGCGACAAGAACGCGGTGATGACCTCCTCGATCCGCTTCTTCCGCCTGCTGCTGCAATCGCTGATGCTCGGCACCGGCGCCTGGCTTGCGATCGACCACGCCATCACGCCGGCAACCATCTTCGCCGCCAGCATCGTGATGGGCCGCGCGCTGGTCCCGGTGGAGCAGGCGGTCGGCACCTGGAAGCAGTTCATCGGCGCACGCGAGGCCTATGCGGAAGTCCGCGAGCTACTCGCCGAGATCGACCTGACGCCGCCGCACACCATCGTGCCGCGGGCGCGCAATACGATCGAGGTGCGTGAACTGCGCTGCCTGCTGCCGGCGCGCAAGGAGCCCGTCATCAGGGACCTGACGTTCGAGCTTGGCGGCGGCCAGGCGCTCGGCATCGTCGGCCCGAGCGGCTCCGGCAAAAGCACGCTGGCCCGCCTTCTGGTCGGCGCCATCGCACCGGCCGACGGACGATTGCGCTTCGGCGGGCTCGATTACAGCCATTGGGATCCGCTCGAGTTCGGCCGCCATGTCGGCTACCTGCCGCAGGACGTCGGCCTGTTCGCCGGCACCGTGCGCGAGAACATCGCCCGCTTCGGCGACGCCTCGACGGAGGAGATCATCGACGCCGCCAAGCGCGCCGGCATTCATGAGATGGTGCTCGACCTGCCGAAGCAATACGACACTCGGTTGGGTCCCGGCGGCGTCGGCCTGTCCGGCGGGCAGCGCCAGCGTCTGGCGCTGGCGCGCGCGCTGCTCGGGCGTCCGCCGCTGCTCGTGCTCGACGAGCCCAACGCCAACCTCGATGCCCCCGGCGAAGAAGCGCTGAAGGTGGCGCTGCTGCAGGCCAAGAGCGAGGGCGCGACCGTCATCGTGATCACGCACCGGACCACCATCCTCGACATCGTCGACGTCATGATGGTGCTGCGGGGCGGCATGCTCGACATGCTCGGGCCTCCGGGTGATGTCTATCACGCCTTGCAGCAGGCCGCCGCGGGGCGCGCATTATGACCGCAATCGACAATGGCCTCAGCCCGATGCGCGACCGCGCGCGCTATGCGCTGCCCGGACGGCCGGCGCTGCTCGGCGGTGGCGTGGTCGCGGCGTTCGCGGCCGCGATGACGATGTGGGGAACGCTCGCGCCGATCTCCGGCGCGGCGATCGCCAACGGCAACCTCCAGGTCGAAGGCCGCCGCCAGAGCGTGCAGCACCCCTATGGCGGCATCGTGCGCCAGCTTATGGTGCGCGACGGCGCGCGCGTCGAAAAGGGTCAGCTCCTGATCCGGCTCGACGACAGCGACCCGCGCGCCAAGCTCGACGTGCTCACCGCCGATCGCGACGCTGCATTGGCCGCCCGTGCGCGGTTAATGGCGGAACGTGACAAGAGCGATGCGCCGGATTTCGACGAAGGTCTCCGCGCGCGCAGCGAGCTATCAGCCGTGCGCCAGGCGATGGCCAACGAGACGGCGATGATGGCGGCGCGAAAACACCAGTTCGCGGCCGAGACGGCGGTGCTGCGCGGCAAGATCAAGGAACTGGAAGCGCAGATCGCGGGTACGCAGGCGCAGCTCGCCGGCACCGAGAAGCAGCGGGAGCTGCTGACGGACGAGATGAACGGCGCGCAGCATCTGTTCGCGCAGGGTTATACGCCGAAGACCCGCATCCTCGCCCTGCAGCGTGAAGACGCCAGGCTGCAGGCCGATATCGGCGCGCAGCAGGCCAGCATCGCCGGCATGCAGCAGCAGATCGCGCAGAACGATCTTGAGCTCGCCAGGGTGGAGCGCGCGCGAATGAGCGAAATCACCGACCAGTTGCGCGCGACCGAAAACAAGCTCGCCGAGCTGACGCCCAAGATCGATGCCGCCACCGACGTCATGACCCGCACGCGGATTACTGCGCCGGCGACCGGCTCCGTGGTCGGCCTCGACGTCTTCACCGAGGGCGGCGTGATCCAGCCCGGCGCGCGGCTCATGGACATCGTGCCGACCGACAATCCGCTGATCGCCGCTGCGAAGCTGAAGCTGTCCGACATCAACGACGTCGCCGTCGGCCACCGCGCCGAAGTGCAGCTCACCGGCGTCAACTATATCGAGCGCCCCCGGCTCTATGGCACCGTGCACACGGTGTCCGCCGACCGCCTGACCGACGACAAGTCTGACCAGGGCTATTATGCCGTCGAGGTCGCGCTTGATCCCAATGACGTCAAGAAGTCGCGCATCGACCTGCAGGCCGGCATGCCGGCCGAGGTGATCGTGCCGACGCGTCCGCGCACGCTATTCGAATATCTGCTCGGTCCGCTGCGCGACGAGATCACCCGCGCGTTCCGCGAACGCTGACGAGGAGGTGGCCATGGCCGAATCCGAAAAGAATGCCCGCCGCTCCGACGAAGCCGAACGCAGCCGTCATATCTCGGCAACCGAGTCCGTCGCTTTCGCCACCATGCTGCTCGGCCTTCTCAACGATGCCGACACCGTGCTGCACCGCATGGAGCACGAGGGGCAGTCACGCGCGACGGAGTCGCCCGTTCCGCAGGCGCATTCAGAGGCCGCGGCAGTAACGCCGGCCGATGCCGGGCCGGTTGCTTACGAGGACCAGCACGCCGTCACGATCGACATGCCGGCAGCGGGTCTTTCACCCGCAATTCATGCCGATGCCGTGGCGGCGGTCCCGCCGCAGGATGCAAGCGTCATCGTCGACGACACATCGTCGGCCAAAGTGCTCATCACGGAATCGTCGCCGGCACCATCGATTGTCACCGCGTCGATAGACCACGCGCCATCGGCGAGCACAAACAACACAGCTAGCGACAGCATCGCGCCACCATCGCTCGATCTCGGCGCATCCGTTCATAGTATCGCTGACACCGTCACCGGCATTGTGGACACGGCGCTTGCAACGGTATCGAGCACGATCGCGAGCCTGAGTGCCACGGCGACGCAACTGACCTCGACCGTAACTGATACCGTCAGTCATCTCACCGATGGCCTGCTCGGCACCCTCATCGGCAGCACCCATGACGCGCCAAGCACGGGCGTACTCGGGCCGCTGGTCGGAGATCTTGTCGGTCCGGCGCTCAGCCCGGCGGACGCCTCCGACACCACCTCGCATGGCGCGTCGCTGCTAGACACCACAGGCGCCATTCCGACATCGCTGCTGCATCCGATGCCGCTGCAGCTCGGCTTTCTCGGCCAGCCAACCATGGATGGCCACGAGCCGCACGACGGCGCATTCTCAGCGCTGGGTGTGCATCATTTCTGAGCAAGCTTGACCGGCGACGTGCTGGCGTGAGCCGCACCGGCCTCAACTGCTTCCCACCAGTTACCCAGGGCATCGAGCAGCGGCACGAGTTTGAGACCAGCCGAGGTCAGATCATATTCCACGCGCAGCGGATATCCCTCGAATTCAGTGCGCTCGACGATGCCGGCGTCCTCCAGCTTGCGAAGCTCAAGGGTCAACATCTTGTGCGAGATGGTGGGGTTATCCCTGCGCAGGTCACTGAAGCGTTTCGTGCCCTGCTTCAGATAGTAGATCAGCAGAGTGGGCCAGCGGCCGCTCATGATCTGCATCACCTCTTCGATGGGGCAGCGGGAGACAAGGTCTTTCATCTGATTACTCGTGGTTACCAAAAGGTGCGTAATTTACTTGGGCGCGGAGATGCTTAGGTTCCAGCCACGCTGCGCAGCGTGATCAGCAGAAATCACGGAGAACATGTGAATGGAACCGATTCTTGTTTATGGCTTCCCGGTCGGAAGCTCCATGGGCCTTGTCGCCGCTCTCGAATGGCTTGGCAAACCCTATCGCCTATGCCGGGTCGATATGCTCGGCGAGATGCGCGACGCTTCCTATGCCCGCATCAATGCCCGGCATGAAACACCGGTCCTGATCACGGATGCGGGGCGGGTGCTGACCGAGACGATGGCTATCGCCGCCTGGCTCGAGGCGAGGGACAGCGAGCGGCGCATCAGCTTCGCACCGCTTTCGCCGGAAGCAGACCGAATGCACCAGTTGATCGGCTTTGTTAACACGGGCTTCACCGGCGCCTTCTCGCCGCTATGGGCTGCGCTGGAGATGGCGAAGCCGAACCCTCAAATGCAGGCATCGCTGCGTGAGTTCGGCGCGGCGCGTGTCATCGAACGGCATGACAAGCTCGAGAGCATGATCGGGGATCAGTCTTTTCTCATTGGTGAGCACCCGACGCTGGCCGACGGCATTCTGGTCGGCGTCGCGCGATGGCTCGATTTCCATCAAGTTGCGGATCCAGCACGCTGGCCAAAACTCGCTGCTGTGCGTCGACGCATCGAGGCCGACCCTGCCGTCATTTATGCAATGGCATTGGAAGATGGCAGCATCCGTTCTGGAACGGGCGCTTGTGTCGGTCATATCCCACTTGCAGAGGTAATCGAGCGGTACGGCGGCTGAACGTCAACGCGCGTAGCAACATTGTCCTCGGTCATACTTGATCCTGTTCGCGGACATCATTTTTGAAAGCGGCGGCGCTCGGCTGTGTTCCGGTTCCAAGCGCCGCCGCCCTTTTCTCGCCGCCATCGTGATCCACGAAGCCAGCGGGGCGGATCCTGTGGGGGACAGAGTTCCCAAAGGTCCTGCGTGATCGTCCAACATTTGCTGCAACACGAGTCATCTGCATCCCGCCGCGCGTTCCTGCGCGGCATTGCGTCCTCGGCCAGCCTGCTCGCGCTCGGCGGATGCGCCGGCTTGGGCGCGACGGGTGGTCGCTACGATGCGTCGTCGCTTTCAGTGGAACCGACATTGCTGGTCGCGACCACGCGCAAGCCGGTGAACGGCGGGCGAGCGAAGCCGTGGTTCGGGCCGGAGCGGGCTTCGGCGATGACGGTCGGACGGGCGAAGCTGGCGGCGCCCGGCGACAACCGCTTCTCGCTCGCCGCAGCCGGGATCGGCGGTTGGCGTCTCGAGGGCGTCGAGCCGGTGGCCGGAGACGTCAGCAACCTTCTCGGGCAGGGCAGCGGGTCAGACGTCCTGATCTACGTCCACGGCTTCAAGAACACATTCGAGACGGCGGCGCTCGATGCCGCGCAGCTCGCCGATGGCGTCCGGTTCCGCGGCCAGACGATGGTGTTCGCCTGGCCCTCCAAGGCCGGACTGTTCGATTACGCCTATGACCGCGACAGCGCGATGTACTCGCGCGACGCCTTCGAGCGCGTGCTCCAGTCCGTCGTCACGACGCCGGGCGCCGGCCGCGTTCACATCGTCGCGCATAGCATGGGCACGATGCTAACGCTCGAAGGCCTGCGTCAGCTCTACGCGCGATATGGCGACAGCGTCGCCGACAAGATCGGAGCCGTGGTGTTCGCCTCACCGGACATCGACATGGACGTGTTCTCGTCGGCGACCCAACGCATCGGCCCGCTCACCCGCAAGATCACCGTCATCACCGCAACGAACGACCGTGCGCTGGCGCTGTCGGGGCGGCTCGCCGGTGGAATGACGCGGGTCGGCGCCGCCGAGAAGGCCGCGATCGAGCAGCTCGGGGTGCGCGTCATCGATGCGTCCGAGTCCGGCTGGGGCGTCATCAACCACGACCTGTTCCTGTCCAATGCAGAGGTGCGTCAGGTGATCCGCCGTTCGATCGACACCTCGGCGGCGTGAGCCAGGTTTTCGCAAAGGACTATTGGGCCGCCCGAAGCCGACGCGACATTGAAAGTATCGCCTCCGCCGTCTCTAGCGGACGGAGTGTGGGATCGAGATGCGTGCCTTGCAGGCTCGTAACCGGCCAGCCGCGTCGCCGCGCTTCTTCGGCTGCATGATCATAAATCCTTGAAGTTTGAATGAAGCTGGCTGGGATATGATCCCACGATCCCGCCTGCCGCAGATGTTTGGCCGTTGGCTCCCAGCTCGATGCGCGGACCAGAGGTCCTGCGACAAGAACGAAATCTGACGACATGGTCCCCCGGCGACATCGCGAACAGCCGATCTACAAGGCCAATACAGTAACAGGCATATCAGATCGCCGACGCTATCAGTCCGACTCTCATATCCTTGGCGACATAGACGCAGATACCGTCGGCAAATACGCGGCCGTTGGCAATTCCAACAGCCAGTTTGCCGCGCCTGACATGGCGCATGCTGACCTCGTATCGCACGCACTTGACGTCCGGCTTAATGTCTCCCCGGAATTTCACCTCGCCGACGCCGACCGCGTGAGCCCGACCAGCCAAGCCAGTAGCCGATGATCTGCCACATGGCGTCCAGACCCAGACATCCCGGCATCACCGGATCGCCGGCAAAGTGCCATTCGAAGAACCAGAGGTCCGGCGTGATATCCAGCTCACCGATGACATGGCCCTTGCCGAATTCGCCGCCGTCCACGCTGATCTCGATGATGCGGTCCATCATCAGCATGGGCGGCGCCGGCAACTGAGCATTGCCCGGGCCGAAATAGCCGCCCTCGCTCGATTTGAGCAGATCTTCCTTTGTGTAGGACGATTGCGGAGCATGAAAGTCGCGAGGGTTAGACAAGCCCATGTCACCTCCGAGGATGTTTAGCCGACGGCCGCTGAACGTCACACGGTCTTGTCACGGCCGCTTTGTCGACGCCAGAGCCAGGTGGCAGGCACAGGGCTCCGGCCACCGGAACAGAAGCGCCCGAGGCGCCGGCAAAGTAAGCAAAGCTCTTGACGCTATGCATTCGGCTCGATGCCGATATCGTCGCCTGGTTCAAGAGCCATACAACAATGGCGGCGAAATCGCACTGCATCGTGCAAAATCGTAAAGTGGCGCGCCACGGCCGATGAAGATGGGCACTACTGCTTCGCCGTAGCACTATGATGAAATGCTATGGAACGCGCGAGCGCGGCCCAGAGCCAGACAATATCCAAGCTGCCGCACCTTTGGGCTTCGCCCGAGGCACTCCGCTGGCTTGTGCCCGCAGGGTATTTCGCCCGAAGGGCCTGAATTCTGTCTGACTCGCCAAGCAAACTGGACTCACATTGCGGCGGGTGCGGATCGCTGGCGCCTTCTCACCGCGATGCGATGGACGCTGCGAATAGTGCTTGAGCCGGAGGCTCTATGGGCGGCGCGGGAAAGAGTCGGATTCTTGTTATTGGCGGCACGCGGGGCGTTGGACTTCTGATCGCCCGGCTGCTGCATGAACGAGGCTATGCGGTCCGTGTACTGGCGCGCGATCCTGCTGGAGTTTCAAACAAACTGGGTCCCACGTTTGAGGTGGTCGCTGGCGATCTCACGAAAGAGGACACGCTTCCTCCCGCGTTGCGAGATGTGGATCACATCATCTTCACTGCCGGCGCGCCGAGCGGACGGTATGCGCCGGAAAGCCTAGTCAGGGCGACGGACTATGACGGCGTCATCGACACGCTTGCAGCTGCGCGAAGCGCCGGTTTCCATGGCCGCTTCGTCTATCTGAACACGATCGGGATCGAGAAGCGCTCGCTGGCGGGCTTTCTGATCAACCTGCTCAAGAGGAATACGTTGGTCTGGCGCCGGCGCGTCGAAGACAAAATCCGCTCCAGCGGCTTGGACTACACGATCATACGCGTCGGCTTCCTTCTTGATCGGCCCGGCGGCGAGCATGCAATCAATGTCAGCCAGGGCGCCCTGCCGCTGGCGTTTCGCAACCATATTGCCCGCGCAGATGTCGCCGACGCGTTCGTCGAGGCGATGGAACATCCCCGCGCATCAAGGACGACTTTTGAGATTGTGTGGGGCAGTGGGCCCAGGCAGCAGAGTTGGAGCCGGCTTTTCGAGCGGCTCAGGCCAGATTGACCGGGAGCCGCATCACAAGAGAAGGAGCGGTTGCAATGACAACGGGCCGACGCGACCATTTGCGCGTACTGGCTCAGCGCGTGCGGTGGCTGATGGTCGCGAGGTCCGAATCATGGGCTCGAAAACCGAACTTTGCGGCCTCTTGTCGCTGCTGCAGGCGTAGAAACGGCGGGCTTTGGCGTTCGCAGTTTGTACCAAGGTGGCGCGCCACGGGCCGATGAAGATGGGCACTATTTTTTCGCCGTGGCGCTATGATGCAGGAGCAAAGGTCTCGCTTGAACGCTGGCACGCGATCGTAAGAGGCGCGCAATGGACATCGACTGATCAAGTCCAGAAGGCGGCTCCGAAAGCCAAAGTGCTGAACCGCGAGCGTGTGAGGTTTGAGGTCGCAGGAGGAAACTATCGCTTGGTGGCCGCCTTCGATTTTCGTCGGCAGATCGCCTTTGTGAAGTTCATCGGCACCCACGCGGAATATGATCGCATCGATGCATTGAAGGTGTCGCAGTTCTAAGGAGATCACATGGACATCCGGCCGATTCGCACAGATCAAGATCACCGCGCAGCGCTCGCAGCGATTGAGGCCTGTTGGGGCGCACCGGAGGGTACGGAGGAGGGCGACAAGCTTGATGTGCTCCTCGCGCTCGTCGAAATCTACGAGGCCAAGCGATGGCCGATCGAGATCGACGAGACCTTCGATCCTATCGACGTGCTCCGGTATGCCATAGACGAATTCGGCGATACCCAGGCCGAACTGGCAGAACTTCTGGGCTCGCGCTCGCGTGCGTCGGAGGTTCTTTCGCGTCGGCGAGCGCTCACGGTCGAGATGATTCACAAGGTCGGTGAAGCGTGGAAAATCCCGGCTGACCTTCTTGTTCGTCCTTACAAGACCGAACGAGCCGCCTGACCCGCTGGACATCGGTTCAATGACACGCGCGAGAGACATGGCTCGGGTCGGGATTGCTTTGGCGTTCGTCTTAGGGCTAGCGGATTAGCATGGCTGTCGGTCGCGTCGACGGAGGGTAGCTATCGGGCGGCGCCGACGCCTAGATGCGGCAATTTCGGCCGCCTGCCAACGATATCGTGCAAAATCGTAAACTGGCGCGCCACTCAGAATAAAACTGTGAACTCTTATATAATTGAAATTACTATATAAGTTTTGTTAGCCGCGCATGTTTGACGGCTGGTCTTTCAATTGACGCGCACGGAGACATCGCCCGCGTGCCTGCGCAGTGTTTGAACTCAAGACCCCAACCCCGATACCCCAACGACCCTGCGCCGTTCATTCCCGACTATCGTTACCACGCGTATCGCACCGTCCCGGTGCCGGCATAGGTCTGGGAGCGGCTTGCGAACTCGCCGTCGAACCTGGCGCCGACCGACCAGCTATTGGCGAGCCGCAGCTCGGCGCCGGCCGAGAGCAGCGCCGAGTTCGCCGCAGACTGCGCACCGTTGACGGTGAAGCTCGAGCCAGGCAGCGTCTGGAACACGGCGCCCATCGACGGATTGCTGGAATGGTCGTGCGCCCAGGCGGCGCGGGTGCGCAAAGTCAGCACATGGCCGCGATCGAGCGCGATCACGTTGTCGAACCAGCTACCGAGCTCGGTCCGGGTTGCCGTGGTCGAGCGTGCGTCATAGCTCAGCGCGAAGGCATTGGAGCCCGACGTCGCGCTCTCGCTGTAGGTCGGCGTGCGGAATTTCTGCACCTGCAAGGCCGCGTAAGGCGTGATGCCCAGCCACGGCGTCGGGATGCGGTAGCCGGCTTCCACCCTGCCGCCGAAGCTGTGCGCGTCGAAGCTCGCCGCGAGCTTGTCGGTGCCGGCGACGGTGACCGCGCGATCGGTGCTCATGTCGTGCCAGGCATAGGACAGCGCCGCGGAGACGTAGAGCGCGCCGAACGAATACGAGCCGTAGACACCGGTCTGGAACACGTCGCTCTTGCCGCCGCCAAGGCCTTGCGAGAGACCCCAGCTTGTGCCGCCGCCGGCGAGCGCAAAGCCAACCAGCGTATTGGCCGACACGCGATAATCCGCGCCGCCGGCGAAGCCGAAGCTCTGGGCCGTGGTGGTGTTGGTCCCGAGCGCCGCGTCGCCGCTGGCCCGGTTGTAGCCGCCGTAGCCTTGCCCCCACAGGCCCCAGCGCTGGCCGGTATTGGCCACCGCATCCCTTGGCGTCACCGCGGCATAAGCGTTGGCAACCTCCGACGACAGCGGCTTGTCGCCGGCGCCGAAGCTGCGCGCATAACCGAGCGTGCCGGGATTGCTGCCCGGCGTGCCGCCGAACGGGTTGAGCAGCAGCGTGAGGAACGACGTCGTCATCTGCGTGCCGCTGGTCGCGGCGCCGGTGGCGGGCTGGCCCGACACCTGGTTGAGCGCATTGGTAAGCTGCGCGCCGGTCATGTTGAGCAGCGCATCGAACGCCGCCGGCGGCGTCGCGCCGCTCTCGACCGCCTTGTTGATGCCGCCTGCAACATTGACCTCGTTGCCGCGCGCGCTGGCCGGAATCTGGATGGTGCCGGGATCGAGCACGAGAAAGACGTTGTTCGCGTCGTAGGTCAGATGCGGGTTGCGCGCGCCGGGCGCGAAGCTGCTGCCCGTGATGCCGGCGAATTGCGTACCACCGAAGCCGCTGGTCGCATTGAGAATGGTGTAGGTCTGCGCGCGGAAGCTGCCGGGCAAGGCAATTGCCTGCACCGTCGCGCCGGTCAAGGTCGCCGTGCCGGTGACATTGGTGCGGTCGGCCGCGGTCGGCGAGACCTCTACCGTGTAGAAGCCGCCGGCATTGAAGGTCAGATTGCCGTTGACCGTGAGCGTGCCAATCGAGTTGCCGGGCGCCAGCGCGCCGCCGCTTGCAATCGTCGTTGCCCCGATAATGCCGGTGCCGCCCAGCGTGCCGCCGTTGTTCACGGTGACGCCGCTCGACGAAATGATCGAGCCGTTCACCGCCAGGGTTCCGCCGTCTACGGTCGTCGCGCCGGTATAGGCATTGGTGCCCGAAAGCGTCAGCGTGCCGGTACCGGTCTTGACTAGCGAACCGCTGGTGCCGCCGCCCGTGCCGCCGTCCGCAATGACTCCGCTGACAGTTGTGGACAGATTGTTGCCGCCGACGGTGAGCGTTTTGTCGCCGAGGCGATAGCTGCCTGCGCCCTCGATCGAGCCGGCGACCGTTCCCGATGCCGTCAGGCCGGAGATATCGAACGAGCTGCCGGCGTTGGTGATGAAGCGTGCGCTGCAGCCACTGGCAGTGTCCCAAAATCGGGTGCTGCCGCCGGCAGTGTTGATGACGGTGGCACTGCCAGCCGTGCTGGTGCCGTTGAAATCCAGGACGCTGCTGTCATTGGTGATGGTGGCATTCTCGGCGGAACTGGTGTCGCTGAAGGCGACGTTGCCCCCGTTGTTGGTGATTGTGGCGGTGCCGGCCTTGCTGCTGTTGAAGAAACCGATGCTGCCGAAGTTGTTGGCGATGCTGGCGCCACCGGCCGTGCTGGTGTTGTAGAAATTCATGCTAAAGCCGTTGGTGATGGTGGCGCTGCCGGCCGTGCTGGTGCCGGCGAATAACAGGGTGTTGTTGTTGGTGATCGACGCGCTGCCGGCCGTGCTGGTGCCGTTGAAGTTCACGCTCGCGGTGTTGTTGATCGTGGCGTTGGCGGCGGTGCTGGTGTCGGTGAAATTCATGACGTTGTTGTTTGTGATGGCGGCACCGCCGGCAGTGCTGGTGTTTAGGAAGTTCAGGTAGGCATTGTTGCTGATGGTGGCGCTGCCCGCCGTGCTGGTGGCATTGAAGGACAGGTCGCCGGCGTTGGTGATGCTGGCGCTGCCAGCGGTGCTGGTGTCATTGAAGAACAGACGATAGTTGGTGGTGATCGTGGCGCTGGCAGCGGTGCTGGTGTTGTTGAAATTCAGGGTGCCGTTGCTGGTAACGGATGCACTGGCGGCCGTACTGTTGTTGAAATCCAGCGTGCCACCGAAGTTGGTGGTGATGGTGGCGCTGCCGGCCGTGCTCGTGTCCCTGAAATTCAGCGCGCCCCCGCCGTTGTTGGTGATGGTGGCGCTACCAGCGGTGCTGGTGTTGTTGAAGTACAGCGTGCCACCGAAGTTATTGGCGATGGTGGCGCTGCCCGCCGTGCTGGTGTTGAAGAAAACCAGCCCGCTGCCGTTGTTCATCGTGATGTTGGCGCTGCCGGCCGTGCTGGTGTCGTAGAAGTACGCGAAGGAGTTATTGGTAATGGCGGCGCTGCCGGCCGTGCTCGTGTTCCGGAAAATCAGGTTCCAGTTGTTGGCGATGGTGGCGTTGCCCGCCGTGCTGGCGTCGCTGAAATCCAGGCCGCCGTCGTTGGCGATGGTGGCGCTGCCGGCAGTGCTGGTGTCTCGGAAGATCAGAATGTTATTGTTGCCGATGGTGGCGCTGCCCGCCGTGCTGGTGCCGTAGAATTGCAGGTTGTAGTTGTTGGTGATGGCGGCGCTGCCGGCCGAACTGGCCTGGAAGAAACTCAGGAAGAAGTTGTTGGCGATGGTGGCGCTGCCCGCCGTGCTGGCGTCGCTGAAATCCAGGCCGCCGCCGTTGGCGATGGTGGCGCTGCCGGCAGTGCTGGTGTTTCGGAAGGTCAGAGTGCCATTGTTGCCGATGGTGGCGCTGCCGCCGTTGACGACGATGCCGGCGCCGGTGAACGTGAGAGTCCGGGATGCGTTCGTGAAGCTGTAGGCCGACGCCCCAGGGTCGAAGGTCCAGCCGCCGAGTGTCGTATTGGCCGAGAACGACAGGGCGGTAGTCCCGGAGGTGTCGAAGTACGCGGTGCCGGTCGGCACCGTAGCCGTGTCCCAGTTGGCGCCGGTGTTGAAGTTGCCGCTGCCGGGCGCGTTCAGCCAGGTGGCGTCCTGCGCCGCCGCCGGCAGCGCGCAAATGAGGCCGGTCATGGCCCCAGTCATGGCCGACGACGCCAGCAAGGCGGCGTGCAACCGGCGAACCACAGCACCCCGGCCCGCAGGGTTCAGCACAGACACCTTCGATTTCACCCGGAATTCCCCCAGCGCCGCCCGTCAGCGGCGTCGCCAACATGGCACCGGGGCACCGCGCTGTCCTGACCAGGCGGCGGTTACTTTCTGAAGTTTTTCTGATATTTGCCGTTCTATCGCCGCAACTTGGGAAATTCTTGATATTTCCCGTTCCTATCGGCGCAGCTTGGGAGACGAGGGGGTCGTGCTGCGGTTTGCCGGTTTTGAACTCGATCACCAGCGCGCCGAGCTGCGCGGGCCGGATGGCGAATCGGTCAGGCTGCGGCCGAAGCCGTTCGCCATGCTGCAGGTGCTTGCCGCCAATGCCGGCCAAATCCTCAGCAAACAGGAGCTGATGGAGGCGGTCTGGCCGGACATCCATGTCGGCGAGGACAGCCTGTTTCAGTGCATTCGCGAGATTCGCACCGCGCTGGGCGACGAGGACCGCAAGATCGTCAAGCTGGTGTCCGGCCGCGGCTATCTCTTCGACGCCGAGGTGTCGACCAAGGCGCTAGCCACGCCGCCGCAAATTCCGTTTACAGACGTTGCTGTCGCACCGGCCGCCGCGCCGGCAAAAACCTGGCGGCCGTTCGGTCTGAGCGCCCCGATGGCGCTCGCCGCCGTCGCGGTGCTTGGCGCGGCGCTCGGGCTGGCCATCGCGGCGCCGATGTTCGGGCCGGACACGTTCAAACAAAGACCGCCGGCCATCGCCGTCATGCCGGTCACCGGCGCCGATGCGGACGCTGTCCCGACGGCGGCGGCTGTCACGATCCGCCTCGCCGACGGCCTGGCGAAGATCGACAATATACGTGTGATCCGCGTGGCGACGCCCGAAGCGGGCAGCGCGTCGCCGCAGGCCGCCTCGGCGCGCGCGGCGCAAGCGGACTTCGTATTGAGCGGCGAATTGCAGAAGGCCGGCGCGGCATGGGAACTGCACGCCCGCCTCACCCGCACGGCGACCCAGGAAGTGATCTGGTCGGCGCCGGTTTCGGTCGCGATCGGCGAGACGGACTTGGGCCTACAACAATCGCGGCTCGCGGCGGGCCTCGGCCATCTGCTGGCGCGGCGCCTCAATGAGCTGGTGCAGGCCGGCGCGCAGCCGGCGGCGACCGACGGCGCGGCAAAGGTCGTGGTCGAGCAAGCCACCGCTCAGATCAACCAAACCAGCAAAGAGCGTCTTGCGGCGGCGCAGACGATGCTGGAAAAAGCGCTCGGCGATCATCCCGACAGTGTCGACATTCAAGTCGCGCTTGCCGCGCTGCAACTCCGCGGCATTCAGATGGTCTGGTACAGCCCTGCGGACAGCACAGCGGCGGAGATAAAAGCCAAATCGATGCTGGAACGCGCGCTGCGCACCAAGCCCGATTCCATTCCGGTACTCGAAGCCTATTGCCGCTTCCTCAACGCGACGAATTATTTCACCGAGAGCCTGGTGGCCTGCGCGCGGACGCTGAGCTTCGATCCATGGAACGGATTGGCGCTGTACCACATCGGTCTCGCGCAACTTCAACTCGGGCGTTTCGAGGACGCATTGGCAACGTTCAAGCAAGCCGACCGTTTCGACACGCCACAGGTGTCGCGCTGGACCTGGAAGCTTGGCGCAGGGATGACCTACCTGCTGATGGACCGCAGCGAAGACGCGTTACCATGGCTGCAAAGGTCGATCGCGATCACGCCCGCATCAGGACGCACCTATATGCTCCTGTCGGCCGCTTACCAGGGTCTTGGCCAGCCAGCCGAGGCAAAAGCGGCGATGGACAAGGCTCTTGTGTTGCGGCCCGGTTCGAACCTCGTCAACGTCGCGCTCCCGCCGAAAAACGCCAGCCCGACATTTCTTGCGGCGAGCGAATGGATCGGGCGAGCGTATGTCGCGGCCGGGTTGCCGGAGCGGTAATTTAAACATCCGCCAATAAGATCGACGGCTGCTTTCCCGTCGAAGCGGGGCTGGACTGCTTCGCGTCACGTCGCACTTATTTGGCGCAGAGCACGCATGCTGGCAATTTGGCGCGCCGCGGCCGATGAAGATGGGCACTACTCGTTTGCTGTTCCCCTATGATGCCGCAGGCCGCAACGCGTCCCAATCGGCAAAGCTGCGATATCCTGCGACTTTGCACTACGCCTCGCGGGCGGCTGCATTCCCGATTTCGCCGAGTGGTCCGGTTACCCTTCGACCGCGGCCCTGTCGATCACCCCGACATCGACGTGATGTGCCAGAAGCGGACCCGGCCGACATCCGATCCACTTAACGGCTGCGCTCGGCAGCCCTTTGCCGAGCCTCGTCTGCGCTCATCTGCAATGCTTCGCGCTGCATTCCGGGGAGGTTCTGGAACACGGCCGCGGTTTCCTTCCTATCGGCGTTGCTTCGATTGAATGCGCGCTTGTTGAGCGTCGCCGCGATATGCTCCTCGAACATTGGGGCGCGGAGACTTCCCTGCGTACGGCTCATTGCGGAGTCACTGTTTGTGCTTTTGCCGCAATCCGCAACGACGCGGCTTTCCTTGGGCGTGATCGAAGTGATGATGGCCTCGCACTCCAACAGGGGCGCCCAGCTTGCATATTTCATATTCAGTTTGACGCCCTTCGCCGAGCGACCGGCGCCCCAGATCTTTATCATCTCTCCTGGCCCGTCGCGTCTCGGAAGGGTGGTCTTTGCGTCCACCAACATGGTTTGGACCTGATCCTTGGAATAGGGGAAGACCGTCGGGTCAGAGCTGAGATTACAGCCACCCACGACTAACGTGCCCGCGAGAATAAAGACGAGCTTTGCGCTCATTTGCCGCTCCCGAATTTCAATTGTCCGATGTTGTTTAGACGAAGAAGTTTGAAAATAACTTGCGTGACTTACTCAAATGCGATCTGACACGTCGACCTATGATCCACGATTACTATGCGGGCATGCCGCCGCTTCAGCTGCGGCCCGCGCCGACGCAAAGCGGGCCGGGGTAAGCTTGATTGGATCGGGCAAGGCATCACGCCGCGGGCGCTCAAAGCCTTCGCCAGCCAGGTCCGCAGGCGCATGTGGATTGAACAGGGCAAGCTCAACCATAAACGTCGGCTTTGGGTCAAACTGCGAAAGGCTCGCAACGAGCACAAGCGGTCCGGTTTTGCTCAGAGACCCGACTCCCGAGCAGACATGCCGGACGGGCTGCAATGTGCCAGGAGCCGCCATCGCACGTTTGGTCATCACCAAGGCGGCCGCCTACAGCATCATCAAAAAGGCCCAAGAAGCATACCAAGCGTCGCGGGACGGGGTTCAGCACGCATCCGATGAGGTTGAGCAGGGCTTAATAGGCCGCTGACATTTTCTTCATTTGTGTTAGCCGGTGTTTGGCATCTTTGCCGTAGCTTGCCTTGATGGCGTGGTGCGGCGGGCGGCGCCGGTGTCGCGCCGATCGCGTTTGGCGACCTCGGTGGCATTCGCGAGATTTGCAACGAGGGAAATTGGCGATGAGGCGGAACATCCTTTTTGCGCTGTTGCCCACGATGCTTGTCGCGGCCTGTTCCCAGGGCGCGGTCTACCCGGTTCCGCTCGATCGGGCGCGACAGATCCTGTGCACGACGGACCTGCCGCCGGTCTTTGGCAGCTACGCGCCGGACGTTGAGATTCAGGCGAACAAGCCGTCCGAGGTCACCTGGATTGTCCGCAAGAACGGATACGAGCTCATGCGATACATCGCGACACTCAGCGTGGCAGGGGAAGGTCGAACCCGCGTCGGATTGGAGCTCAAGGGTGCGAAAGGCGGGCCGGCCGAGGACGTCGAGCGGCGCCTTGCCGAGAACTCGAGCATCAAGAATCTCTATTTGATGGCGATGGAAGAGCGGATCGCCTCGGCCATCGAAGGTCGCCCCCTTGACATGACAAAGAGCTATCCGGCGCTCCGCGCTGCCACGGTCGCCAATGTGGGCAACATCCGCAAGTCGTTGGATGAGGCGGTCAAAGCCTCGGAGGAGCTGGAGCGAGCTCATCTCCAAAGCCTCAAGCGCAGATGAGGGGCAGGTCGGATGGGAACTGCCGGAATGTTTACGTGGCGCGCCCGAAGAGATTCGAACTCCTGACCCCCAGATTCGTAGTATGAATTCGGAGCTTGTCGACCGCACTCGCCGACACGTCGCCATACTCTCGCCCTCGCAATAAGATACTGATCGATCATGGATTTTCGCGCCGTGGCGTAGCCTGGCGTAACGCGACCTCGATGATTCTCATCGAGGACTTCCCCAGACTAAACCCAGACTAAAAATGGTGAAGGCACCCATGGCCGATCAGCGCGAGATTCTCACCGACAAGAGCATTGCGCGTCTGTGCCCGGGGGAGAAGCAATACAAGGTGCGCGATAGTGAGCTACCGGGATTTTTCGTGCTCGTCGGCAAGCGCCGGAAGACTTTCATGGCGCAGGGTGAGTTCTGGCGTGATGGCGTTCGTGAATTCGCAGTCCAGGTCAAGCTCGGCGATTTTGGTGAGATGACCACGCGTCAAGCGCGAGGCAAGGCCAAGGAAGCACTCGGGTCGATAGCCAAAGGCCAACGTCCTGGTGAAGCTCCGACGATCAAGCCAGGCTCAATAACGCTTCGGCAGGCCTGGGAGCGCTATCGGGATGCGCATATGAAACGTAAGGGTCGAAACTCAGGGACGGTTGAAAACTATCGAGATCACATGGAGCGGCTGTTTAAGGACTGGCTCGACAATCCACTTGCTCGGCTTGGCCGACAGCCGAATTTTGTTGTTGAACGCCACGACAAGATTACGAAGGAAAACGGCCCCTACATTGCCAATGGGGCTATGCGCAGTCTGCGAGCAGTCTACAACCATGCCCTGAAAAGCAATACCGAACTGCCTGCCGCGAATCCGGTCTCCGCTATCGATTGGAACAAGGAGCATCGACGCAACACGGGGATGGGACCAAACGACATCAGCGGTTGGCTTAAGGAGCTTTACGCACTGGACAACCCGTTAAGGCGGGAATTTCACCTTTTGACAGTTCTCAGTGGATCACGACCAGCAGCGCTTAAAAAGGTCCGCATGGAGCACATCGGTCTACGAGAAAGGCTCATCCATATCCCGAAGCCCAAGGGTGGCGAGGAGAAGGCATTCGACATCCCACTATCGCGGCCGATGATCCGCTGCATCATCCGCGCAATCAGGTGGGGGCGGATCATGTATCCCGAGCAAGGGAAATCGTGGTTGTTTCCAGCCGACAGTGAATCAGGACATCTCGTGGAGCACAAGGAAGAGCGAAATGTCCTTTCCAAATGGGGTAACGATCTGCGGCAGAGCTATCGCACGCTCGCGCAAGCGGCAGGTGTTTCAGAGCTCGACATTCATCTGTTGATGAACCATTCGCTTCCCGGTGTGAACGCCGGGTACATCACGCGTGATCGTTTGTTAAGGGATCACCTGCGTCAACGGCAGCAAGGAATATCAGAGTTGGTTGTCCATGGCCTCGAAGTGAAGCGTGATCTTTCGCTAGCGCGATGGCTCGGAAGTGCGAAGGTCGAGGAGACTGCCGATCAGGCAGAACCAGGAGCCAGATCTGAGACGATGTCGATGGCTGCGTAGAGTGCAAGCTGTGGATTGTCGTTGTCCTTGGCCGGCAAGTGCTCTTCGTCGCGAGATCCGTCCTCCAACCCCGCGCTCAGAACCTACGGTTTGCGCGGTGACTGGGGGTAACACTGCGGAATTGGCCACGACAATCATTGTCGCGCTACTCATTGTTTTGCTGTCGGTTTGAACGATCGGATACAGAGGAGAACAGTGCTGCGGCGGAGAGAGTGTCAGTCAATCCCCATTGAAAGATCAAGCATTTTCGACCGTCCTGAACCAAAACCCACCGCTTGAGCTACGGCCGGAAGTGGGTACCGTCTGCCGAACACGCGCCGTTTGCAGCCAAGAACTCCCCTTCATATGCCGCTGGCTTGGTCAATACTTCGACCTTGTCTCAAACCGATCGCACCTCGTTCCAAATTCTGGCCACCCTTCAATTTCCGTTGGCTGTCCATGGCATGTAGCCATCGCGCTTTCGCAAGGAGACGTAGCCGTGAGGGACGCCGAGCTCTCACCGGACCGGTTCAAGATTTCTGATGAACTTGAACGCTCAAGGTCTGGGGCTACTGTAAGCGAGGATAAGATGGCAATCAGCGCCGAACGGAGCACGCGAATCGCCTTGTTGCCCGCCAAAAAGCTTAGACTCATCGTCGTGCTGACCAATCGTCACGTCAGCCCGGTAGGATCAGCGCGCGTCCCCGCCGCCCCTTCTTCACGTGATCGAAGGCCTGGGCAGCTCCGGCCAGGGATTCCCGAACGGCAATGGGCAGTCCAACGCGCCGCTGCTCAACCAGTTCGCGCAACTCCTGCAGGGCGGGTGTCTCGGGCTTGAAGACAGTCCAGGCATAGCGTCCGTTCTTCGGTAAGGCGGCGCGATGGCGACGCTTGTCGGAAAGCGTCTTCAGGGCACCGCGCAGCCAGCCGACCTCGTCGAAATTTGCGAGCAGCGGATGCACCGTGGTCGCATGGCCGAGCGCGCCGTCGCGCAGAGTGCCGATGAGCGCCAGATCATCGTCCCAGGCGGCGAAGTTGAGCGTGGCGTCGAACGTCCGTGACAGCGTCGCGAACGGCTTGCTGTTGTCCACCACCTCGAGCGCGCCAGCCTCCTGGCAGGCGGCGAAGTCTGGCGGCCGCGCTATCGCCGTCACGCTTGCCCCCCATGCGGACATCATCTGGAGGGCCAAGGTCCCGAGACCGCCGGCCGCGCCATGGATGAGTACCTGTTTTCCCGCAGCATTCTGCCGGGTCAGTCCAGCGCCCCGCACCGCAAGCCACATGGTCACGAAGCTGTACGGAAGTGCCGCCAGCGCCTGGAGGTCCTGCCCCGCGCGCGCCAGCAGTACATGCGTGGCCTTGACCAGCACGTGGCTCGCGTGGCTCCCCTCGGCCGATGGCGGCTTCACGCCATAGACCCGATCGCCGATCTTGAACGCGTCGACATTGTCGCCGAGAGCGGTCACCGTGCCGGCGACATCATTGCCGAGCACCATGGGAAACCGACCTGCCCCCACAAGCGACAGCAATCGCCGACCATAGCCTTGCGCGCGCCGTACATCGATGGGATTTACCGACGCCGCCGCGACGGCAACCTCGATCTCGCCGGCGGCCGGCTTGCGCCGGAGGACCTGTCGGACCTCGAAGCTGCTACTCGGCCCGAGGCAAACCAGGGTGGCACCTGTCGCATTCGTCACCATCTTGCCGCCTTCCCAAAACTTCTGGACACTCTAACCGCACCATCAATTGGCCAAACGCTCCGGCTGCGGCGCTAGTCCTGCACTTCGAACTTGAGGCATAGCGCTCAAGCGCAGTACGCAGAGCCGCGGTCCGTTCGCCGGCGCGGACGCACACGACCTGTCCCAGCCGGGGTCGGCGTTCGAACGCCAGGTCGACGATGGTGCACACCGTCGCGTTTTCAAGGGATTAAATCCCGTGATCGCGTCCTAGTTGTTTCGTTGCGCGGTCCAATATCCCGAACAGCGCCCACCTCCTGCGCGGCCGCTCCAGGTCCCGCGGCCGCCGTCTCGCGTCAGCTTCCCCGACCCTGATGCGTATTTGTCGTGGACCGTCACCGACGCGCGAACCGCGCCCGATCTTCCGACATGACCGCTGAACTTCACCAGATTGGGATGCGTCACAACGCCATCGTTTATATTCACTGAGAAATTGTAGGTCGGATCGCAGCTTCCGCGTTGTGTAACGAAGGTAAGATTCCAGGGACCGTCGTAAGAGGTTCGGGCTTCGGCAGCCGTCGCCAGGGTAAGGCAGGCACAGCTAATGACAGTCGCGATCAGTCGCTTGTTCATGATCTTCTCTCCAGAGGAATTGGTTGATGTTCAGTAGGCAGCAGTCGTAGGTGTTGGGTATTGTTGTCTTCTTGGTCTATCGCTGCGTTTCAAGAGCCGGTGTGCATTTCGGCGGGCCCTACGCGGCCGTCCAGCCGCCGTCGATAGAGAGGTTGGCGCCCGTGATCTGCGCGGCGCCTTCGCCACAAAGGAACAGCGCCAGCGAAGCCACCTGTTCGACCGTGACGAATTCCTTCGTCGGCTGGGCCGCGAGCAGGACGTCGTTGATCACCTGATCCCTGTCCATGTTGCGCGCCTTCATCGTGTTCGGGATCTGCTTCTCTACCAGCGGCGTCCAGACGTAGCCGGGGCTGATGCAGTTACAGGTGATTTTCGACCTGGCCAGTTCCAGCGCCACCGTCTTGGTGAGACCCGCGATGCCGTGCTTGGCCGCGACGTAGGCCGACTTGAAGGGGGAAGCGACCTGCGAATGCGCCGAGGCCGTGGTGATGATACGGCCCCAGCCGCGCCGCTTCATGCCGGGCACGGCTGCACGGATTGTGTGGAAGGCGGAGGACAGGTTGATCGCAATGATCGCATTCCACTTGTCGATCGGAAACTCCTCGATAGGGGCGACGTGCTGGACGCCGGCATTGTTCACGAGGACATCCACGCTGCCGAAGGTCTTCTCCCCGAGCGCGACGAGCTCGGCGATTTCGTTCGGCTTGGCCATGTCCGCGGGCGAATAGACGGCTTTCACCCCGAAATCGCTCTCGACGGCAGATCGCTCCTTCTCAACATCGGCCGGCGCACCCATTCCATTGAGCACGATGTTGGCACCTGCGCCTGCGAAGGCACGCGCATACGCGAGACCGATGCCGCTCGTCGAGCCGGTCACGACCGCGACTTTACCTTTCAGAATACCCATTTCGCTTTTCCTTGTTGATCTGTGACGGTCTTAAGGCTCGTCGCCGGAGGTGTTCTGGACTCGCGCAGCGGATCGCGGTCGTCCATCATGTGACCAGCGCTCTCTCGTAGCTCCGGAGCGGGCGTCGGATCGGCTGTTGCAGATAGTCGTGAACGACCTTACCCAGCCCGAGAGTAAGATCTGCGCGCATGTGAACCGCGGACACGATCTCGAGAACCGGCAAATCGGCCACGGGAGCCAAGGCGTGAGGCGTCAGGGAGAGTGCCGCGGGTCCGGTCCACGCCCCTTTCAAGACAACTTGCTCAAGGTGATACTCGACGAGCTCACAGATCCGCGGACTGCCGTCGACGTGCGGAATGATCTTGAGAAGGAAGTTCGGCTCCTCGAGAGCGGCCTTGACTTGCGCCAGGTCGGCTTCGCGGTGCTTGTATCCCATCGTGCCGGTTGCAACCCGCAACGGACCGTAGTCCAGAGTACCAATGAGGGTGTCGACCTCGGTTTGCAACGTCGGCTGGCCGAGCTTTTTCGGAAAGCCCCAGAGCTCCCGGCCGCCGGCGATCGGCCCCTCATCGTTCAGGAACATGCAGTGGGTATAACCGCCCCTGCGACCGCGGAACGATACCGGGATGACTTGGCCGCTCTCGGTGTAGTCGCCAAAACCACTGGAATCCGGCATGCGGATGAATTCGTACTTGACCAGCGCCTCGCGTTCATCAAATTCGAGCGGAGCCGGAACAACTGATCGCAGCTTCGCCGGATCGGTGCGATAGGTAATGATCAGGTATTCGCGGTTCGCGAAGCGATACGGCCCCGGCGGATAGGCCGGACTGGTGAGCGGCATCGCAAACGCCCGCCTCGCGACTTCATTCTCGTGCATTTCATTTCTCCTGCGACTGACCGGCTTGGCCTACTCGCGACCATCCTGCTCAAGGTCGAACGTGGAGACGCCATCCGCAGTTGTCGGACGGGCCAGCACCTCGGGGTGACGAAGGGTGCGTAATGCGTCGTGATAACCGGCGCGCCAATGATCCTGCATCGAGAGGCGGGAAAACTCGTAGTCCTTGGAGTGGCCTTCGTAGTCCCGCGCGCGATAGATCAGATGGACGAGGCTGTGCACGTTGTGAGAGGCAGCCGTCCTGAGCAGCCTGACGTCCTCTTGCTCGCGCAGATCTTCAGGCAGCCTGCTCAAGAGAGCTGCCAGCTCTCGCTGCAACCGGTGCAGGCTCTTGAACTGGTCCGTGCTCGCTCGCGTGCGGCTCGAGTATTGGATCTCCTTTTGACGCGTAACGACGTCGGCCAAATTGCGCGGAATCTGGCCGCGCGCGCTCCAGAGATCGACCTGAAACACAAGCGTGTCCTGACGGGCGCCACACTCGATCACATATTGCAACGGTGTGTTTGATACCAGGCCGCCATCCCAATAGTGTTCGCCATCGATTTCGACCGCCGGAAAGCCCGGCGGTAGCGCCCCACTCGCCAGGATGTGCTCGGACCGAATCGTATGCGTGGCAGTGTCGAAATAGACCAGATTGCCGGTCCTCACATTGACGGCACCTGCGCTGAACCGCGTCATGCCGGCGTTGATACGATCGAAATCGACGAGGCGCTCCAGTGTCGTCTTCAGCGCGCCCGTGTCGTAGATGCTCGTGGCGGCAAGCGTTCCACCCGCTTGTAGCCATGGCGCCAGTGGCCGCGCAGAAAAAAATCCGCTTGCGCCAAACACCGCAGCAAAGCTCGCATTCATCTGATTGAGAAAATTACGGGTGTGGTCACTGTTCATCGAATCGGTGAACGGCGTGTCTGACCAATGCCATGGCGCGTCCAACGTCACCTGCGTCCAAAACTCGCGAAGCCGCTCCACCCGTGAATTGGGGGGATTGCCCGCGATAATTGCAGCGTTAATCGCTCCAATCGAAATGCCGGCAATCCAATCGGGATGGATGTTGGCTTCGGCCAAGGCCTCGTAGACGCCTCCCTGGTAAGCCCCCAGAGCGCCTCCGCCCTGTAAGAGCAACGCTATGCAATCGAACGGCGGACGCCGGTCGACGGTCGTGAGGTGTGATCGAGGCTGAAAGTTCATGGTTCTGTGCTCTTGATTTGCGATTGCCCACGCCCGCGTTTCTGTCCGGAACGCGGTCGTAGCGGGGGTTCATGACCTGAATTAGTAAAATATACCGTATAGTTTATTAACTGCGCTGTCAAGCGAGCGCGTTCACAAGCTGGTGCTGCAACTGATTGAGGCTCCTACGTTCGTCGTTGGATTTTGGCGAGCCACACGCGCACTCGGAACCAAATGCGGAGCCCAATCACCGCCTGGACGCAGCGGTCAAGAGCATCCCTCGCGCGTCTGCCGTTCGCCCGAGGCACATGACCACGGCCGATTCTTTGTTGCAGTAGCCTGACATCGATGAAGTCGTCGGCGTGCCGGCGCAACTCTCCGCGACCATGGCCGGTTGAAAGGCAATTGACGGTTCGCACGCAAAAGTTCTGGCGCAAAAACAGACCAGACGCGGTCCGTTGGCGGTTAATCCGCTCGTTGACGACGCGTATGGCCGTGGCGCTTCGGCGCGCGAGCGTAGGAGGCGCTCGCCTCGGACAGCAGAGGATTTCGAACGCAGCTGCCGCCGCGACCGGAAATCATGGCGACGCACTGCTCCACCGTTTCGAAGCCGCACTGTCGCATGCCTGACGAATAGTCTTCTCGGCAGTATTCGTACTCTCTTGCGGCGACCGGCTCTGCAGCGCTCAAGAGCGTCGCGCCGGCCAGTGTCGCCGCGGCAATCGTGCTGAAGGCGATAGTCTTGTTCATGTTGCTCTCCGTGCTTTTGAGTCTCGGCCATAACCCGCCGGATCCGAACGCGCTTGTCTCACGTGCTTCTGGTGACTTTTTCGGCCTAAGGAACGTGAACCATGGGCCCGTAATAGGCGCCCCAGTGGCCCCACACATCGCGATCAGCGCGATTGGGCAGATCCCTAGCGCGACTATGGCAGCAGGCTTTCCCGTACGTACTATGCGCGCCCATCGGGGTACGCGCGTTAGCGTTCGCCGTGAGACGCTGTGAAGTCACTTGGCTGTCCCAAGCCACAGCGGGTGTCGTTAGTAAAGCTGCGGTTATCAGTGCAGCCGACAGAAGATTGAGCTTCATGATTCAGTTTCTCTACCGGTTACGGAATGCGGCAACGTCTTCGAAATTGCCGCGACTCATCATTAATACACTATACGGTATAGTTTATCTATAACCCCGACCGAGCAGAGTCGGTCAAGGAAGAATGATTCACATCCCCGTGTTGCACGTCGTCCGACAAGCCGCACGCCGAAGTGCTGCTCGAGGAAGGAAATCTGGCGTGCGACCGCAGCCTTCCGCTCGCGGGCAACGGCTGAGAATGAGCCGGTCTCCGTTACGCGCACCAGCGAAGCCAAGGCGCTTACAATATCCATCGCAGTGTTCGCAGGATGAGGTCCGTCCGGCCCGAGTTCGCGATGCCTAGTTGCAGACCAGAATGCGCCTGTACCGCTTGTAGACGTAGTAGCAGTCGCTATCGGAATACCCATAGTTCGATCGGCCATAGCCATAGCCGGCATAGGCTCCAGCGGCGTGGGCAGCACCGTATCCGTATCGCCGCCCGCCATCGCCATAGCTTCCGAAACGGCTGTAGCTGACCGAAGCAGAGCGAGCCTGGACCGAGCGTGCAACCGCCGGTCCGCCGCGACCCGCGGCACGGACGCCGCCAAGCGCCCTGACATCGCCGCGAGGACCAGGGCCGGCGCCCAGGCGAGGAGCCGGACCGCCGAAGCCGGCACGGGGCGCACCGCCTGGCCCCATGGGAGGATGACCTCCGAACGCCGGAGGACCGCCGGCGGCGATCGGCGGAGGACCGCCGGGCCCCATCGGAGGAGGACCAGGGAATTGCGCAAATCCCGCAGTCGGCACCAGCGAAATCGTTGCGAGCGTCACGGACAGCTTCAAGATTGTCGTCCAGGTCATCATGGTTTCCTTCGTTCTAGATTTGCGTTTCGAGGACAGGCACCGGCGCGTTCTGCGCGAAAGTCGAGTTCGACGAATGGGTGTCGTGCACCGGGTCAACGGACTCAGGCGTTGGCCGGCCCTCGCCGTGATCAGGATGGATCCGGAACCACGCTACGTACAGCGCCGGCATGAACAAGAGCGTCAGCAGCGTGCCAACGATGATGCCGCCCATCATCGCGTAGGCCATCGGCCCCCAGAAGATCTCGCGTGCAATCGGAATCAGCGCGAGACTTGCCGCAGCCGCGGTCAGGACGATCGGCCGCATGCGTTGCTCGGTCGCTTCCACAACGGCCTCCCAGGCCGGGCGTCCCTCCTTCCTCAGATCCTCAATCTGCACAATCAGGATCACCGAGTTTCGGACCAGGATGCCGATCAGCGCCAGCACGCCAAGAATGGCAACGAAGCCCAGAGGTGCGCCGCTCGGCAGCATGGCCATGACGACACCGATCACGGCGAGCGGCGCGACCGCGAACACCAGGAACAAGCGATGGAAGCTCTGCAGCTGAACCATCAGGATCGTGGCCATGACGAAGAGCATCAGCGGAACGACGGCCATGATCGGCGCCTGGCTCTTGGCGCTCTCCTCCACCGAGCCGCCGATTGCCACCGAATATCCGGCCGGCAACTCCTTCTCGAACTCCGCCAGCTTCGGCGCGAGCTGGTCCACGATCGTCTTCGGCTGGACGTCACCGACGATGCCCGCTTTCAGCGTGATTGTGGGAATCCGCGCGCGCCGCCAGATCGTCGGCTGCTCGATTTCGTAGCGCAGATTGGCCACGGCCCCGAGCGGCACCGATTGACCGCCGAGCCCGGTCAATTGCAGGTCCCGCAGCGTATCGATCGAGGCGCGCTCCGACGCGGTAGCCCGTCCCGTGACATTCACGAGGTAGATGCTGTCGCGAACCTGGGTGATTGGCATGCCCTCAAGCACGGAGTTTAAGGTCGTCGAGATGTCTTCCGACGTCACGCCGAGCTGTCGCGCCTTGTCCTGGAGAACGTCGACCTTGACGACGCGCGCAGGCTCCATCCAGTCGAACACGACGTTGCCGAGATCGGGGCTGCTCCGGACGATGCCGGCGAGCTTCTGCGCGAGATCCCTCACCTTCGCAATGTCGGGTCCGCTCACGCGGTATTGCACGGGACGTCCCACCGGCGGGCCGACCTCGAGTAACTTGACGTAGGTGTCGGTCCCGGGAAACGTGTTCTTCAAATAGGTCTCGAACTGTGCCTTGACGCGGTCGCGCGCCTTGATTCCGCCTTTGGTCATGACCACCATCTGGCCGAACCATGTATTCGCAGTCTGCACGTCGAATGACAGCACGAAACGTGGTGCGCCGATGCCGACATAGGTCGACCAATGTTCGACCGAATCATTGCCCTGCAGCTGTTCGCGCTCGAAGCGCGCCATCTGCGCATTGGTGTCGGCAATCGAGGCGTTCTGTGGCAGATTCCAGTCGATTACCAGCTCATCGCGGTCCGACGAGGGGAAGAACTGCTGCTGCACGAACTGCATTCCGAACACGGCAAGGAGGAAGGCTGCAACCGTCACCGAGATGGTGATCCATCGGTGATGCATGCAGACGAGGAGCAGATTCGAGAACATCTGCGCCAACCGGCCCTTTTTCCCGTGATGGCCTTTCATTTTGGCGGGCAGGATGGTGACGCCGAGCAGCGGCGTGAACAGGACCGCGACGATCCACGACACGATCAAAGACACCGCAATCACAACGAACAGTGTATAGGTGAACTCGCCGGCATTGCTGCTGTTGAGGCCGATCGGGATGAAGCCGGCGATCGTGACCAGTGTGCCCGTCAGCATGGGCAAAGCGGTCGACGTATAGACGTGGGTCGCCGCCTTCTCCAGGGGATCGCCGGCCTCCAGCCTGGCTACCATCATTTCGACGGCAATCATCGCGTCATCGACCAGAAGGCCCAGCGCGATGATCAATGCACCCAGTGAAATTCTCTGCAATGAAATGTCGGCATAGGCCATCACCACGAAGGTAATGGCGAGAACCAGCGGGATCGCAATTGCGACGACAAGCCCGGCGCGCATGCCTAAGCTGAGAAAGCTGATGGCGAGAACGATGACCACGGCCTCAAACAGCGCGTGGGTGAAGCCCGACACGGCATGCTCGACGACGACGGGCTGATCCGCGATCAGATGCACTCCGAAACCGACCGGCAGATCGGCGATGACCTTTGACATTTCCTCCTTCAGCGCCTCGCCGAAGTGAAGGAGGTTTGCGCCAGACTTCATGCCGATGGCAAGCGCGATCGCGGGCTGGCCGTTGTACCTGAACAAGGTCTTGGCCGGATCGACATAGCCGCGCGTGATGGTCGCGACATCAGTCAACGGAAAGAAGCGGTCGTTGATTCGAAGATTGACCGCCTTCAGGCTTGCCTCCGACGTGAATTGGCCGTTCACGCGCACGCTGATGCGCTCGGGACCCTCCTGAAATACCCCGGACGGAGTGACCGCGTTTTGTCCCTGCAGGGAAGCCATGATCGAGCGGACATCAAGGCCAAGGGCTGCGACCTTCCGTGTGAAGAATTCGAGATAGATCACTTCGTCCTGCGCGCCCAAAATGTCGACCTTACCCACATTCGGTACGGTCAATGCCTTGGCGCGGATGTCCTCGACATGATCGCGCAGCTGACGCTGGGTCAGGCCGTCGCTGGTGAAGGCGTAGATATTGCCGAACACATCGCCAAAGCGATCATTGAAGCCAGGCCCGATTACCCCTTGCGGAAAGCTGCCTTTGATATCCGCGATCATGTTGCGGACCCGGAGCCAGGTCGGCTTGACGTCAGCCGCCTTTGTCGTGTCGCGCAGATAGACGAATACGGTGGTCTCGCCGGCAACCGTCACGCTCTTGGTGTAGTCGAGCGATTCCAGCTCCTCGAGCTTCTTCTCGATCCTGTCGGTGACCTGGCGCGTCATCTCTTCGGGCGATGCGCCCGGCCACTGGGCCTGAATCACCATGGTCTTGATGGTGAAGTCGGGATCTTCCTGACGACCAAGCTGAAGGTACGCAAAGAGGCCTGCCGCCATGAAGGCGATCATGAAATACCAGACGAGCGAACGATGTTCGAGCGCCCAGTCGGAAAGGTTGAACGACTTCATGGCTTCTGATCCTGTTCGATACGGACTTGCTGTCCTTGCTTGAGGCTGTGGATTCCGGCAGTCACAATGCGCGCGCCAGGGAGAAGCCCGCCGGTGACGCGGGCGCCCGCCTGGTCCGTGGCAAGATCGACCTTGTGCAGCGACACCGTGTTCGCCCGCTGATCGACAACCCAGGCGAAATAGGCGCCGTCCCTGGCGAGCACCGCCGATGTAGGCAGCCGCAAGATCGGGTTTTGCTCGTTGCCGAACTTCGCCGTGACGGTCGCGCCGAGTCGGAAGGTTTCAGGCGGATTGTTCAGCGCGATGCGGACCCGCCGCAGGCGCGTTACCGGGTCGGCCTGCGGCGCGATCTCGCGAATCTTGCCTTCGACCTGAACCGCGGGGAGCAGCTGTAAGCCGACGGTGAATGGCAAGTCAATTTCAAGCGGCACCGGGAAATCCTCCCCGATATCGACCACCGCCTCCCTGATGTCGGGCCTCGCAACTGTCACGACATTTTGGCCAGGAGAGACCACCTGTCCGACCTCTGCGCCCACCGCCGTGACGACACCAGCGAAATCGGCCTTGAGTTGCGCGTAGCCAAGTTGCTCAAGGGCCTTGGTCAGGTTTGCCTGTGCATGCGCCACCGATGCGTCGGCACCCGCACGCGCCTGCTCCGCATTGTCCAGCGTCTGCCTTGTCGTCGCGTCGCTTGTGATGAGGGTTCGCTGCCGCTCCTCCGTTGCCCTTGCGGTCGCCAGCTGCGCCTCGGCCTTTGCAAGCTCAGCCTTCGCCAAGCGCACGGCGAGTTCAAGAGCTGTCGCATCGATGATGCCGACGGTTTGCCCTTGATTAACGAGGTCCCCAACGTAGACGGGACGTGCAGTCAGACGTCCCAACACGCGGAAGGCAAGATTGGTCTTGTACCGCGGTTCAACAACGCCCACCGCGACGGTGCCGTCCAAGCCACTCGGCTCAAGCACCATCGACAGCACGGGCCGCACTGGCTCGGGCGCCTTCGCCTCCTGCTGACATCCAGCCAATGCCAGTGCCGACGCAAACGTGCCGGCTGCAATCATGGCGCGCCTCTTCATGACCGGTCTCCCTCATACGTCACGGCCTGGCCAACGCTCAGCAGCTTTCCACCATCGATCACGACGCGCTCGCCGGGCTTGAGACCCTCCCTGATCAGCACCTCGCGGGCTTCATAACCGCCGATCATCACCGGCTTGAGAGCAGCCGTTTTGGTCGCCGGATCGACGGTCCAGACCGCGGGCTTCGACCCCGCCGCCATCAATGCACTCGAGGGCAATGCGATCTGCTGCTCGGCTTTCGCCTTGACGGTTCCTGCGACGGCGCTTCCAAGCGTCATCGCTGCCGGTGGATCCTGGATCGCCACCTTGACGCGGATCGTCGAGCTCTTCGCGTCAATCGCCGGCGAGACTTCCCTGACATACCCGTTCGCCGTCACGCCTGCGTCGGAGACAAGCGCCAGCGATACGTGGCCGCCGTCGAGATCGCCGAAGAAGATGGATTCGTAGACATCAAAGACGGCATCCCGTTCCCCGTGCTGCGCCAAGGAGAAAACGGGTTGCGCGGCCTGCACCACCTGACCGACTTCCAGATTTCGCGCGGTGATGACGCCTGCCGCTTCGGCGCGCAACGCAGTATAGCCAAGGGCTTCCTTTGACGTTCCGAGTTGCGCTTTTGCCGCTTCAAGCACACCTTCCGTAGTTCGCAATCCTTCCTGCGCCTGATCGTAGACCGTCCTCGTGGTGAAACCGCTTGCGATTAGCGCCTTCTGCCGTTCGAAGGTTGCCTTGGCCACGCGTAGCTGAGATTCTGCGGCCAGCACTGCCGCGGTCGCGGCATCGACATCGGCTTCCTGCTCGGCGGGATCGAGTACGGCCAACACTTCGCCGGCCTTGACGTGGGCGCCGACATCGACGTAGCGCGCGAGCACGCGGCCACTGACGCGGAAGGCGAGATCGGCGCGGAAGCGCGCCTGAACCTCACCGGTCAGCGTGATGGAGGCTTGCCGATCGCGCGGCTGTACGATCTCCGTGCGCACGAACGCGACGCGCGCCGTCGGAGCAGCTGCGTGATCGGTGCAGCCGCTGACCACCGTCGCGAAAAGCGCGGCCGCGAGCCCGACGAGAGCCTTGAACGTGCCGTTAATTTGAACGGTGTGGATGTGGTTCGAAGACTGGGGTTTCATAGCGCGTCCGTGCGGTGGCAGGGTGACAACAATTCGCCCAACGCATCGGGCGCTTGGCGGACTGACCCCAACTCGCTGCGGTGCTCGCGAGGCAGTTCCGGATTCGATCGAGTTGCAACAGGGCGGCTGCTCTGATTTGAAACGGCCGCTCCCGCTCCCGTTCCCGAGGCATCAAAACCGACTGCTCTCGGTGGGCGCGGCGGTCTCATCTGGCGCGTTGCCATCGTCCAGTTCGCCTGTTGCTCACGCTCCGTTAGCGGGAACGACAAAATGACAGACGTGGACTCCGTGCCGAAGCCGCGCTCGATCCGACCGCTGAGATCCTTGGCAAGGTCATTGCTGATTCGAAGTCCGCGGTCCGAGGCGCTCCGTCCGCACCGCGAACCGTTGTCCGCGACCACACAGTTCACCAGCGCGCCGATGCGCGTTAGCTTGATCTTGATTTGTCCGTCTCGTGCGTCAAAGCATGCATTCCTGGCAGCATTGGTTACGAGTTCATGAACAATCAGTCCAAGCCGCCGGCAGCGCTCCGGCCGAAGCGGGAGAGATTGCGTCGCGAATGCCAACCGAATATTCATTCGATCCAGACAGGCGCGGCGCACGGCGCAGCCCATCATGCGGATGTATGTCGCGGCGTCGATCAGCGCCTTGCCCCTGGGCATTTCGAGTGCCTGTTGCACATCGGCATGACCATGCAACAGTTCGACCACGTCGCTTAAGGCGCGCTTGGCCTCAGGCCCCTCAACTCGGACGACCGCGGCCGAGACCAGGTTGATCGCCGAGGCGAGCCCACTATTGATCCGGTGATTCAATTCGCGCAGCAGAATGCCCTGCTCCACAATTGGCGAATCCGCACTGCACATAGTCACGACGATCTCCTCAGATTGTGCCGGATGAGCTGTCGCAGGCCTGGCCATCAAAGCCGTCTGCAGCAGATCAAATAAACTATACCGTATATTTTCTTTTCTTGCATTCCTTTTCTCGGCATGTCAAGCGGGATCTACGTGCGCACAAGCTCGTGATTAGGAGATCGTGATGGCGAAGAACAAAAGCCCGAAGCGCGGGAGACCACCCAAGGACCTTGCGGGCGACGTCCAGGCACGGATTCTCGATGCAGCCCAGCAGCTCTTTCTCGAGAAAGGTTTTCGGAGTGCCAGCATCGACGATATCTCCGAGTTGGCCCCTGCGAGCAAACCGACCATCTATGCCCATTTCCCCGGCAAGGAGGCACTGTTCGTGGCTGTGGTGGCCCGCACCATCAGCGGGTTGACTGACTTCGAGGGGTTCACGCCGGCAGGCCGCACCATCCAGGAAAAGCTCACCAATCTCGGCATCGAAATCGTGGAGAGATTCGTCGAGGACACGTTGGACCTCACGCGGGCGACGATCGCCGAGGCGCGGCGATTTCCCGAGTTGAGCCGTAATGTTCACGACGCGGCGCGTGACCGCGCGGCTGGGGCAGTTTCACAGCTCTTGAACGAGGCAACGCAGAGGCTCGCGCGCTCAGCCAAAGGACCCTTCGGCGCAAAGCGGAGCGTTGCGACCGCGCAGATGTTCATGGATCTCATCCTGCTTCCGATGCTTATGAGATCGCTGATGGGTGAGGAACTGAAGGATCTCAGAAAAGAGCTGCCGACGTTCTTGCACGAACGGGTCAACTTCTTTCTTGCGGCTTGCGAAGCAGATTGGAGGCCGTGAATCAGCCACAGACCTCGCTCGCTATCCTTGCGCCACGGCTTTGGGATCCAAGTCGGCGGCCAGGGACTGACCCCACGGAGCATGACGCAGGGCGCCTGCGCAGAAATCCATCATCTCGTCAAACGCGGGCCGAACGGTAGCCGCGTTGATCCGCGACGGATTGAGATACCCGTCCATTGCTTCAAGCAGGCAACAGGTCATCGCCATCGGACTTCCCGGTCGCAATTCGCCGCTCGCCTGTCCGTCAGCGATGATCGCGCGCACAAGCCCTTGGATCCGGTCTACGTAAGACAAGGCGACCGCCCAGTTCTCGTGTACTGCCGCCGCGATCAATTCGTGTTGTTTGCTGTCGTTCTTCAGCCGATGTTCGTGCAGCTGCGAGATTGCCCTCAAAGCAGCCCTTAGACCCTTTAGAGTGGAGCCGCCGCGAGCCGCGAGCGTTGCGGCCGCGGAAACGTGTTCGAACAGATCCGCCACGATCGCCTCTTCGATCGCCTGCTTTGAAGGAAAGAAGCGGTAGACGTTAGCGGGCGACATCGACGCTCCGCGAGCGATATCGGCGACGGTCGTCTTCTTGAACCCGATTTGGCGGTGCGATCGGATCGCTGCCTGTATGATCCGCTGACGAGTGCACGACGATCCCCCCTGATGTATCCGCTCCTGCATCGTTTGCGACCTCAGCGCGATGGAATCGAATGCAATTCACGTCGGCAGGCTTCCCCAAAGCCACGCAAGGGATCCATTTCCTCCAAGAACTCAGGCAGATCGCCAAATTCGCGGTTTGGTGACAGGTAGGTTTCGATGATCACGCGACCTGCCCGCTCCGCGGCTTGAACCACGCCATCGCTGGACAGAATCCTCATCCGCCCGATGAGCGCATACAGATTGACCAGTTGCGGAATCTCGGATTTGTCGCTGACGAGCGCGTCGGCGTAGAGTCGGGAGGCTTCCTCAATGAAGCTTCGATAGAGCCGCTCGCGCTTGGAAATCGAGCGGGCGTAGTGGCGCTCGCCAACCCTGCGGCGCCGAGTCACCCATCCAGCCACGATCGTGGAGATCGCTCCGAAGGCCGAGCCCCCGAACGCGGCGAAAGCAGGAATGTACATCCAGTTCATGTTATCATTCCTCATCCCTTGCGCCCCGGTACCGGCGCGATCCTATGGTCCTGACCGAAGTAGCCGCCGCAGCGTGCTCGAAGACGTCTCTGCAAGCGTCGCTCAGGTCTGACTTTCTTTGCCTGAGACAGGCCTCCACATTCGTGGGGCTAGGGATGTAGCTCGTGCACAGCCGGAAAGCGTCAGACGCGCATGCGGCCCTCTGCTCAGCAGTGCCGCGGTTCTCCTGCGCAAAGGCAGCCCCATTGCCGAACAGCCCCGCCAGTACGACGACTAATGTGTACTTGAACATAAAGAATCCCTTCTTCTGCTGAGGTATCCCTCTTTCGAACGGGAAATGCAGCGTCACGCTCCGATTCCCCCGCCCTTCAAACAGCCTGAACACGAGCTTGTGAGTCTTCGCTCTTGACACATCCCGCGGTTCGGGATGTATATTAACTATACGGTTTAGTGTATTTATGAGGTCGAGAATGTCAACACTTTTGTGGTCGCTCGCAAAGGAAAATCCATGGCCGGGGCTTGCGCTCGCATTCCTGAACCTGGTCGTGGCTCTGTCTCTCGTGGGCCTGAGCTTGCTGCTGGGCGTTACGATATCCTTGGTTGCCTGGCTGCACGCGTTCGTCGGTCGAGAGGCGGTGCCGATCAAGCGGCAAGCACAGCGGCGTAGGGCCACTTCATGACGCCAACCCTCCTCCTCGTTCGTGATTGCATCATCTATTCGGTCAATGTCTGGCTCATTCCCGTTGAATGCGCATTCAACGTAATTGAGTCCGAGCTCGTGCGCAGAGGCGTCCAGCTATACCCGGCCGAACAGCGCACAGTGCGCGCCACCTGATGGCGCATTCGCGATTGACCCGAAATCCATGAACTACACGCCACGCGTTTGGCGACACAAGCGCCGCCATCTCGACGCCAAGCTCCATCTGAAATCGAAACGGAAGCAATACATGCCATCCACATCAAGCCGAACAGCCGGCGAGCGGTCCGGGATCGCGCCCAAGGGCCTTCAGCATGGGGGCCGGGCACGGTGAGCAGGGAATCCGTTCTGTCAATCCGTGCGCTCGGCTTAGCCGATTCTCAGATTCCCCTGCGGGGCTATTTTCTGTGGGTCGGCGGAGCGTTGCTCCTGCTGCTCTTTGCAGCCGATTCACTGCTGCCCACGCCCCTGCCAAGCAAGCTCGGCGAATCGCATTCTACGCTTCCGACGATCCGGATCACCTCCGAGCTGAAGGGACCGGAAGCAGTTGTCATTGATACCAGCCAGCCCGGCTTCCCGCCTATTCTTCTGGACAAGGAGATTGCCGCGGCCCCCTCACCGCCACTCAGCTCTGATGTGGCCGATGCTGTACGACAGCCGCCCGCGTCATTGTCCGAGCAAACCGATGCGAGTGACGAGAGCCCCGCGATCTCGACCAATGTCCGCCAAACGTTAGCGCAGCTAGGTCCGGAGGTTCCCGATCAAGCCGGTTCAGGCAGGAGGCGGGGCGGGCTCGCATCGAAGCCACAGCGCAATTTCGCTCAGACTCGGTCCGAGAAGCGGCGGCGATCTGCTCGGTACCGGAGTTTCGATACCACTCTCGAATGGTGCGATTCACCGAGCCACGGCCAAGGTTCTTGTCGATACGCCATCATGCACCCTCTCACACACCGATAAGGCCACCGGTCAGTTTTCACGGACAGCCACTGGAGTTACCTCATGTCGAAGAAGCGATTGTTAGCGATTATCCTTTGGTCAGCCACGCTTGCTGCTACCGGCGCGATAGCCGATGTCACCCATACACCTTTCGAACCCACAGACCGAGCTGTAGCGGCGCAGCGCGATGCCGAGGATGCAGCCTTTCGTCGCTTGCTTGAGCAATTTCGCACCATAAAAATATCGCTCAGTCAGGCAGTAGCGATCGCTGAGCATTTACATGGCGGTTCAAGGACCGCGGACGTTAGCTTTGAGCTATCCGATCCATCCGTTTATCGAGTGCGGACGGTAAGAAATGAGCAAATTTGGCAGAACGTCATAGATGCGAACACCGGAAGCGTCACTGACAAAGAAATTTCGTCGTCGCTGAAGGAGCTCGACAGGGAAGATCTGAGCAATATCGTTGCCCTGAAGTTAGTTCAGCAGGACCTATCGGATGCCGTACGCATCGCCGAGAAAGCTGCAGCGGGAAGCGCTCTTGCCGGCGGTCTGATAAAGCAGGACGGCAAAGTCAACTTCGTGATCGTCATCGCCAGTGGTGATAGCTTGAAGGAAGTTATACTCGAACCACCCAAGTTCCGTAGCCAAGGGGCAAATCGCCACTAACCGTGCAGCCAAGTCACGCGGCAACCTACCTATACCCCATACTGTCCTTTATTGGGTTCTCGGCTGGGGCATATCAAGGGTGATCTAGGCATGCATAACCTCTGATTGGCTGATGGTGATGGCGAAGAACAAAAGCCCGAAAAGCGGCAGACCGCGCAAGGACCTTGCCGGCGACGTCCAGGCGCGGATTCTCGATGCAGCCCAGCAGCTCTTTCTCGAGAAGGGTTTTCAGAGTGCCAGCATCGACGATATCTCCGAGTTAGCCCCTGCGAGCAAACCGACTATCTATGCCCATTTCCCCGGCAAGGAGGCGCTGTTCGTGGCTGTGGTGGCCCGGACCATCAACGAATTGACAGATTTTGAGGGGTTCACGCCGGCAGGCCGCACCATCCAGGAAAAGCCCACCAATCTCGGCACCGAGATGGTGGAGAAATTCGTCGAGGACACGGTGGATCTCACGCGCGCGACGATCGCCGAGGCGCGGCGATTTCCCGAGTTGAGCCGAAATGTTCACGACGCGGCGCGCGACCGGGCGGCTTGGGCAGTTTCGCAGCTCTTGAACGAGACAATGCAGAGGGTCGCGCGCTCATCAAAAGGACCTTTGAGCGCAAAGCGGAGCGTTGCGACCGCGCAGATGTTCATGGACCTCATCCTGCTTCCGATGCTTATGAGATCTCTGATGGGTGAGGAACTGAAGGATCTCAGAAAAGAGCTGCCGACGTTGTTGCACGAACGGGTCAATTTCTTTCTTGCGGCTTGCGAGGCCGACTCGAGGCCGTGAATCAGCCACAGACCGCGCTCCGCGCTACTGCCGTACGGGACGCACGGTGCAAATGAACCAATTTTTCTGATCGAAGGCAAATCGGTGAAGCAGCTGCACCGAACTTTCGCTGGCCCGTTCGTCCAACATCGACATTTTGACACGCCTCCTGGCTGATAGGCTGTCGTTGCGCTGGCGCGAAGCTCACCGGCTCAAACAACTCGGCCTCGCAATCTTGAGCGCAATTGTATTCACGAAGGCCACGCGCACAACTAAGCCAAAGCAGCAGCGCCTCACACGTTGGATTATCAATTTCCGAACCACATGCGGGGGATAGGAAGCCTCATGAGTTCTGCTCTGGAGGCGCACTGGATCGCACCGCCGAACCGAGGCATCGTTCGAGATGGTCGTCGTCCACTGGTTTGCAGAGATAGCAGAAGACCCCATCCTTCAAAGCCCGCTCCCGGACGATCTCATCCGGATAGGCCGTCACCAGAATTGTCGGGATCTTGTGCCCCGCATTCTTCAGGTGCCTGTGGAGTTCAGGCCCAGTCATTCCGGGCATGTTGACGTCGGCGACCAGGCAGGCCACTTCGACCACAAAAGGTGATGCCAGAAAACTCGCTGCCGACGGGAACGCTTCCACCGAGTAGCCAAGCAAGGTTATCAGCTTCTGCATGGATTCGCGGAACGGCTGATTATCCTCGACGATCGCGACTAGCTCATTTTTACGTTTCGGCATTGCGGCTTCCAGGCAATTAGCCCGCGGCACACTCGGCGCCCCTATACAACTCGCAGTTTCCGCTCGGAGTCGCGACAATGCAATGCCGCCGCTCCTAAGCCATGGCTTATGCCCCCGCTGTTGGCCTTAGTAGAGAAGGAGCTGTTCTTGCCGACAGATTGTGAGTAAGATGTGGTAGGGCCAAAGACGTGGCCCTTTAACTCGGGGTGGTGCTGAGTGGACGCGAACCCCAGTGTCTTGATCATCGACGATGACGCCGAGTTTCGCGACTCGGTAGGGCGCCTGCTGCGAACCGTTGGACTGGAAAGTCGGCAGTTTTCGTGTGTCTCCGAATATTTGAGCGCCGACCCTACTCCGGACGGTCCAACCTGCCTGGTGGTGGACGTGAGAATGCCAGGGCGAAGTGGCCTCGATCTCCAACGTGAGCTTTCCGCGGCGCAAAAAAACCTTCCAATGATCTTCATCACTGCGCACGGCGACATTCCGATGACTGTGCGGGCGATGAAGGGAGGCGCCATCGAGTTCCTGACAAAACCGTTCCGCGATCAGGATCTCCTCGATGCGATCATGACCGGGCTCTCGCGCGATCGTGCCCGCAGAGAGAGCGACAAGGCCATGGGAGCACTCAGGGAACGCTTGAACACCCTCAGTCCACGCGAGCGCGAGATCATGATCCAGGCCACCGCGGGACGCCTCAACAAACAGATTGCGAACGACGTCGGCATCGCTGAATCGACGGTGAAAGTGCATCGGACCAACCTCATGCGGAAGATGAAAGCGCGTTCTCTTCCCGAACTCAGCCGAATGGTGGATACGCTTGGACTAACGCAGGAAAGGCCGCAGCGCTCCTGACTTGGCCGACTCACCAATGATGTATCCACGACTGTCGGCGCTTCAAACTGCTTTCTTTCTGTCGCCACGCGTCATCGCGAAGGTATGTCAATCTGAAGGTCCCCTCGCCTTCATCCTAAGCGTCGGCTTATTTTCCCCAAACGAAAGGCGAATCCGGCGGCACTGCCAGACAATGGACGTCGGCGCCCCGAGCCGCGATGTTCATTGCGCATTTATCTCACCAATGAGCTGCAAAATGTTGGTCTGGCTGACGCTAGGGTGCGAAATCGGTGCTTCGCTGATCCTGGCTTGCGTCAACACAGTTGTCGCCCTGGCGCTGATAGCTCTTAGCCTGTCTCTCGCGATTGCGGTTTCTCTGCTGGCAAATTGCGCGCCGCTACAGGCAAGAGCTCGCCCCCCTCGACGTTGGGCGCACAGGTGTACGAGTAATCCAAACTAGAAGGAGCAATCCGACCATGACGTGCAGATACAGATGTGCCTCTCTCTTAGTAATGGCTACGCTCTCTTCCTCTTGCGTCACAAGCGTTGTCGCGCAAGAGAACCGAGGGACGCTCGAGCAGCAGGCGGCATGTGCGCCCGATGCCTTCCGACTCTGCAGCAGCTACATTCCCGATCCGACCGATGTTGCAAGCTGTCTACGGCAGAGGAGCGCAGAATTGAGCGGTGCATGCCGGTCGGTTTTCGACCAAGCTGCCAAGGCGGCTGATCCGCCTAGATTGAGCCGATCCGCCCGCGAGTACTGACCGGGGGGAGAGCTTGAAGAGATGGCAACGCGCAATCTTCGTCGTACGCATACGACGAAGACCGCCTGATTGACGCATGCGCGGGGGCACGGCGAGCTCTATGATGGCGATGCGTGATGGTCAGGCGGCTTGCTGATCGGTGGGGTTGTCGGCTTGGCGCAGGAGCTTCCATTCCCAGGGCAGCAGCTCGAGCAGACGCGATGCGGGAAGATCGGCGATACGGGCGAGGATGTCGGCGAGCCAGGCTTTGGGATCGACGTCGTTCAGGCGACAGGTCGTGATCATCGTCAGCATGATGGCGGCGCGGTCAGCGCCACGCAGACTGCCGGCGAAGGTCCAGTTGCGCCTTCCCAAGGCGATGCCGCGCAACGCTCTTTCGGCGGCGTTGTTGCTGAGGCAGATCCTGCCATCGTCGAGGAAGCGGGCGAAGTCGTCCCAGCGCCTGAGCATGTAGTTCATGGGCTTCAGGACCTCGGAGGAGCGCGATAGGGTTTCTCGCTCGCGGAGCAGCCAGGCGTGCATGTCGTCGAGCAGCGGTTTGCTTCTCTCCTGGCCCACGGCACGCCGCTCGTCGGCACTGCGGCCGTTGATGGCGCGTTCGATCTCGAACAGGGCGTCCAGACGCCTGACCGCCTCCAGCGCGATCGGGGAGACCGGTTTGCCTTTCTGTCCGTCCCGGGCGGTTTTCTCGATATCGGCCAGCTCGAAGAAGCCCCGCCGCGCATGGGCGAAGCAAAATGCCGGCGTGATCGGCATCGCTTTCTTTTGCGGGTCGAACAACGGCTCGAAGCCATTGTAGCAGTCCGCCTGCAGGATGCCGGTGAAGGCGGCCAGGTGCTTCTGCGGATGCTCACCCCGTCGGTCGCTCGAGGCGTAATAGATCGCCGCCGGCGGCGCAGGCCCACCGTAGGGCCGGTCATCCCGCACATACGTCCAGATCCGGCCAGTCGTGCACTTGCTCTTGGCCAGGATACGGATGGTGGTGTCGTCGCCATGAAGGCGCTCGGCCGCGAGCACATGACGCTCGATCATCTGGAACAGCGGCATGACGGCGAAGGTTCCGTGGCCGACCTGGTCGGCCAGCGTCGACAGCGGCAAATCGACCCTCTCAGCCTTGAAGCGCACGCTCTGGCGATTGAGCGGGATATGCATGCCGAACTTGTCGAACAGGATCGTCGCCAGCAATTGCGGGCCGATGAAGCCGCGCGGCGTGGCATGGAACGGTGCCGGCGGCTGGCTGATCTTCTCGCAATCGCGGCAGGTGAACTTTTCCCGCACCGTCTCGATCAGCTTGAACCGGCGCGGGATCTCCTCCAGCGTCTTGGTGACATCCTCACCGACCTTCGCCAGCCGCGATCCACCGCAGCAGGCACAGGTCGTTGGAGCCTCAATGACGACGCGCTCGCGTTCGATGTCGTCCGGCCACGGTTTGCGCACCGGCCGCTTGCGTGTGAAGGCGCGCACCGCCTGAGTTTTTGCCGCGGCGGTACGTGCGGCAAGCTCATCCTCGCTCGCCGTGGTGACGAGTTCTTCGAGCTCCAATTCCAATTGCTCGATCAGCCGCGCCGTGCGCTCGGAGCGCTGCCCGTACAGTTCGCGCTTGAGCTTCTCGATCCGCAGCTCCAGATGCGCGATCAGCGCCTCGTTGGCCGACAGCTCCGCCCGCGCACTGGCAGCTACCGCCTCGGCTTGCAGCCGCGCCTCACGCTCGGCCTGCAGCGCCGCCAGGGCACTCACGAGGTCCGATGGAAGGTCGTCCGGCTTCGATATCATGAAGCCATTGAATCAGATAACGTTGCAGATTCAAGCAGTAAAACGGCTATCCGACCCGCGTTGGTCGCAGCGCTTCTTGAGGGTTGCGCCAATCGATTCCGGACAACAGATAGCTCATCTGCGCCGGTGAGATCGTCACTGCTTCGCCCGCAACCGATGGCCAGATGAACCTTCCTCTCTCGAGTCTTTTGGTGAACAGGCATGCCCCCTGGCCATCGTGCCAGATCACCTTCACAAGATCGCTTCGGCGACCGCGGAACACGAACAGATGACCACTGAGCGGGTCCTTGCGCAGCACCTCCTGCACCTGGAGTGCCAACGACGGAAAGCCTCGGCGCATGTCCGTGTAGCCTGTCGCCAGCCACACTCGCGCGCCCGTCGGAACCGGGATCATCGGCGTACCAGGGCATCGAGAACGCGACGTAGCGCGTCTCCATCAACCTCGCCATCGACCCGGATGCGGTGCCCGCTACCAAGATCAATCTCGATGATGCCCTGGCTCTTCCGTCGACGCGCCGCCGTCAATGGCACTTCGGCCACCTCCCGCGGCGGCGCAGACGGCCCAATCTCGACCGGCACGAACGGCGCTGTACTTGCTTCACCATGCTTGCAAAGCTCTTTGCGCCACCTGAACAGCTGGCTCACATGAAGGCCGGCCATGCGAGCCACCTCGGAAACACTGGCTCCGGGCTCGAGCGATGCTGCAACAAGCCGTTCCTTCTCATCCTGCGACCACCGGCGCCGCCGCTCGACCGATGTGACAACCTCTGCCCGCGAAATCGTCATAGCGCTTCTCCTAGGATTACCCCTAGGACCTGCAGCCCTCGCGTCCCTCAAACAAGACGGCCTTTGGCGGAGGGATACTCTTCGTCCACCGCGCGTTCGGAACTGTCACTGGCGTCGAGGATAAGCCAAGGCTTAGCTCGCTCAACCTCGGTCTTGGTGGCCCATATCTCCGGACAATTGAGCGGAGATGGGTGAGCGGACTAGCGTCGCAGTCAGTCAGACGGACTCAGCTTCGCGGCTGATTTGGACAGGAACGATGGATCGGAGCGCACGCGCTCGATAGCTGCCATGCCGTGAAAAGTTTTCGACGGACAAAGGCCGACTCCAACTCGGAGCTGCATATGAGAGTCAAGCTCTGCGCCCGGTGCCCCTACACGCCGCGAGATCTGGCGGATCACTACGACGCAAACGCCGGCTCTCATCTGTGCTTTCGGTGCGACAGTAAAAGCGCGCCAGCCGCCATACTCGTGACAGCGAACCGAGAGTCAAAATGTGCAACAGCCGAGAACATCTTGAACGCCGCCGCGCAGCAAAGGCCCGCGCTTTCTGTGGCGGAAAGTTTGAGCTGATCCCCAGAGACGCACGAACGCGATCGCCAATGGTTGTATCACGTTTAGCCCGCGAGAAGCTTTTGGCGCACAGAACGTGGGTGTTCAACAATTTCGTGATGGGAGGCTGCATCTTTGAAGCGTCCACGCGAAGAACTTGTCTTGGTTGCCGTTCTGGTTTTGTGGACCACCTCAGCCAAGGCACAGAAGCGGCACAGGATGCTGCTCATCGCCACCACCCTTCGCAGGACCAGGTGCTGCATTAGAAGTGTTATTCGACCTGGCACAGGCCGGACAATCCGACGCTCAGCTGCTGCAACAACTCAGACTGTTACTCTACCGAGATCCAATATGTCGACGGCAAGCTCTATGCGAGGCGGCGGGAAGACGGGAAGTATATTCTCATTCCGTCCCAGAAGATCGAGCGAAACAGGGATAATCCTGACGGCCGAAATCCGCACCACCGCCGGCCTTTCTCCGACTGGCACGGTCTATTGCTTCGCATTGGGAGGCGCCACATGAAATTCATCCTGGTGAATGGCAGAACTCCCATCCGGACAACGTTCTGCCTGCAATGCTGCAAAAAGATCAATGACAACTATGTCCGCGAAATCAGGACGCGCCTACCTTACTGCGATTATCAATGCTACGCGCGCCACCGTGATTTTGAAACGCGGGCGGCAAGCTCGGGCGATAGATACTTCGTGATGGCTCACTGAACGCGATAAAGAAGCCCTATGATCAAGGATGCCGAGGAGGCGAGCCCCCAGAGCGCCTGCGTCAGCACGCCAAAGACGATACTGGAAAAGCGAGCTCTCGCTGAGCGACGTCAGGCAGCGTTCGAGATGGTCGTTATCAACGGCCTTGCGCGCCTTCGGCGGCCCAACAACCAGAAACGCCCAGCACGGATAACGGTCCGGGAACCTTCCGCAGAGGGCGCCAGTAGTGTAACCTCCTCCCTTGCTGTTTGCGCGGATTAGGCGGCTTGGCTCGCCAATCGGAAGCGCCATGATTGAAAGACCGGCAGGATCGGGCCTTTGTCCGCGTCCCCACAGTCGGGGGCGTGCTTGGATGGAGATTGCGCACAAGCGGACACGCCGTTTACCAGCCGTTGCTGCCCAATTCCTCTTGGGTATCACCGGCCTGGCATTGATCACCTTCGTCTGCTTTCACCTTGACTTTGGGGTTGCGAGGACGGGCTTTGTTTTTGTCATTCTGATCGCGCTGGTTTCGCTGCTGGGCAGCAGCACTAGAGCCTCGGTCGTTTTGTCGTTCTTGGCCGCAGCGTGCCTGAACTACTTCTTCGCGCCGCCATTGTTCGAGTTTCGCATTGATGCTCAGGATGACATTGAACGGATCGCGGTGTTCTTGACGACGTCGCTGGTCGTAAGCGTGCTGACGAGCAAGCTTAAGCGCTCGGAGAATGAGCTACGTCAAAATCAGTCCAAGTTGCAAAAGGCACAGCGGATCGCGCATTTTGGATGGTGGGAGCGAGATTTCACGACCAAGCATGTGTCTCTTTCAGACGAGGTTTCCCGGATTTTCGGAGTGCAGCCGGTTGATCTGCCGGAGTGGCATGGACGATGGCTAGACTTAATTCACCCGGAAGACCGGGCCAGAGCAGCCGAAGCCGCTGCGGCTGCGTTGAGGCCCGGCGGTCCACGTTACGACGTGGAATATAGGGTGGTGCGTCCTGACGGCACCCCGCGCGTGATCCACAGTCAAGGTGATGTCACCTGGGACGACTCGGGGCGGGCTCTTCGCCAGTTTGGCGTTCTGCACGATATCACGGAGCTGAAACAGACGGAGCGGGAGCTGCGCGCGAGCGAGGCGCGCTTCCGCACCTTGGTGGACCACGCATCCGATGCGTTCTTTCTCTACAATGAGGATGCGACGGTTCTCGATGTGAATCGCCAGGCGTGCGAAAGCTTGGGCTATCGCCGCGACGAACTGATCGGGATGACCGCGTTCGACTATGGTCCGGATCTGACACCGGAGCTTCTGCTACGCATCAGGGAGCGTCTGCGGGCGGGGAAAACTGTGACCTATGATGGTCGTCATCTTCGAAAGGATGGAACCGTGTTTCCCGTCGAAGTGCGCATCCGGCCGTTCTGGCACGAGGGCCAACTGCTGGCCGTTTCCCTGGACCGCGACATCACCGCACGCAAGCGGGCGGAGGATGAACTGCGCGCGAGCGAAGAGCGCTTTCGCACCCTCGTCCAGTTCTCCTTCGACGTGTACTGGGAAAGCGATGCGCAGCATCGCTTTACCCGCCAGGAGTTCGCCGAAGGCCTTGCTGACGCGCCGGCGCCGGGCTCCGAGATCGGCAAGACTCGGTGGGAAGTGCCCTACCTTCAGCCTGACGAGGAGGGCTGGCGCAAGCACCGCGAGACCCTCGATGCGCACCTGCCATTCCGAGATTTTGAGCTCGCTCGACCTGCGCCCGATGGCGGCAAGCGCTACGTGTCTGTCTCTGGGCTGCCGGTATTTGACGGGGCGGGACGCTTCATCGGCTATCGCGGAGTCGGACGGCACATCACCGAACGCAAGCGGGCGGAGGACGAGCTGCGCGCGAGCGAGGAGCGTTTTCGTACCGTCGTTCATTTCTCCTTCGAAGTGTACTGGGAGACAGACACGCAGCATCGCTTCACCCGCGTGGAGTATGCTCCAGGGCTGGTTGAGGCGCCGGTGTCAGGCTCGGAAATCGGCAAAAGGCCTTGGGAACTGCGCAACTTCGAGGCTGACGCCGAAGCCTGGCGCAAGCACCGCGAAGCCCTTAACGCCCGCCTGCCATTCCGAGACTTCGAGGTTGCGCGACGCACTCCCGACGGTGGTAAGAGGTACGTGTCCGTTTCTGGGCTGCCGGTATTTGACGAGTCGGGAGATTTTGTCGGCTACCGTGGAGCGGGACGCGACATCACCGAGCGCAAGAAGGCAGAAGAGGCACTCCGGCGCAGCGAAGCCTATTTGGCCGGCGCGCAGAAGCTGAGCCTTAGTGCCGCTTTTGCCCACAACTTAAAGGAAAATCTCTATTGGTCGGAAGGACTTTACCGAATTTGGGGGTTTGATCCGTCGCGGGGAATGCCGAGCCGCGAAGCCTGCTTTCAACGAGTTCATCCGGACGACCGCGACAGAGTTCGGCAAGTGGTCGAGGAGGCCGTAAGGCAGAAGCAAGATTATACGATCGAGTACAGAATTGTTCTCCCCGACGGAACGCTCAAGCATCTCCGATCGATCTGTCACCCCTCGTACTCTCCGGCTGGAGAGCTGGTTGAGGTTGTCGGTACGGCCCTCGACGTGACGGAACGCAAACGGGCACAAGAAGAGCATGAGCGGCTGCGCCAGCTGGAGGCAGATCTCGCGCATCTCAACCGGCTGAACGTCATGGGAGAGCTGACCGCCTCCTTGGCTCACGAGATTCTTCATCCGATTGCCACAGCGCGGAACAACGCACGTGCAGGCATGCGCTTCCTGGAAGTTAGCCCGCCAAACCTTGCCGAGGTCATGGAGGCGCTCGCATGCGTTGTAAAGGATGCCGATCGCGCCAAGGACATAGTCGGCCGCGTCCGAGATCACATCAAGAAGGCCCCTCCGCGAATGGAGCTTTTTGACCTCAACGTGGCGATTGATGAGGTGCTCGTAATGGTGCGAAACGCAATCGAAAACCATAGAGTCGCGGTCCGAACATGCCTTATGGAGGGCGAGGCTACCGTTAGTGGCGATCGCGTTCAACTGCAGCAGGTAGTCTTGAATTTGATTCTAAACGCCATGGAAGCAATGAGCTCGGTTGAGGAGGGAGCGCGAGAGCTATCGATTAGCACTGAGCTAAGCCAGCCGAACGGCCTCCTCGTCGCAATTAGCGATTCGGGACCGGGAATTGATCCTGAACATCTCGATCGGGTCTTCGCGCCATTTTACACGACAAAGACAAGTGGAATCGGAATGGGGCTCTCGATTTGCCGATCCATCATCGACGCCCATAGGGGCCGCTTATGGGCAGAGGCCAATCGACCTCGGGGCGCAATATTCCAATTTACTTTGCCTGCCGGCGTGGAAGACTCATGAGGGAAGTGTTTTTCCCAACACTGCATGTCTCCTTCGATTTGGATATGAGCAGTCGGTCGAGCTAATGCCTTCGCTTCTGCAGTTCGCGTCAAGCCGCGCTGGATCCCCTGCATGCGAAGCTTCCTCACGCCGACCGTAGTCTTCGGCCAGGGTCTTAAGCCGACCTGCAATCACTGAATCCGTCACGGTTTGGGTAACGCGGAGCAAAGTTTTCGTGCTGTCTCCATATGTTCCTTTCTCAGTAGTAAGATCTTGGTGGTCATAACGCCGTCGCGCGGAAGCTGTTCGGGTCTACGAAGGTCGTCGCCGCTTGCCCGAAAACATTGCGATTTCTTGAGCGGCGTCGTGGCCGTCAAAATGCGGATGCGACCCCACGACTTCATGCGGGACGATCCGATCGGTTGCACCGCGTATGATGTCGTAGCATTCACAGGTTGCTTCCTCGAGCCGCGTCCGGTCGATTTCGACCAAGCCCCGCCGAGCGGATCTGATGGCACCTAAGGCGCGGAGTTTGGCAATCACCTGCGTCACGGTCGTTCGTCGCACCCCGAGCAACTGCGAAAGCGTCTCCTGCGTTAATGATAGGATGTTGTTGCCCTCGGTTCGATCGTGCAGGTGAAGCAACCACCGGGCCATGCGGGCCTCGACCGAGTGCAGTCCGTTGCAGCCTGAGACGTGCTGGAACTGCATGAGTATCGACCTCGTGTGCGCCTCGACCACACGTCTGATGGCGCCGCTCTCCATGTAGGCTGCATGAAACCGCGACACGGAGATTTGCGATGCGGTGCCGCCCACCCGCACGACCGCGGTCACGGACGACATGAAAGAGGGTCCAAGCACCGATAATGCGCCGATCGCTCCCTCGCGCCCGATTACAGCAGTTGCGATCGTTTCTCCGTTCGGAAGGCCGAGCATGAAGGAGATGGCACCGCTATGGGGAAAGTAAACATGGTCGCGTCGATCTCCCGCTCGTATCACCACGGCGTCCTGTTCAAGCGACACCTTCTGGAGATGAGGGGCGAGCAGCGCGAGGTCTGCCGCCGGCAACGCGGTAAGAAGACGATTACCGGCGCTCGCCGGACGTCCCATCACGAGAGACTTCTTCCCTCAGCAGAACACGCCGCTCTCCTGAGATGTCTTAGGCAAGAATGTCTTCTGCGCTGCGCCGACACTAACTCCACTTTCATGTGCCGGCTTTCAACGGCCTTCCCCTCGGCCGATGGCGGCTTCACGCCATAGACCCGATCGCCGATCTTGAACGCGTCGACATTGTCGCCGAGCACCGTGCCGGCAAATCATTGCCGAGTACCATGGAAACCGACCTACCCCAAAAAGCGACAGCAATCGCCGACCATAGCCTTGCGCACGCCGCACATCAATTGGATTGACCGATGCCGCAGCGACGGCGACCTCGATCTCGGCCGGCTTGCGCCGAAGAACCAGTCGGACCTCGAAGCCGCTGCTCGGCCCGAGACACACCAGGGTGGCACCTGTCGCATTCGTCACCATCTTGCCGCCTTCCCGAAGTTTCTGGACAATCGCCAAACACGCCGCGCGCAGCGCTAGTCCTGCACTTCGAACTTGAAGGCATAGCGCTCCAGCGCCGCGCGCAGAGCCTCGGTCCCTTCGCCGGCGCGGACGCGCACGACCTGTCCCAGCCGGGGGCTGCGTTCGAATGCCAAGTCGACGATGGTTGCGCCCACATTCTGCGCCTCGCCGCGAACAGCGGCCTCGATCTCACGTTGCTGGAGGGCCGGCTTGAAGATCTTGCCGATTCCGGTTACCGGCAGCGACGGCATGATCCTCACGAGCTTTGGGATCGCCGCCCGCTCAGGAACGTGGGCCGCGGCGAAATCCATCAGTTCCTGGTCGGTGACGGTAACGCCGGGTTTGGGCTGCACATAGGCGACAGGGACCTCGCCGGCATAGGCGTCGGGGCTGCCGACGGCGGCCGCCATCGCCACTGCTGGGTGTTTCGACAGCGCATCCTCGATCAGCTTCGGATCGATGTTGTGCCCGCCCCTTATGATCAGCTCCTTGCGCCGGCCGGCCAGCCAGAAATAGCCCAAACCATCCTGTCGCCCGAGATCGCCGGTGTTGAGCCAGCGCGAGCCTTCAATATCGATCCACAGATCCTTGTTCTGCTGCGGATCGAGATAGCCCGCGAACACGTTGGGCCCGGTGATGGCGATCGTTCCGACCTCGTCGACATCGGCCATTCGCAGGAAGCTCCCGGCGTCATCAAGGATGACGACGCGCATCTGCTGGTATGGCAGGCGCAGGCCGATCGACCCGGCGCGGCGTTTGCCCTCCGGCGGATTGAGGCAGGAGACGCAAGTGCCCTCGGTCAGCCCATAGCCCTCGACGATCTTGAGGCCGGTCTTCGCTTCGAACGCCTCAATCAGCTTGGCCGGCATCGGCGCCGCGCCGCAGATCGCGTATTCGAGGCTGGAGATGTCGTTGTCGCCAATCGCCACCTCGAGCAGGGCGGCATAGATCGTCGGCACACCGGAGAATGTCGCAATGCGATAGTGTGCCGCGATCTCCCAGAAGCGCGCGATCAGGTTCTTGCCGCGGTAGCCTTCGGGCGTGGCGAGCAGCACGTGATGGCCATGCATCCACGGCAACAAGCCGGTGGCGAGTTGCGCGTTGACGTGAAACAGCGGCAGGCCGCATAAATACGTCCGCGGCTCCTCGCGCTCGCCGAACACTTGCGCCGCGGCCCAGGCATCGAAGACCTCATTGCCGTGCGTACGCACCGCGATCTTCGGCGCGCCTGTCGTGCCACCGGTGCAGAAGTAAGACGAGACGGAATGTTCCGTGATCGTCCGCGGCGCGACCAGGCGATCGGCCGGCTGGGCCCGCATCGCCGCGCGGAAATCCACGATGTCGAATTTGGCATCGGGCACGCTGGCCGCTGCGGCCGCCACCGACGTCCCCCCCGAGCCTCCAAGATAAGTCATGACGTCGACCAGCGCGACCACACGAAGCTCCGGGAGCGCCGAGAGATGCGGCGCAAGCTTGCTCCACAGCTCAGTGCCGGCAAGCGGCGCGAGCGTCACCAGCACCCGTACCTTGGCCGCGCGAAGGATCTCCACGATCAGATCGGGCGCGAGAAGCGGATTGACCGCGAGCACCACCCCGGCCGCCTCACCGCCCCAGATCGTGAAGTGGGTTTCGGGCAGGTTCGGCAGCACATAGGCGACCGGACGATCCGCGCTCACGCCGAAGGCGTTAAGCGCGTTCGCGGAACGGGTTATCTCCGCCAGAAGCTCCGCGTAGGTCCAGGTCGAAGCATGTTGATAGGTTTCCGCAGTCAGAAAGAACGACAGCGCCTTGCGGTCCGGCCAGCGCTGTGCGCTTGTCGCGAACACCTCGTAGGTTGTTCGCGGCAAGCCCCGCGTCCCAAGAGGCTCGGCCTCGATTCTCTGAATATCGGCAAGATCTCGCACCGGCATTGGACGCCTTTCGCCTGCAGTCGTGGGGGGATGAGTTAATGCGGATTCAGCGCTGCCACTGACGGCCCCGGGCCGCTCCTGATGACGAGCGACGATGCCCTATACCGGCCTGAATCGTGCGATCCCGTGCCCCTGTTCCTCGGCGGGCATGAAGGTAAGCGGCTGGTCAATGACGAGTTTTTCGGCATCCTCGATGACAATGTTGGTGATCATGCGCGGGCCCTCCGCGAGTTCGACCACCGTCACGTTATAGGGCAGGCGGTCTTCGAACGCCGGATGAAACGCGCGATGGAATACCACCCAGCTGATCAGCTTGGCCTTGCCCGATGCATCGTGCCAGGCCCAGTCCGCTTCCAGACACTTCGGGCATTCGCCGCGCGCAGGCAGCCAGTTGTTGCCGCACTTGCGGCAATGCTGGAACGTGAGCTTGCCTTTCTTCAGCGCATCCCAATAAGGCTTTGAGACTTCGTTGATGTCCGGGCCGGGAAGCGTGGCTTTCGGCTTCGAGGCCGTCTGTACGGTCGTATTCATTGTCCCAAAATGAGTGCTGCGTGGGTGTGCATCACTCCTCCCTGGTCAGAAATGATGCAATGTTTTGCGCCTTTGACTTGCAATGCAGCTTCCCCGCGCATCTGCCGGACGCCCTCGTGGATCAGCTGCATGCCGGGCATGCCTGTTTCCGACAGGAGTCCGCCAGACGTGTTCATCGGCAGCTCGCCGCCGATCTCGATGTTGCCACCCTTCACGAAGTCGGCGATCTGCCCTTTCTTGGCGAAGCCGTAGTCTTCTAGCGTCATCAATGCCGTGATGGTGAAACAGTCATAGATTTGTGCGACGTCCATGTCTTTGGGCTTCAGGCCTGCCATCTTGAGCGCGGTTTCGCCGGCGACTTTCGCCTGCGTCGAAGTCATGTCGGGCCGCTGCGTCACGTCCCACGACGTCTGTCCAAATCCGAAGCCCAGGACGGGCACCGGTTTCGGCACGCCCATCTTCCTGGCCCGTTCCGTACTCATCACCACGACGGCGGCTGCGCCGTCCGAGACGAGTGTGCAATCGTCGCGGCAGAACGGCGCGACCATCGGCGGCATGTCCATGTACTCGTCGAGCGCGAGCGGCTTGCGCAACTGCGCATTCGGATTCTGCGCTCCATGGCGCCGAGCGGCCACAGCCACTGCTCCCAACGCCTCGCGCGGCGTGCCGAGCTCGCCCATGTGGCGGCGAGCGATCATCGCGTAGGAAGACAGCACCGCGAACCAGCCGTAGAGCGCGTCGTCGCCGCGCGGTTGACTGTAGCTTGCCGCGGATCCGGTCTTCGGATTGTCGGCAAAGGTGACCACGGCAATCTCGCACTGGCCGGCTTCGATCGCCATGATCGCCTGCGAGATCATGATGACATTGGACGAGCCGCCCGAATCCCATACGCCGCCGATCCTCGGTTGGAGGCCGATCGCTTCGGCAATCTTCTGCCCGTACATCATTTCGAATCTCGAGGTCGGACACTTCACGTAAAGTGCGTCGACCACGTCCTTCTCGATGCCGGCGTCGTTCAGTGCCTTGCGGATTGCCTCGACATTCATCGAGATCGTCGTGCGGCCTGGCAGCGCGCCGAATCTGGTTGCACCGATGCCGGCAATCACCGCTTTGCCGCTAAGATTTTCTCCCATTTTAGTTCCCCATGAAATTGGGTTTGCGTTTTTCGCGAAAAGCCTTCGGGCCCTCCGTCGCATCCTCGGTCTCGCGCAGCAGCCGATTGATCAACTGCTCGATGCGCAGTCCCGTGTTAATGTCGGTGTCGCGCGAGCGGATCGCGAGTTCCTTCGCGGCCTGCACCGCGAGCGGCGCGTTGGCGGCGACGCGCGCCGCATATTCGCGCGCCGATTTCATCAGTTCGCTGTGCGGCACGACCTTGTTGATCAAGCCCCAGCGTTCGGCGGTTCTGGCGTCGATCGGATCACCGGTCAGCAGCATCTCCATGCCGATGCACCAGGGCAACTGCTGCAGCGTGCGTTGCGTGCCGCCATTGCCCGCGATGATGCCCCGCTTGACCTCCGACAAGCTGAACGTCGCGTGCTCCGAGGCGACGCGCATGTCGGTCGCAAACAGCATGGTCATGCCGCCGCCCAGGCAGAAGCCGTTCACCGCGGCGATGATCGGTTTCCAAACTTCCAGCCCGCGATTGAGCAACTGATCCTTCTGCGTCAACCACACGTCGGACCAGTTCTGTGTCATCGTCAGGAAGTTCTTGATATCGGCGCCGGCGCTGAAGGCCTTGTCCCCGGCCCCGGTGAGAATCGCGCAGCGGATCTGCGGATCGTCGCGCACGATCTGCCACGCCTTCGAGATCGCCGCGTAGTGCTCGGCGTCGAGGGCGTTATGCACCTCAGCGCGGTTGATGGTGACGGTGGCGACGCCGTCCTTATCGACTTCAAGATCAATAGACATGATTCGTCCTCTCGCTTTCCGGCGCTCTCGTCACGGAGCTACTCGAATTCCTCGGGCAGCGCCCGTGCCCGAAAAGGCACTCCCGCTGCTCTGTTATCTCCTACGTTTCCGCTGTCTCGATGGTCCTGGTTTCACGGAGCCGGCCGATATCGGCCTCGCTCAGGCCTGCTTCGCGGAGGATTTCGGCAGTATGCTGTCCCAGCCGCGGCGGCGGCAGCCTGACTTTGCGCGTTACGTTCTCGAACTGGACCGGGTGCGCGATAGCCTTGTGACAGCCCAGCTGCGGATGATCGTAGTCCACGATGATACCGCGCGCCTTGGTCTGGGGCTCATTCATGACGTCGGCTATGGTGTTCACCGGCGAGCACGGAACGCCGATCTTCTGCAGCAGCACAAGCCACTCGGACCGCGTGCGCGTCGCCATGATGTCCTGAACGATTTCGATCGTGACTTCGAAATGAGCGACGCGATCAGCGTTGGTCGCAAAGCGGGAGTCCGCGAGAAGATCCTCGCGTCCCACGAGCTTGCAGAAGCGCTCCCAGTGATTGTTGTTCGCGATCCCCAAGAGTAAGAGATCGTCCGACGCCTCGAAGACCTGATAGGGGCAGAGCGACTCGTGACCAGACCCGGATTTCGCCGGCAATTGGCCCCGTGCCCAGTAACTCTCCAGATTAAATCCGAGAAAGCCGACAGCGGTCTCGAACAACGACACCTCCAGGAAGCAGCCTTTCCCGGTCTTGCTGCGGTTGATCAGGGCGGCAAGGATGCCGGATAGAGCATGCATGCCCGTGCCTTGGTCGATCGGCGACAACGGCACTCGGGTCGGCCCGGATCCGGGATGACCGGTCATGCTGAGAATGCCGCTGTAGGCCTGCAGGATCAGGTCGTATCCGCGCGCGTCCTTCATTGGGCCGGATCGGCCGTAGCCTGAAACGCTGCAATAGATGATCCTCGGATTGATTGATCGAAGCGTTTCGTAGTCGATTCCGAGCCGCTCGGTCACGCCGCCAGCGAAGCTCTCGATCACGACGTCAGTTTTCTCCACGAGCGACCTGACGATCGGTCGGCTCTCGGGATTTTTCAGATCGAGGGCTAGACTCCGCTTGTTCCGGTTCACGTTCAGGAAAACCGCTCCGAACCCTTCCCGGAAAGGCGGCCACTGTCTTGTGTCGTCGCCCTTGCCGACGGGCTCGACTTTTATGATCTCGGCGCCGAGATCTCCAAGATACTGGGTGCACAGAGGACCTGCGAGGACCTGTGTGAAATCAAGCACGTGGGTACCCTCTAGCGGTTTCATGTCTCCCTCCAACACAGGATATAGATTGAGGCGCGTGCCTCCTCGTGCTCCCCTTCAACCGCAAATCCGGACACGCTTGCGGTTCTTGTCGGCGCAGAACTAGACCTTCGGCTTGTCGTCATAGGTGGCACTCACCGGCCTCGGCTTCATTACGTACGCGCCGGCGGACCTCGTCGCCTGCAAGCTCAGCGAGGCCAAAGCCCGCGGTAACTGGTGCCGTGCGTGCTGTTCGGGGTCGAGTTCGCGGGGGATGACCATCATCGTCTTATCGCCACCTGAGCAGGCGGTTCTCGAGCGAGTTCATCCCCGAGCTGATGCCGACGCCGATCATCGACAACAGGAAGATGATGCCGAACACCCCGTTGGTCTTGAAGCTTGCGGCGAGCACCGACAGCGTCTGGCCGAGGCCGTGTTCGGACGCGAAGATCTCCGCGCCGATCACGCCGAGCAGGGCGAAGACGAGACCAAGCCGCAGGCCGTTGAAGATCACCGGCACGGCGCTTGGCAGCACGAACTTGCGGAAAATCTGGCTTCCGCTGGCGCCGAGCGTGCGGGCGAGCGTGATGTGATCGGGATTGACGCCGCGCCCGCCGGCCACGGTGCTGCTCAGCACGATGAAGAAGGTGAGGCTGAAACCGACGGCGACCTTCGAGCCAAGGCCCAGACCGAACCAGATGATGAACAGCGGGGCCAGCGCGATGCGCGGCATTGCGTTCAGCGCCGTGAAGATCGGGTTGAGCACCGCTTCCGTCGTTGGGCTCGTGACGAACAGCATGCCGACTAGCACGCCTGCGACACTGCCGAGCACGAAGGCGATCATGGTGCCGCCCATCGACCAGTAGAAGTCGTTCAACAGGCTCTGGGTGACGAATACCTCATGCCAAAGATACTGCACGATGCCGGTCGGCTTGCCGATCAGGATCGGGTCGATCAGTTTCGAGGTGGCCGCCCACTCCCACAAGACGAAGAACACGGCAAGCAAAACCAGCCTTGCCGCCCAGATCCTTCCAGATCCCCACACGCGTTCGTCGGTCATTGGCTCAATCCCTCTTCCAGCTTGCTCCACACCTGGGCGTAAAGCTCGTGATAGTGTGGCTCCTTCTGCAGCGCGCGCACCGAGCGCGGCCGGCCGAGCGTGATCGGAACGTCGGCAATGATGCGCCCCGGCCGCGAGCTCATGACGAGGACGCGGTCCGACATCGACACGGCTTCTGACAGGTCGTGGGTGATGAACAGCACGGTGCGCTGCTCGCGCTGCCATAGCGACAGCAGCACGTCTTCCAGCTGCAATTTCGTCTGCGCATCGAGCGCGCCGAATGGCTCGTCCATCAACAGGATCGGCGAGTCCAGCGAGAAGGTGCGCGCGAGCGCCACGCGCTGGCGCATGCCCTGCGACAGCGCTTTGGGATAGGCGTTCTCGAAACCCTTCAGGCCGACCTTTTCCAGCAGGTCGACCGCTCGGGCGCGGCGCTTCTCGGCCGGCACACCGCGCACCTCGGCGCCGAGTTCGGCATTGCCGAGCGCCGTGCGCCATGGCGCGAGCGCGTCACGCGCCAACATGTAGGCGAGATCATGGCTGCCGGTGACCGGCGGCTTGCCGTTCACGAGCAGCGTGCCGCGGCCCGCGCCCGACGGCAAGAGGCCAGCCGCGAAGTTCAACAGCGTGGTCTTGCCGCAGCCCGAGGGGCCGACGATGGAGACGAATTCGCTAGGCGCGATGTTCAGGGAGAATTCCGACACCGCTGTCAGCTTGGCGGCTTCGAACGCCACCGACACCTTGTCGAAGATGATCGAGCCTGGCGCAGGCTTTGCTACGGTACCGGCGCTGGCTTTCATCTGAGTTGGGTTCATGGCCATATTCATTGTTTTCTCTTTCGCTCAAGCCCGCATCAAGGCGTCTGTGGCGCCTTGTCCCAGAGCACCCGCTTGGCATCGACCTTCGCGTCGATGATCTTGTTCTCGAGGCTGAAGTCCATGATCTCCTGCAGCGCCGAGACCTTGACCTTCAGGTCCTTGCTGTAGGCAGGGATCACGCTCTTGATCCAGTTCCTGCGTATCTCGTCGGCGCCCGTCATGTCGCCGAAGGAAATGATCGGCGTGTAGATCTTGACGAGCTCGTCGAAATTCTTCGGATCGTTGAACCAGGCGGCCGCGTCCGTCATCGCCGCGCTGAACGCTTCCATCAGCTTCGGGTTACTCTCCACCATTTCCTTGCGCGCAGCGAAGACGATGTTGGCGCCGATCGTCGCTTTCACCGACTTCGGACCTTCGCCGATTGTCATGTCGATCACCGTCTCGCAGGTCTTGTTGAATTGACACACCTGTGTCAGCGGCTGGTACATGATCGCCGCATCGATCTGCTTGCCGATGACGAGCGCGGTGTAGGTGGTGTTCGGTGCGCCCACTGCAACATACGTCACATCTTCCGGATTCAAGCCGGCGTCCTTGAGCATGGCGTTGAAATACTTCTCGTTCGAGCTGCCACGCGCGGCGACGCCGATCCGCTTGCCCCTGAAGTCGTTCATGATCTCCGGATAGCTCTTGTCGCGGCTGGGCATCGGCACGTCTTTGCGCACGCTGATCGACAGCACGTTCGCCGGCATGGCGGTGCCGACAATGACGACCTCAGCGCCCGCGACCACCGCTGCGCCGACGAGATCCGCGCCGCTATGAGTGAAGTCGATGCTCTTGCCGACCAGCGCCTGCAGGCCGAGCGAGGTCGAATTGAGTATCTTGATCTCGCACTTGAAATTGTACTTCTCGCAGAAGCCTTTCTCCTTGGCGATGATCGCATGCATGTTGCCGGTCGTGCTGGCGTAGTTCTGGATGCCGACCGTCTCGCCGTTGGCGCGCGGCGTTTGTGCCGCAGCCTGGCCTGAGATAGCGACAAGTGCGATAGCTGACGCGGTGCACAAACTGAATCTGAATGACTGGCTTTTCATTTCTTACCTCCCGATGCGTTGTTATGACTGCCTGCTTCAGATGAACTGGTTCACCTCGAGCATGTTCGCGGAGGGATCCTGGAGATAGATCTGATACATCCTGTCCATCGCATACACTTTGGCGTCAGATATGAGCACGCCGTCCCGTTCCAGGCGGGCCTTTACGGCATGCACATCGCGCACCGAGAATGCCGGGTGTCCGCCGACTGTCGGGTTGTGCTCGAGGCTGTACCGGGTGGGGAAGCGTGGGTCGGCGCGAACGATGTGTATGCCGCGGTTGAAGTCGCCAAGGGACAAAAGCGAAACCATTGACGGATCTACGACGACGTCACCAGCAGCAGCTGGAGCTTGCCAGCGGCCTTCGGTCATACCGGCGATTTCGACATAGAATGCGGCTGCTTCTCGCACGTCGCAGGCCTCTAGATTGACATGATGGATCCCCCAGCCCCAGTCGTGCACCAAAGACTGAATGGCTTGGTCTGTTAGCCCACCCGTCGATCTCTGACAGAAGGCCACGACATTCATCGCCGGGTCGATCGTGTAAATGGCGGATGCGTCAAAGTCGCCAGGCAAGGCGTGCACGTAAGGTATCGCCGCTCGGTCCAATCTGCTCGCGATTCCATTCAAGTCGTCAGTGTCGAAAGCGACATGGCGAGTGCCTGCCGATCCGTGCAATTCCGACGCAGTTCGGTTGAGCAGCCTCGGCGGCTTTCTAATTCGCAAGCCTCGACTGCCGCTGCCGAAAGCGATCGTCTGATCGGCGACTTTAACGGCTCGGCCTAGTCCGATATAGGATTCAAAAAATTTCTGTGCCTCCGCCAGATCGTGCGTTGCAAGGGACACTCGATGGATCGCTGAAATCGTCACTGCAACTCCTCCTGACCATATCGTTTGATGTAGCTTTGGACTGGCGGCACCTCGACCAGAGCCAACGGCCGGAAGCGACAACAGTAAGCTCTTGGTTGGATCGTCGGCGCGACTTACCCTGTTGGTGAACCGATCCAGCCTAGAAGCGACGCGCCGAGGTGATCTGCAGCCATTGATCCCCAAAAGTAGACCGGCAGCCAGTGGCTTGACGCATCATTCCGCTGTATGGAACGAGGGAGAAGCGCGGCTTAAGGGCTAAAGAGCATTATTGAGGAGGCCCACATGACTTCCGGATCTCCCGTCGAGGCGGTTCGACGCGCCTTCGCGCTTTTGGAAGAGCTGAACCGCCAGCGCATCAACAGTGTTCAACATCTGCACGAGGCAACCGCGCTTCCGAAATCGACCATCGTACGCCTGCTGGAGACTCTTCGGCTGCTCGGCTACGTGGCGAACGATCCACGACAGGGCGGATACCAGGTGACCTCAGGGGTTCGCACGCTAAGCTCAGGCTTCCATGGTGATCCGCTTGTGGTCGAGGCGGCCCGTTCTTGGGCGATCGAATTCACCCGCCGGCACAAGCTTCCGATCGGCGTTGCCGTGTTCGATCAGGACGCCATGGTTGTCCGATTCTCGACAACGCGGGAAAGTCCGATGTCACCATTTCACGCGACCGTTAACATGAGGCTGCCGCTTCTGACGCGTGCGATGGGCCGCTCCTATATCGCGTTCTGTCCCGCAGCGGAGCGTAATTACATTCTTGGTGTCCTCGCTCGCTCGGCTCATCCCGAGGATCGGGCCGCACGCGACCCGGAGGAGGTTCGCGAAATCATTGCGCGCGTGCGGCGCAACGGCTTCGCGGAACGATCGCCTGATGTCCCGCCGAAGTCAGCGAACACCTTCAGTGTTCCCATACGCCACGGACGCAAGGTTCTTGCCACCCTCGGAGTGAGTTACTTCCTTTCGGCAATGCCGAAAACGAAGGCCATAGCATCTTACGTCCCTCCGCTTTTGGATCTGGCCAAGAAGATCGAAAAGAGCGTAGCTGATCTCACAAGAGTTCAGTAAGCGATTGTCTGCGCTGAAGCAGCTAGGCGCCGGCAAGAGCAAGAGACCGAATTGCGTTAGATGTCGGGGGCCATGCTTGGGCGAGATGCAGAGGCGGTAGCGGTCGGCGAGCATTTACATGGTCCCACTAAGACAGACAGAAACTAAGCGAACTATTTCGCGAGAGCGGTGGAGCCGATCCTGCGAGAACGCCGCTCAATCTTATTGCGTGTGCGCGACCTCTCCGACTGCCGTCGCTCTTGCCGCGCGACTTGCCGGTCTCGTTCGCCTAGCCAATCACCGCGTGCTGGTTCAATGCGACTCGCTGGCGTAGCGAGAGCCGGGTGTCCTGATCTCCTGCAACTCGCGTTCCGTGAATGGAAAGGTCACGACAAAGGATGTACCTTCATCATCAAACCAGTGACCAATCCGACCACCCAGGCTCCTAGCAAGATTGTGCGCGATCCTAAAGTCGCGCACCGGGCTCGCTCTCGCCATTCCCAACCCGTTGTCCGAAACCGCGCAATGAATTAAGCTGCCTTCCCACGTCAACTCAATACTTATCTTGCCCTCTCGAGTGCCGAAGAAGCAAGCGTGACGCACCGCGTTTGTTACAAGCTCTTTCGCGAGCAGCCCCAGTAGCCAGCAACGCTCGGTTTCGAGCGGCAAAGTAGCCGCTGAAATGATCAGATAAATCTTCATCCGATGCACTCTGGATGGATTGACTGTCCAACCGATGTTGCAGAGATACTCCGCAGCATCGACCAACTTGTCGCGATCCCGCATGGCCAACACTACGTTGGCATGCCGGATCTCGACGAAGTCATTCAGTGCCGTCTTGACATCGGGGCTTTCTGTCCGGACGGCTGGGGTAGAGACGAGATTGATCGCGGCAAACTGGTCTGCGACGGTTCTCACGACGGACATCCCTTTTCGAATTCGAGTGTGGGAGCGAGGGGATCACTGCCAGTAGATTCTTATCATCGTGGACTGGAAATCGACTGGACGAAGAGACTGTTCACTAAGCGTTGGCTTAGCACCGAAAAGCGAGTCTGAAGCTCAGCAGGTCGGACGCAGCCCGACGCCGGCACGGAGGAGTTGATCTCGTCCTGCACGTGCTCGTGCGTCGCCGGCGGCCTGTGCCTGAAGAAGATCGAAAAAGCAGCAACGGAAGGCGACAGGTTCAACAAGTCGTTCGGAAAAGATTTCGGATCCTGAGGGGCATCGAATGCGACATTCTCGCCGACGGCTCGCTCGATTGTCCGGACGATGTCCTAGGATTGAGAGGCTTGTGGCGGATGCAGACGAGCCCGCGACACCGGCGCAGCGCCAAGCCAGCAAGCGATCTGTCATTCCGCGTGGGGTCCGAACGCCGATCGGCGTCCTAAGTGATTGATCGATCTTGCAAGTGCAGGATCAATGTTGGGCGCCGATTCACATCGGATCGTGGAAGAGTCTGGCGCCTGGGACCAGTGTTGTCGAGGTTGCCCAACGACATGACGTTCACCGCAGTTTGCTTACGGTCTGGCGGCGACAGGCGCGCGGGCGTCCTCGCTTGCGGGTCTGAGCCAGTGCAACGGCAGGCAGGATGACGGGGTCCGTTTTGCGGCAGTCTCCATTGCGCCGGACCGACAACCCTTGACGGCGCCCTCCGGAACCAGCGGTGCGATCGAGATTGAGTTCGCGACCGAGGCTCGGATGCGGATCGCAGGCGCGGTTGACGCGGCGACGCTGCGCACTTGTGGCGGCGCTGCAGAAGCAATGTTGGGCGCCTCTTCAAAGCCCGCTTGCAACCATAGCTCTTCGCATAGTTGACATACCATGTCGTGGTTCAACGACGAGCTGCTGGATCGGGTCGATCTATCCCCTTGTGTGCCGTTGGGTCCGCCTCGAACGCTTGCTTCCCCTTTGCTGACCACAGCGCTCGCGCCCGTTCGCCTTGATCGCTTTGGAGCTTGTCGGCGATCCAGAGCAGCGCGCCGAGCATGGTGGCGCGATCATCGCCGATCAGGTTGATGAGTCCGGCTTTCACGACGAGGCCGCCGAGTTCGATGAGGTGCCGCGTCCGCTTGCGGCGCTCGACCTGCCATGTGCGCACGTCATGTCGTGCCCTTGCGGCCTGACACCGGTTGCGCGCCGCCCGGTTGCGCCGGAGCGCCGTCCGTGTCGCGGTCAGTTGTCGGTGCATTTCGCCGCGACCGTCCCTGAAAGAACGCGGCCCCGCGCCTGGCCCATGCCTCCCTCTTTCCGGCCTCTTTTGTCTCCACCAGCACGATCAGGGCACCCGCCAGTTCATTGGCGGTAAATGCGTCAGCCCCGGTGACGATTACCAATTCGCCGAGCTGCCGCACCTTGCGGGTTTTTAGCCCGCGCGCCTTGTCTTCGAGCGTTTTCAGTTCAGCGTCAAAGTCCCGTGGCTTGCGCATCATACCCTCCGTAAGCTGTGTAAGCTGTCGATGGAGCAATGATAGTTGAGCAGCCCGCAGAATGCTGTAAGGCTGGCGGGACAGCCTGAGACGGGGTAATCCCGCCCGAGAATTTTTCGAAGGAGGGCGCGCTTATACGTCGTTCCGACGTGCGCTTTGCCGTGTCAATGATCCGGTCGCGATGGCGATCTATCATCTTCACGTCAAGGTCATTGGCCGCAACTCCGGCGCAAGCGCGGTGGCATCCGCCGCCTACCGCTCGGGCTTGCGTCTGCGTGACGGGCGCCTCGACCGCAGCCACGACTTTACCGCCAAGCGCGGTGTCGTCCATTCCGAGATCATGCTGCCAGCGAACGCGCCGGAAGCATGGAGTGACCGCGAACGGCTTTGGAACGATGTTGAAGCCTTCGAGATCCGCAAGGACGCGCAGCTTGCCCGCGAGGTGGAATTCGCGCTTCCCCGCGAGATGACCCAGGCTCAGGGGATCGAGCTGGCCCGCGACTTCGTGCAGGCTGAGTTTGTGGACCGGGGCATGATCGCCGATCTCAATGTGCATTGGGACATGGCCGAGGACGGCATGCCCAAACCTCATGCCCATGTCATGCTGACCATGCGCGCGGTAGACGAGAACGGTTTTGGCCAGAAGGTGCGGGACTGGAACCGCACGGAGATGGTCGAGCGCTGGCGCGAACGCTGGGCGGAGATCGCCAATGAGCGCTTGGCCGAACTCGACATCGACGCGCGCATCGACCATCGGAGTCTCGAAGCGCAGGGCATCGCACTGGAGCCGCAAAGCCAGATCGGAGCGCCCGCCAGACGTATTGAGGATCGGGGCATCGAGGGTGAAAGCAACGAGGCCGATCGCGCCGAGATGCACCGGGAAATCGCGCGTGGCAATGGCGCGCGGATCATCGCCGATCCTTCCCTTGGGCTGGACGCGATCACGCATCAGCAATCAACCTTCACGCGCCGCGACATGGCGAAGTTCACGCATCGGCACAGCGACGGGATCGACCAGTTCAACAAGGTAATGGGCGCGATGCGTAGCGCACCCGATCTGGTCGAACTCGGCAGGGACGCTCGCGGCGAAGATCGGTTTACCACCCGCGCCATGATCGAGGCCGAACAGCGCCTGCACCGCGCCGCCGAACTGATGGCCGAGCGCGAGCGCCATCAGGTGCGTGGGGCGGACCGCGAGGCCGCTTTTGCGAGCGCCGAACAGCGCGGCCTTGTCCTGTCGGGCGAGCAGGCCGACGCGCTGGCGCATATAACGGATGGGCGCGATCTTGGGATCGTGGTCGGCCATGCCGGAACGGGCAAGAGCGCGATGCTGGGCGTGGCGCGGGAGGTCTGGGGAGCGGCGGGCTACGAGGTCCGGGGCGCAGCACTTTCCGGCATCGCGGCGGAAAACCTCGAAAGCGGATCGGGCATTGCGTCGCGCACCATCGCCAGCATGGAGCATGGCTGGCACCAGGGCCGCGACCTGCTCACCGCCCGCGATGTGCTGGTGATCGACGAGGCCGGCATGGTCGGTACACGGCAGTTGGAACGCGTACTGTCCCATGCTGCCGAGGCCGGAGCCAAGGTCGGCGATATCAAACAGTTGCAAGCAATAGAAGCAGGCGCGGCTTTCCGGTCGGTCCACGGGCGTCATGGCGGCGCGGAAATCGGCGAGGTGCGCCGCCAGCGGGAGGACTGGCAGCGGGACGCCACGCGCGATCTGGCGGCCGGCAGGACCGGTGATGCGCTTGAAGCCTACCGCTCCCGCGGCATGGTGCATGAGGCGCAAACACGCGAGCTGGCGCGGGACGATCTGATCGAGCGCTGGGACCGTGACCGGAAGGCAACGCCGGGGCGCAGCCGGATCATCCTCACCCACACCAACGACGAGGTGCGCGCGCTGAACGAGGCGGCGCGCGGGCGGATGCGGGCGGCAGGTGATCTGGGCGATGAGGTACACCTGACGATCGAGCGCGGCGATCGCCACTTCGCCAGCGGAGACCGCATCATGTTCCTGCAAAACGAACGCGGGCTCGGCGTAAAGAACGGCACGCTTGGAACGATCGAACAGGTCAGCGCGCAATCCATGGCTGTGCAGACCGACGATGGCCGATCCGTTCGCTTTGACATCAAGGATTATAACCGGATCGACCATGGCTATGCCGCGACCATCCACAAGGCTCAAGGCATGACGGTGGATCGTGCCCATGTGCTGGCGACGCCAGGCATGGACGTCCATGGCGGCTATGTCGCCTTGTCGCGGCACCGCGACGGCGTGGACCTGCATTATGGCCGTGACGATTTTGCCGGTCAGGACCAGCTTGTCCGCACCCTGTCGCGCGACCGGGCCAAAGACATGGCTTCGGATTACGAACGTGCCGATCCGGCCCAAAACTATGCCGAGCGGCGTGGGATCACCTTCCGCGAGCGTGTGGCGGAGATTGTGCGCAAGGTCGTGCCCGAGAGGGTGCGCAACATATTCGATGGCCTACGCCCGTCTGCCGAAGCTGTGCCAGGCACGGGCAGCGCGCGGAGGCCGCAACGGGAAGCGCCGAAAAGGAAGGTGGTGGAAGATCCGGAAGGGGCGCTGCGTAAGGCCCGCACGAAGGCTCTCACCCGTCATGCCCGAGCCGTGAATGCGATCTTCGATATGCAGGACCAGGGCGGCAAGGCCGGCCCGGAGCAGGTGAAGGAATTGCAGGAGGCCCGCAAGGTCTTCGAGGAGGTGCGGCCCTACGGCTCGCACGACGCCGAAGCTGCCTACAAGAAAAACCCGGAACTCGCCCTTGAAGCTGCTTCGGGCAACTCTGCCCGCGCCGTCCGCGCGCTCCAGCTTGAAACCGAACTGCGCACCAATCCGAGCCGCCGCGCCGACCGTTTCGTGGAACGCTGGCAGAAGCTCGACCACACCAGCCAGCGCCAGTATCAGGGCGGCGACATCGCCGGCTACAAGGCGACGCGCTCGGCGATGGGCGACATGGCAAAAAGTCTTGAACGCGATCCGCAACTGGAATCCATCCTCGCCAACCGCAAGCAGGAACTCGGCATCGCATTTGAATCAGGCCGCCGGCTCGGCCAGGAATTGGCCTTCACTCACGGCATCGACATTGGCAGAGGCCGGGGCATCGGAATTTGATTCATCCATTTGCCGCCGTCTCTACGCCACGCTACGATGAGTCGAAAAATCCTCTTGCTCGCTGCAACTGCTTGTCCTGTCTGGTCTCAGAAGCTCTCAGAGACAGTCAGCAGGAGGCAGCGCGGTTATGCGCGAACCAGACCGTATCATCCGCTTGAGAACCGTGCTTTCCCGGACCGGGCTGTCCCGGTCCACCATCTACCGCAAGATCGCCGAGGGCACGTTCCCGCCGCAGATCAAGATCAGCATTAACGGGAGCGGCTGGCATGAGTCTGACATCAACCGCTGGATCGCCGATCCCGTCGCATGGCGCCCGAAACGCGAGTTCGATGCGGTCTGATGAGGCCTCAGGTGGATTGCTGCCGACGACAGTGAACCGGACCGGCGTCAGGCCGTAAAGGCTGGCGCTATCGCACCCCCGCTTCGCGGCTTCGGCCTTGACGCCCTGACGCCGTCCCGGTTTGAGCTCTCCAAGCAGACAAAGGCGGATTGGGAGCGGTCGCGCTTCCAATCCAGAACGGAGAGGCAGCGGGCGGAGCTCGACGGCAAAAAATTTCCCCAGACTAAACCCCAGACTAAACGCAAATTTTAGTCTGGGCGCATTTTAGGCCGTTCTGAAAATCGGCGACATGTGAAGAAGATAGATGGCGCGCCCGAAGAGATTCGAACTCCTGACCCCCAGATTCGTAGTTTTGGCCATGCGCCAAATCACGGTTAAGGGTGGTTAAGCAAGAATCGTCGGATGGGGGGTAAGTCTAAGATTTGACGGCGTAAATTAACGGCGCTTAGTCAAAGCCGGCTTAGACCTCCAGATCAAAGCGCGCGGTAGTTGGCCTCCGCATACGTGCAAAACCCGTGCAGGAGGATTTATGCCGACGACCCAAGCTCCCCGCTTATTGTTGACCGACAAAGCCGTCAAAGGCCTACCCTATTCCTCGGGCAAGGCAAAGATCGTCCGGGACAGCAAGATTCCCGGCTTTCACCTCTGGGTCGGCAAGTCAACCAAGACCTTCCGCTTCCAGTATGAGACACCCCGCTCAGAAGGTGTGCGTGGCTCAACGAAGGTCGAGTGGCTTGGAGAACACCCCCACGCCAGCGCCGACCAAGCCAGGGCAAAGGCCCTCGAAATCGTGGCCCTGCGCGCCCGCGGAGAGGCCATCCCACGCGGCTTTGCCGTTGCTGCTGAACTCGCCCCTGCCCTCACCTTCAAGGCCGCCTGGGAGGCCTACAAAGCCGCCATCACCAAAGAGAGCAAGAGCATCCGCACCATTGCCGACTACCAGGACAAGTTCGATCGGCACCTGAAGGCTTGGCATGATCGGCCGCTTGCCAGCATCAAGCGCGAGGACGTTATCCAAGAGCATGCAGCCGTCACGGAGCGCGCCCGTCAGGCGCGGGCCGGCCAAAAGTACGCCAGCGGCAAATATGCCGCCAACGGCACCATGCGGTTCGCTCGGGCCGTCTGGAATTACGCCAAAGACGAATTGGAGACGCCCGGGCTTCCCGAGCGCAACCCGTTTCGATCGGGAAAGCTGTTCCACAAGGAAAAGGCCCGTAACACCGGCATGGGTGTTGCGGAGCTACCGGGCTGGTGGGCGGAGCTCCAGGCACTCCCAAATCCGATCCGCCGCGAACTGCACTTGTTCATGTTGCTGACCGGCCTGCGCCGTACCGACGTCCTCACGGCCAGGTGGGCCAATTTCGACCCTGCCCGTCCATCGCTGCGCCTACCCTCTCCAAAGGGCGGCGAAGACCGCGCATTCGAGCTGCCGCTTTCGACCGCGCAGCTCGAATGCCTCGAGCGCGTCAGGGAGGCCGGCCGGATCTACTATCCCGAAGAAAGCAAAACCTGGATCTTCCCAGCATCCGGCAGCCATGTCGCTGAGGTCAAGGAAGAGGGCCGGCAGAAACTTTCTCACACAGGGCACGCGCTTCGGCATTCGTTTCGCACCCTGGCAGCCGCAACCGGGGTCGATCGACTTCGCCTCAAAATCCTGATGAACCATGCGATCGATGCTGACGTTACTGACTCTTACGCAAATGTTCCGGCCCTGTTCGCTTCGTTGCTGCAGGCCCAGGAACAGATCTCTCAATTTATCGCCACGGGTATAGGATTGCCCATTGCGACCGCAATCGAGGTGTCACGTGAAAACTGAGCGACACTGGCAAGCTCGATCGGGAGAATACCTGCACCAAATCGATGCGATCGACCAACAGCTCCAAGATAACCTCCACGACCAACAGCGGCTTGCGCTCGAGCGGGAGCGACGCAAAGTATGCCGCGCGTTTGCCGAGCTATTGGCAAGCGTTGACACGGGTTTCGATGAACCCGCCTTTTTCTCGGACGACGGCCGCGTAGTCAGGATGTTCATTCACATTGACGGCGTTCCGCCAAAAAAAGCACGCGTTCGCGCAAAGGATTGGCTAATGCAGCGTGGCATAGAATGGGATGGAGCCGCACCCGTGTTGCGCCACGCGATTAGGACCGCAATTGAGGCAGGAGACGATTGCCCAACTGACATATTCGGACTGTTCCACGAATGGACGATCTCGATCGACGGGCCGGATCAACGTTTCCTCAAAGCTAAAGCTGTTGCCGATGCGCTGCTCGATGCATACGAGAACAATAAGGTAGCAGACGTGTAAAGCTTAACCCTTAAGCTTAATGCGACAATCGCCTTGCAAATTTTGTCGTAAAACTAGCAAGATATATGCACTACCGGTCGCGCAATATGGCTGCGCGACTGGAAATATCGGTAGCGTTTACCCCCGTGACGTCGCAGACCTGATCTCCGATGAACAGCCGGTGCGGTAAGGCCATTTAAGCGATCCGACGAATGCAACCCATCCTGAATGGGAGCGCTCGTCTGCCTTCGCTTCTCATCTCTCATGTCGAAGACAACGTAGCGCTTCTCATTCGGTAACACCGAAGGAATTGCGCATGTCGATCGTCAACCCCACTGAGGCTAGCCCCGCCTCACCGGCCGATTTCAAAGTTCTCATCAAGCTGACAGTCCGCGAGACTCTGCAACAGCTTGACGTCGCTGGTGATGCGAGCACATTCATCAATAGCAAGGACTGCGCTGCAATGCTCGGCATTAGCCCGGAGCACCTGAGCGCCATGCGTGCTCGCAATCAAGGTCCAGCCTGGTCCGGTTACGCCAAGTGGATCCGATATCGCCGAAGCGACGTGATCGGCTGGCTGACCAACCTCCCAAAGGAAACCAGAAATGATTCCCGAGCGTCAAGCAAAGGAGAAGGGCTATGAGCGATAGTGACGTTGTATTCGAGTCCTTTCTAAGTTTGGATATCGACCCTCCTTACGCCGCTTTAGTTCCGGCGCTAAAGACCGCGCGCACCGCCCTTCTTGAAAAACGCCTATGGGAATTAGGGCAGATGGCCGCTCGGTTGCATGGGTTGAACACCCGCAAAGCGCTCGATGCGATCGCCCGGAATGAACTTTGTCTCTTAGAGGTCGCGAAGCTTGCTCATAAACGCAAAGCGACTGTTCATCTCGCTCCAAACGGAGTGGTCATCTTCACTGAGAACCATAAGCACAGGCGAACCACGCTCATTCCAAAGAGGCTGATCAGGATCAGCGTAAGCAAGATCCGTCTTGCCCAGGGAATATAGGAGGTGACGACGATGTCAGAGACGAGTGATCGACTTCGAGGGTTGCAGACAGAGGATGACCGAATTCGCTTGGGCGAGCTTATTGGCGAAAAGTATCCAAAGACCAAGGGAAATGGTCCGGCAGCGGTCGCCAAAGTCCGAAAATTGATTCGATGGATCATTAGGGACTACCAGCTGGCCCAAGCATCGGAGATATTTTGGGTGATCGACAACTATTGGTCGGTTCGCTGCGGCGTTTATTGGCCCTTGAAGACTATGAAGTCCCTTGTGCAAGAGGAATTTGACAAAGCGGTTGAAGAAGGCCGCCGCCGGCTCAGCCCTCTCGAAAAGCGACGCGCCTTGGAGGCTCAAAGACGCGCCCAGCAGGCCAAGCGAAAGGCCGATGCAGCCCTCACCAAAGAGCTGGCTGAAGCCCTCGGCACCACACGGCGATTTGCTTTGATCGCGCGCACCGAGGGTACAACTGAGCCGAAAACCGCGCGGATAATGGCGAGAGTTCTCGGCACTGATCCGAAGGACCACTTGCGCGAACGCTCCCGAACGCGCCGGCAGATGGACCTACCCAATTGGTTCATGCGCCTTTGGGTACCACAGGGGACATTCCGGGATTTTCTAGCCGATGAAGTAGAATTGGTTGAAGCAGCGGAGACAGTAGTTCGAGCCCTTCGAGCACAGAAGGGCGACGACTGGATACAACAGGGGGACATCAATTCCCTAGAAAAGCTCGTCCTGCATTGCCGCTCGGTCGATCAAAGCGATGCGGCGGCGTCCGCTGCCGAGATTTGGAAAGCCTTCAAACTCTGGAAAATTGAACTGGTGGCAGCAATGGCGACCCGAACCGTGAAGGAGGATCTATGGACTGAAGCGACGCTCCATTGGAACCACTGGAGAGCCAATCGCCCTTGATCGCAACGAGGAGGTATTCAGTAAGCCCGGAGGCAGCAGCCTAATCAGATCGACAAAGGACGGAACCGATTGCGGATAAGGGCGAGCAATTTCCAGAGCTTGTCCAAGTTTAGATACGGTCTCACTCTCTCTACTCTTATATAGGAGTATACAAGAAGAAGAAGTATAATAGGTACAGTTCTTCTTCCTCTTGTATGCTTCATAAGAGAAAGTGGCTGGTGATAATAGCCAGTAAGTCTAAGAGAAATATTTCCCTATCTTCAGTCTCGGCTGCGGCAGTGGATTTTTGGCGGGTCCTTCCGGAGCAATAGGGTCTATGAGGGTAGATCGTGAGCTCACCGTCACGCTGAAATTGGGCCCCAAAAAAATCGCCTAGGGTATAGATAAGGCGCTCGGCATCATGTTTGCCGGGCCTAACCCTGCGCAGGTTAGGCTCCGAGGGTGGTAGTGTCAGCCTTCAGGTGTGAAGCGGAAGACACTGCTCGCGAGGCACTTTCCGCCTTTGATTCAGTGCTCGCCCTAAGGACCGCCAGTTCCGCCCTAACGTCAACCGCGCGCCAGCAAGGCTTCCCCGAACGGTCCGGCTCGAGCCTAAGACGGAGACGAGCCCGAGCGCCATCAGCAGCACGCCAAGCCAAATTGTCGTCCAGCTCCGCTCGTCATCAACTTTCTCGGCGATGAGATAGGCGACCGGCACGGCAGACACGGAGGCGGCGACAGCGTCTCCAGTCACCGGTGTGGCCGCCAAAAGTGTCTCCACGTCGACTTGGCGTCTCGTGCGGTGGTCAGGCGTGAGCCGATCGATCGCTAGCTTTTCGATTGGTGCCGGTGGCACGAAGGCTGCGGACCCCGTAGCTAGCACCGGAGCAGCATCAACCACCTTGAACTCGGGCGCGGTTCGCATCGGTAGAGATGTTTCCGCCGGCGCGGAGCGCAGCAGCTCCGCACGCGCATCCACGACGGCCTTGCGCTTGCGTTGCGTGCTCTCTGTCTCGCCGGGAGCGGCGACAGGAGGCTTCGCCCTGCGATATCGAACCTGCTTTTTCACCACGATCTCCTCAGCGGCTTGGAACCAGCATTTGCGGTGGCCATCTAGACGATATACCCAGCGCAGGCCGGCGGTCGACTTGCCGGGCAGCGGCAAGCACTCCTCTTTGGCGGCAGCGGGCGCTGTGGCTTGCTGGGGAGCGGAATTGAAATTGAAGAAGTCCGCAAAAGCATTCGAATACGCAGGCGATGTTGAGAGACCTGCGAACAGGACAAAAGCCGGGAAGCAAAATCGCAAATGACCGGACATGGGAAACCCCGGTGTTGCGCCCCCAAACGACCCTTGGCCGCGACCTGGGTCACAATGCGGCTCAAATCCGGCGGCGCGGTGGATTAATTTAGGCCCGGAAACCAGATCCGTGCCCAAGCGCCGGTCCTGCAGCCAGGCGAAAGCATCCAAGGCGGCTTCCGGCCCATCCCGAACCAACGGGTCGCTGAAACTCAGTCGTGTTGCGGCCGCATGGGTGTGACGGTGATCGCCCGATGCAGTGCTCAGCTTCGTCAGGTAAATTATATACGCACATGACAGAGGCGGCTGTCGCGCAAGCCACACGCTTCTCGCTGCAACATGAACATCCGAAGCGCGTTGCCAGCATCAGCCACTAGGGCGCGCCGCGCCCGCTGCACTGACGCCGGCGCGCCGCAGTGTAACCAGGGAACAGAATCGGCGCATGGCACTTGATGTCGGGGGCTGAAGCATTCCGCCGACCATGCGTGAGATGCTCTTGTCGGCGCTCTCAATCCTTGGCTGATCACCGCTTAGAGCGTGCAATAGAGGTCGTCAGCACTCAGCGTAGTTCGGAAGACGATGTTCCCTCCGTGGATAATGTTGGGTGTCGAGGCCAACCGAGTGATCGGCTTGCGGTTGATGAAATTGATGCGCGGGGACAGAAGCGCCCGACGCGAAGCCAGGTTAATGGTAGCCGAAAAGTTAGACGTTGCCTTCAAGGCCAACGCGCGCATGTTGGAGGGTGCATCATCGGACGAAATAATTCGCATGTATCGAAGGCGCGTCGCGGCAAATGCCAAGCGGCTCAGCAAGCTCAACTCCGGCCGGCCTGCCCTCAGGCGCCGCCGACGCAAGTAGTCTTCGAGATTGAGTCTCAACGCTCTCACGACGGAGCGTTGAATATCCGCAGCCTCGCCGCCACATTGCTTCTTTCGATGATGGATATTGAGATCGGATAGCGAAAAACCGCTTTCTCCGATCTATCTTTGGCATCCGTGGAGAAACGAAGAAGCTGCCGCTCCCCGAAAGCTCCCCCTTACTACGCCTTTCGCGCGGAGTTGCTCAAAGTACACGACGCTTTGCCCGGGAGTTCAACCCTGCGGAGGTTAAGCTCTTCAAGCCTAATGTCAGTCTGTCGGTCCTCACTCATGCGTGGTCTAGGTGGCCGACGCTTAAACCAGCGTTTATGTTCGACGGACCCGTCGATTTCGCATGCCGGTGCTTATCGCTGTACGAGCCGTGGCTACAGGCCGCGTTCCCAAATCCATGTCTCCTTTCGAGGGCAAAACTGACATCGTGGCTGCCAGTGCCCAAGTCCGAAGTTGACCCTGGCTGTGCAAAAACGCGAAGGATCGAAACACGACTAGAATTACATTCTTCAGTTCGTCGTCCAAGTTGAATGCGTTTGCGAGCTTGAGCGCTAGAACGGTCTTGGACGAATAACTTCTTCTATCGCACTCAAGTGTCTTGGCGTTTTCACACAGCCAAGACCCGAAGCCGACCTTGTGCAGTGCACACCCCATCGATATGCTCGACCATTCAGTCAGCGCGGAGTGCCGAACGATGTCCGATATCTCGCGTCGGGACCTGACACTTGGCGCAGCCGGTGCTTACGCCGCGTTTGGACTCGACAAGCCGATCACATTTGTCGACGCGGCTCACGCTCAACAGGCCGTCACGCAACCCTTCCGCAAATACAAGGTCGGCGACATTGAAGTCTTCTCGCTAATCGATGGCATGCGTGACGTTCCGCTGCGGGAGGGCATGGTCAGGAATGTCAACGTCGAACAGGTCAAGACTGCGTTGCGTGGTGCCGGTTTTCCCGACAATCAGGCGCCCCTGCGGTTTATCGTCATGGCGCTCAAGCTGCGCGATCAAGTGGTCCTGATCGACTCGGGCACGGGCGGTCATCCGATTTATGGCGAGGGGAACGGCCGGCTATTCGAGAGCATGGCGGCGGCAGGCCTTGACCCCAAGGCAGTCAAAACGATCCTCATCTCCCATCTCCACGGCGACCACATTTATGGCCTGATGAACAATGAGAGCAATGCGCAAATCTTCCCGGATGCCGACATCGTGGTGCCCGCTGCGGAATTGAAATGGTGGACGCGCCCCGGAGTCGAGTCGATCGATCTTGGACCGACACGCAAAGGCCTCGCCCAGCGCATTCAGGCTACGGTGGCGACTTGGAAAAACGTCAGGCCCTTTGAGGGAGAACCAGAACTGCTGCCCGGTGTGCACGCCGTTCAGGCGCCCGGCCATAGCCCGGGAATGGTCGCACATCTGGTCACCTCCGGCAGCAAGCAGTTTCTGATCAGCGCTGACGTGGTCAATCTTGCGCCCCACATTTCGACAAATCCCGAGTGGCAGCTTGCTATCGACCAAGATCCGCAGATGGCTGTCGAGACGCGAAGGAAGATCTTCGATCGCGCGGTCGCCGACAAGCTCACCATTTCGGGTACTCACTGGTTGATGCCGAACGTCGGCACGCTGGCCAAGGATGGCAACAGCTACGTATTCGCAGCCGAGGGGTAATCCCGCCACACTATACGTTGGCAATTGGACGACCACTGCTGGCCGTAGCGGAGAACCGATCGGCACCTGAGTCAGCTTTGGCACCTTTGAGACATGCCGACCGACCCTGACAATGTCCGTTTCCAGGGGAAGACCGGAAGTAGTGGGCCGACGGCTAAAGTGACGCGATTGACCCGAAGCCGTCATAGGCCGGACCTAAATCCCGCAGCGCAGCGACCCCTGCCTTGATGCTCGCCAATCCGCTATTCTGCCTCGCTGACGAGGGCAGCGCTCGTTTCTCTGTCCCGCACTTGCATTGAGACTTCATAGAAATGTTCGCGCCCCGTCGACGAGAAGGCTGCGGGCATTATCGCGCGGATGTAGCGAGTGGAGGCGTACGCATGACAAAGTCATTCAAAGACTACGAGCACGAGGGCTGGAACAGCAAAGCTTCTCAATACGAGCGTCTCACACTACCGATCACGCGCCAAGGCTTCGAACCAATCCTTGCATCGTTCGGTGATTTGAGAGGCAAGAGGTTTCTGGACATTTGCACGGGGCCGGGCCATCTGGCGAGTGAGGCGGCGGCGCGTGGGGCGTTGGTGGATGCCGTCGATTTTTCGGAGGCGATGATTGGCGAAGCCAGGGCTCGCTTCACCGGAATAGGTTTCATGGAAGCAGATGCGGAGGCGCTCCCCTATGACGATGTCAGCTTTGACGCGGTAGCTTGCTGCTTCGGTCTCTTGCACTTACCCAATCCAGAACAGGGCGTGCGTGAGGCTTATCGTGTGCTAAAGCCTAGCGGGCGCTATTCCGTCACCCTTTGGAATGGGCCGGAACGCGGCGGCGACCTGTTCAAAGTAATTCTCCAAACGGTTTCGACGCTGGCGGACATGAACGTCGACTTGCCGAAGGCGCCCCCGATGTTTGAACTATCAGAACCGGAAAAGATTGAAACATTGATGCGGGATGCGGGGTTCACCGATATCCAACGGATCCCGATCGCTTCGGCATGGCGCACCCGTCGTGCCGAAGACATTGCGGAATGGCTCAAGTACTCGAGCGTTCGACTTTCCTTAATTATCCAGTTCCAGAAGCCGGAAGTCCGCGAACGGATCATGGAAGAGCTGGTCAAAGCATTCCGACCATATGAGAGGAGCACTGGGCTTGAAGTGGGTTGCCATTCCATTATGGCGACGGGCGTTAAGCCTCATTGACACTCACTAATGCACCGAATGCCCGCTTATGCACTTCGCTGCATCTGCTCACGGCGGTTTTTGACCCTGGCTGTTCTCTAATTCCGGGCCTGCGGTCAAGACTCTCCAAACACATCCTTGCCGGGATCATGGTTCTCTCCGCGGTAGGGGCATGCCCTCCGCATGATGGCGTAGGATGACGCTGGCGGATCAATGTGTGAAGCGCGCTTGCTTTTTGAGCATCGCAAAGCCAGGGGCGATCGCACCAACGCCAACGTCCCGGCAGGGACCTTGGATCCCGCCGTGGTCGGCGGGAATTCGATAGTTTGCTATGCTGTTTGCATGGCGGTCTCCTTTGACCATCTAAATTCGGTACTATCGATCCACATCCGATGCAGAATGACCGCAAGCTTTCGTGCAACTGCAACCTTGGCTTTGCGTAGCCCGCTTCGTTTTGCAAGCCGAATGCCCCAGGCTTTGAGCGCTGACCACTTTGCTACGCGTGTGAGCAGGACATTGGCTGCCTCAAAGAGATAGCCGCGCAACATTTTGTCGCCGCACTTCGAGATTCGGCCCGTCCAGTCGATCTCACCGGATGCGTAGCGTCGGGTCGTTAGTCCGACATAGGCTCCGACGCTTCTTGACCTTTTGAAGCGCGTAGGGTCATCGATCGTTGCAAGAAAGCAAAGAGCGGTGACAGGACCGATGCCAGGCGCTGTCATGAACTGTCGCACTTGAGCATTGCTGCGTGCGAGCTTCATGACCTTACGGTCGAGCAATCTGCTGCTCGATGGCCACTCGGGCGGTGAGTAGCGGCGTTACCGCAACGGCGAGTTCCGGCCGATTTTCGATCAGCTCTGCAGCACGCAATGCGAATGCGTTCATCTTTGCTGGGCCAATAACAAGCCCAAGGTTCTTTAGGAGTCCACGAATCTGATTCTCGAGATCCCGCTTGATCTTAACGAGCAGAGCTCGGCTGACGAGAAGAGCCTTGACCGCGTGGCTGTCGAGGTCTTTGACGCGCACCTCCTTATACCATCCACATTGTATGATGCGGGCGATGCCTACGGCATCGTTGCGGTCACTCTTGTTGATTTGCATTTTCAAAGCCGCCTTGGCGTGCCTGGCGTCGATGCAGATGACGGGCAGCCCCATCTTATTCAACTCGGTCCACAGCCATGTCGACGTTGCTCCCGTTTCGAGTCCGATCCGCGCGACATGCGGCGCGTTTGATTTGATGAATGCAGCGATCGCTTCTGGATCAGAATGAACCATTCCTTCACGCTGAATCTTTCCTGTCCGATCAACAATGCAGATCGCTGTTAGCTTCAGCGATACGTCCAGTCCGACATAATGCTCCATTGCAGCTCTCCTGTCGTTGCAAGGCTCAAGAGCCGAGCCTCATCGATTCCTGGAGAGCTGATTCTGAGAGCCTCAGTATGGCTCCGGCCCGGAATTACCCCATGTGTGAAAACGCTGCGCTTGATGTGATTCGCGCGATATGATTCCCGCACGATTTGCGGGGGGCTCGGATGAAGCGCTTCATTGAGGGTGCGGATCGTGGGCAGAGCACGCTGTTTCCTGAATGCGTGGAAGACTGGATTGGCGAGGACAATCCAGTTCGCGTCATCGACGTCCTAGTCGACGGCCTCGATCTGGCCGAGCTTGGGTTCGGCGGGGTCGATCCCGAGGCAACCGGCCGGCCGTCGTACCACCCCTCGGTTCTCCTGAAGCTTTACATTTACGGCTATCTGAACCGGGTTCAGTCGAGCCGGCGGCTTGAACGAGAAGCTGGGCGCAACGTCGAGGTCATGTGGCTGCTGGGTCGGCTCGCACCTGATCACAAGACGATCGCGGACTTCCGCAAAGACAATGGCCTGGCGCTTCGCAAGGTATGTGCGCGCTTCGTCGAACTCTGTCGTGAGATGGGTCTTCTCGCGACGGCGAGCGTTGCCATCGATGGCAGCAAGTTCAAAGCCGTGAATAACCGGGACAAGAACTTCACACGGGCGAAGGTGGAACGGCGGCGGGCCCAACTGGAGGAGAGCGTCGCGCGCTATCTGAGCCAACTTGACACGGCGGACCGGCAGGAGCCGACGGAGGCGCTGGCCGCGAAGGTGACAAGACTTACCGAGAAGCTCACAAAACTGAAGGAGGAGATGGGCAAGCTTGCCGTTTACGAGAGGCAGATGCTTGCGTCACCTGACCAGCAAATCTCGCTGACCGATCCCGACAGCCGTTCGATGGCGACGAGCGGCCGCGGTTCCGGCGTCGTCGGCTACAACGTGCAGGTCGCCGTGGACACCAAGCACCACCTGATTGTGACGCATGAGGTAACGAACAGCGGTTCAGATCGGGCTCAATTGGCCAATGTGGCCAAGCAGGCGAAGGCTGTTCTACAGACCGAGACGCTCGAGGCTGTTGCCGATCGCGGCTACTTCAGCAGCGTGGAGATCCTCGCCTGCCACGAGGCCGGCATCACAGTAACTCTGCCCAAGCCGCAGATGTCGGGCGCCAAATCGGATGGCCGCTTCGGCAAGCAGGACTTTGTCTATTTGCCGGAGGAGGACGCCTATCGCTGTCCGGCTGGAGAGCAACTGCCATATCGTTTTACGAGCGAGGAAGATGGCAAGCGGATAAGGCGTTACTGGACCAACGCCTGCCAAAATTGTTCGCTCAAGTCCCAGTGCACGACAGGGCCAGAGCGGCGAATTCCACGATGGGAGCATGAGGACCTGCTCGATGCCGTGCAGCAGCGCCTTGATGCGAACCCGCTCGCCATGCGTCAGCGTCGCGAGACGGTCGAGCATCCGTTCGGCACGATGAAGGCCCGCATGGGAGCGACACACTTCCTCACCAAAACGCTTCCAAAAGTAGCCGCCGAGATGGCTCTCTCGGTTCTGGCCTACAATCTGACACGGGTCATGAACATCATCGGAACCAAGCCGCTGATGGCTGCAATCGCAGCCTGAGACTGAACCGATCCTGGCCTCTCATCGACTTCCCTGGGAAGGGCGTTTTTACACGACCAAGACCCAACGCGGACATTGACCCAAGACCAGCCCATCCTGTCTCTCAACTGCGTGGCTGGCAGCAGCGCGAGTGTAAGACGATGCTGACGCAAATTTACGAGGTTGCGACACCTGCGGAAGCCGAGGCGATATCGGCAATCGGCGTGGATCATGTCGGCGTGCTCGTCGGCGATGGTGCGTTCCCTCGGGAACTTCCGGTTCAGAAGGCGTCAGCCGTTATGAGGATGATCCGGGCGCCGTCCGTACTTTCCGCGCTGTTCCTCTCGGCGGATGTCGCTCTTATCGAGCGGATGGCAGGGGAGCTTGATCCGCCCATCGTTCATCTTGGCGCATCAAGCGAATTGCTCACGCCTGATCTTGTCGTGGCGCTGCGCAAGTCCCTGCCGAAGACCAAATTCATGCGCAGCGTACCTGTCATGGGACCTGAGGCGGTAGGTATAGCGCAAGCATATGAAGGAGTTGTCGATTGGATCCTGCTTGACAGTCATCATGCAGGTGATTTGCAAATCGGCGCGCAGGGCGTGACGCATGACTGGAACATCAGTCGAAAGATAGTGGAGAGTGTTCGTACCCCAGTAATACTTGCTGGTGGCCTCGGACCAGACAATGTCAAAGAAGCTATTCGGTCGGTGCGACCTGCCGGTGTTGATTCGAAAACAAGAACCGATCAAGAGGGCACTCACTCAAAAAACCTGGGGAAGGTGGAAGCCTTCTATCGCGCTGCGACGAGCGGTTAGATCGCACTTCAGTCGCTGCATGTCCGTTGCTGGGGGATGAGCGGACCTTGCCCGGCCGCCGGCCGATGTCGGCTTGATGCTGTGGAAATGGCTGGCTGACGCCATAGAGTGATTTGCAAATGGCAGTAGCCATTGAAAAGGCCCGGCAGCCATGCCGGGCCTTTGCGATTGTTGAGCTCTGAATGCTGAACTCAGAAGTCCATGCCGCCCATACCACCCATGCCGCCGCCAGGAGGCATGCCGGCGCCGCCTTGGTTTTTCTTCGGCACTTCGGCCACCATGGCTTCCGTGGTGATCAGGAGCGCCGCGACCGAGGCCGCGTTCTGGATCGCCACGCGAACCACCTTGGTCGGGTCGATGATGCCCTTGGAGACCAGATTGCCGTATTCGCCGTTCTGCGAGTCGAAGCCGTAGGAGTACTGCTCCTTCTCGAGGATCTTGCCGAGGATGACGGAGCCGTCTTCACCGGCGTTGATCGCGATCTGGCGGGCCGGCCAAGACAGCGCCTTGCGCACGATCTCGACGCCGGTCTTCTGGTCGTCGTTCTGGGTCTTGAGGCGCTTGAGCTGCTCGGTGGCGCGGAGCAGGGCGACGCCGCCGCCCGGCACGATGCCTTCTTCAACCGCCGCACGGGTCGCATGCATCGCGTCATCCACGCGATCCTTGCGCTCCTTCACCTCGACTTCGGTCGCGCCGCCGACGCGGATCACCGCGACGCCGCCCGCGAGCTTGGCCAGACGCTCCTGCAGCTTCTCACGGTCGTAGTCCGAGGTGGTTTCCTCGATCTGCGCCTTGATCTGGGCCACGCGGGCCTCGATGTCGACCTTCTTGCCGCCCCCGCTGACGATGGTGGTGTTTTCCTTGTCGATCATCACCTTCTTGGCGCGACCGAGCATCTGCAGCGTGACGTTCTCGAGCTTGATGCCGAGGTCTTCCGAGATCGCCTGACCGCCGGTCAGAACGGCGATATCTTGCAGCATGGCCTTGCGGCGATCGCCGAAGCCCGGAGCCTTGACGGCCGCGACCTTTAGGCCACCACGCAGGCGGTTGACCACGAGGGTAGCGAGGGCTTCGCCTTCGACGTCTTCGGCGATAATCAGAAGCGGCTTGCCGCTCTGCACCACGGCTTCGAGCAACGGCAGCAGTTCGTTCAGCGAGGACAGCTTCTTCTCGTTGATCAGGACATAGGCATCGTCCATTTCAACGCGCATCTTGTCGGCGTTGGTGATGAAGTAGGGCGAGATGTAACCGCGGTCGAACTGCATGCCTTCAACGACTTCAAGCTCGGTCTGGAGCGACTTGGCTTCCTCGACCGTGATGACACCCTCGTTGCCGACCTTCTTCATGGCGTCGGAGAGGAACTTGCCGATTTCGGCGTCGCCGTTGGCGGAGATGGTGCCAACTTGGGCGATTTCGTCGTTCGAGGTGACCTTCTTGGAGTTCTTGACAAGGTCGGCGACCACGGCTTCCACCGCCAGGTCGATACCGCGCTTCAGATCCATCGGATTCATGCCGGCCGCGACCGACTTGGCGCCTTCACGGACGATCGCAGCCGCGAGAACGGTGGCGGTGGTGGTGCCGTCGCCGGCAGCGTCCGCCGATTTGGAGGCGACTTCGCGCACCATCTGGGCGCCCATGTTCTCGAACTTGTCCTCAAGCTCGATCTCCTTAGCGACGGTGACGCCGTCCTTGGTCATGCGGGGGGCGCCGAATGACTTGTCGAGCACGACGTTGCGGCCCTTCGGACCGAGCGTCACTTTTACCGCGTTGTTGAGAATATCGACACCGCGGAGCATGCGATCGCGGGCATCAACGCCAAATTTGACTTCTTTTGCTGACATGTTTTGTTCCCTTCGAAAGGTGATTGGGAAGACGCTTACGCGGCATGCTTCTTGGCGGCGGAAGCGTCGGTGAGAACACCCATGATGTCGCCCTCCTTCATGATCAGGAGCTCCTGGCCATCAATCTTGACCTCGGTGCCCGACCATTTACCGAACAGCACGCGGTCGCCGACCTTGAGGTCGATCGGGATCAGCTTGCCGGATTCGTCGCGGCTACCCGGGCCGACGGCGATGACTTCGCCCTGCGAGGGCTTTTCCTTGGCACTGTCGGGAATAATGATGCCGCCAGCGGTCTTGTCTTCGGCGTCGATGCGCTTGACCACGACGCGATCGTGAAGCGGACGGAATTTCATGGAGTCCTCCTTAAGTTTCTGAAACTGCTATGATTTCTAAATTGGCAATCGGGAATAGCGAGTGCTATTCACGCCGCAAATAAGCCCGCTTGGCGGACTCGCAAGTGCCTGCCGAAACGATATTCGGCTCGCTGCGATGCCGAGGCCCTCACTCAATTGACCGCGGTTTTGGAAAGGCGCTCGGGGCGCGTGCCAAAGCGCGACTGGACGGGTGGGCACCGTAACGATGCGTGGAAGTCTGCAGCTAGACCCGCCTGCCGAAAGACACGGGAGGCTCGCTATGGTCACAACCTACTTGATCTCAATCGAGGTTTTTGCAGTCTCAGCATCAGAGCCCGGTGTACCATAGAGTTCCTTCAATTGGCGACCGGCTGTTTCAAACTGCGCATTTAGGAATTGCGCTTGTAGATTTGCAGCCTCTTGAAAGTCACTGCATCGAAGCAAATTTCGTGCATGATCAAATGCTGCATTCATATTCTGCGCGCCCAGTGAGAGCAGTTTCTTCGAAAAGTCCGTCGTCGGATTAGGAACCATTGAAGCCGATCTGTCGGCGGCTTCAATTAGGCGGGACACATTTTGCTCCGCTTGCTCGATGGCCTTCTCGACCATCTCTTTCACCTGTTCTGGGATTTGCAAACTCGATTTCAATTCAGCCATTTCGCAACCCCTTCGCACTACCTACGGGCATCAATTGTTTGTCCTTCGACTCCTCATGGCATGATGCAAGAAGTCAAGATGCCTCGTCAGTTGAGTTCTTTTACGAACCTGATCAGCGCTGCATTGATGTCTTCTGGCCGCTCTTGCTGAGTCCAATGTCCACAATCCGGGAGCATGATGGTCTCACGTAGTTGAGGAACAAACTGTCCTAAATTCGCAATCAGCTTATCCGCGCCCGGAAACCGAACTACGAGGTCGCGGTCACCCGCAACGTAAAGGGCTGGAATGGTCACCTTTGCGCCTGCCCACGGCGCAAGCAATTCCCAGTTTCGGTCAATGTTGCGATACCAGTTAAGTCCCCCACGAAATCCGGATCGCTTGAACTCGTTTGAGTAGAAGTCAATGTCGGTTTGAGTGATCCAAGATGGCATAGCGTTCAAAGGGATTCGACTGTCCAACCAGAAAACGCTCTTCGGAATCATTCCCACACTGGCCGATTCAACGTTCGCGCTTCCAGCGACACCGAGCAACATAGTGCTCAATGACCGGTCAACATCCTTCTCGAGGTCAGCTTCCGCTATCCCCGGCTTCTGAAAATACAATTGATAAAAGATGGCGTCGTTCGTCTCGTTCATGGTAGTCGTCGGAGGGACGTCGCCGCGTGGACGGAATGGAACGCTAAGACCAACAACACCTTTGAACTTGTCGGGTCGAAATAGAGCCGAATGCCAAGCGACCGGTGCGCCCCAGTCGTGTCCCACGATGACCGCTTCCTTAAAACCAAGGGCCTCGACAAGACCGACCATGTCACCGGTCAGGTGAAGCAGGGTGTATTGGTCAATTGCTTCCGGTTTGTCGGTTTGGCCATAGCCGCGCATGTCAGGTGCGACAGCGCAGTAGCCAGCGCTTGCCAATGCCTTGAGTTGATGCCGCCACGAATACCAAGATTCGGGAAATCCATGACATAGCAGCACGAGGGGGCCTTCGCCTGCCGTCGCGACATGCATCTTGATCCCATTGGTCGTGAGGAACTTGTGCGTGATTTCCAAAGCGGCCCCCCAAACAATCGTGTTTTATGAGAATTATTGGCCTATCGAATTACGCGCCGGTCAGCATCGAACCTTCGCCTGAGCATCTTCCGAACTATTGAACATATACCGGCATTAGCAAACGAGTCTTTGAGACTAAGTGGGCCCGTCCCGTTTGGATCAATTGGATGCGCGGCGGAAGGCTTTGTGAGGGTTGGCGGCTTGTCGTTTGGCATGACAAAGAGATTTTGCGCAATATACGAAGTAATCGAGAAGCCGGCTACTTCTGCTCATGGCAGATTTTGTTGCAAAAGTCGGTTGAGACAGGCCTCGAGGCGTGATTCCGTTGTGCTGACGCGAATCGCGGCGGGGTCGATCCATGATGGGCCGTCTGAAGAGTGACCAAGGTCAACTGTTCTACGAGTTTCGTCTTGGCGATGCAGTCCCCGAAGATCATCTGGTGCGCAAGATCGACACTGCTCTTGATCTGTCCTGGCTGCGCAGCGAACTTGCACCTCATTATTCGTCCACGGGTCGACCGTCGATCGATCCGGAGTTGATGATCCGGATGCTGATCGTAGGGTATGTCTTTGCGATCCGCTCGGAGCGATTGATCTGCCGCGAAGTACAGGTGAAACTCGCCTATCGCTGGTTCTGCAGGCTCGGTATCGAGGACGCCATCCCGGATCATTCGGCGTTCTCACGCGCTCGCAACGAGCGTTTCCGCGATGGGGATGTCTTTCGTCGCGTGTTCGAGCGGGTCGTCGAGGCGTGCATTGCCGCCGGTCTGGTTGGCGGCGAAGGCTTTGCGGTCGATGCGAGCCTGATCCAAGCCGATGCCAACAAGCAGCGCTCGATCGCGGGTAAGGATTGGCGCAGGGATCGCGATCCGGCGAGGTCCCGCCGCGCCGTCAAGGAGTATCTGGCGACCCTCGACGATACGGCGTGGGGCGCCGCCAGCGACGTTATCCCGAAGTTCTTCTCGCCATCGGATCCTGCGGCGCAGTGGACCGGAGCGCACAAGGGGCCAGCATTCTTCGCTTACTCCGACAACTATCTCGTCGACGTGAAGTTCGGCGTCATCGTCGACGTTGAGGCGTCCCGCGCCATTCGCCAGGCCGAGGTTGGCGCCGCAAGGACCATGATCGAACGGACAGAAGAGCGCTTCGGCCTCAAGCCGGAGCGGCTTGTTGGGGATACCGCTTACGGGGCAGCTCCGATGCTGAACTGGCTGGTCGAGGAGAAAGGCATCGCGCCACATATTCCTGTATTCGACAAATCGAAGCGCGATGACGGCACCTTCTCGCGTGGCGACTTTCGATATGATCCGGCCAGCGACGTCTACCATTGCCCGGGCGGAAAGCAGCTGGGAACGAGCGGCACGGTACACGAGGGAAAGACGCTTCTGTATCGCGCCAGCAAGCTCGACTGCGATATATGTCCACTCAAACCCCAGTGCTGCCCCAAGGAACCATCACGCAAGATCCCGCGCGATATCCATGAACATGCCCGAGACGTCGCCCGTTCGCTCGCTGGCACCGAGGGCTTTGAGCAGTCGCGACGTGAGCGCAAGAAGATCGAGATGCGGTTCGCACACCTGAAGCGCATCCTGAAGCTCGGCCGGCTTCGACTGCGTGGTCCACGAGGTGCCCAGGATGAGTTTGTTCTGGCCGCTATTGCTCAGAACCTCCGGCGACTCGCAATCCTGGTCGCGCGGCCGCCACCCACTGAGGCCCTGTGCATCGTGTAGCGTTTGGAGTTGCGTAGATGGCGTCAGGGCTGGCGGATCAAACCCGGCCGCTCATGCGAAGTGGCTGACCGTCCATCGGCAGCCGCCGACTTTTGCAACAAAATCGGCACTTTTCGGACGTCGCACGCAGATGCAGCAATACCCGGTGTTGAGGGAAGAGCGGACATCGGGAAGACCTCTCTAGAAGGAAAACAAGACATCCCAAAATTCCGGCGTAGGGAAGGGCGCCTGAAATACATTTCGATCCGACTAACCGTGGCGACCTCACCAAAGCCGACGTCGATTTCTATGTGTTCGCTCCCCTGCGGCTCCCCTCCGCAATTTGAATGAGGAGTATTGCGCTTGGCTGGAGCAATTATCTGCAGCGGGCCCAAACCTTCACAGGGTTGAGATCCGCTCAGGACGAGGTTGAAAAAACTCCCGACAAGGCCGTTCTGGTGCGGAAGCGAACCTCGGCGAGCGTTCGATGTCCCGCTCTTCTCCCGAACGCGGATAGTTCATCGACACCACGACCACCCAGTTTGTGTCAGAAGTTATCGCCCACGGCGAACGGCGAACGGACATCACCGTGCCGCGGCGGTGCGTCGCAATCAGCCTGAGATCAGGCAGTCTCGGTAATACTCACTCGCTGCGGTAAGTAGCCCAAATAATCGTGTCTAGCTCCGCGATGTTCTTGGCGGGATAACTTGGATTGCCTCGTAACGCCGCTCGGAGTTTCAGTGCCAAATCGACGTATCGTTCTCCCTCGGTCGACCCGCGAGGAGCCTTGAAACCGGTGTCGCTCAGGTAGTCCCAAACAGGATTGTTCAAAACGGGATACAGTTCGGGGAAGCGAAGGCATAACATCTCTGAGAAAAATGCGCCTCTGGCAGAAACTCTCAACTTGCTCAGACGATCGATCTCTGCGACCAACAGGTCGTCACGCTCTTCTGGATCGCAATCCTCAATGACCAGAAAACTGCGAGCAAGTTCTTGGAAATTGCTACCCTTGCCGACACGCTCCCATCCGCTTCCTTGTAGGCGGTCACCAACCCCATGGCTCCAGTACTTCGACAGCCGCTCATAAAAGCCCTCGTTGGTAATTCGCGCGGCAGCACAATTCCGAAAAAGCTTCATCAGGCCGGTCTTATGCTTTTTGTACTGCAAGAGCTGCTGTCTCCGCTGCTGAAGCAGCTTCCTCGTGCCGTTCGCCCGCGGAAGCCGTAGCGGTACGACCTCGGTGCCGGCGCTATTGGTTGCACTGCCCTGCCTCCTGCCGGGCGTTCTTGGAGCTTCCGTGTACTTTTTTAGCCAGTCCTCGGAAACCGGCACGCAAGCGTCTTCGATATCCTTCACCCAGCGCTTTGCATCGATGAATTGATTTCGAGACATTGTGCAGAAGATGTTAGCCTCGTAGTTGCTGTCAAATGCCGCGCGCGTGAGATTCGACGATCCAATAATTGCGAAGTGCTTGCCATCTGCGTTCATCCAGAAGACAGCTTTCGGATGAAACCCGTTGATTTGCTCGGCCACCTTGAAGCAGTTCGCCCTCCCCTCCGGAAGCCAGGCCAATACCTTGAGGCACGCATCCTTGCGCGTGATACCGAAGTCCTTACCGATAATGATTCTGAACCGCCGGCATTGCGGGTTCAGCTTTAAGCCCTCATCCCAGTCCGTGAGGTATGCGCTAACAATGTACAGCTCGACTGCGTCTCTGAACGCGGTCCTGTAGTTTATTGCCAGCCCCGCAGGCCCCTGGGGCCGATGAAGCATCAGTTCCAATGCGCTCCCCCAGAGCTTCCCGTACCAAGACGAGCCTCGAGCCGACGGCTGCCTCGCCGAAAGAAGTCTAATCTCTAGATCATTGTGGCCCACGCAGGCAAAAGGACTTAGATTTGAAACACTCCGCGGTCCACATGAACCTTCGCGGTCCTGTACCTTCGAACGGTAATGATCTGCCGTAGAGCTACTAACTCTCGCATTCAAGGAGACGAGTGGCTCCATAAAGCCATTAGCGCGTGATTGAGCGGCTCTCCGGTGAACTGGATCTCGTGGCCGGCACCTTCGATCACCATGCGGGAAGCGCCGATGCGTTGCGCTAGGTCGTCACAGATTGCGTCGAACCCTGCACTATGCCCACCCGATATCACGAGTTTGGGGAAGGGGGCAGACGCCAGCTTAGCAAGCGGAGGTTCAGCCTCCCAGATCGGCCGACCGCGGCGGAAGACGGGTACGAGCGGCACTGCAGCGGCGATCAGTTCGGGGGAAAGAGCGCTCGGATCACTTCCCACAATTTCCAGGAAACGAATGACCCATTCCTCGTCCGGAGCCTTCTGATCCCAGAGAGAGCGAACCTCTCCTACGAGTGTCCTCGCTGCTTCATTGTGCTGGCCCAACGCGAAGGTGGCCGGCTCCAGTAATGTAATAGATAGAGCCGCTTCGGGACGGCGGGCGGCGGCGAACAGCACGCCGAGACCACCGTAGGAATGCCCTACAAGGTGCGCGCCATTGCCCATGAGACCGGCAATGTCGTCGGCATCGACTAGAAAATCCTCACCTTGAGCCGCGGGACTTCGCCCATAACCACGCCTGTCCGGAACTATCAGACGAAAGCCGCTGTCGGCGAGCGGTCGCTGAGCCTGCCACTCGTCGGATGCTGTTGCCAGTGAACCGTGCACTAACACGACGGGCACGCCCGACCCCCATGCTTCCATGAACAAATCGCTCATTACTCGACCACCCTTTCAATTCGGCAAGGCTTTGGCTCGCTCCACTTCAGACGACAGGGGAGACCCTAGTTGGGCGGGGTATTAGCCATAGGTCGAGAACGGCTAGTAGGAGAAGGTGTCCGGGCGGATTGTTCCGCAGCGATCACGAGGGGCCGATCCTATGAGAGCGCAACTGCCTGTTCATACTAGCAAACGTTCCGCGTACATGGCAGCGCGTGGCCGGCTGAGCCGGTTCGTGCGGGACGTTATAAAGGTGAGCGTCACGCTTCAAAGATTTGAAATCTGCAACAGCTTGCGGTCGCCAATCCAGGTTTTCGCAAGATTAGCCTGGGCCTTGCGCATGCCAACGGCATCGCCGCGTGCCTTATTCAGCTCGGCCAGACCGTAATACGACCAGCCGTTGGCGGGTGCCCGCCGCAGCGCAAGCTCGAATTGCTGCTTCGCCTCAGTGTAGCGACCGGCCTGCAGCAAGGCTGCTGCGAGCGACTGCCGGATTGGATAATACCAATAAGGCGGTTCCGTATAAGGCAAGGCATCCTGTAAGTTAGCCGCCTGCTCGAACTGGACGACGGCGCCGTTCTTGTCGCCTTTACCCTGTGCCACGCGCCCCGTGACTACGGTGCGCGCGATACGAAGCACTTCCTGTACCGGTATGTTGGATTCCTTCAGGAGCTTGAAGTCGGACTCGCGCTCCAATTTCTCGATCGCATCGGCCGCCGCCGTTGCGCCCTCGAAGTTGCCCTGCGCTGCCAGCGCCACGCCGCGGGCGTAGAGCCAGATCGCTTTGACGTAGGGGACAGCATCACCCGGGTCGGGTAGCGCCAGGATGGCCTCCGGTGAACTGAACTGCGCGTGCGCGAAATACGGCGCTGCTTTGACGGGCTGCACCAGCGCGATGCCACGGGCGGCCTCATCCGGAATGAGCGTTCCCAACTTCTCCGCGGCTGCAACTACGGTTTTCCCGTCGCCCGCCATTTGCGCGGACGCCATCACGAAGTGCACGTTGTGCGGATAATAGCCCATCCTGTAGACGCCGGGAGGCGCGTTGGTGTCAGCCAGATATCTTTCGTCGACTTTGACAGCGGCCTTATTGTCCTGCAGAGCGTCCAGATAACGCCCAACACGATAATAGATGTGGCTCGGCATGTGCACGAGATGGCCGGCGCCGGGCACCGAATTACGCAGGCGGTCCGCATAGGGCTCCGCGCGCTTGGGTCGGTCAGAGGCCTCGACCGCATGGATGTACAAATGGATCGCGCCGGCATGATTTGGATTGCGCGCCAGCACTCGCTCCAATGTCGGCACGATCGGTACGCTCTGCGGGTTGGGTTCGCGGCCAACTGGCTTTTTCCAGTAATCCCACGGGCTGAGATCCATCACCGCCTCGGCATAAAGCGTGGCGATTTCGTTGTCGTTGGGAAATTGCGCCGCGGCTTTCGCCATTTCGGCGGCATAGGCCTTGTCGAGCGGCGCACGTTCCGCCTTGGCATCGTTGCTGTAGCGCACAGCGAGAGCGCTGATCAGGGCCTGCTCCCGAGGCGTTGCCTTGCCGGCAAGAGCTATCGCCTTCTGTGCGGCGGCATAAGCGGGCGCGATGGCATCCTCCTGCATGGGCAGATTGATATTGGGGCCAAGCACCAATGCTTCGCCCCAGAAACACATGGCGCAATCGGGATCGAGCTTTTGCGCCTTGCGGAACGCGCGTTGCGCCTCACCGTGATTGAAGGCGTAGGCCAGGCGCAGACCCTGATTGAAATAGGCTTGCGCCTTTTCGTTCTTGGTCGTGATCTTGTAGGTGATGGATCCGAGGCCGTCCCATAGCGGCGGCTCGGTGTCCGCGAATGCCGGTGCAGAAGAGGCAGCACTCATCTCCGCGCGCGGCACTTCGGTTTGCGCAAGACGAAGCATCATGCCCGGTCGACCGCTCGCGCCCGCTGTCCTGCAGAGCGCAACATCCGGATCAGCGAGGGAAATGTCCCTGGCGCTGGCGCCTGCGTCGGCGAGAGTTGCAATATTGTATGCCAGCAGCGCCGCCAACGAGGTGCCTGCGAGAGCTGCGGCTCCAGTGGAAGCAAGCAGCGTGCGTGAGTGCCTGGAGATGGCCATGTCGTGCTCCCAAACGTTCGTCTTATGGGTCCTAAGGCGTTTGGAAAGGTTCAATGATTGCTACAAAATGTCGTGCGAGTGCAGCTAAGCCAACGATACTGTCCCAATGTTCCTGCCGCTGAAGCACCGCTCCCACACGTAGATCAGCGAACACGGGTTTACTTGTAGGCGGACAATTAGACACGGCGGGCCAGAACTTCGGCTTGTTGGGTCGATACATCCATCCCCTAACGCTCCCCCACCGCAATCCTTTCGACCTTTTCGTCCTAAATTCCAATCATATTTGGCACCGGGCCTAACCTTGAGAAGGTTGAGCTCTCAAGAGATGCGCTTCGGGGGTGTATGTCCGCAGCATTCCGCGCACGTGTAGGACCTTTTCTGAGATGCGAGCTCATATGCTGATATCGGCCAGGATCCGATCCTGCTGGCTTGAAGTTTTCTACCAGACGGAGTTAACGGGCCGAGTGCTTCGGCAAAGTCCGCTGGGGTAGAGCGGACACGAGATAGACGATTAGCAACGCTCGCTGATGACCCATTGCGGGAGTTTGCCTTGGCCCAGAGCCGACCTATTCCGTCTACCTACTACCGCCATGGTCAAACGGACAAACCGAAGGTCATATGCCCTTAGGCTCGTCAGACGTCAAATGCGCGGCCGTGGCAAATGGATCTGCTTCAGGCCAGACTGATCGGCGCAGAATGACCGAGCTGCACCAAAAATTGTGTCAGTGCCAATTTTGCATGCCGAATGACAGCTACGGCCGGACCATGCATTAGCCGGCATTCGATTGCCAGATTGTAAAAGGAAGCCTTTCGAGCACAACTCAGCTTTATGTGCGCGGGCGTCTCGCAAGGAGGAAGGCCAGACCTCCTAGGACGCTCGATCCAGGCTTCGATGACTTTGGCTTGCCTACGCGGCAATTTAGAGTCGACTATAATTCTGTCTTCTTTTTTGCCCTTCGATTCCGGTCCGCCCGCCGAAGCAATGCAACCGCCTCCGAATGTTCCAGCCAAAGGTGGCTAGATGTGATATCATCTTCAGTACCTGCGGTGATCCGCGGAGGGACAGATCATGACACTGCTTCGGCTGGCAGCCATTGCCGCGACCGCCCTGCTCGCAACGAATGCCGCCTCGGCACAGACGACGCTGCGGATCGGACTTGCCGAGGACCCCGACATCCTCGATCCGACTCTCGCCCGCACCTATGTGGGCCGGATTGTATTTGCGTCTCTATGCGACAAGCTTTTCGACATCGACGAAAAGCTGAACATTGTTCCGCAACTCGCGCTTGGTCACGAGGTTTCCAGTGACGGCAAGACGGTCACCATCAAGCTACGGCCTGCAGTCAAGTTCCATGACGGCGAGCCGCTCGATGCAGAGGCCGTGAAGTTCTCACTAAACCGGCACCTGACCATGACGGGATCGTTCCGCAAACCTGAGATCTCCGTGATCGAGCGCATCGATGTCATCGAACCGCTCACGCTGCGCCTGACCCTCAAGGCTCCGTTCTCACCGTTGATCGCCCAACTGACCGATCGCGCCGGCATGATTGTGTCGCCCAAGGCAGCCAAAGCGGCCGGCGACAAGTTCGGGCTCAGGCCGGTCTGCGCCGGACCCTACAAGTTCGTCGAGCGCGTGCAGCTTGACCGCATAGTCGTGGAAAAATTTAAGGACTACTGGGACAAGGACAATGTCCATATCGATAGGATCGTCTACTTGCCAGTCATTGATTCCACGGCGCGGCTCGCCAACCTCAAGTCCGATGGGCTCGATCTGATCGAGCGCTTGCTTGCAACTGACATCAAGAATGTGCGCTCCGATTCTCGTCTCACGCTCACGGCTGTGCCGGACATCGGGTACCAGGGCATGACGATCAATGTCGCAAATGGTGAAAGAGCCAAGAATCCGCTTGGCGAATCGGCGAAGGTGCGACAGGCCCTGAGCCTCGCAATCGATCGTGAAGCCTTAACGCAGGTCGCATTCGACGGCGTGTACGTTCCAGGCAACCAATGGGTCAATCCGGAGCATCCCTATTTTCAGGAGAGCCTGCCGATACCCAAGCGCGACGTCGTCAAGGCCAAGGCGCTCCTCAAGGAGGCCGGCATCCGTGGACCTGTCGCGATCGACCTCATGGTGCCCCAGGGGCAAGCGGCACAGTCGGTCGCTGAAGTGATCCAGGCCATGGCGGGCGAGGCCGGCTTCGACATCAAGATCCGGATTGTTGAACTCGCGACATCGCTTAAGCAAGCTGAGGCTGGTGAATATCAAGCGTTCCTCCTGGGCTGGAGCGGCCGCATCGATCCGGATGGTAACCTTTACGTCTTCAACGCGTGCAAAGCGCCGCAGAACGTCAGCGGGTATTGCGACAAGGAGGTCGACAAACTGCTTGAAGAAGCTCGTGCTATCTCCGACCCGGCCGAGCGCAAGGCCATTTACCAGAAAGTGGCGCGGAGACTGCTGGACGAGGGTCCAATTCTCTATCTCTTCCATCGCCGGCTGCTAGTCGCGTATACCGTTCGGCTCGAGGGCTACAGGCAAATGCCCGACGGTCTTGTGCGGGTCGTGGGCTTGAGGCTGAAATGACGGCCGCCAAAGTTCGGCCGACTGCATACGCCGCCCATCGCCAGTCCCAATGTGTCTCTCCCTCCACAGCTCTTCTGTGCAGCCTAGCCGCCTTGTACGAGAGTTCTAGCGTTTCGAATCTTGCTCGCCCGGGCATATCCATAGCCGGAGTCGTGCGATGATTCCCACGTCACGATAGTGTCTCCTCTTGGCCCCGTCACGGACGTGTCGAGTACCTTGAGCAAGGTTTGGTATCGCGTGCAAACGAGCGAGCGCTTCGATAGCTTGCTGTAAGAAGATCTTCTGACTTCGGCGAGCTTGCGAGCACCGTCGCTCGCTGCCGCCCACGCTCGCACCGAGTTATCCAGGGCCGCCGCGTGCGCCAAAGTTTCCTGTGTGAGGCTGCGCGCCTTGCGATTGTTCGCCTTAGGCCTGACAATCATTTTTGAGCTATCTAAAGTGCGACCTGCGCCGACAGGATTCATCTGAAATTGTGAAGGCGAGGATTCGAAAATAACTTAAGGTTGAATGTGTGCGCTCTGGCGGAGAATTCAAAAATGCGAAAACTCACCAAAATTAGATCAGAGTCGATTTTCATTTCGCGCTTTTTTGACGTACATCTTCCCGATCGCTGCGCCACGATAGGCGAATCGCCGGTATTGCGATCGTTTAGGATGTGGGGGCCGTTGATGCGTGACCTTCTGCGCTGGCTGGTGGTCGGGCTAGTAATTCTGGCTGCGAAGGAAGCCTTTGCTGACCGCTACATCGATGGCGTGCCGATCCCTGACGACGCGGCGGTAATCGCTGCGGATCCACCCGCCGGGTTCTCTGCCGCATGGGTCGGTCGCTGGGGTGGCGAGCTTAAGCACATCCTGATCGTGGAGCGCATCAAAGACGGTGGTACGGCCGACGTGGTCTTCGCCTGGGGCGATGCCCCGCAACTGGGAATCAAGCGCGGCTGGGACCGGCCGAACGCCCGGATCGACGGCAATACGCTGACGCTCACCGGCAGCAACTACTCGGCCACCTATCGGAGGTCCGCGAGCTGGGTCGAGGCCTCCTACGAGCGCGGGCCACTGAACCGCCGCGCCGAATTGACTCGGATGAGCTTTGCCACGCTGCTCGCGCCCGACATGACGTTTGCCGCCGCCGGGGAGTCGATCATGATCGATTCCGGCCTGCTCGAGAATGGCCAGCCGATCCGGCTCCAAGTGGTCATCTCCAAGCCGGAAGGCGCGGGGCCGTTCCCGTTGCTGGTGTTCAATCACGCCTCGACCGGCAAAGGTACCAACTGCGAATCGTTCAAGCTGGTCACTTTCGACCGTGGGTTCGCAAAAATCTTCGTCAACAAGGGTTATCTCGTCGCCTTTCCGCAACGTCGCGGCCGCGGTAAATCGGACGGTCTCTATGATGAAGGCTTCTATGCTGACCGCACGCTGGGTTACACATGTGAACCGGAGCGCGCGCTCGCCGGTGCCGATCGGGCGCTTGTCGATATCGAGGCTGCTGTTGCGGCGTTGCGCCGGCGGCAGGACGTCAAGAACGAGCGGGTGCTGATGGCCGGGACTTCGCGCGGCGGTGCGCTTTCGATTGCTTACGCTGGGATGCATCCAAACGATGTCGCGGGCGTGATCAACTTCGTCGGCGGTTGGATCACCGAAGATTGTGGCTTGGCGGCAAGACAAATCAACAGCACGTTGCTGGCGCGCGGCGCGGCATTCCAGCGTTCGACGCTCTGGCTGTACGGACTTCATGATCGGTTTTACAGTCTTGGGCACAGCGGCCAGAATTTTGCGGTATTCCGGAGTGCGGGAGGGAAGGGCGTATTCCTCCCGTTCGACATGGACGGCAACGGTCATGAGGTGATCACTGAACCGGCGAAGTGGCGTTCCGATGTCAAACACTATCTCGATGAAATCGACGCGTCGGGCGGGAAGTAGCCGGGGTAGGACAGCGGAAGGCTGTCTCCATTGATCTCGAGCAAGGCTCGATCCGCGCGTTGCTTCCAGTACGGCATCTCATGGCTGACGTAGGTGACAAGCGCTTGCGCGATGTGTTCGCGCGCCTTTACGATGCAGCCGGTCCGTGCCAGCACCTCGCCCCACGACAGGTGACAATGGGCAATCTCCGGCGCCAGCTCGAGCTTTTCAGCCAGCTGGGCGGCTTCCGCGAGACTTTCCAGGGCGACTTCCGTATCGGCGGCATCCTGCAGGCCAACCGCCGCTCCGAGCAGTCGTAGCGCTCCGGGCTCCAGTGCCTTGAAGCGATGCGCGCGGGCCAAGTCGCGTGCCTCCCGGGCAAGCTGGATAGCTTCCGCGAAGGACCCATTTGCCAGACAGGCCCATCCGAGACTGATCGTCGACCAGGCGCTTGAGAACGCATTGTTATTCTGGCGTGCGAGCTGGACCGCTTGGTTTAGCAGCGTCAGAGCCTCAGCAACATTTCCATCCAGCGTGGCAACCTCGCCCATGTCGCGATAGAAGAATCCGGTCAGCGAGTTCAATTCATAGTCGCGGCAGATCTGGAATCCGTGCCGCAGCGAGCTGAGCGAAGCAGCACAGCTCCCGCGTTTGAGGTGGACAAATCCATGGTACCGGTAGGCGAAAGCGAGGTCATAGGCTCGCCTGGTTTCCTCGGCGATCTGGCACGCTTGCGTCGTGTGCGCCAGCGCGCTCTCGAACTCTCCCAACTGGGCCTCGCTGGACCCGAACATGCTGAGATAGATGGGTGAAAGGGTTCCCGTGGTTACCGGGGACCATTCATAGCGGAAGTCCTTGGTGAGCGTCTCGACGAACGGGGCGAACAACTCGACGCTCTTTTTGAGATTGCCCAAGGTGAAGTGGGCGAGCGCCATGTTGAATTGAGCGCCGATCATGACCGGCATATCGTTAGCCTCGCGGGCAATCTCGTAGGCCTGCTGGCATGATCGGAGCACTTGATCCATCGCACCCTGGTTCACCAGCGCGATGGCCTGCGACAGGTATACGTGGGCGAGCCTGGGGCGATCGTCGAGCGCACGCGCCAGCAGTTCGGCCGTCTTGAGATTGTCGTGCACTTCGCTCAGATTGCCCGTCACGACCAGCGCCGACCGCAGGCTCAACCGTATGTCCAGAAGTTGCGTCAGTTTGTCCGGCTCGTCCGGCAGTTCGCTCGCGACCGCCAAGGCCTTGCGGAAGTGCCGCAGCGCCGTCGCGTGTGCGGACTGATCGAGGGCTTTCTGCCCGGCTCTATGAAGATAGGTGACAGCCTGCTTCCACAACTTTCCCCTGATGGCGTGATGAGCCAGCGCTTCGACATGCGAGCTCATGTGGTCGCGGTGCATTTTCTCCAATTGGGTCACGATCTTTGAATGCAGCTTCTCACGTTCTGTCCGCAGCAAGGTCTCGTAGGCAACCTCCTGGATCAGCGCGTGCTTGAACGTCAGCGCACCGTCGGCCTGGCCGGGCGCGTCGCGCACGAAATCCGCGCCCCTCAACGTATCCATACGAGCCTGCAACTCCTGCTCGGCCAGTTGCGCAAGGGATGCCAACAGGTCCAGGGAAAACTCGTTCCCGATGACGCTTGCAATCTGCAGCAGCGACTTGTCCGCGCGCGAAAGCCGGTCGATGCGGGACGCGATGACGCCGTTGATCGTGGGAGGGACCTGTTGAGCGTAGTCCTCCGCAGTGCCCGAGGAGGCCTCGGTCTCCAGTAGGAAACGCGCCATTTCTTCCAGGAACAGCGGGGTTCCGGCAGAGCGCCGCACCAGCTCATTTTTGGCCGTATCGAGTGACGGATCGTTGCCTAGCAGAGCATTGAGTACCGCGTGGGCCGCAGCAGTATCGAGCGGCTCCACCACGATGCGCTGACGTTGCGGCCCGATACCAGCACCCTCCTCGTTGCGCGTGGTCCCGATGATGCAGATCCTGCCCGTACCGAGGTGGCTTGCCAGATCATCGAGGATTTCGCGCGACGCGTCGTCGATCCAGTGCAGGTCTTCGATGACAATTACCAGCGGTCGTGTGGATGCGATGGCCGACACGAAATCGCGGAACGCGTCCACAGCGCGCCGCCGCTTCGTTCTCGGCTCGAGATTGAGCCAATCCTCATCCGCGATGGTCGAGCCCAGAAGATAGGACAATGCAGCGAATGTGCTGGCGCCATTCTGGCTCAGCTCGGGTAGACGATGACGCAAGGCTGAAGCGAGGTCTGGATCTCCGCCTTGCGACATCCACTCGCGCAGCAGCTTACCGACCGCGAAATATTCCGAGTTTAGTTGGTTTGCCGCCGATCCTGTGCGTAGCGTGGTCCAGGTAGACATATCGATCGCCTGCAGCAGTTCGTGCAGCAGCCTCGATTTGCCGATGCCTGGCTCGCCGACGACCGTTACAATCTTGCTCGCGCCTGCGTTGGCCGCGTTGACCACTGCTTGCAACTGGGCTAGCTCTCGCTCGCGTCCGGTGAATGGGGTCAGGTGTCGGGCTACGCGCCCTTCCCATCGGGTCTCCGTGATCACGCTGATGAGCCGATGGACTACAACCGGCAACGGGGCTCCCTTAAAGGTCTGCCGGCCAAGCGGCTCTGTTTCGACGCAGCCTTCCACCTCGCGATAAGTGCTGTCGGAAATGATGGTGCTGCCCGGAGGCGCGAATTGCTCCATCCGGGCCGCCATGTGGACTGAAATGCCGATTGCGTCATAGTCCAGCGACAGGTCAAACCCGACCGATCGTACGAGCACCACCCCGGTGTTGATCCCAACGCGAATTTGGACTTGCCCCCGAGAGGCCGCGGCCACGGCGCCATGCATGGCCACGGCGGCGTTACAGGCCGCCAATGCATGCTCCTCACGTGCTTTTGGGGCTCCGAACAGGGCCATAATGCCGTCCCCTAGCACGCGCGTGATCGTTCCGTCGAACTGGCGGATCACCTCAACCATCGCCTTGATAGCGGGCTCGAGATATTGAAGCGCTTGCTCGGGGTCGATCTCTGCGATCATGCTGGTCGAGCTAACAATGTCGGCGAAGACGACTGTTACCCACTTGCGTTCCGGACGATAGGAGGCGGGCTCCTCCAGCGCCGAGGAAGCCTGCGCTGAAGGCGACTCTGCGTGGCTGGATGCTGGGACGGCGGTGGCACAGCCACCGCAGAATCGCGCCGCGACCAAATTTACGAAGCCGCACTTCGGGCAGACAATGGTCACGGGCTCACCGCACACGCGGCAGGAGCGCTCGCCGCTCGAAAATCTCGGATCCGCGCTACGTGCATGGCACCGCCTGCATTGCACCCGGGACGGAGATCGCCGCCTTTCCCATCGTGATTCCTGACACAAGAACGGGACCCTGTCACCACCGGCGTGCCGACTAGCCCTGGTACAGGAGGCGGTTGCCAGGGGCACGGGATTGTGTCACCGTGGACACATTGAACCGTGGCGGGCCTTGGAGACTTGGCTGTCTTGATGGGTGAGGAACCTTCGATGGCGGACGCGGACAACGAGGACAACGACAAGTTAAAGAAGGATTTTGAACTGCGGGCGTTTGCAGTGGAAAGGAAGATGAGGGGTAAGCGCGTATCCCCGTTGGATCTGACCGATGCGGACTATCTGGCTTGGGCTCGCGTAAAAAGGGCCGCCGAGACCTTGGGCGCCGGATGCACGCACAGCCCTTGTGACGAAGGTTGTGACGATGATGGGGAGGATGATGGGGACGAGCCGACGCCCGGGGGTTGAGAACCTAGGCAACAGAGATTCCTAGTGACCGTCGGCTCGGGACGATCCGCGGATCCCCGCTCGGTGTTTTTCTCAATTGCTCCTGACCTGGATTGGGTCGAACTGCGAGACGGCAGCGTTCTGTTTCGCGGCGACGGCCTGTCCGTTCGGGTTGACGGCGCTTCGGTGCGCGAGTTTGCAGGCTCGATTTTGCCCTTGCTCCGAACGCCGAAAGCCATATCCGAACTGACGAGTGCGCTGCCGCAATACGAGCCTGCCGGCCTGCTGTCGGCCCTTGATCGCTTCTCACAGCTCGGCGTGCTTCGACGCCACACGCAACCCGATAGCGACGCCATCGCACACAGCTCGGCTCCTTGGTTCGCGTTTCTCGAGCGATCAGGCGTCCCGGAATCGACGGCTAGGAAGTCACTCGCCGCACTCAGCATCGGGATCGTAGGACTCGAAGCGCACGGCGCGCACCTGGCCCTGCTGCTGGCGCATTGCGGGATCGGTACGCTGCATCTGATCGACCCCTATCCGTGTCGGACGGAACACATCGGGTGGTCGCCCGCACTGATCCCTGCGGCGCAGCCGTCGAGCCGGGCGGACGCTGTCGCGGCCGCGGTCACGCGGACCGCTCCATCGACGATGGTTGAGGTTCACGGCACCGGCGAGCTGACGAGCCGCGACATCGAAGCGATCGGTGCGCGCTGCACCATGCTAGTGGCATGCATGGATCGTGGCTTTTCCGCCGCGCACCACTGGGTCAATCAGACCGGCTTGTCGCGCAATATCCCGGCCATCTATTCAGACCTCAGCGGGGACGAGGCTGTGATCGGCCCGCTCGTCGTTCCCGGTAGGACGGGTTGCTTCATGTGCTATCGCATGCGGCGGTGGGCGTGCGAGCCCGATTTCGATGCAGCGATGAGCTTCGATAAGCATCTGGACGCGCTTAAGTGTCCCGCGTTGCATCAGCGTGCGCTGCTGCCGATGTTGCCATCGATGGCGGCTAATCTGCTCGGCTTGGAGATTCTCAAATTTTTCCTGCTGCCCGACGTGCCAGATTTGGCGGGCAGGATCCACGAATTCGATGCCCTCGGTCCCAAATTGGAAGGCCATGCATTCATGGAACGATCCGATTGTCCTGCCTGCGGGGGCAAGTTCGAACGCCGGCACCACGGCTATCGCCAGCTGGTCGCAGACTATGAGTTCCGCGGCAATCTGCAGAGCATTGCCGGCGAGCTGGTGAGCGCTCGCACGGGCTTGGTCGTCAGCTGCGAGCCGATCATGGAGGAGGACGCCGACCCGGGCTGGCCCCACCTGTATGCAGCACGCTTGAGCAATCACCGGTTCGGCCATCAACGCGATCGTGGGGGCACGACGACCGGGAAAGGACTTAGCGCCGCAGACGCTTTTCTGACTGCTCTGGGCGAGATTATCGAACGATACGCCGCGTCGGCTTGGAGAGCCGAGGACATCCGGTACGCGCGTCGCGGCGAGCTGGACTCACCTTCGCTCGACCCGCGCGACCTTGTTCTTTATGCGGCCGAACAGTACGGCCAAGTTCCGTACGCGCCCTACTCGGAAGATGCCGTGCTCGGCTGGACTGCCGGCCACTCGCTGGTACGGGACGCGCCAATCCTCGTGCCGGCCATTGCGACGTTCTTCAACTATCGAGCGCGGCGTCCTGACGAGCATCTGTGCCGAGCGACGTCCAACGGTCTCGCGGTGGGACCTTCGCTAATCGAGGCTATTCTCGCCGCCGCCTTCGAGGTGATCGAGCGCGACGCCTATATGATCGCGTGGTTCAACCGGCTCGCCGGTCAAGCCGTAAAGGTTCACGACCACCCGGACGATGGGATTGTGCATATGGCGCGACTGCTGCAGCGCCGCGGCGTCGAGCTGAGGTTGTTCCGCCTGCCCACCGACCAGCCGTGCCACGTCTTTCTCGCGCTCGGTCTCGGCAGTGACGCAAATGGTCCTGCCGCCGTGGTCGCCGTGGCCGCGGATCCTGATCCCGCCCAGGCCGCGCGCAAGGCCGTCCTCGAGCTGGGGCAGATCCGGCCGGGACTGTGCCGCCGATTGCGTGACGAGGCAGAACGCCAGCGTCTTGCCCACCTTCTGGCTACCCGGCGCCCGCAACATCTGTTGGACCACAACTTGCTCTATGCCAGTCACCAGATGCTTCCGGCCCTGGACTTCCTGCGGAAGCAGAGCCCGACGCCCTTCGACTGGTCGTCCGGGAGGCCGGTTGCACCGGCCGAACGCCTTGCATCGCTGCTGGGTTGGCTATCGGAAAACCGCATGGATCTGATCTACGTGAACCTTACGCCGCCCGAGCTGGAGCGCCGTCGCCTGTTTGCCGCGCGCGTGATCATCCCCGGCTGCCAGCCCATCGCTTTCGGTGCAGGCGAGCGGCGCTTTGGTGGAAGCAGGCTCTACGAGCTTCCGGTCAAGCTCAATCTCGCGAAACGTCCCCTGGAAGTCGCCGAGCTGAATCCAGACCCGCATCCGATGGCATGAGTATCCGCCGCCGCGAGCGCGGTGAAACTCCAGGGCTCGGCTACGCGCCGTTCTGGCCGACCGTTAGGGCCTGGTAGACCTCCCTGCGGCCCCGTTCAGAATTCTGCGCCGTCGCGGTCACAGATTGTGAGAAGGCGTCCGCCGTCTCCGCATCGAGTCCGCGCGAGGACATCACCGTGTCTCCCGCCGCAAGCGCGGTCGTGAAAGCGCTGACGAGCCCCTGAGAGGTTATCGGGTCGAACGACATTGCGGCGTCCCCGACAGCGATCCACCGGACACCGGCCGCGGGTGACAGGCGGACCGAAGATGCATTGATGGATCGCCCTACCGAACGTCGCGATCGATCCTCGCCGCGGCGTACGCTCCAGGTCTCGAGGCGCCCGTCGGGGCCGGAAACGCGGTAGGACCAATTGGGTCCGAGGCTCTCTACCTCGAGCCAGGTCGGCTCATCATCAGCATTGTTGGCGTGACTGTTTTCACTGCGTACGGCAACGAGTCGCTCCATGACGCGGCGCCTGGCACCCAGGCGGCGAGCCAGCACTGCGGGCCGTCCGGTTGCATCAACGGCCACGCCCGCCGCGAGGATCAAGTCGCCGGCGCAGGTCCTGATCGAGGCCCGAATCCTTTCGCCCTCGCATTGCGCAGCGACGACCCGGCCGCGCATAATGCGCACGCCGGCTTCACTCGCTGCGGCCCGCAGCCGCACGTCAAATCGCGCCCTGTCTACGACATAGCCGGCGCTGCCGGGGCGACGAAGGAAATCGTCAAACTCTGGCGCCATGGCACCCCAGCGGCGGCGGATGCCAAGGCATGGGCGTACAACCTGCGGATCATGGAGGATATCGACGAGATCCAGCGCCTGTAGTACGAGACAGCCGCTCGGCGGCAGGACCTCAAGCCGGTCGGTCGCGCAACTGCCGGGATCGACCAGCGTGACTTGGCGACCATGACGGGCCAGCAGTCTCGCTGCGATTGCTCCCGCCGGCCCGGCGCCGGCAACGAGCACGTCGGTTTCCTTGATATCGGCCATGATCAGATCTCACCATGGCGGTAGCCCCGCTTCGGCGGTGTGCGAATTGAGGCTTGCGGCTCAAGCGGCGACGGCGAGCTGGAAGGCGCATCGAGCCGCTCTACAGCTTCCACCAACTTCCTTTTCAGATCGGAGCCGGCTGCTTCCGAGGTTCGGCCCTGCTCGTATCGGATGTCTGCAGGAAGGTGCGGCGGTGGAGTCTTTGTCGGGAGGACCATCCCAAGATCAGACCACTCGTCGACCGAATTTCTAATTCGATTGTAGAAATCAAATCCGCGCAGATCGCGAAGCCAGTCGACTCGCAACATGAAGTGTTTGTGCATTTGCGCGGTCAATTTGTCTTTAGCCGGATCGAGCAATTTGGACGGATCAAGTGCCGCCGCGCGCTCGAAATTTGCTTCAGACAGAACCTGGTCGGGATAGCGGGCTCCCCAAAAAGTCGGCATCGAAAGAAAGGTTGCCGGAAAATAAATGTCCGAGGAATTGCAGGAGACGCCATCCGTCTGCCAGGGCAGGCCAAGAAAACGAGTCAGCGCCCCAGCCGCAACGCCGTCGAACGGGCCGCCAGCGCCGATGCATTCGGCCGGCGTAAGGACCGGACCGTAATTCTGCTCGGCCGCCCCGTTCGTCGAGAGGACCTTCAGCCGATACGGGCGTTCCCACACTGAAGCGAGCCGCATCACCCAGGTCATCTCGATTCCGGGATGGAATGGTCCACCCATGCAGTGGTGCAGCGGCGCGCGCTCCAGGTGAGTAACCTGCTGGGCGGGAGTGAGGCTCGAGAAGCTGGGCGGCTGCGGCGGGCCGGACCAGGCGTTCTCGAAGTCTCCCGCGGCCCAACGCTGCAGATGCGCGAATTGTGTCGGCGTGACGGTAAGATGTGCAGTCGCGTGCGGCGATTCGCTAAAGAGTGTGTCGATCCCGTCACCATAGATTTGTGGCAGAACAGGCTCGTTCAGGGTTCCGGGCAGGTTGGGCTCCCGAAACAGCTTGAAAACGTCATGCCGCCATGTCGCCCCCGCTGAGGTCTTGTCGCGCATCCGTTCGATGACGGCGGGGTCGCGTGCATCGAGCGGCGATCCGTGGCCGTGAATGATGAAGAACCCGTGATTGACCCATTGGTGACCTGTGAGCCGATCGAAGATCGGCCAGATGTCTTCGGCAAAGCGGGTCGAGTCTGGTGCCTTGATCCATTTCAGCTTCTGGTAAGTCTCGCGCACGGCGTCGTCCATCGTCACCAGCGCGGTCAGGCCCGGCGCAAAGTTGGGTGGAGCCACGACGACATAGCCCGCCTCGGCTTCCATGGGTGGTCCGTCGTTGAAGGTGACGGTCGCTAGCACCGGACCATCGGAGACATCGTCGTGCCAGCCCACATTATTTGCGTGGGTGATGGGCTTTGCTCCAGTCTGAAATGATTTCGACTTGCCGCACCCGCCGAGGAACAGCAGCCGCCCCTCGGAATCGGTACGCAGTTCTCCGAGATAGACCGGCTTTCCCCAGAAGGCACCAGTGTCGAATTTGACAGCAGCGGCACTCGGTCCCGCGATCTCTTGCGGTGCGGGGACGATATCGAGGCTCTGGCGGCCGGCGGGAACAAAAAGGTCTCTGTTGCGGCGCTTGGCGGGTTTGCTCAATCCGTTCGGCAGGTCCATAGCCTCCTGGAAGTCGTACCAACCGGCCTTGAGATTGGCGATTGCGACGCTCCACGTGACCCTTCCGTTCTTGGCTGTGATTTCCTTGACACTTCCATCTTTCAGGTGCGCGTAGACCCGAAATCGGGCGGCTTGCCGCTTAATGCGGCCATCTTTCGTGCGAAAATCGGCGACAAATCGCGCAAGGCTTCCGTCCGGCAGCATCGGTGGGCCGCCGATAACTTCAGGGCCTATGATGTAGTCATCGTCTCCGACCGCGTTCCCCACACGGGCAATCCCGATTGGAGGATACACCGAGAGTCTCTCTATCGATGCCGGGTCCATCACGTCCTCCCGCTTGTGTAATGCCTCACGCGGTGTGCCGTCCGGGGGGCCCACCTTGGTCTTTGGCGCGGACGTCTCATGTTTGCTGTCCGGCCGTCATGTCAGAACAAGAGGATAGTCGTCTTCGCGTGCCGACCGTTCAAACTAAGAGAATGAAGGAGACGCCGGCCGCTGGCACCAACACCACCCATTCAAAATGGCCGCGATCCGGCACGCCCCCCTGGCAGCTAGGATGCAAGGCTACCTTGGCTATCTATCGACGCGAAAGGGGGGCGATGTCGGTTATTGGCAGATTTTGTTGTAAAAGTCGGCTGCTACCGGTGGGCGGTCGGCCACGTCATTAAGAACAGCTGGCTTTGATCTGCCGGTCGCCTCTACGCAACTACGCAGGTCCCCAGCGGTGGCGGCGTGCGGCCAGCGAGGCGAGCCGTCGCAGGATTTGATCGATAGCGGCCAGAACTCATCCTGGGCGCTTCATGGACCGCGTAGTCGAAGCCGACCGAGCTTCAGGACACGCTTCAGGTGTGCGAACCGCATCTCAATCTTCTTGCGCTCGCGGCGTGACTGCTCGAAGGCTTCAGTGTCCGCAGGCGAGCAGGCAACGTCTCGGGCGCGTTCGTGGATGTCGCGCGGGATCTGGCGCGATGGGTCCTTCGGACAGCACTGGGGTTTGAGCGGTACGTAGCAGTCGAGCTTGCTGGCGCGATACAGAAGCGGCCTGCCTTCGTGCACGCGGAAGTCGCCACGCGAGAACGTGCCGTCGTCACTCTTCGATTTAAGGAATACAGGAATATGTGGCGAGATATCCTTCTCAGCGAATGAAGAGGAGGACTCGATGTCAACGATAACGCCGAACTTTACGTCGATAGGATAGTTGTCGCAATAAGCGAAGAATGCCGATCCCTTTGTGAGCGCCGGTCCGTGGAGCGGTCGCGTGGATGGTCGTTAAGAAGCGAGGATTGTGGGTTAAGTATAACGGCGGCTTATGTCTGCATATTGCTCGCTGCACTTGCTTCCGCGTAACGTCTCATAGTTAGCGCCGCTTCGCTTCCCGTTGCTTCTGCGCGACGGAAAATAGAGCCACCTAGCACATCTGCTACTAGGCCCCTGGTAGACATCTCAGACACGCACACTGACGACCGCTTTCGGAGCAAAAGCGGACGTCGACTATCGCACGATTGCGGTCGCCCTCACTTCCGATCGCTCCCCCGGTGCTCCCCTAAACAAATTCAAAGGCCAGTTTGGACCGTAATTCAACGACTATCCGTAGGCGGACTTAACCTTGAGAGGGTTGAGTTCTTTCACAAGAGTTCGCCAGAGCCCGCCCGAGATTGCGAACGCGAGGAGAACAGGAAGTCATCATTAGAAGTCATCATTATTCGTCCATCAGATGTTATGGAAGAAGCCGGCCAATGACCGACTAGAGCTTGTGGTGGCGACTGCGACGACTTTGCGGTGGTCGCCTCGAAGTTTGCGAAGCGGCGGATGTTCGCCGCTGCCTTGGACGGGTGAGCCTGGAGTTGCGGCTATGAGCTTACGTGCGGAGGGGTTAGATCTTCTGGTTAACGGTAGCCTGAAAAAGTTCGTTCCGATCCGCTTCCGTCGCACTAGGGGGCAAGAGCGCGTCTCTCATCAAGCGTCGCTTCCGCTCCAAGAGCGAATGCAAATTTTGATCGAACGATGCATTTCCTCGCGGCAACAAAGAGATAGGAATGTGAACCTCCACATCGCGCGTCTGACCAATACGCACCACTCGACCGGTGCATTGGTCTTCTACCGCTGGATTCCACCACCGAGACAAGTGAATTACGTGATTGGCGTGGGTAAGCGTCAGCCCTACCCCACCGGCACGGGGCGAAAGGATCATCGCGTCGAACACTTCCGGGCCAACCTGGAAACGATCAACTCGCGCCTGGCGAGTGACACCAGCGACACTGCCGTTGATAATCATCGGCGGAGCAGCCATGCCATATCGCCGCTGGATAATCCCCGCTATACGGGCCTGTAGATCTAGGTCGTCCAAAAACACCAATGCCCGCTCACGACGCGAAGCAATAGAATCGAGCGCATCAAATGCAATTTGCATTCTTGCGGAAGCAGCGATGAAGTCGCTATCCGACATCAGCGAATTTCCACCCGGATGAAGCGATATGGCCCTCATACGCTGAAGTATCTCTAGAACCGCTCCGGGTTTGTTGATTTTGCGCGCATCTTCGATAGTCGCTTCGTATTGAGCCAATTGCGCGCCTGACATGACTGCTTCGGACACACGTTGCACCGGTCGCGGCAAATCGGGAAGCTTATCTTCCTTGAGACGACGCAGCAAAAGGGGCGCCCTGCCGCCATGCCAAACATCAAGAAATGATTTTAAGAGACGGAGGCGCTCTAGATCAGGATCCTTCTCATACGACGCACTAAAGGTTTTCAGGTCACCTAGGCACGCTGGATGAACAGCGTCAGTAATGCACCAGAGATCGGCCAAACGATTCTCAACTGGTGTCCCAGTCATGGCAAGCCGAAACTCTGCGTTCATAGCCTTCGCAGCGTCGGTGACTCGAACTCCGGGCGTTTTGATCTTTTGAGCTTCATCTAATAGCAAGGCTGAAAATCGCACTTGGCCGAAATCGCGATCGTAATCTCGCAGTGTTTCATAGGTTGTGAGCACCCAATCAGTTTTTCGAAGTGCTTCAACATCGACACCAGGACGCCCGTCAGATGAAACCTTGCGGATACCCGCAAGCGCTCGTCCGTAGGCCTGAACACAATGACCGAGACCCGGCGCCGAGAGGTGACGATCGTGTTCCGCTCGCCAGTTCTCGAGAAGACCCGTAGGCGCTACGACAAGTATCGGCGCACGCTCGATGGCACCCGATGCCATCCCATCACGCAACCAGGCGAGAAACGCTAGACTCTGAAAGGTTTTTCCAAGGCCCATGTCGTCCGCGAGAAGAACTCCCGGGCGACCCGAGGCCCACGCCTTCTGAAGCCAGTCAAGGCCTTCAACTTGGTGATGCTTAAGTCGTGAGGCAAGGCCAGACGGCAATCCGAGAGGGGGAGAAGACCTTTTTGCAAAATTACCTTCAACCTGGATCTCTTGCTCGTTCGGCTTGATAACCAGAGCTTTTTTGTCGGGACTTGGCTTGGCAGCCTTTCCCGAACGTGAGGTAACATCATTCGATTGATCAGGCGACGATCGGGCCCTCTTTAGAGCTTCCAGCGATGCAAGCGCTTCGTAGGAAGCCGGGACGTCGATCGTTCGTCCCTCAATATCTATCGATACATTTTTTTGATCCGCACCGATCGCATTCTCGATACGCGTCTTGAGCTGATCCGCTTGGTCATCCGATAGAGGAATAGTCTCTGCGCCGATAATTATCCCGGCTGCGTTTTCTGGTGCGCTCGGCCGTTCTGTATCTCCGATGCGATCGATTTCAGGACCAAACCAGCTGGTTGTTCCTAACTTTATCCAAGGAAGAACACGAGGCTGCCAAAGCCCCAGTCCAATAACCCGTTCCGAATAGTTTGAGGTCTCGCGGAACACTGACTCAACAACCGTCTCGTCAGTTTCCTCTCCCAATGCCTCCCGCAAAAATGCCCTAGGAGACGCTAGAAGGGCTCGTTTTGTCGCGATTGGCGAAGATTGGACTCTCCGGACTTCCGCAAGCGCCTTCCGCAGCGGTGGGGAGAGAACAAGGTATTTGCCGTTACCGAGCGCGTAAACCGCTCGAGCTGTCCCAAAACGATTGAATTGATCTCGGCCAAAAGCAACTTGCTCGTCAGTCGACAAAAGCAGATCTTCGGGATTTCCACCCGCTCGATGAAGGATGGGCTCAAGCTTAGCGTCGTTTCCACTGCCTACCAAATCCAATGAAAATGCGTCTGCGACCGCGATGGTTATTTCGCCGATAAGTCCAGTCGTCTCGACTGAAGCCGATGAAATAGCAGCGGGAAGGACCTCGCGTAGCGAGGCGATCGCCTTAAGGCGCTCTCCCAAATCGTCATCAGCGAGCACATTCAGCCGATCTACCCCTTCAGCAATCTCAAATAGCGCATCGGGTAGACGCTGCCACTCATTGCCGACCCGTAGCCAAGCACCCGTTCGTTTGGCGCCTACTATTGGCTGCCGACCTCCACGCCGCCAATTTAGCTTGATACGAAAATCCGGACGAGCAATTATTCCTGTCATTTCGAGGTGAGCAACCACATCAGAAATCGGCGGCAGCCCTAGACTCTTGGCTTCGCTAACCGACAGAGATGAAACCGCTCGATGCTCAATAAAAACTGTGTCATCTTCCGATATCGCAGCGCCAGCAGCAATGAGACGCTGAGCGAGGTCGACGCCAGGCAGTAGAGACGATGGTGCTTCGATCGACCATGAATCCGCGGGAAGAATACCGCGAGGACTGCCCATGCGGAGTTCAGTCGCTTCGGGTGTCACCTGATACTCGAAACGACAGCTCATCGAGGCCGCCAGTCCGCAGGGGAAAGCACTATCTGCGTTCGTCGCGCAAGCAGTTCAGCGGCGCTCGCCTGCCATAGATTGCGGTCAGAGCCTATGTGACTGAGACCCATTCCATCAGTCGAACCGTTCGATCTAAACCTAGCGCTAGGCGGGAAAGGAAGGCCCTTTCCCGTCAATTCGGTGCGTGTGTATCTCGCATTGCCAAGACGGGGTGCGTTCGACCAATCAGCCGGCCAAGCGCGCAGTTTCCCGTTATGACTCCACTCGCAAAATACTAGATTTTTCACCCGCAGGAGCAATACGGCTTGATCACCACTCGCTCCATCAAGGCGAGCATATGCTCCTTTCAGATCTTCGACTGCACGGGCGGAGGCGTGAACCCGATTTCCCAACGCAAGCCATGCCTCGACGGTCGCGTCTTTCTCCAGGCACGCGGACCAAAACGCCTCTCGATATCGCCAATGAGTATCCAATGCGTGGTCAGATATGAGGCTAAAGAATGCCCTCAGTGACGCTCGAGTTAACCACCGGCGCATCAGATTGATCGCTGGCTCGCCTGCCTCCTGCCAGCGTTGCGGCTTCAAACGAGGATCATCGAGATGTTCTAGTAGGAAGTTTTGGATCTGAAAGCGAATTGATTCCTCTGGTTCATTTCCTGCCTCTAGCCATGGCCGCAACAATCCCCGCGCCATTTGACCGCGAGATTTTGGCTCCGCAAAGCGAAGGGCCCCTTTTGGCGCGAGAAACGCTAAGGTACGCTTCAGAGATCGATCAGCATCCGATCCCGTCAGAAAGCCTGAAGCCTTCATAACGATCTCTTGCTGCACCGTGCGCATATAGTTGCCGGCTGCGCGCAACGGATCGTGAAAACCGGCGGCGGATAATTCTGCATCGAGCGCTTCTGAACTCACAATTAGCCGGCTAGCAAGTTTTTGTGGTCCCTCATCGGCATTGAATATCTCGAATCTTCGATCGGTGGCTCGCCAAAACTCCAAGCGTGGATTTGGCCGCAAAATCAAAAGCTGTCGTATCGCCATTCCTGTGCGCTTAATAGTAGGATTGTCACGCGAGAACGCCCTTAGCCACGCTTCAATCAGAGCGCGCGCGGTCGCATTCGACTTGTAGGCTTGCGCCCAGACTGCTTGTAGCAGGCCGGGAAGATCTGCAAGAGGCTGCTTCTCGGTCCAAAGGAGCCACACCGAAGTGCGCAAATCACTCTGTAGATAGTGACCCGCACCTGCGGAGGAGGAGGATTTGATAAGGCGATTACGAACGACGTCCAAAATCGCATCCGCTGGCAGCGAGATTGCGGAATCAGACGCGTTCAGTGCATCAACCGCTTTTGCGCTCTCCGATTTTACCGGAAGCCTCGAAGAGGCCCGTGGAAGGAGCTTTGCGAACGCGTTCAATCGATCGATTGCCTGCAAGGCGTGTGTCATTGGCCATTGCCCAACGCATGTTGGATCTGTTCACGTAACCGCATCAATTCGTCAGATGTGCGGGAAGAAAGAACGAATCGAAGATCGATGCGACGATTTTTTTTAAAGTCGGCCTGCGAGGATCCCAAAGCATCGGGCAGCGGGCGGCGTTGCCCATAGCCCGAAAAACCCAACAGAGGCTGTTGGTCAGAATTTCGTAGTGTATCCAGGGCTGGCTGGGCCTGTCTAAGCTCCTTGAAGACATTCAGCGCTCTGTCCGTCGACAACCTATCGTTTCGGAGTTCGGAGTCTTTCGCAACAATGAATCGAGCCGGCGACGGCGGCACCGGCTGAGCGGGGAGCGTGCCCCCGGTTGGGGCTGGGGTAGCGGATGGGGCAACAGTGCTTTTGTACGCCTGTCGATCCGTGTGCCCTTCCACCAAGACAGTTTCTAGGATTGGCGCTACGGTGCCGCATACGGAGGCATCTCCTCCATGGACGTAGCAAGGTAGGGTGCTTGCCATTACCGCGGCGAGCGTTTGCAACTTCGAGAAGTTTTCCTTTCCGATTGTTGAATCTCCTGTCTTAAAAAGGAGGTCTTCGGGAAGGCGGAGAATGCCAGATGTCGGATCAATCGAAACCGAAACTCCTCTATTACTAAGGGACTGCTGCAATGAGATCAGCAGTTGACCGCGTGCGGTCTCGCGATCCCTTATGTCTTTCTCCAATTGAGCAACAGCAGCGAACAACAGCGTTCTGAATCGATCATTTTCGGCTTTGCTCGCTTCCGCGCGCGCCGCCTCCCGATGGGCGATCAATTTAGCTTCCGTGGCGAGTTCCTCGGCCACTGCGGCGCGTTTTTGCGCCTCAATTAAGTCCGCTAACTTAGCCTTTTGTTCTTGTTCAGCATCTCGGAAGTTTAATGCAAAGACCGTTAGCAAGAGCAGGAAGATAAAAAGGATGCCGACCATCATGTCGCTGACAGACGCGAAATAGCCCTCTCCGCCGCCTTCCTCGGCTATATCCATCACTGCCACTTGAATGCTCCGAAATTTGCCACTCGACCATCAATCACGGCCGGACCGAGCATAATCAGGCCCTCAATCTGTTGCCGACCGGATCGAAGTCATCGAGCGTGTCCTGGAGGCCCTTAACCAGATTTCCAAGTTGAGTTGCTGCCTTTGCAAGGTTCTCATCGGTTCCAGTCACAAATTCCTGTACCTCACGCGTGAAGCCCTGCAGCCCATTCTGCAAAGCGACTAGCGTCTTCGATAGCTCTTGATCGACGCCCTCGAACCGCTGAGACGCAGCCGCCAAACTTTCGATCAGACGCCCAGCGGCGGTGTGGGTGACATCCAGCCGTTGAGCTACGCCGGCAATTTGATCTACCGAACGGCCGATAATTTGAGCGACCTGGTTCAATGGCTCAGCAGCATTCCTCGCGGCTTGCCCCGCGAGTTTCATTTCGTTTGCTGTCGCGGCCAACGGGGTTACGGCCTCTTGCGTAGCGCGCTGTAGATCGGTCATTTTGTCGACCATCGCGTTGGTGGCGGCGCCTATATCAGAGACACGGCCCGCCAGACTTTCTGACGCGCTCACGATACGGAGAGCCGATTGTTCGGCCTCTCGCTCCCATGTCTTGCTTGTGTTGGTAGCGGCATCACCAAGTTCGCCCGCGACCCTTGAGGCGGTCGACTCGAACGTAGCCGCGGCGGCTCCAACTCGCTCCGCCAGAGCGGTCAAGGCTTCCGTGCCAGTAGTTCGACTATTTTCAGCGAGCAACCGCAGTTCTTCCACAACGGCTTCGAGCTGCGTAGAGAGGCGCGCGGAGCTCTGTGTTGCCTGCTCTCCGATACGCTCTTCCATGCCGACGGCAGCGGCAGTGAGGCTCTCGGAAACGCCTCGAGCAGCCTGCTCAAACATTTTGGCAGCTGCTTCGATTCGTTCCGACATATCACGACCGGCATTGGTCCCCGCCGCACTTGTTTGATCGACGATATTCCTTAGTCCATCCGCTAGTCCGCCAATCTGGTCCGTAATCCGCGAAAGCGCGGCTTCGGCACCTTCGCCCATCCGACTAGCCATCGCATCAGCGGATTGCGCCATTCGCTCGGCGGCATCTCCAAGGCCTGACTGAAGACCTTCGAGCCGTGAGCTTAGACCCCCGAGGCTTTCCGCAACCTCTTGCATCCGATCGCCGGTTCCGCCTTGGAGCCGTTGAACGAAGGTGTCCAGCATGGCTTTCAGCGCGTCTTCATTTTTTGAGCCGACGCTATCAGCAAGACGTTGCATGGCGCTTGTCAGGGGCGCGATGTGCTCGCCCAACCGATCATTGAACGCGCTATCAAAAGCTGCGCCAAGGTTGACCGCGAGATCGGTCGAAAAAGTCTCTAATTGGGTCGACTGGCGCTTGAGAAGTTCGTTCGCCTCTTGCTGCAGGGCGACAGGAGTTAGGAGAGGAACCCTCGTTTCTAAGACCGTCAAAAATCCATCGATCGCTCGCTCAATTCGCTTCAAACAGCCCTTGCGAAATAGCGCGTACCAAATGGAGAGCAGCAAGCCGATGAGTGACGTGATGAACTTGAAGGATGCTGTATCGAGTAAGACCTTCAAGGCATTATTTCTGCCTGCCTGATCTCCTCCTCCAATGATCCCCCCCGCTGTTCCAAGCGCGGCAGCCAAGCCGAGAAAGGTGAACAGCAGGCCGGCTCCAACCAAAAGATTCGGAAGGGCAGCATGATATCTTGCATCTACTCCAATAGCCGGAACCCGCAGAAGACCCGTGTCGAACCACGCTGCTGCCCGTGTAGTAGCGCGTATTGGCCGATTGCCTTCCTGAGGCAAGACTAGAGACTCGGTATACTCGCGCCAGCGCGAGCCCAGAACCGGGTCGGCGCCAATTTTGGGCGAGATGGCCTCGTAATTCTCGGCAAACTCCGTAGGATTACGGGCTTTTTCAATCACGCTTTTGGCGACGCCAAGCGCGCCAATTAATCGGTTCGTACCCCGCGAAAGTGACACCCCCGATGCGAAAGCCCATAGCACCAGCACTATGCCTACGCCGAAAACCGTCTCTCTATGAGAGACGAATTCGGCGACAACCTGCATTTCCATTGATATTCAGGCCCCAATAACTAACCCTAGGGCAACCGGTTTACGTCGGCTGACCTTTTCAAAATACGTGTGTTATCTAACAGCACAATCATGATGATAGCAATTTTTAATGGCAGCCAAGTTTTCGAGACTCGCGAGTGCGCGCTTGTCCGTCTTCCCGATGGAAGGGAAGGAGCAATCTGGCGCGGGCTAGCATATCCTTTGGAACTTCCGGATGGACGTATTGATATAGGTAGCGAAGCTTTTCCTCCGGGCGATTGCGTGCACCGGGAAGCAAGCATTGGAGCGACTCAGCCAAATTTCGCGGTAATCGAAGGGATCGAAGAAGCGTACGTATTGCTCTCAGGGCCCGGCATAGCTTGTGAAACTGCCGCGGGGACGCTTAAGGACTCCGGGTACGATGTTATCAGAACGGGAAGGTATCTCGGCGATCCGGTTGACGGCCTGGAGGCTGACTGGTTCATCCGCGTCACCAAGCCCAAAGGACAAGAATCACTGTCGGCGCTCCTTACAGAGGTGGCCGGCGGTCAACCTATTAACGTTCCGAGCCACGGGACTTTAGACGAATATCGCGTTCGGCTGATCACCGGTGAACTTGCTTCCGCTAAGGCGCGCGAGGCTGCGTTGCGGGCCGAGGTCACTCGCCTAAGACTGGAGCAAAGCAATGTTGGCCAAACACAAACAGAGATCGATGAGCTAAGGGCGGCAATCGAACTCGAACGAAGTTTGCGCCAGGAGGCCGACTTAGCCGCGCTTGCGGCTGCACAACTCGCAAATGAAACCCGTGTGGATCGGCCAATTGCTCCGCCAGGAAAACTAAAAAGCGAAATTGAGGTGGTGTTCGAAACTCTGCTTCCTGGGGTGCGATTGATACGCGACAGCCTCATCGTGATTGCTGCTGAATTCTCCAACCGAAGGGCACTTTATCGCGGTCTTTCTGAGTTACGCATCGCAAATGGCCGCCTCCCCCCGACTTGGAAGAAGCTCAAAGGCCTAGATGACTGGTGGGAGCGACATATGAGCGACGGCCAAGACGACGCTGGTAGAGTATACGCGCGCCTTGAACCTTCAGACCGTGTTTGGGACGTGCTGATTTCTCACAAGAGTGAGCAATCGCGCGACATTGCGTGGCTCGGTCGCCGGTGGACGACACACCTAGCCTAAACCAATTAATTCAAAGCCGGAACAGCGCGAAGAAGCGCCAGTATTTCAGACGATTGGCGTGCAAGATTGACCGTCAAAAACCGAATGCGATGTCCCTGGATTGTGATGTACTCGTCGACATCAACGTCGATGGCAGGGTGCAAGAGGATGCCTTCCGCGTTATCGCAAAGAGGATCGCCGATATTCTCCTGCGAACGCAGGTAGGCGTACATTTGATAGAGGTAGCCGCTCTTCAAGACGGTGTCCCGATAGGCTGTGCTTGAGAAGATAGACGTAAATTTGGTGTCGATCACAATGCGTCGCCCTGCCGACGGATTCTCAAGAATTATGTCGGTCTGCATATTTGGCAGGACCATATCGATCCCGGACGACGCGTCTTTGTATTGCCATTGGAATCTGCGTCCTTGCTGCACGCGCCACCCTGACGCTGCACCTAGCTCCACTGCGTAAAAATTCCCGATGGCCTTCTCGAACAGCTTCCAAATTATCATTTCATCACGATCTAGTTGTACTAGTGCATGATCTCCTTCATTTTCTAAAGGCAAGACGAGATCGAATACGATCCGGGCCAACGTAATCATAAGAAGGTCTTCGGCGTCGTTGCGTCCAAGCCGGTCGGCAGACATTGCCGCTCGTGATGGGCGGACGCCGGGCACACCAAGCCTGCCGAGATCGCCAGCGAGGCGACGACAGCGATGCGAGAGATCTGCGTCGCTGACGCGCCCAGCGACCGCGTCGAGCGCTGCACGGACGAAGCGGTTTCGCGGCGTGTCAATGGTGTGGTCGTCGAAGCGTACCGCCACTCGACCAACCGACAGCAGGTCGCGCGCATAGGTCTTCCGGATATCGATACGGCCTCGTATCCGGGAAAGGATGGCTTCCTTGCGCATATATCCGCGACTGAGGTTGCGCCGCAGTCGGCGTTCGACCGCAAATGCGAGTAGGCGCCCAATCAGACTCGGCAGATTCGGGGACTCTTCCACCATTCCGGTGAATTGCCCAACATAGCGGCCGAGGTCAGATGCATACAAAAGAAGAAGCCAAAGATTTCGAACGGGAATGCGTCCCGCAAGACGGACGGGTTCTTCCGCAATTGCAACGATGCTCAAAACAATCCCACCAACAGCCGCTTCTTGGCTTCGGCGGCCTTGTCCGGGGCGTCGAACCAGTATTCTTCGAGAAGCGGTGCTATTTCGGTTTGGACAATTTGGCTGAACCAGGCCTTCCCGTCCGAAATGACAACTCCCTCCTGGGGAGTTACATAGCTATGCCCGATGCGAAACTGAGGGCCAAGAGAACGATCGTCCGCTATCTCTTTGTTAAGATCGCCCATTTTTTGCTCGATCAAATCAATCGTCGATTGCTCTAGGTTCGCTTTTTCGGCGCACCATGTCCGCCAAAGCGGCCCAAGCTCGGGCCGCAGGGTGATGAAAGCAAACCTGCGCCGCAAAGCTAGGTCAACGAGAGCGAGGGACCGGTCGGCAACGTTCATTGTGCCGATAACGTGCAAATTGGCGGGGATGTAAACGCGCTCGCCATCACGACTATAGGCCAGCTCTAGGGCCTCGTCCTGCTTCCGCTTTGTATCCTCCAAAAGCGTGAGCATTTCCCCGAACACTTGCGCCGGGTTGCCGCGATTGATCTCCTCGATGATCAGTATGAACGGCTCTGGAACGGCCGATGCTGCCTGAACAAGCTTTAGAAAGAGGCCGTCGGCCAATTCGAGTTTCCCACCATCAGTCGGACGCCAGCCACGCACGAAATCCTCGTAGGACAAAGATGGATGAAACTGCACGATGCGAACGCGCGTACGCGTGACCGCTCTGTCCCTTGTCCCAATCAGCGCGTATGCGAGCCGCTTGGCTAGCCAGGTCTTCCCCGTTCCGGGTGGCCCCTGAAGAATGATGTTCTTCTTTTCCCTGAGCCGCTTCAGGGTCGCTTCGAGGGCTTCGCGCGGCTGGAAGCATCCTTCTTCGACAATATTGCTAACTTCATAAGCTTGGATTTCTGCGGGCTCGTCAGTCGCGTCAGGCTCCGCATCCTCCGGGTCCAGCAAAATGGCCGGAGGGCCTTCCCCACTCACGGAGAACTTCCGCGCAAAATAGGGAAGTTGTGTCCAGAAAAGATAATCCTGCGGAATACCGCCAAAAGCGAACAGTATGAGCCGACGGCTTAAATCGTCGCCAGGATCTGCCTGATGAAGCGTCGTACGATACGTGTAGAGAAACCAGTCGCGCGGGGGGTCAAGGGGCGTCCAATCAACCTGCACCGTTTTGCCATCTCCAGGATTTGCGGTGATGGTACCGATTGCTTTAATACGCATGCAGGAGACAGACTTGCCGCCTGCATTGAAAGGCAAGTTGTTCTTCTTGACAAATGAGGACTTGATCGCAATCCGATCGCCCTGTCGCATCGTGCGCACAAGCTCCGAGAATTTTGTCTCGTAGCCATTCTCCCAAATGCCTTCTCTTAGAAAGCGTTCGAGCTGGTCCCCTTCATCCCAAGCCGCCCCTGCAAACCAAAACTGGCGCGCGGGGTCATCAAACAGCTCCGTCGCAGTTCCCGTCGCTACCGGCGCGGGCTCGTCCTCTTCGCTGTCCTCCCATCCGACGGCCCTGACCTCCTTAAATATCGTAAGTGCCCCGGCATGATCGAGGTCAGTCTCCCGCCCCTCCTGTGTCAGCTTCCATATGCCACGACGCTTGTCATCGATGAGGCCCGCTTTCACAAGATAAAAGCGCGCCCAGCCAACCTTGTTCTCGAAGCTGGGATTACCACCCTTGGTGACTGTACCAACCACCTCTTTTGCAGCGGGTTCATGCTCCGCTATCCAGTCTACTACTTCCTTGGGCTTCCCCTCTCCGCCCATGGCGCGCAACGCACGTAGAACAGGCCCAAGAAAATGAAGGAAGCGTGGCCCCTTAAGATCTGTCTCGCCGTTACTTGGTAAGGGGTGCAGCCTTTCCGGCGACGTCGGGGCCCACGCAAAAACCTTTGCTTGCTGATCTTGCACAAACTGTTCGGGATCACCGACTGCGAGCCCTACGTCTTTTGCGGCCGCGATCAAACCATCCCGAGCCGTGCCTTCCAACTTGCCTGTAGCAACGTCGTCTCTGTTGACTACAATTGCACTGGGCATCGGCCAGCCGCGCTGATGAGCTAACAACACGAGCTGGCCGAGATGCTGCGGCATTCGACGAAAGGCCGCGTTCCAAGAGACCCCGCTTGCTTCTGCGAGATCGAGATAACTTACGAAGCGCCGCTCAAGCGCGGCCTTGCGGATAGTCTCGTATGACTTCTCTAGGTCGAGCCGCGGTTCCTCTGCCATGCCGTTCTCTCGGTCGCTTTTCAGGAAATTATTTGGGTACGCTGTGAGAACTGATGCCAACTTAGCGCGTCAATGCGCTACACCAACGCGGAAAGTTTGAGTCGCTTATATAGGTCCCTCGCCGAGCGCCTTGGCTACGTTACGGAAGCGGTCGAGAGCCGTCTCCAGACTTTCGACGATTTCGGCCGCCACCTCGTCGGGTGGTGGCAGCAGATCGGGATCGTCTAGCGCGTGATCCTTCACCCAGAAGATGTCGAGATTGACCTTGTCGCGCGCCAGCAAGGTGTCCAGCGGGAAGCGCTTGAACTTTTCAGACTCTTCGCGCTTGGAGCGGTGGCCAGACTGGTAGCAGTTGATGAAGTCATGGAGATCAGCCCGTACCATGGGACGCTCCTTCAATGTGAACCGCTGGTTGGTACGGAGGTCGTAAATCCAGAGATCCTTTGTTGCCGCGGTCTCAGAGGGCGGCTTCTTGTCGAAGAACAACACGTTGGCCTTGACGCCTTGCTTGTAGAAGATGCCTGTCGGCAGCCGCAACAGCGTGTGAAAATCGAAGTTCTTGAGCAGTCTGCGTCGGATCGTCTCGCCCGCACCGCCCTCGAACAGCACGTTGTCGGGCAGCACAACGGCGGCTTCACCATTCGGCGCCAGCACGGTCATGATGTGCTGCAGGAAGTTCAACTGCTTGTTTGATGTCGTGACGAAGAAGTCCTGCCGGTCGTAATCCTCGCGCTCGCTGTCGATCTCGCCGTCATCGCGGATGATTCGATAACTCTGCTTCTTACCGAAGGGCGGATTGGTGAGTATGACATCATAGCTCTTACCGCCCGCACCGAGTAGCGCGTCCTTGGCCTCGACAATTGAATCGACGCCGGTGATGCCGTGCAGGTACAGGTTCATCGCGGCCAAGCGGACGACCTCCGGTACGATATCAACGCCGGAAAATTTGTTCTTCAAGGCGGAATAGACGCCGCGATCCCTGGCCTTCGGGTGCTGCTTCATGTGTTGCCAGGCGGCGAGCAAGAAGCCTGCCGTGCCGCAGGCCGGATCATGGATCGTCTGATTCGGTTTGGGATCGACCACCTGCACCATCGCCTCGATCAGCGAGCGCGGCGTGAAGTATTGGCCCGCGCCCGATTTCACGTCCTCGGCGTTGCGGGCAAGCAGGCCCTCATAGATATCGCCCTTCACATCCACCGGCAGACCGAGCCAGACCTCACTTTCGATCAGGCCGACCAGACGTTTGAGTTTGGCCGGGTCCTGAATCTCGTTCTGCGCCTTGAGGAAGATCGCGCCAATGATACCGCCCTGCTTCGACAGCTTGTCGAGCAACTTTACATAGGTGGCATTCAGCGCCTCGCCGGAAAGGTCCTTGATGTCGCTCCAGCGCGCGCCGGCAGGAAGCATGGAGGCCTCGCCGATTTGCGTGACACGCTCTTCGTCCATCTTGAGGAAGAGGAGATAGGAAATCTGGCTGATATACGCCTGATAGGAGACGCCCTGATCGCGCAGCACATGTGCGAAGTTCCAGACCTTGGCGACGAGGGTTTGGGCGTTCATCTTACTCGGCTCCTCGCCTGATCCATGAGCATTTCAAATAGGAACTGTGCTGCGTCGAACGGCTCCATGCGGCTTGGCTGTTGACCTCGAAAGTGCATCGCCATGCCCATGGGTTTGAGATACGGCCCGCCTTCATCCGCCCCGACCGTCAAGGCCTCGTTCCAGCTGATGGCAGTTGAGATCAAGCCTTGCGAATAGTGGATTGTTCGCGGCTCCATCCCGCCACGGAAAATAGTACAGGAGGCCACCTCCTTTTCATCCAGATAGACTTGGCCGGTGAACCGATTCGCGTCGATTTGCCTGAACTCGCCTTTCCACGCTGGGTCACGCATCTCCAGCATGTCGAGTTCCTTTTGGAAGAATGTTCCGACATCCCGCATGGCATTCCGCGAGAAGCCGTCCATCTGAAGGTCTGTTGTGCGACGGGGGAGGCGAGGCCTTTCGGCTGCCAGTGTTGGACGGACGTCGGCTTCCAAGGTCGTGTGCGCCTGCGGCTCTTGCGCTGCGGTGGTCGCTTCCAGCGCCCGGCGGATTCCACGGACAACATCAACCCATGCCGCGTCGCGATCAGCCCATGACGAGACAGCCTTGGCATCGGTCGGGAGCATCACAAACCTGGCAAAGGGCAATCCGTGGAAATCACAGGGGCGGCAGACAATCGAGATCGCACGGGCAGCTTTCGCGTCATGACGCGCAAGCGCGCGGGTCATCTCGCGTGCGTAGCAATAGTCGGAGGCTACGAAATCGGCGCTGATCAACATCAGGATCAAGTCGGCACTTTCAAGATGCTCTGAGATGGCATCGTCAAGGGCGTCGCCCGCCGTGATCCGGCGGTCGTGCCAGACCGAGAGCAAACCTTGCCGCCGGAGCGGCGCAAGATGGGTCTCAAGCTCCTGTCGGAAGACTTCGTCGCGATGGGAATAGGAAATGAACGCTTTCGCCATCGTCAGGAACCGCCCTTCGTCCGCGCGCGCTTGGCGGTTGGATGGGAGATTAAACGGGCGAGGAGTGCGCTTGCGGATTCGTCGGCTGGGTCTTGCGGTACAAGGCGGCCCTCGAAGGCTGCCTTGAGAATGGATTGCTTCAGCCGGGCCACATCGGCCGCCTCGGCATCAAGCAGGGCAAGCGTGTCAGCGGAGGCCGATAGTGCATCCGAGACACGGCGGACGACTTCTTCGGCTTCGGCGGGGGGTGGGATAGGGATAGGTGTTGCCTTTAGCGACTCCCCTGAAAGCCCCTGCTGTCCAGCCGTGGTTTTGATGTTTGCGGCGATATGCTTTCGACTGACGCCAGTGTTTACGGCAAGCTCGACAAACTCCGCCAGCATGGAGAGAACAGGTTCAAGACGCACGCGGATGATCTTGTCAGGATAGAAACGTTTGGGCCCTCTATAGATCGCACCAACCCCGACGAGCTCGGCTGATCCATTGTATCGGGTAAAGAGCAGATCACCCGCCTCGACTGTCGCGGCGGCCGCGGCTTTGGCCTGATCGCTATCCAGAAAGCGGATCTGGGTTTCGTCGATCCGAAGAGGTCTTACCGCTGAAATGCGTAGGATCTCGTGATCGTTTGAGGCGGCGCGCGGAGCGGCCGACGTTCCATTCCTGACGCTCTCCGCAATCCCGTCCAAGGTTGCCCAGTTCCAACCACGGGGAAGCTGTGGCAGAGTGGACGTGTCGAGCCGTGCGGGCTCGGCGACGCGAGCACGGGCTCCTTGGTGCACGCGCTTTTTGCCGATGCGGGCGAAAAGGTCGGTCCCCGTCTCGGAGCCGGGGTTCGCTGCACGCCAGTCCTTCGTCAGTTCGCCAGTGACAGCGGATTTCAAAAGCGCGCGACGGAAGGTGCCAAGGCCCTCCTGCACCATCGCCAGCGCCGCCTCTCCATCGGCAATTTCCGCAAACAGCGCGTCCAGCCGCGCCACGATGCGGCACTGCTCGGCCGACGGCGGGAGTGGAATCAACAAATCTTCGACAAAAGATCGGGGGAGTTCTTGCTGGTTAGTCGACCCAACGTGCCCATCAATAACCAGATGTTGAACACGTAGCGTTTCGATAAAATAACCAAGATAGGAAGGCTCGACGGAAGTTGGTCTAACCAATGTGACATGCGAGTCGATGGTCAATTCAGGAATCGACCCGTCGTAGACTACTGCGCGCCCAATCGTGCCCGTGCCGGTGGAGTTCCAAAGGAGATCTCCAGCCCTGATGTGAAGTTCAGTTGCCAAGCGATCAAAGGCATCACGCGAGGTGAGCTTGAAATGCTTCGGTTCAAGGCGATGCCAACGAATGCACTTTTGATTGACGACAGGCACGCCGCCGCTTGCAACGTAGGTCGGCCCACGACCCCGCCCTATGAAGCTTGAGAGACGCTTTAGCGGCACCCACTCCCACCCATCTGGCAGCAACCAAGGCCCATCCGGCTTCTCTAAATCCTCTACTTTTTCCGCCACCGCAGCACCAACGACCATCAAGCCACCAACACATCTGAGAGTTCATCGAGGAGCGCCGGTAGCCTGGCGCCGAACAGCGCCCGCGCCCGCACAATGCCGCCGCGCCCGGCGAATTCCGGCGCATCCATCATGTCCTCCGGCCGGATTTCGATGTTGACCCCGAGGTGATCACGGATCGCCCTCAGCCAGGCACGCTGCTCCTCGCTATAGGAGCGCCCGGCCTTTTCCTCGCGGCCGAGCCACAAGTTGAAGCGTCCGGCAATTACCGAAGGCAAAGGCTCTAGGGACTCGCTGCTCGCGATCGCATAGCGCACCAGCATGACGATGTCAGCCAGCGTCCCCGCCGGGTTGCCGCGAACCTTGTCGGATGCGAGGCGCTTGTACGCGCGCCAGATGTCGACGGGTTCGAGAAGCCAGGGCGGGCGTTTCAGCGCCTCCTTGAGATCGTCCACCGCCTCGTAGGTCAGTCGCCGTTGCGCATAGGGCAGCCGGTAGAGGATTTGCAGGGCGGCGAGTTCGTCGCGCCGCTCCTCCAGAAAGCGCTTGAAGCGCTCAACCGTGTCGGTGGCCTTTTTCTCGTCCCACCCGGATGAGACGACGGCGTCGGTGGAGATCGTGTCGATGCGGATATCGGCAGAGGCCTTGACGTCCTTCAGCAGACGCCGCAGCGTCGGATCGTCAAAGATGGTTGCCGCCGCATCCTTCGCCGCCTCGCGCGCCTTCTTCTGCTCGGGTTCCGGCGCATCCTTCGGCACACGCTTCGCCAGTGCGTCCGGATCGACGGCGTCGAGCAGGCGCGAGGCGAGGCCAGAAAGATCGACGCCGCCCGAGGCCTTGACGATCGCCGCACGGTCTTTGTCGCCGATCCGCCGGTCGAGCGCGGCCAGGCGGGCCGCGAGCGTGGCGAAGGCGTCGTCGTCCCGCCGGCCGGCGGCAATGTCGTCGATCAGCCTGTCGAAGGAAATGACACGGTCGCGCTCTAGCGGTTGCGAAACAGTTTTCAGGCTTTCCGACACCCCGACCGCGTCGATCAGCACGAACCGGGTTTTTGCCTCGGCATCCGGCGTTACCTCGCGCAGCTTTTCCGCAGAGATGGTGCGCGCGCCCCGGCCTTTCATCTGCTCGAAATAGAGTTCGGACCTGACGTCACGCATGAAGATCAGCACTTCCAGCGGTTTGACGTCGGTGCCGGTGGCGATCATGTCGACGGTGACTGCGATGCGGGGGTTATAGTCGTTGCGGAACGACCGGATCAGCGACTCGGGGTCGGCGCCATCGGTCTTGTAGGTGATCTTCTTGGCAAAGTCGTTGCCCTTGCCGAACACCTCGCGGACGAGGGTTGTGATCTCCTCGGCGTGGTGATCATCCTTGGCAAATATCAGCGTTTTCGGCACCTCGGAGCGCCCGGGAAACAATTCGGTGAAAAGGGAATCCCGATAGGTTTCGAGAACGGTGCGGATCTGGTTCGGCACCAACACCGAACGGTCGATCTGATCCGGGGCGTAGCTGAAATCCGCTTCGAGAGTTTCGTAGCGCTCCGCCCGCGTGCGCTTGTCCCGCACCGGCAGGTCATAGCCGGCCTTTACCGTCGCGCCGCGCTCGCCGATCTCGGTGCGAATCCGGAACACCTCGAATCCGACGTTCACGCCGTCGACCACGGAACGCTCATAAGGATATTGCGCGACGAGGTTCTTGCCGAAGAAACCGAGCGTGTGCAGCGAGGGCGTTGCGGTCAGCCCCACCGTGAAGGCATCGAAATATTCAAGTACCTGACGCCAGGTGCCGTAGATCGAGCGATGGCATTCGTCTGTTATGACGAGGTCGAAACTCTCGATCGGGATCGACGGGTTGTAGGAAACGAGCCGCTCGGTGTCTGCCCGCGACAATTCAAACGACGATGCCTCTTCCTCTTCTTCCGACAATTCCTTGCCGGTGAGAACCGAGTAGACGCGCTGGATCGTGGCGATCACGATTTGCGCATCCTTGTCGAGGCCCGCCGCGCCGAGTTTCTGGACGTTGTAGATTTCGGAGAACGAGCGGCCGGTTCCGGGCGGCCGGTAGGCTAGATATTCGTCGCGTGTCTGGCGGACGAGGTTGGCGCGATCGGCCAGGAACAGGATTCGCTTGAATCCGGCGTGTGCCAGCAGCCGGTAACTCAAGGTGCAGGCAGTGAAGGTCTTGCCGGCGCCGGTCGCCATTTGTACCAGCGCACGGGGACGGTTTTGAGCCATGGAACCTTCGAGCGCTGACACGGCGTCAATCTGGCAGGCGCGCAGGCCGTCGGTGATGAATGGCGGCATGACCCGAAGCCGGCCGCGCAAAGTGAGAGGCTCCCTTAGCTCACGTTCCAACGTCTCCGGCCGATGAAAGGCAAAGACGCGGCGCGACACCGGATCAGGGTCGGCGTGGTCGCGAAACAGCGTCTCCGCGCCTGAGGCCACATATTCGAACCGGACCTGACCTTCCTCGCGGACGAGGTGCTTCGGCACATCCGCGATGTATCGCGCCGCCTGCTCGGAATAGCCCGAAAGCGTGGTGCCTTCCGGTTTGGCCTCGATCACGCCGCAGAGCTTCCGACCTACGAACAAGCCATAGTCCACGGGACCGGAAGACGTCTGGAACTCGCGCAGCGCCACGCCCAATCCAGCGCCAAGGTTCATTTCAGCCTTGGACTGGATCAGCCATCCGGACGCGACAAGCCGCCGGTCAATCAGGGACCGGGCCTTATCTTCTGGATGAAAGGCGAAATCGTTCATATTGCAATTTATGCGGGACGCACGACCGTGACGCAAATCTGATCCCAAGAACAGCAGTGGACACCAACCTCAGCCGCACCAACAAGAAGCTTGCCTGGACGTTTTCTCTCGTGGCGACTCGGCGGCGATTCTCAGAAAAAAAAGCGCCCCATCGGGGCGGCTTTCCAGTTACACTGATTAATCAGCATCTTATCTTGGTTGCGGGATAGGATTTGAACCTATGACCTTCAGGTTATGAGCCTGACAGGCTCGCACTAAGGGCCAGAACGAGCGACTAGAAAGTGCCAGCGAGAATTTCACTGTGTTTGCGGAATAGCCGTCGTGGGACTTTGGCTTCCTTGCAAATCCCGTAAAAGACCAATAATTTTTGCACGGTAAGTAGTGGCTAAGTGCTGGCGCGCCCGAAGAGATTCGAACTCCTGACCCCCAGATTCGTAGTCTGGTGCTCTATCCAGCTGAGCTACGGGCGCGTTTTCGCTTGGCATTTGGGCCTCAGGGGCCCGGATGCATCCGATAAAGGCTCGGACGGTCGCGAAAGAGCGCTTTAGCTACCCGCTCCGGCCTCGCTTTGCAAGGTCTCGAAAGCAGGTTCTGACCGGCAAGTCCGAGGCGGTTAACCTGCTGTCATTCCGTGGCGGACGGCAGCGGGAAGCTGGAATCTCCCTGCAATCACATCGGGATTCCGGGTTTAATGCTTCGCATCGCCCCGGAATGACGCGGAAATAGCCACGCCTTAGGCCCGCGCCCGCTCGTTGCGGACGCTCTGCAGTTCCACCGGGCGGTCCGGAATTGAGATCCGGAAGGTGGCGCCTATGGTGCCTTCGACCAGATGGATGTCGCCGCCATGGGCGCGGACCAGTTCGGCGGCGATCGCAAGGCCCAACCCGCTGCCGCCGGAGCGGTTGGAAGTCTGGAACGCCTCGAACAGATGCTCGCGCGCCTTCGCCGGCACGCCGGGACCGGTGTCGGAGACCTCGATAATGGCGACCGAGCCTTCGCGCCGACCGGTGATGCGGATCTGCAATGCCGTCGCGTCGCCCTTGGCGCTTTCCAGCGCCTGCGCGGCGTTGCGCACCAAATTGAGCAGCACGCGAAACAGTTGATCGGGATCGGCATCGATCGAGAGCCCGCGCTCGATTGCGCTGATCCAGGTAATCGAGGCATCGGCAGCAAGGCCTGCCGATTCGCGAACCTCTGCAACCGCAGGCTCGACCAGGATCATGCGGCGGTCGGGCTCGGCTTCCTGGGCGCGACCATAAGAGAGGGTCGACTGGCAGAAGTCGATGGCGCGCTCCAGCGAGCGCATCAGTTTCGGCGCAAAGCGCTGCACCCGCGGATCCGGCACGCTGGCGAGCTGGTCCGACAGCAGTTGCGAGGACGCCAGAAGATTGCGCAGATCGTGGTTGATCTTCGACACGGCAAGGCCGAGCGCGGCAAGCCGGCTCTTCTGGGAGAGCATCGAGACGAGGTCGCGCTGCATGTCGGACAATTCGCGTTCCACCACACCGATCTCGTCGCCGCGCTGGCTCGGAACGATGATGCGCGCCGCGCTTTCCGGGTTTTCGTGGAAGCCGACGAGATTTGCGGTCAGCCGTCGCATCGGCCGCACGAACAGATAATGCAGCGCGAGGTAGACCAGCCCCGCGGCGAGCATCGCGATTCCCAGCGAGACCAGCAGCAGATTGCCGGAGAAGCGGTACATCGCCTGCCGCAGCGGCTTTTCATCGACTACGACCTCGATGAATTGCGCGCCACCGGGCGCGGCCCCGACCACCCGAATGGTCTGGTTGCCGGTGTCCAGCATGGTCTCAAAGGATTCGACGATCGCGGACCACACCGTCAGGGTCCGCAGGTCGATATCGCGGTCGATCGCCGCCGGCAGGTCGGCGCTGGCGAGCAGCCGGCGCTGCTGCCCCATCTTGATGGCGACCGCGCGTGCGCCGACGCTGGTCAGGATCTGCCGTGCCAGCGAATCCGGCACCATGCCGAGCGGCGCGGCATCCAGCACCAATGCGGCGGTGTTGGCCGCCGCGAGGCGGTCGTTCAGCCGGTTGGTCCAGAAATTCGCGATCGAAGGCACGTAGATCATCAGGAGGGCGATCATCACGAGAGGGATGGTCAGCAGCAAAAGCTTGCCGGACAGGCCGAGCCGCCGCGGGCCCGAGGCCCGCGGCGCTTGAGGAGTCGGCTGGTCGGTCGCTGACACGATAGCTGCCTTGATCTCTCTGCTTTGGAGCCCGCCGGACCCAGGCCGCACCACCCCATGGGTGCGTTACCGTGATTCCAAGGATGCGTTTGGGCCACCGAGCGGTCAAATTACCGATCGCTAATGTCCGGTGGTTCCGATGGTCCGGGTACGCCGCCGTCTCGTCCCTAAAAACCCCGCGAAAACAGATATATTCGCCCCAATTGCGACGTTTCAAAGAACGGCTGACGCGGCCACCGCCGACATTGACGAAAACAGGTCGCTCCCGTATAAGCCGCGCCAACTGTCCGCGATGGCCCGGTTCCACCGGGGGCGGCTCGTTTGGGCCGTAAATGGCCCTTTTTCGGGCCGGCCCGCATCACCGGACGCATCTCAATCCAACAGGCACATTGCCCGGTCAGCGGAGAACTACCCGTGAAGCGGACTTATCAACCCAGCAAACTGGTGCGCAAGCGCCGTCACGGCTTCCGCGCCCGTCTCGCCACCGCCGGCGGCCGCAAGGTTCTCGCCGCTCGCCGTGCGCGTGGCCGCAAGCGTCTGAGCGCCTGAGCCGGATCTTCCGGAGATTTCATTCATGGATCGGCTGAGGCAGCGGGCGGACTTTCTCGCCGTTGCCAATGGCACACGGGCCAACAGCGCTGCCTTCGTGGTGCAGGGCCGCCGGCGCGACGATGACGGGCCGATCCGGATTGGTTTTACCGTTACCAAAAAAAACGGCACCGCCACCGAGCGCAATCGCATCCGGCGCAGGCTTCGCGAACTGGTGAAGCGGCTGGACGTCATATCCATGCGACCGCACCATGATTATGTGCTGGTAGGCCGCCGGGCCGCGCTCACCCGCGACTTCGCAACCATGCTCGACGATCTCCGCTCGGCGCTGCATCGCCTCGACCGGCAGCCGACCAAACATCAGAATTGAATGGCGAGACCTCAAAAACGATGACCGACAATCGCAACACCATCCTCGCCGTCATTCTGTCCGGCCTTGTGCTGATCGCCTGGCAGTATTTCTACAACGTGCCGCAGATGGAGCGGCAGCGCGCGCAAAGCCAGACCCAGGCCGAACTCTCCAAGCCGGCGCCGCAAACGGCGCCGGGATCGACCACGCCACAACCAGGCTCGGCGCCATCAGCCACGACGCCAGCCGGCCAGCCGGGCGCGCCCGCGCCCGTCGTCAGCCGCGATGCCGCGATCACTGCCTCGCCCCGCATCAAGATCGAGACACCGCGGGTTTCGGGCAGCATCTCGCTGAAGGGCGCGCGCGTTGACGACCTGTCGCTGGAGAAATTCCGCGATACCGTCGATCCCAAATCGCCCGCGATCGTGCTGTTCTCGCCATCGAACACGGCGCATCCCTATTATGCGGAGTTCGGCTGGGTCGCGGCCTCGGGCTCAACAGCGCGGCTTCCCGACCGCGAGACTGTGTGGCAGCAGGAGGGCTCCGGCAGCCTGACGCCCGACAAGCCGGTGACACTGAAATGGGACAATGGCGAAGGCCTTACGTTCCGCCGCACCATTGCGATCGACGACCGCTATCTCTTCACCGTCAAGGACGACGTCACCAATGTCGGCAGTGCGCCGGTGACGCTCTATCCGTTCGCCCTCATCTCTCGGCACGGCACGCCGGAAGTCTCCGGCTACTACATCCTGCATGAAGGCCTGATCGGCTATCTCGGCGAAAAGGGCCTGCAGGAACACGGTTACAAGGCCGTCGCCGAGGCGCCTGTTCTGGGCAATGGCGGGCGGGGCTTCGAGTTCAACATCACGAATGGCTGGCTCGGCATCACCGACAAATATTGGGCTGCGGCGCTATTGCCCGACACGTCGGCGCGCCTCAAGGCTCGCTTCCTCGCTGAACCGGGCGCCAAAGTTCGTTATCAAGCCGATTACCTGCAGGATCCGCAGACGATCGCGATCGGCGGCACCGGCAGCGCCAATGCGCGCCTGTTCGCCGGGGCCAAGGAAGCCGGTGTCGTCGGCATCAACTTCCCGCTCGCCGGTCATGGCGGCTACAACAAGCAGCTCGGGCTCAACCATTTCGATCTATTGATCGACTGGGGCTGGTTCTACTTCATCACCAAGCCGATGTTCCTGGCGCTCGATTACTTCTTCCACCTGGTCGGCAATTTCGGCGTCTCCATCCTGCTGGTGACGGTGCTGGTGAAGCTGTTGTTTTTCCCGCTCGCCAACAAGTCCTACGCCTCGATGGCGAAGATGAAGTCGGTGCAGCCGCAACTGGCCGCGCTCAAGGAGCGCTATCCCGACGACCGTCAGAAGCAGCAGCAGGAGATGATGGAGATCTATCGCAAGGAGAAGATCAACCCGATCGCCGGTTGCCTTCCTGTCGCGTTGCAGATCCCGGTGTTCTTCTCGCTCTACAAGGTGCTGTTCGTCACCATCGAAATGCGCCACGCGCCGTTCTATGGCTGGATCAAGGACCTCTCGGCGCCCGACCCGACCAACCTGTTCAACCTGTTCGGTCTGCTGCCCTTCGATCCGACGCACATACCGGTAATCGGATTTTACCTCGCGCTCGGCGTCTGGCCGATCATCATGGGCATCACGATGTGGTTCCAGATGAAGCTGAACCCGACGCCGCCGGATCCGACCCAGAAGATGATCTTCGACTGGATGCCGCTGATCTTCACCTTCATGCTGGCGGGCTTCCCGGCGGGTCTGGTGATCTACTGGGCCTGGAACAACCTGCTCTCGGTGCTGCAGCAGAGCTACATCATGCGCAAGAACGGCGTGAAGGTGGAGCTGTTCGACAACATCAAGGCGACGTTCGCGCCCAAGAAGGCCGTCGAGAAGACATGATGCCGTCATTCCGGGGCGATGCAAAGCATCGAACCCGGAATCTCGAGATTCCGGGTCTGGTGCTTACGCACCATCCCGGAATGACGGAAGAGGAAGCGCCGCGCTGTCCCGCAATGACGGCCAGGAAAGAACCTTCGCATGACCGCCGAGACTGATGCGAAGCTGATCGAAGAGGGACGAAAACTCTTCGCCGGCGAATGGAAGTTCGTTTGGGCCTCGCCTTCGATCGAAACGCTGCCGCCGATGGCAGGCATGGAAGTGGCGTTCGCCGGCCGCTCCAATGTCGGTAAATCGAGCCTGATCAACGCGCTCACCGGCCGCAATGCGCTGGCGCGCACCTCGCATACGCCGGGCCGCACCCAGGAACTGATCTTCTTCGAAGGGCCTGACAAGTCCGGGCTGCGGCTGGTCGACATGCCCGGCTATGGCTACGCCTCGGCGCCGAAAACCAAGGTCGCCTCCTGGACCAAGCTGATTCATCAGTTCCTCTTGGGACGTGCCACGCTGGCGCGGGTCTACGTCCTGATCGACGCGCGCCACGGCATCAAGGATGTCGACCAGGACGTGCTGAAGACGCTGGATAAATCCGCTGTGAGCTATCAGGTGGTGCTGACCAAGGCGGACCAGGTGAAGCCGCTCGAGCTGGAAAAGCACATCAGTGAGACCATGACGGCGCTCGCCAAGCACCCGGCCGCGTTTCCGGAAGTGCTGGTGACGTCCTCGCGCTCCGGCGCCGGCATGCCGGAATTGCGCGCCGCGATGGTGCGCCTGCTCGGCGAGCGCGCCTGATGGCCCGCGCCGGCCGCATCCTGATCGTGCTGGCCGCCATCATGGGCGCCGACGGCGTCATGCTGGCGGCGGCCTCGGCCCATGGCGCGGACGCGTCGCGGTTGGTGTCCGCGTCCTCGATGCTGCTGTTTCATGCTACCGCTGTTTTGGGCGCCGTCGCGTTGGCCGAGCGCGGCATCGTGCAAGCGAAAATCGGGATCGCAGCGGCTTTCGGCTTCGTTCTCGCGGCCAGCCTGTTTGCCGGTGACGTGACGCTGCGCCACTATGCGGGACATGGCCTCTTCCCAATGGCCGCACCCACCGGCGGGACGCTGTTGATCGCAAGCTGGCTGGCGCTGGCGGTAGCAGCCGCCTGGCCGAAGCGGGGGTAATCTCTTTCTTCCCCTCTCCCCTTGTGGGAGAGGGTGGATCGACGCCGCGAAGCGGCGGCGAGACGGGTGAGGGGTCTGTCTCCGCGGAAAGAACCCCTCATCCGGCGCCATAGCCGATGCGAAGCATCGGCGTTCTAAGAGACGGCGGCCAAGGGCCGCCTATGCCACCTTCTCCCACAGGGGGAGAAGGAAGAAAGCAACTTTGCGCCCTGCCCGCCAATCGGATAGAACCCGGCCCGACATCCGCAATGGCGAGACCCGCTTCATGACATCAGCGCAGAATATCAGCCCGCTCGATCAGGCCCGCATCCTGTCCGAGGCGCTGCCGCATATGCAGCAATATGACGAGGAAACCATCGTCATTAAATACGGCGGCCATGCCATGGGCGCGGAGGAGACCGCCAAGGCGTTCGCGCGCGACATCGTTCTGCTAGAGCAGACCGCGATCAATCCGGTAGTGGTGCATGGCGGCGGGCCGCAGATCGCGACCATGCTCAAGCGGCTCGGCATCCAGTCGGAATTCGCCGCCGGGCTTCGCATCACCGATGCCGCCACCATCGAGATCGTCGAGATGGTGCTGGCGGGCTCGGTCAACAAGCAGCTCGTCGGCTACATCAACGAAGCCGGCGGCAAGGCCGTCGGCCTCTCCGGCAAAGACGGCAATATGGTGAAGGCGTCGAAGACGTCGCGCACCATGGTCGATCCGGATTCCAACATCGAAAAGGCGATCGACCTCGGCTTCGTCGGCGATCCCGACAAGGTCGATCTCACGCTGTTGAACCAGTTGATCGGCTACGAGCTGATCCCGGTGCTGGCGCCGCTGGCGACCTCGCATGACGGCCACACGCTCAACGTCAACGCCGACACCTTTGCCGGCGCGGTGGCCGGTGCGCTCAAGGCCAAGCGGCTGCTGCTGTTGACCGACGTTCCCGGCGTGCTCGACAAGTCGAAGAAATTGATACCGGAATTGTCGGTGAAGGATGCGCGAAAACTGATCGCCGACGGCACCATTTCCGGCGGCATGATCCCGAAGGTCGAGACCTGCATCTACGCGCTGGAACAGGGCGTTCAGGGCGTCGTCATCATCGACGGCAAGATGCAGCACGCGGTGCTGCTCGAATTGTTCACCAATCAGGGCACCGGCACGCTGATCCACAAGTGATGAGCAAAGCGGCGAGGCGAACAGAGGCCGTCATGGCCGGGCATAGCCGTCCGAAGGACGGCGTCGCTTCCGCTAGCCTACGCCCGGCCATCCACGACTTGTTTGCTCCCGGCGGAAAGAAAGACGTGGATGCCCGGGTCAAGCCCGGGCATGACGAGCGGAGAACGAAGCCACAGCTTCGATCCGCCCTCACTCGCATTCTGATGTCACTGCCGGCCGCGGTGCTCTCGCTATTCGTCTCCTCCCTGCCCGCGTTTGCCGACCTAAAACTCTGCAACCGCATGAGCTATGTGGTCGAAGCCGCGATCGGCATCGACGACAAAGCGGCGACGGCGACGCGGGGCTGGTTCCGGATCGATCCGGCCGCCTGCCGCGTGGTGCTGCAGGGCGCGCTGACCGCCGACCGCATCCTGTTGAACGCGCGCGCGCTCAGTGTCTACGGCGCCTCTCCGATCCCGCAGAACGGCAACGATACGCTGTGCATCGCGCCGGAGAATTTCGTCATCGCCGCCGCGCGCCAGTGCCGCAGCGGGCAGACACCGGCGCCGTTCACGCAAATCACCCCGACGCGGACCGATGACGGCAACCTTGTCGCCTACCTCGCCGAGGACTCCGAATATGACGACGAGCAGGCGCGGCTGGCCGGCATCCAGCGGCTGCTGGTGATCGCGGGCTATGACGCCGCGCCGATCGACGGCGTCGACGGACCGAAGACGCAGGCCGCGCTTTTGGCGTTCCTGAAGAGCCGCGGGCTTTCGGCCGAAATCGTGCAGTCGCAGAATTTCTTCACCGCCATGATCGAGGCCGTGCAAAAGCCCTCCTCCACAGGGCTGACCTGGTGCAACGACACGCCGCACAAGATCATGGCGGCGGTCGCCACCGACGACGGCAAGGCAGTGACCAGCCGCGGCTGGTACCGCATCGATTCCGGCAAATGCCTGCATCCCGATGTGACCGGCCAGCCCAGGCAGGTCTACAGCTTTGCCGAAGCCGTCGATGGAGAAAACCGCGCTGTCAAATACCGGAACAGGCCGTTGAACTGGGGCGGCCCGAAAGAGCTCTGCACGCGCGAGAGCAAGTTCGAGATATCGGAACAGGGCGATTGCGGCACCCGCGGACTTGCGGCAATCGGCTTTGCGCCGGTCGACATGAGCAGCGGCGGCAAGACGCTGCGATTTGCGATGCCGTGATGAGTCACAATTCCATCGTCGTCCCTGCGAACGCAGGGACCCATAACCACCGAACTGAGTTACCCAAGACCAAAGGCAACACGCACCGTGTACACCAATAACCGCCGCGGAGTTTGGGTCCCTGCGTTCGCAGGGACGACCGGTTGAGATAGCAGATGAAAACCAACTCCCCCCGCGCCTTCAGCCATATCGACACCTGGGTGTTCGATCTCGACAACACGCTCTACCCGCATCACGTCAATCTTTGGCAGCAGGTCGACGCGCGGATCGGCGAATTCATCAGCGCGTTCCTGAAAATATCCGCGGAAGAAGCTCGCGTGATCCAGAAGGATTATTACCGCCGCTACGGCACCAGCATGCGCGGCATGATGACCGAGCACGGCGTGCGCGCCGACGATTATCTGGCTTACGTACACCGGATCGATCACTCGCCGCTGGAGCCGAACCCGGCGATGGGCGCGGCGATCGCAAAACTTCCGGGCCGCAAGCTGATCCTGACCAACGGCTCGACCGACCATGCCGGCGCGGTGCTGGAACGGCTCGGCATCGGCGAGCATTTCGAGGCGGTGTTCGACATCATTGCAGCCGAGCTGGAGCCGAAGCCGGCGCCGCAGACCTACGACAGATTCCTGCGCGTCCATGGCGTGGATCCCCTGAGGTCGGCGATGTTCGAGGACCTCGCCCGCAACCTCGTGGTGCCGCACCAGCTCGGCATGACAACGGTGCTGGTGGTGCCTGATGGCGCCAAGGAAGTGGTGCGCGAGGATTGGGAGATGGAAGGCCGGGATGCGGCCTACGTCGATCATGTGACGGATGATCTGACGGGGTTTTTGGAGAGGTTGAGCGTAAAGTAGATCCACTCTCTCCGTCGTCCTTGCGAACGCAGGGACCCATACGCCGCGGCCGTTGGTAAAGGGCTCTCTGGCAGACATCCCGTTCAACAACCGGTGCCTGTGGTTATGGGTCCCTGCGTTCGCAGGAACGACGAGGGAGGGGAGCTTTCGCAGGGACGACATCCCGCCTTGACTCTCTCTGCCCAAATACCGAAAAAGCCCTTCGACTTTGCCCGATAATCCGCTCTCCCCCGAGGAAATCCCGATGTCCCTGTCCGCGCTCGAATCCACCGTCAACTCCGCCTTCGATGCCCGAGACGGCATTTCGACTTCGACCAAGGGCGAGGTTCGCGAGGCCGTGGATCATGCGCTCGAACTGCTCGACAAGGGAGAGGCGCGGGTTGCCGAGCGCGAGGCTGATGGCAAGTGGAAGGTCAATCAGTGGCTGAAGAAGGCAGTGCTGCTGTCGTTCCGCCTCAACGATATGGGCCAAATTCCCGGCGGCCCCGGCAAGGCGTCGTGGTGGGACAAGGTGCCCTCGAAGTTCGAGGGCTGGGGCGAGAACCGTTTTCGCGACGCGGGCTTTCGCGCAGTCCCCGGCTCGATCGTGCGCCGGTCGGCCTTCATCGCCCGCAACGTCGTGCTGATGCCGTCCTTCATCAATCTCGGCGCCTATGTCGATGAAGCGACGATGATCGACACCTGGTCCACGGTCGGAAGCTGCGCGCAGATCGGCAAGCGCGTGCATATTTCCGGCGGCGTCGGCATCGGCGGCGTGCTGGAGCCGCTGCAGGCCGAGCCGGTGATCGTCGAGGACGACTGCTTCATCGGCGCGCGCAGCGAAGTGGCGGAAGGCGTGATCGTGCGCAAGGGTGCCGTGCTGGCGATGGGCGTATTCCTCGGCGCCTCCACCAAGATCGTCGACCGCGAGACGGGCGAAACCTTTATCGGCGAAGTTCCGGAGTACTCGGTCGTGGTTCCCGGTGCGCTGCCCGGCAAGCCGCTGAAGAACGGCCAGCCCGGCCCGTCCACCGCCTGCGCCGTGATCGTCAAGCGCGTCGACGAGCGCACCCGCGCCAAGACCAGCATCAACGAGCTGCTGCGGGACTAGAGCACGGCCACGTGGTTCGAGACGCGCGGCATTGCCGCGCTCCTCATCATGAGGGTCTGAGACCTCATTCTGAGGAGCGCGCTGGCGCGCTCAAAGGATGAAGCCCCGGCCGGCGAAAACAGCCGGTTCGAACCTTAGATCAGATATCAGCGACGAATGACCAGACCGCGGGCTGCCGCCCTCCGGAGCATTGCGCATGGACTGGACCTGGTACCTGTTTCGCTTCGACGGCCGTATCAATCGCGCCAAGCTGTGGCTCGCGGGGGTGGTCCTGCTGGGCTTGATGATGTTTGTGGGGGTGGTAATCGTTGCGATCCATAGCCTGTTCGGCGGCCCCGCATCCTTCCATTTCGGGGCCACGGACCTCTTCAAGCTGGTGGACCCCGACGCGTATCGATCCCCAACATTGGCCGACCTCCCCCGGCTCTTGATCAAACTGCTCGGCACGTCGCTGCTCATGTGGGTCTATTTCGCGACCTCCATCAAGCGGCTGCATGACCGCGACAAGAGCGGCTGGTGGATGGTGCCGTTCTTCGCGGTGCCCGGCCTGTACAATCAGTTTGCAGAGCGGCTTCCCGATTCCTATGCCGACCTGCCGCTAGCCATTGCCGCGTTCGTTCTCTGCCTGTGGGGCTTCGTTGAGATGTACTGTTTGAAGGGCTCGCGAAGGACTAACCGGTTCGGGCCTGACCCGCTGGCGCCGAAACCGCCACGCGATACGCGTCCGCCCTGGGACCAGCAGAGCGAGATCGAAATGGTGCCGCACAAGGCTGGTCCGCCGCCGGTTTGGCGTGTTAAGCCGGGCTATGAATGACGCCGTTTCCATCACCCGCGACCTCGTCCGCTGCCCGTCTGTCACCCCTGCCGATGCCGGCGCGCTCGGCGTCCTCGAGCGGCTCCTGAAAGACGCCGGCTTCGTGGTGCACCGGGTGACCTTCGGCGAGCCCGGCACATCAGACATCGACAACCTCTACGCCCGCATCGGCACTGAAGCGCCGCATATCACTTTTGCCGGTCACACCGACGTGGTGCCGGCGGGCGATGAGGCCGCATGGAGCCACGGCGCATTTTCCGGCGACATCAAGGATGGCTTCCTCTACGGCCGCGGCGCGGTCGACATGAAGGGCGGCATCGCCTGCAGCGTCGCCGCGGTGCTGCAATATCTCGCCGACGTCAGCGGCAAGCCGAAAGGCTCGATCTCGTTTTTGATCACCGGGGACGAGGAAGACATTTCCGTCAACGGCACCATCAAGCTTCTGAAGTGGTGCGCCGAGCGCGGCGAGAAGTTCGATCATTGCGTGCTTGGCGAGCCCTCGAATGTCGAAGTGCTCGGCGACTGCATCAAGATCGGCCGCCGCGGCTCTCAATCCGGCACGCTCTATGTCGATGGCGTGCAGGGCCATGTCGCCTATCCGCACCGCGCGTCGAACCCGGTGCCGGACATTTCACGGCTGATCGTGGCGCTCTCCGACGAGCCGCTCGATCACGGCAGCGCGCAGTTCCAGGCCTCCAATCTCGAATTCACGTCCGTCGACGTCGGCAACGCTGCGAGCAATGTGATCCCGGGCCAGGCGCGCGCAAAGTTCAACATCCGCTTCAACGACAATCATACGCAGGAGACGTTGCGCGCGCTGGTCGAGGAACGGCTGGCGAAGGCCTGCGGCAACCGCATCCGCGCCCGCATTGTGTGGGAATATTCCAACTCCAACGTGTTCGTGACCAAGCCCGGCGCCTTCACCGACCTCGCTGTCAGTGCGATCGAGGAAGTGACGGGCCGCAAGCCGGAGCTTTCGACAAGCGGCGGTACCTCCGACGCGCGCTTCATCTCTAGCTATTGCCCGGTCATCGAGTTCGGCCTGGTCGGCCAGACCATGCACCAGATCGACGAGCGCACGCCGGTGTCCGATCTGGAGAAGCTGACGCAGATTTATCGGGGCGTGCTGGAACGGTATTTTGCCTAGCTCTTCTCCCTCGCCCCGCTCTTGCGGGGAGAGGGTCGGGGTGAGGGGCTCTCTCAGCGAGTCGTGTGCGGTTGGTGGACCTGTACCCCTCACCCGGATCGCAAGAGCGATCCGACCTCTCCCCGCAAGCGGGGCGAGGTTAAGGGAAGCTGCCGCCTAATACTCCACCCGCACCAGATATAATCCTTCCGGCGGGGCGACGGGGCCGCAGGCGGCGCGGTTGCGGGCGGCGAGCGCGGCGGCGAGGTCATCGGCGCTCCAGCGGCCTTCGCCGACCCATACCAGCGAGCCCACCATCGAGCGCACCTGGCTGTGCAGAAACGAGCGCGCGGAAGTGAGGATCGAAACCGCGTCGCCATTTCTTATGACATCGAGCTGGTCGAGCGTCTTCTCCGGCGATTTCGCCTGGCATTCGGTGTCGCGAAAGGTCGTGAAATCGTGCTTGCCGAGCAGTCTTTTGGCCGCGGCGTCCATCGCATCGGTATCGAGATGGCGCGGCACGCGCCAACTCCGCTTGATATCCAGCGCGAGGTTGGCGCGGTGGTTGGTGATGCGGTAGCGATAATGCCGCCTGATGGCGGAGAAGCGCGCTTCGAAATCATCGGGCACGATTTCCGCACTGAGCACGCCGATCGGGTGCGGCCGCAGATGCGCGTTCAGCCCGTCGCGCAGGCGTCCCGGCGGAAACGGCTTCTGTATATCGCAATGCGCGACCTGTCCCAGCGCGTGCACGCCGGCGTCGGTGCGGCCCGAGCCATGCACCCGCGCGGACTCGCCGCAGATGGCCTTCACCGCCGTTTCCAGCGCGCCCTGCACCGTCGGCGCGTTGTCCTGGATCTGCCAGCCGGAGAACGGCGTGCCGTCATATTCGATGATGAGCTTGTAGCGGGGCATCTCAATCCAATCCGGCTGTCATCATCCGCGAAAGCGGATGATCCAGTACGCCGCGGCGTTTCGGTTCAACTTCAAACGCCGCGGCGTACTGGATACCCCGCCTTCGCGGGGTATGACAGTGTCAAGAAAGGAGCGCGCCAGTCTTCAGCGGCGTACCGCGCAGGAAGTCCGCGGCCTTCATCCGCGCCTTGCCTTCGCGCTGCAGTTCCAGAATCCGGATCGCGCCGCCGCCGCAGGCAATGGTCAGGCGGTCGTCGAGCACCTCGCCCGGCGCGCCAGAACCATCAGCCGGTTCGCAGCGCAGGACCTTGATCCGCGCCGGCTCGTTCTCGCCGGCGATCTCGCACCAGGCGCCGGGAAACGGCGACAGGCCGTGAATATGCCGCAGCACTTCTCGTGCGGGCCGCTTCCAGTCGATCCGCGCCTCGGCCTTGTCGATCTTGGCGGCGTAGGTCACGCCTTGCTCGCTTTGCTTGGTGAGTTGCAGCCCGCCGCGCTCAAGCCCGCCCATCGCGCGCACCATCAGGTCGGCGCCGAGCGGCGCCAGCGCGTCGTGCAGGTCGGCCGCCGTCATGCTGTCCGTGATCGCCAGGCGTTCCGCCATCGCGACATCGCCGGTGTCGAGGCCGACATCCATCTTCATCACCATCACGCCGCTCTCGGCGTCGCCGGCCATGATGGCCCGATTGATCGGCGCGGCGCCGCGCCAGCGCGGCAGCAGCGAGGCGTGCAGGTTGAAGCAGCCGTAGCGCGGCGCGTCGAGAATCGCTTGCGGCAGGATCATGCCATAGGCGACCACGACGGCCGCATCGGCATTGTGCGCACGGAATTCGGCGAGCGCTTCCGACGTCTTCAAGGTCGCGGGCGTCAGCACGGGAATGCCGAGCTGGCGCGCCTCATGCTCGACCGGGGTCGGCTGCAATTGCAGTCCACGACGGCCACCGGGCTTCGGCGCGCGGGTATAGACGGCCACAACCTCGTGGCCGTGGGCGACGAGCTCCAGCAGCGTCGGCACCGCGAAATCTGGCGTGCCCATGAAGATCAGGCGAAGTGGCATGACGAGAGATTACCTGCGTTAGCCGGAGTTTAATCGTCATGGCCGGGCGTGTCCCGGCCATCCACGTCTTTGGCGCAGCGAGAAAGGAAGGCGTGGATGCCGGGGACAAGCCCGAGCATGACGGCTGAGAGAATTTGCGAATTTACTCCGCCGCGCGCTTGGCGGCCTTGGTAAACTTCTTCAACACGCGGTCGCGCTTCAGCTTCGACAGATAGTCGACGAACAGCACGCCGTTGAGATGGTCGATCTCGTGCTGGATGCAGGTGGCGAACAGCCCGTCGGCGTCTTCCTCGTGCACCTTGCCGTCGAGATCGGTGAAGCGGATACGCACCCGCGCCGGACGCTCGACTTCCTCATAATATTCGGGAATCGAGAGACAGCCCTCCTCGTAGACCGACAATTCCTCGGAGGAGGAGATGATCTCCGGGTTGATGAAGACACGGGGCTTCGGCTTGGTTTCGCCGTTCTCGTCTTTCTTGGCGAGGTCCATGGTGATCAGCCGCAAGGGTTGCGCGACCTGGATCGCCGCCAGCCCGATGCCGGGCGCGTCGTACATGGTCTCGAACATGTCGTCGGCGAGCTTGCGGATTTCCGTCGTCACCTTTTCGACGGGTTTGGAAACGAGCCGCAACTGCTTGTCCGGCAGGATGATGATTTCTCTGATGGCCATGATTTTTCCGAACCATGATCCGATGCGAACCGGATCAAGATTCATCTCTTTGTTTGAGCATGATCTTTCGGAAAACCGGCTTCCGCTTTTCCGGATCACGCTGGTGTCCTGCGCGCGATTTAAGCCGCTGATTTGCCGGGGTCAATGCGCCCAGGAGCCCGTTAAGGCGGCCTTAACCATGATTTTTAAGGCCGCGTTAACCACGAAAATTAGTCCATCATTTACCATAAATGTTCCCTCTTCGTTCGCGAATGGCACCGAATCGGGCTACAAGGCTGACATGAACGAAATCCTTTTCATCGTCGGCGATCTGCCGATTCACGCCGGCGAAGCGCTGGCAGGCTTCGGCGCGCTGGCGCTCGTGCTGCTGCTTGCCATTGCCATCGTTATCGCCCGCTCGGGGCGCCGCGGCGCGGAACTGGCGATGGCGCAGGCGATCCGCGCCGACGAACTGGAAGAGCGGCTGAGCGAAATGCTGCGGGCGCAGAGCGAATCGACCGGCCGGGTCGATGCGATGGCGCAGGCGCTCGCCGGCCGCCAGGCCGAGATGGCGCGCGCGGTCAATGAGCGGCTGGATTCGGTGACGCACCGTGTCGGCCAGTCGATGGAAGCGACCACGCGCCATACCATGGATAGCCTACGCGTACTGCATGAGCGGCTCGGCATCATCGACAATGCGCACAAGAACCTCACCGACCTGACGTCGCAGGTCACAACGCTGCGCGACGTGCTCGCCAACAAGCAGTCGCGCGGCGCGTTCGGCCAGGCGCGGATGGAAGCGATCGTGCAGGACGGCATGCCGCAGGGCTCTTACGAGTTCCAGTACACGCTCTCGACCGGAAAACGGCCGGACTGCGTGGTGTTCCTGCCCGATCAGCGCCCGCTTTGTATCGATGCGAAATTTCCGCTGGAAGCGATGACCGCGCTGCACGACGCGCGCACCGACGAGGAGCGCAGATTCGCCAGCCAGCGCCTGCGCAACGACGTGATGAAGCATGTCAGCGACATTGCGGAAAAATACCTGATCACCGGCGAGACCCAGGATACCGCGCTGATGTTCGTGCCGTCGGAATCGGTCTATGCCGAAATCCATGACGGCTTTGACGACGTGATCCAGAAGGCCTATCGCGCCCGCGTGGTGCTGGTGTCGCCCTCGCTGTTGATGCTGGCAATCCAGGTGATGCAGCAGATCCTCAAAGACGCGCGGATGCGCGATGCCGCCGACCAGATCCGCACCGAAGTGCTCAATCTCGGCGACGATCTCGGCCGCCTGCGCGAGCGCGTGCTCAAGCTGCAAAAGCATTTTGGCGACGTCAACGAGGATGTGCGACAGATTTTGATCTCCGCCGACAAGATCGAAAAGCGCGCCGGGCGGATCGAGGAACTCGATTTCAGCAAGACGGATGCGCCGGTGGAAGCTCCGCGTGTGGTGAAGGGCGGAACAGCCGAGTTGTTCCCGGTGCCACGCAAGCTGCAGGCGGGGGAATAGTTTCTTCCCTTCTCCCCTTGTGGGAGAAGGTGCCTTCCCGAAGGGAAGGCGGATGAGGGGTTCTTTCCGCGGAGACAGACCCCTCACCCGTCTCGAATGAGCTACGCTCATCCGATCCACCCTCTCCCACAAGGGGAGAGGGGAAGTGGCACCGAATCTCTGCTAACACCCCTGCATGACCGCACCTGAAACCACATCCTCCGCAACAGCAACGCCTGCCCCCTCTTGGCGCGATGCTTGGGCAGTGTACCTCCAGCCGCGCGTGCTGATCGTGCTGATGCTCGGGTTTTCGTCCGGCCTGCCGCTGGCACTGTCAGGATCGACGCTGCTGGTATGGATGCGGGAATCCGGCGTGGATCTCGGCACCATCGGGCTGTTCGCGCTGGTCGGCACGCCCTACACGTTGAAATTTGTCTGGGCGCCGCTGGTCGATGCGCTGCATGTGCCGGTCTTCACGCGCGCTTTCGGCCGACGGCGCGGCTGGCTGGTGTTCTCACAATTGCTCCTGATCGGCGCGATCCTGCTGCTGGCGCTGACCGACCCGGCGCGCTCGCCGCTGTTCGTGGCGCTCGGCGCGCTGCTGGTCGCGACGATGTCCTCCACGCAGGACATCGTGGTCGATGCGTTCCGCGTCGAAAGCCTGCCCGAGAGCGAACAGGCCGCCGGCATGGCCTCCTATGTCGCGGCGTACCGGATCGGCCTGCTGGTATCGACCGCCGGCGTACTGTTCCTGGTGAGTGCGTTCGAGGACACCGGCATCGGCCGCAACGCGGCGTGGATGTGGGGCTATGTTGTCATGGCCGCGCTGGTGCTGATCGGCACCATCACCGCGCTGGCCGCCACCGAGCCCGAACAATCGGTGCGCGCGGAGGCCAAGACCCGCGGCGAGGCAGCTTTCTCGCGCGTCATGCATGCGGCCGTCGGCGCGTTCTCTGAATTTCTGGCCCGCAAGTATGCCTGGGTGACGCTGGCCTTCGTGGTGCTGTTCAAATTCACCGACGCATTTTCCGGCACGATGACCGCGCCGTTCGTGATCGACCTCGGCTTCACGCGCAACGACTACGCCGCCATCGTCAAGGGCGTCGGCCTTGTCGCGACCTTGATCGGCGGATTTGCCGGCGGCTATCTGGCGCGGCGCTATTCGCTGGTCGCAAGCCTGTGGATCGGCGGCGTGCTGCAGGCGATCTCCAACCTGGTGTTCGCGTGGCTTGCCTATGTCGGCGTCAATCAATGGGCGCTGGCGGCCGCCATCTCGGCGGAAAATTTAACTGGCGCGATCGGCACCGTAATCTTCGTCGCCTATCTCTCGGCGTTGTGCCAGAACCCGCTGCACACCGCGACCCAGTACGCGCTGCTCACCGCCCTGGCCGCCGTCGGACGCACCTATTTGTCCTCCGGCGCCGGCTATGTGGCGGAGACGACGGGCTGGCCGCTGTTCTTCGTGATCTCCGTCCTGGTCGCGGTGCCGAGCCTGATCCTGTTGGCCTGGCTGCAGCGGCGGGGGCATTTTGAGGCAGTGGGGACGGTAAGGGTTTAATTCTCTGTCGTCCCGGCCTTGAGCCGGGACCCATACCCACCGATCCCGATTGTTGAACTCCAATGGAGCTCCAGCGCATTCTAACCACACACATTCGTGGTTATGGGTCCCTGCGTTCGCAGGGACGACCAAAAGATTCCAGCGCAGACTAACTCAATGCTTCGTAACCACGCTCCACTTGGTGATGACGGCTTCGCTCATCTGCCCGGCGTCCTGCGCGCAGGCGACTTCGTCGACCTTCACGGAAATTTCCTTGCCGATGAAATTTTTCAGTTGCGCGGCCTGGGCGTCGCTGCTGGTGACGAGCTGGAAAGTCTCAGGTCCGGTTTCGAGATTGCAGAGCCCGTTCGGCGGCGGCAGCCGGCGCGGTTCGCTGGTGATCTGGTAGGTCGCGGCGCGCTTGCTCTTCTTGCCGCCCTTCATGGCGTTGAGCTCGCCGGACAGGACGTCGCCGGCATTGATCGGCTTGCCGGGCTTCGGCGCCGGCTCGGCCTGTTGCGCCCACGCGGAAGGGGCAGCCAGGGCCACCGCCATCATGAACACAAAACAAGAGCGCTTGCCGAATCGTGGTTTCGTCATGTCGGTCAGTTCCGTTATGTTGGCTAGAATAGCGTTCGCTGCCGCATGGCAGCCGATAGCGTACCTTCGTCGAGATAATCAAGCTCGCCGCCGACAGGTACGCCGTGGGCAAGCCGGGTTACCTTGACGTTGGCGTCCTGCAGGAGATCGGTGATGTAATGGGCGGTGGTCTGGCCATCAACGGTCGCGTTCAGCGCCAGAACGATTTCGCCGACTTGTGATTCGTGCGCGCGGGCCACCAGCGCGTCGATGGTGAGATCCTGCGGACCGACGCCGTCGAGCGGCGACAATGTGGCGCCGAGCACATGATAGCGGCCGTTGGTCGCGTTCGCCCGTTCCAGCGCCCAGAGATCAGCGACGTCGGCGACCACGACGATGGTCGAGGGATCGCGCCGCGGGTCGGTGCACACCGTGCAGGGATTTTGCGTGTCGATATTGCCGCAGGTCTTGCAGACCTGAATCTTGTCGATCGCGACCTGCAGCGCGCCGGCAAGCGGCGTCATCAGCGCCTCGCGCTTCTTGATCAGGTGCAGCGCCGCGCGCCGCGCCGAGCGCGGGCCGAGGCCCGGCAGGCGTGCCAGGAGCTGGATCAGGCGTTCGATTTCAGGGCCGGCAACACTTGCTGCCATTTCAGCCGAGACCAAGTCCGGGCGGCAGGCCGAGCCCGCCGGTCAGCGTCTGCATCTTTTCCATCGCCGCGGTTTCCGCCTTGCGCCGCGCGTCGTTGTGCGCGGTCACCAGCAGATCCTCGAGCACCTCGCGCTCCTCGGCCTTCATCAGCGACGGATCGATCCTCACGCCCTTCACTTCCATTTTCGCGGTCATGCGCACGGCAACCAACCCGCCGCCGGAAATGCCCTCGACCTCGAGATTGCCGAGCTCTTCCTGCATCGCCTGCATCTTGGATTGCAGCTCCGCTGCCTGCTTCATCATGCCGAGAAAATCAGCCATTTATCCGTCCTCTCGAGAGTCCGATCAGTCGTCGTCGCCGTCGGAAGTCTCGTTCAAGTCTTCAGCGATAATATCCGATTCCGGCGGCTCGGCGGCAAGCCGGCGCACCTCGACCACCTTGGCGCCGGGAAATCGCGTCAGCACCTCCTGCACGCGCGGATCGGCCTCCGCGGCACGTGCGTGCTCGTTCCTTGCCTGCTCGTTCTGCGAGCGCAGCGTCGGCTGGCCGGCCTCGTTGGAGACGATCACGGTCCAGCGCCGCCCGGTCCATAGTTCCAGCTTGCGGGAGAGTTCGTTGACCATCCCCCGCGCGGCGTTGCGCTCCAGCGCAACCTCCAGCCGCCCGTCCTCGAAACGAACGAGGCGCATATCGGATTCCAGTGCCGTCTTGGTCAGGATATCGCGTTTCTCGCCGGCCAGCGCCACGAGCTGCGGAAAGGTGGTGATCCGCAGGACCGGCGCGGACTCGGTTTGGGCCGACGGCGCCGCCATTTGCGGGCGCGCGGACGCTTCCGCGCCGGAGCGGGGCGATGCAGGCGTCCGCATCGGCGAAGCGGCAGAGATTGAAGATACCGGTGTGGTGGGCGCGGCACGCGCCGGCGCTACGCCGCCGGAGGCAATCTGCGCTCCCCCGCCGTTCTGGTCGAGCATCCTGATCGCTTCGTCCGGCGTTGGCAGGTCGGCGACATAGGCGATGCGCACCAGCACCATTTCGGCAGCCGCCGCCGGCCGGGTCGCGGCCTGCACCTCGGTGATGCCCTTGAGCAGCATCTGCCACATCCGCGACAGCACCCGCATCGAAAGTTTCGCGGCGAATTCGCGGGCGCGCACGCGCTCGGTTTCGCCGAACGCAACATTGTCGGCGGTGGCGGGGACGATCTTCACGCGGGTGACGAAATTGACGAATTCGGCGAGATCGGACAGCACCACCACAGGATCCGCGCCGACGTCGTATTGGCTGCGGAATTCACCAAAGGCGCTGGCGATATCACCGCGCGCCAGATGCTCGAACAGGTCGATCACCCGGGTGCGGTCGGCCAGACCCAGCATCTGCCGGACGGCGTCAGCCCGCACGGGGCCGGCGGCATGGGCAATCGCCTGGTCGAATAGGGAGAGCGAATCGCGCACCGAGCCTTCCGCGGCGCGCGCGATGATGCCGAGCGCCTCGGACTCGACCTCGACGCCTTCCTTTTTCGCGATGTTGGAAAGGTGGCCCATCAGCACATCGGCCTCGACGCGGCGCAGGTCGAACCGCTGGCAGCGCGACAGCACCGTAACCGGGACTTTGCGGATTTCCGTGGTGGCGAACACGAATTTGGCGTGCTCGGGGGGCTCTTCCAGCGTCTTCAGGAACGCGTTGAAAGCCGCCGTCGACAGCATGTGGACTTCGTCGACGATGTAGACCTTGTAGCGGGCGCTGGCCGGCGCATAGCGCACGCTGTCATTGATCTGGCGGACGTCGTCGACGCCGGTATGGGATGCGGCGTCCATTTCCAGCACGTCCATGTGCCGGCTTTCCATGATCGCCTGGCAGTGCACGCCGAGATCAGGCATGTGGATGGTCGGCCCCTTCACCGACCCATCAGGCTTTTCGTAGTTGAGCGCGCGGGCAAGAATCCGCGCTGTGGTTGTTTTGCCGACGCCGCGGACGCCGGTCAGGATCCAGGCCTGCGGAATTCGCCCGGTTTCGAACGCATTCGAAACGGTGCGGACCATCGCCTCCTGGCCGATCAGGTCGTCGAAACTGGAAGGGCGGTATTTGCGTGCCAGCACCCGGTAAGGCTTGGCCGTCTCGTCCTGGCCGCCGAGCTCGAAACCGCTCTGGCCGGCGCCGTCTGACTTGTCGGGGGGAGCGCCAGCATCACTCATCGGTCGATCCGCAATTGATTGTCTCTCGGGGCCGGCTTGCGGAAAGGAACGAAATCAGCCGCAAGGCGCGGACCTTTCCGCCCTCCTTGCGCGATTCGCTCGAAAAACAGGTAGGAGACTGACGAGCGACCCGATCCGAACCTCGTTAGGGCTGCTTCCTTCCGGACCTGACCCGGTTGGCGAGTGGCTCGTCCACCGCCAATCTCCCGGTCCTTATTTGGGGCCAAAAGGGCCGGAAAGCAAGCGGGGCTTTCCCTGTAATACTCCGCGTTTCCCTGTCATACCCCGCGAAGGCGGGGTATCCAGTACGCCGCGGCCTAACAGTAAAAACGGAAGGGGCTGCAACGTACTGGATCATCCGTTTTCGCGGATGATGACACCTTGGTATGAAACCTGAAGTGCCCACAGAAGGCACTTTTATCGGCCCGACATGGATCGGGCATGGGAACTCTTGATGCCCTCTGACGCCTCCGCCTGGTCGCTGCATTCCCAGCTCAAAAAGGACACGATCGACATCGGCGACCTGCCGCTGTGCAAGGTGCTGGTCATCAAGGACGCGCACTATCCCTGGCTGCTGCTGGTGCCGCGCCGGGAGGGTGCGGTGGAAATCATCGACCTCGACGAGGTCGCGCAGGCGCAGCTGATGGCCGAAATCTCCCGGGTTTCGCGCGCCCTGAAGGAAATCACCAAATGCGACAAGCTCAATGTCGCGGCGCTCGGCAATCTGGTGCCGCAGTTGCATGTCCACGTCATCGCGCGGCGCACTAGCGATGCGGCCTGGCCGCGCCCGGTCTGGGGCGTGATGCCGCCGCTGGCGCATGACGCCGAGGAAGTACAGAATTTCATCAACGCGCTTCGCCGCAAGATCTGGTTGGGTTGAAAGATGTCCGCATTCGACAAGTATCCACTGGGGAAGCCCGCTTTCGTCACTCATATTCTGGATCGCGCCGCGCATCTGCGTACCAATGACGAAAAACTGTTCGCGCTGGAGGGCCAGCGCAACGCCGGCGCCTATGTGATCTACCGCGACTCGCTTCTGGTGAGGCAGGAGGCGAATGGGCCGCGCGCGCTGCTCAGCGTCGAAGAGGCCGTGAAGCTCGGCGCCAATCCAGGCACGATCTTTTTGGGCTTGCGCGACGGCGCGCCGATTTTCGGCATGGGCATTTCGGCCACGGCCGTCGAGAAGCTCATGACGCGCGACGACGTCGCCGTCACCGAACTGCGCGGCATGGCGATGCAGGGCACGGTGCCGCCCGAACAACTCTCCGCCATCGCCATGGCGAAATCGATGGTGACCTGGCATCAGCGCCACGGCTTCTGCGCCAATTGCGGCACGCGCACGGCGATGAAGGAAGGTGGCTGGAAGCGCGAGTGCCCGAGCTGCAAGGCCGAGCATTTCCCGCGGACCGATCCGGTCGTGATCATGCTGGTCACACACGGCGATCGATGCCTGCTCGGCCGGCAGAAACAGTTCATGGCCGGGATGTGGTCGTGTCTGGCCGGCTTCGTCGAAGCGGCCGAAACCATCGAGGATGCGGTCTGCCGGGAGATTTTCGAGGAATCCGGCATCCGTTGCACCGATGTCAGCTATTACATGACGCAGCCATGGCCGTATCCGTCATCGCTGATGATCGGGTGCTCCGCGCGTGCGCTCAACGAGGATATCGTGGTGGACCGCGCCGAACTCGAGGACGCGCGCTGGTTCAGCCGGGACGAGGTCGCATTGATGCACCGGCGCGAACATCCTGACGGCTTATTTGCGGCGCATCCGTTCGCGATTGCGCACCATCTGATCGGACGCTGGGTGCATGGGGGAAAAGACATCGGCGCATAGCGGGAACCGTCCATGGACCAGTCGATTAACTCGGGACCTTGGTTCCGGCTGAGGGCGGAGCCAACATGACGGATCCCCAAATGAACTTTCAAGACAATGCGCCCAAAATCCCGCCGCGGATTCTCTGCATTGGCATGCCGGTGCGCGACCTTACCTTCAACACACCCGGTGTCCCCGGCCGTGGTTCCAAGGAGAATGCGACAGGTTTCGACGAAATCTGCGGCGGCAACGCGTTGAATGGCGCGATTGGCATCGTGAGGCTCGGCGGCCGAGCCTCGATCTGTGGGCCGATGGGTGATTCCAAGGAGATGTCCAGTCGTTTCATCTTCGAGCAGATGGCGCATGAGGGCATCGAAACAAAACACCTCATTCACATGCCGGGGCTGGTGACGCCGATATCAGCGGTTATGATCGACCCTTCCGGCGAGCGCACGATCGTTACGTTCCGCGATCCGAACTTGTGGCATGTGAAATTGCCTGATTTCGATACGCTGCTGCACGATTGCGCCGCCATTCTCACCGAGAGCCGTTGCGCGGAATTCTGCACCGAGCTTTGCGCCGAGGCCGTCCGCCGCGGCATTCCCGTGGTCGTGGACGTCGATCGGGCGATGTCGCTCCGCGAAGGCCTGCTGAACGCCTCCACGCACCTCGTGTTCTCCAGCGAGCCGCTGCAGGAAACCGCCGATGTTACCGACGATGCCCAGGCCTTGAAGAAAATCGCCAAACTGACCCCGTCCTTCCTGGCGGGAACCCGGGGCCCGAGGGGCACGATCTGGCTCGACGAGAACGGGGAGATCCAGGAAACCCCGGCCTTCCCGGTGCATACGGTGGACACCCTCGGTGCCGGCGATGTGTTCCACGGCGCATTCGCCCTGGCCATCACCGAAAAACAGGAGTTGCGGCAGGCGCTTCGATTCGCCTCCGCCGCCGCAGCGCTGAAATGCACCCGTTTCGGCGGCGCCTTCGCAGCCCCCCAACGTGCTGAAGTTGAAGAGTTTTTGAGCCATGGTCAGCCCGCAGACCAGACTTCGGCCGGTTACTAGCGGGGCTTGCTATAGAAGAATTTTCTATATATGAGGGGATAGAACCTTTTATATGGAACATTCTTCTCATGACCGATCTAGCCGTTCAGCTCCCTGAAGCCAACCGCCGCCTTGATGCCATCGACCGCAAGATCCTGACCGTGCTGCAGGAGGATGCCTCCCTGTCCGTTGCCGAGATCGGGGACAGGGTCGGTCTGTCGTCGACGCCGTGCTGGAAGCGGATCCAGCGGCTGGAGGCCGACGGCGTGATCCTGCGCCGGGTAGCGCTGGTCGATCAGAACAAGATCGGGCTCGGCATTTCGGTGTTCGTCTCGGTCGAAAGCAATGATCACTCCGAAGCCTGGCTAAAAACCTTCGCTAGCGCGGTCAGCGCCATGCCCGAGGTGATGGAATTCTACCGGATGGCCGGCGATGTCGATTACATGCTGCGCGTCGTGGTCGCCGACATGGCGAGCTACGACGTGTTCTACAAAAAGCTGATCAGCGCCGTGCCGCTGAAGAACGTCACCTCGCGCTTTGCGATGGAGAAGATCAAGTCGGTGACGGCGCTGCCGGTGCCGGCGGCGTAGGGCAGATTCAGCGATAATGGCCGTCATTCCGGGGCGATGCGCAGCATCGAACCCGGAATCTCGAGATTCCGGGTCTGGCGCTTCGCACCATCCCGGAATGACACTCCCTCAAATCTTCTGATTGTACTCGCCGACTTCGGGATGCGTGCGCAGCACGGAATCCATTGCCTCGAACATGTCGCGCATGCGCGCTTCGCTCACCGGGCTCTCGACCACCACCACCAGCTCAGGCTTGTTCGATGACGCCCGCACCAGGCCCCAGCTTCCGTCCTCGACGGTCACGCGCACGCCGTTGACGGTGACGAGATCGCGGATCTTCTGGCCCGCAACCGTATCGCCCTTCTTCTGCAGCGTCTCAAAGTGCTTCACCACGGCGTCGGCGACGCCGTATTTCGCCTCGTCGGCGCAATGCGGCGACATCGTCGGCGATGACCAGGTTTTCGGCAACGCGTCTTTCAGATCGGCCATAGACTTGTCCGGCGCACGATCGAGCATCTCGCAGATCGCAATCGCCGACACGAGACCATCGTCATAGCCGCGGCCGAACGGCTTGTTGAAGAAGAAGTGGCCGGATTTTTCGAAGCCTGCCAGCGCGCCCATCTCATTGGTGCGGCGCTTCATGTAGGAATGGCCGGTCTTCCAGTAGGCCGTCTTCGCGCCCTGCTTCTGCAATATCGGATCGGTCACGAACAGGCCGGTCGATTTCACGTCGACGACGAACTGCGCATCCTTGTGGATCGCCGACATGTCCCGCGCCAGCATCACGCCGACTTTGTCGGCGAAGATCTCCTCGCCGGTATTGTCGACCACGCCGCAGCGGTCGCCGTCCCCGTCGAAACCTAAGCCGACATCGGCCTTATGCTTGAGCACCGCATCGCGGATCGCGTGCAGCATCTCCATGTCTTCGGGATTCGGATTGTATTTCGGAAAGGTATGGTCGAGCTCGGTATCGAGCGGAATCACTTCGCAGCCGATCGCTTCCATCACGCCAGGCGCGAACGCGCCGGCCGTGCCGTTGCCGCAGGCGACCACGACCTTCAGCTTGCGCTTGAGTTTTGATCGCTTGGTGAGATCGGCAATGTAGCGCGCCGGAAAGTTCTCGTGGAATTGATAGGAGCCGCCGGCCTTGTTCTTGAAATCGGCGTTGAGCACGATTTGCTTCAGCCGTGTCATTTCGTCGGGACCGAAGGTCAGCGGACGGTTGGCGCCCATCTTGACGCCGGTCCAGCCATTGTCGTTATGCGACGCCGTCACCATCGCGACACAGGGCACGTCGAGATCGAACTGCGCGAAATAGGCCATCGGCGTCACCGCAAGTCCGATGTCATGCACCTTGCATCCCGCCGCCATCAGGCCGGAAATCAGCGCGTATTTGATCGAGGCCGAATAGCCGCGGAAATCGTGACCGGTAACGATTTCTTGTTTGACGCCGAGTTCCGTAATCAGTGCGCCGAGCCCCATGCCCAGCGCCTGAATACCCATCAGGTTGATTTCCTTCTCGAACAGCCAGCGTGCGTCGTATTCGCGAAAGCCGGTTGCCTTCACCATCGGCCCGGATTCGAACTCATATGTATTCGGAACCAGCATGGATTTGGGCTTCGGGAACATGGGGAGGCCTTGTCAAATAAAATGCGAGGGAACACCGCAGCCTTAGCGAATGCGCCGGCCCGGCGATAGACGGGACCGCGCTTTGTGGCGGCTAATTGCGGCGGATTGGTAACCGAGAAACCTTACTGTTCCAGCACCAGCCTGCCGTTGGCGTATTCGAAGCGCTTCAGCTTCGACAGGAACGACAGGCCGAGCAGGTTCTCCGATAGCGCCTCATCCGGCAGCACCACGGCGTCGACGTCGCGCACCACGAGACCGCCAAGCTCGATCATGGCAAGCCGCGTGCGCGCGGCCTTGATGGTGCCGTTGGCGGTGGTGACGGTCGCGTTGTAGTCGCTGCGCGAGGGACGCAGGCCAAAGCGCGCCGCGGACTTTTCGTTCAGCGCCACCAGCGAGGCGCCGGTGTCGATCATGAAGTTGACGCGCTGGCCGTCGATATGGCCGTCGGTCTGGAAATGGCCTCGCGCGTCGCGGGGAATGTTAAGACTACGACCAGAGGAGGCTTGCGCGACCGTTTGCGTAGGAGCCGTTTTCGGCGATGCGCTGGCGGACGCCGGCGCTGGCGACATCTGGTCCGCCATCTGCGCCATGTAGGTGCCGAGGCCGGCCAGAGCGGCGGCAAGGATCATCAGGTTACGCATTACGCCACACTCGCTTACCAGACCGCCGATATCACCACGCCGGCCGCCAAGCCGCGACTAACGGAGGCGGCCAAGGCCGCCATTTTCGCGAAAAGGATGAGTGAAGCGTTAACGCGAGGCCGTCATACGCGGGCTCGACCCGCGTATCCGTCAATCTTCGATAGATGACTTTCTCAGAGGGGATGGATTGCCGGGTCAAGCCCGGCAATGACGACTCTAGTGCCCTCACGTCCCCCGTGGCTTGACCCGCCGGGTCGGCAGCGCGGTCGCCGGGTCTTCCGGCCAGGGGTGGCGGGGATAGCGGCCGCGCAGGTCGGAGCGCACGGCCGCATAGCTGCCGCGCCAGAAGCCCGGAAGATCGCGCGTCACCTGCACCGGGCGCTGCGCCGGGGACAGCAACTCCAGCACCAGCGGCACGGCGCCTTTGGCGATCGAGGGATGGGTGTTGAGCCCGAACAGTTCCTGCAGGCGCACGGCGATGGTCGGACCCTGCTCGGCCTCGTAGTCGATCGCCAGCATTGTGCCGGTCGGAGCTTCGAAATGCGTCGGCGCTTCGCGCTCCAGCCGCGCACGCAACTCCCACGGCAATAGCGCCATCAGCGCGTCGGAGAGATCACCGGGGGAAAGCTCCTTCAGCGAGGTCTTGTCGTATAGCGCCGGCACCAGCCAGTTCTCGCCGTCGGCGGCGAGTACCGCATCCGACAGATCGGGCCAGCTATCGCCTTCCGCCTTGCGCAGGAACATCACGCGGTCGCGCCATTGCTTCAGGGATTTCGACCACGGCAGCTTGTCGAGTCCTGCGGCAATCAAACCCGCGGCGAAGATGCGCGCGGTCTCTGCCGAGGGCGATAGCGCAACCGGTACCTCCGACAGCGTGATCGCATGCAGCGTCCGCTTGCGGCGCCCGCGCAATGCCATGGCGCTGCGATCGAACGAAATCTCCTCCGTGTCCTCGATCTGGTCCGCAAAGCGCGTTTCGATATCTTCTTGCGCGATCGGCGCCGCCAGCAGAATGCGCCCCTGGGCTGCAGTGCCGGTCAGTTCGGCGACCGCGATATAGGGCGTGCGCGCCAGCGACGAGGTCTGCTCGACGGCGGCGCCACGGCCATTGGCGAGCACGAAACTGCCATTGCCGCGATTGCGCGCGACGCGGTCGGGGAAAGCGAGCGCCAGCATGGTGCCGGTGGAGGGCGAGGTATCCTCGCCGGACGGCCCTTCCGTCGCCGCCACCTGCTGTGCCAAGCGCTGCGCGAGACTGCGGGCGCTACTGGCGCGCGGCGAGCGGTCGCGGCGGAACTGGTCGAGCCTGTGGTCGAGATCGACGCTGTCGCCGCCGAGGCCGCGTTCGGTCAGGATGGCGGCGATTTCGGCGGCCTCCTCGCCCGTCCCCAGCCGGTGCGAATCCACGATCATGCGCGCCAGCCGCGGCGGCAGCGCCAGCGCACGCAAGCTTTGGCCTTCCGCGGTGATCCGGCCGTCCGAATCGAGCGCGCCGAGTTCGTGCAGCAGGCTATTGGCTTCCTTCAAGGCCGGCGCCGGTGGCGAATCGAGAAACGCCAGCGTCGCGGGATCGCTGACGCCCCATTCCGCGAGATCGAGCACCAGCGAGGAGAGATCGGCCGAGAGAATTTCGGGCTGGGTGTAGGCCGCGAGCGAAGCGGTCTGCGGTTCGTCCCACAGCCGGTAGCACACGCCGGGCTCAGTACGGCCCGCGCGGCCGCGGCGCTGATCGACCGCGGCGCGCGAGGCGCGCACCGTCTCCAGCCGCGTCAGGCCGATGTCTGGCTCATAACGCGGCACCCGCGCGAGACCGGAATCGACGACGATGCGGACGCCCTCGATGGTCAGCGAGGTCTCGGCGATCGAGGTCGCCAGCACGACCTTGCGTTGGCCCTTCGGCGCCGGCGCGATGGCGCGGTCCTGCACGGCGGCGTCGAGCGCGCCGAACAGCGGTACGATCTCGACGCTCGCATCATGAACCCGCTCGCTGAGAAAATTCTGCGTGCGGCGGATTTCGGCAGCGCCCGGCAGGAAGGCCAGCACCGAGCCGGGATCGGCGCGCAGCGCGGTTGCGATTGCATCAGCCATCTGCCGCTCGATGGGCGCATCCGCCTTGCGGCCGAGATAGCGCGTCTCGACCGGAAAGGCGCGGCCCTCGCTGGCAACCACCGGCGCGTCGCCGAGCAATTTGCCGACCCGCGCGCCGTCCAGCGTCGCCGACATCACCAGGATGCGCAAATCCTCGCGCAGGCCGGTCTGCGCATCGCGGGCCAGCGCTAAGCCCAGATCGGCATCGAGCGACCGCTCGTGAAACTCGTCGAACAGCACCGCGGCGACGCCGGATAGTTCGGGATCGTCGAGAATCTGGCGCGAGAAGATTCCCTCGGTGACCACCTCGATCCGCGTCGCGCGCGATATCTTCGAGCCGAAGCGAACGCGATAGCCGACGGTCTCGCCGGCGCGCTCGCCAAGCGTCCGCGCCATGCGCTCGGCGCTGGCCCGCGCCGCGATCCGCCGCGGCTCCAGCATGATGATCTTCTTGTTTCTCAGCCAGGGCGCGTCGAGCAGCGCCAACGGCACCCGGGTGGTCTTGCCGGCGCCGGGAGGGGCCACCAGCACCGCGGCATTGGTTGCCGCCAGTGTGCGCCCGAGTTCATCGAGCACGGCGTCGATCGGGAGGGGCGTAGCGAAGCTGCGGGGCAATTACGGCTCGCATCATTGGCGCTTTCCCCTCTCCCCTTGTGGGAGAGGGTGGATCAATCGCGCGGACAGCGCGATTGAGACGGGTGAGGGGTCTTTCTCCGCGGATAGAGACCCCTCATCCGCCTTGCCTTCGGCAAGGCACCTTCTCCCACAAGGGGAGAAGGGAAGGAAGATCAAGTCGTCACGCGCCCCACACTCTCATAGATAAACCCGTGCGCGGCCATGTCCTCGGGCCGGTAGATGTTGCGCAAATCCACCACGACGGGCTGCGCCATCACGCTCTTGATCCGGTCCAGATCGAGCGCGCGGTATTGCACCCACTCGGTGACGATCACCATGGCGTCCGCCCCCTTCACGCATTCATAGGGGTCGGCGCAATATTCGATCTCGGGCAGTTCCTTCTTCGCCGGCTCCATGCCGACCGGATCGTGTGCGCGCACTTTTGCGCCCATGTCGAGCAACCCCGTGACCAGTGGGATTGACGGCGCCTCTCGCATGTCGTCGGTATCCGGCTTGAACGTCAGGCCGAGCACCGCCACGGTCTTGCCGCGCAGGCTGCCGCCGGCTGCATTGGAAACCTTGCGCGCCATCGCCCGCTTCCTGATGTCGTTGACGCCGAGCACGGCCTCGACGATGCGGAGTTGCACATCATGGTCCTGTGCGATCTTGACCAGCGCACGGGTATCCTTTGGAAAGCACGAGCCGCCGAAGCCCGGGCCGGCATGCAGGAACTTCGAGCCGATGCGGTTGTCGAGACCGATGCCGCGCGCGACCTCCTGCACGTCTGCACCAACTTTTTCGGAGAGATCCGCCATTTCGTTGATGAAGGTGATCTTGGTGGCGAGGAACGCGTTCGCCGCGTATTTGATCAACTCCGCGGTGCGCCGCGCCGTGAACATCAGCGGCGCCTGGTTGAGCGAAAGCGGCCGGTAAACGTCGCCGAGCACCTTGCGCCCGCGCTCGTCCGAGGTGCCGACCACGATACGATCGGGGAATTTGAAGTCGCGGATCGCGGCGCCCTCGCGCAAAAACTCCGGATTGGAGGCGACCACCACGTCGGCCGACGGATTGGCTTCGCGGATCAGCCGCTCGACCTCATCGCCGGTGCCGACCGGCACGGTCGATTTTGTCACCACGACCGTGAAGCCCGACAGCGCAGCCGCGATCTCGCGCGCGGCGCTGTACACGTAAGTGAGGTCGGCATGACCATCGCCGCGCCGTGACGGCGTGCCGACCGCGATAAACACCGCGTCGGCTTCCGCAACCGGCGCAGTCAGGTCGGTGGTGAAATCCAGCCGCTTGGCCTTGACGTTGGACGCCACCAGCGCGTCGAGCCCGGGCTCGAAGATCGGGATTTCGCCTCTGCGCAGGGCTTCGATCTTGCCGGCATCCTTGTCCACGCAGGTGACCTGGTGGCCGAAATCGGCAAAGCAGGCGCCGGATACCAGCCCCACATAGCCCGTGCCAATCATGGCGATTCGCATGAAATCAATCCGTGTTTGATGGTTAACGCCAATCCCGATTTTGCGGGCGTCTTAGAGCATTTTTCGAAAAAGGGGAAACCGGAAAAAGTACAGAAAGCCGGCATGTCATTTGTATGAATAAAGGAGAAAGCAACGGATCGGGCCGAAGATGCGGCCACGTCGCGCCGAAAAGGGACACCGATGACTTTAAACGGGACATCCGCCGTCACCCAACGTTCCACCCGCATCGACTGGGTGGACTACGCCAAGGGTATCTGCATCGTCATGGTGGTGATGATGCATTCGGTGCTCGGCGTGGAAAAGGCGGCCGGCGACACCGGTTTCATGCATGCGTTCGTCATGTTCGCCCAGCCGTTCCGGATGCCGGATTTCTTCCTGATCTCAGGCCTGTTTCTCGCCGTCGTGATTGACCGCGACTGGCGCACCTATCTCGACCGCAAAGTCCTGCACTTCGCCTATTTCTATGTGGTGTGGATGACGATCCAGTTCGGCTTCAAGGCACCCAGCTTCGCCGCCGAAAGCGGCTGGCGTCATGTCGGCTTGCTGTATCTGGAATCCTTCATCGAGCCGTTCGGCACGCTGTGGTTCATTTATTTGTTGCCGGTGCTCTTCGTCGTCACAAAACTGTCACGCGGCATCCCTCCGCTCGCGATCTGGCTCGCGGCCGCGGCGCTGGAGATGGCGCACACCACGACCGGCTGGACGGCGGTCGACGAATTCTGTGCGCGCTTCGTCTATTTCTATTCCGGCTATCTGTTTGCTTCTTATGTGTTCGCGCTGTCGGATCGTTCACGGGAGAAGCCGGCGCTGGCGCTCATTGGATTGGCGCTGTGGGCGCTCGTCAATGGCGGCCTCGTGATCGCGGACTTCAGCCATTGGCCGCTCATCTCGCTGGCGCTCGGGTTCGCCGGCGCCGGCGCCATCATCGTGATGGGTACGCTGCTGGCGCGCATGCAGTGGCTCAACTTCCTGCGCTATTGCGGCGAGCATTCCATCGTCATCTATCTCGCCTTCTTCCTGCCGATGGCGGTGACCCGAACGTTGCTGCTGAAGACCGGCCTGATCGCCGATATCGGGACGATTTCACTGATCGTGACCGTTGCCGGCGTCGCGGGCGCGGTGGTGATCTGGCGGCTGGCGCTGGCGCTGCGCGCCGACTTCCTGTTCGAGCGCCCCGAGGCCTTCTGGATCGCGCCGAAGAAGGCCGCCCCGGCGTTGCAGCCCGCGGAGTAGGATTCGCCGCATCGTTGTCGTCCCTGCGAACGCAGGGACCCATACCGCGTGATCCATCGATAAGGCAGAGCGGCAGACGCCTTTTCACAAAACATCCGTCTGTGGCTATGGGTCCCGGCTCGCGCTTCGCTTGGCCGGGACGACGATAAATGGTGGGCGACAACCCCAAATTACTACCTCCCGAGGCTGTCAATCCGCGCAAAAATCCCTAAATTTCGGCCATGCCGAAATCAGCCCCCAAAGCCGCCACCAAACCCGCTCCCGCCGCCAAAGCCCCTGCCAAGGCGCCCGCCAAACAGCCTGGCAAGGGCGACCACGTATTCCTGGTCGACGGTTCCGGCTACATCTTCCGCGCCTATCACGCGCTGCCGCCCCTAAACCGCAGATCCGACGGGCTGCAGGTCAATGCGGTGCTCGGCTTCTGCAATATGCTGTGGAAGCTGCTCCGCGAAATGCCGGAGGATAACCGGCCGACGCATCTGGCGGTCGTGTTCGACAAGTCGGAGATCACGTTCCGCAACAAGCTCTATCCCGATTACAAGGCGCACCGGACAGCGGCGCCGGACGATCTGATTCCGCAATTTGCATTGATCCGCGAAGCCGTGCGCGCATTCGACCTGCCCTGCCTGGAGCAGGTCGGCTTCGAGGCCGACGATCTGATCGCGACCTATGTGCGTATCGCCTGCGAGCGCGGCGCCACCGCCACGATCGTGTCCTCCGATAAGGACCTGATGCAACTCGTGACCGATTGCGTCACCATGTACGACACCATGAAGGACCGCCGCATCGGCATCCCTGAGGTGATCGAGAAATTCGGTGTGCCGCCTGCGAAAGTCGTCGAGGTGCAGGCGCTGGCCGGCGATTCCACCGACAACGTTCCCGGCGTGCCGGGCATCGGCGTAAAGACCGCCGCGCAACTGATCATCGAGTATGGCGACCTCGAACAATTGTTGTTTCGAGCCGGCGAGATCAAACAGCCGAAGCGGCGCGAGGCACTGATCGAGAACGCCGAGAAGGCGCGGATCTCGCGGCAATTGGTGCTGCTCGACGACAAGGTCGATCTCGAAGTGCCGCTCGATGACCTCACCGTGCACGAGCCCGACGCACGCAAGCTGATCGCCTTCCTCAAGGCGATGGAATTCTCCACCCTCACCCGCCGCGTCGCCGAATATTCGCAAGTTGATCCCGCCGATATCGAACCGGACGCAGGCAACAAGAGCGGCGCCAGCGTTTTCGCGGTCCCGCCATCAGGCAAGAAGCCGGAGGGTTATGAAGGCGCGACGCTGTTCGATGCCCCCGGCTCCTCTTCCGCGGCCCCCTCAAGCAAGGGAGCGACCGCACCGGCTAAGGGCGCCGACAAGCAGGACAAGGCCGCGAGCCCCAAGGGAGCGCCGATCTCGCTCGCCGCAGCGCGCGCCGAAGCCCTCCGGAAACTGCCGGTCGATCGGACCAGGTACCAGACCATCCGCACGTTCGATGAGCTCAATGCCTGGGTTGCGCGGGCCTATGACGCCGGCACGTTTGCGATCGTCGCCAAGGCAAGCTCGGACGATCCAATGCAGGCCGACATCTGCGGCATCGCGCTGGCGCTGGCGCCAAACGACGCCTGCTATATTCCGCTTACGCACAAGCAATCCGGCGGCGGCGCAGGCCTGTTCGACGCCGGCCTCGCGCCGGACCAGATCACGGCCGCCGAGGCGCTGGCGGCGCTGCAGCCGCTGTTGGAATCGCCGGGCATTCTCAAGATCGGCTTCGACATCAAGTTCAGCGCCGTGATGCTGGCGCAGCACGGCGTCACTCTGGGCAACGTCGACGACGCCCAATTGATGTCGTACGCGCTCGACGCCGGACGCAATTCACATGCGCTGGGGTCGCTCGCCGAACGTTGGTTTGGCCATGCCGTCACGAGCGAAAGCGAGCTAATCGGCAACGGCAAGAACAAGCTGACCTTCGACCAGGTCGCGATCGACAAGGCGACCGCCTATTCGGCCGAAAGTGCCGACGTGATCCTGCGGCTGCATCGTGTGCTGAAGCCGCGCCTGATCGCCGAGCACATGACGACGGTCTATGAGACGCTTGAGCGACCGCTGGTCAGCGTGCTGGCGCGGATGGAACGGCGCGGCATCTCGATCGATCGGCAGGTGCTGTCGCGGCTGTCCGGCGATTTCGCCCAGACCGCGGCGCGCGTCGAGGCCGAGCTTCAGGAGATCGCGGGCGAGCCGATCAATGTCGGCAGCCCCAAGCAGATCGGCGACATCATCTTCGGCAAGATGGGAATACCCGGCGGCACCAAGACCAAGACCGGCGCGTGGTCGACCTCGGCACAGATACTCGACGAACTCGCCGAGCAGGGCCATGAGTTTCCAAAGAAGATCCTGGAATGGCGGCAGGTGTCGAAGCTGAAGTCGACCTATACCGACGCGCTGCCGGCATACGTACATCCGCAGACCCACCGCGTGCATACGACCTACGCGCTGGCCGCGACCACCACGGGGCGGCTATCGTCGAACGAACCGAACCTGCAGAACATTCCGGTTCGTACCGAGGACGGCCGCAAGATCCGCCGTGCCTTCATTGCGACGCCCGGACACAAGCTGGTGTCGGCGGATTACTCGCAGATCGAACTACGGCTGCTGGCCGAGATCGCCGACATCCCCGTGCTGAAGCAGGCGTTCCGCGACGGGCTCGACATTCACGCCATGACGGCGTCTGAGATGTTCGGCGTGCCGATCAAGGACATGCCGGGCGAGGTGCGCCGCCGCGCGAAAGCGATCAATTTCGGCATCATCTACGGCATCTCGGCGTTCGGTCTCGCCAACCAGCTCGGCATCGCCCGCGAAGAAGCCTCCGCCTATATCAAGAAGTATTTCGAGCGCTTTCCGGGCATCCGCGCCTATATGGACGAGACGCGGGATTTCTGCCGCACCAACGGCTATGTCACGACGCTGTTCGGGCGGAAGATGTACTACCCGGACATCAAGGCATCCAACGCGTCGGTCCGCTCCTTCAACGAACGCGCCGCGATCAACGCGCGCCTGCAAGGCTCCGCCGCCGACATCATCCGCCGCGCCATGATCCGCATGGAAGATGCGCTGGCGGAAAAGAAGCTCTCGGCGCAGATGCTTCTACAAGTTCATGACGAACTGATCTTCGAGGTGCCCGACGACGAGGTGGCGGCGACGCTGCCGGTGGTGCAGCACGTCATGCAGGACGCGCCGTTCCCGGCGGTGGTGCTGTCGCTGCCGCTGCAGGTGGACGCGCGAGCGGCGAATAATTGGGACGAGGCGCATTGAGAGCTGCCTCACGCGGCGCTCCTTAACCTCTCCCCGCAAGAGCGGGGCGAGGGAGCGCACCGCCGATGCAGCCTTATGCAAATGTCCTCGGAGCAATATACGAAATGACATCGCGGGTCCCCGCACGTTAGAAACGTGCACACCCCTCCCGCGAGTCCCCCATGCCTCACATCACAACTCTACTCGGCTTCGCCCTGGTCTCGCTCGGCATGGTGCTGACGCCCGGGCCGAACATGATCTACTTGATCTCGCGCTCGATCACGCAAGGGCCGGCAGCGGGGATCGTGTCGCTCGGCGGCGTCGCCCTCGGCTTCGTGTTCTACGTGCTGTGCGCGGCATTCGGTATCACGGCGCTGTTGTTCGCCGTGCCTTACGCCTACGACGCGCTGCGCTTCGCGGGCGCCGCCTATCTGCTGTGGCTGGCGTGGCAGGCGCTGAAGCCCAACGGGCGCTCGCCGTTTCAGGTGAAGAAGCTCGCGGTCGACGGCCCGCGCAAATTGTTCGCGATGGGGTTCGTGACCAATCTGCTCAATCCGAAGATCGCGATGCTGTACCTGGCGCTGCTGCCGCAGTTCATCGATCCCGCTGTGGGCAGCGTGCTGACGCAGTCACTGGCGCTGGGAGCGATCCAGATCGTCATCAGCGTCAGTGTTAACGCCATGATCGCGCTCGCCGCCGGATCGATCGCGCGCTTTCTCGGCAGGCGGCCGAGCTGGCTCTTGGTGCAGCGCTGGCTGATGGGCACCGTGCTGGCAGGGCTTGCGGTGAAGATGGCGTTCGAGGCGAAACGGGCGTGATCTTTCTTCCTTCTCCCCTTGTGGGAGAAGGTGGCGCGCGAAGCGCGCCGGATGAGGGGTCTGCATCCGCGGAAAGAACCCCTCACCCGTCTCGAATGAGCTGACGCTCATTCGATCCACCCTCTCCCACAAGGGGAGAGGGGAAGTGTGGCCAGCTAATCCAGCTTGGCTTCCATGCCGCGCTTGGTGGCCGGGCGGGCCATCAGCGCGTTGTACCAGCGCTCGACGTTCGGAAAATCCTTCAGCTCCACCTTGTGGCGCGGGTGGCGCCAGGCCCAGCCGAGAATGGCGAAGTCGGCGACCGACAGGGCGTCGGCGACGAATTCGCGCCCCTGCAGCCGCCGGTCCAGCACGCCATAGAGCCGGCGCGTCTCGGCCATGAAGCGCTTCAGGCCGTAGGCGCGGTCGGTTTCATTCTCCAGCGCGATGAAATGGTGCACCTGGCCGGGCATCGGCCCGAAGCCGCCCATCTGCCACATCAGCCATTCATAGACCGGGATACGCTCGGCAAGCGGCTTGGGGAGGAACTTGCCGGTCTTCTCGCCGAGATAGAGCAGGATCGCGCCGGATTCGAAGATGCTGACCGGCTTGCCGCCGGGGCCATCGGGATCGACGATCGCGGGGATCTTGTTGTTCGGGCTCAGCTTGAGAAAACCGGGCGCCATCTGCTCGCCCTTGGTGATGTTCACCGGGATCACCTTGTAGGGCAGTCCCATTTCCTCCAGCGCGACCGAAATCTTGCGGCCGTTCGGCGTGTTCCAGGTGTGCAGCTCGATCGTCATTTACGGTTTCCCCAAAGAGAACTTCGCCGAAGCTTTGGCCCTCCCGTAGCGCGGAACCAAAGGCCGTTACAACCGGTCTTTCCGTATGTCGTCCCTGCGTTGTCCGGGGCCGACGCGGGACATCGTGCCCTGTTGACGACGCCGAATCGGCGCTGGAATGTGCCCGCGAGCGCCGATAGATTGCGGCCCGCCTCAAACCCCGGGATAATCGTCTTGTCGAAATCAGCCTCCCGCGCCCGCCTCGCCGACATCATCCGCAAGCGTTCGTTCGGCCGCGGCGAGATCACGCTGGCTTCGGGCCGCAAGAGCGACTTCTATTTCAACCTCAAGCCGACCATGCTCGACCCCGAGGGTGCGGCGCTCCTGGCCGAACTGACCTATGAGGCGCTAAAGGACGACAGGCTCGATTATGTCGGCGGGCTGGAGATGGGCGCAGTGCCGCTGGCGGGCGCGATCGCGCAGCTCTCCTGGATCAAGGGTCACCCGATCGCCGCCTTCTTCGTGCGCAAGAAGCCGAAGGAGCATGGCGCCCGCCTCGCGGTGGAGGGGCTCGCCACGGGCGAAACCCTGCAAGGCAAGCGCATCGTGATCGTCGAGGACGTCACCACGACCGGCGGCTCGGCATTGAAAGCCGTCGAAGCCGTGCGCGACGCTGGCGGCGAGATCGTGCTGGTGTTGACCATGGTCGACCGCGAGGAAGGCGCCACCGAAACCTTTGCCGAGGCCGGGCTCGAGTTTCGCTCGCTCTACAAGGCCGGCGAATTTTTGAAGGGGTGAGGAGCGCCCTCTACTCCCTCGCCCCGCCCTTGCGGGGTCGAGACGAGCAAAGCTCGCTCTTAGAGGGTTGGGGTGAGGGGCTGCCTCCGCGCGACGCGCATTATCGAGAGACCTGTACGCCCTCACCCGGATCGCAAGGGCGATCCGACCTCTCCCCGCAAGCGGGGCGAGGTAAAGATGGCAGCGCTTCTCGTTCGCAATTCTTTTCAGCCTCTCCAGCCGCGAACACCACTCATTTACCATCCGCCATTAAGGTTACTCCCGACTGAAGCCTATCGCGCTTCAGCGCGTTTGTTGCGTTGGGTGGAGTTGGCGTTGCGTACAGAGTTGGCTTTTTCGCGCGTGCGGCGCCGCGCGGCGTTTGTGGCCGCAGCGACCCTTGCGGGCGCGCTCACGCTGACGCCCGGCAGCGTTTCCGCCGAGGGTCTGTTCGATTTCCTGTTCGGCGGCTTCCAGAAGCAGCAGGCGCGGCAAGCGCCAGCGCAGGCGAACTTCTTCGCCGATCCGTTCGGCATTAATCAACCGGCCCAACCTGCACCGGCGCCGCGTGTCGCAGGCTCCGGGCCTGCCTTCTGCGTGCGAAGCTGCGACGGCAAGTATTTTCCGCTGACCATGCGCGGCAACGCCTCGCCGGTTCAGACCTGCCAGGCCTTCTGCCCGGCGAGCGTCACCAGGGTGTTTTACGGCAGCAACATCGATCATGCGACCGCGAGCAATGGCGAGCGTTATGCCGACAGCGAGAACGCCTACGCCTATCGCAAGGCGCTGAGCGCCGACTGCACCTGCAACGGCAGAAGCCCGTCCGGACTGGCGCCGGTCGATCTCACGCTCGACACCTCGCTGCGCTCGGGCGACGTCGTCGCCACCACCGACGGCCTGGTGGCCTATACCGGCGTTCGCTTAGGGGCCGACCAGACGGCGGAATTCACTCCCGTCGCCTCCTATCCCGGCCTCACGGCAGATGTCCGCGCCCGGCTCGGCGAAATGAAGGTCGCGCCCGTCAGCGCCGAGATGGTCGCCGGCACCGCGCCGCTGCCCGAAGCACGGCGCGACGACGAACTGCCGACCGCCTCGATACCGAAGATCGCTGCGCCGAAGCCGGCGAAGCGGGCGGAAGCGCCATAGGGCACCCGCAGTACGCCGCAGGGCCCAAACACAAAAATTGCGAAAACAACCCCATGCAAAGTAGCGTGGGCCGGCCTCGCAGCATTCACATAGCTGACGCCAGCACTACCGCCCGACGATGACGCCGATCACGTTCGGCGCTGACAGATATTTCTCTTCGATCGCCGCACGCGCCGCGGCGCGGTTTTCCGGTGTCAGCAAGCCGCGCTTCTCGGCCAGGATCATCCAGCAATAGCCCCACCAGTCCGTCAGCATGCCCTGATCGTCGACCAAGTCGTAGCCCTGCTCGGCGGCAAAGATTCGCGCCTGCGCTTCGTCCAGCGCGTCGAGAAAGGCGTGGTCCTCGACCGAAAACAGTTCGTCGCTGAAATCATCCGTGGTGTAGCCCCACACCGACATGCAGACCGCGTTGAATTCGCGGTCGATCGCGTCGTCGTCGACGAGCCGGCGGCGCGAGGCCTGATGCAGGCGCGACAGCGAGCGCGCGAAATCGGCGATGCGGGTGAGAGCGAACTGATCGAAGGCGATGGTGGACATGTAGTCCTCGCAAGCTCGGATAGACCATAAATGTTGTGTCGGCGATGCACCGAATCACAATGATATATCAGACACTTGCTAAAGTGTTCTTAATTCGTTCCCCTGCGTCTCAAATGATGTTTTGCGCTCATGCCAGCTCAGACGTCGTCCCGGCCTTCGCCGGGATAACCGTGGCTCACATCGCCGACAACAGCTTGTCGCCGCAGTAATTGGCGTAGAACTTTCCGCCGCACTGCCGCTTCATCGCCGCACAGCGTGCGGCGGGCGACGCGCCCTTCGCGGTAGAGAAGGAGCAGCTCAGGCCATCGGCGCTCTTGCCGGCCTTGCCCGCGGCGTAGCCTGCACTGGTCGCGCTGATGCAGACGACCAGGAGTGTCGCGGCGGCAATCTCGATCGTCAATCTCATGGCAGGCCCTCCCTTTTTTGAGGACGCCTCCTTCACGCGAACCGGCATCCACCAGCCAGGTTCCGGCGATCCCGCAGCTTTCGTATAAAATTATAGCACCAAAAGCGGCCGCCGCGGTGCCGTGAAATCGGCCCGGTCCTTGCATAAATTCATGGCAGCGCAGTGCACAACTTACTCAGGCGTTTCGATTGCCAGGCAAGGCGCGTATCTTCGTTGTGAGTCTCAACAGCAGGGATCGACGTGTTGCAGGAACAAATCCCAGTAAATTATCCGGCGCCGGGCCAGCCGATTGACGAGTTGGCGCTGGCGGAGATCAAGGGCGCGATCCTCGCCAAGCTCCGCCTTGCGATCGGCAAGGACGCCGCTATGGCGACCCGGCGCGACTGGTACAAGGCGGCGGCGCTGGCGCTGCGCGACCGCATCGTGCACCGCTGGCTGACGGCCGAGAAAGAGAGCTACGATGCCGGCAGCAAGCGGGTCTATTACCTCTCGCTCGAGTTCCTGATCGGCCGTCTGTTCACCGACGGACTGAACAATATGGGCCTGCTGCCGGTGTTCGAGGCGGCGCTCGGCGATCTCGGCGTCGGGCTTGACGACCTGCGCAAATGCGAACCGGATGCGGCGCTCGGCAATGGCGGCCTCGGGCGGCTCGCGGCGTGCTTCATGGAGAGCATGGCGACACTCGCCATTCCCGCCATCGGCTACGGCATCCGCTACGATTTCGGCCTGTTCCGCCAGATCATTTCGCATGGCTGGCAGCAGGAATATCCCGACGAATGGCTGGGCTTCGGCAACCCCTGGGAATTCCTGCGGGCGGAGGTGGTCTATCACGTTCATTTCGGCGGCCATGTCGACCATGTCGATGACCGCGGGCGTGACCGCGCGACGTGGCGGCCGGCGGAAACCGTTCAGGCCGTCGCCTATGACACGCCGATCGTGGGTTGGCGCGGCCAGCACGTCAACGCGCTGCGGCTGTGGTCGGCGCGCTCGCCCGATCCGCTGCGGCTCGACGTCTTCAACACCGGCGACTACCTCGGCGCCGTCGCCGAGGAGGCGCGCGCGGAATCGATCTGCAAATTCCTCTATCCGAATGACGAGAGCTCGGCCGGCCGGGAACTCCGGCTGCGGCAGGAATATTTCTTCGTCTCGGCCTCATTGCAGGACCTGGTCAAGCGCCACCTTGCCTCCGACGGGCAGTTGCGCAGTCTCGCGTCGAAGGTCGCAGTGCAGCTCAATGATACCCACCCGAGCCTCGCCGTCACCGAGCTGATGCGCATCCTAGTCGACCTGCACAATTTCCGCTGGGACGAGGCGTGGAAGATCACGGTGGCGACGCTGTCCTACACCAATCACACGCTGCTGCCGGAAGCGCTGGAGACCTGGCCGGTCGAGCTGTTCGAGCGGCTGTTGCCGCGGCATCTCGAAATCATCTACCGCATCAATGCCGCGCATCTGGCGCTGGCGGATCAGCGTTGCCCGGGCGACATCGACTACCGTGCCTCGGTGTCGTTGATCGACGAGAAGTCCGGGCGGCGGGTGCGGATGGGACAGCTCGCCTTCGTCGGCTCGCACCGCATCAACGGCGTCTCGGCGATGCATTCCGATCTGATGAAAGAGACCGTGTTCCACGATCTCAACCATCTCTACCCCGGCCGCATCACCAACAAGACCAACGGCATCACCTTCCGCCGCTGGTTGATGCTGGCCAACCCAAAACTGACGGAGCTGCTGCGCGAGGCCTGCGGCGAGGCCGTACTCGACGACTTCTCGCTGTTCGAGCGCCTTGAGGCGCGCGCCAGCGACAACGCGTTCCAGCAGCGTTTTCGCGACGTCAAGCATCAGAACAAGCTGGCGCTGGCGCGGCTGATCAACGAGCGGCTCGGCATCAAGGTCGATCCGTCGGCGCTGTTCGATATCCAGATCAAGCGCATCCACGAGTACAAGCGGCAATTGCTCAACATCGTCGAGACCGTCGCACTGTATCAGGCAATCAAGGACGAGCCGCAGCGCGACTGGGTGCCACGGGTGAAGATCTTCGCCGGCAAGGCGGCGGCGAGCTATCGATACGCCAAGCTGATCATCAAGCTGATCAACGACGTCGCCGAAGTCGTCAACAAAGACCCCGACATTGCCGGCCGGCTGAAGGTCGTGTTCCTTGCCGATTACAATGTCAGCCTTGCCGAGGTGATCATTCCGGCCGCCGATCTCTCCGAGCAGATTTCCACCGCCGGCATGGAGGCTTCCGGCACCGGCAACATGAAGCTGGCGCTCAATGGCGCGCTGACCATCGGCACGCTCGACGGCGCCAATATCGAGATCCGCGACCATGTCGGCGCGGAGAACATCGCGATCTTCGGCATGGAGGCCGGCGACGTCATGGTCCGGCGCAAACAGGGGCTGGATGCGACCGACGTGATCAACCGCTCGCCGCGGCTGGCGCGGGCCATCACCGCGATCGAGAGCGGCGCGCTCTCGCCCGACGATCCTGCCCGCTTCGCCTCCATCGGTCATGCGCTGCGCTATCTCGACCACTACATGGTCTCAGCCGATTTCGATTCCTATTATGAGGCGCAGCGCGGCATCGACGCGCGCTGGCAGGTGGTGCCGGCCTGGACCCGCGCCTCGATCCTCAACGTCGCGCGGATGCCGTGGTTCTCCTCCGACCGCACCATCCGGGAGTATGCCGAGGATATCTGGCACGTGCCGGTGCGCGGGGCCGCACCGGTGATCGAGCCAAGCGCCCAGCGCGGGGCGACGCGGTAAGCCCGGTGGGCGGGGTATCCATTACCTCAGACGTCATTGAATTCGGCGGAGTTGCGGTGATACTGCATTTGACGTTCACGACGTCATTGCGAGCGAAGCGAAGCAATCCATGTCGCGACGCAAAGAAAAGATGGATTGCTTCGTCGCTTTGCTCCTCGCAATGACGGGAAATATGGAATGCTCACCAAAGGCCCACACCTCTTCGACGACGCCACGAAAGTCACCGCCGGCGATAGCTGCTGGCAAGGCAAGACCAGCCCGGACTACTGGGCTTTTGTCGGCCCGTTCGGCGGCTGCACCGCTGCGACCATCCTGCGCGCGCTGATCGACCATCCGCAGCGGGCGGGCGATCCGCTGTCGATGACCGTGAATTTCTGCGCACCGATCGTGGAAGGCGCCTTCGATCTCGACGTGCGCCTGGTCAAGGCCAACCGCTCGAGCCAGCACTGGTGTGTGGAGATGACGCAAGCCGGCGAGGTGACGACGCTGGCGACCGCCGTGTTCGCCGAGCGCCGCCCGTCCTGGTCGCACCAGCAGGCGGCTTTTCCGCACTCAGTGCCGTTTGAGCAGGCGCGGTCCTTTCCGCGCACGCCGATGATATGGACGCACCAGTATGATTTCCGCTTTGTCGAGGGCGAGCCGAGCTTCTACGGCTCGCCTGCCGCGTCGCCGCTCGATGCGTATTCGAAGCAATGGATCGGCGATCACGTGCCGCGGAAGATCGACATGCTGTCGCTGATGTCGATGTCGGACGCCTTCTTCGGCCGGATTTTTCTGGCGCGCCGGGAACTGGTTCCATTCGGCACGGTTTCGATCACGACGTATTTTCATACGGCGTCGGATGAACTGGAAGCCGAGGATATCACCCATGTGCTGGCGGTGGCCGACGCCCGAATTTTCCACAGGAGTTACGGCGACCAGCACGGCGAATTGTGGTCACCTTCGGGGCGCCTGCTCGCAACCACGACGCAAATCGCTTATTTCAAGGCATGAGCACTGGGGGTGCTTGTTGCAACCATTAGACCCTCATGGTGAGGACTGACAGAAGGTGAGCAGGCGAGAAGGCGCGTGCGCCCTGCGATCGATCGAAAGGCGGCCTGATGTCCGAACCCGAAGCTAGCCAGCCTCGCATCGCCTTGCTCGGCGTCCCCATCGAGATCGGAGCCTCGCAACTCGGCACCTTGATGGGACCGGACGCGCTTCGCACCGCCGGCATCGGCCGCATCCTCGATCAGCTCGGCTTTGCCGTGGAGGACCATGGCAACTTGGCAAAGCCCGGCGTAGCTGCCGACGAGGGCCCGCCGCCGGCGAACGCAAAGTATTATGATACGATCAAGGGCTGGATCCGCGCGCTCAGCGAGCGTTCCTATGCGCTGGCGCGGTCCGGCGCGGTGCCGATCTTCATGGGCGGCGATCATTCGCTGTCAATGGGATCGGTGAACGGTGTCGCACGCCACTGGCAGGAGCAGGGCCGGCCGCTCTTCGTGCTCTGGGTCGATGCCCATGCCGACTACAACACGCCGCAGACGACGGAGACCGGCAACATGCACGGCATGGCGGCCGCTTTTCTATGCGGTGAACCCGGCCTCGACGGCCTGCTCGGCGGCGCACCACGCGCTTCGATCGGACCTGATCAGCTTGATCTGTTCGGCATCCGCTCGATTGATCCGCTGGAAAAGAAACTGGTGTTCGAACGCCGCGTCGCAATCGCCGACATGCGCGCCATTGATGAGTTCGGCGTTGGCGTGCTGATACGAAAGGTCATTGAGCGCGTGCGGGCGCGCAACGGCGTGCTTCATGTCTCCTTCGACGTCGACTTTCTCGACCCCACGGTCGCGCCCGGCGTCGGCACCACGGTGCCGGGCGGCGCGACCTACCGCGAAGCGCATCTCATCATGGAGCTGCTGCACGATTCCGGCCTGGTGCGCTCGGTCGATATCGTCGAGCTCAACCCGTTTCTCGACGAACGCGGCCGCACCGCGCGCGTTGCCGTCGAACTGATCGGCAGCCTGTTCGGCCTGCAGATCACCGATCGGCGAACGCCGAGCAACGCGGTGTTGCCTGGCAACGGCTAGCAGGGACGACAACACAGAGCGCCGCATGAAAACCAAAGGGCGGCCTTGCGGCCGCCCTTTGTCCGTCTCGAATGGTCCCTCGTTCGACCCGCGCGGCTACTCGGCCGCGAGCTTGGTGTCCGGCGCGGCCGCAAGGACTTCGGCGTCGACCAGGGCTTCGAATTTGGCAAAATTCTTCTGGAACATGCCGACCAGGCTACGGGCGGTCTTGTCGAACTCGACCTTGTCCTTCCAGGTATTGACGGGATTGAGAATCTCGCTCGGAACGCCCGGCAGCGCGGTCGGCACCGCAAAACCGAAATATTTGTCGGTGCGGAATTCGACGTTGCGCAGGCTGCCGTCGAGCGCGGCGGTGAGGAGTGCCCGCGTCACCTTGATCGGCATCCGGCTGCCGGTGCCGTATTTGCCTCCGGTCCAGCCGGTGTTGACCAGCCAGCAGTCGACATTGTGCTTGGCGATCAGCTCGCGCAGCATGTTGCCGTAGACGGAGGGATCGAGCGGCAGGAACGGCGAGCCGAAGCAAGTAGAGAATTCCGGCTGCGGCTCGTTGCCGAGACCGCGCTCGGTGCCCGCGACCTTGGCGGTATAGCCGGACAGGAAGTGATACATCGCCTGCGCCGGCGAAAGCTTTGCGATCGGCGGCAATACGCCGAAGGCATCGGCCGCCAGCATCACGACGTTCTTCGGCTGGCCGGCACGGCCGGTGCGCGAAGCGTTCGGGATGAAGTCGAGCGGATATGCCGAACGGGTGTTTTCGGTTTTCGAACCGTCGTCGAAATCCGGGACTCGCGTGCGCTCGTCGAGCACCACGTTCTCCAGCACGGCGCCGAAGCGGCTGCTGGCCGCGAAGATCTGCGGCTCGGCTTCCTGCGACAGCTTGATGCACTTGGCGTAGCAGCCGCCCTCGAAATTGAAGACGCCGTCACTGCCCCAGCCGTGCTCGTCGTCGCCGATCAAGGTGCGGTTCGGATCGGCCGACAGTGTGGTCTTGCCGGTGCCGGACAGGCCGAAGAAGATCGCGGTGTCGCCCTTGGGCCCGACATTGGCCGAGCAGTGCATCGGCAGCACGCCCTTGGCGGGCAGATAATAGTTCAGCGTGGTGAAAACTGACTTCTTCATCTCGCCGGCATAATAAGACCCGCCGATCAGGACAATCTTGCGGGCGAAATCGATCGCGACGACGTTCTCCGAGCGCACACCGTGACGTTTAGGGTCGGCGCGGAAGCTCGGCAGGGAGATGATGGTGAGTTCGGGAACGAAATCCTTCAGCGCGGACGCCTCGGGGCGGATCAGCAGCGTGCGGATGAACAGCGAATGCCATGCGAGCTCGGTGAAGACGCGAGTCTTGATCTGGAAGCTCGGATCGGCGCCGCCGTAGAGATCCTGCGCGAACAGCGTCATGCCTTCGGCATGCTTGAGGAAGTCGGCGTGAAGCGCCGCGAACTGGTCGGATGTAATCGACTGGTTGCCGGCCCACCACATGTTCTTGTCGGTGGTAGCATCCCGAACCGTGAACTTGTCCTTCGGGCTGCGGCCGGTGAACTCACCGGTATCCGCACACAATGCGCCGTCCGCCGACAGTACGGCTTCACCCGCGGAGAGCGAATATTGATACAGCTGCGGCGCACCGAGATTCCAGTGCACCGTCTTGAGATTTTTTAAGCCGAATTTGTCGGCGCCGAAGGCACCGTTGCGTAGACCCGTCTCTTGCACGAAGACTCCTCCTCGAACCCGCGTTACTCGAAATCGCGCGCATGTCGCTTAACGCGCTCTGTCGCGGTGACCTGTTGAATTATAGCCTTCCGGCTTCGGTCCGGCGACCTAATACTGATGAACGCCGGGCTTGCCAAGCCGATCCACGCGATTTGGTTTATTCGTGCCGCATCCCTGATCTGGATCAAATACTTGCTGCGGCGCTTTTCATTCGTTTACAGTCGTGGTTGCGCGACCATCGGCCAATAATCAGCCAATTATTGCATCGCACAACAAGAAGAGTCAGTGCGCAGCGCCTTCCCCGACCCGCGCAAACGGCCCCCAGAACGCCGGATAGGCATCGCGTGGTGAAGAGGCATCGTTGAGGTAGGCCAGCGTGGCTTGCCGCAGCGCTTCGGCGCGACCGATCTTCGGATCGGCCTTCAGGCGATCGAAGGTCAATATCGCGTGGTGATCAAGGCATCGACCGGCGCAAGCATCGTCCCGTGCAGTTCATGTGCGAGCGCCAGGCTCGCCTTGCCGAGATCGAGCCCGCGGCGAAACACGGCGATCTTCTGCATCAATATTTCCGCGACACGTGGGATCGGCTTCCAGTCAAGCTCTCACGGGGTGATCGCAATGACGTAGCTTTCTACCTCTGTGACCGCGAACAGCACCATCGCCTCGTCACCCGACCACAGCGACTGAATTTCTTTCACCGTTAGCGGCGACGGATTCGACAACGCGGCACAGTCGGGAAATTCTGCAGACAACGTTTTTGCAGCGTACCCGCTCGGTCGAAATGGCGGCGAGCCGCGAGCGAGCGCGTCCGCTCGGACGCTGAGTCGCGCTGCGGCCGTTCCTTCGAAACGGCCGCGACAATCGACTTGTCCGGCGCGTCCGCTTCGCTACGAGATCCTGATCGCGTTGCACCAGTTCGGCGAGCGATCGCTTCCTGCGGCCGGCCGATGTTAACCCTTGTTAGCCCTTGGCCCGCGCCTCGCCCGCCAACCGCACCAGCATCTTGCGCAGCGCCATGGCGCTGGTGACCCGTTCCGGGAAATCGAGCCGCAGCGTCGCCGTGCCGGCCTGCATGTCCATGCCATCGGGGTCGCAGCCGGTGCAGCGCCAGTCCGCGGTGTCGGCGCCCAGCAGTTTGGTCGCGTAGAGGTTCATCGCCTCGCGGTGGTCCTCATTCATGTGCTCCACCGCGCCCTGCTCGGCTTCCAGCAGATCGGCGGCATCGCCGATCTCGGTCAGAAACTTCTCAGGCTTGAGGTCGATGATGCGGCCAAACCCGGCAACCAGGTGGAGGCCTGACGGCGCGATCCGAAAGAACGAAAAGTCCTTAAAATCCACAAAAGCTTCCGCGGATGGGTGGGCCTGGAGGTAGCGCCTGCGCAGGATTTTCGTGGTTTCGCCTGTGGCCTCCTCGGCCCTGCCCGCCAGCATGATCCGCGCGCCCTCCAGGGGATCGCCGGCGGCGCGCTCGTCCAGCATCAGCGATATCCTGCTGTCGCCGAGAATATTTTTCGTATGCAGCGCCAGCCGCGAAATCAGCAGAATCGGTGATCCGTCAGCGTGGCTGGCGACGTTCACCAGCGAGCAATAGGGATCGCCGCTTTGGGGCATAAGGGTGGCCAGCGCGCCTTGCCGGCTGCGCCGCAGCAGCGAACGGGCAAGTTTGGAAGCATCAAAATCTGCGGTCGGCTGCATGGTTCCTTTCCGGCCATCTTACTGCAAAAAGGGCCTTTTCTGGGCCCGACAGGGTGCTATATGGGTGATAGCGTATCCCGCAGGAGCGTTTTGCGGAACTCGGTCACACTTCAGCCCAGCTTGCATTGCTCGTTGGCCGTGTACAAAGCCCATTTATGCGGCGTCTGGCTGATTTGCCCGCCGTTTAAGCCACTCTCTTATTCGAAAGCAGGCTCATGCCCACAATCGCCCTGGTCGATGATGACCGCAACATTCTCACTTCCGTGTCGATCGCGCTCGAAGCCGAAGGCTATCGCATCATGACCTACACGGATGGTGCATCGGCGCTCGATGGCTTCCGCACGTCGCCGCCGGATCTCGCGATCCTCGACATCAAGATGCCGCGCATGGACGGCATGGAAACGCTACGCCGGCTGCGGCAGAAGTCCGATCTGCCGGTGATCTTCCTGACCTCCAAGGATGAAGAAATCGACGAATTGTTCGGCCTCAAGATGGGCGCCGACGATTTCATCCGCAAGCCATTCTCGCAGCGCCTTCTGGTCGAGCGCGTAAAGGCCGTGCTCCGCCGCGGCCAGCCCAAGGATCCGACCGCCGTTCCGAAGGAACCGGATGCGCGCGCTCTCGACCGCGGCCTGCTGCGGATGGATCCGGAACGTCACACCTGCACCTGGAAGAACGAGCCGGTGACGCTGACGGTGACCGAATTCCTGATCCTGCAGGCGCTGGCGACGCGGCCCGGTGTGGTGAAAAGCCGCAATGCGCTGATGGACGCTGCCTATGACGATCAGGTCTATGTCGACGATCGCACCATCGACAGCCACATCAAGCGGCTGCGCAAGAAATTCAAGGTGGTCGACGACGATTTCGAGATGATCGAAACGCTGTACGGGGTCGGCTATCGCTTCAAGGAAGCCTGATCTGCGTTTTCCGGGCGGGTGTGCCGACTGACACATCCGTCCGTTCGGCGTAGAAGCGTAGAACTACAAAGCGGCGCATCACAACCGGCAGTCTCAGCCATTGCTAGATCGAACGCAGCCCGATCCCAGCCTGAACCACGAGGAAGCTTCGGAGCTCCTCGAAGCGAATCGCGTTGCCGACGATAATGCGGGCGAGAAGGGCTGGCGGCGGCCGCTCGGCTGGCTGCGCCGGGCTGGTCAATTCTTCTTCGCGCTCTCGTTCTCCAGCCTCACGCGCCGCATCGTCTCGCTCAATCTGGCGGGCCTCGTGGCGCTGGTGGCGAGCATTCTCTACCTCTCGCAATTCCGCGCCGGCCTGATCGACGCGCGTGCGCAGAGCCTTCTGGTGCAGGCCGAAATCATTGCCGGCGCGATCGCCGCCTCGGCCACCGTCGAAACCAACACCATCACCATCGATCCGGACCGCCTGCTCGACCTGAAGCCCGGCGAAAGCTACGGGGCGCCGGACGAATCCTCCGGGCTGGATTTTCCGATCAATCCGGAGCGGGTCGCGCCGGTGCTGCGGCGGCTGATCTCGCCGACCAAGACCCGCGCGCGCATCTATGGCGGCGACGGCGGCATGATCCTCGACAGCCGCAGTCTCTATGGCCGCGGCGACGTGTTGCGTTTCGAATTACCGCCGCCCTCAACGGAGAAGGCGGGCTTCGTCGAGCGCGCCTTGATCGCGATCCGCACCTGGCTCAATCGCGGCGACCTGCCGCTCTATCGCGAACTCGGCCCGGAAAACGGCAAGGGCTACCAGGAGATCGTGCAGGCGCTCGACGGCGTCAAGAGCAGCATGGTGCGCGTCAACGACCGCGGCGAGGTGATCGTCTCGGTCGCGGTGCCGGTGCAGCGGTTCCGCGCCGTGCATGGCGCACTGATGCTCTCGACGCAGGGCGACGACATCGACCAGATGGTGACCGCCGAGCGGCTGGCGATCCTGAAGGTCGGCGGCGTCGCCTCCGCGGTCATGATCATGCTGTCGCTACTCCTGGCGAGCACGATCGCGGGTCCTGTGCGGCGGCTGGCCGACGGCGCCGAGCGCGTCCGCCGGCGCATCCAGACCCGCGTCGAGATTCCCGATTTCACCCGCCGCCGCGACGAGATCGGCCATCTGTCCGGCGCGCTGCGCGACATGACGAATGCGCTGTATAGCCGCATCGAGGCGATCGAGATGTTCGCCGCCGACGTCGCCCATGAATTGAAGAACCCGCTGACCTCGCTGCGGTCGGCGGTGGAAACGCTGCCGCTGGCGCGCAACGACACCAGCCGCGCGCGCCTGCTCGAGGTGATCGAGCACGACGTCAAGCGGCTCGACCGGCTGATCTCGGATATTTCCGATGCCAGCCGCCTCGACGCGGAATTGCAGCGCCAGGACATGGCGCCGGTCGATCTGCGCCGGCTCTTGACGACGCTGACCTCGGTCGCCAACGAAACCCGGCTCGGTCACGACGTCGCGGTTGAGGCTCGCTTCGAGGGCCGCGGCGCAACCGACACCTTCTCGGTGCCGGGCCATGATTCTCGGCTCGGGCAGGTGATCTCCAACCTGCTGTCCAACGCGCAGTCCTTCTCCGATCCCGGCGGCAAGGTGCGCGTCACCTGCCGCCGCGTGCGGTCGGAAATCGAAATCACCGTCGATGACGACGGGCCCGGCATCGGCGAGGACGCGCTGGAACGGATCTTCGAGCGCTTCTACACCGACCGGCCGCATCAGGGCTTCGGCCAGAACTCGGGTCTGGGATTGTCGATCTCCAAGCAGATCATCGAAGCGCATAACGGGCGGATCTGGGCGGAAAATCGCCATGGCCCGGCGGACGCCGACGGCAAGCCGACGGTGGCCGGCGCACGGTTCGTGGTCAGGCTGCCCGCGCCATGACGCCGGTTGCGAGCGTGCATGCCTCCGCCGTGCTGGTGGGCAATCGCGCCGTGCTAATCCGCGGGCCGTCGGGCGCCGGCAAGTCCCGGCTGGCCTTCGACCTGATTCTCGCCGGACGGGCCGGACAGGTTCCGCCGGCCGTTCTGGTCGGCGATGACCGTGTCCATCTCGACACAGTCGCCGAACAATTGTGGGTCCGTCCGGCTCCGGAACTGGCCGGCTTGATCGAAATCCGGGGCCTCGGAATCCGCCGCTGCGACTTCGTCAGAGAGGCGGTGGTCGGCCTCATCGCCGATCTCGCGGCCAGCGATGCGGAGCGGCTGCCGCCGCCAGAATCGCTCGCAATCAGCTTAAATGGTGTCTTATTGCCGCGAATCCCGGTTGGAATCGGCTATGACCCACTCCGATTGATTGTAGCCGCACTGACGACAACCAATGGTTCAAGTTCCATCCAACCTTCGGATGATTGTTCGAAGGGGATTGGTAACCATATAAGCCCCAATATCGCCACTGATTAAACCGGCACAGGCCTCACTGTTTACCGCCAAATACCGGAACAATAGCCAAGATGCCCTCTTGCGCGGGGCCTCTGGATGGTCAAAGTGGCGCGTTCGTGCGGTGCACCAAAAAGCACCCGCGAGGAGTTTCCGATGATTGGTCTAGTGCTTGTGACCCATGGGCGCCTTGCCGACGAGTTCAAGGCGGCGCTCGAACATGTCATGGGTCCGCAAAAACAAATTGAAGCCATCACGATTGGAGCCGAAGACGACTCCGATCTGTGTCGAAGCGATATCATCGAAGCGGTGAATCGCGTTGACAGCGGCGATGGTGTCGCCATCCTCACCGACATGTTCGGCGGCACACCCTCAAACCTTGCGATTTCCTGCATGAGCCGTCCCAAGGTGGAAGTGCTCGCGGGCATCAATCTTCCCATGCTGGTTAAGCTTGCCAAGGTGCGTGAAGAGCGCTCGCTTCCCGACGCCATCGCCATGGCCCAGGAAGCCGGCCGCAAATACGTCACCATCGCCAGCCGTGTGCTCGCCGGCAAATGAGCGACGAGGCCGCGCCCGACAAGGAACTCGGGCCGAGCGTGCCTGCGGGCGCCATTTCGCGGGAACTTCAAATCATCAACAAGCGCGGCCTGCATGCGCGGGCATCGGCGAAGTTCGTCCAGATGGTCGAAAAGTTCAACGCCGAGGTCTGGGTGACGCGCGGCAGTGAGACCGTCGGCGGCACCTCGATCATGGGTCTGATGATGCTGGCGGCGGGACCGGGAACCTCGGTCGTGGTCTCCGCGATCGGCCCCGAGGCGCAGCAAGCGGTCGATGCGATCGCCGCGCTGGTCGCCGACAAGTTCAACGAAGAAGGCGTGTGAGGCGCTCGCCTTCTCTCGAACCCTCATGGTGAGGAGGCGCGAAGCGCCGTCTCGAACCATGTGGCCCCGCTCGTGCCATTCATCCTTCAGACGGCGCTTCGCGCCTCCTCAGAGCCTGACCGAAAAAGAAAGTTGAGTGATTTCAGCCCGTTGTGATTCCTTCGTGTTTGCGAAGACTCGAGGGGAGCACAACATGTGTTGGACCGAAATCACCCGCGAACAATATCGGCGTGACGG
>NZ_JAACFS010000109.1 GCF_029051645.1 Bradyrhizobium sp. CSA112
GTAGATGGGGTAACGGGCCCGGTCTGCCCTCCAAGCAAGCCGCGCTTGCTACGGCGCTGTTGAATGCGCGCTTCGCGCGGCTTGCTTGGAAGGCGGGCGGTCGTCCCTCACATGGATGGTGTTACGGAGTCGAGGATGGACCTCGCTCCAAGCATCAAGGAGAGACGACCATGGAGCATTATGCCGGAATCGACGTGTCTTTGGAATACTCAAGCGTGTGCGTGGTGGATGAGCGCGGCAAGATCGTCCGGGAAGCCAAGGTGGCGAGCGAACCGGCGGCCCTGATCAGCTGGTTCGGCGCGCTTGGGATCGGGCTGGCCCGGATCGGGCTGGAAGCCGGACCGCTGTCGCAATGGCTTTATGCGGGGATGAAGCAGGCCGGCCTTGCGGTCGAGTTGCTGGAGACCCGCCACGTCCGCGATGCCTTCAAGGCGATGCCGGTAAAGTCGGACCGCAACGACGCCCGCAACATCGCGCAACTGATGCGGCTGGGCTGGTTCCGACCGGTGCACTGCAAGTCGGTGGCAGCGCAGGAAGTGCGGGCGGTGCTGACGGCGCGCAAGCTGGTTCAGAGCAAGCTGCTGGACGTCGAGAACAGCCTGCGCGGGATCTTGCGCGGCTTTGGCCTGAAGGTTGGCAAGACGTCGGCAACAAATTTTGCCGGACGGATCGGCGAGTTGGTGAAGGGGCATCCCAACCTGGAAGTGATTACAGAAGCGCTGCTCAAGGTACGCAGCGTGCTGCTGAGCGAGTTCAAAGCCTTCGAGAAGCGGGCCGGCAGGATCTCGCTGATGAATGCCAAGGCCAGGTTGTTGATGTCGACGCCGGCGGTGGGGCCGATCATCTCGCTGACCTATGCCGCGGCGATCGATGATCCCGCGCGGTTTACATCCTCCAAGCAGGCCGGGTCGCATTTCGGGCTGACGCCGAAGAAGCACCAGTCCGGCGAGACCGACCGATCGGGGCGGATCAGCAAGATCGGCGACGCCTCCGTACGCGAGGCGCTCTACCAGGCCGCTCACATCATGCTGACGAAGCCGGTCAAGGGGTGCTCGCAGCTTAAGAGCTGGGCGATGCGGATCGCCAAGCGTGCTGGCATGA
>NZ_JAACFS010000110.1 GCF_029051645.1 Bradyrhizobium sp. CSA112
CGGGTGACGAGGCCGAGCGGCACCGCCTTGGGCTGCGAGGAGCCGGCGCGGAACACCAAGAGCGAGGTGAGCTGTTCGCCGCCGAGCGCATGCGCCGCCGAGGCCTCGTCGGCCATCTCATGGGCCGAGGAGCCGGAGGCGCCGAGCGCTTTCGCAATGCCGTTGGGGTCGATGATCATGATGACCGCGCCATCGCCCAGAATGGTGTTGCCGGAGAACATGTCGATGTGCCGCAGCTTGGTCGACATCGGCTTGACCACGATTTCTTCGGTGTGGAACACGCCGTCGACCACGATGCCGAAGGTCTGGCTGCCGACCTGCGTCACCACGATGAAGCCGTTCTCGGGGTCGCTTGACGAGCCGTCGTCGATCTTGAGCAGCTTCTTCAAGTGCATCAGCGGCAGCAGCTTGTTGCGCAGCCGCAAGACCGCGGTGTCCTTGATGCGCTCGATGCGGTGCTCGGAGTTGGCCCGCGCCCGCACCAGTTCGACCACCGAGAGCTGCGGGATCGCAAAGCGGTCGCCGGCGGCTTCCACGATCAGGGCCGAGACGATCGCCAGCGTCAGCGGGATCTTGATGGTGACGGACGAGCCCTCGCCGGCGATCGACTTGATGTCGATGGTGCCGCCGATCTGGTCGATATTGGTGCGCACCACGTCCATGCCGACGCCGCGGCCGGAGACCGAGGTGACGGTGGCGGCGGTGGAGAAGCCCGGGGCGAAGATGAACTTGTGGATCTGGGCCTCGGTCATCTTCTCCAGCTCGGCCTCGCTGACGAGGCCGTTCTGCAGCGCCTTGGCCTTGATCCGCTCGGTGTTGAGGCCGCGGCCATTGTCGGCGATGCAGATGATGATGTGGCCGCCCTCGTGATAGGCGGACAGGCGGATGGTGCCCTGCTCGCCCTTGCCGGCGGCGAGCCGCTCGGCCGGCGTCTCCAGGCCGTGGTCGGCGGAGTTGCGCACCATGTGGGTCAGGGGATCCTTGATCAGGTCGAGCACCTGGCGGTCGAGCTCGGTGTCGGCGCCGTGCATTTCCAATTCAATTTGCTTGCCGAGTTCGCCGGAGAGGTCGCGGACGAT
>NZ_JAACFS010000111.1 GCF_029051645.1 Bradyrhizobium sp. CSA112
GACCCCGCCTCGCGACGGCAGCCCTTGCGTTTCACTAACCCTTCACCTCCATCAGGTTGGGTGGAAGACTTTCACTTCCGAGCTATTGAGCATGCCCGGCACACAACGAAGCCGCGGGCGCGGCATTGAAGTTGTTGCTGGAGTGGGAGTGCCAACAACCTTCCTGCCATTGGCAGGCGGTACTTCGACCCGTGCAGTCGGATCAACAATGATAGCAACCAACAGCATCTGGACACTTCGAAAGGACGATGCCGGGGCGCCTTTCTGGAACTCCGTCGCACCCGTCGAAGACCGTTACCGGGCCTCTCGCGCCAGGGTTGTCACGGGTGACTTTTCCGCAACGCCTAACCCATTGACAGCACGTAAAGTCGGCAACCTACTTTCCCCATTTTGCAACGTCCGTGCCATATCGCGTAAGTTGTGCGTGCGTTTGAGCCTGGCGACCGTCGAAGATCATCGGCCTTGAATCTCGCCCGGTGCTCTGGCATGGCAGCGGCTCGTTCAATCCGGCTTCTATGAGGTCGCACGCACGACAGAGCGCGCGGCTCGTACCTGCCACGCGACCTCACAGAACCCTCCAGATTCCTTGCAAACTTGATTTGTGATTCACTCGCCTGGACTGCTTTGGCGAGGGATTCGATGCGGCCACGAGAGCGTAGCGAGACGGGGGAGCAGGACCTTTTCCGCTCCCGGCTCGATCAGATCATCGACATGAAGCATCCGCTGGTAACGCTGGGCCGCACGGTGGATTGGAGGTTCCTGGAGGAACGTTTCGGCGAGGTTTACACCGATGATCCCGGCTGGCCGCCGCTGCCGACACGCTTGATGGTGGGGCTGGCGATCCTCAAGCATACCTATGACCTGTCCGACGAGGTGCTGTGCGAGCGGTGGGTCGAGAACCCCTATTACCAATACTTCTGCGGCGAAGAGTTCTTCCAGCACCGGTTGGTATTCGACCGCTCGTCGCTGACGCGCTGGCGCAACCGGATGGGCGAGGAGCGGCTGGCGGCGCTGATCCAGGAGAGCCTGTCGGTTGCCACCCGGACCAAGGCGATCAAGCCGTCCGAACTGTCGCGGG
>NZ_JAACFS010000112.1 GCF_029051645.1 Bradyrhizobium sp. CSA112
TTCGACCGCTCGTCGCTGACGCGCTGGCGCAACCGGATGGGCGAGGAGCGGCTGGCGGCGCTGATCCAGGAGAGCCTGTCGGTTGCCACCCGGACCAAGGCGATCAAGCCGTCCGAACTGTCGCGGGTGATCGTCGACACCACGGTTCAGCCCAAGAACGTGACGTTCCCCACCGATGCGAAGCTTCTGAACCGGGCGCGCGAGAAGCTGGTGCGGCTGGCGCAGCGTCATGGGGTGAGTTTGCGTCAATCCTATGCGCGGGTGGGCAAGTTCGCCCTGATTCAGCATCAGCGCTATGCCCACGCCAAGCAGTTCAAGCGCGCCAACCGAGCGCTCAAGAAGCTGCGCACCTATCTCGGCCGCGTCATCCGCGATGTCGGCCGCAAGATCGAGGGTAACGGCGCGCTCGAAGCGGCATTCACAAAGCTGCTGGCGCTCGCGCGGCGCGTGCGCGAGCAGCAGCAACGTCAACGCGGGCCGAAGGTCTATTCCCTGCACGCGCCGGAGGTCGAATGCATCGGCAAAGGCAAGGCCCATCGGCCTTACGAGTTCGGCGTCAAGGTCTCCGTCGCCACCACGATCGGCCATGCCAAGGGCGGCCAGTTCGTCACCCATGTGAAGGCGTTGCCCGGCAATCCCTATGACGGTCACACGCTGGCCACCGTGATCCCGGACATGGAGGCGCTGATCGGCAACATCATTGCGCGCCTCCTCGGAGACAAGGGATACCGCGGCCACAACGCGCCGCCCGATTACAAGTTCAGGGTCTTCCTCTCCGGCCAGAAGCGAGGGGTGACGCCCAGGATCAAGCGCGAACTGCGCCGCAGGTCCGCCGTCGAGCCCGTCATCGGCCATCTCAAGGCCGAGCACCGCATGGGCCGCAACTATCTCTGGTTCCGCCAGGGCGACGCCGCCAACGCCGTCCTCGCCGCCGCCGGCTACAACTTCCGCCGCCTCATCCGCTGGCTCAGCCTTTTGCTGCGCCTGTTCCTGACCGCACTCTTCCCC
>NZ_JAACFS010000113.1 GCF_029051645.1 Bradyrhizobium sp. CSA112
CTAGACGGGGCTTCACCTCATCCGTGGCAGGACGCGACATGACCAACGCCCGCTTGCCGTCAAGCCGAAGTTGATGTTCCAGCAGAACATCGCCTGCGTTCTCGACGAGCGGATGAGTAACCCGGAGACCGACAACGGACGAGACGTGTTTTTGCCCAGGAAAGTGCCGCTCCCACGCCTCCCCTCCCATGCGACGTCGACCTTCGGTCTTTAGAAGCCCGACACTCTTGTCACCCAATTGATAGCTGAAATATCGCGCATGGTCCGAATCCTCTACGGTGGATCCGGCTCTGGCGACCATCGCTGTGCGCTCAGCCTTTTCGGAAACGAAATCCGAGTATTCTTGCGGATTATCGGCTATGTGCTTGATGTCCTTACCGTAAAAATTTCTCAGTTCTTCCCTGAATGACTCCCTGTCAATCTCATCGATGGGAGGTTCGGAAATGAGGGAGTACGGCCGTGTCGCCCCCGAGGACGAACCAGGCGCCGTAAGCGTTTCCGTAAACCTACGGCCATCTGCTGATAGCTCCGATTCATCGGCCTGGCTCGCGCTTGGAACTTGGCTGGAAGAACCAGTGATTCTGTTATACATGCGGTTCGCTCTCCCTATCGCAACGTACTGGCCTACTCGAAGACCTGTGGACAATGATAGGCGCGCGAGCTGACAACAAGCTGACGCACAGAGGGGGCGCATCACCCTAGCCTCACCGTGCCACGCCAAGGCGAGGAGCGGCTGGCCTTTCCAGAGCTACTCATTGGGCTTCGCGGCTATGATGCCATACCTTGTTACGCGAGCGAGCCGAGACTCGGATCGCTGTGGCGCAGGCGGGTTCTTTAGAAGAATTACAGTCCTACCTGATACTGCTGCGGCCCATCACAACCTCGTTCCACTTGTGCAGTCCTCCAAATCCGAGGACATCGGAGTACCGGTCGAACCGT
>NZ_JAACFS010000114.1 GCF_029051645.1 Bradyrhizobium sp. CSA112
AGAGCCTGACCGAAAAAGAAAGTTGAGTGATTTCAGCCCGTTGTGATTCCTTCGTGTTTGCGAAGACTCGAGGGGAGCACAACATGTGTTGGACCGAAATCACCCGCGAACAATATCGGCGTGACGGACTGCGTTATGCAAGCGACATGACGGATGCGGAGTGGAAGTTAATCGAGCCGTTGATGCCCGCGCGATCGCGGCTCGGCCGTCCTCGCGAGATCAGCCTGCGCGTGATCATGAACGCAATTCTCTACATAGGAGCCAGCGGCTGCCAATGGCGAGCGCTGCCAAAGGACTTTCCGCCATGCTCGACGGTTCAATATTATTTCTACAAGTGGCGGGGTTCTGGCTTGTGGCGGATGATCAACGACGCTCTGGTCCGGCGCATGCGCGAAAGGCAAGGACGCAAGCCCACTCCGTCGGCAGGGATTATCGACAGCCAGAGTGTGAAAACCACGGAAAGTGGCGGTCCAAGCGGGTTTGACATGGCCAAGCGGATCAAGGGACGCAAGCGTCATATCGTCACTGATACCGAGGGCTCCTTGCTGGATGTGCAGGTGCATACTGCCAACCTTCAAGACAATCATGGTGCAGTCCCGCTGTTGCGGATCATCGGCCGCTTGTTCCCCAACCTGCGCCACATCTTCGCCGACCGTGTCTACCGTGGCCCAAAGCTGCTCGATGCAATCGCTGATCTCGGCCAATGGACAATTGAAATTGTCACCCGTTCGCAGAACGTGGGAACGTTTAAAGCCGAGCCCCGACGCTGGGTCGTCGAGCGTACGTTTGCCTGGTTCGGTCGCAATCGACGACTGGCCAAAGACTTCGAGGCAACCATCGCCAGCGCGGAAGCCTGGATCCTGATCGCAAGCATCCGCCTGCTCTCCCGCCGCCTGGCTAGAACCTGAGATGCCAATGACTTATTTTGAGTCAGACTCT
>NZ_JAACFS010000115.1 GCF_029051645.1 Bradyrhizobium sp. CSA112
TAGGTGGTGTGGACTCTAAGGATTCCCTTTTAGGAGCAAATCAGATTCAAGGCTGCTTTTTGGGAGGCGGCCTTGGGTGTGATGGATCGTTTGGTTTTGAGCGACGCGGCTTGGGAGCGGATGGCTCCCCTGATTATAGGTCGGCCTGACCAGAAGGGCTCCACCGGACGCGACAACCGGATGTTTGTGGAAGGGGTGCTTTGGATCGTGCGTACGGGCGCTCCCTGGCGTGATCTTCCGGAAGCCTTCGGGGATTGGAACAGCGTGTTCCGGCGCTTCAGTCGATGGAGCATCAAGGGTGTTTGGTGGCGGATATTCGAGGCAATGTCCGATGATCCGGACTTCGAGTATCTGATCGTCGATTCCACCATCGTCCGGGCGCATCAGCACGCCGCCGGGGCGAAAAAAGGGGGTCTGAAGATCAGGCGCTTGGCCGCTCGCGCGGCGGCCTGAGCACCAAGATACACCTGGCCGTTCGCGGCTTGGGATGTCCTGTGCGATTCACGCTTACCGCAGGCCAGAAGGGCGATGCACCGCAAGCCGCCGCATTGATCGAGGGATCACCCGCCGAGGTCGTCATGGCTGATACGGCCTATGACGCCGATCACTTGCGCCAGGCCATCGCTGCCAAAGGCGCGCTCGCCGTCATCCCCAACAACCCGTCACGTGCACTCAAATATCCGCTCGACAAGCACCTCTATGCCCAGCGCCATCTCGTGGAATGCTGCTTCTCCAAGCTCAAGCAATTTCGCCGCGTCGCAACCCGCTTCGAAAAGACCGCCCGAAATTACCGTGCCGTCGTCACTCTCGCAGCAATCATCTTATGGATGCGATAAGTGTCCACACCACCTAG
>NZ_JAACFS010000116.1 GCF_029051645.1 Bradyrhizobium sp. CSA112
CTAGGAGCCTGTCTGAGTAGTGACTGGTCAAGAGGGTGCGAGTCTGATTCCTTGCGTGGCCATGAGCAAGGAATTTCGCCCCTGGAAGATCGACGAGGTCCAGCTTCTGCCGCCGAGCGTGCAGGACTATGTGCCGCAGGACCACGTTTCGCGGTTGATCGTGTCGCTGGTCAAGGAAAGCCTTGATCTATCGACGATCCTAGGCAGCTACCGGAGCTGGCTGGGTCAGCCGCCGTTTGATCCGCGGATGATGACGGCGCTGCTTCTACACGGCTATGCGAGCGGCATCTACTCGTCGCGGCGGATCGCCAGGGCGACGGTGGAGCGGGCGGATTTCATGATGATCGTGGCCGGCGATGCGCCGGACTTCCGCACGATCTCGGAGTTCCGGCGGCGGCATCTTAAGGCGCTGGCCGACCTGTTCGTGCAGGTGTTGAAGCTGGCCGAGAAGGCCGGGTTGGTGAAGCTCGGGCACGTTGCGCTCGACGGCACCAAGATCAAGGCGAACGCGTCCAAGCACAAGGCGATGAGCTATGATCGCATGAAGAAGCGGGAAGCGGAGCTTGCAGCGGAGGTCGACCGCTGGCTCAAGGCGGCGGAGGCCGCCGATGCGCAGGAGGATAAGCTCTACGGCGACAAGCGCGGCGACGAGATGCCCGATTGGGTGGCCGACAAGCAGAAGCGGCTTGAGAAGATCCGCGAGGCCAAGGCCGCGCTGGAGGCCGAAGCCAAGGCCGCAGCCGAGGTGGAACGCAAGGCGCGGGCCGAGGAGCGTCGCGTCGCCGAAGGCGGCAAGAAGAGCGGCAAGACGCCGACGAAAACGGAGCCCGACGGC
>NZ_JAACFS010000117.1 GCF_029051645.1 Bradyrhizobium sp. CSA112
TCCAGCGGCAGATAGGCGCCGCCCGCCTTCAGGATCGCCAAGAGCCCCACCACCATCGCCGGGCTGCGCTCCAGGCAGATCGCCACCGGCTGATCCGGCCTGACCCCGAGTGCGATCAGATGATGCGCCAGCCGGTTGGCCCGCGCATTGAGCTCGCCATAGCTCAGGCGCTCGTCCTCATGGACGAGGGCGACCGCTTCGGGTGCGCGCCGGACCTGTTGCTCGAACAGTTCATGGATGCACCGCTCCGACGGATAGGCCGCCGCCGTCCGGTTCAACTCCTCCAGCAGATAGCTGCGTTCGTCGGCCGGCAGGATGTTGATGCGGCCGACCGGCTGCCCCGCATCGGCAGCCATCGCCCGCAGCAGCGCCAGCAGATAACCACGCTGCCGCTCGATCGTCGCCTGATCGAACAGCGCCGTGGCATAATCAAACGTTCCGGCTATGACCTCATCACACTCGCCTAGGCTCAGCTCCAGATCGAACTTGACCTGATCGAGCCCTTCCCCGGAAGCCTCCACGCTCAGCCCGGCAAGGTCGAACGACCCGACGGCGTTGTTCTGCCAGGCCAACATCACCTGGAACAGCGGCGTCTGATCGAGATGCCGTGGCGGCTGCACGATCTCGACTACCTGCTCGAACGGCAGGTCCTGATGCTCCTGCGCAGCCAGCGCCGTGCGCCGCGTCCGTTCCAGAAGCTGCGACACGCTCGGCTCGCCCGACAGCTCGAGGCGAAGCGCCAGGGTGTTGACGAAGAAGCCGATCAACCCTTCGATCTCGCGCCGGCCGCGATTGGCGCTCGGCACGCCGATCACAAGGTCGTCCTGCCC
>NZ_JAACFS010000118.1 GCF_029051645.1 Bradyrhizobium sp. CSA112
AAAAAACTTTTGCAACACAATCCCCGCGTGAGCGGACATCGACAGACCAGCCGGTCAGGTCCGAAAACCTGCACACTAGCGGAAGTCACCGCTTCTTTCGATTGCCTCGTCGGCGCGGGAGAGAAGTGGCGGTGGTATTTCGAGCCCGAGTCTACGGGCAGCCTTTGTATTGATGATGAACTGGAATTTCGTGGATTGACAGAACGGAATTTCAGCGGGGTTCTTGCGGACAGACGTTGAAAACCCCGGGGATGTCGGCCTCTTGATCAAAAGCGGACATCGCCCAGGCTTAAAGTTCAGTTAGCCGCATATGCTCCGACCATTATGCGGCAGGCACGAATCGAACTACTTTGCTTCAGTCCTCGTCCTCAGACTGCGCACGACGCCGTTCTACGGATTCACTCATATCGTGGAGTACAAAGAGCGCGAGGGCCGCCATGTGCCGCCTCTGTTCGGGACTGAACGTTTGATAGAGTGGCTGCCACGCCTCGGCGAGCTTATCCAAATCGGCTGATCGTTGAGCCAATGTTTCCGAGCGCCGATGCAAAAACGCAATGGGGTCACGATTGCGCATGACCTCGAAACGGCTTTCCTCGGCCCGTCTACCCACTGTTTCTTGGATTTTTGCAACACGGGCTTTCCGATCCTCCGCCCTGGCACGAATAGCGCTCTCTACAGCCGGCCAGTATTTTTCCTGCTCAGGTGTTAGCTGCAACGCAGCCTTTACCAGGTCAATGCGCAAGTCCATCAGTGAATTCCGGTCCGCTACATTTAACCGTTCCGGAGTTGCGGTAGAAGGCGTTTGCGCGT
>NZ_JAACFS010000011.1 GCF_029051645.1 Bradyrhizobium sp. CSA112
CAGGTCAGGCCGACATCCGGGTTGTCGACATATCGAGCGATATGATCACGCTTTCCGTAGATTGGCCGACCTATCCTCTTACGAACCCCATCAGGCGACGGCCTTGCGCCGATCCCGTACAGAAGCAGGTTTCCGGCGAGCGGATGACGCAAAAGGGATTGACTAATCGAGGCCCGTTACAGAAGCCCGGATGGAGCGTAAGCGTAATCCGGGGCGACTCCGGCCGCTTGCGCCATTCCCCGGATTGCGCTTCGCTTTATCCGGGCTACGAATAACAAGGAAAATTCCGGCGTGACCACTAAAGACCTGCACTTCTACGAGCCGAAGAACGGCCACGGCCTCAAGCACGATCCCTTCAACGCCATCATCGCGCCACGCCCGATCGGGTGGATTTCCTCGCGCGACGGCAACGGCAACGTCAACCTGGCGCCCTACAGCTTCTTCAACGCCTTCTGCTATGTGCCGCCGATCATTGGCTTTTCCTCGACCAACTGGAAAGACAGCGCAGGCAATATCCAGGACACCGGGGAATTCGTCTGGAATCTCGCCACGATGGATCTCGCAAAGCAGATGAACGCGACCGCCGCCCATCTTGCCCGTGATGTCGATGAGTTCAAGATCGCAGGGCTGACGGCTGCGCCCTGCAAGCTCATCAACGTGCCGCGCGTGGCGGAAAGTCCGGTCGCCTTCGAGTGCAAGCTGACGCAGATCATCCAGTTGCAGGGCAAGGACGGTGAAAAGGCGCAGGCCTGGCTGACACTGGGCGAGGTCGTCGCCGTGCATATCGACAAGGCCTTCATCAAGGACGGCGTCTACCAGACCGGGCTCGCCCACCCCATCGTCCGCGCCGGCCGCCGCGGCGATTATTTCGAGATCAAGCCGGAAAACATGTTCGAGATGATCCGCCCGGATTGATTGTCGAATGTACGGGCTACGCGGCTCTCTTTGTGCCAGCCACCAGCACGGAACTCCGACCCGTCCAAATTCTTATTAGACGGTATTTTGGAGATTCCCGATGATCCGCGTTTTGGTCGGAATAGTCCTGCTCGCGTGCCTCGTCCGTCCCGTCGTTGCCGGCCCGGACGCCGCCACGGTCAACAAGGCGGAGTTTAGGGGCAGGGCGCCGGCCGACGACAAGATTCATCCGGTGATCGTCAAGGCGCAGGTGCTGCTCGACCGCGCCAATTTCTCGCCCGGAGAGATCGACGGCAAGCTTGGCGAAAATGCCGAGAAGGCCCTGAAGGCATTTGCCGAAGCCAAGGGCCTGGCCGTGAACAAACTGCCCCTGACTTCTGAAGTCTGGGGTGCACTGGTCGCGACCAGTGCGGATGCTGTTATCGTCGACTACAAGATCACGGAAAAGGACGTAAAGGGTCCGTTCCTGAAGAAGCTCCCGGCGAAGATGGAGGACATGAAGAGCCTGAAGGCGCTGCGCTACACCAGTCCGCGCGAGGCCATCGCCGAAAAATTTCATATGAGCGAGACGCTTCTCGCAGCTCTAAATCCCGGCAAGAAATTTGATGAGGCCGGTCTAACGATTTCGGTGGCAAATGTCGCGGTGAGCGAGACGAAGCCGAACGGGACGAAGCCGGCTGTAACGCGCGTCGAGGTCGACAAATCGGCCCAAACCGTCAAGGCCTTCGCGAATTCCGAATTGATCTTCTTCTTTCCGGCGACCGTGGGCAGCGAGGAAAAGCCGACGCCGAGCGGCACGCTCAAGGTGGTCTCGATCGATGTCTCTCCGTATTATCGCTACAACCCGGATTACAAATTCAAGGAGGTCAGATCCAGGCGAGCTTTCACCATCAAGCCGGGCCCGAACAACCCCGTGGGCATCTATTGGATCGGACTTTCAGCAGAAGGATATGGCATTCACGGGACGTCCAATCCTTCGAAGGTCAGCAAGGCGGAATCGCACGGCTGCGTGCGTCTCACCAACTGGGACGTCGACAAATTGGCAAAGTTTCTGAAGAAGGGCGCCGAAGTGTCGTTCATCGAGCGCGCGGCGGCGAACCGGAAGTGACTTCAATCGCCCCAATGGCGAAGCTTCCCGACAAACAAACATGCGTTGGACGAGGTAATGCCATTTTCGACTGCAAGCTTGAACCGCGAGCAAAATTGAAAGCAGCTCTCGCAACCGGACGCGCTCCGGATTAACCTCAAGTTGCCAGGCCGGATCAACGGCCGGTGAACACACTGGGAGGATGCGATGACACGCCAAGAGCGGGGCGATTCACAACAGCGGCGCGATTCAGAATTCACGATTACACGACGAACCCTTGTCCACGGCCTGGCCGCCTGCGCCGGCGCCACCGTGGCAGGGGTCAGCGGCGCACTGGCCCAGAGCGGCCCTGTGGCGCCGCCGTCGACGATTACCAGCCCGCCGCGTGATTTCAGTCCGCGAGGCGCGCCGACCACCTATTTCTGGGATCCCGACATCATCGCGGTCGATCCATCTTTCAACAATCTCGCCCAGCCCAACACCGCGATCAAGCGCCTTCATACCGGGCTGTTGTGGGCGGAGGGGCCGGCCTGGAGCGCGCAGGGCCGTTATCTGCTGTGGAGCGACATCCCCAACAACAGGCAGATGAGATGGTCGGAGGATGACGGTCACGTCAGCGTCTTCCGCACGCCCTCCAACAACTCAAACGGCAACTCGTTCGACTTCCAGGGGCGACAGCTCTCCTGCGAACATCTTACCCGCCGTGTCGTGCGCTATGAACACGACGGCACCGCGACCGTGCTGGCCGACTCCTACAACGGCAAGAAGCTCAACTCGCCGAACGACGTCGTCGCGCATCCCGACGGCAGCTACTGGTTCACCGATCCGCCCTATGGCGGCATGCTCTATGAGGGCGAGCCCGACGTCGCGGGAGGTCCGAGCAACGCTGCCGGCAAGCTCAATCCGCGGATCGGCCAGCCGGCCGGCTTCGTACCGGGCAAGCGCGAATTGCCGACCAACTGTTATCGCATCGATCCTTCCGGCCGCGTCGACCTCGTGGTGACCGAAGAGCAGGTGCCCGATCCCAACGGTCTCTGCTTCTCGCCCGATTACAAGAAGCTGTACGTCGCCTCTACCGGCAAGGGGCCGGGCGATACTGGCGCGGGCGGCAAGGGCGACATGTTCGTGTTCGATGTCGGCACCGACAACAAGCTCACCAACCACAAGCGGTTCAGCGATTTCATGGTCGACGGCGTGAAATGCGGACCGGACGGCGTACGCTGCGACGTCAACGGCAATGTCTGGTGCTCAAGCAACGCCGGCCGCGCGGTCGGCTATAGTGGCGTGACGGTGTGGTCGCCGGATGGCAAGCTGATCGGCCGGATCCGCCTGCCCGAAGTGTGCGGCAACATCTGCTTCGGCGGACCCAAGCGCAACCGCCTGTTCATGGCCGCAAGCCAGTCGCTCTATGCCGTGTACACCGCCACGCAAGGCGCGGGACCGGGCTAGCCTGGTTTTGCCTCGCCGCTGGTCATTCCGGGATGCGCCCGCTTGGGCGCAGGCCCGGAATCCATCGGACCGCAGCTACTGCTGCAGAATGGATTCCGGGCTCTCGCTTCGCGAGCCCCGGAATGACGAGAGGGCGATTCACTAAAATTCGTCACAAATTGGCAACCGGCAGCGAACTGTTCCGGCAAAAGCTGGGCGTCCTTAAACCTCAGCTTTGTTGCGAGCGATGCACCCTTCCTTCGAAGAAGGGAGCCGCGTCTATCAATGCCTATTTTCAAGTATTTTACCTACGTCGGATCGGCGTTACTCGTATTGTTGTTTGTTTCAAACGCTTATCTCACCGACGACGAGAGCAATTTGCGGTTCGATGGATCGCTGTACGGGAGCGCCATTTACGCGCCTCGGGTGGAGGAAACTTCGGCAACCGCGGAAGTTCGCTTTACTCGCGACGTCACGCCTGCCGTTCGCGTCAGGGAAGTGTTTGCCGTATTCGTTCCCAACGAACGAAGACGCGGTAAGCGTTATTTGTAGATAGCATGTCTGCCCGCGCGGGTTGCTGGGGCAGGCCAGGCGAAGACCATTTCGTGTGGCTCGCGCCAGCCTTGCTAGCCGGTCTTCAAACGCCGGATAATGCAGCCACCCTGGAACGGGTCCGGGACGTCAGCCGTTATCTCCCGGTTTATCAATTTCGCTTCATTCCCGGTGCAAACTGCCTCGAATCCCACGCTTTTCAGCTAGGATGAACCGACGTTTGGCACAGGTGTGGCGCGACGTCGCGTCCCCGATCATGAGGAGGTCGCCATGAGCTTCCGCCGCGATTTCATCAGCAAGCCGATCTTCGCTTTCGCGCGTGGCGCCATGCCCGCGATGTCCGACACCGAGCGCGAGGCGCTCGAAGCGGGCGACGTCTGGTGGGATGCCGATCTCTTCACGGGCAACCCCGACTGGTCGAAATTGCTGGCGACAGCGCCGGCGACGCTGACTGATGAGGAAAAGGCGTTTCTCAACGGTCCGGTCGACGAGCTCTGCGCCATGCTCGACGAATGGAAGATCAATTGGGAATGGCGCGACCTGCCGCCGGAGGTATGGGCCTTCATCAAGCGTCACAAATTTTTCGGCATGATTATCCCGAAGGAGTTTGGCGGGCTCGGTTTCTCGCCCTATGCGCATTCGGAAGTGGTGCGAAAACTTTCCTCGCGATCGCTGACCGCGGCCGTCACCGTGATGGTACCGAACTCGCTCGGGCCGGGTGAACTGCTGATGCGCTTTGGCACCAGCGAGCAGCAGCAGAGATGGTTGCCGCGGCTTGCCGAAGGCGCCGACATTCCCTGCTTCGGCCTGACCAGCCCGGAAGCGGGCTCCGACGCCGCGTCGATGGTCGACACCGGCATCATCTGCAAGGGTAATTTCGAGGGCCGCGAGGTGCTCGGCCTGCGGCTGAACTGGCACAAGCGCTACATCACGCTTGGCCCGGTCGCGACGCTGCTCGGTCTTGCCTTCAAGGCCTATGATCCCGATCATCTCGTGGGAGATCAGGAAGACCTCGGCATTACGGTCGCGCTGATCCCGACCGACCTGCCCGGCGTCGAGATCGGCCGCCGCCACCTGCCGGCGATGCAGATGTTCCAGAACGGCCCGAACTGGGGCCGCGACGTCTTTATCCCGATGGACTACATCATCGGCGGACAGGACCGGTTGGGTGAGGGCTGGAAGATGCTGATGACGGCGCTTGCCGCCGGCCGCGGCATCTCGCTGCCGTCGTTGTCTGCGGCGGGCGCGGCCTATGCAGCACGCACCACCGGCGCCTATGCCCGGATCCGCGAGCAGTTCGGAATCTCTATCAGCAAGTTCGAAGGCATCGAGGAGCCGCTCGCCCGCATCGCCGGCACGGCCTATCTGCTCGACGCCGCGCGACGGCTGACCTGCGCGGCGCTTAATCAGGGGCATCATCCCGCCGTCATTTCCGGCATCATGAAGCTGCACGCCACCGAGCGGATGCGGATCGTGATCGACGACGCCATGGACATCCACGGCGGCAAGGCCGTGATCGACGGGCCGCAGAATTATATGGGCAACCTCTATCGCGCGGTGCCGGTCGGCATCACCGTCGAGGGCGCCAATATCCTCACGCGAAATCTCATCGTGTTTGGCCAGGGTGCGATCCGCGCTCATCCATTCCTGCTCGACGAGATGAATGCGCTGGGTGAAGCCGATCGCGCCAAGGGGCTCGACGCCTTCGACCGGGTGTTCTGGAAACACATTGGCCACAGCTTCAAGACCGTGTTCCGCGCCTGGGGCCGGAGCTGGAGCGGCGGGCTGTTTGCGCCCGCACCCGATGCCGGCGAGGCGACGCGATTCTATCGCCAGCTCTCGCGCTACTGTTCGGCGTTTGCATTATGCGCCGACATGGCGCTGTTGACGCTCGGCGGCGCGCTCAAGCGCAAGGAAATGCTCTCGGCGCGGTTCGGCGATATCCTGTCCGAGCTCTATCTGTTGTCGGCGGCGCTGAAGCGCTGGCAGGAGGAGGGACGGCAGAAGGAGGATTTCGCCGCGCTCGAATGGTGCATGGCGAGCGGCTTCAAGACGATCGAGAACCGCTTTGCCGAAATCCTCGCCAACCTGCCGAACCGGTTCGTAGCAATCATCCTGAAATTCCTGATCCAGCCGTTCGGCGCAAGGGTAATCGGCCCGTCCGACCGCGTCGTGCATCAATGCGCGCAGCTCGTGCTGGAGCCGTCGGCGGCGCGCGACCGGCTCACCGCGGATCTCTCCGCCGTCGACGACGATGGCGGCATCGCGCGGCTGCAGAAGGCATTCCTGCTGGTAACGGCCGCAGAGGATGTTGCCAAACAGATGCGCGCCGCGCGCCTGCATGACTGGAAGGACGCGGTGAAGAGGGGCGTCATCACCCAGGCCGACGGCGAGAAGCTGCAGGCGGCGCATGAAGCCGTTGCGAAGGTGATTGAGGTCGACGATTTCGCGCCTGAGGCATTGTCGCCGATTTACAGGAAGGGCACCGACGTGCATCAGTTCTTCCAGGAACTGGGTGAGCAGAGGGCGGCAGGCTGATGGCAAGACCGGTTTATATTGTCGACGGCAGCCGGACGCCGTTCCTGAAAGCGCGCTCCGGTCCCGGGCCGTTCACCCCGGTCGATCTCGCCGTGCAATGCGGCCGGCCGCTATTGGCGCGGCAGCCTTTCGCGCCCGACGCCTTCAACCAGGTCATCCTCGGCTGCGTCAATGTCATTGCCGACGAGATGAACCCGGCCCGGGTCGCCGCGCTACGGCTCGGCATGGGCGAGAAGATGGTTGCCTTCACCGTGCAGATCAATTGCGGCTCCGGCATGCAGTCGATCGACACGGCTTACCGCTACATTCGCGAGGGCGTCTCAGACCTTATTCTGGCGGGCGGCGCCGAGGCGCTGAGCCACGCGCCGCTGGTGTGGCCGCAACAGGGGGTGCGCTGGTTCGCCGGCCTTGCCGGCGCCAAGGGCATCGGCGCAAAGATCATGGCCGCGCTGAAGGTGAAGCCGAGCTATTTCAAGCCGATCATCGGGCTGGAGCGCGGGCTCACCGATCCCATCACCGAACTCAATATGGGCCAGACCGCCGAAGTGGTCGGGCATCTCTTCGGCATCACGCGCGCGCAGTCCGACGCCTATGCCGCCGAAAGCCACAAGCGGCTGGCAAAGGCGCAGTCGGAAGGCTGGCTCAAGGGCGAGGTTGAAACCGCGTTCGCACGCGACGGAAAATTCTACGATCATGACGACGGCGTGCGCCCGGACTCGACGCCGGAGAGCTTGTCAAAACTGAAGCCGGTGTTCGAGCGTCCCTGGGGCAAGGTCACCGCCGGCAATTCCTCGCAGATCACCGACGGCGCGTCGTGGGTGATCCTCGCCTCCGAAGAGGCCGTCGCCAAGCACGGGTTAACGCCGAAGGCGGTCATTCTCGACAGCCAGTGGTCGGCGCTCGATCCCGGCATCATGGGCTTGGGCCCGGTGCTGTCGGCAACGGAGCTATTGAAGCGCAATGAACTGACGTTTGCCGATATCGAGACCTGGGAATTGAACGAGGCGTTCGCGACGCAGGTGCTGGGCTGTCTTGCCGCCTGGAGCGATGAAAAATTCTGCAAGGAAATTCTCGGCCTCGACGGCGCGGCCGGCGGACTCGACCAGGGCAAATTGAACGTCGATGGCGGGGCGATCAGCCTCGGCCATCCCGTGGGCTGCAGCGGTAATCGCATTGTGCTGCATCTCGTCAATGCCATGAAGCGATTGGGCACCAGGCGCGGCATCGCCACCGAGTGTATCGGCGGCGGGCAGGGCGGCGCGATGCTGATAGAGACGGTGTGATCATGGAATCACAGATCATGGACGTTCTCGGCGATCGCGTGCTCGAGCTCGGGCCGACGCCCGATGCCGGGGGTCCGTACAAAAACTTCAAGCTGACCCGCGATGGCGACGGCGTCGCCTGGCTGCTGTTCGATCGCGAGGGCACCAGCGCCAACACGCTGTCGGCTGATCTGATTGAGGAGCTGGACAAGATAATAACCGAACTCGAAGGCCAGCGGCCGACGGGTCTCGTCATCCGCTCCGGCAAGAAATCCGGCTTCATTGCCGGCGCTGACGTCAACGCGTTTCGCGGCGCGACCGACGCAGGCGCGGTCGAGACCGAGATCGGCCGCGCCCATGCCGTGATCGACCGCTTGGAGGCCTTGCGGATTCCGAGCGTGGCCGTGATCCATGGCTTCTGCCTCGGCGGCGGCCTCGAGGTGGCGCTGGCCTGCCAGATGCGGATTGCGATCGAGGACGCACGGTTCGGATTTCCCGAGGTGATGCTCGGCCTGCATCCCGGCCTTGGCGGCACCGTGCGCTTCACGCAGCTCGTCAATCCGATGCAGGCGATGCCGCTGATGCTCACCGGCAAGACCATCGATGCGCGCAAAGCGAAATCGCTGGGGCTGGTCGACGCCGTGACGCAGGAGCGTCACGTGCGCAATGCGGTCAAGGACGCCGTGTCCGGCCGCCTCAAGCGTGCGCGGCCCGGCTTCCTCAACACCGTCTTTTCGCTCGGCCCCGTCAGGGGCTTCCTTGCCTCGCGGATGCGCAGCGAGGCTGGCAAGACCGCGCCGGAGGCGCATTATCCCGCGCCCTATGCGCTGATCGATCTCTGGGAAAAGCATGGCGGCGATCGGGCGGCGATGCTCAACGCCGAGAAGGCGTCGTTTGCCAAATTGATGGTGACGCCGACCGCGCAGAATTTGATCCGCGTATTTTTCCTGCGCGAGCAAATGAAGAAGCTCGCAGGAGACGGTAACAAGATCGAGCACGTTCACGTCATCGGCGCCGGTGCGATGGGCGGCGACATTGCCGCCTGGTGCGCCGGCCAGAATTTGCGGGTGACGCTCGCCGACATGAAGCCGGAGCCGATTGCGGGCGCGATCAAGCGTGCCGCCGATCTCTACGGCAAGATCCTGCGCAAGCGCACCGCGGTGCGCGATGCGCTCGATCGGCTGATGCCGGACATGCAGGCCGAAGGCGTCCGCAACGCCGATCTCATCATCGAAGCTGTGCCGGAAAAGCTGGAGCTGAAGCAGAAGGTCTATGCCGGGCTCGAGCCGAAGATGAAGCCCGGTGCGATCCTGGCGACCAACACGTCCAGCATTCCGCTGCAGGACCTGCGTACCACGTTAGAGAAGCCCGAGCGGTTGCTGGGACTTCACTTCTTCAATCCGGTCTCGCGACTGCAGCTTGTCGAGGTCGTCAGCCATGACGGCACCGATCCGCAACTCCTGAAGGAGGCGCTCGCTTTCGTCGGCGCCATCGACCGCCTGCCGCTGCCCGTAAAATCGTCGCCTGGCTTCCTCGTCAACCGCGCGCTGACGCCTTACATGCTGGAAGCGATGCTGATGCTCGACGAGAAGATCGACAAGATGGTCATCGACGCTGCCGCGAAGAAGTTCGGCATGCCGATGGGCCCGATCGAGCTCGCCGACCAGGTCGGCCTCGATATCTGCCTCGATGTCGGCGACATGCTGCGCTCGAAGTTCGGCAACCTGCTGCCGTCGACGCCGGCGTGGTTGCGCGACAAGGTCGCGAGAGGCGAGCTCGGCCGCAAGACCGGCAAGGGTTTTTATACCTGGAAGGACGGCAAAGCCGATACTTCGGGCGCGCTCGCGATGTCGGAACCGTCGGCCGAGATGATCGATCGTCTGATCCTGCCTATGTCGAATGTCTGCGTCGCCTGTCTGCGTGAAGGCATTGTCGACAACGCAGATGTGGTCGACGGCGCCGTCATCTTCGGTACGGGTTACGCGCCGTTCCGCGGCGGTCCCTTGAACTATGCGCGAACCCGCGGCGTGGAGAACGTGGTCTCGACCCTGGATGCGCTGACCGACAAATTCGGCGGCCGATTCACACCGGATGTTGGCTGGGAGACTTTCAAGTGACCGAAACTCACGTGCACGCGCCGGTTAACACCGAGACCGAGCCGCGCGGCGATCTCTGCATCCGCACGCTGGCGATGCCGGCCGACACCAATGCCAATGGCGACATTTTTGGCGGCTGGCTGCTGAGCCAGATGGACATCGGCGGCGGCGTGTTCGCCTCCAAGATCACTAAATCACGCACGGTGACGGTCGCGATCGAGGCGATGAATTTCCGCAAAGCGGTCTATGTCGGCGATCTCGTTTCGGTCTACGCCAATCTGGTGCGGGTCGGGCGCACCTCGATCACGGTCCATCTTGAGGCGTGGGTCGTGCGCCGCAAGGAGTTGCAGTCGATCCTGGTGACCGACGGTAACTTCACCTACGTCTCGATCGACGATAATGGCCGCCCGCAGCCGGTCAGCCCGGACGGCATTATCACGACCTGAATCTTATGGGCAGGGACGCTCGTAGCCGTCGCGGCCGATGAACGTGCCTCGGCGCGGATCATAGGAGCGATAGCGCGTGCAGGCCGGCGCATCATAGACCGGCGCCGGGGCGTATTGCGCCTGGATGCCGCAATAGCGCGGCGAAACTTCCTGCCAGCCGCCGGGCTGCTCCACGTAGCAGCCGCCTTGATAGTAGCGATAACCGCCAGGCCGCGGCTCGCCCTGGGCGCCGATCGCGGCTCCCGTCGTAGCACCCACGATCGCGCCAACTGCCGCACCCCGGCCGCCGCCGAGCGCACCGCCGAGAATGGCGCCGGCGGCGCCGCCGAACAGCGCGCCCCCGAGCGTGCTTTCCTGCGCCGCCGCCTCCTGGAGCGGTGCGCAGACCGCAAGGGCAACCAGCATCGAGAGCGCGAATTTCGGCATCATGTCAGTTCTCCAGCCATTTCAACGATTCGCCAGCGTACTTCGCGACCAGCTTTGACATAGGTTGGCCTTGCGGCGCAACGCTGGATGCAGGGAACGATTTGCCCTGCAACCGGTTGTAGGCCCGGAAGAAATCAGAGGCTGGGTCATGTCGGACACCTATATCATCGAAGTCGGCTCGCAGCCGGCTGGGATTGTTGTGCGCACTCCCGGCGGCTACCGGTTCTTTGCCGCTACGCACCAATTCAACCGGCTGGAAGGGCAGGTATTCCGCAACGCTCGCGAGGCCGAGCGTGCTGCCCAACGCCTCGCCAGCGGGATGCCGCTGGCGGCGTAACCGCCAGCGCCCGCCTGTCAGAGCTTGGTGGCCGACCGCGATAGCAGTTTCCAGTCCGAGCCCTGTTTTTGCCAGTTCATCAGGATGTGAAGGTTCTGCGGAACCTTCTTGCCATCGGCCGCAAATTCCTGCTCGCCAACAAAATTGAAACGTACGATGGCGGCCGGACCGACGATGCGGATCGTGGGGTTCTTGTATTCAAGCGACGTCCATTTGTATTTCGCATTCTTGACGCCCGCCAGCAGTGCCGCCTTGTCGTCGACAGCTCCACTGGAGTGGCTGTAGCTGAGCTCTTCCGCGCAGAGCGGGGCGATCCCCTCGGCATTGCCAGCCGCCTGCGCCGCACGGAAGGCTTCGACGTTCTTTGCGATGGCATCCTCGTCCGCACCGGCAAAAGCGGGGACGACGCTCATGAGCCCAACCCCAAGCCCAAGTGCGAGGACAGGCAAGGCGAGCTGACGGCGATCGATGTTCATGGTTTCCTCCACTCGTTTCTGGTTGTGATCACAGTGTTGCAGCCACAAATTGCTTTGTCGAGCGGCTGCGCGCATGGTGCGGGCTCGCTTGGCTTCGGGCGTCGCCTTAACCAGGATTCGTCGCTTCGCCCCGCCAAACGCCTTCGCAGTCGATCTCCCTCGTTGACCGCGGCCCCAATCAGCCGCACCATAACGGCAACTTTGTGCCCCCAGTCGATATCTCAAGGGTACCAGCCGTGGCCGGACTGTCCCACCGTCAGACTGAAATCCTCAACATCGCCCGCGCCTTTGGCCGGGTGATGGTGGAGGACCTCGCCAAGCGTTTCGAGGTTTCGGCGCAGACCATCCGCAAGGATCTCAACGATCTCTGCGACCAGCGCTCGCTGACCCGCATCCATGGCGGCGCCATCATCGCCTCTGGCGTCGAGAACCTCGCCTATGAGGCGCGGCGCTTTGTGGCGGCGGAAGAGAAGCGGGCGATCGGCATAGCCGCGGCGTCGCGGATTCCGAACGGCTGCTCGTTGTTCATCAACATCGGCACCACGACGGAAGAAGTCGCAAGCGCGCTGACCTCGCATGAGGATCTGCTGGTCATCACCAACAATCTCAACGTCGCCATGCTGCTCTACCGTCACCCGCGCATCGAGGTGATCGTGGCGGGCGGCGCGGTGCGCCGTGCCGACGGCGCGGTGATCGGATCGACCGCGATCAGTCTGATCGGCCAGTTCAAGGTCGATTACGCCATCATCGGGGCCTCCGCGATCGACGAGGAGGGCGCGCTGCTCGACTTCGACTATCGCGAGGTGCAGGCCGCGCAGGCGATCATCGCCAACGCCCGCAGCGTCATGCTGGTCGCGGACTCGACCAAACTCCGCCGCAGTGCCCCGGTGCGCATCGCCCATCTCAGCCAGATCCAGACGTTCGTGACCGATGCGCCATTACCGGCCGGTCTCGCCAACATCTGCCACCACCGCGGCATCGAGGTCGTCGAGGCGATGGAGAAGTCGGCGGCTGATATCGACGATCCCGGCGGCGAGCCGGCTTCGACCGTGGTGCGGTTGAAGTAGCGCTATCAGCACGGACCACAAAGCGCCCTTAGTCCAAAAGTGTGCCCAATCGAGCCCGAGTTCCCCTCTTTCGCCTTGCTTTCGTTTTTTGTTGTGATTAACTCCCATCCGAAAGTTAAATCGCCGAAGTGAAGAGGCGATCGCCGGGGAAGCGTTTCGTTGGACAGGGTATTCGACCTCGCCATCGTCGGAGGCGGCATCAATGGCTGCGGCATCGCGCGCGATGCGGCGGGCCGAGGCAATTCCGTTTTCCTGTGTGAAATGAATGATTTGGCGAGCGGAACGTCGTCCTGGTCGACCAAGCTGGTGCACGGCGGGCTGCGCTATCTCGAATATTACGAGTTCCGGCTGGTCCGCGAGGCGCTGATCGAGCGCGAAATTCTTTGGCAGATCGCGCCCCACATCATCAGGCCGCTGCGTTTCGTTTTGCCGCACCACTCCGGCTTGCGGCCGGCCTGGCTGCTTCGGCTAGGGTTGTTCCTGTACGACCATATCGGTGGCCGCCATCTGCTGCCGCCGACGCGCTCAGTCGATCTGGTCCATGACGAGGTGGGCAAACCCTTGATCGCCAACCGTTACAAGCGCGGTTTCGAATATTCCGATTGCTTCGTCGACGACGCGCGCCTTGTCGTGCTCACTGCACGCGACGCGGCCGATCACGGCGCCGAAATCCACACCCGCTCGCGCGCGGTCGAGATCCGGCAGGTCGACGGCATCTGGCAGGTCACCGTCGAGAACACGATCAGCGGAGAGCGCACGACCATCCAGGCGCGCGCGCTGGTCAATGCCGGCGGCCCGTGGGTCGAGCAGGTGCTCTCGTCCGGCTCGGGCGTCAACGCGCGTGCGAAAGTGCGGCTGGTGCAGGGCTCTCACATCGTGGTGCGCAAGCTTTATGACCATGACCGCGCCTACATGTTCCAGAACGCCGACGGCCGCATCATCTTCGTCATTCCCTATCAGGACGACTTCACCCTGATCGGAACCACCGATCGCGATTACGACGGCGATCCGGCCAAGGTGAAAGCTAGCCCTGAGGAGATTCAATATCTCTGTGCGTCGGCCAGCGAGTATCTGAAGAAGACTGTGCTCCCTGCGGATGTCGTCTGGACCTATTCCGGTGTGCGGCCGCTCTATGACGATGGCGCCAGCGAGGCCAAGGCCGCGACGCGCGACTACGTGTTCGAACTGGACACGCCCGGCGGTGCGCCCTTGCTGTCGATCTATGGCGGCAAGATCACGACCTATCGGCGGCTGGCGGAAGAAGCGCTGGAACGGCTCGCGCCCTATCTGCACAGCGCGAAAGAGAAAGAAGGTTGGACGGGCAAGGCGCCGCTGCCGGGCGGCGACATGGATGTTTCGGCGGTCGCCGCGCTGACGGCGGAACTGACGCGGAAATATCCGTTCCTCGCGCCGGCGCATGCCAACCGGCTCGCGCATGCCTATGGCACGCGTGCGACAAAATTGCTCGGCAACGCCAAATCTTTTGCCGATCTCGGCCAGTCGTTCGGCGCTACCTTGACCGAGAGCGAGGTCCGGTACCTGATGTCGAATGAATGGGCATGCACCGCCGAGGACGTGGTGTGGCGAAGGTCCAAGCTCGGCTTGCGGCTGTCGCCAGATGAAATTGCCGCGCTCGACGAATGGGTCAAAGCCCATCGCGGCTCCGGCGAACGTCCCTTGCGTGAAGCGGGAGGGCGGCCATGAGCGTCACGCTCGAACATGTCACTCGAACCGTGGACGGCATCCCGACCATTCGCGATGTCTCGCTGACGCTCGAACGCGGCACGCTGAGCGTGTTGCTCGGACCGACGCTCTCGGGCAAGACCTCGATCATGCGGCTGCTCGCCGGACTGGACAAGCCCGCCAGCGGCCGCGTGCTGGTCGACGGCAAGGACGTTACCGGCGCCGACGTGCGGCAGCGCTCGGTCGCGATGGTCTACCAGCAATTCATCAACTACCCCTCGCTGACGGTCTATGAGAACATCGCCTCGCCCCTGCGCGTGCAGGGCCGGCCGCGCGAAGAGATCGACCGGCGCGTTCAGGAGGCGGCAAAACTCCTGCGGCTCGAGCCCTTTCTGAAGCGCACGCCGCTGCAATTGTCCGGCGGCCAGCAGCAGCGCACCGCAATCGCGCGCGCCCTGGTCAAGGGCGCCGATCTGGTGCTGCTGGACGAGCCGCTCGCCAATCTCGATTACAAGCTGCGCGAAGAACTGCGCGCCGAACTGCCGCGTATCTTCGAGGCGTCGGGCGCGATCTTTGTCTATGCGACGACCGAGCCCTCGGAGGCACTGCTGCTCGGCGGCGACACCGTGTGCATGTGGCAAGGTGAGGTGCTTCAAGCCGGCAATACCTCGAAGGTGTATCGCCACCCTGACACGCTGCGGGTCGCGCAGGTGTTCTCCGATCCGCCGCTCAACATCGTCGGCGTCGAGAAAAAAAACGGGCAGGTCGCATATGCCGGCGGGATCCAGGCGCCCGCCGCCGGGCTCTATGCATCGCTGGCCGATGGTCCTTACCGTGTCGGCTTCCGCGCCCATCAGCTAGAAGTGGCCAAAGGCATCGCCGGCCGCCACGCGTTCCATGCCACCGTGACCGTGACCGAGATCACTGGTTCGGAAAGTTTTGTGCATCTCAACCGTGGTGCCTCCAACTGGGTCGCGGTGCTGCAGGGCGTGCATGAATACGAGCCGGGACATGTGCTCGATGCCGTGCTCGATCCCGAGAATGTCTTCGTGTTCGACGCCGCCGATCGTCTGGTCGCCGCGCCGGCCAGGGCCTGAGGGAAAACCGCATGGCCCGCATTGACCTCGTCGATCTCGCGCATTCCTACGGCGGCAATGCCGCGCCACCGGAATCCTTTGCGCTGAAGCCGGTGACGATGACCTGGCGGCAGGGCGGCGCCTATGCGCTGCTCGGTCCCTCTGGTTGCGGAAAGACCACGCTGCTCAACTTGATTTCCGGCATCGTCACGCCCTCGCGCGGGAAAATCCTGTTCGACGGCGCCGACATCACACCGCTGTCAACGCAGAAGCGCAATATCGCGCAGGTGTTCCAGTTTCCGGTGATCTACGACACCATGACGGTCGGGCAGAACCTCGCCTTCCCGCTGCAGAACCGCGGCGTGCCGAAGGCCGAGGTCGAGGCGCGGGTGAAGCAGATCGCCGATCTCCTTGATCTCACGCCTTATCTTGGCCGCAAGGCGACGCGCCTGACCGCGGACGCCAAGCAGAAGATTTCGCTCGGCCGCGGCCTCGTCCGCTCCGACGTCGCCGCGGTGCTGTTCGATGAGCCACTGACGGTAATCGATCCCGAGTTGAAATGGCAGTTGCGCTCAAAACTCAAGGCGCTGCATCGCGAGCTCGATCTCACGATGATCTACGTTACCCATGACCAGACCGAGGCGCTGACTTTTGCCGATACCGTCGTCGTCATGCATGATGGCCGCGTGGTGCAGAGCGGCACGCCGGCCGAATTGTTCGACAAGCCCGCGCATACGTTCGTCGGCTATTTCATCGGCTCGCCCGGCATGAACATCGTGCCGGCCGCGGTGAGCGGACACGAGGCGCGCGTCGACGGCCACACCATCGGCCTGCATCGCAATTACGGCGTGCTGCCGGCCGGCGCGAAGATCGAGATCGGCGTGCGGCCGGAATTCCTCCATGTCGCGGCGCCGGCGTCCGGGCTGTTGTCGGCCACGATCGAGCGCATCGACGATCTCGGCCGTGCCCGCTTCGCCCGCGTTCGCGTCGGCGATGAAAAGTTTTCCGCCCGCATGCCGCCGGGATTTTCCGTCCCCGACAACATGGTCGGGCTGGTGTTCGATCCGGCGCATGTTCACGTCTATGCCGACAGCCGTCTGGTCGAGGGGGTTGCCTGATGGACAAGACCATCAACCAGAAAGCCTGGTTCCTGGTGCTGCCGGTATTCGCGGTGGTCGCGTTCTCCGCGATCCTGCCGCTGATGACGGTCGTGAACTATTCGATGCAAGATACGTTCGGCAACAACCAGTTCTTCTGGAACGGCGTCGGCTGGTTCAAGGAGTTGCTCGACCCCTCGACCGATCTCGGCGGACGCTTCCTGGCTTCGCTCGGCCGCAACCTGTTGTTCTCCGCCATCATCCTGGCGATCGAGGTGCCGCTCGGTATCGTGGTCGCGCTGTCGATGCCGCGCGAAGGCTGGACCGTCGCCGTGTGCCTCGTCATCCTGGCGCTGCCGCTGCTCATTCCGTGGAACGTGGTCGGAACGATCTGGCAGATTTTTGGTAGGCCCGACATCGGCCTGCTCGGCTATACGCTCAATAGTCTGGGTATCGATTACAACTACGTCTCCAACGAGTTCGATGCCTGGGCCACCGTCATCGTGATGGACGTGTGGCACTGGACCAGCCTCGTCGCGCTGCTCTGCTACGCCGGGCTGAAGTCGATCCCCGACGCTTATTACCAGGCCGCTCAGATCGACGGCGCCTCGCGCTGGGCGGTGTTCAAGGCGATCCAGTTGCCGAAGATGAATCGCGTGCTGCTGATCGCCGTGCTGCTGCGGTTCATGGACAGTTTTATGATCTACACCGAGCCGTTCGTGGTGACCGGCGGCGGGCCCGGAAACTCGACCACCTTCGTTTCGATCGAACTGGTCAAGATCGCGCTCGGGCAGTTCGACCTCGGCAAGGCGGCCGCGCTGTCGCTGGTCTACAATCTGATCATCCTGATCGTGTGCTGGGTGTTCTACACCGTCATGACCAATGCCGGGGTTGAGCGTCCCGCCAAGAAGGGAGGCGCCTGATGCATTCGATTCCCGGACGCCGACTCATCATTTCGCTGTTCCTGATCTTCCTGCTGTTGCCGATCTACTGGCTCGTCAACATGAGCTTCAAGACCAATGCCGAGATCGTCACCACCATGACGCTGTGGCCGCACCAGCCGACGCTGGAGAACTACAGGCGCATCTTCACCGACGAGAGCTGGTATTCCGGCTACATCAACTCGCTGACATACGTCATCATCAACACCGTGATCTCGATCGCGGTGGCGCTGCCGGCGGCCTACGGCTTCTCGCGCTATCGCTTCCTCGGCGACAAGCATTTGTTCTTCTGGCTGCTGTCGAACCGGATGGCGCCGGCCGCGGTGTTCGCGCTGCCGTTCTTCAATCTCTACTCGGCGATCAACCTGTTCGACACGCCATGGGCGGTCGCGCTGGCGCACTGCATCTTCAACGTACCGCTGGCGGTCTGGATCCTCGAAGGCTTCGTCTCCGGCGTGCCGCGCGAGATCGACGAGACTGCATTCCTCGACGGCTACTCGTTCCCGCGCTTCTTCGTCAAGATCCTGGTGCCGCTGATCGCGAGCGGCATCGGCGTCGCGGCGTTCTTCTGCTTCATGTTCTCCTGGGTCGAACTATTGCTGGCGCGTACGCTGACGGCCGTCAACGCCAAGCCGATCTCGGCGATCATGACGCGCACCGTCTCGGCTGCCGGAATGGACTGGGGCTTGCTCGCCGCCGCCGGCGTCCTCACCATCATTCCCGGCGCTCTGGTGATCTGGTTCGTTCGCAACTACATCGCGCGTGGCTTCGCGCTGGGCAGGGTGTAGCCATGGAAAACATCGCATGGATGGCATGGACGCTCCCGACCGCGATTTTCTTCGTGATGCTGGCGCTGACGCTTGCCGCCATGACGTGGCTGGCGGTTGCTTATCCCGAGGCCGAGCGCGTCGGCATTCTGCGCATTCCGACCACGCGCGGCGACCGGTTGTTCATCTCGCTGGTGCTCGCCGCAGTCATTCATCTGCTGTGGATCGCCTTTGCCGGCACCGATCCGCTTCTGACGCTCCCGATCGGCGAGGGCGTCGAAATATCGAGCCTGTGGCTCGCAACCCTGATTTCGCTCGTTTCGGCCGTTGCGATTTTCCGCACCGTCTGAACAGCGAAAAAAGACAGATCCGGGATCAACCCGGGCCTGAGTTTGTGTTTGTCGTTGCAACCGGAGGATCCAACATGCGACGTAGTACCAAGGAGAGCTTTCTGACGATGACCAGCGCGGCTGCGCTGATCGCCGCTTCCGTGACCATTGCCGCACCTGTTCGTGCGGACGACGCCGTCAATCAAAGGTGGATCGACACTGAGTTCCAGCCCTCGACGCTGTCGAAGGTCGACCAGTTGAAGGAGCTGCAGTGGTTCGAAAAAGCCGCCGCACCCTTCAAGGGAATGGAAATCAACGTCGTGTCGGAAACCATCACGACGCACGAATATGAAGCGCGGACGCTGGCGAAAGCCTTCACCGAAATCACCGGCATCAAGGTCAAGCACGACCTGATCCAGGAAGGCGACGTGGTCGAGAAGCTGCAGACCCAGATGCAGTCCGGCAAGAACGTCTATGATGGCTGGATCAACGATAGCGATCTGATCGGCACCCACTTCCGCTACGGCCAGACCGTGATCCTGTCGGATTACATGGCCGGCGAGGGCAAGGACGTCACCAATCCGCAACTCGACGTCGACGACTTCATCGGCAAGTCGTTCACGACGGGTCCGGACAAGAAGCTCTATCAGCTTCCCGATCAGCAGTTCGCGAACCTCTATTGGTTCCGCTACGACTGGTTCTCCAATCCGGAGTACAAGGCCAAGTTCAAGGCCAAGTACGGCTATGAGCTCGGCGTTCCCGTGAACTGGTCGGCCTATGAAGACATCGCCGAGTTCTTCACCAACGACATCAAGGAGATCAACGGCGTCAAGGTCTATGGCCACATGGACTACGGCAAGAAGGATCCCTCGCTCGGCTGGCGTTTCACAGACGCCTGGCTGTCGATGGCCGGCAACGGCGACAAGGGCATCCCGAACGGCCTGCCGGTCGACGAATGGGGCATCCGCATGGAAGGCTGCCGCCCCGTCGGCTCGTCGGTTGAGCGCGGCGGCGACACCAACGGCCCGGCTGCGGTCTATTCGATCACCAAGTACCTCGACTGGATGAAGAAGTATGCTCCGCCGCAGGCGCAAGGCATGACCTTCTCCGAAGCAGGTCCGGTGCCGGCGCAGGGCAACATCGCCCAGCAGATCTTCTGGTACACCGCCTTCACCGCCGACATGGTGAAGCCCGGCATTGCGGTCGTGAACGCGGACGGCACGCCGAAGTGGCGGATGGCGCCGTCGCCGCACGGCTCGTACTGGAAGGAGGGCATGAAGCTCGGCTACCAGGACGCCGGCTCCTCCACGCTCCTGAAATCGACCCCGCCCGATCGCCGCAAGGCGGCCTGGCTCTATCTCCAGTTCATCAACTCCAAGACTGTCAGCTTGAAGAAGAGCCATGTCGGTCTCACCTTCGTGCGTGAATCCGACATCTGGGACAAGTCGTTCACCGAGCGTGCGCCGAAGCTCGGCGGCCTGATCGAGTTCTACCGCTCGCCCGCGCGCGTGCAGTGGACCCCGACCGGCAACAACGTGCCTGACTATCCGAAGCTTGCGCAGTTGTGGTGGCAGAACATCGGCGATGCGTCGTCCGGTGCGAAGACGCCGCAGCAGGCGATGGATGCGCTGGCCGCAGCCCAGGACTCGGTGCTCGAGCGTCTTGAGAAGTCCGGCGTGCAGAAAGAGTGCGGGCCGAAGCTGAACAAGAAGGAGACGGCCGAGTTCTGGTTCGCCAAGGCGGAGAAGGACAAGACCATCGCGCCGGCGCGCAAGCTGGCGAACGAGAAGCCGAAGGGCGAGACCGTCGACTACGACGCGCTGATCAAGTCGTGGCCGGCCACTCCGCCCAAGCGGGCGGAGGCGAAGTAAGCTTCGCAAACTACGAGTGATGCAAACACGCGAAAGGCCGGGAGCGATCCCGGCCTTTTTTGTCATTCCGGGGCGCGCGAAGCGCGAGCCCGGAATCCATCTCAACACGGGTTATGCGGCCCGATGGATTCCGGGCCTGCGCCTAGCGGCGCATCCCGGAATGACGGCGAGGGTGTCCGCCCCTCACTCCGCCGCTTGCGCCGCCGCCAGCGTCGGATAATCCGTGTATCCCTTCGCACCGCCGCCGTAGAACGTCGCCTTGTCCCACTCATTCAGCGGCGCGCCCCTCTTCAACCGCTCGACCAGGTCGGGATTCGAGATGAACGGCTTGCCGAACGCGATCAGGTCGGCCGCGCCGGCTTCGAGCACTTTGGTCGCGAGATCGAAATCGTAGCCGTTGTTGGCGACGTAAGCCTGCTTGAAGCGCTTGCGCAGGCTCGCGTAGTCGAACGGCGCGTTGTCGCGCGGGCCACCGGTTGCGCCTTCGATGACGTGGATATAGGTCAGCTTCAGCGCGCTGAGCCCGTCCACGATATAATCGAACAGCGGCTGCGGGTTGCTATCGGAGACGTCGTTGGCCGGCGTCACCGGCGAGATGCGGATGCCGGTGCGCTCGGGGCCGGCGATGGCGGCAACCGCCTTCGACACTTCCAGCATCAGCCTGGCGCGGTTCTCGATCGAACCGCCGTAAGCGTCCGTGCGCTTGTTGGTGCCATCCTTGGCGAACTGATCGAGCAGGTAGCCGTTGGCGCCGTGGATCTCGACGCCGTCGAAACCGGCAGCCAGCGCATTCTCGGTGCCGCGCTTGAAGTCCTCGATAATTCCCGGAATTTCCGAAAGCTCCAGCGCACGCGGCTCGGAGATTTCGGTGAAGGTGCCGCCCACGAACGTCTTGCCCTTGGCGCGGATCGCGGATGGCGCCACCGGCTTGCCGCCGCCGGGCTGCAGCGTGGTGTGCGAGATGCGGCCGACATGCCAGACCTGGATGAAGATGCGCCCACCCTTTTCGTGTACGCGGTCCGTCACCTTGCGCCAGCCTTCGACCTGCTCTTTCGAATAGATGCCGGGCGTGTCCTGATAGCCCTGGCCCTGCTGCGAGACCTGGCTGGCTTCGGTGATGAGGAGGCCGGCGGAAGCGCGCTGGCCGTAATAGTCGACCGCGAGCGGGCTCGGCACCATGCCGGGCGGCACCGCGCGGTTGCGGGTCAGCGGCGCCATCACGAGGCGGTTGGGAAGCGCGATCGGGCCAACCTTGAAGGGCTCGAACAGTTTGGTCTGGCTCATGTCAGGGATGTCCGGGTGGATGAAGATAGAAGAGAGTTGGGCATTGTGGCCAATTCTTGCAATCCCCGAGCCATTCGGCTTGCGCAGACGAGCTGCGCCCGATCCAGGCCTTGGGCCGGCGTTGGCCAACAGCGCATGCGCGTCGGCATAGAATGATCCATTCGCAATCAGGGGACGGCGCAGCATCGGCGCCCTTCCGGCCGATGCCCTGAGAGCCGAACAGCACTGTCGGCGGACCGCCGGCGGGTTGGCGCCGCGGCGCGCCACCCGCTATTCCGCTGCAAATCCCATTCGCCTGCTGTCGAATTCCGCGATCGGCCCTGCGGAATCGACCTGCAGCAGCTCAAATGTGAGGCACTCGCAACCGATCGCGCGAAGCGCCTGGTTGGCGGTCTTCTGGGCGTTGTTGCTGAAGCTCTGGTGATCCATTTGAATTTCGAGGCGGGGCTTTCGGCTGCATACCGCCTTCACGACCGATTGCACGCGGATGGAGATTTCGTCCCGGTAGTTCTGCGTGCTTTCGAAAGAGGCTCGCGCGTCGACGATTTGAGTCCGGGCGACATAGACGAGGTGGACCGCAATCCGGTCCGCGGAGACGGCGCTTTGCGCAAATCGAAACACCTCGGGGCGTTTGTCGATCCTCGCCACTTGGCGGCTGCCGGCGCCAATCCAGTGCCGGCCGGGCGGCAGGGCTTTTTCAAACCACCCGTTCCTGTAGAGCAGCACGGTCTCGAACGATTGAACGCCGACCCGCTCGAAGCCGAGCAGCGCCATCATCCCTTTCCTGAACAGCGTCGAGATCCAGGCCCAGGCGCCGGCGATTACGGCGATGACAATCAACGAAAATGCGATAGACCCCAGAAGTTCACCCACTTGCTTTCTTCCCCCGCCACCGTCTTCCTCGCTGGCGCTACTTGCGACTTCAGTTCTTTTTCTTGCTTTTCTCTTTTCTGTTGGCTTCCCGTGCGTCGAAAATAAGTCATCGCAAGTTCAATCAGAACGGGCAAATAAAAAAATAGTTCTAATGTGGCGCGGTCATTTGCGTTTTGAATGAAGGCATTGTGACGCTCGATTGTTCGCAGGGGTCATAGTCATAGCCTATGATGGTGCCTTCGGGCGCGCTGCGGACTATCCGCGTCATTGCGAGCGAAGCGAAGCAATCCATAGCGCCGCGCGGGGATAGATGGATTGCTTCGCTGCGCTCGCAATGACGGGTGTATACAGCTTCTCATTCTCGCGGCTCATCATCCGAGGTTTGCGTCGTCGCTTCCCACCCTCATCGATAAGAGGGCGCAGGGAAAGCCGGGTGCACGCTGCACCCGCGGTCTCGTGTGCAATCGCGCACAATGAACGCGCACACGAGCATACAGGTCCAGCGGAGGCATCCCGGCTTTCCCTGCGCGATGGCTTTACGGCTTACTTCGTGCTCTCCCCGGCGAACGGCTTTCTTGCCACCGTCGCCCCTGAGAAGCTTGCTTCTCGGGAGCTTCATGCCAGCACCGCGACATCAGGACCACACGACTTCGCCGTACACAACAGCCACGCACGTCAGTCATGGCTTTCGTGTCCACCGCATCCCACCGCGCGTTCGTGACGATCGCGACCCGCCCCTCTCATCGGGTGAGACGGGCGGAGTTATGCGAGTGATTTGGGTGAGAACGAAAGCGGAATATTTTTGTGCGAAGGGCTGGACAGGTTTTAGGTGATTTGCCCGTCGTGCCAGTTTGTCGCAGACGGCGCAGAGGATTTGCGCTTGCGCGCGGAGCAAATCAGCCCGCAGGGCGCGGGTCCGTCGCAACCATTAAACCCTCATGGTGAGGAGGCGCGTAGCGCCGTCTCGAACCATGCGGCCCCGCTGGTGCCATTCATCCTTCGAGACGCGCGAAGACGCGCTCCTCAGGATGAGGTCTGGCACGCGCAAACGTGCTCGACCTAGCTGTGCGCGGGAATGTCGACGCCGTCAGTCGCATACTGCCGGATCTTGTTCCGCATCGTGCGCACCGAAAGTCCGAGCACCCGCGCGGCGTGGGTGCGGTTGCCGTGGCAGCGCGCCAGCGTTTGCAGCACGAGCTCGCGCTCGATCGCCTCGACCGTGGAGCCGATCAGCATCGGCACAATCTCGTGGGGTGAAAGGGTCTGAGAATCCGGCAGCGGAATCTCGCCCGCGCGGCTGCACTCCGCGCCAACGTACACGTCGCCAAGGTACTCCTGGGGCATCAACACCTCCCGAACAACGCTAGCTCCGAAACGCGGAGCTGAAGCATCAGGAATCAACGGCCCCCTGCCACGAAGCAGAGTGGGCGAGTTTGGTTAATGAAAGGTTAATTGGCACGGAAAGGTTTCGGTTCAGCATTGTCACACCCGGAGATATATGCCCAGCAGCAGGGCAGATAGACGTGTCGGCGCAGCCTCACAGGCCGTAGGGTGGCAAAGGCGCGAAGTGCCGTGCCCATCAACGCATCAGTGCTCATGAAGGTGGGCACGCTGTCGCTTTGCCCGCCCTACGCTCCAGCATTCTGCTCGAAATGGTGGTTACGTTTTGTTTTCAAACCATAGCGCATGCATTGCCCGCAAGAAATGCTGGTCGCCCACAGGATATCCCGACGCGGAGCCGAGGACCGAGTCTACGCCGCAGTACGGGCAGATCGCAGTCCCATCGTGATCGTCTACCCAGTCTTCGACGGCGGTAGCGGTAAAGGTGCGACAGCAGTAGAAGCAGCCGCAAACATCACTCCGCTCCAGCTCCTTGCGATGGTTAATGCAATGGCGGTGTGCGGCCTGCAGCGTGGCACGTATGTGATCCATGAACGTCATCGTTCCCGTATACTAATTCCCGCGATGGCTCAGTTTTGCGGCATAGTAGTCGTAAGGGGCAAAGGCGCGCTAGCGCCATACTGCCCATCTAACACAACGCTCGGAATGGTGGCACGCTTTGGCTTTGCCCACCTACGAAGTCACGCCTTCAGCGCCGCCACGCCCTCGATCTCGATCAGCATCGCAGGATTAGGCAGCGCGACCACCACGCAGGTCGTGCGCGCCGCTGGCCCGAACGCTTCCGCGTAAAAGCCCGTTCAACGTGGCGACGTCGGCTGCGCGCGCCAGCAGCACGTTGACCTTGACGAGGTCGCGAAACGTCGCGCCCGCTTCATCGAGCACGCGCCTGATGTTGGTGACGACATTGCCGAACTGGGTCTCGAAGCCGTCGGGCAGCGCGCCGCTGGCGTCGAAGCCGGGGATGCCGGAGATAAAGGGGAGGTCGCCGACGCGGGTGGCGAAGGAGAGCGGTGGGGCTTTGATGCCGGGCGGGCGAGAGAAATGCTGGATTGGGGCAAGGATATGCTTCCGCGCTCACCGCGGACTACGCTTGCTTCAACCTAAAATTGACAAATCGCTTCGGCGTGAGCATGTTAGGCATAGTCTTGTTCTTGACGGGGCGTCGCGCGAATGGATTGGAAGCAGTTTTTGGCGAGTATAGTTGGATCGCTGGCGTGGCCCGTGGCGGCCGTGGCCATCGTGTACATTTTCAAAGACCAACTCCGACTCCTAATTGGGCATATAAAGAAAATTGGAGCCGGAGGTTGGAACGTCGAACTTTCCGAAAAAGTTGAGGAAGCCGTAGACGCGGGCAAACTGGTGCAGGCAGAAAAGGGAATTGTTGCGCCCGATGTCATTGGGCTTGATCCCACGCTTTTGCAGTTAGCAAAATCCTTTCCAGAAGCAGCACTAATACAGTCATTTAAGGAGCTTGAAGCTCTGATCTTGGAGATTCGTGAGCGGTTGCCGGACGGGCGACCCTATAGGAACCTGTACGAGGTTATGAAGGTCTTAGAGAAATCTCAGTTCATTCCCGCCAGCGCAGTCGCTCTGTTTCAAAGTTTGCGCGAAGCGCGGAATGCGGCCGCTCACGGCAAAGCCGAAGAAGAGTTGTCGTCGAGTGAAGCTCTCGATCTCATCAGGCAAATTAAGCTCTTGCAAGCTGTTTTGATGCCTGTCCTCGATCAGCTGCCGCGAAAAGAATCGCGCGTCTAGGCGAAGGAAGGGCCGGTCCGTCGTGGATCTAACCCCACTGCGATCTCATCGTGGTGTGAGCTGTTCAGGCCAAGTTTTCAGATGTCTAATTTGTAGATGACTAATTAGGGGGCTGCCGAAATGGAGCAAAGGCTAGATATTCAGACTGTCAAGATTAGGCAGATAATTGAGGATTATCGCAGTGGCCGTCTCGTCATCCCTGAATTTCAGCGCGAGTATGTTTGGAAGAAGAGCAGAGCTCCGCATCTAATTGATTCGATCTATCGATCGTTTCCAATCTCCGCACTGCTATTGTGGTCGAGCGATGCAGACGTTCGATCTCGTCGGCGGGATCCCAAGCCCGTTAGGGGGAATTCTATATCGTGGCTCATCGATGGTCAGCAGAGGGTTATTACGCTTTCACGGATACTCAGTGGAGACGAGGGCATTGAGGTTGTATTTAATCCCGATGAAGATACTTTCCGACTTGCTAACGCTGCGACGGCCAGAGACGATAATTGGATACCTGTCAGTGAAATCTTGGACGATGAGCTTTATCGGCAGCTAAGAAAATCGTTGCCCGACGGGTTAAAAGGAGAAAAGCGGGAAATAAAATTTGAAAACGTTAGAAGGTTGCTCGAGTACGAAATCCCAGCAGTTCATATGAGGGATTTTTCGTTTGACCAAGCGGTCGACGCGTTCACCCGAATCAATACGCTTGGTGTCAAACTTAAGACGGAAGATATTGAGAGCGCGCGCGTAGCGGCAAAACATACTGGCTTCATCGCTGACGAAGTTACTCCTTTTGTTGTGGAATTGAAGAGACAAGGCTTTTCACGATTGAATGTTATGCACTTGTTCAGGGCGTGTGCTTTTGTCGCGATGCCTGACGGGAGAAGCCGAACCCCTCTTCATGAACTGAGCCGTGCCGAAGTTGTTAGCGCTTGGTCTACGACCAAGAGGGCGACCAAAGAAGCGATTGCCCTCATTCGCAATGAATTTGGATTGGTCAATATGGATATTCTTTGGAGCGGCGCTCTGCTTGTTCCTGTAATCGCAATTTGTGCGTCACGGAGTGCGAGGGATCGGGATCCTAGGGGTGTGGCGGGTTGGCTAGCAATGGCGTCACTCCTGCATCGCTATAGTAAGGCAGCGGAGACAGCGTTGGATCAAGACTTGCGGGCCTGCCGGTCGGACGATCCAATAGGCAAGCTCCTAACTAATGTCCGACGTGAGGCCGGAGCTTTTGGAGCGATAGCTAACGATTTTAGAGGAGCATTAAACGATAAGGGAGCTCTATTCGCAGCGTATATCGCGTGCCGCCACAAAGGATTGAACGATTTGTTTTCAAATTCGCAGATACTGCTGCAGGCGAACGTGGACAGGCACCATATTTTGCCGAGAGCGCAATTTGAAGAGTCGAGAAGAGCAAAAGCTGATGCCGTTGCAAATATTGCGTTTGTAACGGGCGAGGCTAACCGATCAGTTGGTGCGGCCTCTCCAGATGTTTATCTGAGGAAGCTTAGCAAAGAAACGTTAGAGAGTCAGTGCATTCCCCTAGATTCGTCCCTATGGCACATTGAACGGGCAGAACATTTCATGGAGGCGAGGCGCGAACTGCTTGCCGAGGCTTTCAACGGTTTCTTGCGGAAGATGCTGCCGAATAGACGGATACTGATCTGATCTTAGCTAGACTGAGTTGGGTCGCACAAAGGCCGGACTCTCGCCCGGCCTTTCACTTTCCGATGGATGCCCGGGTCAAGCCCGGGCATGACGAAGAGAGAGCGTCCCCTCACAACACCCGATTACTCTCCTTCACCTTGTCCGCATCCAGATAGAGATCGCTTCCCATCTCCTTGAACTTCGCACTCATCTTCGCCATCCCCTCCTTCGCCAAGGCTTCCGAGGGCAGGCCATCCGCAAGCGTGCCGCTCACCGACATCCCCACACTTGCCGGATCGTTCAGCGTTGCCGCGTAATCCCGCACGTCCTGGGTGATCTTCATCGAGCAGAATTTTGGGCCGCACATCGAGCAGAAGTGGGCGACCTTGTGGGCTTCCTTCGGCAGGGTCTCGTCGTGGAAGCTTTTTGCGGTGTCCGGATCGAGGCCGAGGTTGAACTGGTCGGTCCAGCGGAAGTCGAAGCGGGCGCGGGAGAGGGCGTCGTCGCGCAGTTGCGCGGCGGGGTGGCCCTTGGCGAGGTCGGAGGCGTGGGCGGCGATCTTGTAGGTGATGACGCCGACCTTGACGTCGTTGCGATCGGGCAGGCCCAGATGCTCCTTCGGCGTGACGTAGCAGAGCATGGCGCAGCCGAACCAGCCGATCATGGCGGCGCCGATGCCTGAGGTGATGTGGTCGTAGCCCGGCGCGATGTCGGTGGTTAGCGGCCCGAGCGTGTAGAACGGAGCTTCGCCGCACTCCTTGAGCTGCTTGTCCATGTTGATCTTGATCTTGTGCATCGGCACGTGGCCGGGGCCTTCGATCATCACCTGGCAGCCCTTGTCCCACGCGATCTTGGTCAGCTCGCCGAGCGTCTCCAGTTCGGCGAACTGCGCGCGGTCGTTGGCATCGGCGATCGAGCCGGGACGCAGGCCGTCGCCGAGCGAGAACGAGACGTCATACTTGCGCATGAGGTCGCAGATCTCGTCGAAATGCGTGTAGAGGAAGCTTTCCTTGTGATGCGCCAGGCACCACTTCGCCATGATCGAGCCGCCGCGCGAGACGATGCCGGTGACGCGGTTGGCGGTCAGGTGGATATAGGGCAGACGCACGCCGGCGTGGATGGTGAAGTAATCGACGCCCTGTTCGCACTGCTCGATCAGTGTGTCCTTGTAGAGCTCCCAGGTCAGCTTGACGGGATCGCCTTCGCATTTTTCCAGCGCCTGGTAGATCGGTACGGTGCCGATCGGCACCGGCGAGTTGCGCAAAATCCATTCGCGGGTGGTGTGGATGTTGCGGCCCGTCGAAAGGTCCATCACGGTGTCGGCGCCCCAGCGGATCGCCCACACCATCTTGTCGACTTCTTCCTCGACCGAGGAGGTGACGGCGGAGTTGCCGATATTGGCGTTGATCTTGGTGAGAAAATTGCGGCCGATGATCATCGGCTCGAGTTCGGCATGGTTGATGTTCGAGGGAATGATGGCGCGGCCGCGCGCGATCTCGCTGCGGACGAACTCGGGCGTGATGAAGGCGGGCACCTCGGCGCCAAAGCTTTCGCCATCGGCCAGCGCCGCTTCCGCGCGCTCGAGCTGCTGCTTGCGGCCGAGGTTTTCGCGCTCGGCGACGTAGATCATCTCCTTGGTGATGATGCCGGCGCGGGCGAATTCGAGCTGCGTGATCTTGTGGCCGTCCAGGCCGCGGATCGGCTTGTGATGCGCGGTGAACGCCTTTGCGGCGTGGGACGCGCCGACATTGCCGTTGTCCTCCGGCTTGATCTCGCGCCCCTCATATTCCTCGACGCCGCCGCGCTCCTTGACCCAGGCGAGACGGTTGCGGGCTAAGCCGGCGTTGACGTCGATGGTCACGGACGGATCGGTGTAGGGGCCGGAGGTGTCGTAGACAGGAAGGTTCGGCTCACTCGCGCCTTCGCTGAGAATGATCTCGCGCAAGGGCACGCGGAGATCGGGCGCGGCGTCGGGCGATGAAAAGATTTTGCGCGACGAGGGAAGCGGGCCTGTGGTGACGGCGGGCAGGGTGGTGTCGGGGTTGGAGCGAATGTTCATATTGTATCCTCCGTTTTATGGGCGTCGTTCCGGACGGACCGCGAAGCGGACCGATCCGGAACCTCGAGTTTGTTGAGCGAGATTCTCAGGTGCGCAATTGCGCACCATAGTTCGCGCTTGCGCGCGCCCCGGAATGACGCCGGTGGAAATTTCTTCCGTCATTGCGAGGAGCCAACGGGTCCGGCCTTCGGCCGGCCCGATGATAAACTCCGCGACGAAGCAATCCATTGTCACCGAGCATGCGATCCCAATGGATTGCTTCGCTTCGCTCGCAATGACGGGGAAAGAGTGGGGCATCACGCGGCCTCGGCGCTCTGGCCCAGCCACTGCCGCACCCTTGCATCGGGATCGGCGTTCTGGGTGACGTCGCTGACGACGGCGATGGAGTCGGCTCCGGCCGCAAAAATCTCGGCCGACTGTTCGAACTTGATGCCGCCGATCGCAACCAGCGGGATGTTGCCGATGCGCTTCTTCCACTCGGTGATCTTTGGAATGCCCTGCGGCGCGAAGCGCATCGATTTCAGCGTGGTCGGGAAGATAGGGCCCAGTGCGACGTAATCGGGGTTGACGCGAAGTGCGGTCGCCAGTTCCTCGTCGTCATGGGTGGAGATTCCGAGCGTTAGTCCGGCTTTGCGGATTTCGCCGAGGTCGGCGCCAACGAGGTCTTCCTGGCCAAGATGCAAATGCTTGGCGCCGGCGACGATCGCCGCGCGCCAGTAGTCGTTTACCACGAGCTTGGCATCGGTGCCCTTGATGACCTCGAGGGCGTCGGTCACGATCTGCAGCGCCTCGGCGTCGTCGAGGTTCTTGGCGCGCAACTGGATGGTGCCGGCGCCGAGCAGCGCCAGCCGTGCCACCCAGGCGACGCTGTCGACCACGGGATAGAATCTATCAGGATACGGCATGCCAGAACGGGGTCCCGATCACAGGGGTTGAGGGGGAGGCGAAGTCGCGGGCTTCCATCAGGCCGGCCTCGTAAGCGGTGCGGCCGGCTTCGACGCCGAGGCGGAATGCGTTCGCCATCGCGACGGGATCGGCGGCCTTTGCCACGGCGGTGTTGAGCAGCACGGCGTCGTAGCCGAGCTCGAGGGCGTGGGCGGCATGCGAGGGTGCCCCCATGCCGGCGTCGACCACCAGCGTCACGTCAGGCAGGCGCTCGCGCATCAGCTTCAGCGCGTCGCGGTTGGTGATGCCTTTGGCGCTGCCGATCGGCGCGGCCCATGGCATCACGACCTTGCAGCCGGTGTCGACCAGCCGCATCGCGACCGAAAGGTCTTCAGTGCAGTAGGGGAACACCTCAAAACCGTCCTTGACCAGGATGGCGGCGGCTTCGACCAGGCCGACCACGTCGGGCTGCAGCGTGTCGTTGTCGGCGATCACCTCCAGCTTGATCCAGGGCGTGCCGAATAGTTCGCGCGCCAGCTTTGCCGTCGTCACCGCCTCGCGCACGCTGCGGCAGCCGGCGGTGTTCGGCAGCACCGTCACGTCAAGCTCGCGGATCAGCGACCAGAACGTGTCCCCGGTCTTGCCGCCGGCGGCCTCGCGCCGCAGCGACACGGTGACGATGTTGGCGCCTGAGGCGCGGATCGCGTCCTGCATGATCGCGGGCGAGGGGTACAGCGCCGTGCCGATCAGTAGGCGGGAGGAGAAGGTTTTGTCGTAGAAGTTGAGCATGGTGTCCAAAACTCTCAATCGGTCGTCCCTGCGAAAGCAGGGACCCATACCGCGTGATTTCTCTTGTGGCACAGTGGCAGACGCCGTCCTACGAAACGAGGGTCGGTGGTTATGGGTCCCTGCGTTCGCAGGGACGACTGGGGGAGCGTGCGTGCTTCCATCTTCACCCTCCCTGCCGCGGCGTGATGATTTCGATCTCGTCGCCGGCTTTAAGCCGCGTCTCGGCCCAGCGGCTTTTCGGCAGCACGTCGTAATTCACGGCGATCGCGAAATGCGTGCCTTCGTATTCGAGTTCGCTGAGCAGGGCGTCGACGTTGGCAGAAGTGATCTCCCGCTCTTCGCCGTTGACGGTCACACGCATCGCATCACCTCATTGTCGAGCGCGCCGCGTCGCACGTAACCAAGCGTCAGCTCGGCCAGCGCAGGCGCCAGCAGGAAGCCATGGCGGTAGAGCCCGTTCACGGCGATCTTGTTCTTGCTGACCGTGATCCGCGGCAGATTGTCGGGGAAGGCGGGACGAAGCCCCGAGCCGAACTCGACGATGCGCGCTTCCGCAAACGCCGGATGCACGGCATAGGCGGCGCCGAGCAATTCCAGCGCCGAGCGCACACTGACGCCGGTGTCCTCGGCCTCGATCGAGGTCGCGCCCAGCATGAATTTGTTGTCGCCGCGCGGGATGACGTAGAGCGGCCAGCGCGGATGGACCAGCCGCACCGGTCGCGACAGCTCGACCTCGTTCGTCTCGATCACGATCATCTCGCCCTTGACGCCGCGGAGCTCCGGCTGCTCGTCGCGCGCGGACAATCCACGGCAGTCGATCACGATGCCTTCGAGATCCTCGGCATCGATGTCGCAGTCGAATTTGATCGTGCCGCCGGCAGCCTTGATCCGTGCATGCAGCTCAGGGAGCACCTTTCGCGGCTCGACATGGCCTTCGTCGGCATAGAACAGGGCGTCACGGAAGCGGCCATCGAGCGACGGTTCGAGGTCGCTTAACCCGCGCGCATCGAGCCAGGCGTGGCCAGTGGTCAGTTTCGCAAAGCGTTCGAAATCGGCGCGGTCGCGCGCATGCGCCACCACCAGCGAACCGTTGAACGGGGTTTCCGGAAAATGCTCGCGCCACATATCGAGCGAGCGGACGCCGAGCCGGCCGATCAGCGGCTCCGAGGTCTCGGCCTCGCAATAGGGTGCCAGCATGCCGCCGGCCCAGTGGCTGGTGGAGAGCGTCATATCGGCGTCACTGCGCTCATACAGAGTGACGGCGTGGCCGGCCTCTGCGAACAATAGCGCCTGCCACGCGCCGGCAATGCCCGCGCCGATGATGGAAACGGGGGAATCCCCGCGCAGATCTGACTTCTGGTACATCCCTGTCCCTTCGCCGGCATGACCCGGATCAGGTTCAAAGGGTCACCGCGGTCTCAGGCTGCACTGCCCAAGCTTGCGGTATCTCAGCTCCTCATCGGAGCACCCCTCGGAACAGGACTAATGTAGGCGGTTGGGCAGAGGTGTCAACGCGGCTTTGCGGGAACTTGCACTCGTGCCCCGGACGCGGCGCAGCGCCTCTTGGCGGTGCGCCGCTGAGCCGGGGCCCAGAGACTGTCTTCGCATGGGTCCCGGTTCTGCGGAGCAGCGCTACGCGCCGCACCGCGCCCGGGACACGAGATTTAGCTATTTTGCGGTCTGCAGCGCGTTCGCGTCGGCGGCTGTTTTTGCCGGCTTGCCGACGATTTTCGGCGGCGCATCGCTCGCGAGCACCGGCGCGATCTGCAGGGGCTTTTCCTGCCGCTGGCGCTTTGCAGCGTAATAATAACCGCTGGCATAATAGCGCATGGCGCGGCCGTGATCGCCGTTGGCTGCGCGATAGGCGCCAGCGAGATATTTGATGCCCCAGGCGAGATTGGTGTCGGGATTGCGCAGGCCCGCGGCGTCGCCGGTATAGCCGAGGCCGCGCGCGGTCGGCAGCTTGATCTGCATCAACCCGATGGTGCCGCCGCGCCCGACGAGACCAGGATGGTATTTGCTCTCGCGCACGATCACCCGGTGCACCAGCGCTTCCGGCACGTTGTTGGCGCTCGCATGGGTTGCGACCATGCTCTCATATTGCGCGCGGCTCTGCGCCATCGCATCGGGCGAAACCAGCAGCGTCGCCATGGCTGCAAGCCAAGCAAACGTTGGTAGACTTTTCATGGAAACAACCTCGAGGCGAGCGGCGCGGTAACGACCTACGTTTTCGGTTAGTTCCATTACCGGGCGAGGATGTGGCGAAAAGCGGACGACATCGCGGCGATATGTCTGCGGCTGACACACGCGATGACGAACGCGACGAGCGTGACGCTTACGTTGTGCGTGCGATGCATCGCTCTGTCGGCGCGAAGCTGCGTCATGCCGACGCGCAAGATTGTCGTGCAAATGGCGCAGTCAAGGTGTAAAGAAGTTTTCCCGACGAAAAAGCGTTCATTCCGGCAGATAGTCTGTCTCATTCCATTAAATAATAAAACATAACAAAAATCAGAAGGGAGATGCGCCTATGGCTCGACTCGACTCCAGCTATCTGCCTCGTGGTAATCCATGTGCCCAGTGCGGCAAGCCGATTCCGAGACCCGATTGGGTCGAGAGCAGTCCGGGCCGCACATCCTTCCTCTGGTTCTGCCGCGCTTGCGACTATCGCTTCGAGGCGATCGCAATCTACGAAGAAGCCGATCCCGACGCGCTCGCAGCCTGACGCAAATATCCAGGTCGCGGAGTTCGTGTCCGCATGCGATTGCCGACGCATCAGAACTGCGGCGGCTAAATCTGCATCGCGTCTTCACGCAGCAACCATCCTTTCCGAAAGGGAAGGATGGTTGTCTCATTTTTGGCAGTGGGAACCGGGCGGCGGTTGTCACGTTGGTTCCCTACGGAAGATGTGTGGAGGGTCCAATGGCAAGCGATGTCATGGCCAAGCCGCATCAGCTGATCGCGAGCGACCGTGTCGAGGGGACGGCGGTGCGCCGGCCGAACGGGGACATGATCGGCCACATCGAACGGCTGATGATCGACAAGGTCACCGGTAAAGTATCCTACGCAATCCTGAGCTTCGGCGGGTTTCTCGGCATCGGCACCAACCTGATTCCGTTGCCGTGGGGACGGCTTCGCTACAACACGAAGTTCGAAGCCTACGAACTCGACATCGATGATGAAGAGCTCAAGCGCGCGCCGTCGTTTCGTGCGGACAAGGATTTCGATTGGGGCGATCGCGAGAAGGAGGCCGAGCTGCATCGCTATTACCGCATGCCGCCCTACTGGGGCGGCTTCTGACCGCAGTGCGGCGCGACTGTTCCGTGTGGAATGCGTGGAACACTTGTTGAAGTGACGGGTTCTTCCAGAGCGTTTCTGAACTGAGGAGAACGGATATGTTAACCAAATATGCCGTTGCCGGCCTCGCGGCCTCCGCGATGCTGGCGAGTGTCGCATTCGCGCAAGGTCCTTCGGCAACGACCGACAGCGCCACCACCGCCGCGCCTGCGGCGGCGTCCGATACCTCGTCGTTCAAGGGCAACTGGCGAACCTCGAAGCTGGTCGGCCTGAACGTGTACAACGACAGCAACGAAAGCCTTGGATCGATCAACGATCTCCTGGCCGACAAGAGCGGCAACATCAAAGGCGTGGTGATCGGTGTCGGCGGCTTCCTCGGCGTCGGCGAGCATCTGGTTGCGGTGCCCATAGACAAGGTGAAGTTCGTCGATGAGCCGATTGCCTATACCGGCACGGCAGGCGCGCCTGCCACCGGTGGCGCACGGCCGGGAGCGGGTACAACGGGAACGGGCACGACGACGGGCGCTGCGCCGGCCGCGACTCCCCCCAAGAAGAATCCGTGGTATCCGGATCACGCCGTGTTCAGCGCGACCAAGGATCAGTTGAAGTCGATGCCGGAGTTCAAGTACTCGACCGAGTGAGGCATCGGCCGCGTAGCAACGATTTTCACAAATGGCTGGACGGCGTAAGCCGCCCGGCCATTGTGTTTTATGGGCGCGCGCTGACGTAAACGCTCGTAATGGTGCAGCGCATCCTATCAGCGCGCTCCTCCCGATGTTAGGTTGTATCGCGGCAGGCGCGCCTGCGTTCTGCCTTGCATGGACCCTTGCAGCAACGGGAGGACGACATGGCTGATAGCGTCTACAAGGTCATCGAGCTGATCGGCACCAGCACGGAATCCTGGGAGAAGGCCGCTGCCGCCGCGGTGAGTCGCGCCGGAGAATCCTTGCGCGATCTGCGCGTCGCCGAGGTCGTGAAGCTCGATCTGCAATTGGACGCCAGCGGCAAGGTCGAAGCCTATCGCGCCAAGCTGAACCTCTCGTTCAAGTTCGAGGGGTCGTAGCAGTACGTAGGGTGTAGGGTGGGCAAAGGCGCGTACGCGCTGTGCCCACCATCCATCAACGGATCGCAGCTTGAATGGTGGGCACGCTTCGCTTTGCCCACCCTACGGACCTCGATTTTCGCTACAGCGCCGGCAGCGCGCTCACGTAGACATTGATCGCGCCTTCGGCTTCGGCGATCACGCGCAGCGTTTTGGAATCGAAGGCGATATCGGCGAGCCGCAGCTTGCTGATCTCGGCCGAGACCCGCAGGCCGTCCTCGTTCTTCTGGAAATCGGCGATCACGGCCGCAATCTTCTTCTGAGCGTTGGCGGCGAACGGCTTGAGGTCGACGGTCGCCTTTTCAGCCAGCGTCTTCTGCAAATGCGGGATGGCAGCGCGCGCGGCAGTGCCGAGCAGCCCGAAGGCGGCTTCCGACTCCACCGCGAGCTCGATATCGGTCAGCCGCAGCGTCTGCTCGGCCTGGTCGAGCACCGGCTTACCCCAGATGTGCACATTGGCCTCGCCGCCGAGGCCCAGGAAGCTCTTCTTCTCCCTGGCGCTCACCAGTAGCGAAATCAGCAGGCGGTTGCCGGACGCGGCCACGCTGGCGCGCTTGACGGTGACGTCGACCGCGCCCGAACCATCCTCCGGAAAAGTCTTACCAGCGAACTGCGCCTCCACGATCTTGTTGATCTCGGTGAAGGGCATGTCGATGGGAACGCCGATGGCGACCCGTCCCGGCGTCGGCGGCACGATGGCGATGGTGGCGGGGAACGGGCAGGAGGGCTTGGTCTCAGTCGGCGTGATCCGGGTCTCGGCCTCGATGCCGAGCGCCAGGGTCAGGTTCGAAGCATCGACACGCGGCTGCGCGGCAATCGCGCGCGTGGGGCGCAATTCGAGCCACAGCGCCGGCATCGTCGAACCGGCGGCAGCGCCCTGCAGCGGGATCGAGCGGCAGGCCTTGGCCCATTGCGCCTGCGCGTTCCGTTCGAAGGTCGGATCGTTGCGCATGCGCGCCTGCACCAGCGCGATCTGCTCGGCGACATTCTGGTCAATCAACGGTTTGACCTGCGCCGGCACGTTGACGCGCGCGCCGGCTACGCTCAGGCTGGTATCGCCGAGATTGACCTGGCCTGCGAGGTTAGGCTCGATGCGCCAGTTCGTGGCGATCATCGGCCGCGCTGATATGACGACGTTGCCCTTGATCTCGGCGCTGGCGTTGAGGTTCTTGATGTTCACGCTGCCGATCTGCTTGGCGACATTGCCGCCGAGCAGCCCGCCAAGCGCGTCGCCGACGGCACCCGTCGCCTTGGCCGACAGCGAGCCGGTTACGTTCAATGTGCCCGTCAGCGGCGTCGCCAGCGACAGCACGTCCTGCGCGCCGGTCGCGCTGATCGGCCCGCGCGAGGCGGTCCAGCCGATATCGGCGTTCTGCAGGATCTGCGATATCGGATTGTCCGCCTTGCCGGCGAAGGAGCGCGGCGCGCCGCGATCGGCCGCGTCGCGGATCGCGGAGAGCGCGATCGCAATCGGAGCCATTACTGTCGATGCACGCGGCGCCGGCGGCAGCGGCGGCAACTCGGCGAGCGGGGGCGAGCGGTTCGTGGCGCGCGGCGCGACGAAGTCCATCACCTTCAGGCTGACGGCAAACGAGATGACGAGGACCGCCAGCGCGATCGCAATTGTCTTGAGACGCATCGTCCCCCGGCCCCCATTGAATCGCCCCAAGGGGTTTTACAGGGGCGGCGAGGGGGACGCCACTGCACATTGCCGCGACCTCAGGTCAATAGAAAACGGCCTCGGCGAATGCCGGGGCCGTTCCGGGTCGTTCAAACTTTATTGGCCTAGCGGATGGTCCGGCCGAGATCGGCGCGGCGATCCGTCATCGGCAGCACGATCACCTTGGTTCCGACGCTGACCCGCGAATAAAGGTCTTTGACATCTTCATTGGTGAGGCGGAGGCAGCCCGAGGAGACGCGGCTTCCGATCGTCGAGGGGTCATTGGTGCCGTGGATGCGATAAATGGTGCCGCCGAGATACATCGCGCGGGCACCGAGCGGGTTGCCGGGGCCGCCCGCCATGTGGCGCGGCAGATAGGGCTGGCGCGCAATCATCTGCGGGGGCGGGGTCCAAGCCGGCCATTCGGCCTTGCGCGTGATCGTCTGCGTGCCCGACCAGGTGAAGCCGTCGCGGCCGATGCCGATGCCGTAGCGCATCGCCTGGCCGTTGCCGAGCACGAGGTAGAGATAGGTGTTGGGGGTATCGATGATGATGGTGCCCGGCGCCTCGCGGGTGGCGTAGTTCACGACCTGGCGGCGCAGGCGAGCCGGCAACTCGACCGTCCGGTCTTCTTCATCCTGGGGCGCAGCCTGCACCGGTGGCAGGGCTGCTTCGATCTGCGGCAGGAAAAACGGAAACAGCGGCAGCGGGGCCGCGGCGGCGGGTGCGGAAAATGCAGTCGCGCCGATCGCCAGCGCAGCGAAGGTGGCGGCCGCGAAGCGCGGCAGTCTGGATGAATTGGACATGATCGTCCCCCTGTTGGTCGCACCAGTTCGGCGCGTCGTTGGGGAAACCTCTACCGATGAACCGTTTCAGGACATTTGCACGAAATCGCCAAAATGGTTTCGCGGCGTTAGGGAATTGTTTCATTAAGGTTTCGTTGACGGACGCGCAGCCGGCGGGACTGTGGGGGCGCTCCTTCTCCCCTTGTGGGAGAAGGTGGCGCGGACGCAGTCCGCGACGGATGAGGGGTCTGTCTCCGCGGAGAGAAACCCCTCACCCGTCTCGCCGCCGCTTCGCGGCGTCGATCCACCCTCTCCCACAAGGGGAGAGGGAAGTACCTACTTGATCGGAGGAAAAGCCTGCCGAACCAATCAGGTCTACCCGGCGCGCATTCGCGGCATTCCGGCCTCGCCGGCATTGAGCACCGTCCGGCGGTCGGCGACTGCGTGGTGGAATTGCTCGAGCGCCAAACCGATCACCGAGAGGTCGCCGTCCTCGACTGCGCCGTCGTCATAGCAATCGAGCGCGTGACGCAATATGCCGTCGGCGGTGTTCTGCATCTGCGCCAGCTCTTCCGGCGTTTCCGCCTTGCGTACCCTGGAAATCAGGTCGAGCAGCTCATCGCGATGGCCGACATACACCTCGCGTTCGTCCCTGTTCCAGTAGTGCTTGAACCAGGCGCCGACCGACCCCAAGCCTGAGAGAATCAGGATCGCGCCCCAGATATAGTCGGTGTACTTTTCGAGGAACGTTCGCTCGTTGCCGTCGATATAGGCCGCCGCTCCCGCATGCGCCGGTAATGCTGCGTCCTTGTCGGTGTCAGGCTTTTCGATCTGCGAGGCGGTCGGCAGTTCACGCGCGAGCTGCTGGCGGTTGGTGAAGAGCTGCCGTGCGAAGGCGGCGACCGCCGTGTCCGACAACGACTTCGGCGCGATGATCAGGTGGTTGACCGCAACGGTGTCGACCTTATCTTCCGGCCGCTGCGGCGAGGAGCCGAAGATGCTGGCGGGAATCTCCTCGGATTCGTAGATCGGGTTTTTCTTCGCGATCGCATCGGAAACCTCGATCGGCAGGAATTTCGGCTCGCCGCGCGCCGACGCCGTTGCCGCGATCGCATCCACGGTGATCTTGCTCTTGAGCGGGCCGACCGCCATGAAGGCGTCGACCGACTGATCGCGTGCCATTTCGGCGATCTGGTTGGTGGCAAACTGGCTGATCGTGACCTTGTCGGGATTGATGCCGGACTCTTTTAGAATACTGCGCAACAGCGCGACATTGGCTTGCGTCCGCCCGATCACGCCGACGCGGTGGCCGGCGAGTTCGTCGAGACTCTTGATCTTGGGCGTGGGCTGCCTCTTCGAGCCCTTGGCGGGAAGGCCGGAAGGCGCCCACAGCACGACGACATTCTTGCGCAGGATGGCGACCGACTCGGCGTTATCCGGCAGGTTCAGGTCGCCGCGCGCTACCGCCAGATCGGCCTTGCCGGCGGTGAACAACGCGATGCTCTCCACCGCCCCTTCCGTCGTGACCGGCGTCAGCCGCACCGAGCTGCCCTCGCGCGCAAAGGTCTGCGCCATCAACTGGATCAGCTTCTGGTCGTCGCTGCCGGCAGGCCCCACCGCAATCCGCAGCGTCGTCGGCCGCAGCACGTAATACAGCGTGCCCGCAGCGACGCAGAACGCGAGCATGCCGGCGGCAAGGATCAAAAGCGCATAGCTCTGGCGCTTTCGCCGTCGGCGGGATCGCGCAGGATTGTCGTTTGGGTCTGACATCGTTCTGTCACGTTACATGAAAATGCGTGGAGACGAGCTTAAAAACATCCTTACAGAACGATGACGTCATACGCTTGAAATATCCATGTCCCAACGTCGCACTTGAGAATCATTAATCTCGGGCCCGGGACATGAAGATACTGATTGCGACCGATGCATGGCATCCGCAGGTGAACGGCGTCGTCCGTACGCTGACGTCCCTGGCGAAGAGCGCCTCCGCGCTTGGCGCCGATATCAGCTTTCTCACCCCGGACGGATTTCCGTCGATGGCGCTGCCGACCTATCCGGGACTGCGCATCGCGCTGCCGAACCGGCGCGAGATTGCGCGGCGGATCGAGGAGGCGGCGCCGGACGCTATTCACATCGCGACCGAGGGGCCAATCGGCTGGATGGTGCGCGCCCATTGCCGACGCCGCAAGCTGGCGTTTACCACGTCCTATACGACGCGCTTTCCCGAATATATCGCCGTCCGCACCGGGCTCCCCGTCAGCGTCGGCTATGCGGTGCTGCGGCACTTTCATGCCGCGTCTTCCACGACCATGGTCGCGACCGACTCGCTGCGGCAGGAACTCGGCGCACGGGGTTTTCGGAAGCTCGGCTTCTGGACACGCGGTGTCGACACCGGGCTGTTTAACCCGCATACGCCTGCGGCGCTCGATCTGCCGCGGCCGATCTTCATGACCATGGGCCGCGTCGCGGTGGAAAAGAATCTCGAAGCGTTTCTATCGCTCGACCTGCCGGGGTCGAAAGTCGTCGTCGGCGACGGCCCGCAGAGGGCGCAGCTCTCGAAACAATACCCGGACGCGATTTTCCTCGGCGAGAAGAAGGGCGCGGACCTGACGGCGCATCTGGCTGCAGCCGAGGTCTTCGTGTTTCCGAGCCTGACCGACACCTTCGGTGTCGTACAGCTCGAGGCATTGGCCTGCGGAACGCCGGTCGCGGCGTTCCCGGTCACCGGCCCGAAGGATGTCATTGCCGATCACCCGATCGGCGCAATTGACACCGATCTGCACAGCGCTTGCTTGCGCGCGCTGACGATGTCTCGCGAGGCCTGCCGGAATTTTGCGCTTTCGCGTTCCTGGGAAAACAGCGCGCGCCAGTTCATCGGCAATCTGACGGCGCTGCAGCCGAGCCGCGTGCTGCGGCCGGTGCGCCGGGCGCCCGCCACCAGCGCGGTGCAGGGCTGAACACAAAATTCGATCATCATAACCAGTTGCGTGAGACGAGAAGGCAGAACCAACCATGGCAGACATTATCAAGCTTGACGGGACAAGGCCCCTGGATTTCGACCGCGAAACGGTCGAGCAGGCCTATGATCGCTGGGCACCGGTTTACGACCTCGTGTTCGGGGGCGTGTTCAGCAAGGGCCGCAAGGCGGCCATCCAGGCAACCAACAAGATCGGCGGCCGCGTGCTCGAGGTCGGCGTCGGCACCGGCATTTCGCTGCCGCTATATGCGCCGCATCTGCGCATCTTCGGCACCGATATTTCGGAGGCGATGCTGCAGAAGGCGAAGAAGCGCGTCGACGAACTCGGCTTGAAGAACGTCGAAGGGCTTGCGGTGATGGACGCCGAAAATCTTGAATTCCCCGACGATTCGTTCGACGTGGTGATGGCGCAATATGTCGTCACGGCGGTGCCGAACCCCGAAAAGGCGCTCGACGAATTCGCCCGCGTGCTGCGGCCGGATGGCGAACTCATCATCCTCACCCGTGTGAGCGCCGATGCCGGCATGCGCCGCTTCATCGAGCAGCGCCTGCAGCCGGTGGTTCGTCCGCTCGGCTTCCGCACCGCCGAGTTCGCCTGGTCGCGCTACGCGCAATGGCTGGCGGGCGCGCGGGGCATGGAATTGGCCGAGCGCCGCCTGGTGCCGCCGCTCGGCCATTTCTCCCTGGTGCGTTTTCGAAAAACCGACGTCGCCGCGGCGGCCTGACGCGCAAGCGTTGCCGTCTCGCGGCGTCGCGCCGCTGCGCTCCGTCACATGTCAACTTCATGATGTCACATGCCGGACATCGAATCTCGTTAAACGTCAAACCCGAAAGAACTTGGGGGTAGAGAATGATCAAGAATTTCCTGCAGGAACTGCGAACCCAGCGCTGGGACGACCATCGCTACTATCACCACAGCCGCATCAACCAGTCGCTGCACTTCGTCAGCGCGGCGAGCTTCCTGTTCGCCTACGGGATGCTGTTCTTCGATCCCGTGGTGTCGGCGCTGGTCGGCTGGCTGGTGTCGATGACCACGCGGCAGGCCGGTCACTTCTTCTTCGAGCCGCGCGGCTACGACCACGTCAACCAGGCGACCCATGAGCACAAGGAAGAGATCAAGGTCGGCTACAACCTGCAGCGCAAGGTCGTGCTGATGACGGTCTGGGCGCTGTCGCCGCTGGTGCTGTATCTCGATCCGACGCTGTTCGGATTGTTTACGCCCTGGACCTCGAGCGCCGACTTCATGCGTCAGGTGGCCAAGGTCTGGCTGGCGGTCGGCATCGGCGGATTGTTGTTCCGCACCGTCCACCTGTTCTTCATCCGCGACGTCGAAACGGGTCTCGTCTGGATGACCAAGATCCTTACCGACCCCTTCAGCGATCTCAAGCTGTACTACAAGGCGCCGTTGGCTCTCATGAAGGGCGAACTGATCGATCCCGGCCTAGAGAAGCACGTCAAGCACGCCTAAGCGTTGAACTTGATCCATCAACCACCGTCATGGCCGGGCTTGTCCCGGCTATCCACGTTCTTAAGCACCAGTTGTGAGATCGTCATTGCGAGCGAAGCGAAGCAATCCACCTCTCCGTGCGGGGATAGATGGATTGCTTCGTCGCGGAGCCTGTCATCGGGCGCGCATTCGCGCGACCCGGTGGCTCCTCGCAATGACGAAGGAGGCCAGCCTGGCGATGTCGGCAGCTAATAAGACGTGGATGGCCGGGACATCTGCGCGAAGACGCGCTTCGCGCTTTTGCCCGGCCATGACGACAGGCGATAAAGCCTCAGCGACCAAATCGCTTCCGCAGCAGCTCTCTCAGAATCCGCCGCTTGATGTTCTTGTTGGTCAGGGAAGCGCCGTGCCACCACCAGCCGTCGCGCTTCATCTTTTCGGTCGCCGCAACGAAACGGTCGGCGACTTCGCTGAAATCGGCGTCGGTGTAGTTCAGGCTGAAGATCAGCCGTCCCGTTCCGACCCAGCTCAGCGCCAGCCCCTCGGCGCGCAGATAGTATTGAAGCATCCAGTTGTAGCGGGACGGCTCGGTGTATTGCACCATCCAGATCGAGGAGAGATTGCTGACGCGGACGGGCAGGTCGTCTGCCGCCAGCCGTGCGTTCAGCGCCTCGGCGCGGCCGTTCCAGGTCTCGTCGAGCCCCTGATAGACGGCGTTGAAATTGGGGCTGGCGAGGCGGCTGAGGAATTCGTCCATCGCCGTCATCACGTAGGGGTGCGAATTGAAGGTGCCGCGGGCGAAGCAGACATCCGCGGGGCGATCGTCGCGGAAGCGGCGCATCAGATCCTTGCGGCCGCAGACCACGCCGACCGGAAGACCGCCGGCAAGGCTCTTGCCGTAAGTCACCATGTCGGCGCGGATGCCGAAATATTCCTGCGCGCCGCCGGCGGCGAGGCGGAAGCCGACAAAGACTTCGTCGAAGATCAGTACGATGCCGCGCGCGGTGCAGACCTCGCGCAGTTTCGTCAGCCACTCGGTGTAAGCAGCGCGATCGAAGTTTGCCTTTCGCGAACTGTCGACGAGCGCGGAATCGCCGGGCGCGTTGGCATTCGGATGCAGTGCCTGCAAGGGATTAACCAGCACGCAGGCGATGTCCTTGCGCGTGCGCAGCACATGCAGGGTGCGGTCCGACATGTCGGCGAGCGTATAGGTCTCGTGCGGCGACACCGGGTTGCCGACGCCGGGCTGCACGTCGCCCCACCAGCCGTGATAGGCGCCGGCGAAACGAACCAGGTGCGAACGCTTGGTATGATAGCGCGCCAGCCGCACCGCCTGCATGACGGCTTCGGTGCCGGACATGTGGAACGAGACTTCGTCGAGCCCCGAAATCTCGCACAGCCGCCGTACATTCTCGGTGATGACGGGATGATAGGGGCCGAGCACGGGGCCGAGCGCATGGGCGCGCTTTTCGGCTTCCGTGATGCACTCCTTGTAGAAGTCGTTGCCGAAAATGTTGACGCCGTAGGAGCCGGTCAGGTCGTAGAACACATTGCCGTCGACGTCGGTGACAGTGACGCCGGCCGAGGATTCCATGAAGGCGCCGGTGCCGAGATTTTCGCGAACCAGCCGGCTGTACTGGAATGGCACCCGGTAGGTTTCGGTGAACTGCAGGTCAGAGATGTGCGTCGCGGCGTCGGCCGTCATCTGCCGGCCCTTGGCATAGCGCTCTTCATAGAGGCGGGCGAGCCGGAAGAAACCGTCCTGCCGCTGCATGGCGACGTCGCCGGGCGCGCCGTCGGAACAGAAGAAGTTGTCGATATCGAATTCGTAATGCGGTACCAGCCGCGCGACCATCTTGGACATTTTGGAATGTCCGGTCAGCGAGCGGTGCTTGGCGCGCGACAGCGCCAGTCGCGCCTGCAATTTGGGGAAGACTGCCGCGGCGCCAGCGACCGCAGCGGCGGACAGGGAAAGAATCGGAAGGGACGAATCCATGCCTGAAGCGCTAGCCAATCCTGCTGACAGATTGATGACAATACGGGGCCTGATCGCCCGTTTCACGCAGCAGGAGGATCTCAACTTCCTCCTGACCAATCGTATCCCACGGGCGGCGCTGACGCGCTTCATGGGCTGGTTCAGCAAGATCGAGAATCCTTTTGTGCGCGATTTCTCGATTTGGTGCTGGCGGCTGTTTTCCGATCTCGATCTGTCGGAAGCCAAGAAGACCGAATTCAAGAGCCTGCACGATTGCTTTACGCGCGAACTGCGCCCCGGGCTGCGGCCGGCGGATCCTGACCCCTGCGTCGTGGCCAGCCCTTCCGACGGCATCATCGGCGCGTTCGGCAGAATCGCGGATACCGAGCTGTTCCAGATCAAGGGTGCGCCTTACTCGCTGCTCGATCTGCTCGGCGATCCCGCGCTGGTGGAAAGCCATCGCAACGGCCGCTTCCTGACGCTCAGGCTGACGTCGAGCATGTATCACCGCTTTCACGCGCCGTATGACGCCACGATCGAACGGGTCACGTTCATCCATGGCGACGTCTGGAACGTCAATCCGATCGCGCTGAAGCGGGTCGAGCGGCTGTTCTGCAAGAACGAGCGGGCGGTGCTGCAGGCGCGGCTGCCATCGGGCGAGGCGCTGACGCTGGTGCCGGTCGCCGCCATCCTGGTCGCCAGCATCCGGCTGCATTTCCTCGATCTCACGCTCAATGCGCAGAGCAGGGGGCCGGCGGTGTTTCCGTGCGATGCGAAAGTCAGCAAAGGCGACGAGCTCGGCTGGTTCGAGCACGGCTCGACCATCATCGTGCTGGCGCCGGATCATTTCGAATTTGCCGGCCATGTCGCGGAAGGGGCGCGAATTCGCGCGGGCGAGCCGCTGTTGCGTAAGCCGCAGGTTTAGTCTCGATTCTCATCGCCCTTGTCTCTATAAGCTCGCGGTCGTTCTGCATTCGCAGTCACGAAAAACGCGGGAAGAGAGATGGCGCGAACGCCGGTGCTGGCAGCTGGAGGCATTGTGCTGCGGCAGGCGGAGCCGCCGCTGGTCGCCGTGGTGCGCCTGCGCAAGCGCAACGAATGGGTCCTGCCCAAGGGTAAGCTCGACGACGGCGAAACGCCGCGCGCCGCGGCCGAGCGCGAGGTGATGGAAGAAACCGGGCACGATGTTTCCGTGCACGAATTTCTGGGGACGCTGGTCTATGACTCCCGCGGCGGCTCCAAGGTGGTGCATTACTGGCGCATGGAAGCCGGCCACAAGCCCACGCGCAAATTGATGCGCGACGTGAAGGCGGTGGACTGGCTGCCGCTTCGGGAAGCCGTCGAGCGGCTGTCGCGCGGCTATGAGCGCGCGTTTCTCGAACATGTCGGCCCGGTCGCGCTGGCCGCGGCGAACGGTGTTGCAGGCGTGCCGTTGCCGGAAGTGGCGCAGCCTGTGCTGCGAGAGCACAAGGCCGAGCACGTGGGCTTTCTTCAAAATCTGCTTCGACTGTTTCGCTAGCTCGTGTCGCGAGTTATCGTCAGCTCACACGCTTCCAGGTCTGGCCGCCGCAGAACATGCCGCCGAAGGCGCAGCCCTGGACCTTGAGCGTAGTGGTGCCCTTCAGCGCAATCGTCGAGTCGTAGTTGCGGCCGCTGCTCGGATCACGAATCCGGCCGGTCCACTTGCTGCCCTGCGGCTTCATGTTGATCAGAATCCGTTCGCCGGTGTTGACGGCATAGCCGCACAGATTGGCGCCGCATTCCTCGATGCGAACGTTGCCCTTGTTCTCTTCCGTCGCCCAGATGCCGATGGGCGAGTTCGGATCAGAGGCTGTGGCTGCGGCCACCGGAGCCGGCTGCGGCGCGGGCGCAGGCGCGGCGGCGACCGGCGCGGGCGGCGGAGGCGGAGCGGGCGGCGCAGCTTCGGTCCGTGCCGGCGTAGCGGCCGCGACGGTTGCTTGAGCGGGCGCGGGCGTAGTCGTGGCGGGAGCGGCGGGCTGCGGCGCGGTGGCCTGGGCCGGCGCTGGAGCGGGCGCCGCCGGTTTCGCCGGCGCATCCGCGACGACGTCATCGTCGTCCTTGCTCTTCGAGCCGAGGCCCTTGAGATCGATATTGCCGAGCGTGCCGTTATAGCCGGGCGCGGTGATCTTGATGCAGGAAATGGCGTTGCAGTTGCGCGGCGCCTCAACACGAACGCGCTCGCCATTGATCTGGAGGGTAATTCCGCCGGCATGCGCCGAGGTGGTGGCCATCAACAATGCGGCGAGGATGTAGAGCTTCTTCATGAGAGTCTCCCGAGCGGCCTGTGAGCGTGGCGTTGAATCTGGGCAGACCCTATGCGCGGGCGCGGCGACCTTCCGTGATGCACATCACAAGGCGCCCGGAAGCGCCGGAGCGAATCGGTGATGCAAATCACATCCGTGGAGGCTCCCCGCGGCTAGGCTTTCCGCATCACCTGCGGGAGGCTTCGATGAAACGATTTTGTTGTCTCGCCGTGCTGATAGCGCTGACGACTTCGGCCTATGCCGGCAGTTCGATTTCATTCCGCGTCGGCGGCCATCGGGTGCACATCGAATCCCCCAGGCATTGCCGTTCGGCCTCGTGCACCTCGGTGTCGATCTCCAGAAGCCTCGACTGGCGCCGCAAGCACGACCGCTATGACGACGATCGCGACGCGGGCGTGCCGGCGAAGCCGGCGCCATCAGCGCCACAGACGGTTTCGCCACCCGCACCGCCGGCAACCACGGCGCCGGCTAAAACCATCGTCACCGCTCCGCCGCCCGCCGTCTACACGCCGGCCGCATCGACAACCCGAATCGTCGCTGCGCCTCCAACGCCGCCGCCCGCTCCGCCATCGGCTCAACAAGTTTCGATTCCGGGGCCGCCGCCTCCGCCGGTCGCGAAACCGGTCGAGACCGCGCAGCCTGCGCCGCAGGTTGAACGCGTCTCGCATCAGGCCGAGGAAGGGCCGCCAGATTCTCCGATCGGTGATTGGCAGACCGAAGGCAAAGGGACGGTGCGGATCGCCAAGTGCGGCAATGCGCTGTGCGGCTATGTGCTCAATTCATCGTCGAACGAGAAGGGCGAGGCGATCCTGATCAACATGAAGCCGAAGAGGGAAAGGCAATGGACCGGCAGCATCTACAGTCAGGACAGCGGCGAGACGTATTACGGCACGATGTCGATGAAGGGGCTCAACACGCTTCGCGTCGAAGCCTGCGCGCTCGGCCGCTTCTACTGCTCCGGCAACAACTGGAGCCGGATCACGCGCCGCGCCGACAGCCTGGTTAGCTCACGGCCGGTGTCTGCCGAGCAGCGCTCGTAGTGCCTCCATCGGTTCTGATTGAATCAGAACCGGGCTCCGGCCTTTTGTTTTGACGCGTTTTACGCGAACCGGGCTCCACTTCGCTCGAAAACGCTTTGGCCAAGAAAACGCCCGGTGACGCGGCCACCGGGCGAGCAGGTCCATGTCAGGACGGGATGTCTAGAACACGCCGAGCACAATGGCGCCGACGAAAGCGATAGCAAGATACGCGGTTACAACACTAAGCCTGCTGACGAGAGGACTTACGAAATCCATTGGGAGAGCTCCCTGGGTTCACGTCGTGCCGGCACATAACACCCAAGGCTAGCAAGACGTTCCCGGCCTAAAAAGTCAGTGTTGCTGTCTATCCCTCTCTTTCCCACCGCGGGTGCAGCGCGGTAACATGGTAAAAAATTAGTTAAATCAACGCGTTGAAGAGTCCTTAAATAAATTGGTTGAACGTGCGGACGATGACGCGCGGAGTTCGTTTGTATCTCGTCGGCTCCTTCGTCCTCGTCTCGCTAGCGGGTTGTGGCCGCGGATTTTTTCAGTCCGCCGAGCGCGAACCGTGGCGTACCGAGGCCGAACTCGCTTGTCTGAAGTCCGGCGCGGTCAAGGAGAGCGCGGAACTGGTCCGGATCGACCCGATCTCCGGCCCCGGCGTGTGCGGCGCGGAATACCCGCTGAAAGTGGCGGCGCTCGGCGAAAACATCACCAGCTTCGGTTTTGCCGACGAGAGCCTTCGGCCACCCGGCAATATCGGAGGCAATCAGCCGCGCTGGCCGATCGCGCGCGCGCCGGCGGCGGCTCCGCCCCAGGAAAATTATCAAGGGAGCTATTCGGGAAGCTATCCGGGAACCTATCAAGATCCCGCACCCCGCCAGCCGAATTATGCCGCGCCGTCGAACGGCCCGATCTCGCTCTCTGCACCGGGCGTCGCACCGCAAGCGGAGGACATCGATCTGCCGCCCGAAGGCACCCCTGCATCGCGCAACGGCGGCTATATGGCGGCACCGTCCTATCCGCCGCGCGACCGTCACACGGCACCTTCTTCTGCGCCGTATCCGCGGCCGTCCTATTCGCCTTCGCCGGCGACGCCGCCGGCCGCGCCGCGGCTTGGGCCCGCGCAGGGCAATTCCGTCAGCGCCTTCGGGCAGGTCTCGATTAAGCCTGCGGCGACGCTGGCGTGCCCGATCGTCTCGGCGCTCGACCGCTGGCTCACCGATTCGGTGCAGCCGGCGGCGATGCGCTGGTTCGGCGTGCGCGTCGTGGAGATCAAGCAGATCTCGGCGTATTCCTGCCGCGGCATGAACGGTAATTCGCACGCGCATATTTCCGAGCACGCGTTCGGCAACGCGCTCGACATCGCAGCCTTCACGCTCGCCGACGGCCGTCGCATCACGGTGAAGGGCGGCTGGCGCGGCATGCCGGAAGAGCAGGGCTTTCTGCGCGACGTGCAGGCGGCCGCCTGCCAGCAGTTCAACACCGTGCTGGCGCCGGGCTCCAACTCCCACCACGAGGATCACATTCACGTCGACCTGATGCGCCGCCCCTCCCGCCGCACCATCTGCCAGCCGGCTGCTGTGTCGGGCGATCAGGTCGCCGCGCGCGCCGGCCAGCGCAACCCTTACGCGTCACGCGATCCATATTCGACGGGATCGCTCGGAGCCAAGAAGTCGATCTCGCGCTGGTTCAGGGGCAACAGCAAGGTCAACGAGGAAGACGAGTTCGAGGATCATTAGATCCGCGGCTTCCGTGGATGGGTGGAGCGAAGCGATACCCATCAATCCCGTTCGCGAAGTGATGGGTTTCGCAAGGGCTCAACCCATCCTACAGGCTACAATCCACCAGACATGGAAAGTCCTGCCGCTATCGGCAAGACTTTCCGGCCTGCGGCCCCTTTCCGAGAAGAGGAGACCCGCCTTATCAATCATTTCCGCGTTGGCATGGTGATTGCTTCATCCTGAAATTGCCGAGGAAGGGGTGTATCCATGATAACGAGTCTGGCCAATCCCAGGAGCTATTTGCGTCCCACACAATCGCACCCATCGAAGACGACATTGACAACGGCCGATGCGCTGCCTGTGGCTGGAGCCGACGCAGCAACGGCAGCAGGTAATACGAAGCCCGGCATTCCGGCTTCGGCCGTTAAGAAACTCGACACCTCGGGACTGAAGACCATCTCGATCAAGGACGTCCCCGAGCTTCGCGACCGGATGGCGGCGATGTGGTTGGACATGCAAGCCGCAAAATCGGCCTTGGCCACGGATGTGCCGGACAATGCCCCGCAAAACACCTATGCGACCGTCAAGGTCAACGGCAAGGTCGTTGCGACACTCTATAACGGCGGCTCTGTGGCGATGACGAACGAAGCCGCAGGAAAGGTTGGAGATCTGCAAGATCCTCCCGGCCTGAATGGCGGGCCCGACTTGGCGCAATGGCGTGCGGAGCGTATCGCGAAGGCCGTGGGCGGCACGGTCGAGAAGGCGCCCACCGCGATTGCGCAGTCCGAATGGAAGCCACGTCAGACGACCTCGACAAACTATAGCCGCGCGCAATTGGATGCGGCCTTCGATGCAATGATGGCCGAACAACAAAAGGCGATCGGGCCGAGGTCAGCGGGCTATTCAGCCCAGCGCGAGTCCTCCGGCGGCCATGCAGACTTCAACGCCTGAGGCTTCTCCAATCCCGGCGGTAATGAGTCCACGCCCTATCACCCCGCCAGCCGCTCCAGCAAGTCATGCACAACGCCCTTCAGCAGATCGAGCTTGTATTCTGTCATCGGCAATGGCTTTGCGCCCGATGTCGCCTGCGATGCAGCGTCCGCGATGGCAGAGGCGGAAACTTTCTTGCCCTGCAACGTCGCTTCCACCGCCACGAGCCGTAGCGGCACCGGGGCGATGCCGCCGGCGGCGAGGCGGACGAACTGGAACGCGCCGTCCTGGATCACCGCGCGAGCGCAGAGTTCGACCAGCGGCCATTCGGCATGGGTGCGGCTGATCGCGCGCTTGTACAGCGCGCGCTCGCCTTGCAGCGGTGATGCAAGTGTGACGCTCTTGATCATCTCGCCCGGCTCCAGCGCGTTGTCGGCGGAGCCATCCGAGCCGTCGCCGAGGAGATCGCCGATCGTCAGTGAATTTCTTCGATCGGTGGTTACCTTCGCTTCATAGGCAAGCAGTGCCGCCGCCATAGTCGAGGGGTGCGGCGCCACGCATGGACCGAGATCGAAGACGACGTGATAGAGATGATTGCCTGACCGCGCCGGACAATCCGATCCGCCCTTCTTGAGACAGGCGATGTGCGGATTGCGGTAGTACCAGCAGCGCGAACGTTGCGCGAGATTGCCGCCGAGGGTGGCGAGATGGCGGACCTGCGGCGTCGCTAAACCCTGTGCGGACGCCGCAATGCCCGGATATGCCGCAGCGAGGCGCGCATCGGCTGCGATCGCGGCAATGGTGGTGAAGGCGCCGAGACGCACACTTCCGTCGGCGCCCCAATGCATCCCGATCGTGTCGGGTGCGGCTGATATATCGATCAGCGGTCCCGTCGAGACGCCACTGCGCCGCCGCTCGGAGAGGTCGGTGCCGGCGGCGCGGAATTCGCCTGCTTGCGTGGCGGTCATGGCTGTCGGTGTCATGCGGCGGCCCTCCCTTTGAGTGCGGCGACGAGACGGTCGGGACGTATCGGCAGGTCGGTCAGCCGAACGCCGGTGGCGTTGAGAATCGCGTTGGCGACTGCCGGCGAGGTAGGCACGGTTGCGACCTCACCGATGCCGACGCTGCCGCCGAGCACGTGATCGAATCCAGCCTGGTCGAAATGCACATCGATGACAGGCGTGTCGGCGATTCCGGGAATGCGATAATCCTCCATGCCGCCGCTGAGCACATCGCCGGTGCGGGAATCGACTTCGCGTGCCTCATAGAGCGCGTAGCCGATGCCCTGAATGACAGCGCCGGCCGCCTGGCTGTGCGCCAGCGCCGGCGCCACGATCTTGCCGACCGCAATGCCGGTGTGAACGTTGACGACGCGGACATGGCCGAGCCAGGTATCGACTTCGACCTCGATAACCTGCACCGAACTCGGCATGCCGGCGCCGATCACAAGGTTGGAAAAGCGCCGCATCATCCAGCCGAAGATCCAGCCCATGAAGCCGGCCTGCCTGAGCGGCGACTCGATTCCCGGCGCCATCTGCCTGGAGTCTTCCGGCCGCACGCCTGATACGGAGAGGTCGGGCGACGCCGCGAGCCATTCACGCCATGGCGCGTTGGAGCCGGGGGCCGGCTGCCGTTTTGCATTTTGCTGGATCGCAGCTTTCAGCTTCTCTATCGCGAGCAGCATCGGCGGGATCACCGAAGCCGTGACCCGGCTGCCGCCCGAGCCCGGTCCCTCCGGCAATTTCGAATCGCCGATCCTGACGTCGATCTCATGCGGCTCCAGCCCGAATTCGCGCGCGACCGTATTGGCGATCACGGTGCGGGTGCCAGTGCCGATGTCCTGGGTCGCGGTGCTGGCGACGAGGCGTCCGCCCTTCACGGCGACCTCGACCTTCGAACCGGGTTGCCACAGATAAAGCCAGTAACCGGTGGCGACGCCGACGCCGCGGCGATAGCGGCCGCTCTGCGCGGCTATCGGTTTCCGGTTGCGCCAGACGTCAAGGCTTGAGGCCCAATCGTAGAGCCGCTGGCGGTTGGGATCGGGATCCCAGCGTTTACGCAGCGCAATCGGATCGACATTCATGCGCAGCGCGGCCTCGTCGATCGCCTGTTCCAAGGCGAAGGCCATCGGCGGTCCGCCGGGGCCGCGGAACGGTGCACCGGCCGGCAAATTGCTGATGACGTCGAAATCGGCGAGCTCTTTTCCTTCCGCCGGATAAATCAGGCGCGCCAGCGCGGCGATAGTGGAATTCGTCGCCGCGCCCGTATCGGCGTGGGCAGTCAGCGACAGCGCTTTCAATTCGCCCTGGTCGGACGGCAGCAGCGCGATCTTCATCTCCGCCGCCGGCCGATAGCCGGTGACCGAAAGCTCCTCGTGCCGGTCATAGGCGATCCTGACCGGCGCCTTGGCCTCGCGCGCCAATTCGATCGCGGTGGTCGTTTCCACGCCGAGCGCAGCCTTCGAACCAAAACCGCCGCCGACATGGTCGGCAATCACACGCACCTTGTCGTGGCCGAGCTTGTAGCGTTTCGCGATCAGCTCCATCAGATGAAACACTGCCTGCGTCGAAACATGCACGGTGAGTCGGTCGCCATCGAAACGCGCGACCGCCGCGTGCGGCTCGAGGCAGGCATGCTGTTGCGTGCCGGTGCGGAAGGTGCCCTCCACCAGCAACGGATTGTTCGCCGCGCGCGCGCCCTCGACCCAGCTCCGCACCTTCTTCGGTTTCTTGGAAAAAGCCGCCGACGGTCCGCGGACATTGCCTTTCCAGGAGGCCGGCGCACCGCCGCCTTCGGAGACGTCGCCGGCCTTCTTGCGCGCGGATTTTTCGAACACCACGGGCGCATCCGCCTTGCGCGCTTCATCGAGCCCGATCACCGATGGCAGCCGCTCGCTCGTGACCTTGATGGCGGCGATCGCGGCCAGCGCAGTCTTGCGGTCTCTGGCCGCGACGGCTGCGATGGGTTCGCCGACGAAGCGGACGATGCGATCGTCGCCGAGCAGCGAGATCGCTGCGCTCACGCCTGGGATCGCGCGCGCCGGTGCCAGATCGAGCTCATTGACGCGCGCATGGGCGAACGGCGAGCGCAGGATCACGCCTTCGAGTTGGCCGTCATGATGGATGTCGACGGTATACTTCGCCGATCCCGTCACCTTGTCGCGCGCTTCCATGCGCGGCGGAACGAACTCATCGCCGTCGAAACGTCCGGCGCAGGCATCCGCCACGGCACGGAAGATGCCGTCATAGGCGCCGCAGCGGCAGAGATGGCCCGACAATGCGGCGCCGATTTCCTCGCGCGCCGGCACGGCCGTTCCCTTTGCCGCGCGCCAAGAATCGTGAAACGCCGCGGCTTCGACGATGAAGCCCGGCGTGCAGAAGCCGCATTGCAGGGCGTCGTGCGCCATGAACGCCTTCTGCACCGGGTGCAGTTTTGCAGCGCCGATGCCTTCGACCGTCGTCACGTTCCTGTTCGCGGCCGACCCTGCCGGCATCAGGCAGCTCACGGCGGGCTCGCCTTCGACCAGCACTGTGCAGGCGCCGCAGACGCCAGCCCCGCAGACCAGCTTGGTGCCGGTGAGGTCGAGCGCGTCGCGTACGACGTCGACCAGCAGCGCATCGGGATCGTCGGGGAGGGGAGCGAGCTTGCCGTTGATCGTCATGGTGCTCATCTGCGATCTCCAGGTTTACGTGTGGATTTTTTGGCTGGTTTCACTATGGCCGCGCGCGGCTTGTTCGCGGGGCCAACGGCGCCGGCGATCAGCGTGCGCAGCATGATTTCCAGATCCTTCAGGAAGGCGCCGGCCGGCTGCATCGCCGGGTAGGCGGATTTAGTGCCGTTGACCGCCATCTCGATGCATCGCGCCAGATCGCGCGGCGTCATGCCGGCGTTGAGAACGAGGTCTTGTTTGCGGCAGACGCGCGTGATCGTCGCGGCGAGTTGCTCCGCATAGGCCGTGGCATATTTCTGGTAGAGGTCGCGGGCCTGCAGGAGGTGCTCAGAGAACAGCTCCTCGACATGCGGTGAGCCGTCGAGCGAAGCGGCCAACTGTCCGAGCTTGGCGGAGACGGACGCGACGACAATATCGGCGAGGCTGCCGCCGGCCTTCTCGGCTGTACCGGCCGCCGCGATTTCGGCGGCAAGCGCCTCCTCATGCAGCCGTTCGATGACGGCGCGGAACAGCGCTTCCTTGGATTTGAAATGATGATAGAGCGCCTGCCGCGTCAGGCCGGCGGCGTCCGCGGCCTGCTCGATCGACGAGCGCCGGAAACCCTGCCGGCGGAACACCAGCATCGCAGCATCGAGAATGCGGGTACGCGGGCCCATTTGGCGATTTTGACAAAATAGAAAGAAATGTCAAATAACGAATCTGAGATCAGGTCCTGGCGGATTTTGACCCGATGCCGGGCATTAGCCGGGATGCAGGAACAGCGCGATCAGAATGATGATCGGCAGTGCACCGCCGACCAGCCAAAGAAGAGCGCCTTTTAAAGATATCATCCCAGCCTCCCCGCCGGGTCAGACAACTGGCCGCTGCAACGGAGTTCCTGTTGACGCCCTTGGGAAGCGCTACGGTGTTGAGCTTGGTGTTCGCCGCTTTCTCTTCGTTGAGGTTCGTTGTCAGGAAGCGAACCACGTCGTCATGGCCGAGCTCTTCTACCCATGCGATGAGCGTGCCGTAGCGCGCGATCTCGTAGTGCGAGGTGTGTCTCTGTTTGACTGTGTTGATCTGTGCGACCGTACTCGCGCGAAATCACGCGTCGCACGCCACTACAACTGTGGTGTGGTGCGCTTAGACCAATACTAGTTCTAAACTTCTGTTTGATGGCCGCTGCTCAAGTCATTTGGAGCAATACTAATTCTAAACGCGTGATTGACGCGCCGCTGTATCCTTTACGCACTTCATCGCAGTGATCGCGCTTGTTACTGGTCCCGCGCGAAGCGATGAGGACTGGAAATGACTGCAAGTTTGAAGACCGCGGGATGGCTCGGCGCCGCGCTGCCGATGCTCGCCGCGATGATCGATGTGACGCCGGCGGAAGCACAATCGTCCGCGCGAGAATTGCCGGCTGTCGTCGTCGACCAGCCCTCACGTCCGCAGGCCGCGCAGTCGCGTCCCGCATCCAGACGGCAAGCCGTGTCGACGGCGAGCCGTCGCACGGCCCAGCGAGGGGCGGTGACTTCGGATGCCGCGGCTGCAGCCGGCACGCGCGCGGAAACGGGGACCGGCCCGGTGCGCGGTTATCTCGCGGGCCAGAGCGGCACCGGCACCAAGACCGACACGCCGCTGCGGGAAACCCCGCAATCGATCACGGTGGTCACCGCCGACCGCGTCACCGACCAGGGCGCGCTCACCGTGCAGGAGTCGCTGCGCTACGTGCCCGGCGTGTTCGCCGACGCCTATGGCCCGGATTCGCGCGGCGACTATCCGCGCATTCGCGGCCAGGACCCGAACATCTATCTCGACGGCACACGCGTTGTGAACACGTGGCAGTTCAACGAATGGCGGCCCGATCCCTTTACGCTCGAGCGCATCGAGGTGCTGCGCGGCCCATCATCGGTGCTCTATGGCGACACCTCGACGGCGGGCCTGTTGAACCTGATCTCGAAACGTCCGCAGGTGGAGGCCTTCAACGAGATCGGCGTGCAGTTTGGCAGCTTCAACCGCAAGCAGGTGCAGCTCGACTCGACCGGCAAGCTGACCAAGGACGGCGAGTGGCTCTATCGCTTCATCGGCGTGTTCCGCGACAGCAATACGCAGACCGATTACGTGCCTGATGATCGCATAGTGCTGGCGCCATCGCTGACCTGGCGGCCGACCAACAACACGAGCTGGACCGTGCTCGGCACCTATCAGAAGGACAACACCGGCGTGTCCACGGCATTTCTGCCGCATGAGGGCACGCTGTATCCGGGGCCGAACGGCCTGATCCCGGTGCGGCGCTTTGCCAGCGATCCGAACTTCGAGAAGTACCAGACCGAGACCGGCGCGGTCTCCAGCCTATTCGAGCATAGCTTCAACAACGCCGTGAAGATCCGGCAGAACGTTCGCTTCGCGCATGTCGAAGGCATCTATCGGTCGGCCTATCCGAACGTCTATGGCGATCCGTACGATCCGCCGAATCCGAATTTTCCATTTCTCGATCCGACGCGGCGTACCGTGGAGCGCTTTATCTACAGCCGCGAAACCAGCAAGGACAGTTTGACCTCGGACAGCAACGTCGAGCTGAAATTCGGCACCGGCCCGGTGCTCCATAAGGCGCTGGTCGGCCTCGACTACCGCGTTCTCAAGGAGCGCGCGCGATCCGGCTCCGGCTACGACACCACGCCGTTCGACCTCTACGCTCCGGTTTATACGGCTCTGACCCCACCGGTGCTTTCGCCCGAGCCTGACCTGCGGCAAAGCCAGCTCGGGCTTTACGCGCAGGACCAGATGCGGCTCGGACCGTGGCTCGCTGTTCTCGGCGTTCGTCAGGATTTCGTCGGCAACAATGTGCAGGGATCGCCGAGTGAGGACACCAAGGCGACCACCGGCCGCGCGGGATTGATGTACGAACTGCCGTTCGGGCTGACGCCCTACGTCACTTATGCACAGTCGTTCACGCCGGTCTTCGGCTCCGCTTGCGTTGGCGGTACCTGCAAGGCGCAGCAGGGCGAAATTGTGGAACTCGGATTCAAGTACAATCCAATGCCCGGCACGGCGATCAACGGTGCGATCTTCGACACCACCGAGAAGAACCGGCTGGCGAGCGATCCCGGCGGCTCCGTGTTCTCGGTCCAGACCGGCCAGGTGCGGATTCGCGGCGCCGAGCTCGAAGTGATCAGCCGTGTGACCCCGGACCTCGATCTGATTGGCGCCTATTCCTATCTCAACGCAGTGATTGAAAGCGGCGACAATGCCGGCAAGCGTGTCGAAGCCGTTCCCGATCATCAGGCCTCGCTATGGGCGAAGTACCGTCTCACCGCGCTCGGCCTGCCGGGTGTCACGATCGGCGGCGGCGTGCGCTACATCGGCGAATCCTGGGACGGCACCGACACGCTCCGCACGCCTGATTACACCCTGTTCGATGCGATGATCCGTTACGAGACCGGGCCGTGGCGGTTTCAGGTCAACGCCAGCAACCTTGCCGACAAGCGTCATGTCACCACGTGTCTTTCCCGCGGCGATTGCTTCTTCGGCATCGGCCGCACCGTGCTGGGGAGCGCGACGTACAGGTTCTAGGTTGGTCCGGAAAAGGCGAAGCCGATCTTAGGCCGGCTTCGCCCGATATGTCGCCAGAAACATCCGCGTCGCGCTGTCGACTACATGCGCGATGCGCTCCGCCGATGGCGCCGGCTCTGCCTGAAACACGAACGGCAGAAACAGCGTCGCCTGACACATCTGCAGGAATTGCGCGGCGGCTAATCCACAGTCATCGATCGCAAGATCGTCCGTCCCGACATGGGCCCGCAGATATTCAGCAAGACCGTTGATCGTCTTCGCCAGTACGTTCTCGTAGAACTGGCGTCCGACCTCCGGCATCCGCTCCGCGATCGCCATCACCGTGCGGATTGACGATCCGCCGCCTGGCCGGCAGATCGATCCGATGTAGGTTTGGCCGAATTCCCGCAGCGTCGTTTCGACATCGCGCCGGGGATCGAGATTGTAGGCGATCTTGCCCTTTTCGAGCGCTTCGTCCTCGACGATGGCCTCGAACAGCCGGCTCTTGTCGGCGAAGTAGACGTAGAGTGTGCCCTTGGAGACGCCGGCGGCGCGCGCGATCTCGTTCATGCTCGCGCCGTCAAAGCCCAGATCCATGAACACCTTTCGCGCGCCGTCCAAAATCTGCCGGCGCTTCGAACTGTCCTCCTCGCCGAAGGGATGAATGGTGTTTGTCGTTGATGCAACCATTGGTTTATCTTCTCGCGCGAGAATTCAACCCGCGATAGGACAGGAAGCTCTTCTCGCGTTATGGTCCTATCGTAGCAATGTATCTTGACCGAACCGTTCGGTCAATGGTAGTTTTCGATCAGTGTGGCAATGCGGCCGGTTTCCTGGCCTCACCAGCATCGTGACGTTCGGAGTGGGGGAGGCCGGCAATGGCCGCAGCGAGAGACCAGGCCGCACGCATCGTTCGCGCCGGATCGGAAACGGCGAACGATGAAGCTGCGCCCGAGGCCGGCGCCCAGCTTGCGGACCAGTTGCGGACTAACGTCGCGGAAGAAACCCGGCGTCGTCCCGCCGAGTCGCCCGGCGCCGAGCGGCCAGTCGCGCCATCCACCGGCACCGATGCAGCGGCGGCGAAATCGGGCAAGCGCAAATTCGTCATGATAGGCGCGCTTGGACTGCTCGCGCTGGCCGCGATCGGTTACGGCGTCTACTTCGTCATGGTCGGGCGCTTCTATGTCTCGACCGATGATGCCTATGTCCGCTCCAACAACACCATGCTCGGCGCCCGGGTGTCCGGCCATGTCGCGGCAATCCTGCCTCGCGACAATTCGCTCGTTGGCGCCGGCGATGTAATTTTCAGGATCGACGACGGCGATTACCGGATTGCTGTGGAAGCCGCGCGCAGCAAGATCGCGACCCAACAGGCCACCATCGACCGCATCGGCCGTCAGGTCACGGCGCTCGAAAGCGCCGTCGAGCAAACCAAAGCGCAGCTCGCTTCCGCGGAAGCCGCGATGAAGCGCGCCGGCCTCGACTTCGATCGCCAGCAGGCGCTGAGCACCAAGGGTTTTGCCTCGCGCGCCGCCTTCGAGGTCTCTGAAGCCAGCCGCGATCAGGGCGTCGCTGCGGTGAGGTCGGCGCAAGCGGCCTTTGACGCCGCGCGCGACAATGTCGAGGTGACGAAAGCGCAACAGGCCGAGGCCCGCGCGCAGCTTGCGGAATTGCAGACCCAGCTCGCCAAGGCGGAGCGCGACCTCGCCTTCACCTCGGTGCGTGCGCCCATCGACGGCACCTTCTCCAACCGCCTCGTCAATGCCGGTGATTTCATCCAGGCCGGGCAGCGGCTTGCCAATGTGGTGCCGCTCAACGACGTCTTCATCGACGCCAACTACAAGGAAACCCAGCTCAAGCGCATCCGGCCCGGCCAGCCGGTGAAGATTTCGGTCGACGCCTACGGTCACCGCAAGTTCGCCGGCGTCGTCGACAGCATTTCACCGGCGGCAGGCTCGGTGTTCACGCTGCTGCCGCCGGACAACGCCACCGGCAATTTCACCAAGATCGTACAGCGGCTGCCGGTTCGTATTCGCGTGCCGAAGGAAGTCGCAAAGCAGAACCTGCTGCGCGCCGGCATGTCGGTCTACACTACCGTCGACACCCGCGAGGGCGCGGCCGACGCGGACAGCGAGGCCGATCTCGATGCGCCCGGGATGGTTCAACCGCAGTAATTGTTCCTGAAGCCCGGGCGAAAGCCCGGCGCCCGTGCCGAGCTGACCATGGCCGACGCCACCGCCGCATCGCCTCCCGCGATGAATGCCGCGAACGACGCATCCGAGCGCATCCCGCCGCGGCGGCTGTTTGCGTTTCTCATCATGGTGTTCGGGATGTTCATGTCGATCCTGGACATCCAGGTCGTCTCGGCGTCGCTGTCGGAGATCCAAGCCGGCCTGTCGGCCAGCTCCAGCGAAGTGTCGTGGGTGCAGACCTCTTACCTCGTCGCCGAGGTAATCGCGATCCCGCTGTCCGGCTTCCTGTCGCGCGCGTTCGGCACCCGCCTATTGTTTGCGATTTCCGCCTCCGGCTTCACGATCGCGAGCTTCTTCTGCGGATTTGCCTCGACCATCGAGCAGATGATCCTGTGGCGCGCAATCCAGGGATTTCTCGGCGCCGGCATGATCCCCACCGTGTTCGCATCCGCCTACACGGTATTTCCGCGCTCGAAATTCCACATCGTCGGTCCGATCATCGGGCTTGTCGCGACGCTGGCGCCGACCATCGGGCCCACCGTCGGCGGCTACATCACCGGCATGATGTCGTGGCACTGGCTGTTCTTCATCAACATCGTCCCCGGCATCGGCATCACCATCGGCGTGCTGGCGCTGGTCGATTTCGACCGGCCGAACTTTGCGCTGCTCGAGCATTTCGACTGGTGGGGCCTCCTGTTCATGGCGGGCTTTCTCGGCACGCTCGAATATGTGCTGGAAGAAGGCCCGCAGTCGCAGTGGCTGGAAGACACCTCGATCGCGGTCTGCGCAGCGATCTGCGTGGTCTCGGCGATCGCGTTCTTCTGGCGCGTGCTCAGCGCGCGCGAGCCGATCGTCGACCTCAGAACCTTCACCGACCGCAATTTCGCCGTCGGCTGCCTGATCTCGCTCTGCGTCGGCGTCGGCCTTTACGGTCTCACCTACATCTATCCGCGCTATCTGGCCGAAGTCCGCGGCTACAGCGCGCTGATGATCGGCGAGACCTTGTTCATCTCGGGTCTCACCATGTTCCTCACCGCGCCGATCGTGGGGCGGCTGATGACGAAATACGACATGCGCTATTTGATCGCGATCGGCCTCGTCCTGTTCGGGCTCGGCACCTACCAGATGACGTGGATCACCAAGGACTATGATTTCTACGAATTGCTGATCCCGCAGCTCCTGCGCGGCGTCGGCATGATGCTCGCAATAGTGCCGACCAACACCATCGCGCTCGGCACGCTGGCGCCGGAGCGGGTGAAGAACGCCTCCGGGCTGTTCAACCTGACGCGCAACCTCGGCGGCGCGGTCGGGCTTGCCGTCATCAACCAGGTGCTCAACGAGCGCACTGATCTGCACATCTCGCGCCTGCACGACCGCGTCACCTGGGGCAACGCGACCGCGGTCGAAACGCTCAACATGTTGACCCAGCGCATGCAGGGCATGGGCGATTCCGCACTGATGGCGATGAAGCAATTGTCGCAGATCGTGCACCGCCAGGCGGTGGTGATGGGCTATGGCGATGCCTTCTTCATGCTGACGGTGTTTTATTTCGGCCTGAGCCTGTTCGTGCTGGTGCTGAAGAAGCCATCCGCAGCGGTGGCTGGCGGCGACGCCCATTAGTACGAGTGGCAACACGCGATCACGCTGATGTCATGTTGCAAATCACCCGCGATGCATTTATAAGCAGCGCATTGTCGCTCGAACCGGGGAGATTTGCATGATTTCGATGTATTCGCAGATCGCGCCCTCGCGTCCGATGCTCGTGCTGGTATTTCGGTCGCGTCGCTGAGCGCGATCTCCGCCGGCCCTGATCGGGTCTGACACCCGATCTCCAAAGCTTCCCAACGACTTAACGCTATTGTTCAACGACGCTTGCGTTCGGCCTGAAGCCACCGCGCGTCAATTCAGATGGAGCCGGCGTGTGTCTGCGCACAGCCGGATGAGGCCATGACCGTTCAAACAGACAAACGACCCGCGGCGATTCGCGTGGTGATCCCGTTCGTGTTCCGCCACTGGCTGCAACAGCCCGGCCGCGCCGTCGTCGTCGCCGGCGGGCTGCTCGGCGCGACCGCGGCCGACCTGTTCATGCCGATCTTCTCCGGCCGCCTGGTCGATGCGCTGACCTCGGGCGCTTCGGACGCGGCGGCGCGACATGCCGCGTTCGTTGCCTTCGGTGGGATCGTGGCGCTCGGCCTGTTGTCGATGATCCTGCGACTGACCGGCCTGCAGGCGATCGTGCCGTTCACGCTGAAGACCATGTCAGACGTGTCGCGCGATGCTTTTGCGCGCGTGCAGCGCTTTTCGACCGACTGGCACGCCAACAGCTTTGCCGGCTCAACCGTGCGCAAGGTCACGCGCGGCATGTGGGCGCTCGACCTGCTTAACGACACCATCCTGATGGCGCTGGCGCCGTCGCTGCTGGTGCTGCTGGGCTCGATGATCCTGCTCGGGCTGCACTGGCCCGTGCTCGGCGCGGTCATCGCAGTGGGCACCGTGATCTACGTGTCGATGACGCTGGCGTTCTCGGTGAACTACATCGCCCCCGCTGCGCGTGTCTCCAATGCCTGGGACACCAAAGTCGGCGGCACGTTGGCGGACGCCCTGACCTGCAACGCGGTGGTAAAATCCTTCGGCGCGGAAGCGCGCGAGGATGCGCGGCTTGCCGGCGTCATTGGCCGATGGCGCACGCGCGTACGTCGAACCTGGCTGCGCTACAATTACACCTCCACCGCGCAGCTCGCGGTGCTGCTGTGCTTTCGCGCTTCCGTGATCGGCGGGGCGATCCTGCTGTGGATCGCGGGTCGCGCCACGCCGGGCGACGTCACCTATGTGCTGACCAGCTACTACATCATCCACGCGTATCTGCGCGACGTCGGCATGCACATCAATAACCTGCAGCGTTCGGTGAACGACATGGAGGAGCTGGTCGCGATCCATGGCGAGCCGATCGGCATTGCGGACGCGCCTGATGCGAAGCCGATCGACATCCAGGGCGGCCGCATCGTGTTCGACGACGTGACGTTCCACTACGGCGGCCATCGCGCGCCGTTGTATGGCGGCCTGTCGGTAGAGATCCGCGCCGGCGAGCGGGTCGGCCTGGTCGGCCGTTCCGGCTCCGGCAAGACCACCTTCGTCAAGCTGGTGCAACGGCTCTACGACGTCAGCGGCGGCAAGATCCTGATCGACCATCAAGATATCGCTTTAGCCACGCAGCAATCGCTGCGCAGCCAGATCGCAATCGTGCAGCAGGACCCGATCCTGTTTCATCGTACGCTGGCCGAGAACATCGCTTATGGCCGGCCGGGCGCCAGCATGGCTGCAATCGAGCAGGCGGCCCGGCTCGCCAACGCGCACGACTTCATCCTGCGGCTGCCGAAAGGCTACGGCACGCTGGTCGGCGAACGCGGCGTCAAGCTGTCGGGCGGCGAGCGGCAGCGTGTCGCGCTGGCGCGTGCGTTCCTGGCAGATGCGCCGGTTCTGATCCTGGACGAGGCGACCTCGAGCCTCGATTCGGAATCGGAAGGCTTGATCCAGCAGGCGATGGAGCGGCTGATGAAAGGGCGCACCTCGATCGTGATCGCCCACCGGCTATCGACGGTGCGCAGCCTCGACCGCATCCTGGTATTCGACCGCGGCGAGATCGTCGAGCAGGGCACGCACGCGGCGCTGACGGCGCGGCCCGGCGGCATCTATCGCGGGCTGTTCGAGCTGCAGGCCACCGAGTTCGGCCGCATCTCGGCGGCCGAATGAGGTGAGCATTGTTGCGGGCCCGATCCATGTCGGAATATGTTTTCCGGCATCAAGGGGGCTCGCGCGATGCGCTGGTTTGAGAAAGAGCGGAAGCCGGATGTCTGGGAAGTTGCCGACGATCAGCCGTTGGGCGATATCGGCGCGGCCCACAAGATCCGCAACATCTGTGTTTCCGCAGGCGCCATCGCGGAAAAGATGGCGGCGCCCGGCGGGCGCGATGCCGAGAAGAAGCGAGCCGACGACGCTCAACGATACCAGGCCGCCATCAAGTGCGCGCTCGAAATAGTGATGCAAATCTCCCACGATTCGATGCGTGACGTTTCAGTGAGCCAGATCATCAAGCTGTGTGTACAGGTGGATCACCTGAAAACCGCAAGGGTTCTACTCCGCGCCATCCAGTCGGAAAAGATGAGGGCAGAGTTGGTGGCCGATCACCCGAAGCTAATCGATCAGGATGCCGCCAACTGAGGCGGCTTCCGATCGCGTTGCGGCGGTGAGGGCGCCGCCTTGGCGCGCGTTCGCGTCGAGATCGCAACCGTCACCACGACCGCCGCGGCGAACAGCAGGATCTGCAGCGTGATGGTCTCGCCGTTGAAGAACGCTGCGAGCGCAAAGGTGACGAAGGGCTGCAGCAACTGGACCTGTGAAACCCGCGCGATGCCGCCCATCGCCAGCCCGGCGTTCCATGCGAAGAACCCGATCCATTGCGAGAACAGCGCAACGTAGAGCAGCCCAAGCCATGGCTTCAGGGCTATCTGGCCGACATCGTGCGGCATGGTCAGCACTGCGGCCGGGATCGAGAGCGGCAGGCCGATGACGAGGATCCAGCTAATGACCTCCCAGCCCGGCATCTGCGATGTGAGCCGGCCGGAGAACGCATAACCGATCGCAGATACGGCCACGGCCGCAAACAGCAGGAGATCGCCGGTCGAGAACGCGCCGCCGCCTTCCCTTAAGGAAAACGCGATCACCAGCGCAGCGCCGGCGACGGAAGCGATCCAGAACAGCGGCCTCGGCCGCTCATGGGTGATAGCCACGGCGACCAGTGCGGTGGCGATCGGCAGAATCCCCAGCACCACGCCGCCATGCGAGGCATCGACCGTCTGCATCCCCAGCGACATCAGCAGCGGAAACAGGACGGCGACACAGAGCATCGCAATGACGAGTTGCCCCCACAGCGCACGGGGTGGCAACGGGCGGCGCAACACAAGAAGGAGCACCAGCGAGCATAGCCCGGCGATCGCGGTGCGCAGTGAGGTCAGTGCAATCGGATCAATTTCCGCAACCGCGATCCGCGTCGCCGGCAGCGTGCCGCCGAAGATCACCATGCCGATGAAGCCCAGCAGCAGGCCGAGACGTTCGCGCGACGAAGGAGAACTCATGACGCGATTGGTCAGCTGCTTTGCAGGTTAGCGTACAGCAATCTACTCGGAGCACATGGCGGCTATGCGCTTCTATCTCGGAGCAATGCTGCTCCACACCAATCCGATCCCCGACAGAAACAGCAGCGCCAGCACGACGTCGTAGAAGTTTCGGTCGTTCAATGCGTGGTAGGTGCGCATGCCGAGGTGCGCACCGATCAGCGTGCCGGGCATCGCCAGCATCGCCAGCCAGAACACGTCCATCTTGACGAAACCGCTGGCGATCTGCAGGCAGAGCGCAGCGCCCAGCACGCTGCCATTGAAGACCTGAAAAACGCCGCGGCGCTGATCCTTGGTCCAGCCGCGGATGCTGGCCCACAGGGTCGGGAGCGGGCCCGAGAGACCAGCGAGGCCGCCGAGAATGCCGCCGGCAAATCCGACGCATGTGTCGGCTATGCGGCTGCCGAAGCGGAACGCCATCGGCTTGCGGATGAAATAGAGCGCAGTCGGAAACACCAGCAGCATAACGCCGACGCTGAGCTTGAAGTTCTGCGGATCGGCGCGCGCCACCAGCAACGCGCCGATCGGCATGCCGACAAGACCGCCCGCCACGAACGGCCCGGCCAGCTTGAAGTCGATCACTTTCCACATCGACGGCAGCGTCGAGATCTGCGAACTGACCGAACAGATCAGGACCAGCGGCACGGCAATCGCCGGCGGCACAATATAAAGCCAGATCCCCAGCGCCATCAGCGCCGTTCCGAAGCCGGAGAGACCGGAGACAAAACCACCGGCAAGCGCGCCGGCCAGCAGGATTGCGTAGGTGGATACGTCCACTCTTTAATATTCCCCTGTCATTCCGGGGCGCATCGAAGATGCGAACCCGGAATCTCGAGATTCTCGGATGTGCAATCGCACATTCCAGTTCGATGCTTCGCATCGCCCCGGAATGACGTTGAATGTTGCCGCGACGTTTACACGAGGCACGGGGAAGGTACTATCGCAATCGAAGCCTTCAACAATAACCTGGTGGATGGCGCTTCTGCAAAAGATCGTCGCGTAGTCGCGTAGCCCGGGTGTAGCGCAGCGTAACCCGGGTCAGCGCGCCGCGAATTCGAAGATCCCGGATTGTGCTACGCTCCATCCGGGCTACGAATTGTCTCCAACAGATTGACTCTCCGACCTGCGCCTAACAAGCTGGGGTACCGGCGGTCGACGTCGATCGTGGAGGCGGTCATGACGGCCAGAACGACGGCAGGCATCGAGACGTGGTCAACCGGTCAGGTTGAGCCGTCCCGGCGCTTGGACTACTGGATTGGCGCGGTCTGCGAATGCTTTCTCGAGATGGACATCACGACGCCGGTTCGGCCGGGATTCGACTGCTCCATCGAGCGCGGGCAGCTCGACACAATCGGCATCAACCGGGTGCAGGGTACCGGCCAGCACGTCTATCGCAGGAAAGCGAGCGTCGAGCGTAGCAAGACCAATTACTATTACCTTCTCTGCAAGACCGACAACGACTGGATGGCAACGCAAAACGGCCATTCGGCGCGCCTGCAGCCGTTCGATCTTGTGCTTCTGGACTCGAGGCGCTGCTACGATTTCAACTTTCCGGTCACGGCGAATACGCTTTCGCTCGAACTGCCGATCTCCTGGGTCGAATCGTGGATCATCAATCCCGAGCGGCGTATCGGGCAACGCATCGACGGTCGCGCCGGCTGGGGCGCGGCGCTCAGCGCATTCGCCTGTCAATTGACACCCGAGCTTGCGGTCAATCGGCCGTTACCCGCGAAGCTTCTCATTGACCAGCTCGGCGCCCTGCTGGCCCTTGGCTACGGCAGCGAGATCCCGGCCTCGGCCTCGGAGCAACGCGACGCCGCAAAACTTCTGGACCAGATCAGTGGCGCCATCCGGCTGCGCTACGCCGAACCGGGGCTGACGGCTGTAGCCGTCGCAGAGCAATTGCGCGTTTCCGAGCGGACCTTGCATCGCTGTCTCAACAACGCCGGGCTGACGTTCAGCGGGCTTCTCAACGATTGCCGGATGGCGGTCGCGCGCAGGATGCTGAGCGAACCCCGGTTCGATTGCATTAGCGTCGGCGGGATCGGGCTGCGGGTCGGCTTGTCCGACCCATCCCACTTCATCCGCCAATGCCGTAGATATCTTGGCATGACGCCAGCCGCGTTCAGGCGGCAGCGCTGACGCCCAGTCGTCGTGTTCGCTGGCGTAAATCGGCGATCGCGATGGCCGAATTCGGCCATCCCCGGCGCAACGCGATCCCTATCAAGGTCTGATTCCGAAATGAGGGGAGACGGAAATGACAGACCTTTACGTCCTCGTGCATGGCGCGTGGCATTCCGGCGCCGAGATGGAAGCGGTGGCCGGCCATCTGCGCACGAAGGGGCACATCGTGCATTGCCCGACCATTGCCGGCAACAACCAAAACGACGATCGCGACAAGATCGGCCTCGAGCACGCGATTGTCTCGATCGCCACTTACATCGAACAGAACAATCTGCGCGACATCAGGCTGGTCGGCCACAGCTATGGGGGAATGGTGATTTCAGGTGTCGCCGACCGTCTGACTGACAGGATCAGGCGCCTCGTCTACGTCAACGCGTTCGTTCCGCTGGACGGGCAGTGCCTCAACGACATGGTGCCGCCGCACTATGTCGGCCTGTTCGATGCGGTGGCCGCCGCGAACAAGAACGCCGTGATGCTGCCGTTCGAAATCTGGCGCGATGCCTTCATCAACGACGCCGACCTTGAGCTCGCGAAGTCTGCCTTTGCCAAGCTCAACCCGCATCCCTACAAGACCTTTACCGACAAGATCGCGCTGAAGCGGGCGCTGGCGGAATTGCCGGTCGGCAAGTCCTACGTCAATTGCCGGCAGGACATTGCGCTGCCTCACGGCCTGCCATGGCATCCGCGCCTGTCCGAGCGTCTCGGTCTGTTTCGCTTGACCGAGTGCGACGGCAGCCATGAGATGTTCTTCAGCAACCCGGCGCGGCTCGCGCAGGCGATCGAAGAGGCGGGGCGCGACTGAGGCATCAGCCAGTCGCGTAGCCCGGATGGAGCGCAGCGAAATCCGGGATCTGTGCACCAGGTTAGCTCAGTAGTTCCGCATATCGACACGGCATCTGAAACTGGCAGCGGCCCATTTCGCTGCGCTCCATCCGGGCCACGGGTTGCGCTGATTGAAATGGCGAGGGGTCCGGCGTGCTTGCGCCGAACCCCTCATTCTCAAAACATCAGCCAGCCTGTAAGCCGGGTTCTGTAGGGCACCATTCTTGCGAATGGTACGTGACGGCCATTCCTCTGGGACCAGGTTTGCACATGGCCTCGAGCAACCTACCCGGACGGCGAGCCTGACATTGCCCTGCGGTGTTATCGCTTTCGCGAACGGACCCGCGTTGCCGTCCCTATTCGGTTTTGCTCCCGGTGGGGTTTGCCATGCCGTTTCCGTTGCCGGATACGCGGTGCGCTCTTACCGCACCTTTTCACCCTTGCTCCGTCCGGAGACGGAGCGGTTCGTTCTCTGTGGCACTTTCCCTGGGGTTGCCCCCGCCGGACGTTATCCGGCACCGTATGTCGATGGAGCCCGGACTTTCCTCCCCCGCAGCCTTTCGACCGTAGCGGGAGCGGCCGTCCGGCCGACTGACACCCTACGAATGGGGATTCCGGCGCGCCGCGTCAAGCGATCGCAATGGTTAATCGGGTTCCATACGTGCAATTTTGACAGAAGCGGCATGGCGGCATTTGATGTTGGCTGATCGATTTGAGGATGAGTAGCGGTGACACGCGATGAATATGCCTGCCGGCCTTGGTGAAGCACTGCTGCGCAGCGCTTCCGACGCGATCATCGCGACCGATCGCGATGGACGCATCAGTTTCTGGAATCCCGGCGCCGAGCGCATCTTCGGATTCCCGGCCGGGGAGACCATCGGCCAGTCGCTTGACCTGATTATCCCTGAGAATTTGCGTGCACGGCACTGGGCCGGCTTTCGGCATACGATGGCGACGGGAACGAGCCGCTACGGCCACGGCGATCTGTTGTCGGTGCCCGGTCTGACAAAAGACGGCCGGCGGATATCGGTCGAATTCACCATCGTATTGCTGCGAAATGAATTGCAGGAGGTCACAGGGACGGTGGCCGTCATGCGCGACGTGACGAAGCGCTTTGCCGAAGTCCGGGAGCTGAAGCGGAAACTCGCCGAGGCCGGCGGGCAGTCCTGAATACCCACTGGCATTGTTCACGTTTCCGGTATGAAGTTGTCCCTCCCGAAAGGGTCGCTCCACCGCCAAAATAAATTTCCCAGACGATGTCGTTTTGCTGGAGGCCCGTTCGACTGGGTGTCGGCGATCCAGCCGGTAAAAGAAGGAGTTTCCAAAATGCAGTATCTGTTGTTGATCTATCGGAGCGAGGCCGAGTTTGGCAAAATGGACGCCGCGGCGCGGAAGGCGAAGACGGCGGAATACGGCGCGTTCACCCAGTCCATTATCCAGAGCGGCCATTTCAAGGCCGGTGACGGCTTGCAGCCGACCACGACGGCAACCACCGTGCGCGTCCGCGACGGCAAGACCCTGACGACGGATGGTCCATTCGCGGAGACCCGCGAACAGCTTGGCGGCTATTATCTGGTCGAGGCCAAGGATCTCGACACCGCGCTGGCGATCGCCGCGCGGATTCCCGAGGCCACGATCGGTTCGATCGAGGTGCGGCCGGTCATGGTTTATGATTGACGGCGCATGACGCCCATCGAAATCGAAAAAGTCTTTCGCGACGAGGTGGGGCGAGCGCTGGCCACGCTGATCCGCCTCGTCGGCGATTTCGATCTTGCGGAAGATGCGTTGCAGGATGCGTTTGCGGTGGCGCTGGAACGCTGGCCCGCCGCCGGCCTGCCGTCCAATCCACGTGCGTGGCTGGTCAATGTCGGGCGTAATAAGGCGATCGACCGCGTTCGCCGCAACGTCGCATTTCGCGGCAAGCAGCAGGAGCTGACGCGCGAAATCCTGCTCAATGCGTCGGCGCCGTGCGAGGCCGCCGATGGCGTGCTCGACGACGACATGTTGCGGCTGATCTTCACCTGCTGCCATCCGTCCTTTGCGGCGGAAGTGCAAGTGGCGCTCACGCTGCGCACGGTGTGCGGGCTCACGACAGCGCAGGTCGCGCGCGCCTTTCTCGCCAGCGAAGACGCGATGGCGCAGCGCCTGTTGCGCGCCAAGCAGAAGATTCGTCTTGCCGGCATTCCTTATGAGGTGCCGGAGCGCGACGCGTTGGAGCCGCGGCTGCGCGGTGTGCTCGCGGTGATCTATCTCGTCTTCACCGAAGGCTACGCGGCAACCTCCGGCGAAGATCTGATGCGGCCTGACCTGGCGCGCGAAGCGGTCCGGCTGGCAAGGCTGCTCGATGCGCTGATGCCCGGGCGCGGCGAGATCAAGGGGCTGCTGGCCCTGATGCTGTTGCACGATTCCCGCCGCGCCGGCCGCGCGACTGCCGGCGGCGACATCGTGCTCTTGGAAGAGCAGGACCGCAGCCTGTGGGACCAGCACCAGATCGCCGAGGGCTTGGTGCTGGTGGAAGACGCGTTGCGGATGCCGGGGCGGCCGCAATCCTATGCGGTGCAGGCGGCCATCGCGGCGCTGCATGCGCGTGCGCCAAGCTATGAAGATACTGATTGGCCGCAGATCGCGGGCCTGTATGAGGTGCTGCTGCGGATCAGCCCATCGCCGGTGATCGAACTCAATCACGCCGCGGCGATATCGATGGTCGACGGGCCGGCGCGGGCGCTTGATCTGGTCAATGCGTTGGAAGCGCGGGGCGGACTGAAAGGTTATGAACTGCTGCCGGCCGTTCGCGCCGATCTGCTGCGCCGGCTCGGCCGGCGCGATGCGGCGCGCCAAGCATATCAGGCGGCGACGGCGGCGACGCAACTCGAGCCGCTGCGGCGATTTTATGCGCGGCGGATCGCGGAGATGGGGTAGCTTTTCACCTCGCCCCGCTTGCGGGGAGAGGTCGGATTGCGGAGCAATCCGGGTGAGGGGTACAGGTCTCACGTCGTTCAGAACTCGTGGATAGAGCCCCTCACCCCAACCCTCTAAGAGCAAGCTTCGCTTGTCTCGACCCCGCAAGAGCGGGGCGAGGGAGTGCAACTACCTCGCCGCCACCGTCGTCGCCGCGCCCGTCGGCAGGCTCGTCAGCAGCGCGTGCAGCGTGCTGATCGTCGAATGATCGGCGATGCCGTCGACGCGCGCGGGACGGAAGTGGCGCTGGAACGCGGTAACTACTTCCATGGTCGGGCCGTCGAACTTGCCGGTGGTCGGGACTTTGTAGCCGTATTTGGCAAGCGCCATCTGCAGGCCTGCGACGTCGTCGCTGATGCTGCCGAGTTTGAGCGTTTCGCCGCGCACGATCGGCGCCGGCTGCACCCAATGTCCGACGCCGGAATTCGCCAGCGAATGCCACGGAAACTTTTCTCCGGGATCCTTCTTGCGCGCCGGGGCGACGTCGGAATGCGCGAGCACGCGATGCGAAGGAATTTTGCGGCGTAGCATGATGCCGCGGCACAGCGCGATCACGGCGGCGATCTGGCGCAGCGGGAAGTCCGGATAGCCCCAGTCGTGGCCGCGGTTGATGATCTCGATCCCGATCGAGCAGGAATTGATGTCTTCCTCGCCGGCCCAGGAGGAGACGCCGGCGTGCCAGGCGCGCTTGGCTTCCGGCACGCATTGCACGATGCGGCCGTCTTCCAGCACGATGTAATGCGCTGAAACGTCGGTGCCGGGGGTGCAGAGCTGGGCAATCGCGCCTTGCACGTCCGGCATGCCAGTGTAGTGCAGCAGGATCATATCGGCGAGGCGGCCGTTGTTGCGCTCGCCATAGTTCGGCGACGCGATGACGTCGGAAGCAATCGATGAATCGGGAGTAAAAGTCTTCATGTCGGCGTTGGCCCTGGGAACGGGAAGGGCGCGTTGACGCCTCGAATCAATACCAGCAGATGCGAACGGACCAGAAGCCATTTTTTGGACCCAAACCGGGCGGGAGAACGGCAGTATCGTGTTATAAGTGGCAATACCATTTACTATTCATTTACCTCGTGCGTGCGCAATCCGGTGGCCGAGTTCCATCACGCATTTTGACCGGGTGTGTGCGGGGCGCATCACCATTTTTCGGCGTCTATAAAGGCGCGCAAAACCTTAATCGAACCATCAACGCTTTCTTAACGCTAAGTGCCGTTACTAAGTGGTGAAGAGCCGAACCGGGTTGGGGACGGCCGAAGCCCTCTTTCGCGCTCGAAATGCCATGGCAACCCAGCAAATTCCGTCTGGAAATGAGCGGGCGCGAGGCCGGGCAGAAGGCAGCAATCGCGCCGAGTCGCGGCCGTTGGGCCGGAACAGCCCGGCGAAGCGCAGAGATTTGAGGCGCAATGGGCTCGTTCGCGTCCAGTTTTCGTACCATCGACTGCAAAGCGCCGGGGGACGGCGCATGAGCCCGGCTGCGCCGCGTCATGTCTCGGTGCTCGGCCGCGAGGCGGTCGAGATGCTCAACCCCAAAGACGGCGGCATCTATGTCGACGCGACCTTCGGCGCCGGCGGCTACAGCCGCACGATCCTTAGCGTCGCGGGAACCCGAGTCATCGGCATCGACCGCGACCGGTCAGCGATTACCGGCGGGTTCGATCTGGTCGAGCAGTCGGAGGGACGGCTGACCCTGGTCGAGGACCGATTCTCCAACCTTGCGGACGTCTGCGCGGCGCAAGGCGTCGCTGCGGTGGATGGCGTCGTGATGGATGTCGGCGTTTCCTCGATGCAGCTCGATCAGGCCGAACGCGGCTTCTCGTTCCGGCTCGGCGGTCCGCTCGACATGCGGATGGGCCATGACGGCCCGACCGCAGCCGATGTCGTGGCGAAGGCCTCCGAAGCCGATCTCGCCAACATCATCTACATCTTCGGCGAAGAGCGCCATTCGCGCGCGGTGGCGCGCGCCATCGTCGCCGCGAGGAAAGAGGCGCCGATCACGACCACGCAGGCGCTGGCCGATATCGTCGGCAAGGTGGTGCGCTCCAAGCCGAACGAGATTCATCCGGCGACGCGCACGTTCCAGGGCTTGCGGATTTTCGTCAACGCCGAGCTCGACGAGCTGCATCTGGCGCTGGTGGCGGCCGAGCGGGTGTTGAAGCCCGGCGGCCGGCTTGTGGTCGTGTCGTTCCATTCGCTGGAAGACCGCATCGTCAAGGATTTCTTCAATGCGCGCGGCAAGACCGGCGGCGGATCGCGACACTTGCCCGAAGTTGCGCGAGTCCCGCCGAGTTTTCAGATCCTGACCAAACGCCCGGTCACACCAGGTGAAGCGGAAGTGGCCGCCAATCCGCGCGCGCGTTCCGCGAAACTGCGCGCTGCCGAGCGGACGGATGCGCCCGCGCATGCCGCAGGCCGCCTGCCGGGCTGGCCCAATCTCGCCGATGTCATGAGGGGAGGCTGATCATGCGGATCATCCACTTCCTCGTCATCGGCGTTCTGGTGTTCGCGGCGGCTTACGTCTACCGGATCAAGATGGAATCGACCTCGCGTGTCGAGCGTGTGCTGCGGCTCAACGCCGAGATCCGCGAGCAGCGCGACGCCATCGCGGCGCTGCGTGCGGAATGGGCCAAGCTCGATGCGCCGCTGCGGCTGCAAGGGCTGACCGAACGCCACCTCGGCCTGAAGCCGCTGAACGCCACGCAGTATGATCAGTTGAGGAATCTGCCGGAGCGGCCGCCGGCCTTTGCGAGGCCCGGCGCGCCCGATCCGATTGGCGCGATGATCAACACCATCGAGGCGGCCGCCGAAGCACCGCCGACAACCGGGTCCGTGCCCAAGCCGGGAGATCAGCAATGACAGGCCGCGCGCTTGCCAACCTCAGGAGGCCCGCGGAACCGTGGCGGCAGCGGTTGATCCGCAGCCTGCTCTACGGGCGCGACGTCGACCGCGCCGCCAAGGCGCGGGCCCGCGTGGGGCTTGCGATCCTGCTGTTTGCGGCGATCTATGCGGTGCTGGCCGGACGTCTGGTGATGTTCGCGGTCGGCGCCGACAGCCACGGCGCGCGCCGCACCGCCTCGCAGGACGCGATTGCGACCGCGCGGCCGGATATCGTCGATCGCAACGGCGAGGTGCTGGCGACCGACGTCAAGGCGCCGAGCCTGTTCGGCGAGCCCAGGCGCATCATCGACAAGGACGAGGCAATCGAGCTCCTGACCGCGGCGCTGCCAGACCTCGACACCGCGGAGGCGCGCACGCGCCTGTCGTCGCGCAAGGGATTTGTGTGGCTGAAGCGCGAGATCACGCCAAAACAGCAGCACGACATTCACAAGCTCGGCATTCCCGGCATCGGATTCCTGCGCGAGAACAAGCGCGTCTATCCGACCGGCGCCGCGGTGGCGCATCTGATCGGCCTCGTCAACATCGACAACGCGGGCATCGCCGGGATGGAGAAGTGGCTGGACAATAACGGTCTGGCCGATTTGCACCGCGCGGGTTTCGCCACCGATCGGCTGCAGAAGCCGGTGGAACTGTCGATCGACCTGCGCGTCGAGCACGCGCTTCGCGACGAACTCTTGAAGGCGAAGGAAAAATACAAGGCGAAGGCGGCTTCCGGCCTCGTCTCCAACGTCCGGACCGGCGAGATCGTGGCCCTGGTGTCGCTGCCGGATTTCGATCCGAACAATCCGAAGGAGGCGCACGATCCCGAGCGCATCAACCGCCTGACCACCGGCGTGTTCGAGATGGGCTCGACCTTCAAGGCGCTGACGCTGGCGATGGCGCTGGATTCCGGCAAGGCCAACCTCAACACGCTCTATGACGGGCGCGGGGCGCTGAAGTTCGGCAAGTTCACCATTCACGACACCCATCCGGTCGGCCGCGCGATCACGCTGTCGGAAGTGTTTACGTTCTCCTCGAACGTCGGCGCGGCCAAGATCGCGCTTGCGCAGGGCGTCGAGGCGCACAAGGCGTTCCTGAAGAAGCTCGGCCAGATGGACCGGTTGCGCACCGAACTGCCGGAAAGCGCCTCGCCGATCGTGCCGAAGCGCTGGACCGAACTCAACACCATCACGGCGGCTTTCGGTCATGGCATCGCGGTGGCGCCTCTGCAGGCGGTGATGGGCATTAACGCCTGCATCAATGGCGGTCTCCTGATTCCCCCGACCTTCCTCAAGCGGTCGGAAGAGGAAGCGAGGGCGATCGCCAAGAAGGTGCTCAGAACCGAAACCTCCGACAAGATGCGCTATCTGATGCGGCTGAACGCCGAGATCGGAACCGCCAAGAAGGCCGACGTGAAGGGCTATTATATCGGCGGCAAGACCGGCACCTCGGAAAAGGTCGTCAACGGTCGCTATTCCAGGAAGCAGGTGCTCAACTCGTTCACGGCGATCATTCCGGCCGACAATCCGCAGTACCAGTTGCTGGTCATGCTGGACGAGCCGAAGGCGCTGCCGGAAACCCATGGCTTCATCACCTCGGGCTGGAACGCGGTGCCGACCGGCGGCAAGGTGATTGCCCGCATCGGCCCGCTGCTGGGCATCGAGCCGCGCTTCGACCTGCCGCCGTCCGACCGCCTTATTCTTGCGGCATCGAAGACAACCCAGTAAGGCGTATGTTACGCGCGCCGCGCTGCGCGCCGGGCCGGACTGGAGCACTATGAAACTTCGCGAACTCTTCAGCGATGACGCTGCGATCGAGCCGCAGGCGGAAGCTGTCGATGTGAAAGGTCTTAGCGTCGACAGCCGCGCGGTGAAGCCGGGCGACCTGTTCTTTGCGCTCGCCGGCAGCAAGACCGACGGTTCCCGGTTTATCGATGCGGCGATAAACGCGGGCGCGGTTGCAGTAGCAGGTGACCGCGCTTCGCCGGACCGCCGCGTGCCGTTCATCGTCACGCTAAATTCGCGCCGGGCGCTGGCGCTGGCCGCGGCGCGATTCTATCCGCGGCAGCCCGCGACCATCGCGGCGGTGACCGGGACCAGCGGCAAGACCTCGGTCGCCGCGTTCACGCGCCAGATCTGGGAACGGCTCGGCCACGCTTCCGCCAGCATCGGCACCATCGGCCTCGTTTCGCCAAAGCGCACGGTCTACGGCTCGCTGACGACGCCGGACCCGATCGCGCTTCACAGGCAGCTCGACGAGATCGCGGGCGAGGGCGTCACGCATCTGGCCTTCGAGGCATCCTCGCACGGGCTCGACCAGTTCAGGCTCGACGGCGTACGCATCGCCGCCGGCGGCTTCACCAATCTCACGCGCGACCACATGGATTATCATCCCGATGTCGCGCACTACCTCGCCGCCAAGCTGCGGCTGTTCCGCGATCTCGTTGCGCCAGGCGGCGTGGCGGTGATCTCGGCCGATCATGATTGCTCGCCGGAGGTGATTGACGCGGCGAGGTTACGATCCCTGCGGATCATCGACGTCGGCCGCAACGCGGATGGCGAGGGTGAAGGCATCCGCCTCGTTGGTGCGATGGTCGAAGGATATGCCCAGAACCTTGCACTGGCGCATCGCGGGCGCAGTTACACCGTCAAGTTGCCGCTGGTCGGCGAATTCCAGATCGAGAACGCGCTGGTTGCCGCCGGGCTCGCGATCGGCACCGGCAGCGAGCCGGCCGAGGTGTTCGCTACGCTCGACCATCTCGAAGGCGCCAAGGGGCGGCTGGAGCGGGTCGGCGAGCACAATGGCGCGCCGATCTTTGTCGATTATGCGCACAAGCCGGACGCGCTGGCGAAGGCGCTGCAGGCGCTGCGGCCCTACGCCAAACGCAAGCTTGTCGTTATCTTCGGGGCCGGCGGTGACCGTGACGCCGGCAAGCGCCCGATCATGGGCGCGATTGCGGCCGAGAATGCCGACCAGGTCATCGTCACCGACGACAATCCGCGCAGCGAAAATCCGGAAGCCATCCGCGCCGCTATTCTGGCAACGGCGAAGGGCGCCAGCGACATCGGCGATCGTGCTGAAGCGATCAGGGCCGGGATATCGGCGCTGCAGCCCGGCGACGCGCTCTTGATCGCCGGCAAGGGTCACGAGACCGGCCAGATCGTCGGCGACAAGGTTTTGCCTTTTAGCGATCACGAGGCGGTGGCGGCCGTGCTGGCGGCGAGGGTGGCATGAGCACGACGCCATTGTGGACCATTGCCGAAGTCGCGCAGGCGCTGGGGCTGTCCGGCGAATACCCCGCCACGCCGATTGATTTCGTCACGCAGGACAGCCGTCTGGTGAAACCCGGCTGCCTGTTCGTGGCATTGAGCGGCACGCCGAGCGGCGGCTTCATCTCCAGCTTCGCCAGCGCACGCGACGGCTGGGAATTCGCCGAAAAGGCCGAGGCGGCCGGCGCGGTGGCGATGATCGTTCCACACCGAATTGCCGGCGTGAGTGTTCCCCAATTGGTGGTCGGGGACACGCTGATCGATGGCCTGTGGGGCCTTGCGCGCGCGGCGCGGGCGCGGTTCAAGGGCCCGGTGATCGGCCTGACCGGCAGCGCCGGTAAGACCAGTACCAAGGAATTCCTCGCCGCCTACCCGAACGCCTATGCCAGTCCGAGCAGTTTCAACAATTTCTGGGGCGTGCCGCTGACGCTGTGCAATGCCAGTCCCGCCGCGAGCGTCTGGGTGGTCGAAATGGGCATGAACCAGATCGGCGAGATCGCGCGGCTCAGCGAACTGACCAGGCCGACGGTCGCTCTTGTCGTGAACGTGCAACCGGTGCATCTGGAAAAGCTCGGCAGCCTGGAAGCGATCCGGCGCGAGAAGGTCAGCATCGCGCAAGGTCTGCCAAAGGGCGGCGTGCTGGTGTTGCCTGGGGATGTCGAGGCGCCGGAATGGAACGGCAGGGTCGTTCGCTTCGGCGAGGGATCCGATGTGCGGGAGCTGAACCACGCGGCCCAGGGCGAGAGCTGGAACGTCACAGCGCAGGTGAACGGCGGGCCAATCGAATTCGGCCTGACGCCCGGCGCACCGCATCGCCTGCAAAACGCATTGGCTGCGCTGGCGTCCATCCATGCCGCCGGGCTCGAACCCGCGGCGCTGGCCACAGAACTCAGCCGTGTCGGCATCATGACCGGCCGCGGCGTGGAGCAGGCGGCCCATGGCGTCACCGTGATCGACGACAGTTTCAACGGCAACCCGGCCAGCATGGTGGCCGCGCTCGGCAGCCTGAAAGCACGGCCGGTGAAGGCAGGCCGGCGCGTCGCCATTCTCGGCGACATGCTGGAATTGGGCGCTGATGCGCCTGCCTATCACGAGAAGCTCGCGACCGACCTGCCCGGCATTGACGGCATTTACTGCGTCGGCCCGCTGATGCGCCATTTATACGATCTCGTGCCGGCGGAGCGGGCGCTCGGCTGGCATGAAGACCCGGCTACGCTCGATCCCCAACAAATCGCCGCATTGCTGCGGGACGGGGACGTGGTGGTCGTCAAGGGCAGCAAAAAGATGTTCTGGGTGAACAAGTTTGTGCCAAGGCTGCTGGCCGCCTTGCAGGCAAAGGCGTAAACTGGCCGCACTTGACGGCTGTTGTTTCCGCCAGACGCGATTCGTCAATACCCCATGCCTGAGCAAGATTTGCTTGGTTTGAGGATGAAAACGATTATCAAGGCGTTCCCGGAACGAACGCGCTCCCGGAGCGCTTCCCGTTAAGGACGGCGCAACCAAGCCGCGTGATAGGGCCTACCTGAATGTTTTACTGGCTGATCGAGCTTTCCAACACCGTTCCCGGTTTTGGTATCTTCCGCGGCGCGTTCAACGTGTTTCGCTACATCACTTTCCGCACCGGCGGGGCGATGGTGACGGGCGCGCTGTTCGTATTCCTGTTCGGGCCCTGGATCATCGATCATCTGCGGCTGAGGCAAGGCAAAGGCCAACCGATCCGCACCGATGGCCCGCAATCGCACCTGATCTCCAAGAAGGGCACGCCGACGATGGGCGGGCTGATGATCCTGTCGGGCCTCGTGGTGGCGACGCTGTTATGGGCCAATCCGCTCAACCCCTACGTCTGGATCGTGCTGGCGGTGACGCTCGGCTTCGGCTTCGTCGGATTTTACGACGACTATTTGAAGGTGACTAAACAGAGCCATAGTGGCTTTGCCGGCAAGCTGCGGCTCCTGATCGAAGCGGTGATTGCGCTCGCGGCCTGCTACGCGCTGGTGCGGCTCGGCCGCGACGCAACCTCGACCTCGCTTGCGATACCCTTCCTGAAAGACGTGGTGATCAATTTCGGTTGGTTCTTCATCATCTTCGGCGCGTTCGTGATCGTCGGCGCCGGTAACGCGGTCAATCTGACCGATGGTCTCGACGGGCTTGCGATCGTGCCTGTCATGATCGCCGCCGCCAGCTTCGGCATGATCTCGTATCTGACCGGCAACGCGGTCTTCTCCGACTATCTGCAGATCAGGTACGTTGCCGGAACCGGTGAGCTCGCGGTGCTCTGCGGCGCGGTGCTCGGCGCCGGCCTCGGATTCCTCTGGTTCAATGCACCGCCGGCCTCGATCTTCATGGGCGATACCGGCTCGCTCGCGCTCGGTGGCATGCTCGGCGCCACTGCGGTCGCAGTAAAGCATGAGATCGTGCTCGCCGTGATCGGTGGGTTGTTCGTGCTGGAAGCCGTCTCCGTGATCGTGCAGGTGGCATCGTTCAAGCTGACCGGAAAACGCGTGTTCCGGATGGCGCCGCTGCATCACCATTTCGAGCAGAAGGGCTGGACCGAGCCGCAGATCGTGATCCGGTTCTGGATCATTTCGGTGATGCTGGCACTGGCCGGCCTCTCCACGCTGAAGCTGCGCTGATGATCGTGCATTTCTACGGCCGTCATTCCGGAGGCCGCGCAGCGGCAATCCGGAATCTCGAGATTCCGGGTTCGTGCTTCGCACGCCCCGGAATGACCGTGGAGGCGTTATGATCCCCGTCACCTCCTTTGCAGGCAAGACGGTCGCCGTCTTCGGTCTCGGCGGTTCGGGCCTTGCGAGCTGCCACGCGCTGAAGGTCGGCGGCGCGGAAGTGATTGCAGGCGACGATAGTGCCGACAATATCGCAAAGGCAGCCCAGGCCGGCTTCACCACCGCCGATCTGCGCACGGTGTCGTGGTCGAATTTTGCCGCGCTGATTTTGACGCCCGGCGCGCCGCTCACCCATCCGGCGCCGCACTGGTCCGTGCTGATGGCGCGGCAGGCCGGCACTGAAGTGATCGGCGACGTCGAATTGTTCTGCCGCGAGCGCCGCCGTCATGCGCCGGACGCGCCGTTTATCGCCATCACCGGCACCAACGGCAAGTCGACCACCACGGCCCTGATCGCGCATCTAATGAAGGTCGCCGGCTATGACGCCCAGATGGGCGGCAATATCGGCACGGCGATCCTGTCGCTGGAGCCGCCGCGGATGGGACGCGTGCATGTGGTCGAGATGTCGTCCTACCAGATCGATCTGGCGCCGTCGCTCGATCCTTCCGTCGGCATTCTCCTTAATATCAGCGAAGACCATATCGATCGCCACGGCACGCTGGAGCATTACGCCGCCGTGAAAGCGCGGCTGGTCGCTGGCGTGCAGCCGCAGGGCACGAGTATTGTCGGCGTCGATGACGGCTGGTGCCGCAACATCGCCGACCGGCTCGATCAGGCCGGCAAGCGCGTGGTGCGGATCTCCGTGAGGAACCCGCTGCCCGATGGCGTCTATGTCGAGCGCGAAACCATCGTGCAGGCGGCGGGTGGCGCGCGCAGCGAGATCGCAAGGCTGGGCGGCATCGGTTCGCTGCGCGGCCTGCACAATGCACAGAACGCAGCTTGCGCTTCGGCCTGCGCGCTGGCGATGGGCATCTCGACCGACACCCTGCAAAACGGCCTGCGCAGCTTTCCCGGGCTCGCGCACCGCATGGAGCAGGTCGGCCGCCGCGGCAACGTGCTGTTCGTCAACGACTCCAAGGGCACCAATGCCGACGCCGCCGCGCATGCGCTATCGTCCTTCGCCGACATCTTCTGGATCGCCGGCGGCAAGCCGAAGCAGGGCGGCATCACCGGCCTGTCAGAATATTTCCCGCGCATCCGCAAAGCCTATCTGATCGGCGAGGCCGCACAGGAGTTTGCGGGAACCCTGGGTGAACGCGTGCCGCACGAGATTTCGGAGACGCTCGATGTTGCCGTGGCCAGCGCCGCGCGTGACGCAGAGGCGTCGGAGTTCGTCGATCCCGTGGTGCTGCTGTCACCCGCCTGCGCCTCGTTCGACCAGTACCGCAACTTCGAAATCCGCGGCGCTGCGTTCCGCGATCTGGTGACGGCGCTGCCGGGCGTGAAGCCGGTGGTTTGACTGTAGGATGGGTAGAGCGCAGCGAAACCCATCATCTTTCGCGAACCCCTGCATGATGGGTATCGCTTCGCTCCACCCATCCTACGCGCTAGATTGCCGCTCGGGCTCGTTCGAAGGCGTCGCAAATGGCAATTCATTATCCCTCGCATCGCCGTATCAGCTTCGCGTTTGCGGTTCTTTCGGCGACCTTTGCGTTTAATGCCGTCGTGCATGCGGCGTCGCCGGTGCCCGACAGCGTGTCTCTCAGCGAGTCGACGATTTCGTGGAGCACGGTCAAATACGCGACCTCTGCGGAGAACGGATTCGTCAGCGGGTCGCTCGACAAGACGGCCATCGTCGATCGCACGTTCAAGACCTACGTGCTCGAGAACCGTTATCTGAAAGTAACGCTCGTCCCCGAATTTGGCGGGCGCATTCTTTCCATTATCTACAAGCCGACCGGCCACGAACAACTTTATCGCAACGAGGTAGGCGTACCCTACGGAATGAAGGCCGGCGTCTTTTATTACGACTGGCTGATGGTGTATGGCGGCATCTTCCCTACCTTCCCGGATCCCGAGCACGGCAGGACGTGGCTGAAGCCGTGGGATTTCAAGGTAGTGAAGGAGAGCGCCGGCGAAGTGACGGTGTCGATGTCGCTCAAAGATGATTTCGCGTATTCCGCGGCACCAACGCAGTTTCTCAAGGGGGCGACGGGTATCGAAGCGACTTACTACGTCACGCTGAAAGCCGATCGCGCCGCGCTCGATACGCGCGTGGTGCTGAAGAATCCGCAAGCCCAGGCGGTCGATTACGAGTACTGGACCTGCACGACGCTCGCGCCAGGATCGGACCCGAACAATCCCAAGACGACCGGCGGCGCTGAAATCATCGCACCGATCGAGGCCTACAGCACGCCCGCCTGGTCGGCGAATCTGGCCGGCGGCGACGAGAGCTTAGGTCAGGGCAGGAGCCGTTTCGAAAAACTGCGCTACTTCAAGAACTGGCCGACGATGGGCATCGCGTACGCGGCGCCCGATATGCAGGGTGGCAACTTTTGGGGTGTCATCAATCACGACAACGAAGAGGGAATCATCCGCATCGCTGACAACACAGTCACGCCGGGCCTGAAGATGTGGACGTGGGGATATCCGTCGTTCACGAACGAAACTGACGCACGCAAGGACCCGAACGAATCGCGGCCTTACGTCGAATTGTGGGCCGGCGTATCGGACCAGTTTTTCCACCGCGCTCAGCTTCTCGCGCGAGGTGAGGTGTCGATTCCGGAAACCTACAGCCCGATCGTCGGCATGAATAATGTGACACATGCGAACGAGAACATCTTGATCAATCTCTCGACCGCAGCCTCCGGTGTGAATCTTCAGTTCTTCAGCATCGAGCTGGCCACGCCGCTACGCGTCACGTTGAAACGCGGCGATGCGACATTGTTCAATGATGCCGTGAAAGCCGACCCGAAAAACGGAAATCGCATTTTTGCGACGATTCCGGCCGGTGGCAACGGCGAACAGGTGCGGCTGGCGATCACGACCGCGGATGGGAGAGAGCTGATCGCGGCCGAGACGAAAATAAGGTAATTTTATTGTAGGATGGGTAGAGCGCAGCGAAACCCATCATCTTCGCCAAATGCAATTGATGGGTATCGCTTCGCTCCACCCATCCTACACAGCGTTGCTGGTGTCCCGGACGCGTTGCGGCATGTAATGCCGCTACGCTGAGCCGGGACCCACAGCGCCCTGGGCCCCGGCCTAGCAGCGCATCGCTCCGCGCTGGGCAGCATCCGGGGCGCCCGCTCGCCTCAAATCATTCCCAATTCATTAACCCCCCATAAACCATCCTGCCTCACCAATGGGCGTTACCTCTGCCATTTTGGGGACGCCCATGCTCGCCCGTGACCAACGCACCCCGTTTTCGGACTGGTGGTGGACCGTGGATAAGCTGCTGTTGGCGGCGATTTCCGCGCTGATCCTAGGTGGCGTTATCCTGTCGCTGGCGGCGAGCCCGCCGGTGGCGACCAGGATCGGCCTCGATCCCTTCCACTTCTTCAGCCGGCACATGCTGTTCCTGCTGCCGTCTTTCCTGGTGCTGATCGGGGTGTCGTTTCTGTCGCCCAAGCAGATCCGCCGGCTGGCGCTACTGGTGTTCGTATTGAGCGTTATCTTGATCGTGGCGACGCTGGTCTTCGGCGCGGAGGTGAAGGGATCGCGGCGCTGGATCACGCTGCTCGGCGTCAACATCCAGGCTTCCGAATCCGCCAAGCCCGCCTTCGTCGTGATGGCGGCTTGGCTGTTTGCGGAATCGACCAAGCGGCCGGAAATGCCGGCGACCTCGATGGCGATGGTGCTGCTGCTAACGCTGGTGGCGCTATTGGTGATGGAGCCGGATTTCGGCCAGACCATCCTGATCCTGATCGTGTGGGGCGCGCTGTTCTTCATCGCCGGCATGCGGATGATCTGGGTGGCCGGCCTTGCCGGCGCCGCGGCTGCCGGATTGTTCAGCGCCTATCTGTTGGTTCCGCACGTCGCGGGCCGCATCAGGCGCTTCATGAATCCGGCATCCGGCGACACCTTCCAGGTCGACATGGCGATGGAAGCGTTCTGGAACGGCGGTTGGTTCGGGCTCGGGCCGGGCGAAGGTATCGCCAAGCGCAGCCTGCCGGACAGCCATACCGACTTCGTGTTTGCGGTGGCCGCCGAGGAGTTCGGCATCATCCTGTGCCTGGCGCTGGTTGGGCTGTTCGCCTTCGTCGTGATCCGCACGCTGACCCGCGCCTATGCGACCGAGGACATGTTCGCGCGCTTTGCAGCGTCAGGTCTTGCCATTCTGTTCGGCATGCAGGCCGCGATCAATATGGCGGTCAATCTGCAACTGATCCCCGCCAAGGGCATGACGCTGCCCTTCATCTCCTATGGCGGCTCCTCGATCATCTCGCTGGCCTATGGCGTCGGCATGATGCTGGCGTTGACGCGACAGCGTCCGCGCACCGAGGTGGAATCGATGAACGCCGCCGGCGTGGCGCGTTACGCCTAGAGCACGCTCTGTATAGGTTGCATCAATTCTTAAGTAAAACCCTGTAAAACTCCGATCCAATTCCTAAACGATTTTATCGCATGCTCCAATTTCAGCGTGCAGCAAAGGGTTTGGTAGAATGGGGACGCATCACGGCGACGGCGCACATGGAATGGGGGACGCCAATCGCAGGCTCGTTCGCTTCTTCAGCATCTGTCTGAGCACACTCCTGTTCGTCTATTCGATTCTGGCGGTTCGGCTGTTTCTGGACCGGGCGTCGTTCGACGCGGTCGATTTGTTGCTGCTCTCGGTTCGTGTCCTGCTGGGCGGGGCGGCGCTGCTGGTTGTCATCGATCCACCCTGGCTCGCGCGCCGGCTGGATCGTCAAATCGATCTGATGGGCAGCCTCTTCGAACAGGCATTTGCAAATGCCGGCACGAAGGAAAAGATCAGATTGATCGTGCTGGTGACGATGGTCAGTCTGCTCCTCGAGCTGGTCATGATCCGCTGGCTGGCATCGGTATTCCCGGTATTTTCGTTCTTCAAGAATTTCACCCTGCTGGCCTGCTTCCTCGGCCTGGGCGCGGGGTACGCGGTCGCGGACAAGCAGCCCTGCGCGCCGGCGCTGGTGTTACCGATGCTTGCATTGTTTGTCGGCGTCGTCACGCTGCTGCGCTACGACGTCAGCGCGGCCAATGGTTTCTTTGCAGCCCTGCCGATGCACGAGCAAACTGCTGTCGGTGGCACAACGGACGGCCCAAACTGGTTGGTTCTGCTCAAGTCGGGCGCGCCGGTCTATGTGCTGCTGGCGATGAGCTTTGTGCTTTGTGCGTGCATTTGTTATCCGGTCGGCCAGCTTTGCGGCAAGTTGCTGCAAAGCACCGATGCATTGAAAGCCTACAGCCTGAATCTGATTGGCAGCATTCTCGGTGTCGTGGCGTTGTGCGTGATGAGCCTGTTCTGGCTGCCCCCGGCAGTCTGGTTCACCGTAACAGGCGGCGTCCTTCTGGTATTCGTGTTGTCGCGCGATACCCGCCTGCCGGTCGGGGTGGCCAGCTTTTGCCTGCTGCTCGCAGTCCTGTCCTGGCCGGTCCAGCAGGAAATCCAGCGGATCTATTCTCCGTATCAATTGCTGGAGCGCATGGCCAAATCGGACGGGCTGATGAACCTCCTGTCGGGCGGCGCCTATTATCAGAAGGTGTTCAACCTGGCGGAGAGCAATCGCGGGCATGAATCCGAGGAAGACCGTTACGTTCGCGCGTATTACGAATTTCCGTTCAACTTCAAGAACAGGCCGCAGCGCGTCGCGATTGTCGGCGCCGGCAGCGGTAACGACGTGGCGGCGGCGCTCCGCATGGGCGCCTCACACGTCGATGCGATCGAAATTGACCCGGCCATTGCCCATCTCGGCAAGCACTACCACCCCGAGCATCCCTATGACGATCCGCGCGTCACGCTGCGCATCAACGATGCGCGCAACTTCTTCCGCACGGCGGACCAGCAATACGATCTGATCATATATGGCGTGCTGGATTCCCACACGGCGCTAAGCCACGCCTCCAACCTGCGCGTCGATTCCTACGTCTATACGCGCGAGGGAATTGCAGAAGCCTTCAAGCTGCTCAAGCCGGACGGCGTCATGTCCGTTGCGTTCGCGCTGCCGAACGAATCGCTCGGGTTCAAGCTGTCGCATATCCTCCAGGGATTGCCGGGCGCCGGCAAGCCGCTGGCGGTTCGCGTGCGTTACGACTCGAGCACGACCACCGCCTTCATTGCGCAGAAGGGCCGGGACGTCGCCATGCCCGATATAAATGCGTTCGCCGCGATCGGATTCACCGACGTCTCGAAGCATTTCGCGCAGCCCTATCCGGAGGCGAGCATCCCGACCGATGACTGGCCGTTCTTCTACATGATCGAGCGCACCTATCCGGTCAGCTACATGATTGCGCTCGGCATGGTGCTGCTTCTGAGCTATATGTTCGTGCGCAAGACCATCGGTCTGACCGGCCCGATCGAACGCGGCTATCTGCCGTTCTTCTTTCTCGGCGCCGGCCTCATGCTGGTGGAGACCAAGGCCATTACCGAATTGGGACTGCATCTCGGCGGCACCTGGTTTGTCATTGCCGCGACCATAATTCTGGTTTTGGTGATGGCGTTCCTGGCCAATCTGATGGTGCAGGGGAAGATCGTTCAGCAAACCGGCCTTGCCTATCTCGGGCTCCTGGTCAGCCTGCTCGTTGGATACTTCTATGCCCGCAACCACGGACTGGTTACCCTGGGTTCGCCTCAGGTGAGCCTGGCGGTGAGTTGTGTATTGCTCACGCTTCCGTTGTTCTTTTCGGGTATTGTCTTTTCGACCCTGATCGGCAGGGCCGATATCAACATCTCCACCGCGCTTGCCTACAATCTGATGGGAGCTCTGTTTGGCGGGTTGATGGAATACAACTCGATGTATTTCGGATTCTCGTTCCTGTATCTGCTGGCGATGGGTTTCTATTTCCTAGCATGGATGTTTTCCTGGGATCCGGCAGCGGTATGGACGCGGCGGCGGCTCGGCATTCTTACGCAGGATTCAGCGCCTTAAGAACGTTAAGGGCACCGGAATATCCGTCATGGCGCCCCGGTCGAGAGATCGGGGCGTTCGACGTTTGGAACGCCTTGATGACGAACGCCGCGCCGTCGGCTATCTGAGGCCATGGATAACGCTCCTTTGATTCTGCTGGCCGCGGGCGGCACCGGCGGCCATCTGTTCCCGGCAGAGGCGCTCGGCGTCGAGCTCATCAAGCGCGGCCTGCGCGTGCGGCTCGCGACCGATGCCCGCGCATTGCGCTACAGTGGCCTATTCACCCCCGACAATATCGACGTGGTGCCGAGCGAGACGTTGCGCGGCCGCAATCCTGTAGCGCTGGCGCGCACCGGCTTCATGCTCGGCTATGGCATGCTGGTCGCGGTCAATCTGGTGCGGCGGCTGAAGCCTGCGGCCGTGGTCGGCTTCGGCGGCTATCCGACGCTGCCGCCGTTGATCGCAGCAAGGCTGCTCGGCGTGCCCGGCGTTATTCACGATGCCAATGCGGTGCTCGGCCGCGCCAACCGTTTTCTCTCCGGCCGCGTCAATGCGATCGCGACCTCGCTGCCTGGCGTTCTCGATCGCGATCCTGATCTTGCGGGAAAAGCCGCGACGGTCGGCACGCCGATGCGGCCGGCGATACTCGCGGCCGCCGCGATCCCGTTTGCGTCGCCCGAACCGAACGGCTCGCTGCGTCTGCTGGTGGTCGGCGGCAGCCAAGGCGCGCGGGTGATGAGCGACATCGTGCCATCAGCCGTCGAACGGCTCGAGCCGGTGCTGTGGAGCCGCCTGGTCCTGACGCAGCAGGTGCGCGAGGAGGACATGGCGCGGGTGCGGGCGGTCTATGACCGGCTCAAGATCAAGGCCGAACTGGCGCCGTTCTTCAGCGACCTGCCGGCGCGCCTTGCGTCCAGCCACCTGGTGGTCTCGCGATCCGGCGCCGGCACGGTGGCCGAACTCGCCGCGATCGGCCGTCCCTCGATCCTGGTGCCGCTGCCCGGCGCGATCGATCAGGACCAGTTCGCCAATGCCGGCGTATTGGCGCAGGTGAACGGTGCGTTGCGGATTCCGCAAGGAGAGTTCACGCCCGACCGGCTGGCGGCGGAAATCTCCGCTTTTGCCGCCGAGCCTGCGCGGCTGACCGCGATGGCGGAGGCCGCCCGTCAGGTCGGCCGGCTCGATGCCGCCGAGCGGCTGGCCGATCTGGTGCTGAAAACGGCCGGAATCTAGGCGGTTGTCCGCAAAATTGCCCCTTGTCATGCCCCGCGAAAGCGGGGCATCCAGTACTCCGCGGCGCCTGATTTGAGCCTCGGCTTCGCGGAACACTGGATCGCCCCGCCCTTGTGCGCAATCGCGCAAGGCGGGCGATGATGTCCAAGGAAACATTCATGAGACTGCCGCGCGAAATCGGACCCATTCACTTCGTCGGGATCGGCGGCATCGGCATGAGCGGCATCGCCGAAGTTCTCTGCAATCTCGGTTACACCGTGCAGGGCTCGGACGCCTCCGAAAGCGGCAATGTCGCGCGGCTACGGGAGAAGGGCATCACCGTCTCGATCGGCCACAACGCCGAGAATGTCGACGGCGCCGACGTGGTCGTGGTCTCAACCGCGATCAAGCGCGACAATCCGGAACTGATGTCGGCCCGCGCGCAGCGCATTCCGGTGGTGCGCCGCGCCGAGATGCTGGCCGAATTGATGCGGCTGAAGAGCTGCGTCGCAATTGCGGGTACCCACGGCAAGACCACGACCACGTCGATGGTGGCGGCGCTTCTGGATGGCGGCAATCTCGACCCCACCGTGATCAATGGCGGCATCATCAACGCCTACGGCACCAATGCGCGGCTGGGGGCCGGCGATTGGATGGTGGTTGAAGCCGACGAGAGCGACGGCACGTTCCTGAAACTGCCGACCGATGTCGCCATCGTTACCAATGTCGACCCCGAGCATCTCGATCATTTCAAGACTTTTGAGGCGATCCAGGACGCGTTTCGCAACTTCGTCGAGAACGTGCCGTTCTACGGTTTTGCGGTGATGTGCATCGACCATCCCGTGGTGCAGAGCATCGTCGGCAGGATCGAGGATCGCCGCATCATCACCTATGGCGAGAACCCGCAGGCCGATGCACGATTGATGGACCTGACGCCGATCGCCGGCGGATCGAAATTCAAGGTCGCGATCCGCAATCGCAAGACTGACGCAACCCACGAGATATCAGACATCACGCTGCCGATGCCTGGGCGGCACAATGCCTCGAACGCAACGGCCGCGATTGCAGTCGCGCATGAGCTTGGCATTTCTGACGAGGCGATCCGCCAGGCCATCGCCGGTTTCGGCGGTGTCAAACGGCGCTTCACCCGCACCGGTGAGTGGAACGGCGTCACTGTTATCGACGACTATGGCCATCACCCCGTCGAGATCGCGGCGGTATTGAGGGCCGCGCGCGACTCCTATAGCGGCAAGATCATCGCGGTGGTGCAGCCGCATCGCTTCACCCGGCTGCAGTCGTTGTTCGAGGAATTCTGCACCTGTTTCAATGACGCCGACGCGGTTGTTGTCGCCGAGGTTTATCCGGCCGGCGAGGCGCCGATCGCAGGGATAGACCGCGACAATTTCGTGCTCGGCCTGCGCGCCCATGGCCATCGCGAGGTGATCCCGCTGCCGAGTTCGGCGGAACTGGCAAAAGTCGTTCGCGGTCTCGCCAGTCCCGGCGACCTCGTCGTGTGTCTTGGTGCCGGCAACATCACGCAATGGGCTTACGCGCTGCCCGGCGAATTGAAGGCGTTGGGGTGATGGGACATTCGCTCTCGGTCTCGTCATGGCCGGGCTTGTCCCGGCCATCCACGTCTTCACTTTGCGATGGTCTCGAAGAGATCGTTCCAATCCGGGTTCATGGCGATAATCTTTCGAACCTTCCAGGCGCGAGGCCAATGCTTGATGTTGTGCTCGCGTTGGATCGCGTCTCGGATATCGTCGAATTGTTCGAAATATACCAGTCGCTTCAATCCGTACCGCTTGATAAAACCATCGACGAACCCGGAACGATGCTCGAATATCCGGCGGACAAGATCACTTGTGACCCCGACATAGAGAACGCCGTTGGGACGATTGGTCAGAATGTAGACGTATCCACCTGCCATGCCGAGATACTGCAAGACGTGGATGGCCGGGACAAGCCCGGCCATGACGAATTGAGAGAGCTCGCATGACCTTCCCCGACATCACCTCTGAGCTGAAAGCCGCGATGCCGGAGCTGCGCGGGCGGTTGCTGGCGAACCAGTCGCTGGCGGAGTTGACATGGTTTCGCGTCGGCGGCTCGGCGCAGGTGCTGTTCACGCCGGCGGATGAAGATGATCTCGCCTATTTCCTCAAAGCTCTGCCGAAGGAGTTGCCGGTCTATGTCGTCGGCGTCGGCTCCAACCTGATCGTGCGCGATGGTGGCATGGCGGGGGTGGTGGTCCGCCTGTCGCCGCGGGCGTTCGGCGAGACCTCCGCTTCAGGCGATATCGTCACCGCCGGCACGGCGGCGCTCGACAAGCGCGTCGCCGAGACTGCGGCCGCCGCAAACATCGGCGGCATGGAATTCCTCTTCGGCATTCCCGGCACCATCGGCGGCGCGCTGCGGATGAATGCCGGCGCCAATGGCCGCGAGACCAAGGACGTGCTGGTCCAGGCCACAGGCATCGGCCGCGACGGGACGAAGCACGTCTTTGCCAACGCCGACATGAAGTTCGTCTACCGCAACAGCGGCGTCGACCCGTCGATCATCTTCACGTCGGCGCGCTTTCAAGGCGCCATCACAGATTCTGAAACCATCCGCGCGCGGATGAACGAGGTTCAGACCCATCGCGAGACCGCGCAGCCGATCCGCGAAAAGACCGGCGGTTCGACCTTCAAGAATCCGCCCGGTAACAGCGCGTGGAAACTGATCGACGCCGCCGGCTGCCGCGGCCTTCGCGTGGGCGGGGCGCAGGTCTCGGAAATGCACTGCAATTTCCTCATCAACACCGGCAACGCTACCGGCCATGATATTGAAACGCTGGGCGAAACAGTGCGGGAGCGGGTTAAAGCGAATTCTGGAATCGAGCTACACTGGGAAATCAAGCGGATCGGAATTCCGGTCTAGTAGTCATTCCGGGATGCTCCGAAGGAGCAGACCTCAGATGCGCAATTGCGCATCGGGGAATCTCGAGATTCCGGGTTCGATGCTTCGCATCGCCCCGGAATGACGGATAGGTAGAGACTGATGCGAACGACCATTCTCTTCGGCGGTACCAACAAGGAGCGCCTCGTCTCGGTTGCGAGCGCGCAGGCGCTGCATCGGGCCTTGCCGGAAGCCGATCTCTGGTTCTGGTCGGTGGCGGATACTGTGCACGAGGTCAGCTCGAAGATCCTGCTCGAGCACGCGCGTCCGTTCGAAGACGAATTCAAGCCGGGCAACCGCGGCGTTGCTCTCGAGGCGGCGCTCGACAAGGCCAAGGCCGAGGATCGCGTGCTGTTGCTGGGCCTGCACGGAGGCCGCGCCGAGAATGGCGAACTGCAGGCGATGTGCGAAATGCGCAGGATCCCCTTCACCGGGTCCGGCTCGGCGTCGTCGAATCTCGCCTTCGACAAAGTTGCGGCCAAGCGTTTTGCGGCGATTGCGGGCGTCGCGGCGCCGGCTGGCATTACCCTGGAAAATCTGGACGCGGCCTTTGCCGAACACGGCAAGCTGATCGCAAAGCCGGCGCGCGACGGTTCGAGCTACGGCCTGATCTTCGTCAACGCCAAGCAGGATCTCGTCGCCGTGCGCAACGCCGCCCGGTCCGAGGAATATCTGATCGAACCGTTCGTCTCGGGGGTGGAGGCGACATGCGGGGTGCTGGAACGGTCCGACGGTGAGGTGTTTTCGCTGCCGCCGATCGAGATCGTGCCGGGGGAGGGCACCTTCGACTACACGGCAAAGTATCTGCTCAAATCGACCCAGGAGATCTGTCCGGGGCGCTTCTCGCCCGAGGTCAGTGCCGCGATCATGGATCAGGCGCTGCGGGCCCACCGGGCGCTATCGTGCAGCGGCTATTCCCGAACCGATTTCATCATCTCGCCGAAGGGGCCGATTTTCCTGGAAACCAATACGCTGCCGGGCCTCACCGCGGCCTCGCTCTACCCGAAGGCGCTGAAGGTCCAGGGCATCGAATTTCCGGATTTCCTGCGTGATCAGATCACTCTGGCCGTGCGGCGCAGCCGGGAACGGGCGTGACCGGCCGGCCGGCCCGTTAACAGGCCGTTAACCGGGAACTAACCTCGACACGAGAATTGTTGCTAAAATCCTAAGAATTGTCCGGCAAACCACTCAAAAGACGGGTCAAAGCGCGGCGCGAGCCCCCCGTTTTTACACTTTGTTTACCAGGAAGAACGAAGGTTAACGCTGGCGGCGCATGTGGCGCTTGGCTGCCGGGGTGTGCGCTGTTCCGACTTCAGGTCAGCACTTAAGTCCGGCACCGCCGAGACGTCATCTGAGCCAGGACTCGCAAAAACCCTTGCGGGAACAACACTTGGACAGGCTCGTGCAATGGATGGTGCAGGACGCCTCGGGCGGTCACTGAGATCGCGGGGGCCCCAGGCTGACCTGAAAGCAGCCGCTATTGGAGCGGTCGTGCTGCTGCGCGAGCGGCTGGGCCGTCCTGCCCGTGTCCCGGCGCGGCCCGTGATCGATCGCGCGCCGTCGAATCGCGTGATCCTGCTGATCGAACGCTACCTTCCGAATCGCCTTGGCGTCGCTTTGACCGTGATGATGCTGCTCGGCAGCGCCGGCTTCGGCATCGTCAAGGGCGGTCACCTCGACGACTTTTTGGCTGCACTCAGCGACACCCGCAACGCGCTGGCCAATTCGGCCGGCTTCCGCATCACGACCGTCGTCATCAACGGCCGCAAGCAATTGAGCCAGGACGAGGTACTTGCGATCGGCGGCGTCAACGGCCGCTCCTCGCTGCTGTTCCTCGACGCCGCCACCGTGCGCGACAAGCTCAAGGCCAATGCCTGGATATCGGACGCGACTATCCTGAAGCTTTATCCCGGCCAGTTGCAGATTGACATCGTCGAGCGCACGGCTTTCGCGCTGTGGCAGCAGGACGGCCGGCTGTCCGTGATCTCGGAGGACGGCGCGGTGCTGGAACCCTACGTGTCGCGCCGCTTCGTGACGCTGCCGCTGGTGGTGGGCAAGGGCGCCGATGTCAGGGCCCGCGATTTCCTTGCGCTGCTCGACCGCTATCCGCACGTTCGCTCGGTGACCAAGGCCGCGATCTTCGTGGGCGAACGACGCTGGAATTTGCGGCTGAAGGACGGCCTCGACATTCGCCTGCCGGAAAACGACATTGGCAATGCGCTTGCCGTGTTGAGCAAGCTCGACAAGGAGGAGCGGCTGTTCTCGCGCGACATCGTCGCCGTCGACATGCGCCTGCCGGACCGGTTGACGGTGCAATTGTCGGAGGACGCGGCCAAGGCCCGCGAAGAACTGTTCAAGGACAAGAAGCCTAAGAAAAAGGCCGGTGACGCATGACCGGCCTCGATCGCAACCAGACCCCGAAGACGCGGCCCGTCGACCACAAGCGCACGGCGCTGGTGGCGTCGCTCGACATCGGCACCAGCAAGATCGCCTGCATGATCGCGCGGCTGAAACCGTCGCCGCCGAGCGAGGCGCTGCGCGGCCGCACCCATGCGGTGGAATTGATCGGCTACAGCCAGATCCAGTCGCGCGGCGTCAAGGCCGGCGCAGTGGTCGATCTCGCCGAATGCGAGCAGGCGGTGCGTCAGGCGGTGGCGCTTGCCGAGCGCATGGCCAAGGTCCGCGTTGAGTCAATATTGCTGTCGGTTTCCGGCGGCCGCCTGCAGGGGCAGTTGGTCGAGGCCGCCGCCGATATTCGCGGCGGCTCGGTCACCCCTGAAGACGTCACCCGGGTGACCTCCACCGGCATGCGCCACGCCACCGGCGAGGGTCGCACGGTGCTGCATGCGCTGCCGGTCGGCTACGCGCTGGATGGCGTCAAGGGTATCCGCGACCCCCGTGGCATGGTTGCCCGGCAGTTCGGCGTCGACATGAACGTGGTGACGGCGGACGCGACGGTCGCCCGCAACCTGATGCTGGTGGTCGAACGCTGCCACCTCAATGTCGAAGCCATGGCGGCGAGTCCTTATGTCGCAGGTCTGTCGGTGTTGACCGATGACGAAGCCGATCTTGGCGCCGCCGTGGTCGAAATGGGTGCCGGATCGACCACGATTGCAACCTATTCCGCCGGGCGCTTCGTGCATGCCAGCGGATTTGCGCTCGGCGGGCAGCACGTCACGATGGATCTTGCCCGCGGCGTCGGCGCATGCATTGCGGATGCCGAGCGAATCAAGACGTTATATGGCACCGTGCTGACCGGCGGGTCCGACGCGCGCGAGTTGATGTCTGTGCCGGCTGCTGGCGAAGAACACGATGCGCCGCAGATCGTCTCGCGCGCCACGATTGCCAACATCGTCCGGCATCGCGCCGAGGAGATTTTTGAAATGGTCCGGGACCGGCTCGCGGATTCCCCCTTTGCGGCAGAGCCGCGGGCGCGGGTTGTCTTGAGCGGCGGGGCCTCCCAGCTCACCGGCACCGTGGAACTCGCTACCCGCATTCTCAACCGGCAGGTCCGGATCGGCCGGCCGCTCGGTTTCGGCCGGCTGCCCAACGAGGCCAAGAGCGCCTCGTTCTCGGTGCCTGCCGGCCTCCTGGTCTATCCGCAATACGCTCATCTTGAACACGTCGAACCGCGGCATACGCGGCAGCTCAGGACAGGGACTGACGGCTATTTTGGAAAGGTCGGACGATGGCTTCGCGAGGGCTTCTGATGACCGGTCCTGTGACCAAACGATTTTCACCAAATCCCGCGGCCGCCGGCCGGGGCGAACCAACGCGCGCGTCGTAAGAGAGGCAATCATGGCACTCAATCTGACCCCCCCTGACATCAGCGAGCTGAAACCGCGGATTACTGTCTTCGGCGTCGGTGGAGCAGGCGGCAATGCCGTCAATAACATGATCACCGCCGGGTTGCAGGGCGTCGATTTTGTCGTCGCCAATACCGACGCGCAGGCGCTGACCATGTCGAAGGCCCAGCGCATCGTGCAGATGGGCACGCAGGTGACGCAGGGCCTCGGCGCAGGTTCCCAGCCCGATGTCGGCGCGGCGGCGGCGCAGGAAGTCATCGACGAGCTCCGCGACCATCTCTCCGGCGCCAACATGGTGTTCGTCACCGCCGGCATGGGCGGCGGCACCGGCACCGGCGCCGCACCGGTGATTGCCAAGACCGCGCGCGAAATGGGCATCCTCACCGTCGGTGTTGTGACCAAGCCGTTCCACTTCGAAGGCCAGCGCCGCATGCGCACCGCCGAATCCGGCATCGCCGAACTGCACAAGGTGGTCGACACGCTTCTGATCATCCCGAACCAGAATCTGTTCCGGGTTGCCAACGAAAAGACCACCTTCGCCGATGCCTTCGCGATGGCCGACCAGGTGCTCTATTCGGGCGTCGCCTGCATCACCGACCTGATGGTCAAGGAAGGCCTGATCAACCTCGACTTCGCCGACGTCCGCGCCGTGATGCGCGAGATGGGCAAGGCGATGATGGGCACCGGCGAGGCGACCGGCGAGAAGCGCGCGCTGACCGCGGCCGAAGCTGCGATCGCCAATCCCCTGATCGACGATAGCTCGATGAAGGGCGCGCGCGGCCTGTTGATCTCGATCACCGGCGGCAAGGACCTCACGCTGTTCGAAGTCGACGAGGCCGCCACGCGGATTCGCGAGGAAGTCGATCAGGACGCCAACATCATCGTCGGCGCCACCTTCGACGAGACGCTCGACGGTATCATCCGCGTCTCCGTCGTTGCCACCGGCATCGAGCAGGCGCAGATCGCGCGCAACGCGGCCGCTCCCGCCGCCGCTGCCGCCACCGCGACCGCCACCACGTCTGCGCCGGACAGCCGGCTGGCCGAACTGACCGCTCGCCTGCGCGCCGATAATGCGCGCCTGGCCGAACGCGCCCAGAAGCTCGAGCCGGCGTCTGCGCCGCAGGGGGCTGCTCCGGCTCCCGCTGCGCCGGCGCAGCGCGGGTCCAACAATGTCGAGCGTGCGGCGCTCGCCGCGATCGCAGCGGCGGTTGAGACGCCGCAACAGGCGCCGGTCCAACCGGCATCCTACGGCGACGTCACGGTTCGCCCGATCGCGCAGAAGCCGACGCTGTTCCCGGACCACAGGGAGGCCGCTCGCATCGAGCCCGAGACGCCGGCGACGCCCGAAAACTTCATCCCGCAGGCGGCAGAACGTGCGCCCGTCCGCGCGCCACGGATGCCCAAGTTCGAGGACCTTCCGATGCCGGCTCAGGCCGAGATCCGGCAGGCCCGCGGCGAGCCTGAGGAAGAGCATCCGCAGAAGACCCGGCTGTCGCTATTGCAGCGGCTGGCCAATGTCGGCCTTGGCCGCCGTGACGAAGAGACCGAGCCGCCGATCGCGGCGCGCGCCTCCGGCCCGGCGATGGCGCCGCTGCCCGAGCGCAGGCCGCAGCGGAGCGTCGCCCAGCAAATGGCCGCGAATCACGAGCCGGTATCGGAGTACGCAAAACGCCCGGCGCCGCAAGGTTTGGATGTTCATGGCCGCCCGGCGCCTGTTGCGCCGGCGCCACAGGGCGACGACCATCTTGATATCCCGGCCTTCCTCCGACGCCAGGCCAACTGAGGTTTTGTTACAATCGAGGTGAACCAAAGGGCCCCGGCTGATCCAGCCGGGGCCCTTCTCTTTGGCTCGGCGGCCAGTCTCGCAGGCCAGCCAAGCAACTGATTTTAAATCATTAATTATTCATTCCGTGATCAGATATCGCAGCTTGAACCGCGTCCGGCCGAGCCGGAGTTTGGTTAACCCTTGGCGCGAATGCGGCAGAGATAGGGTAACAATCCGTAAAGAAGCGTGAGTTGTGCGCTTTGGGGCTATGACTATGGTCTGCCGTGACTTGGGGATGCCTGAAACGCGAATCGTTGCTTACGTGCGGTTCCCGTCTTTGGGTGAAGTCGGTAGTGGGCAGTTATCAATGAAATTCAGCCGGCAAACTACGCTTCGGGCGCAAGCCACCGTCACGGGTGTTGGCGTTCATTCCGGTTTACCTGTTAGCCTGACGCTCGGACCTGCTCCTGTGGATGCGGGTTTTATTTTTGTCCGTACCGGCCTTGAAGAGACCGACCGCGAAGTTCCCGCGGTCGCGGGATCCGTTGTCGCCACCGATCTTGCGACCGTTCTTGGCGACCGTGAAGGGCCGCTCGTTTCCACCGCCGAGCACGTGCTCGCCGCTCTCCGCGGCATGGGCGTGGACAACGCCATCATTGAAGTCGACGGCCCCGAAGTTCCGATCATGGACGGCAGCGCTGCCGCCTTCGTCGCTGCCATCGATCAGGCCGGTATCGTCACCCAGTCGGCCTCCCGCCGCTTCATTCAGGTGCTGAAGCCGGTGCAGGCTGCGATTGGCGATAGCTTCGGCGAGTTGCGGCCGCATGCGAACGGGTTCCGCGTCGAGGTCGAAATCGACTTCGCCAATCCCGTGATCGGGCGTCAGAATTATTCCATCGATCTCAATCCCGAAGCCTTCCGCCGCGAGATTTCCCGCGCACGGACTTTTGGCTTCATGAACGAAGTCGCGCGGCTCTGGAGCGCCGGTTTTGCGCGCGGCGCCTCTTTCGAGAATACGGTGGTGCTCGACGACAGCCGTCTGCTCAACAGCGAAGGGCTGCGCTTCAGCAACGAATGCGCTCGCCACAAGGCGCTGGACGCGGTTGGCGATCTCACCCTGGCTGGTTTGCCGCTGCTCGGCGCCTACCGCTCGGTGCGTGGCGGTCACAAGCTGAACCACGCCGTACTGACGGCCCTGCTGGCCGATCGCAGCGCCTGGCGGGTGGTCGAGGCCGAACCGGCGCGCCGTCCCCGCGGCCATGTCGAGGCTGGCGCAGGCATGGTGGGCGGCTTGATCGCCCCGGCCTATGGTCCGGACGTTTCCTGACTGACGCTTGCGAAACGTCCTGACTTTCGGCTTCGGGTTATTTTTGCGCCCTATCGGCGCCTTTCCGTAGTAACCACAACCGGTAACGATGCCGTTCAGCCGCCTTAATCCGGGCGAATTGGCTGCGTATTCGGTTGGTTGAGGACCATTTTTCGGCTACAGAGCCTGCAGTTGCACGACAAGGCGGCCACGGGCCATTGAAGAATTGGGCACGGCATTGGGCACGGGGAATATGGCTCCATGACCGCGGTTCATGGACAGGCGGGCTCGGTCATCAACCGCATCAAAGGCGTCAGGTCACAGATTCCATGTCGGCACAGCGTATGACGCTCGAACCACGCAAATCACTTAGGTCTGCCAGCCTCGCTCGCGCCGGACGGTCGCTGCGGCTGGCGGCAGGCCTGATCGCGCTTTCCATTCCCTTGAGCGGATGCGGCACGGGCGCGCTCTGGGACAAGTTCACCGCCAAGGACGATACGTTCGTCGAGGAACCCGCGGACAAGCTCTACAACGAGGGCTTGTACCTGATGAACCAGCGCAAGGATAACAAGGCGGCGTCGAAGAAATTCGAGGAAGTCGATCGCCAGCATCCTTATTCCGACTGGGCGCGCAAATCGCTCTTGATGTCGGCCTATTCCTTCTACAATTCCGGCGATTACGACAGTTGCATCGGCGCCGCGACCCGTTACGTCACGCTGCATCCCGGCAGCCCTGACGCGGCTTACGCGCAATATCTGATTGCGGCCTCGCATTACGACCAGATCCCGGACATTTCCCGCGACCAGGGCCGCACCGAAAAGGCGATCGCGGCGCTGGAAGAGGTGATTCGCAAATATCCGACCTCGGAATATTCGACCTCCGCCAAGGCCAAGCTCGAAGGCGCGCGCGACCAGCTCGCCGGCAAGGAAATGGACGTCGGCCGCTACTACATGGAAAAGCGCGACTACACCGCCGCCATCAACCGCTTCAAGACAGTAGTCACCCGCTACCAGACCACGCGGCATGTCGAGGAAGCGCTGGCGCGCCTGACCGAGGCCTATATGGCGATCGGAATCGTCGGCGAGGCGCAGACGGCGGCGGCCGTACTTGGGCACAATTTTCCTGACAGCCGCTGGTACAAGGACGCCTATAATCTTGTAAAGTCGGGCGGTCTCGAGCCGAGCGAGAACAAGGGTTCCTATATTTCCAGGGCCTTCAAGAAATTGGGTCTCGGCTAGGAATTTACTTCGCATGCTGGCGCGTCTGTCGATCCGTGACATCGTCCTGATCGAACGGCTCGATATCGAATTCTCCCGTGGCCTCGCGGTGCTGACCGGCGAAACCGGCGCGGGCAAATCCATCCTGCTCGATGCGTTCGCGCTGGCGCTCGGCGGCCGCGGCGACGCTGGCCTCGTCCGTCACGGCGCGGAGCAGGGCCAGGTGACGGCCAGCTTCGATGTTCCCAAGGGCCATCCGGCCGCAAAGATCCTTTCCGAGAACGGCCTCGATGATACCGGCGAGATGATTCTCCGCCGCGTGCAACTCGCCGACGGCCGCACCCGCGCCTTCATCAACGACCAGTCGATCAGCGTGCAGACCTTGAAAGCAGTGGGCGCGGCGCTGGTCGAGATCCACGGCCAGCATGACGAACGCGCCCTCGTGGATACCTCGACGCACCGGCAATTGCTCGACGCCTTTGCCGGGCTGGATAAGGAGGTCGCGGCGCTGGAAATGCTATGGGAGGCGCGGCGCACCGCCAACACCGCGCTCGACGCGCATCGCGCCAGCATGGAGCGCGCCGCGCGTGAGGCGGATTATCTGCGCCACGCCGCCGACGAACTGAAGACGCTGAAGCCGAAGGACGGCGAGGAGACGGCGCTCGCCGAACGCCGCACCATCATGATGCAGGGCGAGAAGATCGCAAGCGACCTGCGCGAGGCGCAGGAGGCGGTCAGCGGCCCTCATTCGCCGGTGCCGGCACTGGCGGCGGCGGTGCGCCGCCTCGAACGCCGCGCCGCCAATTCGCCCGCCCTGGTCGAGCCGGCGGTGAAGGCGATCGACATCGCGATCAACGCGCTGGAAGAAGCCGACCAGCATCTGAGCGCGGCGCTGGTCGCGGCCGATTTCGATCCGGCCGAGCTGGAACGCATCGAGGAGCGGCTGTTTGCGCTTCGCGCCGCCTCGCGCAAATACTCGACGCCGGTCGATGGGCTCGCGGCGCTCGCCGCCAAATTCGCCTCCGACGTGGCACTGATCGATGCCGGCGCGGATCAGTTGAAGAAACTGGAAGCCGCCGCTGCGGAGGCCGATCAGCGCTACGGCGCGGCGGCGACGAAGCTATCTGCAGCCCGAGCTAGGTCCGCCGACAAGCTCAACAAGGCCGTGAACGCCGAGCTGGCGCCGCTGAAGCTCGATCGCGCGAAGTTCATGACGCAGATCGATACCGATGCCAACGCGCCCGGGCCGCAGGGCATCGACCGCGTCGAGTTCTGGGTGCAGACCAATCCCGGCACCAAGCCGGGACCGCTGATGAAGGTCGCTTCCGGCGGCGAGCTGTCGAGATTCCTGCTGGCGTTGAAAGTCGTGCTGGCCGACCGCGGTTCGGCGCCGACGCTGGTGTTCGACGAAATCGATACCGGTGTCGGCGGCGCGGTGGCGGACGCGATCGGCTCGCGGCTTTCGCGGCTTGCCGGCCAGGTGCAGGTGATGGCTGTGACGCACGCGCCGCAGGTCGCCGCACGCGCCGACCAGCATCTCTTGATCTCCAAGGATGCGCTCGACAAGGGCAAGCGCGTCGCCACCCGCGTCAACGCGCTCGCCGCCGATCACCGCCGCGAGGAAATCGCCCGCATGCTGGCCGGCGCGGAGATCACGGCGGAGGCCAGGGCCGCCGCGGAACGGCTGTTGCGCGCGGCGACCTAGCCGTCATTCCGGGGCGATGCGAAGCTTCGAACCCGGAATCTCGAGATTCCGGGTCTGGTCCTTCGGACCATCCCGGAATGACGAGCCTAGTTGCAGATCGAGTCGTACAAATCTTCCCATTGCGGATTCTGTGTTTCGATCAACTGCGTCTTCCAGCTCCGCTTCCACTTCTTGAGTTCTTTTTCACGGGAAATCGCGGAGATCGGATCGTCGTAGATTTCGAACCAAACAAGGCGTGTGATATTGTATCTGGAGGTGAAGCCGGGCACGGCCTTTATTCGGTGCTCGTAGACGCGGCGCACAATGTCATTGGTCACGCCGATGTAGATTGCTCCATCCTTTCGGCTTGCGATGATATAGACGTAGTAGCTCATGATTGTCTGCAAATGCCTGTTAACAACCAGTCATTCCGGGGCGCGCAAAGCGCGAACCCGGAATCTCGAGATTCCGGGTTCGATGCTGTGCATCGCCCCGGAATGACGGGGACTTAGCTTTTAGCATGATAGCAAAATCCAAGACGAAAGCCCCCACCGACGTTGCCAAGCTCACCAAGGCGCAGGCCAAGGTCGAGCACATGCGGCTGGCGCTGGAGCTCGAAGGCCACGACAAGCGCTATTATCAGGAAGACGCGCCCAGCATCAGCGATGCCGAATATGACGCGCTGCGGCAGCGCTTTAGCGCCATCGAGAAGCGATTTCCCGAATTTGTCACGTCGGAATCGCCGTCGCAGAAGGTCGGCGCGGCGCCATCGGGACGCTTTAAAAAGGTCCGGCATGCGGTGCCGATGTTGTCGCTCGACAACGCGTTCGCGGAGCAGGACGTGCTCGACTTCATCGGCCGCATCGAGCGCTTTCTCAAGCTTAGCGACGACAAGATCAATTTTTCCGCCGAGCCGAAGATCGACGGGTTGTCGATGTCGCTGCGCTATGAGGGTGGCGAGCTTGTAACGGCGGCGACCCGCGGGGACGGCGCCGTAGGCGAGGACGTCACCGCCAACATCCGCACGCTGGAAGATGTGCCGCAGAAGCTGAAAGGCCGCAACGTGCCTGATGTCTGCGAGGTGCGCGGCGAGGTCTACATGACCAAGAAGGCGTTTCTCGCGCTGAACGAGCGCCAGAAGGCCGCGGGCGATACCATCTTCGCCAATCCGCGAAACTCCGCCGCGGGTTCGCTGCGCCAGAAAGATCCTTCCATTACCGCTTCGCGCCCGCTCGGCTTCTTCGCCTATTCCTGGGGGCAGATGAGCGCGATGCCGGAAAACACGCAGACCGGCATGATCCACTGGTTCGAGCGCTGCGGCTTCAAGACCAACCCGCTGACAAAACTCTGTCACTCCGTCGAGCACTTGATCGCGTTTCATCACGAGATCGAGGAGCAGCGCGGCGAACTCGACTATGACATCGATGGCGTCGTCTACAAGATCGACCGCATCGACTGGCAGGAGCGGCTCGGCTTCGTCTCGCGCACACCGCGCTGGGCCATCGCGCACAAATTCCCGGCCGAGCGCGCCATGACGGTGCTCAAGGACATCGAGATCCAGGTCGGGCGCACCGGTTCGTTTACGCCGGTCGGCAAGCTCGAGCCGGTCGGCGTCGGCGGCGTGATCGTGCAGAACGTCACGCTGCACAACGAGGACTACATCAAGGGCATCGGCAACAAGGGCGAGCAGTTGCGCGAGGGGCGCGACATCAGGATCGGCGACACCGTCGTGATCCAGCGTGCCGGCGACGTGATTCCGCAGGTCGTCGATGTCGTGATCGACAAGCGGCCGAAGAGTGCGAAGGAATTTCAGTTCCCGAAGAAATGCCCGTGTCCGCTGCACACCGACGTCGTGCGCGAGGAGACGGCGACAGGCGAGGAAGGCTCGCGCGCCCGCTGCACCGGCGAGTTCGCCTGTCCGTTCCAGAAGATCGAGCATCTGAAGCTGTTCGTGTCGCGCCGGGCGTTCGATATCGACGGGCTCGGTGAGAAGCAGCTCCAGTACTTCTTCGACCGCGAATGGGTGCGGGAGCCCGCTGATATCTTCACGCTGCCGAAACGTAACGCCAAGCTGAAGCTCGAAGAGATCGAGGGCTATGGCAAAACGTCGGTGCAAAATCTGTTCGCCGCTATCGAGAACCGCCGGAGGATAGCTCTGGAGCGCTTCATCTACGCGCTTGGCATGCGCCATGTCGGCGAGACCACCGCGCTGGCGCTGGCGCGCGGTTATGGTTCGTGGGACGCCTTTCACGATGCCTGTCTCAGGATCGCCAAGGGCGACGAAGACACCATCGCCGAGATGGATGCGCTCGACCAGATCGGCGACACCGTGATCAAGAGCGTCGCCGCCTATTTCGGCGAAAACCATAACCGCGGCATCGTCGAGCGGCTGGTCAAGGAGCTCAACGAGATCGTTGACGCCGAAAAGCCCAAGAGCACTTCGGCGGTCGCGGGCAAGACCGTGGTGTTTACCGGCTCGCTGGAAAAGATGACGCGGGATGAAGCGAAGGCGACGGCCGAGAGGCTGGGCGCCAAGGCAGCCGGTTCGGTGTCGAAGAAGACGGACTACGTTGTCGCTGGGCCGGGGGCGGGATCGAAGCTCGCGGAAGCCAAGAAACATGGCGTGCCGGTGCTGACGGAAGATGAGTGGTTGAAGCTGATTGGGGAGTGAGGGGCGCTACGCGCTCCGTCATTGCGAGGAGCGAAGCGGACGAAGCAATCCATGACTCAGCTCGTGGCGCTATGGATTGTTTCGCTTCGCTCGCAATGACGGGCGACGCACCGTGCGATTGTATTAGGCGCTGTCATTCCGGGATGGTCCGAAGGACCAGACCCGGAATCTCGAGATTCCGGGTTCGGCTCTTCGAGCCGCCCCGGAATGACGGGGCCTACAACATCCCCTGTTCTTCCTCCTCCGCCTTTTTTACCAATTCCTCGCTCACCACGACGCCCCGCCGCGGCACCAGAAAGAACATCGCCGACGCGCACGCGATCGAGAGCGCGAAGATGGCCGCTGTCAACGGCAGCGTGGTGGTGGAGTGGCCGCCGAGATAGGCGCCGAATTGCGAGACCAGCGCGCCGATGCCCTGCTGCAGAAAGCCCATCGCGCCGGAGGCGGTGCCGGCGGCCTCGGGCCTCACGCTGATGGCGCCGGCCGCGGCATTGTTCATCACGAAGGCGTTGGCGATCATGACGATCATCTGGGTGCCGAACAGCCAGGCCGGCGCCTGGTTGGTCCCGGCAATGCTGAAGGCCAGGTTCAGCAGGGCACCGGCGAATTGCAGCGCCAGCCCGAACCAGATCAGCTTTTCCAGCGAATGGCGCGGCGCGAAGCGGACGCAGAACACGTTGCCGATGAGGTAGGCAAATCCCGTCGCTGCGAACCATGCGCCGTATTCGGCGGTGGTGCGGCCCATCTGCGTCACCACGATGTAAGGCCCGCCGCCGGCGAACGCGAAGATGATCTGCGAAGCCAGCACCTGGCACAGCACATAGCCGATGAAAGCGCGACTTCGGAGCAGGTTGCCGAGATCGCCGCGGAAGCTGCCGTCTTCGCTGCGCTCACGGCGGGTCTCGGGCAGCGCAATCGTGATCAGGACAGCGACGCTGAGGGAAGCGGCCGTGATGAAATAGAAGATCGCACGCCAGCCGAACGCAGTCTCGAGGAGGCCGCCGACGAGCGCGCTCAGCATCTGCGCCATCATCATGACAGCGATGACGAGGCTGATCATGGAGCTGATGCGGTGGCGGCTGTAGAGATCGCGGATGATGGCGCGGCTCACCACCATGCCGGTGGCGCCGCCGAGCGCCTGCAGGAACCGCGCCGCGATGAGTTGCGGCAGCGTCTGCGCCATCGAACAGCCGATGCTGGCGGCCACCATCAGGGCGAGGCCTGCCAGCAGCACCGGGCGGCGGCCGAATTTGTCCGACAGCGGTCCCATGATGAGCTGCGAGCAGGCGATGCCGACCATGTAGAGCGACACCGTCATCTGCGCGACCGAAATGTCGCCGCCAAAGGTCGTCGCCAGCACGGGCAGCGCCGGTACCAGCATGTAGAGCGAGATCGGCGCGACGCCGGTCATCGCGACCAGCATCAGCAGCATGATTTTCGATGTCACGACGGCATGATTGTCCGTCGCGCCGGGCGGCTTGCCCACGACGCCGTGCATTCAGTTCCGACCCTGTTTTGCTTGGATCGGACTCTTAACCAGATGGCTCAGCGCGAACAGGGATGTTTTGGCATGCGGCCATGCTGAATTGGGGAGGCGGGTAGGAGGCTGGACCGCCGGAGTCTACTTTGCATGGGGTTGTTTTCGCGGTTTTTGTGCCCGGCGCCCACGCCGTATCGCCGTAGCGGGGCGGGCCACGGCGTACCGGATCCTCCGCCGTCGGCGGGGCGACTGGTGGAAAGTAGGACGGGTGGAGTGCAGCGATGCCCATCGTCTCACCACGCGCACCGGCATTGATGGGTATCGCTGCGCTCCACCCATCCCATGGCCGCATGAGGCAGCAGTGATTAAAGCGGCAGCATCGCTGCCGTTGCCTCATCCAGCCACAGTTTCGTGGCGTTGTCGTCGAGATGCGGGCGCACGGCGCGACTAACGCGCTCATGGTAGTCGTTCAGCCATTTCAGCTCTGTCGCGCTCAGCATATTCACGTCGATCAGGCGGCGGTCGATCGGCGCCAGCGTCAGCGTCTCGAACGCGCTAACCGGCTTCTCGGCGCCGGCGACGTCGGTGCCGATGACGAGTTCGAGGTTCTCGATCCGGATGCCATAGGCGTCGGTCTTGTAATAGCCGGGCTCGTTGGAAAGGATCATGCCGCGCTTCAATGGCGTGGTGCCGATTTTTGAAATTCGCGCCGGGCCTTCGTGCACCGAGAGATAGCTGCCGACGCCGTGGCCGGTGCCGTGCTCGAAATCGAGCCCGGCCTGCCACAGGAATTGGCGCGCAAAGGAATCGAGTTGCGCACCGGTGGTGCCGTCGGGAAACACCGCGCGCGCAATCGCGATATGCCCGCGCAGCACGCGGGTGAAGCGGTCGCGCATTTCGTCGGTGGGCGTGCCGATCGCAATGGTGCGGGTGACGTCGGTGGTGCCGTCCTCATACTGCGCCCCCGAATCGATCAGCAGGAGGTCGCCCGGCACGATGCGCCGGTTGCTCTTGCGGGTGACGCGGTAATGAACGATGGCGCCGTTCGGGCCGGTGCCGGCGATGGTGGGAAAGGAAACATCCTTGAGTGCGCAGGTCTGACGCCGGAACGTTTCCAGCGCCTCGACGGTGTCGATCTCCGTCAGCGCGCCCGAAGGCGCCTCCCGGTCGATCCAGGCGAGGAAGCGCGTCAGCGCCACGGCATCGCGCTGGTGCGCCGTCCGCGTGCCCTCGATCTCCGTGCTGTTCTTTACCGCCTTGAGCAGGCTTACCGGGTCGTTGCCGCGCACCGGTTTTCCGCCGGCTGCCGTGATCAGGCGGCTCAGGGCGTCCGCTGCGGTAGCGCTGTCGAGGGCGATTTCGCCGCCGCCGCGCGCGAGTTCCGTCAGTGTGGGCACCAGCGTGTCGGGCTCCCGGACATCGGCGGATTGTTCGAGATGGTCGCGCGTCAGGTTGGAAAGCTTGCGGTGATCGATGAATATGGTGGGGCGGCCGTCCTTCGGCACCAGCGCATAGGACAACGGCAGCGGCGTATGCGAGACGTCGGTGCCGCGGATGTTGAAGGTCCATGCCACGGCGTGGCTGTCCGAGAGCACCAGCGCATCGACGCCGAGCTTGCTGATCTCCAGCCGGATCCGCTTGAGTTTTTCGGCTTCGATCTCGCCGGAAAATTGCGGGCCATGAACGGCGACGGGGCCGAGCGGCGGGGCCGGGCGCTCATGCCACACCGAATCCAGCGGGTTGCTGTCCACCGCGATCAATTCGGCGCCGGCCTTGGCGCAGGCGGCGGCCAGCCGCTCGGCTGCCGCCGAAGTGTGCAGCCACGGGTCAAAACCGAGGCGGTCGCCGGCCGCAAGATGCTTGGTCAGCCAGTGTTCCGGCGGCGGATCGGCCAGCGGCTCGATGTGCCAAGCCTTGCGGTCGACCTGCTTGGCGGCCTGCAGCGTGTAGCGGCCGTCGACGAAAACGGCGGCCTCGCGCGTCAATACGATCGCCATGCCGGCCGAACCGGTGAAACCGGTGAGCCAGGCCAGCCGCTCTTCGGAGGCCGGGACATACTCGTTTTGCTGCTGGTCCGCGCGGGGAATCACGAATCCCGTCAGTTTCCGCCGCGCCAGTTCCTCCCGGAAGAGGGCCAGCCGTGCGGTCAGTGCCACGCCGCTTTCGGGTTCTTCGAATGTCTGGAAATGGGCTTCGAACATCGCGTCGTCACTTTAGATGTGGGCGGAGAGGTCCGCAATGCAGGCCGACATCGCCACAATTTGGCATAATCCGTGCTCCAATATATCCGTCCGCGCTAGTCGGACGAAACGGTTCTGCGATGCAGGCTGTTCTGCTCAAGATACCGGGAGGCTCCAGGAGTGTTTCAACTCAACGAAGAGGGGATACACCATGCCTGCTTTCACATTTGAGAAAATTTCGCCGCCGGTTGACGGCGGCCCCATCGCGCCGGTCGCCAACAAGAAGCAGCGCGGCGTGGTCGTGCAGATCCTCGACCGGCTTGCGGAAGCGCGCGTCAAGCGGTCCTTGAAGCGAGAAAAGGGTGTGATCGCCCGCAATCGGCGCAGACCACGCGATTAGAGTTTCAATTCACCTTGCGCAGCAGGAGGCTGCTCCAGCCTTCGATGCGAATGTGCCGCACCGGCACCAGGCCGCGGTCGCGATAGGCGGCGATGACGCCGGGCGCCTGATGCGTCAGCAAGCCCGACAGAATGACCAGCGCCGATGGCGCCAGATGCTGCCTCATTGGCGCTGCCAGTTGCCGCAATGGATTGGCGAGAATATTCGCCAGCACAAGGTCGAACGGCGCGGCTTTCGCGAATTGCGGGGCCGAGAAGCCGGTGGCGCGGACCGCCTGCACCAGATGTCCCGCCACGTTCAGCCGCGCATTTTCGCGGGCGACCTGTACCGAGGGCGGATCGATATCGCTTGCCAGCACCTTTTCATGAAGCGCCCTGGCTGCGGCGATCGCCAGCACGCCGGTGCCGGTGCCGAGATCGAGCACGCGGCGGGGACGCCAGGCTTTCAGGACATGATCGAGCAGCAGCAGGCAGCCGCGTGTGGTGCCGTGGTGGCCGGTGCCGAATGCGAGCGCCGCCTCGATTTCGATGCCAATCTTGTTGGCCGCGATCCTTTCGCGATCATGCTGGCCGTGGACCACGAAGCGCCCGGCTGGCACGGGGACGAGGTCTTCGAGGCTGGCCTTGACCCAATCCTTGGCCTCGACGGTGTCGAAGGCGATGCCCTCTGCGACTTCCGTACCGGCCGCATTGGTCACGAGTTCGCGGACCAGGGCCTGATCGGGCGGCTCGGCAAAATGCGCCGTGACGTCCCATCGGCCATCCGGCCGTTCGAACGCGGCGATCGCGGCCTGGCCTTCAAAGAAATTTTCGGTCAGGGCATCGACGACGCCCTTGGCGGTGTGCTCGTTACCGATTGCAAAACTGACGCAGTGCGTAGGGGCGATGGAAGTCATTGAAAGACCTGGAGAAACGGGAAATGGCGCGAGGGATGGCACCGCCGTGAACGGTCTCGGCACCAAACTCAGCACGAACTTCGATATCATCAGCACTTCGCTGAAGTAACCGCCCATTTCGGGGGCCCGGGCGCGCAAGCCGGTCCCGTCATTTTTGGGCTGGAGTTGGCGCGCGCCATCTCCACCGCTTATCCACAGGCGGGCGTGGAGGTTGCCAGCCCGTTATCCGCGGAAGCATACCGATGCTTTCCACAGGCGCGGTGGCAAGGTTTCCACAGCCGCCGCGGCAGGTTTCCACAGCCGCCGCGGTGATTTTTCGACAGCCAATCCACAGGCTTCTCCGGTCATTATCCACCGGGTTTACACACCTTGTCCCCATCCAGCCGCATGCGTGAGCGGCTCCGTATACCTGCGATTGCCGCATCCCCAGATAGTTCCCTCCACTAAGATGCGACGCCGATCCCGGCGTTGCGCCTTGCGCGTTCCATCAGCCTATCCGAACAGCGCGCGGTGATCGCCGAGGATGGTCCGCGCGGCGTTGTGGCCGGGGGCGCCGGTGACGCCGCCGCCGGGGTGGGCCCCTGAGCCGCAATGATAGAGGCCCTTCAGGGGACCACGATAATCGGCATGGCCCAGCATTGGCCGCGCCGAGAACAATTGGTTGAGCGTCAGGGCGCCATGAAAGATGTCGCCGCCGAGCAGGCCGAATTGCCGCTCGAGGTCGAGCGGCGACAGCACCTGGCGGCCGATCACGCTTGCCGCAAAGCCGGGCGCGAATTTATCCACCGTCGCTATCATGAGGTCGGCGACCTCTTCGCGATGGTCGTCCCATGATTTTCCGTCCGGCAATTCCGGCGCGACATGCTGGCAGAACAGGCTCGCGACATGCCGGCCCTCCGGCGCGAGCGAGGAGTCGAGCGTCGAGGGGATCAGCACTTCGACCACCGGCTCGCGGCTCCAGCCATGGGCACGCGCGTCCTGCCAGGCGCGGTCCATGTAGTCGAGGCTGGGCGCAAGGATGATGCCGGCGGTCAGATGGTCGCCGGCGCCGGGCAACGCGGTAAAGGAAGGCAGGGCGTTCAGCGCGACATTCATCCGGAAGGTGCCGGAACCGTTGCGCCAGCGCGAGATGCGTTCGAGGAATTCGGGCGCCAGCGCGCCCGGCGGCACGAGCCGCGTATACAGCAATTTCGGATTGACGCCGGAGACGACGTATTTCGCGCGGACGGTCTCGCCATTGTCGAGGACGACACCCGCCGTGCGCCCGCCCTCGACGATCACTTCGCGGACGCCGGCTTCCGTTTCGATCTCGGCGCCGTGCCCGCGCGCTGAGCGCGCCATCGCCTGCGTGATCGCGCCCATGCCGCCGATCGCGTGGCCCCATACGCCCTTCTTGCCGTTCACCTCGCCGAACGCGTGGTGCAGCATCACATAGGCGGAGCCGGCCGCGTAGGGGCTGGCGTAATTGCCGACGATGGCATCGAAACCGAACAGCGCCTTCACCAAGTCGTTCTCGAAACGCTCGTCGAGCATCTCGCCGGCCGAGCGTGTGAACAGGTCGAGCAGACTGCGCTGCTGCTCCAGCGAAAGCTTGCGCAGGATGCTGGCGCTGCCCAGCGCGTTGAAGGCTTCGCGGATCGCGCCGATGCCGAACCCCTCGACGATGTTCGGCGGCGCGCGCAGCACGAATTGCCGCAGCACGTCGGCGATAGCCTCCAGCTCGCGCGAGAAAGTATCGATCGCGCCGGCATCGCGCTGGCTGAGTTTTTCAACCGACTGCCGGGTGCGGCCCTCGCCGGTCAGGAGATAGCTGCCGTCAGGCGCGGGCAGAAAATTCTGTGCGCGGCGTTCGACAATGCGCAGGCCGTGTTCGGCGAGCTTCAGGTCGGCAATGATCTGCGGGTTGAGCAGGCTGACGGTGTAGGCGGCCACCGAATTGCGGAAGCCGGGATGGAATTCCTCGGTCACGGCGGCGCCGCCGATCACCTTGCGGCGCTCGACCACCTTTACGCGCAGTCCGGCCATCGCGAGATAGGCCGCGCAGGTGAGGCCGTTATGCCCCGCACCGATGATGATGACGTCCGTCTCGTTCATGCCAGCTTCAACTTCAAGAAGGTTTGATTAGTGTGGATCCGTCATTCCGGGATGGTCCGAAGGACCAGACCTCAGGGGTGCAATTGCACCCCGGGGAATCTCGAGATTCCACAATGTGCAATTGCAGATTGGGGTTCGATGCTGCGCATCGCCCCGGAACGACACTTCTTATCCCGCATTGCTCGCCGTGTCGCCCTATGCTCCATTGCGCCCCTCCGGCGGCCCTGCCGGGGATCCCGCCACCGGCACCCGCCGGTTTCCAGCCGGAGTTTTGATGACTTCTACCGATATGTCCGTTTCAGCGGACCAACCTTCCGAAAGTCGGAACCGGCTGGTCCTGGTCGTCTACACCGCCGCGATCTTCGTCAGCGCGCTGCTGCTATTTTCGGTGCAGCCATTGTTCACCAAGATGGTGCTGCCGCGGCTCGGCGGCTCGCCGGCGGTTTGGTCGGTGGCGATGGTGTTCTTCCAGTCGCTGCTGCTCGGCGGCTATGCCTATGCTCATTTTCTGATGCAGCTCCGCAATCGTACGCTTCCCGTGGCGATACATCTGGCGCTGCTCGCAGTTGCGATGCTGACGTTGCCGCTGTCGATCGCGAGCGGGTGGGGCGATCCGCCGACTTCAGGCTATGCGCTCTGGCTGCTCGGTCTGTTTGCAGTGTCGATTGGGCTGCCGTTCTTCGCACTCGCCGCCAACAATCCGCTGCTGCAGGCCTGGTTCGTCCGTACCGGCCACCCCAACGGCCCTGACCCGTACTTCCTCTACGCTTCCTCGAATATCGGCAGCTTCCTGGCGTTGTTGTCCTACCCGGTTCTGTTGGAGCCGATGTTCACGCTGCGCACCCAAAACCTGATCTGGGCCGGCTGTTATGGCCTCTTGATCGTGCTGATCGCAACCTGCGGCGTGTTGCTGCTGCGCTCGCCGGCGAAGGCGGCGGAACTGAACTTGGCGCCCGACGATCGCGAGGTGCCGGCGCCGTCATGGATCTTGCGCGCCCGCTGGATATTCCTCGCGGCCGTGCCGTCGGGGCTGCTTATCGCAGTAACAGCCCATATTTCCACCGACGTCGCCGCAGCGCCGCTATTGTGGGTGCTGCCGCTGTCGCTCTATCTCCTGACCTGGGTGCTGGTGTTCCAGTCACGCCCGCTGTTGCCGCACAAGTTCATGCTGATGCTGCAACCGTTGGCGATCATGGGGGTGATCCTGCTGTTGGCGATAGGCGGCGAGCAGAACCTGTTGCTGACACTCGGCGGCCACCAGCTTTGCTTCTTCGTCATTGCGATGGCCTGTCATGGCGAGTTGGCGCGCACCCGCCCCGCCGCGAAATATCTCACTGGTTTCTATGTCGCGCTGTCGTTCGGCGGCATGATCGGCGGACTGTTCACGGGGCTAATCGCGCCGTTCACGTTCTCCTGGGTCGCGGAATATCCGATCCTGGTGGCGCTGGCGGTGCTGTGCCGGCCGCCGGCCGACGAGCGGTGGCCGCAATGGACCCGCTGGTTCTGGCCCCTGCTGGCCATCGCTGCGGTGGCGCTGATCGCGCCGTCCTACAGCAGCGGCAAAATTTTCACATGGCTGGATACCAATCGAGTCTACGTGGTAGGCGCAGTTGCGGTCCTCTCGATGATATTGGCGATCCTGCTCAAGGCGGATCGCTGGAAGCTGACCGCCGTGGTGACGTTGGCGCTGGTGCTGATCCGGATGTATCCCCCCGACGAGGGGCGCGTGGAGACGGTGCGCAGCTTCTTCGGCGTCCACAAGATCGTGGTCACGCCGAACGGCCAGTATCACGTGCTGATGCACGGCACCACGATCCATGGCGCCGAGAAATTCAAGAACGACGACGGCACGCCGGTCACCGGCCAGCCGGAGCCGATCACCTACTACTACAGGGACGGCGGCATCGGCCAGGCGATCAGGGCTATCCGGGAACGCAAGGGCGCGCCGCTGCGCGTGGCCGTAATCGGGCTCGGCTCCGGCACGCTGGCCTGCGCCTCGGAGCCCGGCGAGGAATGGAAATACTTCGAGATCGACCAGACGATGGTCGATACCGCGCGCGACCCGAAATATTTTACCTATATCCAGGTCTGCGAGCCGAACATGCAGCCCGTGATCGGCGATGCGCGGCTCACCTTCGCGCGTGAGCCCGACGGCGTCTATGACCTGATCATCGTCGACGCCTATTCGTCGGATGCGATCCCGGTTCACTTGGCGACCGAAGAAGCCATGGAAATCTACAAGTCCAAGCTGGCGCCGCAGGGGGCGGTCGTGATGCACGTCTCCAACCGGCATCTGGAGCTGTCGAGCGTCGTCGTCGGCATCGCCGACGCCAACGACTTGAAGAGCTGGGTCTACAGCGAGGATTCCGGGCGCGACAGCGAATACATCTTCTCGACCTCGGTCGTGGTCTCGGCGAGGGAAGAGACTGACGTCGGCAAGCTGGCATCGTCGGAGCAATGGGCGCTGACGGAAGCCAGGGAAAACCAGCGGGTCTGGACCGACGATTATTCCAACGTGCTGGGCGCGGTATGGCGGCGGTTTAGAAAAGGCGAGGAGTAAGCGAGTTGCAGCCGGGCAGGGTCGGCCTATGATCATGGTCTGCCCTGAACCGATGGAGCGACGATGGCCAATTTCACTCCCGTATCGGCCGCGATCGGCGGCGCCCTGATCGGGCTTTCCGCCGTCCTGTTGATGTTGTCGACCGGCCGGATCGCCGGGATCAGCGGTATCTTCAGCGGGCTATTGAATTTGCGCGGCGAGGACAAGGGCTGGCGTATCGCCTTCGTCGGCGGGCTCATTCTGGCGCCTATCCTCGCTGGCCTGATCGGTTACGGGATGGAGCAACCCAAGCTGCCGTCGAACTGGGCTGTTATTGTCGTGGCGGGCCTGCTGGTCGGATTCGGAACGCGGCTCGGCGGCGGCTGCACCTCCGGTCACGGTATCTGCGGCATAGGGCGGCTGTCTCCGCGGTCGATCGCCGCCACCATCGTTTTCATGGTGATGGCGATCATCACCGTCGCGATCACGCGTCATGTGTTGGGAGGTTAAGCCATGTGGATCATCGCTCCGCTGTTGTGCGGCCTGATCTTCGGCGCGGGCCTGCTGATTTCAGGCATGGTGCAGCCGACCAAGGTCTTAGGTTTTCTGGACATCTTCGGCGCGTGGGATCCGAGCCTCGCGGTGGTGATGGCTGCGGCGCTCGCGGTGTCGGTGCCGGGCTTCATGCTGGCGGGTCGCCGTTCGCGGCCGTGGCTTGCCGGGCAATATTTCTGGCCGGGCAAGTCGGGGATCGATTCGCCGCTGGTTACGGGCGCCGCGCTGTTCGGAATTGGATGGGGCCTTGTCGGACTATGCCCAGGGCCGGCTCTGGAGAGCCTGGCGACACTGTCTCCCGGCGTCATCGTCTTCGTCGTTGCGATGGCCGCCGGCATGATAGCTCACGATGCCTGGCAACAGTCGCGGCTGACGGCGCAACGCGAGCCCCTGCTGGCGCGTGCGACGGACGGCTGAGATGCCGGCAGCGGACGTCCTGCGACCACGATGAAGTCGCCGGCTAATCCTGGTAGGTAGACAGCCCGCGCTGCTGATAATACGGGCGCGGCTGCTGGTAATAGCCCTGCGGCGCCGGCGCGTAGCCGCGGTTGTCGTAATATTGCTGCGGCTGTTGCTGCTGATAGGCTTGGGTGTCGTAGACGCGGCGGCTCGGCGGCGCCGGATAGCGCGCTTCGTTCGACGTACCATCGGCGGGATAGATGTAGCCGTCGTCGGCCCGGGCCTGCGGCGCGACGCGCTGCTGTTGCGGCGTGATTACGACGGGATCGCCGGCAGCGCCATATTGCTGCTCATACTGTGGCAGCGGCGCGCGGCGCGCGACGGCGGTGTTGCCGCGCGGCCGCGGATTGCGCGCCAGCGCGACCTGGGACGAGCCGGTCAGCGTTACCGTGGTGTTGAGAACGCCTTGCTCCTTGACCAGCGCATAGAGCTTCGCGGCATTGTCGCGCGACAGCCGCACGCAGCCATGCGAGGCCGGGCTGCCAAGGCGGTTGACGGAATCCGTGCCGTGAATGGCGTGGCCGATCTTGGTGAAGAAGATCGAGTGCGGCATCGGCGCCTCGTCGAACTCCTTGGAATAGTGGTCTTCCTCCATCCGGAAGGCGCGGAAGCTGCCGTTCGGCGTTTCGTAGGAGGGAAGGCCCGACGATACCGGCCACCGGTACTGCTCGACGCCGTCGACGGCGACGGTCATCTGCTGATTGTCCTTATCCACAGTGATGGCGACTTTGGCTTGGGCGGGGCCCGCGGCAAACAGCGTCAGGGCGGCGACGGCAATGAGGAAGGAACGCATTTTACCTTTGGCCTCCAGGCCTCTGTACTAAAACGCCGGCTCTCCGTCCCCGGCATCACTATGCCCGGAAACCGCTACTGGTTCCAGTGGCCTGCACTTGCAATCGTTAACGCCCCCCGCGGCGCAAACAAGGCAGCAGGACGGCGCGGGGCTGCTGTGACGCTGACTTTTTCGCGAGCGGTGTTCTCGTCGGATGTGAGTTGGGAGCGTTATCGATTGGGCCGTCATTCCGGGATGGTCCGTTAGGACCAGACCTCAGATGCGCAATTGCGCATCGGGGAATCTCGAGATTCTCGGATGTGCAATTGCACATCCTAGTTCGCTGCGCGCCCCGGAATGAGGCTGCGCGTCAGTTCTTCAGACGGTAACCGGTCCGAAAAATCCACCACACCAGGGCCATGCAGATGGCGAGGAAGCCGAGCGTCATGCCGAGGCTCAAGGCCACGCTGACGTCGGCGATCTCGTAGAAGCTCCATCGGAAGCCCGAAATCAGATACACTACCGGATTGAGCAGCGTGACGGTGCGCCAGCCCGACGGCAGCATGTTCACCGAGTAGAAGCTGCCGCCGAGGAAGGTCAGCGGCGTCACGATCAGCATCGGGATCATCTGCAGCTTTTCGAACCCGTCGGCCCAGATGCCGATGATGAAGCCGAACAGGCTGAAGGTCACCGCCGTCAGCACCAGGAAGGTCAGCATCCACCAGGGGTGATGGATATGCAGCGGCACGAACAGCGCTGCGGTCGCCATGATGATCAGCCCGAGGATGATGGATTTGGTCGCGGCTGCGCCGACATAGCCGATCACGATCTCGATATAGGAAACCGGTGCCGACAGGATTTCGTAGATGGTGCCGACGAATTTCGGGAAGTAGATGCCGAACGAGGCGTTGGCGATGCTCTGCGTCAAGACCGACAGCATCACCAGCCCGGGCACGATGAACGTGCCGTAGCTGACGCCCTCGACCTCGGTGATGCGGGAGCCGATCGCGGCCCCGAACACCACGAAATAGAGCGAGGTGGAGACCACCGGCGAAACAATGCTCTGCAGCAGCGTGCGCCAGGTGCGGGCCATTTCGAACAGATAGATGGCGCGGATCGCACGGTAATTCATGGCGCCCTCACCAGGCTGACGAAGATGTCTTCCAGGGAAGACTGGCGGGTATCGAGGTCCGAGATGCGAATGCCGGCATTGCGGAGATCGTTGAGCAGGCTGGTGATGCCGGTGCGGTCGCCCTTGGTATCGTAGTCGTAGATCACTGCGTGGCCGTCGTCGGACAGTTCGAGATTGTAGGCGGCGAGCGAGGCGGGGATCGCGTCGATCCTGCCTTGCAGATGTACTTTCAATTCCTTCTTGCCGAGCTTGTGCATCAGCCCGGCCTTGTCCTCTACCAGGATGATCTCGCCTTTGTTGATGACGCCGATGCGGTCGGCCATCTCCTCAGCTTCCTGAATGTAATGCGTGGTCAGGATGATGGTGACGCCGGAGGCCTGCAGCCCGCGCACCACATCCCACATGCCCTTGCGCAATTCGACATCGACGCCCGCGGTCGGCTCGTCGAGGAACAGGATCTGCGGCTCGTGCGACAGCGCCTTCGCAATCATCACGCGGCGCTTCATGCCGCCGGACAGCGTGATGATCTTGGAATCCTTCTTGTCCCACAGCGACAGGTCCTTCAGCACTTTTTCGATGTGCGCGGGATTCTTCGGCTTGCCGAACAGGCCGCGGCTGAAGCTGACGGTCGCCCATACGGTCTCAAAGGAGTCGGTGTGCAGTTCCTGCGGCACCAGCCCGATCAGCGAGCGCGCGGCGCGATAATCCCGGTTGATGTCATGGCCGCCCACCATAACGTTGCCCTCGCTCAGATTGGCGATGCCGCAGATGATGCTGATCAACGTGGTCTTGCCGGCGCCGTTCGGCCCGAGCAGCGCAAAAATCTCGCCGCGTTTGATGTCCAGATTGATGTTGTTCAGCGCCTTGAAGCCGGAGCCGTAGGTCTTTGAAAGATTTGAGACGGATATGATGGGGGGCATCGCGAGCATGGCAGTCTGAAAACGGATATGGGCGACGACACAGCGGCGCTTTCGGCCGGATCGACGCGGGGGAGGGGTGGGAACCGGGAGATAGGAACGCTGTGCTACTTATGCAATCGCATGGGGAAAAATTATCGCTCCTACACCCGCTCCACGAAACTATCGACCACCTTCTTCTCGCCGGCCTTTTCGAACGCGATCGTCAGCTTGTTGCCGTCGATTTTCACCACATGGCCGTAGCCGAATTTCTGGTGAAACACGCGATCATCCAGCGAGAATTCCGAAACGGTGCCGGTGGATTTTGCCACCAGCTCGCCTTCGATCACCAGCGGGCCACGCTTGTTGCGCGAAAAGCCGCCGCCTGAGAAGGCATCGCTGCGCGAGCCTGAAAATGACGATTGACCTTCTTCAAAACCGCTGCGCGCCTGTCCGCTGCGGCCAGCCTGGCCGCGGTTGCGGTTGGCCTGCGCGCGCTGCCAGCCCGGCGTGGCGTAGCTGGAGCCGAAGGATTCGACATTGTCGAAGCGCGACGGGCCGTAGCCGCCGGCGCCGCCCCAGCCGGAGCCGCCCTTGGATTCCGTGATCTCGACATTGGCCGGCGGCAGTTCGTCGAGGAAGCGCGACGGGATCGTGGTCGACCACGTGCCGTGAATGCGGCGGTTGGTGGCGAAATAGAGCTTTGCGCGGCGGCGCGCGCGTGTCAGGCCGACATGGGCCAGCCGCCGCTCTTCTTCGAGGCCGGCGCGGCCCTGTTCGTCGAGCGTGCGCTGGCTCGGAAACAGGCCTTCCTCCCAGCCCGGCAGGAACACGTTGTCGAACTCCAATCCCTTGGCCGAGTGCAACGTCATCAGCGACACCGCTTCGTCCTCGGCGCCGCCGTCGCGGTCCATCACCAGCGAGATATGTTCGAGGAACCCTTGCAGGTTCTCGAACTCTTCCATCGAGCGCACCAGTTCCTTGAGGTTGTCCAGCCGGCCCGCGGCATCGGCCGAGCGGTCCTTCTGCCACATCTCGGTATAGCCGCTCTCGTCGAGGACGATTTCGGCGAGCTCGGTGTGCGCGGTCACCTCGCGCTGGGCGCGCCAGCGGTCGAATTGCAGGATGAGGTCGCGCAAGCTTCCGCGCGCCTTCGGCTTCAATTCGTCGGTTTCGACCACGGCGCGGGCGGCCTCGAATAGCGGGATGCGCCGCTTGCGGGCGTGGTCGTGCAGCAACTGCACGGTGGCGTCGCCAAGCCCGCGCTTCGGGACATTGACGATGCGCTCGAAGGCGAGATCGTCGGCCGGCGAATTGATCACGCGCAAATAAGCCAGCGCATCGCGGATTTCGGCGCGCTCATAGAACCGCGGACCGCCGATGACGCGGTAGGGCAGGCCGAGCGTGACAAAGCGATCTTCGAACTCGCGCATCTGGAACGAGGCCCGCACCAAGATCGCGACCTCGTTGAGGTTCTCGCCCGCGCGCTGCAGCTCCTCGATCTCCTCGCCGATGGCGCGGGCTTCCTCTTCCGAATCCCAGGAGCCTGTTACGGTGACCTTTTCGCCGTCGACATCCTCGGTGCGCAGCGTCTTGCCGAGCCGGCCTTCATTGTGCGCGATCAGATGTGATGCAGCGGCGAGGATATGGCCGGTGGAGCGGTAATTGCGCTCGAGGCGGATGACCTTCGCGCCGGGAAAATCGTGCTCGAAGCGCAGGATGTTGTCGACCTCGGCGCCGCGCCAGCCATAGATCGACTGGTCGTCGTCGCCGACGCAGCAGATGTTTTTTGGCGGCGTCTGTGATTGGGACGGCGTCATTCCGGGATGCGCTGAAAGCGCAGACCCGGAATCTGGAGCTGAGTCCTCTTTACTTCTAGATTCTTCGATGTGCGATTGCACATCGGAGTTCACGCCTTCGGCGTGCCCCGGAATGACGGGAGTGTCGGTGTGCCCCGGGATGATCGCCGAGAGCGGAACGCCCGGCCGCGACGGTGCCTGCGACAGCAGTCGCAGCCAGAGATACTGAGCGACGTTGGTGTCCTGATATTCGTCGACCAGAATGAACTTGAACCGGCTCTGGTACTGCCGCAGCACATCGGGGTTTTCACGAAACAGCCGGATGTTCTCCAGCAGCAGATCGCCGAAATCGGCGGCGTTGAGAATCTTCAGCCGCTCCTGGTAGCTGGCGTACAGCTTGCCGCCCTTGCCGTTGCCGAACATCGCGGCTTCGCCTGACGGTACCTGGCTGGGTGCCAGGCCGCGGTTCTTCCAGCCGTCGATCAACCCGGCCAGCATGCGCGCCGGCCAGCGCTTGTCGTCGATGCTCTCGGCCTGCAGCAATTGCTTCAAGAGCCGCACCTGATCGTCGACATCGAGCACGGTGAAATTGGATTTGAGCTGCACCAGCTCGGCATGGAAGCGCAGGATGCGTCCGCCGATCGAGTGAAAGGTGCCGAGCCACGGCATGCCCTCCACGGCCTGGCCGAGCATCTGGCCAAGCCGCAGCTTCATCTCGCGCGCCGCCTTGTTGGTGAACGTCACCGATAGGATTTCATGCGGCCGGGCGCGGCTCTGGCTCAGGATGTGGGCGATGCGCGTGGTCAGCACGCGGGTCTTGCCGGTGCCGGCGCCGGCCAGCACCAGAACCGGCCCATCCAGCGTCTCGACCGCCTCGCGCTGCTCCGGATTGAGCCCGTTGAGATATTGCGGACCGGCCGCGGCCCGCGCACGCGCGGCGATGCCGCCAGCCGCAGGCTGGTGCTCGGGGACGCCGCGATGGGGCAGTTTGTTCGGCTCGGTCATTCTCGAATCGTGTTGGCCCCACGATGGCACCGTGAGGCGGTAAAGGGGAGCCTTCTTAGCAGGGATTGAAGGCCATATAGGGCCTGTCCGGCCGTTTTGACAGGTTTTATCCGATCGCGTTTGCAGGCCTGATCTCAGGGCTTTGCTGCGATTTTGTTCCGCTTAAATCGACAAATTTCGCGATTTTGCGGCCCGGAACCATCATTCCCGGCCCGGATTGGTCCTGCAGGCGATGCGCGACGCGTCAGCCGCCGCCATCGCAAGAGCAACAGCCAATCGAAGTCATGCTGAGCTGGGTCGTTACGTTTCTGATCATTGCGTTGATCGCGGGTGTTCTGGGCTTCGGCGGCATCGCCGGTGCCTCCGTGAAAATCACCAAGGCGATCTTCTTTATAGCCGTGATCCTGTTTCTGATCTCGGCGGTGGTCGGATTGGTGCGCGGACGCAGCAATGTCTAGCGACCGGATGGCTATCTCTGGGGCATCGCGACCTTGCGGCCGATGCCTTCGGGCCGCGGCACGGCTGCATGGGACTCCCCCACCGCCTGGATGCGCGCGCGAATGTCCGGCGGAAAGGCAGCAACCTTCCGCTGCGTCATGTCCATATGGAGCGTCATGTTTTCCGAGGTGGCGGAGAGCCAGCCTTCGGTGGCGTGGCGCAGTTCCTCGAACGTATGCAGCCGCTTCTCGTCGCTGTCGAGCAGGTAGATTGTAACCTGTACGGGATCGCCAAGGTGAATCTCGCGTATGTAGCGTACATGGCATTCGGCGGTGAAGGTCGAGCAGTGACGTTCCTTCATGTAGGCCGGTCCGATCCCGAGCTGCAGCCACATTTCGTCGATCGCGCGGTCCATCATGACGTTGTAATAGGCCATGTTGAGGTGGCCATTATAGTCGATCCATTGCGGCTCGATCTGCATCACCGACGACAGGAACGGGGCGGGCGGCAGCGGCATCGTCTTCAGGCGGTCGCCGGCGGCGGCAGCAGCGGTGTTCATCATCCATCCCTTTGTTTTTGCGGGTCTCTTGACCCCCCTTATATCCTTTGCCACGGTCCGCTCAAATCCGGAGGAATTGGCGTGGCGACGACGATATCGGGTAGTGTGAAGCGGCCGGAGCCGCAGGCGCTGGCAAGCGCGGTGGAGGCGCTGGCGGCGCGATTCGGCAACCGGCTGATCACCTCGCAGGCGGTGCGCGAGCAGCACGCCCATACCACCACCTGGCTGCCGACGCAGCCGCCCGACGCGGTGGTGATGGCGCAGGAAACCCAGGACATCCAGGACGTGGTGCGGATCTGCGCCAAACAGAGCGTTCCCGTGATCGCCTTCGGCACCGGCACGTCGCTGGAGGGCCAGGTCAACGCGCCGGCCGGCGGCGTCTGCATCGATTTGCGCGACATGAACCGGATTCTCGAAGTTCATGCCGAGGATCTGGATTGCGTGATCCAGCCAGGCGTCACCCGCAAGGCGCTGAACGAGCATCTGCGCGACCAGGGATTGTTCTTCCCGATCGATCCCGGCGCCGACGCGTCGCTCGGCGGCATGGCTTCGACGCGCGCCTCCGGCACCAACGCGGTGCGCTACGGCACCATGCGCGACAATGTACTGGCGCTCAAAGTCGTGCGCGGCGACGGCGAGATCATTACGACCGGCACGCGAGCGAAAAAATCGGCGGCCGGTTACGACCTGACGCATCTGTTCGTCGGCGCCGAAGGCACGCTCGGCATCATCTCCGAACTCACCATGAAGCTGCGCGGCATTCCTGAGACGATCGCAGCCGCCGCCTGTTCGTTCGAGACGGTGCGCGGCGCCTGCCAGGCTACCATACTGGCCATCCAGACCGGCATTCCGCTGGCGCGGATCGAGCTGCTCAACGCCGAGCAGGTCCGCGCCTGCAATGCCTATTCGAAGCTGACCTTGCCGGAGACGCCACTGCTGCTTCTGGAATTTCATGGCAGCGAGGTCGAGGTGGCCGAGCAGTCGAGGAATTTCAGCGAGATCGCCAAGGAATGCGGCGGCGGCGATTTCACCTGGACCACCAAGCCCGAGGACCGCACAAAACTCTGGCAGGCGCGGCACGACGCCTATTGGTCTGTCAAGGCACTGCGCCCCGGCGCGGGGGTGGTGGCGACCGACGTCTGCGTGCCGATCTCAAGGCTGGCTGATTGCGTCACCGAGACCGAGGACGACCTGAGGCGGCTCAATTTGCTGTCGCCGATCGTCGGCCATGTCGGTGACGGCAATTTCCACTGCTCGCTGGTCTGCGACGTCGACAACAAGGAAGAAATGGCGCGCGGTGAAGACTTCATGCACCGCCTGGTCGAACGGGCGCAGTCGATGGGCGGCACCTGCACCGGCGAGCATGGCATCGGGCAGGGCAAGCAGAAATACCTCGAGGCCGAGCTCGGCCCCGCGGCGATCGACGCCATGCGCGCGCTGAAGCAGGCGCTCGATCCGCAGAACATTTTCAATCCCGGAAAGATCGTGCCGGTGGGGTAGGGGAACGCGTTAACGCGGAGCGGACGTCAGCGGCGAGGCACCTTCATCGAAAGGATGTTGTTTCCGCTTCCTTGACAACCCAGTCAACAAACAGCGCGACACGCCGGTCATTCGCCAGCGCGGCAGGCCAGCGGATGATGTGCGCCTTGCTGGATGTCATATCCCAGTTTGACGACACGACGCGGCAAAGCCGCTTTTCCGCGAGTGCATCATGAACAAGCAAAGACCTGGCTAGAACGACGCCGCTGCCCTGCAAGGCGGCAGCGATTGCCGTACCGAGATTATCGAAGCGAAGCCCGGCCTGAACCGGAGCCGTGACGCCCAGCCGCTCGAACCACACCGGCCACGACCATTCCGCGCCGTCGTTCCGGCCAACGAGGCCCTTGTGCAGTACTGGTAAAGTGCCGAGCACGTGCGGCTCCCGCAATGGCCGCCCACGCGGCAGCAGAGACGGGATCGCAACCGGGAAAACCATCTCGTCGAACAGCAGGCGCTGGGTCGATGTGGCGCGCGCGCCAACTTTGGGAAGCCATCGGATCTGCACGTCGAGATCGAGGGCGCGCGCCTGAACATCGCTTTCGATGATGCAAAGTTCGATCGCAATATCGGGATATGCGGACGCAAACGCCGTCAGACGCCGCACCAGCCAGTAGTTCGCAAGGGCGGAGCCTAGTCCGATCTTGAGTGTCAGCGGCTGCACCGACGCACGCGAGCGGGCGCGTAGCTCTGCCATCTCGTCAAGCATCCGCCCGAGTCCCTCGGCCAAGGTAACGCCAGCCGCGGTCGGCAACAGACCGCCCCCTGTACGATCAAGCAACCGCGCGCCCACAAAGCCCTCAAGTTTCTTCAGTCGATGGCTGATCGCGCTCTGTGTGAGCCCCAGCTCACCGGCCGCGAGCGTCATGCTGCGATGGCGCAGCGCCGCGTCGAACGCAATCAGGCCATCAAAAGGGGGAAGAGCACGCATGCCAGCACTATGAAGGATATTCATGGCGATGTGAACAATTGGCGTTGGCAAAAAGCGGCAATCCACGACACGAGTAGCCGTCACGCAGATCAGTGCTCGCACGACGACACAGCCAACAAAGATGACACAGCCAACAAATATGTCCGACAGCGGCTCCGGTCGGCCTGCACAATCCATGATGCCGGCCCTGCTCTTAGGGATGGCGGCTTTCCTCACCAACTTTGATGTGACGGCGGTGGTCATCGCGTTGCCGACGGTCGCGCGTGAACTCGGGTTCGACATTGCTGGATATGCTTGGGTCATGGATGCCTACAGTTTGGCCTTCACAGCTTGCTTGTTGTTTGCCGGGGCGTTGGCGGATCGGTATGGACGACGGCGGGCGATGCTTGTTGGCAATGGCATCTTTGCTCTCGCGTCTTTGGCGTGCGGGATGGCATGGGACGGACCGACGCTATGGGGCGCTCGCGCACTGCAGGGGATCGGGGCTGCATTCATCGTGACTGGCGGCTTCGCCCTGATCGCCAGTGTCTATGTGCAAGCAAAGGCGCGCACAGACGCGTTTGCGTTGCTTGGTGTCATGTCCGGCGTCGCCATGGCGCTTGGTCCGACGATTGGCGGACTTGTCTCATCGTGGATCGGCTGGCGCTGGATTTTCCTCATCAACTTGCCAGCCTGCGCTTTGGTCGCGTGGGGCGTACCGCGGCTGGTCGCGGAAGCGCGTCAGGCGGTGCCCCGGCCGCTCGACATCCTGGGCGTCGTATTGTTTACCTCCGCGCTTACCGCGCTTGTCGAGGCACTGTTACATGGCCGCACGTCGACGTCACATATGGTGGCGGGTCTCGCGCTAAGTGCGGTGTTTCTAGCTGTATTCGGCATACAGCAGAGAAGCCGTGGCGACCCGATCCTCGATCCCGGCATATTCGTTCAGCGGGCCATGATCGGAATTGCGATCCTCCTGTGCGCCGTGTCGATCGGCTACTGGGCGATCCTCGTCTACTTGCCACTCTTCTTTGCTGCCGCTTTCGACTGGTCCTCGGAAGTGGCCGGCATCGCGCTGCTGACGGCCACGCTGCCGATGCTGTTCCTGCCGCCATTGGGCTGCCGGCTCGTCGATCGTCTAGGATGGCGGCTTCACTTCGCCTTGGCGCTCGCGATTTTGGCCGCCGGCAATGCCACCATTGTGATCGCGCTGATCCTAGATAGTTCAGCGCCGCCACTAATTCCGACTTTCTGCGGGATTGTTGCTATTGGGGTCGGCGTCGCTTTGGCTCACCCGCAACTGTCCGGTGCGGCCGTGTCGCTTGTGCCGCCGGATCTTGCTGGCCTGGCATCTGCCGTGACAGTCGTCATGCGCCAAGCCGGCTTCGCGGTCGGCATCGCAGTTCTCGGCGCGATGCTTCATATCCAGGGATCGGCGATCAGCTACATCTGCCTGTTCTCGGCGGCGGCAATGGCATCAGCGGCGGGACTGGTCGCGGCGCTCGTCTTGCTGCCCGCACCAGCAGCCGCGTCAAAAAAGTAGCAGCGCCAGGAATGTCAGAATCTGAAACCGCAGGTGGCGGTCGAAGTCCTGCAACGACGTTCTTCGCTCAAGGGTTGTACATTGTGGCGGCAATCGCAGTTTGGTTCCAAACATAGCCTCGTTTCACCACAGCGCCGCCCGACTTAAACATCGTCGCGCCCGAAGTTCCCTCTTCAGCTTGGTTCCGCAACATGTGTTGCGTGTGTCGTGCGTGATGAGGTGCGTTGATGCGTTTTGTTTCCTGGGGGATTGTTGCGGCTTGTGGTTTTTTACTGACAGTACCGGCGGCCAAGGCTGCCGATTTTCGTGTTCCGGACCTGCCTTCGCCCCACTACAACTGGACCGGATTTTATGCGGGCGTTTACGGCGGCGGAGCGTATGCGGCATGGGCCGCCGATTACTGCCGAAATGGTGCTTGCCGTCATGCGGAGGGGCAGGCGGGCGGCTTCGCCGTCGGCGTCTACGGCGGCTACAACTATCAGTTCGCCAACCGTTTCGTGATCGGCGGTGAATTCGATTGGGGCAAGTCCACCTCGTCACAGGACGAACTCGTCTTTGGCGACAGCGCGCTGCTGTCGAGGTTCGGCGCGTTCGGCTCCGCTCGCCTGCGCGCAGGCTATGCGTTCGACCGCCTGCTGGCGTTCGGTGCGGTCGGTGTCGGCGTGGCCAGCATCAGCAACGGCTATCGCTATACGGTTCAGAGGGGCTGCGATACCCTGGAGCAGGCTATCTGGGACGAGCAAGTCAAGGCCGGGCTGATCGCGGGCGTGGGCATCGAATATGCTTTCACCAAGCATTTCGTCGCCCGCGGTGAATATCTCTACGCCGATTATGGCAGCGTCACACTGTCCAGCCGGGACCGCACGCGGGCTGAATTCCGCAACGAGATGCATTTCGTGCGCGTGGGCGCCAGTTATCGGTTCTGATACTTCGCTCAATATGGTCCGGTAGCGATCGGCTGCCGGATCGTCGGCGTCTCCAGGCGCTTTATTGGAAGTGCGGCGCGGTGATCGCCTTGCGGATCGCCGCGAGCGGCGCGGCGTCGTCGAACTCAATGTCTTCGCCGATCTGCTTCAATCCGAGGTCGCGCCATAGCGCAGCAAGATCTGGCGTCACCGGCCTCGGTCCCATCTCATCGTGAAGCCGGGTCAGCACGTCGACGCCGACGGCTTTGTCCGCGGTTGCAAGAATGCGCTCGATCGGCCAGTCCTGCTCGTGATTGCCGCCGGCGGCGAGCACGCCACGCATCGCGTCCTGCAAGCCGAGGCGGTTACTGGTGCGCTTGCGGATTTCGATATCGGCGAGCAGGCAGAACATCGCGCCGCCCCAGTACTTCCGTCCCCAGGTGCCGGTATTGTCGAGGCCCTCATCGCCGGCCTGCGGCAGCCCCTTCGGCATGTCGCGCATCATCGCCTGCCAGATTTCCCGCGCCGTGAGGTCGCCGGCCTGCACCCGCGCGACCGGCTCGACATAGACAGCCAGTCCCTCCGACAGCCACGCGTAGCGGTCGGGCATGTTGGGCAGGGCGGTATGCACCATCTCGTGCACCATCACCCAGTCGCGCCGCAAGACATCCTCGGTGGAATCGCGGCCGAAGGGAATCCGAATGGCGGCGCCGCGATAGCCCCACGTCGTGCCGCCGCGGATGCGGGCGCCGTCGACGGGCACCAATAGCAGTCGCAGCGAATTGACGGGAAGCCGCCCGTAATAGGTCGTGACGGCGCGGGCCGACATCCTGATCCAGTCGAGCAGTTTTTCCCTGGGCAGCGTGATCTCGCCCGGCGCGAACGCGACATTGATGGTGCCACCGGGTACTTCAAGATCGGTCCTGGGCAGCCGGTCGAACGCGTCGTACGGCATGCGGCCGCCGCGCATATATTCCGATTGCGCGTCGGCGCGGAACGATATGGCGCTTGCCAGCATCGCAGCGGCGACGGCGGCGGCAACGATCCAGCGAAAGGCGCTGGCGGTTTTCATCGGAGCACGCTTTGCACCGCGGCCGACCGATGCTCGCCGGTGCCTTGCGCGATGAACGCGGCGACCTGTTCGTGGAGATCGTCAAGCATGGCGGCCAGCAAGGCCTCGCCCTTGGCCGCTGTCGCCCGTGTCGGATCGCCATAGCTGCCGGATCGGCTGTAGTTCGGCGAATTCGGATCCGACGGCGTCAACGCGCCCGGCGTCTCCTGTTTCAGGCCGGGGCTGGCTTCGGCGCGGGTCATGTCGACCAGATGCGGCGCCAGCGCCAGCATCAACGACGTTTCCAACTCGTCGGCATGGCTGCCATGGCTCTGCTCCGCCAATTGCTTGGCCACGCGGGGATAGCGCGGGCCTTCGTGGATCCACAAATGCCTGATCCGCGTGTTCTCAAGACGTGCCAGTGCGCGATCGACCGGGGCCAAGGTGCTGATCCCGGTGTTGAGCACGAGCAGCTTTCGGCATCCGCCGCCGAGAATCTGCCCGGCAATCTCGCGCACGAGGGCCTCAAAGGTCGAAATCGACAGGCTGCTGCTGCCCGCATAGTCGACGAAGGCGGGGTAATGGCCATAGGTCAGCGTCGGCCAGATCAGCGCGTCGATCCTTTCCGCGATGCTGCCCGCGAGCCATTCGGCCTGAATGCGGTCGGTATTGAGGGGGAGGTGAAAGCCGTGCTGCTTGGCGGCGGCGCCGATCGGCAATATCGCCACCGCGCCAGCACTGATGCGCCGTGCGACTTCGTCCCAATGCATGCGCTCGATGAAATGGCGATCGGTGTCCGTTCCCATTCGCCGAGCGCTCCCCCTTCACGAGCCGACGGAAACATCCGTCAAAAGTCCTGCGGTGATCCAGCCGTGCAGATAGCCCGCGCCGCGGCCCGCCGCGCTGTCGGGGTCGTCATAGGTCGCGAGCATTTCGCATAGCACGCCGAAGGGAATGCCGTTCGCGGCCTCGTCCCACATCATCGCCTCTTCTGTCGGAAGTTCGCGGAACATCGGCGTGACGTCCTGACGCCAGATCAGGAGATGCGCGGGCTGCTCCAGTTCGGTCGTGTCCGGCGGTGTTTCGTCGTTCTTGAGCGCGAGCCAGATCGCGGCCGCATTGGTCGCAAGGTCGAGCCTGGATGCGCTCGGATGCGGCCGGAATCGGAGACCCGACCATGCTTCGGGCGCAAAGCCCGCCATGTCGCGCAGTTCGACGACCTTGCCTTCCGCGGCGTCGAAGGCGTCATTGAGCGCCTTTTCGAGCGCGGCGAGATCGGACAGCACGGGGTGCTCGGAGTAAGGCGCGGTCGATTTCAGGAACTCCGGCAGGCCTTGCGAGAACCAGCGCAGGTTCGGGTGCCCGGACGGGCGCGCCTTGACGTATGCGTGCCCCATCTCGTCGAACATTTCGTCGCCGAGATAAAGATGCAGCAGCTCATGGTCGTTGCGCATTGTCTCGACCAGCCGCGAGCCGTAGGCATAGCGATAAACCCCGAAAAGCGCTTCACGCTTCTCGCGGGGGCTGTCGAGAATTTGAGCCAGCACCGTGTCGTCGCCATCAAGGATGCCGCGCTGAAACTCAGCCTGCTGTCGCGCGAAGTCGCTCATTCCGCCTGCTTTGCCGGCAAAACTTTGTCCGCCATCTCGCGGGTCCTGACAACCTCGAGCAGAAGTTCGTCGAGCGGCGGAATGTTGTCGTCGCGCTCGATCATGGTCGAGACCCGGCCGAAGCGTTTCAACGCCGCGGCATAGAGGTCCCAGACATCCTCGCACACCGGATGGTCGTGGGTGTCGATGATATGGGTGCCCATGTGGCTGTGGCCGGCCATGTGAAACTGCACCACGCGATCTGCCGGAATTCCATTGAGGAAAGTCATGGGATCGTAGCCGTGGTTGAAGGCGCTGACATAGACGTTGTTGACGTCGAACAACAGCCAGCACCCGGCGCGTCGCGACAACTCGGACAGGAATTCCCATTCCGTCATTTCGGAATTGCTGAACTGGACATAGGTCGAGACGTTTTCGAGCACGATGGCGCGGCCGAGGAAATCCTGCACCAGTTGGACGCGGCTGACGACGTGGTCGAGCGCTTCCCTGGTGTAGGGGATCGGCAAGAGATCATGCAGGTTCTTGCCGTGGACGCCGGTCCAGCAGAGATGGTCCGATACCCACTTCGGCTCGACGCGTCGCGCGAGGTCCTTCAGGGCTTGCAGATATTCGAAATTCGGCGGTGCGGTGGAGGCGATCGACATCGACACGCCGTGCATCACCACGGGGTAGCGTTCGCAGATGCGATCGAGCGTGCGCAGCGGCTGGCCGCCGGGCAGCATGTAGTTTTCGCTGATCACTTCGAACCAGTCGATCGGCGGATTGCCGCTGAGAATCTCGTCGTAATGCTGGTGACGCAGGCCGAGACCGAAGCCGAGGAAGGGCGGCTTGCCCGATTTCACCGTACGGTCTGCACGCGCCGCCGCCGAACTGTCTGGCAATCTGCTTGCGACGTTCATCTCGTCTCCGCTCCACCGCCAAAACGAGGCTGCGTGCCTCAAACTATGCCATCAACCTAGCATGGATACGAGGCCCGGCCTACACCGGGCCTCGATCGAGCCGTAACTAGGACGGCGTGAACTTGCCCTTGGCCGCGGCGCACTTTTCCTTGGTCATCTCCGAGAAGCCCTGGCCCTTGCAGGCGTTCTGACCCTTGCAGGCATTGGCCGCGCCCTTGCAGGCGCTCTGACCTTTGCAGGCATTGGCGCCGACGCACTTACCTTCGCCGGCAGCGTAGGTCGGGGTCGACATGGCGGCGCCAGCCAGGAACAAGGTGGCGGCAGCGGCGGCAATGGCGGCGCCGGACTTGGAAGTCATCTTCATGGGTATCCTCCGTTAGAAGTGTGAGGGTGCATCACCCGCGAGCCGCAACGGTTCCGGCCGACAAACTGCACCCAGCGATAGCTACGCGGTAGCTCTGGATTTCGTTACACGGCTTGCGGACTTTATTTTGGCCGTGGGTCCTTTTCGCCGTGGGGTCGAGACAACGAGGGCCCGGCAACGCCGAGCCCTCTTTGCACTGATCAGATGGATCAACCCTTGACGAACTTGGCGCCCTTGGCGGCGCACTCTTTTTCCGAGGCCATCGAGAAGCCGGTGCCCTTGCAGGCGTTCTGGCCTTTGCAGGCATTCGCCGCGCCCTTGCACGCGCTCTGGCCCTTGCAGGCGTTGCCGGCCATGCACTTGCCCGGGGCGGCGTTCGCTGATGTCGACACCGTCGACACCACCGAGCCGGCAAGGAACAAGGTGGCGGCGGCAGCGGCGAGCGTCGCACCGGATTTGGAATTCAACTTCATGACGATCTCCTCGATGACTGTTTGAAGACAAAACGCCGCGAGCATCCGTCGATCGTTTGATCACGGACCCCACGACGCGGGGCAGGACGGATGCCATTCAGATCGTGATGACTTGCCGGAGGACGTCAGGTCGCCGTGATGTGAGTGCTCATCCAAAGCCAGCTACGGGGCATCAAGCGATTTGGTTACAAAGTTTCGAAAGAAAATTTTCTTTTTTGCAGTTGGACATCCCGGATGTTTAACCCGGCGCTGCCGGAGTATTTGCGACGCAACACGATCGCAGAAGCGCATTCACCCGGAAAGCGTGCAGCTTCAACCGATTAGACCGGATGCTCTTGCGCTTGGTGTGCGTCGCACAATGAACTTCCGCTAGCCGCGCACAGGTTTCAACTTGGCCATCTGCGCGACCGTGGCCCGCAACTCCTCGGCATTGAAGGAGGGAAACGAGCAGATGCGGTTGCTGCAGGCGAACGCTGCGGGTTCGCCAAGGTCCGGATATTCGACGTCGGGATTGGGCAGCTTGCCCTCGCGCAGGTCGAGCCATTCCAGGCGCTTGTAGCGGGCCGGCAGCGCGCGCGCCAATGCATGCAGGTTCTTTGCGCGGGCGTCGTCCTTGTTTCCAACGATTGTCATGTGAGTGGGCTCGACGGCGAGCTCTTCGTCGGCGAGCAGAACGCCGGGCAGGGGACGCATCATCCCGGCCGAGGCGCTCGCGAGATAACGCATCGCGTGCACGGCCTGCTCGCGATAGTCCTCATTGCCGAAGTAGCGGTTGAGCAGGTTCATGAACCTTGCGACCTGCACCTGATCGTCGATCAGCTTGGCGGGTTTCGCGAGCACACCGGTCTTGCCTTCCGCCGTTTTTGAGGTCGCGAAGCCGCCGGCCTCATCCCGAAAGGTCGCGACGAAATCGCCGGCCTTCCCTGCCGAGGTGAGCCAGTCGCGATTTCCCGTAGCGGCATAGAGATCGAGAAAGGCCTGGCCCATCGCCAGCGTGTCGCCGAGGAACGGACCGCCGCGATCCCTCTCGCCATGGCGAAAGCCGCCGTCCGGCAGCGCGCGATTGTCTATCACCGACTTTGCGGCGCGTTCCGCAATTGCAATTATCCTGGGATCGTTGGTGACGTTGTAATAGGCCGAAAGCCCCGAGATCGCCCAGCCGTTTTCGCGCGCATAGAGGTTCCTGTCGATGCGCGGCATGCCGAGCTTGCGGCGCTCGCCATCCGGCAGCGCGTAGTATTTGTGCCCGTCGGTATCGTGGTCGAGATCGGCGTCCTGGCTGACATAGAACGCGCCCTCCGGGCTCGTCAGAAAATTCGCGAGATAGCGTTCGATGTTGCGTGCGGCGGCAAGGTATTTCGGATCCTTCCACAACGCATAGGCCTGGCTGTATTGCCGGAGATATTGCGCCTGGAATGACATGATCTTTTCGAAATGCGCGCGGGTCCAGGAGCCGCCTTCGGAATATTGGTACACGCCGCCCCAGACCGGATCGATCAGCGCAATGGCGGCATCCAGGGTTTGCCGGGCGCGTTTGATGGCCACGGCGTCGCCGGCCTCGGCGCGGGTGATCGCGAGATCCATACTGTCGGCGTCGATGTATTTCTGGTTCTCGCCCCAGCCGCCGAGTTTCTCCTCGTAGGATTCGTCGAAATTCCTTGTCAGTGTGGCGCGCTGTTCCTTGTCGAGGAAGGCCGAGGTCGACGGCTTCACCTCGAAGGCTTCGCCGACCGACGGCCCTGGCGAAGGATCGTCGATGATGGCCTTGAGCAGCGCCTGCATCCGCTCCGGCTCGATATATCCCCTGATCTTGGCGATCTCGCTGCCATCAGGGCCGAACACGATGGTCGCCGGCCAGCCCCAGTCGCCATAGCGGCTCGACAGATCAGGGTTGGCGTCCTGATCGACCCGCACCGGCAGATATTTCGCGGCCAGCAATTCCTTGACCTCGGGATTGGCGTAGGTCGTCTTCTCCATGAGGTGGCACCAGTGGCACCACACCGCCTCGAGATCGAGGATGACGAAGCGCCGTTCGGCCGCGGCGCGGGCGAACAGATCGTCGGTCCATTCACTCCATTTGGGCCCGTCGGCGGCAAACGATGGCGACGCCGCAAGCGCGAGGGCAACGGCGGCAATGCGAACGAACTTCATGGCGGCTCCCGGAAGCGCTGGCGTTTCGATAGCTACGTGCGCGGCAAAATCCGGGCTCAGCTTTTCGGCGATGTCACGGCATTGTGAGATCAGGCCGATTTCTCGCGATGCCCGGTTGCATTTACCAGCAGCCGATCCAGCGACGCCGCGCCGGCACCGGCGATCGCGAGCCACATGAAGGCGGCGAAGTAGGTCGCTTCCTCGAACCCGAGCAGCGTCTCCAGGGAATCGACGTCGTCCCATTTCGCCGCCTTGATGGCAACGACCATGACCACCGCCAGCATCGCGGCCGGAATTCGCGTGAACAGGCCGAGGATCAGCATCGCACCGCCGAAAAATTCGACGCCCGCCACGAAGGGGGTGAGGATTTGGGGAAACGGAATGCCCCAGCCGACGAAGTTCTCGGTTACCTGCGCCAGATGATTGAGCTTGCCCCAGCCGGACAGCATGAAGGTATAGCCGACGATGATCCGCATGATCAGTGGCCCGGCCCAGGAAAAATACGATGCGATTTGTGCGGGGAACAGGATGAGAAGATTGACGAGGAAATACATGCAAAGCCCCCTTAACATTCTGGCGACGTGAAGCCGCGACCTGCGGCTCTTCTGTCCATCTCGCGCGGAAAACGTCGCGGCCGCGGTGGCGGCAATCTGGTCCTGTCAGGAGATACGCAACAGCCGGCCCGCTTGTTACGGGGCCTTAGCCGAAACTTTGCAGTGCGGGGAAAGTCTCCAGCAGCCAAATGCTGACGCTGGTAACGGCGCCGGTCAGGAAGCCGATCCCGGTGATCACCATCAGGACGCCCATGGCACGCTCGACCTTGCCGAGGTGCCGCTTCATCCGCGCAAACAGCGAGGAGAACTGCTCGATCATGAAGGCTGCCAGCAGGAACGGGATACCGAGCCCGGCGGAATAGACCGCGAGCAGGCCCGCGCCCTTGACGACGGTCGCTTCCGCCGCCGCGATCGACAGGATCGCCGCCAGAATGGGGCCGATGCAGGGGGTCCAGCCGAAGGCGAAGGCGAGCCCCATGGCATAGGCGCCCCAGAGGCCGACCGGTTTTGGCATCGGCATCCGGCCCTCGCGCATCAACAGGCCGATCCGGGTGAGGCCGAGGAAATGCAGGCCCATGATGATGATGACGATGCCGGCCAGGATCGAGAGCTCTGCCGACCATGCACGGATCAGGCCACCGATCAGGGAGGCGCTGGCGCCGAGCGCCACGAAGACCGTGGAAAATCCGAGCACGAACATCAGCGCGGACGCCATCACCGCGCGCTTGGAGGCCTGCGTCGGTCCGTCATTGGCGACATGCTCGATGGTCGCGCCGGTGAGATAGATCAGGTAGGGCGGCACCAGCGGCAGCACGCAGGGCGAGAGGAAGCTGACGAGACCGGCAATCAGGGCTGCCGGGATGGAAACATCGTGCATTGCATGACCTTCGAGAATTGCCGCAAGGCATAGCGCCCTCCTGGCTTGTACGGAACAGACAATCGGTAAGTTTCGTCGCCATTGCGGCTCAAGTTCGGTCACAGAGCCGTGTCCGGAGCGCCAAATCGGCCTCGCGGACGAAACGGACGCTGGTATGGTCGCGTAAGGCCGGTAACGGCCCCGCGAAACAGGACCCTGTATGCGCCTTGGCATCCGCACCGCCATTTCCGCCCTCGTGCTGACGTCCATCGTCGTCAGCGCCGTCGGCGTGCATTTATTGTGGTGGCGCACCGCCCATCAGGTCAGCCAGACGCTCGCCAACACCATCAACGACCAGATCGTATCCGCGGTCGGCGATGAGCTGCAGTCGGTCACGACGGAGGCTCGGTCGTCCATGATGGCAGTCCGAACGCTGCTCGCCGAAAAAGTGTTCGAGCCGCGCGACGCCAGCAAACGCGAAGTGGTTTTCCGGTCGCAATTGCTGTCGCAGCCGACCATCTCCTGGGTGGCGTTCGGATGGCCGGACGGATCGTTCTTTGCCGGGCACAAGGCCGGCGATGGCGTCATCGAAATGCTGGAGATCACCCCGGATCGCAAGATGCGAACCGACCGGTACGAATTCGTCGGCAACGATCTTCAGTTCAAGAACAACCATGTCGAGGACACAAAATATTCCGTCACCGATCAGGAATGGTTTCGCACCGCCATCGAAACGAACGATGAACTCTGGACGACCTTCACGACGCATCCCAAGGGCGAGCGGCTGGCGGCGGCCTTCGCAGCTCCCATCGATATCGACCAGAAGCCTGCCGGCGTCATCGCCATCATCATCGAACTGACGCGTGTCTCGAATTTCCTGTCGCAGCTCACCGTCGGAAAATCGGCCGGCGCCTTCATCCTTGAGCGCAATGGCAAGGTGGTTGCCGCGCCCGATCCGGACGCCAACGAGGCGGTGGCGCTAAAAACCGATCATCCGCTGTTTCCCATAGCTGTCGAGGCGATCCGGAACGCCAGCGCCTATGAACCCGGCGAAGGCGAGCCTTTCCACACCACCGTGACGCGAGACGGCAAGGGCTATCAGGCGGTGCTGACGCCGATCTCGTTTCCGGGCTGGTCGCTGGTGACGGTGGTGCCGGAATCGGAATTTCTCGGCCCGGTGCAGATGACGATCCGGAATTTGCTGATCGGCCTTGCGGTCCTGATCGTTTTCGCTGGGCTGTTATCGGCATGGCTCGCTCAGCGCCTGATCGCAGCGCCGCTGATCAAGGTGGTCAACGAGATCAGGCATGTCGAGCGTTTTGACCTCGACAAGGTGCAGCGCTATCCGTCACGGCTGACCGAGATCGGGAATCTTTCCGGCGCCATCGGCGACATGGCGCAGGGGCTTGCCGCTTTCCGCAAATATATTCCGGCTGACCTGGTGAAGCGGCTGATCAGCGACGGCAACGGGGCGCGTCTTGGCGGCGCGGTGCGGCCGATGAGTGTGATGTTCATCGATCTCGCCGGCTTCACCGGCATGTCGGAGCGGCTCGGCGACCGCATCATTCCGCTGCTGTCGCGCTATTTCGACAGCGTCTCGGCGGAAATTCAGAACCACAACGGCACCATCGACAAATTCATCGGCGATGCCGTGATGGCGTTCTGGGGCGCGCCGGCGCCCAATCCCGATCATGCCGTCGATTGCTGCCGCGCCGCGCTGGCGTGCCGGCGCGCCACGGAGCAGGCAAATCTAGTCGACGATCACGGCCAGCCGGTCAAAATTCGTATCGGCATCAATTCCGGCGACATGCTGGTCGGCAATATCGGATCGGAAGTCCGGCTGAACTACACCGTGATCGGCGACGCCGTGAATATCGCGAGCCGGCTGGAGAGCACCAACAAGGTTTACGGCTCCACGATCATCATCGGCCCCGAAACGCGCCGGCTGGCGGGGAAAAGGATCATCGTTCGCGAACTCGACCGGCTGGCGGTCTATGGCCGCGCCGGCGGACTGCAGATCTACGAATTGCTTGATATGGCCGGTGATATCGGCGCGCCCGCCTGGGTGGCTTCATATGAGGCCGGGCTTGCCGCCTGGCGCGCTCGGGATTTCTCGGCTGCGATCGGCGCGTTCGAGAAAGTACTGGAGGCCCGCGAGCACGATGCAGCCTCATTGACGATGATCGAACGCTGCCGGCAGCAGCTCGAACATCCCGCCGGTGAAGATTGGGACGGCACGACGATCGCGCGATCCAAGTAGCCCGACGCGGCCTTGCGCGAGGCGGCGGCTTGGCCATAGATGGGCCGGCCTTGACGCCACGGGTCATGGCGATTGAACAGGGAAGCCGCCAGCGTTGAAAATCCTGCTGACTCATACGCCGCAGTCTCGCGCCCAGTATTACGGCGAGCATAGCCTTGAGGGGCTGCAAGCCATCGGGCAGGTAAAGCTGCATGAATTAAATGATGCGCTCGACGCCGCCGGCCTGATCGAGGCCGCGCGCGACGTCGATATCATCGTGGCCGACCGCCTCACAGCGGGTCCGGGAGAGATCTTTCCGGCGCTGCCAAACTTGCGCGCCTTCGTCCGCTGCGCGGTCGATATCCGCAACATTGATGTCGACGCCGCCTCCGCCGCCGGCGTCCTGGTCACGCGGGCCGGGCCGGGCTTCGTCCAATCGGTCGCCGAACTCGCGCTCGGCTTCATGATCGACCTGTCGCGCGGCGTTTCACGCGCGACGGCCGACTATCATGCCGCGCGCAAGCCGGAGATCGTCATGGGCCGGCAACTGGCCGGCAGCCGTCTCGGCATCATCGGCTATGGCAGCATCGGCCGCTACCTGGCTGAGATCGCGAAGGTGCTGGGCATGGAGGTCCTGGTCGCCGATCCTTATGCCGCCGTGAGCGATGCCGCGATCCGGCACGTGCCGCTCGACGATCTGCTGGCGCGCGCCGACTACGTCGTCTGTCTCGCTATCGCCAACGAGCAAACCGAAAATCTGATCGGGCAGGCGGCGCTGGCGCGCATGCAGAGGCATGCCTTCTTCATCAACTTGTCGCGCGGCAACCTCGTCGATGAGGCCGCGTTGTCAGCGGCGCTCCGCGAAAACCGCATCGCCGGCGCCGCGATGGACGTCGGCCGCGCTCTGGACCAGATGCCGACGCCCGAGCTCGCAAAGCTCCCCAACGTCATCGCCACGCCCCATATCGGCGGCCTGACGCCGCCGGCGATCGAGAGCCAGTCGCTGGAGACTGTGCGGCAGGTGGAGGCCATTATTGCGGGCGAGGTACCGGTTGGTGCGGTGAATGGCGAGCAGTGGAAACGGCGGGCCTGATTCAAGTGCGGGCGATCGCGGCATTTCGCGCGATGCGTATAGCGCTCGCCGCGATCGAGTAACTACGGCTAACCACCGTCAGCCGTGAGTTGTCCGGTCTTAACCGAAACGATGAGCGCAACGCACCGGCTGGTATATTTCCTGGCTGCTGTCTGCGCCGCGCTCACGGTCGCGGTAGGAGCACAGTTCGTTAACAAGTCGGGCAAACTCCGATCCGGTATGGATGGAGTCACTGAAGGTCTCCAGCGCAGCAAGCGTTCTGAACGACCAGATCGTGCGATACAGCCCACTGTGCTTTTCGCTTGTCGCTGAAACTGCATAGGTGCCGCGGTAGTACACGCCCGTTGGCTGCTCGGCTACAATTTGTGCCTCCTTAGTGACCAGCCAGGTTTTGAAATCTTCGTGCTTGTTGAATGGAACGTCGTAACCCCATTCAATCACAAGCGCGCCCAACAGGACGCTGTCCGCAACGAGCTGGTCAGTGTCCGCGCCCGCACTATGCTTAAGGAGGTCGCAGAACGGGAAATAGCCGCCCGATCTCACCTCCGGCTCGATCGGCTTGACGGTCGGAGTGGTCAGCCGCTCACCGGCGATAAGGTCGGCGACGAGCCGTGTCGGATCGACGTTGCTCATTCAGTCCTCCTGCAATCAATCTGTTACCTTCAACTCAATCAAGCCCTTGTCATGCAGATTTTTGATGCCAATCGAAAAGTGCCGATCGGCTTCGCGCTCGGACATCTGATCCGCCACGCTTTTTCGATACCTTTGCGAAGCGTGGTCGGGACTGCTGCCATCGCAGAGCTCAAATATGAGCCAAGCATTGAGGTTCAGCATGAAGAGCTTCGGCGGATTAGGCCGAAACACCACGCAACTCTTCATCTCTTCAACGGGGCGGACCCGGAGGTTTGGGGTGTGGCTGTAGCAGCCATTCGGGGAGGACACGCAAGTCGACTCCATGGTTGAGCGTTCGGTCAAATGGATCCGGCGCGTCCCACGCGCCATGAAATGCGTAAGCAGTAGAACGGCATCCACCGTGAGAGCCTTGACTCGATGAGCAGCTAGGGCAGGTCTCCTTAACCCGACCTGATCTCAACTCGCGGTACAGCGGATGCTCCCACGTCTCCATAAAGGAGACACTCTTGATATTTCCGTAGTCAACATATTCCCGGAGATAGGCGCATCCTATCGAGTCCCCGAATGCATTGACCGCGGCCATTTGCCAGCACGAGTTGCCGTCATTTGGATGCCATGACTGCATCAGTTTCATGCCGGCAGGCAATCGCAGCGAGTCGAGCGCCGCATGCATTTCGTCGAGCGACAGGGAAAATTCATTCCAACGGTATTTAAAGCGACCAAGTGGATAGGGCCGCAAGACGCCGGCCGTCTTCACGCCGAGCCGGTGAGCCAAGTCAACGTAACCTTGCAGGTCATCGACGTTTTTGCGGTTAAGGATGGTGAGCAGTTGTGTTTCAATTCCTGCTTCCACCAAGTATGTGACGGCTTCGCAGGCGCGCGCATGGCTGCCCTGCGTGCCTGTAAAGTAGTCGTGCACCTCGGCATGTGGGCTAAGAATATCGACGAGCACGATGCCGACGCCGATCTCTTTAAGTCTGGCGGTGATATCGCGCGTTATGAGTGTGCCGTTGGTCCGAATCTCGGTGAAGAAACGGTTCGATGCGGAAGCGAGGAAGGGCAGGAAGTCCGGCCGATGAAAAGGTTCGCCTCCCTCAATGTAGAGATAAACCACGCCCAACTCGGCAATTTCACCGAGGAAGCTATTCCACTCCTCACTGCTCAACTCAGCCGACGCCTTTTCCGATGAACAATCGGCATAGCAATGCTGGCAGGAGAGATTGCAGGTCTCGGTGTAGCAAATCGTAAGCTTGAGCGGCTTCTGAAGCGCAAAGGGATTTTGTATCGGGGCCATGACGGCTGACCCTGTTTCTGCGAGGCGATCCGATCGCGTCGTGGGCCTATCTCGCGCAAGCTTGGGATGCTAAGCTGGCATAAGATATATTAATTCGCAAGCCTTAAGCCTGCAGTCATCCATATGCAATGCCCCAGTTGCGGTCGTTCGAACCCGGAAACAGCGCGCTTCTGCTCCCAATGTGGCGCGAGGCTGCATCTGGTCTGCGAGGCCTGTGGTTTCGAAAGCCCAGCCGGGTCTCGATTTTGTGGCGGGTGTGGTGCGCCACTTTCAGATCCCTTGGATGTTCAGCGCCTGGATCATTCCACATCAACGGGGACGCCTGGCACTGCGAACAGTGATCAGCGTCCCGAGCGACGCCAGGTTACCGCGCTTTTCATTGATATGATCGGATCGACCGATCTGTCAGTTCAACTCGATGAGGAGGAGTTCAGGGATCTCATCTTCAGCTATCGCGACACCTGCGCGAACGCCGTACGACGCTTCGATGGCACCATTATTCGCTATATCGGAGATGGACTTCTTGTATGTTTCGGTTTTCCTGTAGCGCATGAGGATGATCCCGTCAGAGCCGTGCGCGCAGCGCTGTCGCTTCTGAACGACATGCGTCAGCTCAACAGCCGGGAATCGTCTTCCAAGCCGCTGATCCACGTGCGCATGGGCATGCATACAGGCATCGTCATTGCAGGTGATTTGCGATCATCAGGAACGTTCGAGACGATGGGTATCCTCGGCGACACGCCCAATATTGCGTCCCGCCTGCAGCAAATGGCACCTCCGGATACATTGGTAATTTCCGAAACGACCGCTCGGCTCGTTGGCAACCTGTTCGAACTTCAAAGCCTTGGTTCGCACCAAATTCGCGGTACACAGGGAGCAGCCAACCTCTACCAGGTTATCGCCGAAAGGTTGGACTTCGGTCGTGATACGCTGCGCGCTGTCCATCCGATGGTTGGGCGCGGTCAGGAGCTTGCCCTTCTGCAGGATCGCTTCACTCAGACGATCAATGGAGAGGGACAACTCGTCCTCATTGCGGCTGAAGCTGGTGCGGGCAAGACACGCTTGGTACGCGAGTTCAAGGAAGCGCTTGCAGGCGCGAAAGTATCGTCCGTCACCTGCTATTGCTCCGCGTACAATCAGTCGAGTGCGCTGTACCCAATTATTGAGTTGATTCGCCGCGCGCTGAGACTGGATAGTCTCGGCACTGTCGAGGACAAGCTCGCAAGTATTGCAGAGGCGTTTTCCGGATTGGAGTCCGTTACCCCCGATGCAGTTGAGCTGATAGCTGAACTCCTCGAACTGCCGGTGTCGTCATCGAAACGCGAGTTGGCCCCTTCTCAACGTCGCGAGCTCCTGCTTGATGTTCTCACGCACTGGCTGCTTAGACAATCTGAACAGCTACCTGTCCTGTTTACTGTTGAAGATCTTCATTGGGCTGATGCTTCGACCAGCAGCCTGCTCGCCCGGCTAATTCAGCGAATTTCGGTTCGGAAGGTGATGGCAATCTTCACGTTCCGGCCGGAATTTAAGGCTGAGTGGATGCTGGAAGCGCAGGGGACGCGCCTTGGCCTTCGCCGACTCTCTCCGATTGAGGCTCGAACCCTGGTCAAGCAGACCGTCGGTGCCGCGACCCTGCCGACTGATGTGATCGAGCTAATCGTCACAAAGACGGGTGGCATCCCGCTTTTCATCGAGGAACTGACCAAGACGGTGCTTGAGGGCAATGTGTCCGCGAGCAGCGAGGATGATCTGCGACTCGCATCTGCCGTGGACAGCATTCCCTCGACGCTGCGGGGTTCACTGGCTGCCCGGCTGGATCGTCTTAAGGTCGCGAAGCCCCTGGCGCAAATTGCTGCAACATTCGGGCGGGTTTTTGATGGGGAAGTTCTAAGTGCGGTCACCGGCGAGAGCGAGATGGAACTTCGCGATCGACTGGCTGAGCTCCTGCGCGAGGACTTCCTGCAGCAGCACGGAATACTCGGCCAAGCCAAGTATTCGTTTCGGCACGCGCTCATTCAAGACGCCGCATACGACTCGCTACTGAAAAGCGAGCGTCAGGCACTTCATCGCAAGATTGCGGAGGTTCTGTCGAGCCGGTTTCCGGCCGTGGTCGCGGCGACGCCCGAAGTCGTTGCTCAGCATTACGCGGCCGCGAACCTCATTGAACCCGCCATATTGCATTGGGAAGCAGCGGGAAAAAAGGCTGCGGAGCGTTCGGCGAACGTGGAAGCCGCCAGTCACTTTGCGAGCGCACTGGCTGCACTGCGGCGCCTTCCTGATACAGTCGAGCGCGCGCGTCGCGAGCTCTCGCTGGAGATTGATCGGGGATCGCAGCTTCTCGCCACAAAGGGTAATGCTGCACCCGAGGTCGAAACGGTATTTTCCCGCGCTTGCGAACTGAGTGAGCGGCTTGGGGAGCATCACATGCTCTTTCGAGCCCTCTACGGACTCATGATGTTCTGCATCGTTCGAGGTCAGCTTGAGAAGGCGAGGACGCTGGGCATGCGTCTGGTTGAACAAGCAGAACTGGCAAATGACCGCGATCTTCTGCTGCAGGCAAAGCGGCCGCTTGGGCTGACTCTTTTCTATCTTGGTCAATTCGCAGTTGCAAAAGCAACTCTTGAGGAGGCGCTCCGGCTATATGATCCGGACCGGCACCATCATCACCGTTTTGAGTATGGTTCGGATCCTGCTGTTCTAGCCCAATGCAATCTCGCGTGGACTGAGTGGTTTATGGGCTTGGCAGACAGCGCCGTTGCGGACAGCGCTCAGGCGATCGATAGAGCTGTTCAACTCGATCACCCCCACAGTCTTGGGTTTGCGTTGAGCTTCGAAGCTTCGATTCGACAGGCGCGAGGCGAGCCAGTCGAGGCCCTCGAAGCTGCCGAGCGAGCCATCAATGTTGGGCGTAAATATCGCTTTCCATATTGGAGTGCGTGGGGCCAAATGCTGCGGGGCTGGGCTGTCGGCAAACTCGGCGACTTGCGAGAAGGCGCTGCAGAAATCGAGCAGGGTCTTGCAGACTATCGTGCAACAGGCGCGGAGCTCATGCGGCCATATGGACTCATGTTGCTCGCCGAGACTGTTGCGGCAGCCGGCGATGCGCAGCATGCACTTCATCTGCTCGATGAAGTCGCGGTGACCATATCGACGAACAAGACGTTATTCTGCGAACCGGAATTACATAGACTCCGAGGCGAATTTTTCCTTGCTGGAAATCGCGGGAATCCAAAGGCTCTCGATCTTATCCGAAGAGCTGCTGATCTCGCGCGCGAGATGGGTGCTCAGGCGCTGGAATTGCGCGCGCTACTCAGCTTGGCGTCGTCTATACAGGGCGCTGAACGCGCTGCTACCTTGGAGAGACTAGGCCGGCTCTACGGCCAAATGACCGAGGGATTGGGCACTGCAGATATGATTTCGGCGGCAAGTCTGCTTAGTCAGACAACGGGACAGAATACGAACGCCTGATCCGAGGCTCGAAGAACAGCACTCCACACAGGCATGATCGCCCCTAACTCAGGCGACGAAGGCAAAATAACCATTGGGCGCCTTTCGGACATGGCCATAACAAGGTCGATCCACTTCCATTACTCCAAATAGAAATCCCCGATGCCTCTCCCCTTCTTCTACGGCTGGCTGATCGTTGCGGTGACGTTTGTCACCATGGCGATCGGCGTCAATGCCAGGACGGCGTTCTCGCTGTTCTTTCCGCCTGTTATCGGTGAGTTCGGATGGGATCGCGGCGTTACCGCGGGCGCGTTTTCGTTCGGCTTTGTGGTTTCGGCGGGCGTCAGTCCGCTGATAGGGCGCATGATGGATCGCTTCGGGCCGCGCGGGGTGATGCAGCTTGGTGTCGCGCTGATGGGCGGCGGGCTGTTGCTCGCGCCGCTGACGACGCAGCCCTGGCACCTCTATCTCACCATCGGCGTGTTGGTCGGGGCGGGGAGTGTGTGTCTCGGCTATTCCGGCCAATCGCTGTTTCTGCCGAACTGGTTCATTCGCCGCCGTGGGCTCGCCATGGGGCTCGCCTTTGCCGGCGTCGGCATCGGCTCGGTGACCCTGCTGCCGTGGGTGCAGCATATGATCGAGCAGACCGGCTGGCGCACCGCCTGCACCGCGATGGGCATTCTGGTGCTCGCGGTGCTCGCGCCGATCAATCTCCTGCTGCGCAAGCGCCCCGAGGATATCGGGCTATTGCCGGATGGCGACGCAGCGCCGTCGGCGACATCGGCCGCACCTCGCTCGAACGTCGTCGATCCCGCGTGGGCCAATACCGACTGGACGCTGCGCCGGGCGTTGCGTACCGCGCGATTCTGGTGGATCTCGCTCGGTTACTTCTGTGGCCTGTACATCTGGTATGCGGTGCAGGTGCACCAGACCAAGTTCCTGCTCGACGTCGGTTTCAGCGCGAACGTGGCGGTGTGGGCGCTCGGCGTCGTCAGCCTGCTCGGCATTCCCGGCCAGATCTGGCTCGGACATCTCTCCGACCGTATCGGGCGCGAATGGATCTGGGCGATCAGTTGCGCCGGCTTTGCGATCTGCTTTGCGGCGCTGATCGCCTTGAAATTCGCGCCGGTGTTGCCGCTGGTTTATCTCATGATCTTCACGCAGGGCGCCCTCGGCTATGGCCTGACGTCGATCATGGGCGCGGTGGTGCTGGAGATCTTTCAGGGCAAGCAATATGGCAGCATCTTCGGCACCATTATGCTGGCGGCGCTGGCCGGAGGCGCTGCAGGCCCGTGGGCGACCGGGCTGCTCTACGATCTGTCAGGCAGCTACACGTCGGCCTTTGCGATCGGGATTGCCGTCAGCATCCTGTCGGCGGTGGCGATCTGGCGAGCCTCGCCGCGCAAGGTGAGGGCGGTCGCGGGACAAATGCACAAGCGCCAAATCAAGCGGGAGGCGGGCTAGCTGCCGCAATTGCACCGCGCTCGATCGCGGCTCATCGAGCGCGCTCTGCAATGTCGAACGGTTTCGACAGCACGCCTCAGGCCGATGAAATTCCCATCGCCCTCTGCAGATCGCCGATGGCGCGAAAAAAGCTGTCGGGCGATGTGGTCTCGGGATCGATCAGGCGGTGCAGGCGGAAGCCGTCCTCCAGCGCCAGCACCAGCGCGCCGGCCCATGTCGGATTGAGAATTGTCGTTCTGCCGGCGTTCCTGGCCGTGGTCTCGATGATGTCGGTGACCAGTTTTCGCCGGGCGCGCAGCCGCTTGGCGAGTTCAGGCCGGCGCTTTTCAGCGCGCGCCACGAACAGGATCATTTCCATATGCAGCAGAGGAGAGCGGCCGAGCGGGTCCTGCTGGCTGCGATCCATGGTCTTCAATGCATCGATGAAGTCCGCAAGGTTCTTGTGCCTGTCGAGCAGTTCGCGGATGCGCCCGATGGATTGCTCGACGTGATCCTCGAGCATCGCGATGATCAGTTCGTCCTTGCTTTTGAAGTTTGAATAGAACGCCCCGCGCGTGAAGCTGGCTGCCGCCGCAATCGCCTCGATGCTGGCGCCGCCGATTCCCTGTTCCTCGAACACGCGGGCCGCCGCTTCGAACAGCCTTTCGCGGGTATCGTCCCTTGTGGGTCTCGTTCGCACTCTTGACATCCGCCCAGTTTAGGCGAGAATGCAACTCAATACAATAATGTATCGAGTTTCCGATCGATGGCCGGGGGGAACGCGCTGAGCTGCGCATAGCAACCAGTTGAGGTCACCATGAACGAGCATGTTCAGACTGCCAGCAGCGCGCCGCTGTTCAATCCGCTGGCCCCGGAATTCATTCGCAATCCCTATCCCCATTACGAGCGGATGCGGACCACCGATCCGGTGCACCTGGCGCCGCTTGGGATGTATGTCGCGAGCCGCCATGCCGAGGTCAGCCTCGTGATGCGCGACAAGCGGTTCGGCAAGGACTACGTCGAACGCACGATCCGCCGCTATGGCCCGAAGATCATGGACGAGCCGGTGTTCCGCAGCATGAGCCACTGGATGCTGCAGCAGGATCCGCCGGACCACACCCGCTTGCGCGGGCTGGTGGTGAAGGCTTTCACCGCGCGCCGGGTCGAGGATATGCGCCCACGCATCCAGCAGGTCGTCGACGAAACGCTCGACCGAATCATCCCGCAGGGCAAGATGGACCTGATCGAGGATTTCGCGTTCCGCCTGCCGGTCACCATTATCTGCGACATGCTCGGAATCCCGGAGGATCATCGCGAGGCGTTTTACACCGGCTCGCGCGATGGCGGACGCCTGCTCGATCCGGTGCCGCTGTCGCCGGAGGAGATCAAGCAGGGCAACGCCAGCAACGCGTTGGCTGCGATGTATTTTCAGCAGCTCTTCGATCTCAGGCGAAAGAACCCGGGCGACGACCTGATCACGCAATTGGTGCAAGCCGAGGAGGACGGCAGCAAGCTCTCCAACGAGGAACTGACCGCCAATATCATTCTCCTGTTCGGCGCGGGCCACGAGACCACGGTCAACCTGATCGGCAACGGCCTGCTGGCGCTGCATCGCAATCCTGACCAGCTTGCGCTGCTCAAGGCCAAGCCCGAGCTCATCACCAACGCGATCGAGGAATTCCTTCGCTACGACTCATCCGTGCAATTGACCGGCCGGGTGGCGCTGGAAGACATCGACGACCTCGGGGGAAAACGCATTCCGAAGGGCGAGAGCGTGCTCTGCCTGCTCGGCTCGGCCAACCACGACCCTGCGGTCTATCCTGATAACCCGGAGCGGCTCGATATCACCCGGGCGAATGTGAGGCCGCTGTCCTTTGGCGGCGGCATCCACTTCTGCCTCGGCGCCCAGTTGGCGCGAATCGAGGCCGAGGTTGCGATTTCGACCCTGCTTCGACGGATCCCGGACCTGCGGCTGGATGACGCGCTCAATCCGGAATGGCGGCCGACCTTCGTGCTGCGCGGCCTGAAGCGCCTGCCGGCGAGCTGGTAGCCGCCTCGCGGCAGTTTTTAGTCCCGGCTCCGGCCATAGCGTTTTCCAGCGAAGTGGATCCCGGTTCGCGTAAAGAAAACGCGTCAAAACACAAACCTAGAGCCCCGGTTCTGATTAAATCAGAACCGGGGCTCTAGTTGGAGAGCCGGGCGGGGCGCCTGTCAGTATGCCACTGTGACTTCGCCACACTTCTCTCTATATTCCGGGCTGCTCCGGGGCCGGGTTCGGCGTAGCGCGGCCTGCGCGCCGGGGCGGTTCAAGGGGAGACACCGTGCAGACGACACTGCTCGGCCTGGCAATCGCCTTCATCATTGCATTGATTGCCGCGCTCGTCGGGCCGTATTTTATTGACTGGAACCAGTTCCGGCCGCAATTCGAAGCCGAGGCGACGCGGATCATCGGCGCGCCGGTTCGGGTCGGCGGCAAGCTGGACGCGCGGCTGTTGCCCGCGCCGTCGCTGCAACTGCGCTCGGTCGCGGTCGGCGGCGCCAACGATCTCGGCAAGGTTCGCGCCGATAAGATCGACGTGGAATTCAGCCTGGGCTCGCTGATGCGCGGCGAGGTGCGCGCGACCGAATTGACGATCAACGGCATGTCGCTCGATCTCGGGCTCGACGCCAAGGGGCGGATCGATTGGCCGGCATCGACCGGGACGGTCAATCTGGGGTCGCTGGCGATCGATCGGCTCAATCTCACCGGCCGCATCGCCCTGCATGATGCGGCCAGCCGCTCTACGCTCGAACTGAACGACATCGCTTTCAGCGGCGACGTGCGTTCGCTGGCCGGCTCGGTCCGTGGCGACGGCAACTTCATGCTGCAGGGCACGCGCTATCCGTTTCGCATCTTCTCGGGGCAGGGCCCCGACGGCAACGGCACCCGCGTTCACCTCAATATCGATCCGGGCCAGCGCGCGCTCGCAATCGATCTCGACGGCGTCTTGAATTTCGACGCCCGCGTGCCGCGCTTCGACGGCGCGATAACGCTCGTCGCTCCTCCCGGCCAGAAGGGTAAGGGCAACGATCCACCGTGGCGTATCGCGGCGAAGGTTAAAACCGATTATTCGGCGGGGCGCCTCGAACAGGTCGAGGTGACCTACGGCCCTGAGGAGCGCGCGCTGAAACTTTCAGGCAGCGGCGACATCCGTTTCGGTGCAACGCCGCTATTGCGCGCGGCGCTGTCGGCGCGTCAGCTCGACGCCGACAGGTTCGTCGCCAAAGAAAACAGCAAGGAAAATACGACGGACAACTCCCCTGAACCGGCGCGCGCGCTGCCGGCGCTGCGGGCGCTCACGTCCGTCACTCCGCATTTGCCGATCCCCGCGCAAATCGAGCTCGCTTCCGAGCAGGTCATGCTGGGCGGACGCCCATTGCAGGACATCGCCGCCGAGCTGGAAGGCGATGCCAAATCCTGGCGCATCCACAGGCTTGAGTTCCGCGCGCCCGGCGCGACGAAGGTTTCGCTCAGCGAGGCCACTGCGAAGAGCGTTGCGCCGGATCGGTTCAGAGCCGCGCTCAGCGTCGAATCCTCGGACCCCGAGGCGCTGCTGACCTGGCTGCAGGGCCGCGGCGAGACCGCCTATCGCAGCCAGAAGCCGCTTCGCCTGCGCGGCGACATCACCGTGGCGCCCGAAGGTTTTGCCATCGACGCCATGAAGGCCGATATCGAAGGCGGCACGGTGGAAGGGCGGGTGGTGATGTCGCACCGGCAGGCGGATCGCGGCTCCCGGGTCGATGCGGAACTGAAGGCGGCGCGTCTCGATCTCGATGCCGCCACGGCCTTTGTGCGGTCGCTGGCGGGACCGCAAGGCGAGTGGCCGGATGAGGGAAAGCTTTCGCTCGACGTCGGCCGGGCCATGTCCTCCGGCCAGGAGCTTAGTCCGCTGCTCGCCAGACTGGCCTACTCGCCGACGAAGCTGGCGCTTGAGCAGTTGAAGATCGGGCAGTTTGAGAACGTGACGCTGGATGGCGCGGGCAATTTCGACCGCGTCAACGCGACCGGATGGTTTGCGCTCAACTCGAGCGCTGCCTCGCTCGGTCGGTTGAACAGCCTGATCGTGCCTTTTTCACCGGCGCTGGCCGCGCGGCTCAATGCAATGGGGAACAGCCCGGGACCGGCGCGCCTGAAACTGGCGCTCGATCTCAACCGGAATGGCGGGTCCGATCGCCTCCAGGCGCGCGCCACGGCCGATCTCGACTCCCCGCAGCTCAAGGGCGTCACCACAATCACCGCAAGACCAGCCGTCGCGGCAGTCCAGGGCATCGATCTCGCCACGCTCCAGCACAGCGAAGTTGGGATCGAGTCGAAATTGTCGTCCGAGCAAGGCCGCGCGCTGCTGGCGTTGCTCGGGCTCGATCGCGCCGTCACGGCGGGCGACGGCCCGGCGCGATTCGAGGGCACAGCGACGGGCGCGTGGGGCGCGCCGTTGCGGCTCAAGGCCAAGATCTCGGGAACGGGACTCGATGCCGAAGCAGAAGGCTCCGCTGAACCTTGGGCGCAGGAGGCCAAGGCCAGTCTCTCCTTAAAAGTTCGCAGCGCCGATTTCGGGCCGCTGCTCGACCTCAAGCCGGCGGATACGCTGGCGCAGAATATCGGCCTGTCTTCGCGCGTGTCGCTGGCCGGCAACAGGCTGACCTTCGACGATCTCGACAGCAGCATCGGCGGCTCGCGCCTGCGCGGCCGCGTGGCGGTGACGCTTGGCGAGGAAAAGGACATCGAGGGTGAAATCGGCGCCGAGCAACTCGCGCTGGCGCCGGCCTTTGCCTTGGCGCTCGGCGCTGCCGGACACGATGCGGCCGAGCCGCTCGGCACCGGGCTCGCAAAGGGATGGCGCGGCAGAATCGCGTTTCAGGCGTTGCGCGGCCTGCTGCCGGGCGGAAGCGAATTGCAGCCGGTGAGCGGGATCGTCAAGAGCGACGGCCGGTCGCTGACCTTCGATGCCATCAAAGGCAAGATCGGCGGCGGCGATGTCGCCGCAATTGTCGATGTGAGGCCGGGCGCGAACGGAATTGCGATGAACGCAAGCGTCCAGTTCTCCGACGTCGACGGCACGGCGCTTCGCTATCGCAACCTCGCGATGCCTGCCGGCCGCGCGTCGATGCAGATGACGCTGACGAGCCAGGGCCGCAGCGCCTCGGCGCTGGCGGGCGCGCTGGCCGGCAGCGGAACGCTGACGCTGGAGGCGGCCAGGATCTCAGGCCTCGATCCGCGCGCCTTCGAGGTGGCGGTGCGCGCCAATGACAGCGGGCAGGCCAAGGACGACGTTCGATTGAAGCAGATCGTCGAATCCGCGTTGCCGGCCGGCGCGCTTGCGGTGCCTTCCGCGCAAATCCCGTTTACCGTCAGGGACGGCCGGCTTCGTGTCGGAGCCACGACGCTGGACGGAAATGGTGTGCGGGCCACCGTTTCCGGCGGCTACGATATTGCCGCCGATCAGGCCGATATCCGCGCCGCGCTTTCCTTGACAATGACGACCGGGCGCCCGGAGATTCAACTGCTTGCCGTGGGCACGCCCGACGCGCTCAGCCGCAGCGTCGATGTTGCCCCACTATCTTCGTGGCTGGCGGTGCGCGCGATCGATCACGAAACCCGAAGGCTCGATGCCATCGAACGCGGCGAGCCGCCGCCGCCGATGCCGCCGCCGATCGTACTGCCCGCGGATGGACAATTGCCGATCCCGGAGGCGACGGCACCGACCGCGCCGGTGATCCAGCCCAAGGGTGGCCGCGACCCGCGGCGGCCTCCGGCGAAGAAGACGACAGCGCCGCGTCCGCCCGTCGTCAATGCGCCGCCTGCGCCCGTCGCCGGCCAGCCGCAGGTCGCGCCGCTGCCGCCGCCGATCGACGTGAGGCCCGCACCGGGCGCTGCCAGGCCGAAGCCACGTCCGCCGCTTGCGCTGACGCCGCAAGTCGCCAATCCGCCGCAGCGGTCCAATTAACCAAGCACGATCTCCCGCCCGATTCCGATCGCCCGCAAAAACGTCTCGTCGTGGCTGACCGCGATCAACGCGCCGTCGAATCCTTTCAGCGCATTTTCCAATTCCTCGATCGAGGCGAGATCGAGATGGTTGGTCGGCTCGTCCAGCAACAGGAGGAAGGGCGATTGCGGGCGCGCGAAGACGCAGGCGAGGCCGGCGCGCAGCCGCTCGCCGCCGCTGAGCGTGCCCGCGATCTGCAGCGCCGCCCGGTTACGGAACGCAAACCGCGCCAGCGCAGCGTGAGCCTCGTTGGCCAAGAGCTCCGGATTCAGCCGACGCAGATTGTCGAGAATGCTTTGCCCAGGATCGAGCAGGCCGACATGCTGATCGAGCACGGCAACGCGGTCGGTGAGGCGGCTGATGTCGCCGCTCGCAGGGTTCAATTCACCGGTGAGCAGGCGGAACAAGGTGGTCTTGCCGCTGCCGTTGGCGCCGCGGATGGCGATCCGCTCGGGTCCGCGAACGTCGAATGACAGCGGTCCGAACAGATGGCGCTCCCCGAAGGCCATCACCACGTCCTTCAACGCGATCAGTTCGCGGCTGCCGGGCAGATGGGTGCGCGGCAGATCGATCGAAAGCGGCGTCAGGACCTCGACCTGAGCCCTGGCCATTTCGAGCGCCTCGGCGCGCTCGCCGAGCAGCCGGCCGGCGAGCTGGCTTTCGCGCGCGGCGCTGTTCTCGGCGCGCTCCTTCTCGCGATCCATGAACATCTTGTCCTCGATGCCCTTGGCGCGCCAGGCGCGGCCGGCCTTGTCGCGGCGCGCCTTCTTTTCCCGCGCCTTCTGCAGGGCGCGTTCGGTATTGCGCAGCGCGTCCGAGGCGCGGTCGAGGTCATCAGCGGCGCGGACGCGGGCGGCCTCACGTGCTTCGGTAAACGCCGACCAACCGCCGCCGAATGTGGTGATGCCGATCGGCGTCAGCTCGACGATACGGTCGACGCGTTCCAGCAGCGCGCGGTCGTGGCTGGCGACGAGGACGCCGCCCCGCCAGCGTTCGAGCAACTGCGCCACCGCCTGCCGCCCGCAGGAGTCGAGATTGTTGGTCGGCTCGTCCAGCAGCAGCAGATCCGGCGCCTCGATCAGCAGGCGTGCCAGCGCGAGGCGCGTTCGTTCGCCGCCGCTTAAGGAGACGATCGGGCGATGCAGCGGCAACGACGGCAGTCCGGCTTCGATCAGCGCTGTCTGTATCCTGGTTTCCAGCGTCCAATCCGCCTCCGTCGTATCATCAAGCGATCCTTCGCCGCGTTCGAGCCGTCGCAGGCGGGCAAGATCGCCGGCAACGCCGAGCGCCTCAGTGACCGTCAGCCGTTCGTCGGTCAGTTGCGCGAGCATGCCGATCGAACCGATGCGTTGGAGCGATCCGCCTGCAGGTTCGACCTCGCCCGCGATCAGCCGAAGCAATGTAGATTTGCCGCAGCCGTTGCGGCCGACAAGTCCGGTGCGCTCGCGCCCCATGGCGAGCGTCAATCCATCGAACAGGGGGCGGCCGTCAGGCGTGACGAGGGAGATGGAATCCAGAACGAGAAAGGCAGGCATGGAGAGCTTCCGAAAATGGACTGAGGTCGCAGGGCGCGGTCAGCTTTGCGATGTCCATTGCTCTCTCCAGGATTTCTCTGTGACGGTCTTCTTCAGTCGGCCGTTGTCGGGGTTCCGCCTGCGGTTTGCGGGGGAACTGCAACGATTATCAATTAGATACGGATTGCGGTCATCCGTCCAGCATGCCGCAAGGCGCATGTTTCCGCATGATCCGCCGGAATACTTCCCTCGCGGCGGGGTCTGTACCTGCGGCTGACATGGCTTCGCTCTCGCAGGAAAACCGGAGGTTCGCATGATGAAATCCGCAATCAAGCTCGCAACGCTGGCATTGTTTTCAATGGCTCTGATCGCTTCGCCTCCATCCGTTCCGGCCTTCGCCGCGGGAGGTGGCGGCGACCCGCCTTCGGCCGCCCCGCCGCCGCCGGACAGCAGATCCGCGCCCAAATCGACGTCCAAGAAGAAGAAGTCGACCAAGCAGTCGAGCGCCGACGATGCTGACTTCAGGCAGGGATACCGTGCCGCTCATGCGACGATCTATCAACGCAATGACTATGCTGCGGCCATCGAACAACTCAAGGCGCTCGGCCGCGACGACAACGCCGGCGTCGCCAATCTGATCGGCTATTCCTATCGCAAGCTCGGCGATTACAAGCTCTCGCAAGCCTGGTACGAGCGCGCGCTGAAGGCGGACCCGAACCACGTTCTGACGTGGCAGTATTACGGCCTGTGGCAGATCGAGCAGGGTAATCGCGACCAGGCATCCTATCATCTGACCCGGATCGCAGCGATTTGCGGGACGGGATGCGAGGAGTATCGGTCGTTGGCCGCGGCGCTGGAAAAACCGCCCGGCACCGGGCTTGTTTACTGAGATTGCGACGTGACAGGAGCGGGCGCGTTTCCGACGCGCTCGCTCTGAAGCGAAGCCTAAGCCTGCGGCCGCGGAGCGTCCTGCGCGGCAGGCGGCATGGCGCGGGTGCGAAAATAATCCAGCACGAAGAGACGGATCGCCGAGGACAGATTGCCCTGCTGGCGATTGCTGTCGATCTCGCCGACTAGCTCGGACAAGGTCATGTTCCGCAGGCCCGAGATTTCCTTCATGCCGTTCCAGAAGGCTTCTTCGAGGCTGACGCTGGTCTTGTGGCCGGCGACCACGATGGAGCGTTTGACGACGGGTGACTTCATGACGCGTCTCCGTCATCGAGCTTGTGCTGGTCCAAAAGATCGCCGGCGCGATCCTTGCGACGATCGTCGAGCGCGCGTTCGGCCTTGGTCCGGCCAAACCGCGCGCGGTTGGCATCGGCTTGTCTTGCCGCTTGTTCCCGTTCGTTACGCTTCTTGAATCGCTTCAGATTGATCACGTCTGCCATGTTCGCCTCCATCAGCCGGCGACTCGAAGGCATGATAATTCATTGTTGGGAAAAACGTCGTCACATCGTGCGCATGCAAACTGGATCGTCATTCGGAATCCCCGTGTAACGGTCACTGATAGCATCAAAAAATATATTTCGCCCTGCGAAAACCGAATAATTCCTGCTCCTACCATGCGTCAACGCAACGGCGATAGATGATCCACTTCATTCTTCAGGTCTGATGCAACAAATTATATCTCTCACCCGTAGTTTCCCGGGGGCTGCTATGGCGATCAGCCCGGGTGTGTCATTTTGTCCGGCTGCACCAGGCTTTCGAATTCGGCGTCGTTCACAAAGCCGAGGCGCACAGCCTCTTCCTTCAATGTTGTTCCGCGCGCGTGCGCCGACTTGGCGACCTTCGCCGCGTTATCGTATCCGATTTTCGGAGCCAGCGCGGTAACCAGCATCAGCGAGCGCTCCATCAACTCGCGAATTCGTTTTTCGTCGGCGCGTATGCCCACCACGCAATGTTCGGTGAACGAGCGCGCCGCGTCCGACAGCAGTTGAATGGAATTTATCATACAATATGCCAGAACGGGCTTGTAAACATTCAGCTCGAAATGTCCCTGGCTCCCGGCAACAGTGATGGTTGTCTGGTTGCCGAAGACCTGACAGCAGACCATGGTCATCGCTTCGCACTGGGTCGGATTGACCTTGCCGGGCATGATCGACGAGCCCGGTTCGTTTTCCGGCAGGATCAATTCGCCGAGACCGGAACGCGGGCCCGAGCCCAGCAGGCGAATGTCGTTGGCGATCTTGAACAGGCCGGTTGCCACCGAATTGATCGCGCCATGCACCATGACATAGGCGTCGTTGGAAGCCAGCGCCTCGAATTTGTTGGGCGCGCTGGTGAAAGGCAGTTTTGTGATTTTCGCGACATGCCTGGCGAACAGTTTTGCAAATCTCGGTTTCGAGTTGAGACCGGTGCCGACAGCAGTTCCGCCCTGCGCCAGCGGGAACAAATCCTTCACCGCGATGCGCAGGCGCGCGATGCCGCTCTCGATCTGCGCGGCGTAGCCCGAGAATTCCTGTCCGAGCGTCAGCGGCGTCGCGTCCTGCGTATGGGTTCGCCCGATCTTGATGATCCTGGCGAACGCCTTTTCCTTCTTCCGTAATTCGCGATGCAGTTCGCTGAGCGCCGGAATCAGGTCGGCGGCGATGCGTCCCGCGGCGGCGATATGCATCGCCGTCGGAAATGAATCGTTCGACGACTGACTCATGTTGACGTGATCGTTGGGGTGAACCGGCACCTTGGCGCCGAGTTTGCCGCCCAGCAACTCGTTGGCGCGGTTGGCGATCACCTCATTGAGGTTCATGTTGCTCTGGGTGCCGGAGCCGGTCTGCCAGACGACCAGAGGAAAGTGATCGTCGAGCCTGCCTTCGGTCACCTCGCGTGCGGCGCGGATGATGGCGCCGGCGCGACGCGCATCGAGCAATCCGAGTTCCTGATTGGTTTGGGCGGCGGCAAGTTTGACGAGGCCGAGCGCATGGACGATCGCGATCGGCATGCGGTCCTGACCGATCTTGAAATTCTGCCGCGAGCGTTCGGTCTGCGCGCCCCAATAGCGGTCGGCGGGAACGTCGATCGGACCGAAGCTGTCGGTCTCGCTGCGGGTAGATTTGTTTCCGGATATTGCTGATCGAGCCATACGTAATGTCCGTTGCGCCGCGAAATGGCGGAACGTGCGTCGCGGTTTTTCCCGCGCGTAGATTATTTCTTACGAAAGCGATCCAGCCGCACCACTTCCGCGCCTTCGCTCGTCTTCCCCGGTTCGTCCTTGCTTTCCGCGGCGGGCTCCGGCCCGGCGACCGACAGGGCGGACGGAGCGGGGACCGTCGGCAACTTCGCTGCAGGTGCCTCCGCCACGGCTTCCGATGCCTCTGCTATGGCTTCCGACGGTTCGAATTGCAGACCGAACTGCACCGAAGGATCGAGGAAGCTCTTGATCGCCGCGAACGGCACCACCAGCCGCTCGGGTATGCCGCCGAACGACAGGCCGACCTCGAAACGATCCTCCGTCACCACCAGATCCCAGAACTGATGCTGCAGGATGATCGTCATCTCTTCCGGGTATTGCGCCAGAAGCCGCGGCGACAGCTTCACGCCGTCGGCGGTGGAGAGGAAGGTGATGAAGAAGTGATGCTCGCCGGGCAGGCCGTGTTCGGCGGCGTCGGCCAGCACGCGGCGGAGCACCCCGCGCAGCGCGTCGCGCGCTAGCACGTCATAACGGATATGATCGGTCGCCATGGTCGTCCTGTTACGTTGGATGGCCGCCGGTCTCCCGACTCGCCCCTTTGCCCATATGCTACCCCGGCGGGAGCCGCAGGTCAGCAGGCGTGACGAAGCGATTTTGCTGCGGAGCGGCTCTCGGCCCGGACATGAAAAGAATCCCGGACATGAAAAGAATAAAGTGGAGGCTTCTGTTGCCAGGTGCCTCCGGACCCCGCCTAGCGGAGCTTAACCCGCTAGGACTTTAGATTGGTCTTTCAAACTGCGTTACGCAGCCTGAGCAACCGGAGCATAGTTGTCGTTTGCAACTATTGCATAGCCCGATAACGGCGGAACCATACCGGGAAAAAACTCGCCCTTTACGCCCTCGTCGATCCTGGTTCGCCCCCGCCGAAACCCATCCTCCGGGGAGTGGGCTTCGGTGGAGGCGCCGGGTACTGCCCCCGGGTCCGAATGGTTTATTGCGACGGTCATTTATTTCCATAGCCGGCGAACCGGCACCCCCAATATAGGGTGCAAGTCTGGAGAAAAATAGGGCCGAAGGCGCTGAACGGGGGGGAACACGGGCCTTCCGGACTTTCGGTTTGATGTCGCTCAGTTGCGGTTTCGCCACGAATTCGACAATTCTCGAAATGCACCGGGTCACCTCCCAGGCGCTGCATGATTTTTAGCCAGCATGAATGCTTGGATCGTGCCGCTGATTGGCTAATCGTCCCGGGTGTTGTGCCGCTCCAATCGCAAAGGTTGCGATCTGCGGCACGCTTGGTGGGCCTGATTGCAGCTTTGCGATGTCATTTGCCATTCGGCCCGGAAGCGTTTTGAGTTTTGCTGGCGTTGTCTAAGGAAACTCGCTAGGCAGTTTCTGGGACAAGCATCCAGGTTATCCAATCAAACGGGCGAGAAACCCGTCTTTGGGGGGAGGAGATATCCATGAACGCCACGCCGGGCCATGCGCCGGTCAAATCCATCATACCGAAATGGGTTCGCAACCCGCAGGAGTTCGTCGGCGGAATTGCCTTGATGGCGATTGCCGTGTTCGCCCTTTGGGCGTCGAGCGACCTGCAGGGCATGCGCGGATTTTCGTTCGGCGCCGGTACCGCGCCGCGGATGTTCGGATTTTTGTTGCTGGGACTGGGCGCCCTCATCACTGTTGTCGGCGTTGTCACCGAAGGTCCCCACCTTGCGAAATACCATTGGCGGGGACCCTTCTTCGTGACGGTCGCGATCTTGACGTTTGCCTTCACGATCCGACCCATGGGAATGATCTTTGCCGCCATGGCCGCCTTCTTGATCGCGGCATGCGGGTCGCCGGAAACCCGGTGGACGGAGACACTGATCGTTGCCGTCTGCCTTACGGCGTTTTGCGCCCTGTTGTTTCCATATGCGCTCGGTCTGCCTTTGCAGCTCCTGCCGACGTTCATGATCCGGTGAGGGCGTGATGGGAGATGTCTTTTCAAATCTTGGACTCGGCTTCGGCGTCGTTTTCCAGTTCGTGCAGTGGACACCCGCCTTTCTTGGCGGCGCCTCCATCCCGATCCCGGTAAACATTCTGTTGTGCCTGATCGGCGCGCTGGTGGGCACGCTGGTCGGCGTGCTGCCGGGCATCGGCACCATCGCCACCGTGGCCATGCTGCTACCGATCACCTTTGGCCTGCCCCCGGTCGGCGCGCTGATCATGCTGGCCGGCATCTATTACGGTGCCCAATATGGCGGCTCGACCACGTCGATCCTGGTCAACATTCCAGGCGAGGCCGGGTCCGTGGTTACCGCGCTCGACGGTTTCCAGATGGCGAAAAAGGGCCGCGCCGGTCCGGCGCTCGCGATTGCCGCGATCGGATCGTTCTTCGCCGGCTGTGTCGCGACCGTGCTGATTGCCCTGCTGGGCGCGCCGCTGACCAAGATTGCGCTGGCGTTCGGTCCTGCCGAATACTTCTCGCTCATGGTGCTCGGCCTGATCTTCGCGGTTGTGCTCGCGAAAGGCTCGGTGCTGAAGGCGATCGCGATGATCGTGATGGGCCTGCTGCTTTCCATGGTCGGGTCCGACATTGAGACTGGCGCCTCGCGCATGGCCTTCAACATTCCCGAACTGGCTGACGGTCTTGGTTTTGCGACGCTGGCGATGGGACTGTTCGGCTTTGCGGAGATCATTCGCAATCTCGATGCCGGCGGTGAAACCGATCGCAAGTTGGTTCAGGAGAAGGTTTCGGGACTGATGCCGACGCGGCAGGATCTCAAGGAGACGGCTCCTGCGATCCTGCGCGGCACCGGGCTCGGATCGATTCTCGGCATTCTGCCGGGCGGCGGCGCCGTGATCGCCTCGTTCGCGGCATACACGCTCGAGAAGAAAGTCGCGAAAGATCCCTCGAAGTTCGGTCATGGCGAAATCCGCGGCGTCGCGGCACCCGAGAGTGCCAACAACGCCGCCGCCCAGACCTCCTTCATCCCGTTGCTCACGCTCGGCATCCCGCCCAACGCCGTCATGGCGCTGATGGTCGGCGCAATGACGATTCACGGCATCGTGCCGGGCCCGCAGGTGATGCAGAAGCAGCCCGAGCTGGTGTGGGGCATGATTGCCTCGATGTGGGTCGGCAATCTCATGCTGCTGATCATCAACCTGCCTTTGGTGGGCATTTGGGTGCGGCTGTTGCGGGTGCCTTACCGGTTGATGTTCCCTTCGATCGTGGTCTTCTGCTGTATCGGCATCTACTCCGTGAACAACGCGCCAACCGACGTCATGATCGCAGGTGCGTTCGGGCTGGTCGGCTACTGGCTGATCAAGCACGATTTCGAGCCGGCGCCGCTCCTGCTCGGGATGGTGCTCGGGCCGCTGATGGAAGAAAACCTGCGCCGCGCACTTCTGATCTCGCGCGGTGATTGGTCGGTCTTCCTGACGCGTCCATTGTCGGCAGTGCTGATGGCGATTGCCGCCGCGTTGCTCATCCTTGCGGTGCTGCCATCGCTGCGCAAGAAGCGCGATGAGGTGTTTGTGGAATCGGAGAACTGACCCTGCGTCGGTGCGCCGCAGCCCGAAGTCTGGTCGACTTCGGGCTAATTTTCTATGCCATGGAAAATGCCGGCAGGTAAGTTCGGCATTTCCAAACGATTTCGGGAGGAGATCAAAATGAACTGGTACGGTCGCTCGCTTGCGAGCGCTGGCTTGGCCGCGCTTGCCGGACTGGGGTTTCTCTCTGCACAGGCGCAGGCTCAAGCCTATCCGACGCGCAGCATCACCATGATCGTGCCGTTCGCGGCGGGAGGACCGACCGATGTCATCGCGCGCATCGTCACCGGCCATATGGCGCAGACGCTCGGTCAATCCATCATCATCGAGAATGTCGTCGGCGCCGGCGGTACTACCGCCACCACGCGCGCCTCGAAGGCTGCCAATGACGGCTATACGTTGATCACCGGGCATATGGGAACGCATGCGGCATCCGTGCCGCTTTATCCCAAGCTCGCCTATCATCCGGAGAAGGATTTCGAGCCGGTCGGCCTGCTCGCCGGCACCCCGATCCTGATCCTGGCGCGGAAGGATTTCCCGCCGAAGGACCTCAAGGAATTCATCACCTATGTGAAAGCGAATGAGTCCAAGGTCAACGCGGCGCACGCCGGTGTAGGTTCGGTCTCGAATGTGTCGTGCGAATTGTTAAACTCGATCCTGGGAGTCAAGCCGATCGGTGTTCCCTTCAACGGCACCGGTCCTGCGATGAACGCGCTTGTGGGCGGGCAGGTCGATTACATGTGCGACCAGATCGTCAACGCGGTGCCGCAGATCAACGGCGGCACCATCAAGGCCTATGCCGTGGCGACGGCCGAGCGCAATCCGTCATTGCCCAATGTTCCCACCACCGCCGAGGCCGGCTTGCCGGCCTTCCAGGCGCAGGCGTGGAACGCGATCTTCGCGCCGAAGGGAACGCCCGCGGACGTTGTCGCAAAGCTGAATGCCGCGATCGTCAAAGCGCTGGATGACGAGAACGTGCGCAAGCGCCTGCTCGAGCTAGGCAGCGTCATCCCGGCTGCCGCAGACCGCACTCCGGCTGCGCTCGGAACTCTGGTGAAGAACGAGATCGCGAAGTGGACGCCGGTGCTCAAGGCGGTGAATTAATCCACGTAATCAAGACGATGGCGAGGGGCGGGACGCGGGTTCCGCCCCTTGTCGTTTGCGTGGGGGATGATCATTTTTCCGGGTATAATCGGTGTGCGAAGCCGAATCGGCGTGTCGATCGGATGTTCCGGCCGTTAAATTCGCCGTTCTGATAAGGCCTGAAGCACCAGCCATGAACCAATATCACGACCTGCTCGAACGTATCCTCAGCGACGGCGCGGAGAAGCACGACCGCACCGGCACCGGCACGCTGTCGATCTTCGGTCACCAGATGCGGTTCAGCCTGTCGGCCGGATTTCCGATGCTGACCACCAAGCGGTTGCCGCTGAAGGCGATCGTGCACGAATTGCTGTGGTTCCTCGCTGGCGACACCAACATCAAATATCTCAAGGACAACGGCGTTTCGATCTGGGATGAATGGGCCGACGCCAATGGCGATCTGGGCCCGGTGTACGGGTCGCAATGGCGGTCATGGCCGGCGCCGGACGGGCGCAGCATCGATCAGATTTCCAACGTCGTCGAGATGATCAGGCGCAACCCGGATTCGCGGCGGCTGATCGTCAGCGCCTGGAATCCGGCGGACGTCGACAAGATGGCGCTGCCGCCCTGTCACTGCCTGTTTCAGTTCTACGTTGCCAACGGCAAGCTCTCCTGCCAGCTCTATCAGCGCTCGGCCGACGCGTTCCTCGGCGTGCCCTTCAACATCGCTTCCTATTCGTTGCTGACCATGATGGTCGCGCAGGTGACGGGGTTGAAGCCAGGCGATTTCGTGCATTCGCTCGGCGACGCGCATCTTTACTCCAATCACCTCGAACAGGCGCGGCTGCAACTGACGCGGCCGACCAGGCCGCTGCCGGTCATGAAGATCAATCCGGAAGTGAAGGATATCTTCGCGTTCCGTTACGAGGATTTTGCGCTCGAAGGCTACGATCCGCACCCGCATATCAAGGCCGAGGTTGCTGTATGAGCCGCCGTGTGAGCGCTTGATGTCCCTCACGATCCGCCGCGCGCGCCCGGGCGAAGCCGGACTTGTCCTGTCCTTCGTTCGCGAGCTCGCCGAGTACGAAAAGCTGCTCCACGAAATGGAGGCGACCGAGGTCGATATCGACGCGGCGCTGTTTGGAGCGAGCCCGCGACTGTTCTGTGAGATCGCCGAGTGGGACGACGTTCCCGCCGGCTTTGCGGTCTGGTTCGTCAATTTCTCGACCTTCAGCGGCCGCTCCGGAATCTACCTGGAAGATCTGTTCGTCCGTCCGGCGCTGCGCGGCAAGGGCATCGGCAAGGCGCTGCTGGTGCATCTCGCAAAAGAATGCGTGGCGAACGGCTGGTCGCGTCTGCAATGGTCGGTGTTGGACTGGAACACCCCGTCGATCGCGTTCTACAAATCGCTCGGCGCCGAACTGATGGACGAGTGGACGATTTGCCGGGTCGGCGGTCCGGCGCTGACGGCGCTGGCGCAAGGGACGCGGTAATGGAAATCGTTCTCATCGTTGCAGTGGCCGAGAACGGCGTGATCGGGGCAGGTGGCGCCATTCCGTGGCGGCTGAAGTCCGACATGGCGCGCTTCAAGGCGCTGACGACGGGCAAGCCTGTGGTGATGGGGCGCAAGACCTTCGCCTCGATCGGCCGGCCGCTTGCCGGACGGACCAACATCGTCGTCACCCGCGATGCCGGCTATCGCGCCGATGGCGTGGTGGTTACCCGATCCTTCACCGATGCGAGGGCGATCGCTACCGGCGATGCGCTGCGACGTTTCGCCACTGAGATCGCGGTGATCGGCGGCGCGGAAATCTACGCGCAATGGATGGACAGCGCCGATCGCCTGGAGATTACCGAGGTACACGCCCGGCCCGACGGCGATACACGTTTCCCGGCAGTCGATCAGGCCGCATGGGAAGAGGTGGCACGCGTGCGGAATCCGGCCGGTCCGGACGACAGCGCCGATTTCTCCTATGTGACATTTCGCCGGCGCAAACAGCGTTAACCTCCCTAACCAATGTTTGCATTGACAATTATGGCCTCAAGCATAGCTGCTCGAAGGGGTAAGCTTGCGTTGTAAGGGCCCGGGTGGTCCCCTATAAAGCCGGGCGGATATGCGAGGCTTAAGGCATCCTGCCCAAACAGGCGGACCCGGGCCCCCCGCAGAGGAGAGTTTATATGCCGTGGAAGAATCAAGGCGGGGGCCCATGGGGCTCAGGTCCGAAGGGACCGTGGGGTTCGGGTCCGCAATCGACCGGGCCGAGGCCGCCCGATCTCGAGGATTTGCTGCGGCGCGGCCAGGACAAGCTGCAGCAGCTTCTGCCGGGCGGACATTTCAGCGGCATGGGCATTGCGCTGGTGCTGGCCGGCGCGCTGGCGATCTGGGGCTTGTCCGGATTCTTCCGCGTGCAGTCGGAAGAACTCGGCGTCGTGCTGCGCTTCGGCAAGCATGTCCGCACCGTGCAACCCGGCCTGAACTATCATCTGCCCTATCCGATCGAGACCGTGCTGCTGCCGAAGGCACTGCGCGTCTCCACGATCTCGATCGGGATGTCGCTGATCGACGATCCGGCGCGGCGCGGCCGCACCATGCGGGACGTGCCGGAAGAAAGCCTGATGCTGACCGGCGACGAAAACATCGTCGACGTCGACTTCACCGTGCTGTGGCGGATCAAGCCCGACGGCGTCGGCAACTACCTCTTCAACATCCAGAACCCTGAAGGCACCGTGAAGGCGGTGGCCGAAAGCGCGATGCGCGAAGTGATCGGCCGGTCTCTGATTCAGCCGATCCTCACCGGCGCCCGGACCACGAACGAGCAGGGCGTGCAGGAACTGATGCAGCGGACGCTCGACAGCTACGGCTCCGGGGTCCAGATCACGCAGGTGCAAATGCAGAAGGTCGACCCGCCGGCGCAGGTCATCGATTCGTTCCGCGACGTGCAGGCCGCGCGCGCCGACTTCGAGCGTCTGCAGAACGAGGCGCAAACCTACGCTAACCGCGTCATCCCCGACGCCCGCGGCCGCGCTGCGCAGATCCTGCAGGTCGCCGAGGGTTACAGGGAACAGGCGATCGCCGAGGCCAAAGGCCAGAGCGCGCGCTTCACGAAGGTGTTCGAGGAATACAACAAGGCCAAGGAAGTGACGCGGCAGCGAATTTATCTGGAGACGATGGAACGAATTCTCGGCGGGTCCGAGAAACTGGTCTATGACGGCGGCAACTCGGCACAGAGCATCGTGCCTTATCTGCCGCTCAGCGAATTGACGCCGCGGCGCCCGCCGCCGACGGCCGGTCAGCAGCAGCAGCAGCAGGGAGGCACGCGATGAGGTCTCCGGTTGCAGGTATTGCCACCCTGATCCTGCTGTTACTCGTGGTGATCGTGGGCTACAGCTCGATCTTCACGGTGTCGCAGACCGAACAGGCGCTCGTGGTCCGGCTCGGCCGGCCGGTCGACGTCGTGTCCGAGCCCGGCCTGAACTTCAAGGCGCCGTTCATTGACACCGTCATCAGCATCGACAAGCGCATCCTCGATCTGGAAAATCCGTCGCAGGAAGTCATCGCTTCCGACCAGAAGCGGCTCGTCGTCGACGCCTTCGCCCGCTACCGGATCAAGAACCCGCTGCGCTTCTATCAGAGCATCGGCTCGATCCAGGCCGCCAACATCCAGCTCACCACGCTGTTGAACGCGGCATTGCGCCGCGTGCTGGGCGAGGTCAACTTCATCAATGTGGTGCGCGACGAACGCGAGGGCCTGATGACGCGCATCCGCGAGCAACTCGACAGGGAGGCCGATCAGTACGGCATCCAGGTGGTCGACGTGCGTATCCGCCGCGCTGATCTGCCGGAGGCCAACAGCCAGGCGGTCTATCAGCGCATGCAGACCGAACGGCAGCGCGAGGCGGCGGAGTTCCGCGCCCAGGGCGGCCAGAAGTCGCAGGAGATCCGCTCCAAGGCCGATCGCGAGGCCACGGTCATCATCGCGGAGGCCAATTCGACCGCCGAGCAGACGCGCGGCGTGGGCGACGCAGAACGCAACCGCCTGTTCGCCGAGGCCTATGGCAGGGATGCGGACTTCTTCGCCTTCTATCGTTCGATGTCGGCCTATGAGACCGGGCTCCGCTCCAACGACACCCGTTTCCTGCTGCGCCCTGATTCCGAGTTCTTCCGCTTCTTTGCCAATCCGTCCGGCCACCCGCCGGCGGCTGCGGCTGCGGCAGCGAAGCCTTAAGCCTCGGGGTCGGATACGCGAGTTACGGCGAAGCGGGTTCCGCTTCGCCGGCACAAAGCAAAAGGCGCTAGAATAGCGGGGGGTTGCCATCCGATGAGGTCCATAGCGTTCGCCGACTTCCTCATCGGTGTGGGCATTCTCTTTGTGCTCGAAGGCCTAATGTTCGCCGCCAGCCCGGCCTGGATGCGCCGGGCGATGAAGAGCGCGCTGACAACGCCGGACAATATCCTGCGGATCGTCGGCATCGTCTCGGCGGTCGTGGGTCTGCTCCTGATCTGGTTCGTGCGGCGGTAGGTTTTCACCGTCATTTGCGGGATGGTCCGCGCGCATCGGGGAATCCTGGGATTCTCAGATGTGCGCACATCTGAGTTCGCTTCGCGCCCCGGAATGACGGCAATAAACCGCCGCAAATTGCTGTGGCGTCAACGAAATCGTGAGCCGCCTGGAGCCGATTTTTCGCCGGAATATCCAGCGCAGATGCTTGCGCGTCCGACCCGTTCGGGCGCACTGTGGACTCGAATCCGCCCCTTTGGAGACACGCCGACATGACCGCACCCGCTTTGAGCCGCCGCCTGCGCCTGATGGGGATTGCGATCTCGCTCAGTGCCGCCAGCTTGCTGGCCTCAGTGCCGGCGAGCGCGCGCGGGCCGGACGGCATCGCCGACATTGCCGAGAAGGTGATCGACTCCGTCGTCAACATTTCGACCTCGCAGAGCGTGGAGGCCAAGGGCGGCGGCAGGGACGCGATGCCGCAATTGCCGCCGGGCTCGCCGTTCGAGGAGTTCTTCGATGACTTCTTCAAGAACCGCCGCGGCGGTGCGCCCAAGGGCGGCGACAAGAGCGGCGAAATGCAGCCGCCGCGCAAGACCAATTCGCTCGGCTCCGGTTTCATCGTCGATGCTGCCGGCGTCGTCGTCACCAACAATCACGTCATCGCGGATGCCGACGAGATCAACTTGATCATGAACGATGGCACCAAGATCAAGGCCGAGTTGGTCGGCGTCGACAAGAAGACCGATATTGCGGTCTTGAAGTTCAAGCCGGTGAAGCCGGTGACCGCGGTGAAGTTCGGCGATTCCGACAAGCTGCGGCTCGGCGAATGGGTGATTGCGATCGGCAATCCGTTCAGCCTCGGCGGCTCGGTGACGGCCGGGATCGTGTCGGCGCGCAACCGCGACATCAGCCAGGGGCCGTACGACAGCTACATCCAGACCGATGCATCCATCAACCGCGGCAATTCCGGTGGTCCGCTGTTCAACCTCGAAGGCGAAGTGGTGGGCGTCAACACGCTGATCATCTCGCCGACCGGTGGTTCGATCGGCCTCGGTTTCGCAGTGCCGTCGAAGACGGTAGCCCGCGTGGTCGATCAGCTCCAGCAGTTCGGCGAATTGCGCCGTGGCTGGCTCGGCGTGCGGATCCAGCAGGTCACCGAGGAGATCGCTGAAAGCCTCAACATCAAGCCCGCCCGCGGTGCGCTGGTCGCCGGCATCGACGACAAGGGGCCGGCCAAGCCCGCCGGCATCGAGCCCGGCGACGTCGTCGTCAAATTCGACGGCAAGGACGTCAAGGATCCGAAGGACCTCTCGCGCGCGGTTGCCGACACCGCGGTCGGCAAGGAAGTCGACGTCGTGATTATCCGCAAGGGCAACGAGGAAACCCGCAAGGTCACGCTCGGCCGCCTCGAGGATACCGAAAAAGTGCAGCAGGCCGCTGCCAAGACCAAGGAAGACCCCGTCGAGAAGCCGGTGACGCAAAAGGCGCTCGGCCTCGATCTCGCCGCGCTGAGCAAGGACCTGCGTACGAGGTACAAGATCAAGGACAGCGTCAAGGGCGTGATCATCACCGGTGTCGACGGCTCCTCCGACGCCGCCGAAAAGCGGCTGTCCGCCGGCGACGTCATCGTCGAGGTGGCGCAGGAAGCGGTAAGCAACGCCGCCGACATCAAGAAGCGCGTCGATCAGCTCAAGAAGGACGGCAAGAAGTCGGTGCTGATGCTGGTGTCGAACGGCGAGGGCGAACTGCGCTTTGTCGCGCTGAGTGTGCAGTAGTGGTGTGACCACCGCTGGCTGCTCCAAACGACCATGTCGTCCCTGCGAACGCAGGGACCCATACGCCGCGGCACCAATTGCTTTGGAAGACGTCAGCCATCTTGCTTTTATCGATAGGACAACGCGGTATGGGTCCCTGCGTTCGCAGGGACGACGTAGAGAGTCTTATCCCCCCACAAACTCCTCGCGCCGATAGCCCTGCGCATACAACAGCGCCGTGAGGTCGCCGTAGTCGATCCGCGCGGCGGCGGCAGCGGCCACTGCGGGCTTGGCGTGATAGGCGACGCCAAGGCCAGCCGCCTCGATCATGCCGAGGTCGTTGGCGCCGTCGCCGGTCACCAGCGTATCGATCTCGTCGAGGTCGAAGGATTCGCGAAGCTCGATCAAAGTGGCGAGCTTGGCGGCGCGGCCGAGGATCGGTTCGGCCACTTCGCCGGTGAACTTACCGTCGCGGACCTTCAATTCGTTGGCGCGGTTCTCCTGGAAGCCGATCCTCGCGGCGACCGCATGGGTGAACAGCGTGAAGCCGCCGGAGATCAGGCAGGTCCAGGCGCTGTTGGCGCGCATGGTCATGACCAGCTCCAGCCCGCCCGGCGTCGGCGTGATGCGTTTTGCCAGCACCTCGTCGACCACGCCGACCGGCATGTCCTTCAGCAGTGCGACGCGTTCGCGCAGCGCCGGCTCGAATTCGATCTCGCCGCGCATCGCCCGTTCGGTGATGGCGGCGACGTGCGCCTTGAGCCCGGCGAAATCGGCCAGCTCGTCGATGCATTCCTGGCCGATCATGGTGGAATCCATGTCCGCCAGAAAAAGCTTCTTGCGCCGGAAGGCCGCAGGCTGCACGACGATGTCGATCGGGAGGTCGCCGCGCGCCTGTTGCAGGCGGGCTTCGATCGCCTTGATATCGTCCCGGCTGTTGCTTTGGCCCTCGAAGGGAATGTCGACGGCAACCTCGTCGAACAGCCATTGCGCCGTGCCGGGCGAGGGGAGAACGGCCAGCGCGCCGTCGACAATCGTGGTGTCGAGCGCGGGATTGGCCGGATTGCAGATGAGGGTGGCGACCAGGGACATGCAGGCGCATCAGCTAGATTTGAGCAAGGCCGTGCTTATCGCAGGGCCGACCGCCAGCGGCAAGTCGGCGCTGGCGCTCGAATTGGCACAAAAAGCCGGCGGAATCGTCATCAACACCGATTCCATGCAGGTCTATCGCGATCTCCGCATCATCACGGCGCGGCCGACCCCGGAGGAAGAGGCGCTTGTTCCGCACCGCCTCTATGGTCACGTCGATGCTTCGGTCAATTTCTCGGCGGGCGCCTGGGTGGCGGATGCCGGAAAGGTGCTGTCCGAGGCGCGCGCGGCAAAGCGTCTGCCGATTTTCATCGGCGGCTCCGGCCTGTACTTCAAGGCGTTGACGCGCGGTCTCTCCGCAGTGCCGCCGATCCCAGCGCAAGTGCGCGAAGCCGTTCGCGCGCGGCTGGAGCGCGATGGCGTCGAAGCGTTGCACACTGAGCTGGTGCGGCGCGATCAAATATCGGCCGAACGTCTGAAGCCGCGCGATCGCACCCGGATTGTCCGCGCGCTGGAAGTGATCGAAGCCACCGGCCGCGCGCTGCCTGACTGGCATCGCGAAGGGCTGCCGCCGCTACTGCCGCCGGGCGAATTCAGCGCGCTGTTTCTTGCGCCGGAGCGCGCTGAGCTTTATGCGCGGATCGATGCGCGGTTCGGCGCGATGCTGGCCGCAGGCGCGCTGGAGGAAGTCGCCGCATTGGCCGCGCGAAAGCTCGATCCCTTGCTGCCGGCGATGAAGGCCCATGGTGTGCCGGCGCTGATCCGCTACCTCGGCGGCGAGATCACGCGCGAGGCGGCCGCCGAAATCGGCCGTGCCGACACCCGCCATTACGCCAAGCGGCAATTCACCTGGTTCAGGCACCAATTGCCGGAGTTCGAATGGATGGCGCCGGAGGTGGCGAGGGGGTGGCTAAGCGCACGAACCTCTTCCTGAGGAGCCGCCAACGGGTCCGCGCGCAGCGCGGCCCGATGACAGGCTCCGCGGCGTCTCGAAGGATGGGCCACGGGCCTCATGGTTCGAGACGCGCGAAGACGCGCTCCTCACCATGAGGAGAGGGAAGCGCATGGCTGGAACCGCAAATTCCCACTCGCCGAACGACCGGAACACAGTTACACTGCCAAAACCGCGCTAATGGCGTCCCTTCCCTTGACTTCCGGGGGCCGGACGGTATAACGCGCGCAACCTTTGGGAAGCCGAGCCGCGAAATGCGTAACATTATTACCAAACTCCTTATCGTAGTCGTACCCAGGCGCACCGCCGGGGGTGGCTGAAGGCCATCCAAATTCAGGCGGTGTGCATGGGGCCTCTCGGGCCCTTTTTTATTTCCCGAAACAGACACTGAGAAAGCCGCGCCAAAAGCGCATCCGGAGCAGACCATGACCGACAAGAGCCACGACCCCAATCAGATGACCGGCGCCGCGATGATCGTGCGCGCGCTCATCGATCATGGCGTCCAGCACATCTTCGGCTATCCCGGCGGCGCGGTGCTTCCGATCTATGACGAGATTTTCCAGCAGAGCGAGGTCGAGCACATCCTGGTGCGCCACGAGCAGGGCGCCGGCCATGCGGCGGAGGGCTATGCGCGCTCGACCGGCAAGCCGGGCGTCGTGCTGGTGACCTCGGGCCCAGGCGCCACCAACATGGTGACGCCGCTGACGGATGCGCTGATGGATTCGATTCCTCTGGTCTGCATCACCGGCCAGGTCCCCACGCACTTGATCGGCAATGACGCGTTCCAGGAATGCGACACCGTCGGCATCACCCGTCCCTGCACCAAGCACAACTGGCTGGTGCGCGACGTCAACGATCTAGCCAAGGTGCTGCACGAGGCGTTCTATGTCGCAACGACCGGCCGTCCCGGCCCGGTCGTGGTCGATGTCCCCAAGGACGTGCAGTTTGCGATCGGCACCTATCATCCGCCGCGCAAGTCCGACGTGCATGTCTCGTATACGCCGCGGGTGAAGGGCGACGCTGCGCAGATCCGAAAAGCCGTGGCGCTATTGGCTTCCGCCAAGCGGCCGGTGATCTATTCCGGCGGCGGCGTGATCAATGCCGGACCCGAGGCGTCGAAGCTGTTGCGCGAGCTGGTCGAGGTCACCGGCTTTCCCATCACCTCGACGCTGATGGGGCTGGGCGCCTATCCCGCGACCGGCAAGAACTGGCTCGGCATGCTCGGCATGCACGGCACCTACGAGGCCAACATGACGATGCATGGTTGCGACGTCATGCTGTGCGTCGGCGCGCGCTTCGACGACCGCATCACCGGCCGCACCGATGCGTTCTCACCGGGCTCGAAGAAGATCCACATTGATATAGATCCCTCCTCGATCAACAAGAACATCCGCGTCGACGTGCCGATCATCGGCGACGCTGCCAATGTGCTGGGCGACCTGCTGCAGGTGTTCAAGGCGGAAGCCAAGAAGCCCGACATCAAGCCGTGGTGGCAGGAGATCGCCAAATGGCGCGCGCGCAATTCGCTCGCCTACAAGAAGAACAACGATGTCATCCTGCCGCAATACGCCATCGAACGCCTGTTCGCGGCGACGCGCGGCCATGACACCTACATCACGACCGAGGTCGGCCAGCACCAGATGTGGGCGGCGCAGTTCTTCGGCTTCGAGCAGCCGCACCGCTGGATGACGTCGGGTGGCCTCGGCACCATGGGCTACGGCCTGCCGGCAGCGCTCGGCGTGCAGGTCGCGCACCCTGACAGCCTCGTGATCGACATTGCCGGCGACGCCTCGGTGCAGATGACGATGCAGGAGATGTCGACGGCGGTTCAGTTTGAATTGCCGATCAAGATCTTCATCCTGAATAACCAGTACATGGGCATGGTGCGGCAGTGGCAGCAGCTCCTGCACGGCAACCGGCTGTCGCATTCTTACTCCGAAGCGCTGCCGGATTTCGTCAAGCTCGCGGATGCATTCGGCTGCGTCGGCCTGCAGGCGATCAAGCCCGGCGATCTCGACGGTGCGCTCAAGGAGATGATCAGCGTCAAACGTCCGGTGCTGTTCGATTGCCGCGTCGCGGCGCTGGAAAATTGCTTCCCGATGATTCCGTCCGGCAAGGCGCACAATGAAATGCTGCTGCCGGTGGAAGCCACCGACGAAGCCACCGCCGCAGCGTTTGCCGGCGGCAAGGCGCTGGTGTGAGGACGCCGATGCAGCCTTCACGACGAGCTCTCTCTCTTCGCCTCTCCCCGCGCGCGGGGAGAGGTCGGCGCGTAGCGCCGGGTGAGGGGGACTCTCCGCGTACTCACATCTATCGGGTTTGCGGATGCAGCCCCTCACCCCGACCCTCTCCCCGTAAGAACGGGGAGAGGGAGCCTAACGCCGGGTGCTTCCATGTTTAACCTCGCCGAGCTCGAACGCGCGCACGGGATTGTGGGGCAGGCGGTGCCGCCGACGCCGGCGCATGTCTGGCCGCTACTGGCCGAACGGCTGGGTACGCGCGTCATCGTCAAACATGAGAACCATACGCCGACCAGCGCTTTCAAGGTGCGCGGCGGACTGGTCTATCTCGACCGCCTGAAGCGTGAACGGCCCAACACGCCCGGGATCATTTCGGCGACGCGCGGCAATCACGGACAGAGTCTGGCATTTGCGGCAGGTCGTCACCGCTTGCCGGTGACGATCTATGTTCCGCACGGCAATTCGGTCGAGCAAAATCGCGCGATACGCGGATTTGGCGCCGAGCTTGTCGAGCACGGCGAGGATTTTCAGGCTGCACGCGAGGAAGCCTATCGTCGCGCGGAGACGAATGGGCTGGAAATCGTGCCGGCCTTCCATCCTGATCTCGTCCTGGGCGTCGCGACCTATGCGCTCGAACTATTGCGAAGGGCGCCGGATCTCGACGTTCTCTATGTTCCGATCGGGCAGGGCTCCGGCATTTGCGGCTGCATCCTGGCGCGTGATCTGCTTGGCCTGAAAACGGAAATCGTCGGCGTGCAGTCGACCGAAGCGCCGTCTTTCGCACTGTCGTTCGCGGCCGGCGCCGTCGTGACGACCAAAACCAGCAACACGCGCGCCGACGGTGTGGCGACACGCATTCCCGATGCCGCTGCGGTTGCGATCATCTGCAAGGGCGCTTCCCGCGTAGTACAGGTGACCGACGACGAAATCGCCTCGGCGATGCGGGCCTACTGGACCGATACCCACAATCTTGCGGAAGGCGCCGGCGCGGCTGCGCTGGCGGCGGCTCTGCAGGAGAAGAAGAAACTTCAAGGCAAGCACGTCGGACTTGTTTTGAGCGGTGGCAATATCGATTTTGACCGGTTCCGCCGCTGGGTCGGGCCGGATGCTGTTGCCGCAGATCAACCGGCGATGGCGTGACGAGAGGACATGTAAGGGGACGACAATGAACCAGCCCGCATCCGCCTACTTCCTGGAAGACCGCCACGATCCCAACGAGACGCATACGCTGTCGGTGCTGGTGCAGAACGAGCCCGGCGTGCTCGCGCGCGTGATCGGCCTTTTCTCCGGCCGCGGCTACAACATCGAAAGTCTCACAGTGTCGGAAACGGAGAGCCAGAAGCACCTCTCCCGCATCACCATCGTCACCACGGGCACGCCGATGGTGATCGAGCAGATCAAGCACCAGCTCGACCGCATGATTCCGGTCTACCGCGTCGTCGACATGACCCTGACCGGCCGCTCGATCGAGCGGGAACTCGCGATGGTGAAGGTGCAGGGCCGTGGCGACAGCCGGGTCGAGGCGCTGCGGCTGGCGGATGCGTTCCGCGCCCGGGTGATCGACGCCACAACGGAGAGTTTTGTGTTCGAGATCACAGGCAATTCGTCCAAGATCAGTCAATTCATTGACCTGATGCGCCCGCTCGGCCTTGTCGAGGTGTCGCGCACCGGGGTCGCCGCGATCGGGCGTGGGCCTGAGGGGATGTGAACATGCTGGCGCGTGACTGGTACTACACTCAAAGACGGCAGCTCGGACTCGATTCCGCGGTCGCCTCGATCTACGACCGCCATGACGACAGCGATGACCGCGCCCGTGCCGCCCTCACCATGCTCGGCGTGCAGCGCGGCTGGCGGGTGGCCGATATCGGTTGCGGCAACGGCGTACTGGCCTGCGAGGCGGCGCTGATTGGGGCCGAGGTCGACGCAATAGACATTTCACCGGCGATGCTGGCGCTCGCCAACATCCAGGCGCGCGACCGCAAGGTCGCGATCCGCACCCAGTCCGCGGGTCTATTGAGCTTCGCCTACCAGCCGAATTCCTATGATCTGATCGTCAGCGAGTTCACGCTGCATCATTTACCGGATTTCTGGAAAGCGGTGGCGCTGGCCCGGATCTATGCCGCGCTGAAGCCCGGCGCGAATTTCTACCTGCGCGACATCGTGTTCGTCAGCATGCCCGACGGCGCCGAGCGCGATGTCGACCAGTGGGCCGATTTCACCATCAAGAACCACGATTTCCAGCGCGAAGGCGTGGTGACCCACATGCGCGACGAGTACTCGACCTTCGGCTGGGTGATCGAGCGCATGCTGACCGATATCGGCTTCACACTGGAATCGGTCGACTATCACGCCCCGCTGCACGGCACCTATCTCCTGCGCAAACCAAAGCCGGACCAACAGAGCTAGAAAAAAATGAAACCGGCCGATGTCTGCATCGCCGTGCTGGTAGCGGTGATCTGGGGTCTTGCCTTCGTGGCGAGCCGGATCGCGCTTGACGAATTCTCGCCGGAACTGATGACGACCTTGCGCTTTTCCATCGCCGCCTTGCCCTGCCTGTTCGTGGCGCGGCCCAAGGTTTCATGGACGGTGCTGGCATCGATCAGCTTCACGCTGTTCCTCGGCCAGTTTCTGGCGCAAGCCTTCGCCATTGCGCACGGCGTCCCGGTCGGCCTGTCCAGCGTGATCGTGCAGAGCCAGGCGCTGTTCACCATCGGCTTTGCGGCGCTGTTGTTCCGCGAGCGGCCGGGCGCGTGGCAGACCGTCGGCATCGGCGTCGCCACGGCGGGCCTGCTGATGATCTGCGGCACCGTCGGCTATGATTTCAGCGTCGGCGCCTTTGCGGTGCTGATGATCTCTCCACTCAGCTTTGCGATCGGCAATCTGTTGCTGCGGCGTGCGCAGGGCGTGCCGATGTTCGACCTGTTCGCGTGGCTGTGTCTGGTTGCTGCGGTTCCGCTGTTTGCGCTGACGCTGGTCACCAACGGCCCGCAGCCGACCTGGTATGCGCTGACCCACATGTCGCTGACGGGCCTGATGTGCATGATCGGCCTCGGCGGGGTCTCGACCAGCATCGCCTACTGGTTGTGGGGCCGGCTGCTGCGGGATTACCCGGCGGCACAGGTGGTGCCGTTCGCGCTGCTGGTGCCGTTCGTCGGCTCTGCCGCTTCCAGTGTGGTGTTCGGCGAGACTTTTGGCCCGCTGCGGCTCGCCGGCATGACCACCGTAGTCGGCGGCATTGCCGTGATGCTGCTGTCGAAGCGTCCCAAGTCTTTAGAAGGCAAGGCTTCAGAAGAACAAGTTCTGCCAAAGATCGCGTGAGGCCCCCATGTCACATTCGCTGCTGATCGCCTTCGTCATGTTTGCCACCGTGATGTTCTTCACGCCGGGGCCGAACAACATCATGCTGCTCTCGTCGGGGCTGACTTACGGCTTCCGCCCAACCATCCCGCACATCATGGGGATCACGGTCGGCTTTGCCTTCATGGTCGGCGCGGTCGGTCTCGGGCTCGGCACCGTCTTCATCGCCTATCCCATTTTGCAGACCATCCTGAAATATGCCGGTGTGGCCTATCTGGTCTATCTGGCCTGGGCGATCGCGATGTCCGAGCCGCCCTCGGCGGAGCAGGACAGTCGGCGAGGCCGACCGATGACGTTCTGGGGCGCGGCCATGTTCCAGTGGGTCAATGCCAAGGGTTGGGTCATGGTAATCGGCACCATCACCGCCTATGCGGCGATCGCGGCCTATCCCTGGAACATCGCGATCCAGGTCGGGCTGAGCCTGATCCTGGGTATCCTGTCCTGCACCGCCTGGGCCCTGTTCGGCACCGCGCTGCGGCCGGTCCTGACCTCCCGGCGGGCAGTGCGGGCCTTCAACATCATCATGGCGGTGCTGCTCCTGGCCTCGCTCTATCCGGTCTTCATGGACGCATGATGCCGCACCGCGCCATGCATAAACGGGTTTCCTTTGACGCGGAAAATGCTCTAGACAACGCCGGAAATTCGCGGGCGACCGGCGGTCCTACTCCCCCAAATGCCTGATTAACCGGCCGTTTTGGCCATCGATTAAGGAAACGACCATGCGTGTTTATTACGATCGTGATGCCGACCTGAACCTGATCAAGGGCAAGAAGGTCGTCATCGTCGGCTATGGCAGCCAGGGCCACGCCCATGCGCTGAACCTGAAAGATTCCGGCGTCAAGGAAGTCGCGATTGCGCTGCGCAAGGGTTCGGCTTCGGCCCAGAAGGCGGAAGCCGCCGGCTTCAAGGTGATGGAAGTGGCGGAAGCCGCCAAATGGGCCGACCTCGTGATGATGCTGACCCCGGACGAGCTGCAGGGCGACATCTACCGCGAGCACCTGCACGACAACATGAAGAAGGGCGCGGCACTGGTGTTCGCGCACGGCCTCAACGTCCATTTCAACCTGCTCGACCCGCGCGCCGACCTCGACGTGCTGATGATCGCCCCGAAGGGGCCCGGCCACACCGTGCGCTCGGAATACCAGCGCGGCGGCGGCGTGCCCTGCCTGATCGCGATCGCCAAGGACGTCTCGGGCAACGCCCATGACCTCGGCCTCAGCTACGCTTCCGCCATCGGCGGCGGCCGGGCCGGCATCATCGAAACCTCGTTCAAGGAAGAATGCGAGACCGACCTGTTCGGCGAGCAGGTGGTGCTCTGCGGCGGCCTGGTCGAGCTGATCAAGGGCGGCTTCGAGACGCTGGTCGAAGCCGGCTATGCCCCCGAGATGGCCTATTTCGAGTGCCTGCACGAGGTGAAGCTGATCGTCGACCTGATCTATGAAGGCGGCATCGCCAACATGAACTACTCGATCTCCAACACCGCCGAGTACGGCGAGTACGTCACCGGCCCGCGCATCGTCACCGACGAGACCAAGAAGGAGATGAAGCGGGTGCTGAGCGACATCCAGTCCGGCAAGTTTGCCCGCGACTGGATGTTGGAGAACAAGGTCAACCAGACCTCGTTCAAGGCGACCCGAGCCAAGCTCGCCGCCCATCCGATCGAGGAAGTCGGCGTCAAGCTCCGCGATATGATGCCGTGGATCAAGAAGGGCGCGCTGGTCGACAAGACCAAGAACTGAGGCCTTATCGATCGGTGCCTGACCTCATCCTGAGGAGGCGCGTTAGCGCCGTCTCGAAGGATGAATGGCACCAGCGGGGCCACATGTTCGAGACGGCGTTAACGCGCCTCCTCACCATGAGGGGCTGGTATTGAAACACCAAATGTTAAGCCTTGCCCGGCAATATTCGGCGAGATCGCAATAGCGGTCTCGCCGTTTCCTTGAAGGATTGATGCTTCAAGCACATTCTTCAACCCGCCGCTCGAAAAACGCGTCAACCGAGCCGAAACGAAGAACTGACGCTTCATGCATGTTCTCGGTGGACGCAGTTCAACCAATACATTAGCGACGGAAAAGTCAGCATTTACCGAGTCAAAGCTCGGTTGCTTAACCTGCATTCTTGCGCGCGAGGCGAGAGCGACGATCGAGACCGATGCCGGTTTCCGCATTTTCCAACATCTCATGTGCTGGCTCAGCAGCGAACCGGACTTATCCTCGCACCTCTTGGAAAGCGACGCGCGTTCCATCATCGGAACGCGCCGTACTCTCTAGCATTGCGTGGCATTTATTGGGCCGGCAAATCGACTCCGCGAAGCGTCACGACCGCCACCGCGCAAGGCGTCTCTACCCCGTCGGCCAGCGATGCCACCTCGACATGCGCCACGCCGATCGTGCTGCCGACCTGGATCGCGCGGGCGCGCGCGATCAGCTTTTCGCCCTTCGCCGGGGCCAGAAAGCTGACCTGCAGGTTGATGGTCACTGCGAACCGGCCGGGCGGCATAGCCGTGGTGACCGCCCCGCCGCCGGAATGGTCGGCCAGCCCGGCGACGATGCCGCCGTGAAAGAAGCCGTTGGCCTGTAAGAGATTGTCGTTCTTCGCCAGCGACATCACCACACAGCCGGGTTCCGCGCTCTCGACCTTGGTGCCGACGGAGCTGGTATATCCGGGGGCGTAGGTGACCCGTTCGACCAATTCGCGGATCGGATGATCCATGAGTCCTTCCCGGCTGTTTGACCGGCATATGCTCGGACCATGAAGCGACTTAGGCAATCTCGATTGCTCCGATATCAAGCCATAGATATTCTCTATAGATGGATCTGAAGCAGATCAGGTATTTCGTTTCTGTTGCGGAAGCGGGCAGCTTCAGCGCGGGCTCGCGCCGGGCGTTCGTCACGCAGCCGACGCTGTCGGCCGCGATCGCGTCCCTCGAAGCCGAACTGGGGTGCGCATTGCTGGAGCGTCATGCGCGCGGCGTGAGGCTCACGCCGCGGGGCGAGGAGGTGCTACAGACCGCGCGGTCGATTCTGCGCCAAACCGAACAGCTCAAGACCGCGTCTCGCGACAAGCCATCGGGCAGGCCGCTGCGGCTTGGAATCCTGCCGACGATTTCTCCGGCCTTCGTGGCCCAATGCATCATGCGGTTGCGCGCGATCGAGCCGGGACGTTCGTGGCGAACCGAAGATGCACCCCTTCCCAAGCTCCAGCAACGGCTTGCCAATGGCCGCTATGATGTGGTCCTGACGGCTCTGGGACCTTTGGCACGCGGTCACCGGCAATCGGTGCTGGCGGAAGACCGCCAGGCATTGGCCGTTTCTGCCCGCACGTTTCCCCGCGGCCCGGTCTCCCCGGAGATATTGGCTGGTCAGACCCTGATCGTGCGCGTGCACTGCGAGCAATTGCAGTCGGCATCGCGCATTCTCGACGCGTGGAAGGTGCAGCCGAAAGTCGTCGCGCAGACTGACAGCGACGCGCGGGCGCTCGCGATGGTGGCGGCCGGCCTCGGCTTCTGTCTGATGCCGGACAGTTTCGAATACCCCGAGGTCCGGATGCTTCGGCCCGAGGGCGTCGATCTGCCCCGGCGGCTGGGCTTTGAATGGGTCAGAGGCGGCGGCGACGGCTGGCTCGATCGCGCGCTCGATCATTTGTGATCGGTTGCGGGCCTCGCGCAGTGAGACATACGCGATGGGCCGACCACCGGCAAAGACGGCGGCCGACCGGCGCGAGCCGCCTCAATTCGGTCGCATCGGCTCCTTCTCGATCCTGTTGTGCAACTGCCAGAAGCGCACGGTGCGCTGGGCCGTCTCCAGCGACAGCTTGCGGTAGTCGCGCTGCGCGATCTCCAGCGTCTGCTCGTTGACCGAAGGCATTACCGGCCGGTTGCGCAGGATCGACTCGACGGTCGGCCAGTTCAGGCGGGCCGACCGGCAGGGAATGAGGAGGAGGTCGGCGCGGGGGCCTTCCATCAGCTTGGCCGTCATTTCGATCGGCATGTCGTTGAGAACCGCCAGCGCGACGGTCACTTCGTCGAACTTGTTGGTCTCCGCGAACTTGTAGACGGCCGCGTCGTCCAGCTCGTTCAGCCCCTTCATCAGCTTCACCAGTTCTTCGGCGACGCCGAAGCTGCGGCTCGGAGGCGTCGCTTCGCGGGCGATCGTGTTCAAGACCTGCTTGATCTCTTCCTGGAGCGCGGGCGGCGCGATCGCCAGCAGGCGGGCGCGGACCGCGTCCTTGGCGCGGCGCAAAAGATCGCGCATGCAATTTGCCGGCAAATCGCCGCGAAGGCCGAGAATCTCGACCAGTTCATCGTCGGCGGAGGCGCGGGCGACGATGCTGGAATAGCCTTCCTCGGAAAACTGCGCGCCGGCATTATTGGCCAGTTTGCGGATCACCTGGTCTTCGCCGCGATCGACGATGACGTCGGTCACGGCGGCGGGCAGGTTGGGCCGGCCGGAAATGGCGAGCAGGTGATCCTGCCCCTTGCTGCTGGCGATCTCGACCAGCACGTCGGTCCCGAGCCGGCTGGAACTCGCAAGCACGCTGCCGGCGACTTCGATCTCGTCGTCCCAGGCCAGATGCTGGATGACCTCGAACGGGGCGTAGTCGAGCGGCGCCAGCCGTTTCGAGAGTTCGGCCTTCGCCCGCGTTTCGACGCGCGCGATCAGGAGGCAGAGCACGTCATCGAAGACCTTGACCTGGTCGTCGCTGAGGCGTTCTCCGTCATGGAGGAAGAGGTCGGTGACCTGTCGCAGGGTTTCCACCCGGCGGGCGGATGAACCGCCTCTGACGGCATCTTCAAGTTCGGCAATGATCGAGTGCGCCGGCTGTTGCACCATTGTGGGCAGCCTGTCTGGTTGTTGATGGGTTGGCGCGCACAATGCCGAGCCGAGCCTTACACCCGCGTTAAAGGCGCGATCCGGTGGAAATACAGATCGACTGCACCTGAAATGGGGAGTCCACGGGCCACGGCCCTCGCGAGCTCTCCGGCATCGAAGCAGGCCGCGCATTGCAAACGTTGCGTTCCCGAATTATTTACCAAAGCGATCGGGTCGTATGCTGCGATTTCACGCGATAAATCGCCGATGTCGAACCGGATCGGGGCATGTACCATCGCTTCCGGTACCCCGGTCCGGCTGCTATCCTCCCCAAATCCTTCCGGGGAAAAATCGAATAGCAACTTGCCGAACAAGACGCCGTCAAGGCTGGCCGCACCCGCGGAGGAAGCTCACGGAGCCGGCGCTTAAGCATTCCTTCACGACGAACTTCATTAAACCCCTCTTACAAGGGCTTAGCTCATGAGATCTGTCGTCATCACCGGCGCGTCCACCGGCATCGGCTGGGCCAGTGCGAAGCTGCTGCTCGATCGCGGCTTCCGCGTGTTCGGCAGCGTGCGCAAGCAGGCCGACGCCGACCGCCTCAAGGGCGAGTTTGGCGCGAACTTCACGCCGTTGATCTTCGACGTCACAGATGAGGCGGCGGTGCTGGCCGCCGCGCGCGAGGTCCGTGGCGCCCTCAACGGTGAAACGCTTGCCGGCCTCGTCAACAATGCCGGTATTGCGGTGTCAGGGCCGGTGCTCGAACTCGCCGCCGACGAATTCCGTCGCCAGATGGACGTCAATTTCATCGGCCCGATCATTGCGACCCAGGCATTCGGGCCGCTGCTCGGCTCCGATCCGAGCCTGAAGGGACCGAAGGGGCGGATCGTGATGATCTCCTCGGTTGCCGGCAAGAACGGCAATCCGCTGACCTCGGCCTATTCCGCCTCAAAGCATGCGATCGAGGGGCTGTCGGAGAGCTTGCGCCGCGAGCTGATGCTGTTCGGGATCGACGTCATCATCATTGCGCCGGGGGCGGTAAAGACGCCGATCTGGAGCAAGGCCGAGGAAGTCGACATTTCCCCTTTCAAGAACTCGCCGTATTTGCCCGCGCTGGAGAGGATCCGCGCATTCATGCTGGCGCTTGGCGCGACCGGGTTGCCGGCGGAGAAGATCGCCGAAAAGGTTTTTGACGCGCTGACGCTGCAAAATCCCAAGGTGCGCTACATGATCGCGCCGGATCCGATGCGCCAGTTCATGGCCGCCGTGTTGCCCAAGCGCACCCTCGACAGGATCATCGCCAAGCGTCTCGGGCTGACGCCGCAGGGATGAAGTCGGTCGTGATGACGCGCATTGGTAAGACCCACGCCGAGTTGACTCTCCTTGCCAACGCGGCGCTTCGCGCTCAACCCGGGTGCGAAACCGCTTCCGTTCCGGCGCTGTCGGCGTTGCCCGTCCGCGAGGGGCGAAACTGGGAAATCCCCAACGTCGTGCTCGGCGACAGCCTGATCAGCGATGTCGATCGTGCCGTCATCACGGTGCACCATCAACTCGGCCGCAAGTTCTTCCTGAAGGCGGACAACTGATCAACCGGCCTGAACGGTCTGCTTGGCCCGCGGCGCCATTGCGATCATCCGTAGCGCGAACACCGCCACCAGCGGAATCAGGAATAGCGCGTAAAGCGTCATGTCGGGAATACGCTTGCCGAACGACACCATGAACTGAAACAGCAGATAATAACCGCCGGCGAGATGCAGCCGGCGCCAAGCGCGTGCGCCGATCGCGGCGGCGGTGCGGTCGAACGAGGTTGCGGTCATCGCGATGATGAAGGCGTAGCCGATGCCGCCAAAGATGTAGGATGCGATCGAGGTGGCCGCCGCATATCCGGCAGGATCCATCACGGCGAAGGCCAAGATGGCGACCGCGTGGATGGCATGCGAGGCTGCAAAGGTGACGCCGAGATAGCGGCGATTGCGGCGCAGCCATCGCGTCCACGCGTTCGGCCATATCAGCGCCAGCGCGGCGGCCGAGAAGGCGAGGCAGAACAATGCCAGCGAGGTCCGCGCGGTGAAGCGGATCACCATCCGCACGCCGTCGACCTCGAAGCCCCGCATGCCTGCGATCCAGATGCTTAGGGCCAGCAGGATCAGCGAGAGCAGGGCGAACAGCCGCCAGCCATCGAACCAGTTTTGACGCGTCGGCATGTTTTCTCCCCCTTTGCACCGTCATTGCGAGCGCAGCGAAGCAATCCATCCATCCCCGCGTTGCGGCGTGGATTGCTTCGCTGCGCTCGCAATGACGCGGATGCAGCTCATGTAATCTCTGATTACATTGGCTTGGCGAGCAGGGTCAATCCGTGTAATCGGCGCTTACATTCACAAGCTGGTGATGCTAGGAGGAGGGATGCGTCCTGCCGCCAGATCGTCCGCCGCGAAATCTTCGGCCGCCAAGCCGCGCCGGCGCCCGTCCCGCGCACCCGCGCCAAAGCCGTATCACCACGGTGATCTCCGGCGCGTCCTGATCGACGCCGCGCTGCAACTGGTCGGCGAGGGCGGGGCGGACGCGGTCAGTGTCCGTGAGGCCGCCCGGCGCGCCGGCGTGTCGCCGGGGGCGCCGTTCCGGCATTTTCCAAGCCGCGACGCCCTGATGCAGGCGGTGGCCGAGGAGGCGCAGCGCCGGTTCCGCGCCGAGATCGAGGCGGCGCTCGCCGGTGCCGCGCCCGGCGATCCGCTCGGCCGCTTTCGCTGCCTCGGGCTCGCTTACCTGCGCTGGGCGATGCGTAACCCGACCCATTTCGAAATTATTTCCAGCCGCCGCCTGTTCGATCACGACAGGGCGGCCGCCATCAGCCGCGACAATGCCGAATTGATCGTGCTGACCGAGCAAACGCTGGCGGAGGCCTTCGCCGCGGGCCAGCTCCGGCAGGTAGACCTCAGACAGGTCCAGATCGCCGGGCGGGCGCTGGTCTATGGTTTTGCCCGGATGAACATCGACGGTCATTTTCCGCGCTGGGGGGTGGCCGCCCCTGAGGCCGAGCGAACCGCCGAGGCAATCCTGGATCTTTTCATCGAGGGGATCGCCAGCCGGTCCTGACTCCCGCCGTCATTCCGGGGCGATGCGAAGCATCGAACCCGGAATCTCGAGATTCTCAGGTGCGCAATCGCGCACCATAGTTCGCTTCGCGCCCCGGAATGACAGCCTCAAATTTACTCTGCCTTGGCCGCCCGTGGGCAAATTCATTGCGCGTTCATGACGATTCCACTACGTTTTTATGACACGACACAGGTTCCGGCTGGTCGTGCGTCTCCTGGTCGTCACCAGCCAAGGCTTTGTATTGCGCCGGGTCATGTTGCGTTGCTTCAATGGCGCCCGCGCCAAATCCAGGGCCCTCCGCCGCCACCCTTGCCGCCGGCCTTGCCGCGATCGGCTTCTGGCGTCTTTCCGCCGTTGCTGCACCGCACTTAGCGGCGCTGGCGATCCTGTTGCACACCGAAACCGATTTCGGCGGCCGGATCGGCTTCGCGCTGGCGTGGGGCGTCCTGAACTTCTTCTTCATCGCGCTGCTGCGGCGCCCGGCGCTGTCGGCCGCGCTGTCGCTGACGCTGGTCGTGCTGCTGGTGCTGCTGTCGCGGCTCAAGCACGACGTCGTGCAGATGACCGCGAACTTCGTCGACCTGATGGTGATCGACCGCGACACCGCAGCGTATTTGTTCACGATCTTTCCCAACCTGCGCTGGAGCGTCGTCGGCGCCGCGCTCGTGATCCTGCCGCTGATGTATGCGCTGTGGTGGCTCGATCCGTTCCGCATCCGCCGCCGGCCGGCGGCGGCTGGCCTGCTGGCCTGTCTCGCCGCGCTGGCCGGCTATTCCATCGCCTGGCCGGATGAAGCCTGGCGCGGCTACTACGACGACGGCTATTTCTCCAAATTCGCCCGCTCGGGCGTGACGGCGGTTTCCGACTTCGCCAATTACGGCTTCATGGAATCGGAGGCCGTGACCGCCGAGCGGTTGAAGATGCCGCTGGTCGATTCCTGCCAAGTCGCCGGCCGCCGCCCGCACATCATCATGATTCATGACGAGTCGAGCTTCGACATCCGTCAGGCCGCCGGCGTCAAGGTGCCGCCAGGCTATGGCAGCCACTTCAAGTCCTTTGACGGCCGCGAGCGCAAGTTCATGGCCGAGAGCAGCGGCGGCGCAAGCTGGATGGCCGAGTACAATGTGCTGGCCGGCCTGTCGTCGCGATCGTTCGGCCGCTTCTCCTATTTCGTTACCCGCATTGCGTCGGGACGGGTCGAGCGTGGGTTGCCGCTGGCGCTGCGCCGCTGCGGTTACAACACCATCTCGCTCTATCCGGCCTATGGCGCCTTCATGGGCGCGCGCGGCTTCCAGACCTCCACCGGCATCCAGCACTTCTATGACGCGCGCGCCCTCGGCGCGAAGGGCATCGAGCCGGACAGCTTCTTCTACGACAAGGCCGTGAAGCTGATCGCCGATCAGCCGGCCAATACGCCGCTGTTCACCTTCGTCTATCTCGCCGCCAATCATTTCCCCTGGGAAACCAGGTTCCGCCCGGACCTGCTGCCGTCCTGGCGCAAGCCCGGCAACGCGCCGGTGGTCGACGAATATCTGCGCCGCCAGACGATGAGCGCCGGCGACTATGCGGCGTTCGTCGCCAGCCTGAAGAAGAAATTCCCGGCGCAGCCGTTCCTGATCGTTCGCTACGGCGATCATCAGCCGGAGTTTTCGTCGAACCTCTTGGATCCCGGTCTGGACGACGCCAGGGTCGCCCACAAGTTCGACACCTACGACCCGCGCTACTTCACCACCTACTATGCGATCGACGCCATCAATTTCGAGCCGGTGAAGAGTTCGGCCGTTATGGACACGATCGACGCGCCCTATCTGCCGCTGGTGATCCAGGAAGCCGCGGGCATTCCGCTCGACCCCTCGTTCGAGGAGCAAAAGAACATCATGCTCCGCTGCAAGGGTGTATTCTACGCCTGCAAGGACGGGGCTGAAGCCCGCAGGTTCAACCGGTTATTGATCGAGGCAGGTTTCATCAAGGGGCTCTGAGGAGCGATATGTCTGCTGCCGTTGCCGAATCCGGAATGAGCGAAACCGCCGTCGCGAAAGCGCGCGGCGTCCGGTTCTTTGCTGCGGCTGGCCTGATCGTTGCCGTCCATCTGGCGGGGCTGGCGGTCCTGCTCACCACCGAATACGGGCCGTTCGCGATCACGCTCTCCGTGCTGGCGTGGGTATTCGTCAACTGTTTCCTCTTGGTCGTGCTGCAGCGGCCCGGCGTCTGTGCCGCGCTGACGCTGGCCATCATCGTTATCCTGATCGCGTTGTCGCACTTCAAGTTCGGAATTCTGCAGCTAACGCTGACGTTCCTCGACTTCCTGATCATCGACCGCGATACGTTCTCGTTCATGCTCTCGGTGTTCCCGCGCCTGCAGATGCAGTTGGCCTTGGCAGGCCTCGTTGCGGTTCCGCTGTTGTGGCTGGTCTGGCGTTTCGATCCGTTCCGCGTGCGCCGCCGCTTTGCCTTGACGGGGATGGCTGCGACGACAGCATTGATCTCGGTGATGTCGGTAGTCTGGCCCGAGCAGGCCTGGGAGCCGTTCCAGGGCGTCAATCATGTTTCCAGTTTGGCGCGCTCGGGCGTGGTGGCGGTGTCGCGGCTGGCTTCGACGGGATGGATCGAGGTCGATCCGCCGACCAATGGCCCGCTTCGCCTTGCGGGAGCGCACGCTGCCGGCCTGCCCATGCTGCCGCCCGCCGAGACCTGCGACGCCACGGCAAAGCGACCGCACATCATCATGCTGCTCGACGAGTCGAGTTTCGACATCTCGGCCGCGCCTGGCATCAAAGTGCCGCAAGGGTACTCCGATTACTTCAAGTCCATCGACGGCAAGCAACGGACCATGATCGCTGAGGCAACCGGCGGCCCGACGTGGTACACCGAATTCAACGTCCTGACCGGCATGTCGGCACGGTCGTTCGGCGATCTGAAGTTTTATGTCACAAGGATCACCGCGAACCGTGTTGCGCGCGGGTTACCGCAGGCGCTCAAGCGCTGCGGATACAAGACCTTCTCGCTCTATCCGACCTATGGCAACTTCCTCGGCGCGCGTGCATTCCAGAAGGGCGCTGGCGTCGGCCACTTCATCGACATGGCGGATATGGGCGTCGCCCAGGATATGCAGCCCGACAAGTTCTACTTCGATCAGGCCTTGAAGGTGTTTGCGCGGGAGCAGCCGCAGCACGCGCCGGTCTTCATGTTCGTCTACCTCACGGCCAATCATTTTCCCTGGACCGACGTCTATCGGCCCGATCTGACGCCGCCGGACTGGATGCCACCGGGAAACACGGCGGAGACCGACGAATATATTCGTCGCCAGGTCATGACGCAGAACGACTACCGGGAATTCATCGCTGCCCTTAAGCGCGACTATCCGGATCAGTCGTTTCTGGTTCTGCGTTTCGGCGATCACCAGCCGGCCATCTCGCAAAAGCTGCTTGAGCCCGGCATCGACCAGAAATTGCTGGCGAAACGCTTGATGGCAGCCGATCCGCGCTACTTCTCTACCTACTACGCGATTGACGGCATCAACTATCGGCCGGGCGACCTCTCGTCGGCGCTCGATACGCTCGATGCGGCCTACATCCCGCTCGTGATCCAGGAAGCCGCCGGCGTCCCGCTCGATCCGTCGTTCGAGGAGCAGAAGAAGATCATGCTTCGCTGCAACGGCGTGTTCTATGCCTGCCGAAAGGGCGCGGAAGCACGACGATTTAATCGACTCCTGATCGACGCCGGGATGATCAAGGGGCTTTGACGCGCGCTGTCATTGCGAGACCTCGTAGGGTGGGCAAAGCGAAGCGTGCCCACCATCTATTCACCGAACGAGCCCTGAATGTTGCGAAGATCTCCTTTCCGCAGCAAGACGATCGCTTCGCTCGCGATGACGGGGATGGGGCCGCGGCAAATAACAGCGAAATTCACAGGGTGGGCAAAGATCTCGTAGGGTGGGCAAAGCGAAGCGTGCCCACCATCTATTCACCGAACGAGCCTTGAATGTTGCGAAGATCGCCTCCCCAATCCAGGGCGAGCAATCCCTGCTCAACAAAGCGGTGGAAGCTGCTGTGAGGCCAATCGCACACGCGTCTGACGTGGCGGTGTTTCACCGGATTGAAATGAATATAGTCGACGTGTCGCTCGAAATCCTCGTCGTTTCGAATCGCGTGCTCCCAGTATCGGCGTTGCCAGATGCCCTTTTCGCGCTTGGCGATCTTTCTCATTGATCTGGCTCGCGCATCGAGACCCCGCGAAAAGCCACCCTTGATCAGGCTCCAGCGCGTAGAAAAGTCTCCGTCACCATCCGGCAGTGCCCATAGTGCGTGAATGTGGTCGGGCAGGACGCAGATCGCGAGCGTTTCGAACGGGTGTCCTCGTTGAACGGTTTGATAGATGCGCCTCAGGCGATCGACTTCTTCGACCAGCAGGTTACTCGGCCGCTGCGCGAGGGCGACTGTGAAAAAGAAAACACTGCCCTTAGCTCGAACGTATCGCGGCATGCTATGCCGTACTGCAACCTGACATAGTTGCAAAGATGGTGGGCACGCTTCGCTTTGCCCACCCTACGAAGTCTTCTTGCAATGACGGTGCCAGCTACCTCTTCCCCACCTTCTCCCATAGCCATTGCGCCACCGCATCCGGCGAGCTCTCCGCGTCATTGCCGGCCGCGCGCAGATTGGCCTCGCGCATCGTGGCGATGTCGATCTTTCCGATTAGCGGCTGAAGCGCCTTGCGTAAGCCATCGTCATTGGCGCGCTTCGGCGCGAGCAGCACCACCGCGTCGTAAGGCGGGATCGCGCGCCTGACGTCGTTGAGAACAACCAGGTCGTATTTCGCGATCAGCCCGTCGCTGGTGTAGCCGGCGATGACGTCGACCTCGCCGGAGGCGACCGCGGCATACATGAAGTCTGGCTGCATCTGCCGTTGCCCGCGGAACGACAGGCCGTAGGCCTTGCGCAGCGCGGCCCATTCCGGGCGCGAGAAGAATTCATAGTCGCCCGCGATCGACATGTTCGCCGCGCGCGAGGCGAGGTCGGCGATGGTGCGGATGCCCAATTGCTCGGCGCGTTTGCGCGGCATCACCAGCGCATAGGCGTTCTCGAAACCGAGTTCGCCCAATAGCGTGATGTTCTGCTTTGCCAGCATCGTCTTCAGCTCGGCCACCAGCTCCTGGCGCGGCTTGATGTCGGTGCGGTGGAACTGGTTGGCCCACAGCGTGCCGGAATAGTCGACATAGACGTCGATATCATCGGCCGCCAGCGCCTCGAAGATCACGTTGGAGCCGAGGCCTTCGCGCGTCGTCGCCGAGAGGCCGGCCGCCTTCAGCCGCTGTGCCATCAATGCCGACAGCACATATTGTTCGGTAAAGGTCTTGGCGCCGATGATGTAGTTGGTCTGCGACCGCATCATGGTGGGCACCAGCGTGGCCGCGACCAGCGCCGCGATGCCGGCGCCGCCCAGCGCCGCGCGCAGGCGGTTGCGGTGGCGCAAGCCGTTTTCGATCAGCGCCAGCAATTGATCGACCAGAAGCGCCAGCACCGCGGCGGCAAGACAGCCGAACAGCACAAACACCCAGTTCTGGGTCTGCAGCCCCGCGAAGATGTAGTTGCCGAGGCTGGTCTGGCCGATCGGCGTCGACAGCGTCGCGGTGCCGATCACCCAGACCGCTGATGTGCGGATGCCTGCCATCATCACCGGCAGCGCCAGCGGCAATTCCACCGTGAACAGCGATTGCCGCGGCGTCATGCCGACGCCCTGCGCTGCTTCCAGAACCGCAGGCTCGACACCCTGCAGGCCGGTGATGGTGTTGCGCAGCACCGGCAGCATCGAATAGAGCGCCAGCGCCAGCACCGCGGGCAAGAATCCGAATGCGGAAAAACTAAACCCGAACCACGACAGCGAGAGCGCCGCGAGCGCCAGCAGCAGCGGATAGAACAGCGCCAAGAGTGCCAGTCCCGGTACCGTCTGCACGATGCTGGCGAGCCCGAGCAGCGCGGCGCGCGGCACCGGCCGATGTCGCGAGATGATGGCGAGCGGCAGGCTGACCAGAAGTCCCAGCGCCAGCGCGGTGACGCTGACGCGGACATGACTGCCGAGATAATCGGGCAGGTGGCCCAGCGCCTCGCCCCAGCGTGGATCGGCGAAGATGCTCATGCCGCACCGTCCCTCGGCAGCAGGGCGCCGAGCCGTTCGGCCTGCCGCCGCGGCGTGCGCAGAAGTTCGCCGACATAAGCGTTGTCGCTTTCGGAAAGCTCGGATGGCGTACCCTGCGCCAGCAGCCGGCCGCCTCCCATCACCGCGATCCGGTCGGCGAGCAGAATGGCTTCCGTCATGTCATGGGTAATCATGACCGTGGTCAGGCCGAGCTTGCGATGCAGCTCGCGAAAATCGTCGCCGAGCGCGTCGCGGGTGAGGGGATCGAGCGCGCCGAACGGTTCGTCCATCAACACGATGCGCGGCTTTGCAGCGAGCGCGCGCGCCACGCCGACGCGCTGGCGCTGGCCGCCCGAGAGTTCATGCGGCAGCCGGTCGCGATATTGCGCCCGGTCGAGCCTGACAAGGTCGAGCAGCTCGTCCACCCGCGCGGAAATCTCGGCGAGGGGGGCGCCCGTCAGCTTCGGTGTGATGCCGATATTGCCGGCGACGCTGAGATGCGGAAACAGCCCGCCGCTCTGGAAGACGTAGCCGATCCGCCGGCGCAGCAGGATCGGATCGACCTCACGCACGTTCTCGCCTTCGACCGTGATCGAACCAGAGTCCGTCTCGATCAGCCGGTTGGCGAGTCGCAGCAGCGTGGTCTTGCCCGAGCCGGAGCCGCCGACGATGGCAAGGAATTCGCCCTCGGCGACTTCGAGCGAGACGTCGTCGACCGCCACGACACGGCCATCGTCAAAGGTCTTGCCGACACGGGTATAGGCGATCAGTGGAGCGGCCATGCGATCTCGATTCTCAATCTCCCCTGGAGGGGTCCGAGACGAGCAAAGCTCGCTCGTGGGTCGACGCTCATGCAATGAGCGGCGGGGTGGAGTGACGGTCTCTCCTTACGAACAGTGCTCGGGTGGAGAGATCACCCCACCCCGTCTCACATTTCGCTTCGCTCATGTGAGCCGACCCACGAGCGAGCTTTGCTCGTCTCGGCCCCCTCCAGGGGAGGGTAAGAGATCACCTACCACGTCGCAGGCCTTCGTTGAACTTCTCCTTCGTACCCGCTAAGGCATCCCTCCAAACGCTTGGGGAGAAAACATGGCGAATACCGCACAGCCGACGGCGGTCGCGCTTGGCGATGCGACGGTGGCTTTTCGCGTGGCCGGGGACCGCGTCTATACGGCCGTGGAGAAGGCCAATCTGTCCGTCGCGCATGGCGAGTTCGTCGCTATTGTCGGCCCGACCGGCTGCGGGAAGTCGACGCTGCTCAACGTCGCCGCAGGGCTTCTGAAGCCGGCGTCGGGGTCGGTGAAGATTTTCGACCAGCCGCTTGCGGGGTTGAACCGGGATGCCGGCTATCTCTTCCAGGCCGATGCGCTGTTTCCCTGGAAGACGGCGATCGACAATGTCGCCATCGGGCTCGAGATCAAGGGCGCGCCGCGCGAGCAGGCGCTGCAGCGCGCGGAAGGCTGGCTCACCTCGGTAGGCCTCGGCGCGTTCGGCAACCGTTATCCGCACATGCTCTCCGGCGGACAGCGCAAGCGCGTCGGCCTCGCGCAGGTGCTGATCCGCGATCCCAAGATACTCCTGATGGACGAGCCGTTCGGCCCGCTCGATGCCCAGACCCGGCAGATCATGGGCAATCTCCTGCTCGAATTATGGAACGCCGACCGCAAGGCCGTGCTGTTCGTCACCCACGATCTCGAAGAGGCGATAGCGCTTGCCGACCGTGTCGTGATCATGTCGGCAGGTCCCTCGGCGCGCATCATCGGCGACTGGCGGGTGCCGCTGCCGCGCCCGCGCGACATCTCCGAAATCCGGATGGAAAAGGATTTTCATGAGCTGCACCGGGAAATCTGGAGCGTGCTGAAGGACGAAGTGATGAAGGGCTACGTGCAATCCACGCAAGCGGAGGCAAGCTGATGTCGTTTTTCCTACGTCGTCCCGGCCTAGTGCGCAATTGCGCACGGCGCCGGGACCCATGCGCCGTGTCCTATCGTTTGGGCGATAGGGTAGCGACCTTCTGCAACAATGAACATCAGTGGTTATGGGTCCCTGCTTTCGCAGGGACGACGTGGAGATAGTTATCGCTCATGTCTCGATTAATGCTTCTCACATGTCAGCTTCTGGTCGCCGTCGTCGCGCTGGCGGTGTGGCAGTTCCTCACCACAGTGCCGGTGTTCGGCCGCATCCTGCTGCCGCCGTTCTTCTTCTCCAACCCGATCGATGTCGGCAGCCAGATCGTAAAATGGTTTTCAAGTGGCGTGATCTGGAAGCATCTCATCATCACGCTGTGGGAATCTCTGCTGGCCTTCGTGATCGGCTCGGTCGGCGGCGTGCTGGTCGGCTTCTGGTTCGCGCGGCAGCCGCGCGTCGCCGCGGTGTTCGACCCCTATGTGAAGATGGTCAACGCGCTGCCGCGCGTCGTGCTGGCGCCGATCTTCACGCTGTGGCTGGGCCTGGGCATCTGGTCCAAGGTCGCGCTCGGCGTGACGCTGGTGTTCTTCATCGTGTTCTTTAACGTCTATCAGGGCGTCAAGGAGGTCTCGAACACCGTGCTCGACAATGGCCGCATGCTCGGCATGAACGAGCGGCAGTTGATGCGGCATGTCTATTGGCCGTCGGCGCTGTCGTGGATGTTTTCCTCGTTGCACACCTCGGTCGGTTTCGCGGTGGTCGGCGCCGTCGTCGGCGAGTATCTGGGCTCCGCGGCCGGCCTCGGCTACCTGATCCAGCAGGCCGAAGGCGTCTTCGACGTCGCCGGCGTGTTCGCCGGGATGTTCGTGCTTTCAGCCTTCGTCATCCTGATCGACATGGGTGTGACGCTGGCCGAGCGGCGGCTATTGGTGTGGCGGCCGGCAGCGGCGGAGGGCAGAGGGTAGGGTTCTCTGCCGTCATTGCCTGCATTTACTTCCGCGACCGGAAAAGCAACCAAATCCGGCGGTTTGACCGCCGTTTCCTTATTGCGGAGCCAGCGGATGCCCGGCGTGCATCATAAGCTGTTGACATAGACATGTTATGTTATAACATTTCACAAACCTTTGCTCCTTCAGGCTGTGTCGACAATGAATGTTGTTTTCTTCCCAAGATCGCCGCGCCACCAATGGAACGTAGTGCGTGAATTGAAAGAGCATGCCCGGACAGCCATCAACGCCGATGATAAAACGATAATTACCGTCAGCGAACGCAGCGATCCTGGTCGCGGCGGCGCTCGAACCATCGTGCTCATCATGCACCCGAGACGGCCAACCGAGGCCGTCTCGATCGAGAAGCCGCTTGAACAGATCACGCAGACAGACCTTGCGGATGCGCTGGCGCCGTTGGCCGCACCAACCGGCCTGCCCGAACCTCCATCGAAACGGAATGACCATCGCTTGTCCGCGGATCGACGCTAGCCGGCACAGACCAATTGCACCATCAGCAAAGGACAACTCCATGCAGATGGCTTTGAACCAGACTCCGGTCACGGACCGGCTTAAACAGGGATTTGAGTCGCCGCGTTTGATCGTCGGTGCATTGGCGAGCTGCGGGCTGCCTTTTTCGAGCATCCGCCAATCATCTCACGCTCGTGCGGAAGGCGGCACGATTCATCTGCTACCGTCTCAATTTGAGAGTGGCTTCACGACCGGTTGATCGTGGTCGGTATGGCAGCAGATGATTTTCTCCGGCCATATCAGTTCATCGTGCGATTCAAGAACCTCCCGGCCAGTCGTGAAAATGATCCACAATGCAACGGCTCCTGCGATGATTGGATCGAAGATCGGATAACCCGTCACCAGAAGCAGTAAGCCCGCGGCCACCGGGGCAAGGGATACCCATACGTCGCCAAGATTATGGATATATGCGAGCCGGATTGCAGCGTTGTTTTGGCTTGGCTCCAGGAGCAAGCGGGCCACGCTCCAATTGGCGGCAGCGGCAGCCAGACCCACGATCATCGGAACGACGCCCTGAACCGGCACCGGATTGGACAGACGCTCCCCGGCCTGCCACAAAAGCAGTCCGCTGACCGCAATCAGCCCGACCGAGTTAAAGAGATTTCCGGCCCTCAACAGCCGCCGCGAAGGACCTCTGGCGACCAGGAACGCTGCATACAGGCAGACCAGAGCCAACTCGTCCGACAGGTTATGCGCGCTGTCCATCAGCAGGCTCAGGCTCGATGCCTGATAGCCGGCAATACCCTCCACCACGAAGATTGCAGTGTTTATCGCCACTGCAGCGGCAACGGCCTTTTGATGATGAGCCATTCTGCATCCCCATCTCCGCGACTAGGCAAACGCGACTTGGCAAACATGTACACTAGAATGTGCTTCGAGGTGCCGACCATGAACTACTTCGTTCGCGCGGTTGCGATATCGTCGCCGGCGTCATCGGCCGGCGCCTCCAGCGTCGCTAGTGTTCGATCACCATCGCCCTCAGGCTAACTGCACGGGCCCGTGATCATCGCAATGATCACCGTGCGGATGGTGCAGCCGGCCGTCTACAAGATAGTCGACATGGTCACCATGCGGCACCGCTTCATGTCCGCAGTTTGGACCGTGCGCGTGCTCGCAATGGACTTGAGGAGTGCATTGCACGGGATTTGTGGCATTCACCGTGATGACATGTTCGTCCACGTGATCCTCGTGCATATGGTGGAGATGGCCGTCGTGAAGATAATCCACATGTCCGTCATGACGAACCGCGGTGTGCCCGCAATCCGGGCCATGTTTATGAGTGTGGTTGGCATGGTGTTTCTCGGTACATGTGGTCATTGGCAATACTCCTTGCGCTTATTTGCCATCGATACCCATCATCGCAGACAATAGTGGAATAGTTGCGGAAGCCAACGATGCCTGAGGTGTTCGCAGCCTGACTTCCCTTGATTTAGCTGCCGATAGCCGATGTTATAACGTTCAAGTGGGAACGAAGGTTGCGAGCCGAGCACCAATCTACGGTTCAGACATCCAGGTCTTTCATATGTTGGGAGCCGCGATTGTTGCATGGATTCAGGCGGCCTTCTCAACGTCCGTGCGCTGCTCTATGTTGCCGGCCAACGAATGGAGGAAACCATGAAGAAACTGTTCGGCCGGCTGGCCGCTTCGCTGCTGGCGCTGGCGCTGACCTCGGGATTTGCCGCAGCGCAAAGCAAGGTTACCGTCGCGATCGGGGGCGGCTCATGCCTGTGCTATCTGCCCACCGTACTCGCCAAGCAACTCGGCGAATACGAAAAGGCGGGGCTGGCCGTCGAACTGGTCGACCTCAAAGGCGGCTCGGATGCACTGAAGGCCGTCCTCGGCGGCAGCGCCGACGTGGTGTCGGGCTATTTCGACCACTGCGTCAATCTGGCCGCCAAGAAGCAGGAGCTGCAGTCCTTCGTGATCTATGACCGCTATCCCGGCCTGGTGCTGGTCGTGTCACCTGCACACACCAGCGAGATCAAATCGATCAAGGATCTGGCCGGCAAGAAGGTCGGCGTCAGCGCACCGGGCTCCTCGACCGATTTCTTTCTGAAGTATCTGTTGAAGAAGAACGGCCTCGATCCGACCAGCGCCGCGGTCATCGGCGTCGGCCTCGGTGCCACCGCCGTGGCGGCGATGCAGCAGGGACAGATCGATGCCGCTGTGATGCTCGATCCGTCCGTGACCGTTTTGCAGGGCAGCTATCCCGATTTGAAGATACTGGCCGACACCCGCAGCGAGAAGGACACGCTCGCCGTGTTCGGCGGCGAATATCCCGGCGGCGCGCTCTACACCACCACGGCGTGGATCAAGTCGCACGAGAAGGAAGTGCAGGCGCTGACCAATGCAATCGTCAACACGCTCGCCTGGATTCACTCGCATTCGCCGGAAGAGATCATGGCGAAGATGCCCGACGAAATCGTCGGCAAGAACAAGGAGCTTTATCTGGCGGCGCTGAAGAATACGATCCCGATGTATTCGTTGACCGGCAAGATGGATCCTAAGGGCGCGGATGCGGTGCTCGCGGTGTTCAGCGAGAGTTCGCCGGAGATCGCCAAGGCCAATATCGACGTGACCAAGACTTACACCAACAAATATGTCGAGCAGGTCAAGAGGACCACCGGCGCGAATCCGAAGTAAGGTCGGTACAGGATGGGCGTGAGATCGAGCGACGTCGGGCGATGAGCGACACGAAGCCGCTGGTCATTCATCGCGTCAGCGCGCTCGACCTCGTTGTCGAGGCATGGGCGTGGCCGTTTGCCGAGGCGCGGCGCGCGGAGATAGCGGCGCATTTCGCGGACAAGCAGCGCGAAAAGCCTGCCATGTGGAACGGCCGCATGCTGCTCGGGCGCAACCCGGTGTTCTCAGGCGATCGCTTCAGCGCCAGCTATTTCGAAACCGATTTCGCAAGCTTCCTGGCCTGGCGCGACTGGGGCTTTCCCGATACTGGCGTGTTCAACGGCTTTGGCATGGGCGCGCTACGCTGCGCCGACGGCGCCTTCGTACTCGGCGAGATGGGCCGGCATACCTCCAATGCCGGGCGCATCTATTTTCCATCGGGCACGCCCGACCTCGACGACATCAGGGACGGCACGGTCGACATACCAGGCAGCGTCACGCGCGAACTCCAGGAAGAGACCGGCCTTGCGCCCGGCGAATACGACAGCGACCCGCATTGGCACTGTATCTGTACGGGGCCTGCAGTCGCGATGATGCGCATGCTGCACATCAACATGCCGGGCGAAGCCCTGCGTGAGCGGATCGAGCGCAACCTCGCCTCGCAGCGCCAGCCGGAATTATCCGCGATCCATCTTGTGCGCGGTACAAGCGATCTCACCTCCGCAATGCCGCGTTTTGTCACGGCGTTCATCGAGGCGCAGCTCGCATCCGAGCCCTGACGCAGCAATACGCTTGACATCTGGTGGCGCTACCAATGTGATAGGCGACAACAAGAACAAGAAAACGCAGTGCACAAAAAATAAATCCAGGGAGGATTTCCATGCCGGGGCGCAAAGCTGCACGCCTTCTCGTCGGGCTGTCTGCCGCAATCGCGGTGCTGGGGATGGCGGTTACCGCCGAGGCTCAGGAAAAGAAGATCAAGATCGGCGTGATCTACGACCTGACCGGCCCGCTCGCCGGCGGCGGTTCGGAGCTGCAATATATCGGCGCCAAGATCATGCTCGACCAGTACGCCAAGACCGGCGTCGAAGGCTACAAGGTCGAAGCGGTCTACGCCGACGCGCAAAGCAAGCCTGATGTCGCGATCAACGAGGCGGTGCGGCTGATCGAGCAGGAAAAGGTCAACATGCTGCTCGGCTTCTTCTCCTCGGCGCAATGCGTGCCGGTGGCCGCGCGCGTCGAGCAGCTCAAGAACTTCATGTGGATCACCACCTGCATTTCCTCGGCGGTGCTGGCCGACAAGAACTTCAAATACGTATTCCGTCCGCAGGCTTCCGGCGACCAGTTCGGCCTGATGACGATGGATTTCATCGCGCAGAACTCCAAGGCAAAGCTCGGCAAGGAGCCGAAGGACCTGCGCGTCGCCATCATCCACGAGGACGGCGCCTACGGCGTCGACGTCTCCAAGGGCAACGAGGCCGGCGCCAAGAAGGCTGGCTTCAATATCGTGCTGAAGGAAGGCTATTCGGCCACCGCGCCGGATCTGTCCTCGCTTGTCACCAAGCTGAAGCGCGCGCGGCCCGACGTGATCTTCCACACCGGGTACAACCCGGACATCACCTTGTTCGGCCGCCAGGCGCGCGAGCAGGGCCTGAAATTCCAGGCACTCGTCGGTCACGGCGCGGGCTACGGTGTCTACGAGAAGCTGAAGGAAGGTTTGGGCGGCGACGTCAACTACGTCTTCAATGCCGATCCGATCTCAATCTGGCTCGCCAACCAGAAATCGATGGATCCGAAGCTGCCGCCGGTCATCAAGATGGTCGGCGAGGAGTTCGACAAGGCCAAGCCCGGCGTTGCGATCCGCTCCGCCCATGTCGGCATGGCCGCGTCGAACACCTATATCTTCCTGACCGAAGTGCTGCCGCGCGCCATCAAGAAATATGGCGGCGTCGATCCCGAAGCGCTGCGCAAGGCAGCCCTCGAAGTCGACCTTCCCGAAGGCGGCACCATGCTGGGCTTCGGCGTCAAGTTCCACGGCGAGGGCAGCCAGATGGCCGGCCAGAACGAGCGCTCGTTCCCGGTGGTCATCCAGTACATTGACGACAAGTCCTATGTGGTGTGGCCGAAGAGCCAGGCGCAGCGCGAGGCCGTGTTGCCCTTACCGAAGGGAACCACGTTCAGCAACCAGTAGAGCATGATCCTCGCGCAAACGCTTCGCGTTTGTCGCGTATTCCGGATCATGTTCAAATAAGAAGAGTCAGCATGGTTCAACGAAGTTGAAGCGTGCGAGAACGGAGAATCCGGCGTGCTGGCTGTAGAAGGGTTGGTGAAGCGTTTCGGCGGCTTCACCGCGGTTAACAACGTGTCGTTCCGGGTCGAACAGGGCGAGATTCTCGGCCTGATCGGCCCGAACGGCTCCGGCAAGAGCACGATCTTCAACATGCTGTCGGGCACGCTGGTTCCGACGGCCGGATCGATCCTGTTCGACGGCGCGGAGATCGCAGGCGTAGCCCCTCACCGCATCATCAACCGCGGCATCGGCCGCACCTTCCAGATCCCGCGGCCGTTTCACCGGCTCAGCATCTTCGAGAACGTGGCGCTCGCCGGATATTACGGGCAGGGCCGCCACAGCCGCGCCAAGGCGGATGAGGCGGCCGAGCGGGCGCTTCGCATGGTCGGCCTGCCGACCGACCGCCACGCCAGCGTCGACGGCCTGGGCGCGGCAGGCCTAAAGAAACTCGAACTCGCCAAGGCACTCGCCACGGGGCCGAAACTTCTGCTCGCCGACGAAAGCCTCGGCGGCCTCGACGAGCACGAGATGGATCAGGCCGCCGACATGCTGCGCAAGATCCGCGACGAACTCGGCATCACCATCATCTGGGTCGAGCACATCATGGGCGTGTTGATGCGGGTGGTCGATCGCGTGATGGTGCTCGATCACGGCGAGAAGATTTCCGAAGGCCTGCCGAGCGCGGTCGCCGGCGACCCAAGAGTGATCGAGGTCTATCTCGGTACGGACGCGGATTCGAGCCAGATTGCGGCCGCGGAAGCGCGTCGCAAGGCAGGGGTCTAGCGCATGCTCGAATTGAAATCGATCGACGCAGGCTACGGCAGCTTTCAGGCGCTGTTCGGGATCAACCTCGAGGTCAAGGCGGGGGAGGCGGTCGGCGTGATCGGCCCCAACGGCGCCGGAAAAACCACGCTGATGCGCGTGATCTCAGGGCTCATCCGGCCGACCAGGGGCGCGATCGCGATGGAAGGCCACGACGTGCTGGCGACGCCGGCGCATCGCATCGTTGATCTCGGCATCGCGCATGTGCCGGAAAATCGCCGGCTGTTCCCGCGGCTCACCGTCGACGACAATCTGAAGATGGGTGCCTACATGCCGGGGGCGCGCGCCAAATATGCCGAGCGGCTGGATTTCGTGTTCGACCTGTTTCCGCGCATGAAGGAGCGGCGCAGCCAGATGGCCGGCACCCTATCCGGCGGCGAACAGCAGATGTGCGCGATCGGCCGCGCGCTGATGTCGGATCCGAAACTGTTGCTGCTCGACGAGCCGTCGGCCGGTCTTGCGCCGGTCGTGGTCCAGCAGGTGTTCGAGCTGGTCAAACGCATCCGCGCCAGCGGGCTCACGGTGTTGATCGTCGAGCAGAACGTGCAGCAGGTGCTGAAAGTGGTCGACCGCGCCTATCTGCTCGAGGCCGGCACCATCCGCGCGTCCGGCACGTCGGAAGAGATGATGTCGACCGATACGATCAAGCAGGCTTATTTGGGCGTCTAAGGCAGGTCACGCATGCAGGCATTCCTCGACACGTTCGACATCTATCTGCTGGAAGCCGTGGTCAACGGCATCCTGCTCGGCGGCGTGCTGGCGCTGCTCGCGCTCGGGCTCAATTTGATCTTCGGCGTCATCGACGTCACCTGGATCTGCTATGCCGAGCTGGTCATGATCGGCATGTACGGCATGTACTACATGGTCCAGGTGTTCGGCCTGCCGTATTGGGTCGCGGCGCCGTTCGCAGTCCTGCTGGTGGCGGCGCTTGGGGCGGCGCTGCACTACATCGTCATCGCGCCGCTTCTGACCGCGCCACCGATCAACCAGTTGCTCGCGACCGGCGGCGTGCTGTTCATCCTGCAGAGTTTTGCCACTGTTGCTTTCGGCATCGATTTCCGCAATCTCGGCATCCGCCTGCCGGTGCTGGCGATCGGCGAGATGCATTTCAGCTATTCGCGGCTGCTGGCCTTCGCCGCCGCCTTGATCGGCATGCTGGCGATCTACTTCTTCATGAAGCGCACCTATACCGGCACGGCGATCCGCGCCGTCGCGCAGGACCGCCAGATCATGTCGCTGATGGGGGTCGATACCAAGCGCATCTATCTCATCACCTCGGCGTTGGGCGGCGCGCTCGCCGGCCTCGCCGCCTGTCTTCTGGTGCTGCAATACGACGTGCACCCCTTTGTCGGGCTGTCGTTCGGGCCGATCACCTTCCTGATCTGCGTGCTCGGGGGCCTGGGGAATTTCGTCGGCGGCTTCATCGCGGCGTTCGTATTCGCCCAGATCATTTCGCTGGGCGGCCTGTACTCCGACCTCGAATGGGGTTACGTGCTGGCCTTTGCCTTCTTCATCGTCATGATGTTCATCCGGCCCGCGGGCCTGCTGGCGAGGCGCTCGTGAATTCCCGTTATGCCGCCTGGGGCGTTGGCCTCGCAGCGCTGATCGCGCTGCCCTTTGTCTATCGCGAGCCCTACCACCTGCATATTCTCGTGCTGATCCTGATCTGGTCGTTCGCCTATACCGCATGGTCGATCATGGGCCGCTTCGGCCTGGTGTCGCTCGGCCATGGCGGCTTCATGGGCGTCGGCGCCTATGTCACCGCGCTGTTGTGGAACCATCTCGATGTGTCGCCGTGGATCGGCATTCCCATCAGCATGGTGGCGGCGGGGGTGCTGGCGCTGGTCGTCGCCTATCCCTGCTTTCGCTTCCGCATCACCGGGCATTATTTTGTGCTGGTAACGCTGGCGCTGTCCGGCATCGTGCTGCAGGTCATCACCGCAACGCGTGACTACACCGGCGGCTCGCTCGGCTACACGCCGGACCGCGCCCGCAGCGGCTCCGGCTTGCTGGCGCTGCAGTTCGACGACAAGACGACGTGGTACCTGATCGCGCTGTTCGTCTGGGTCGTAGGCCTTCTGATCTGGCGCTGGGTCGACCGCAGCATGAGCCGCTACGCCATGGAGGCGATCTCGGAGGACGAGGACGCAGCCGCCGCGGCCGGCGTCAACGTCACGGCCGAAAAGCTCAAGATCACGCTGATCTCGGCGCTGATGACCGCGCTCGCCGGCGCGCTCTATTGCCAGTACCAGATGTTCATCTCGCCCGACACTGTCAGCGGCATTGCGGTGTCGCTGCAGATGGTGTTCGCCGTCATCGTCGGCGGCCTCTATGTCTCGCTCGGCCCGACGGTCGGCGCCGTCATCACCATCATGCTCGCCGAAGTGCTGCGCATCGGGTTCGGAACCAAGGCGGTCGGCTGGGACAACCTCGTCTACGGCGTGCTGCTGGTCATCTTCATCATATTCCTTCCCAAGGGCATTCTTGGTAGCGTTCTCGACAGATTGAAAACGCAACCCAAGAAGACGTGAAGGATTGAGCGGAGATAGATGAGCAAAAAATCCTTGCTGTCGCTGGCGAACGAGCTGAAGCCCTATATCGTCCCGTTTCGCTACGACGGCTCGGGCGAATTTCACCTGAAATCGCACAAGACCAATGAGAGGGGCGGCCTCGACAAGGAGAGCGCGACCAGGATCATCGAAGCCAATCGCAAGCGGCTCAACGATTTCCAGGAAAAACTCTACGCGCAAGACCGCTGGTCGCTGCTCCTCATCTTCCAGGGCATGGACGCTGCGGGTAAGGACTCCGCGATCAAGAGCGTGTTCGAGGGCGTCAACCCGCAGGGCTGCGAGGTCACTTCGTTCAAGCAGCCGTCGACGAAAGAGCTCGACCACGATTTCCTGTGGCGCAGCATGGTCGCGCTGCCGGAGCGCGGCCGGATCGGCATCTTCAACCGCTCTTATTACGAGGAATGCCTGGTGGTGCGGGTGCACTCGGAGATTCTCGCCAGACAGAAGATCCCGCAGCAGTTGGTGACCAAGGACATCTGGAAGGAGCGTTTCGAAGATATCTCCGCGATGGAGCGCTACCTCGCACGCAACGGCACCGTGATCCTGAAATTCTTCCTGAACGTCTCCAGGGAGGAGCAGCGCGAGCGCTTTCTCGAGCGGCTGGAGGACCCTGCCAAGAACTGGAAATTCTCGCTCGCCGACATCGGCGAGCGCAAGCTGTGGGCGAAATACCAGGCCGCCTACCAGGACATGATCCGCCACACCTCGACGCAGGCGGCCCCTTGGATCGTGGTCCCTGCCGACTACAAATGGTTCGCCCGCGTGGTGATCGGCTCGACGATCGTCGCAGCGCTGGACAGCCTCGACCTGCACTTCCCGAAAGTCGACAAAGCCGACCGCAGCGAGTTCAAGCAGGTCCGCGAGGCGCTGCTGGCGGAGGGGAAGGCGAAGTAACGGGGGCTCGAATGGCACCCGGATATTCCGCCCGTCATTCCCCGCGAAGGCGGGGAATCCAGTACGCTGCGGCTGCTCGGCCCCAGCATCGTTCTCGCCCGAATGCGATACCATGGATTTGCTCGACAACATACTTCAGCTTCTCATCAAAGCATTGCGAGACCCTCGCAGAGAAACCGTTTGGGAGTTTCAGAAGTTTTTCTGGGACAATCAGCGGAGGCTGGAACCTTCAATCAGTGCAGAAGCCTTAGGTGGTGTGGACTCTAAGGATTCCCTTTTAGGAGCAAATCAGATTCAAGGCTGCTTTTTGGGAGGCGGCCTTGGGTGTGATGGATCGTTTGGTTTTGAGCGACGCGGCTTGGGAGCGGATGGCTC
>NZ_JAACFS010000119.1 GCF_029051645.1 Bradyrhizobium sp. CSA112
CCCCAGCGGACCTGGATCGCACTGTCGCCAACAATTGATTTCATGGTTGCCACATTGGTCGGCAAAGGAGCCGCCTGGAGCGTCGCCATGTTGCTGGCCATCAAGGCTCCGGCGAATCCGCCTACGAATGCCATTCTGAGGGAGCGCATGTTCTCCTCCATCACTGTTGGGAGAGACCACAGGCTTGGGATAGCCTCGGGGATGCGGTTGATCTAGGTCAAAGGACTGACAGCTTTTCAGGATTGGACGTTTTCTGAGGAATTGCGTGAACGAGTGCAGCGTGCAGCATGGCCACCGCCCGCTCGAATTGCGCCCCTGCACCTGCGGCGTGCACGAAGTTTGGAACACTACCCTACCTCGGGCGCTTGTCCGGCCTGTGCCGTAAGGAAAAGGCTGCCCGAATGAGGCAGGCCCAATAGGCCCTAGTTCAGCGCGGCACTAGGCGGGAGTTGATGTCAGCTTGCCCCGAATAGCGGCGCAAATGCGGACATGTCGATAGGTCTGGCCTGCGCAAAAAACTTCCCTGGTACCTTTGATTTGAATCAAGGCGACCTGCGGTGCGTGACTTTTTTGTGCGGTGCCTGGGGGTCTTACCTAGGAGATCGCCGATGATCAAAATAGTAGTGGTTGGAACAACTGTACTCTTCCTTGCTGCGTCGCCGATTGCCTACGCGCAAACGCCTTCTACCGCAACTCCGGAACGGTTAAATGTAGCGGACCGGAATTCACTGATGGACTTGCGCATTGACCTGGTAAAGGCTGCGTTGCAGCTAACACCTGAGCAGGAAAAATACTG
>NZ_JAACFS010000120.1 GCF_029051645.1 Bradyrhizobium sp. CSA112
GCCCGTCGAAATCTCTTGAACACCATTGGCTTCCCCTCGTTTTCCCGCACATATACTAATAGCCAAAACCCAGCCGTCCAGCGGGCGGTTACACGCGCCGCCTGTGCGGTGGTCCGGCTCCCGCGCTCCCCTTCTTGAGGCCTCCGGACCGGATGACCAGCCAGCGGGCTTCTCTGGGACACCGGGTCATCAGGCCCATTTAACGTTAGGGCAGCAGGTTCAGGCGGATCAACGATAGAGCGTTTGATGGAAGAATACCGGGCCCATGTTATCGGGCCGGACGGCTACATTATCAATCGGGTCGATATCCGCCTCTGACGAGAAAGAGGCGCGGCGGCTCGAAAGGTCGCCCTTGATGGCCACGCCATTGAGCTTTGGCAAGCCGACCGCTTCATAGAACGCTTTGAACCAGAGCAGTAAGGCCTGCCTCAGTTGCGGGTTCCCATCTTTTTCGAATGTCGCCTGTTGACCCAAAGCTGTCATTAGAGCGGCAGCGAAAGCTGATCCCTTACATTACCAGAGAAAATGATTGCTGATAATCTCACTGCACGCAGCGGGATCGGACCTGTTCGTGTTTTCGGGTGGCGCCGTGCACTCTTTCGTCTCTTCCTGTACCTCCGCTATTAGGTCAATGGTGCTGCCCGAGGCTCCGAGTTCCGAACGTTGCCACGCGGCACCATCGTGCCGCCATGCTTTGGTCAAAACTGCATTGAGTGGTTGGCGGGGTCGTCGATGTAGTGAAAATGCGACCGCCCTCTTTCGGGTGACATTGGACG
>NZ_JAACFS010000121.1 GCF_029051645.1 Bradyrhizobium sp. CSA112
CTAGGAGCCTGTCCAGTTAGCATCGGGAAGCCGGTTTTATCCGAATGATAGCGGCTCATGCGGCCCTCGCCAGCTTGACGAGGTTGTGAGCGGTGCAAATCAGGGCCCATTCGGGCTTCACTTTGTCGATGCCGCGCAGCAGGAATTGCCTGAACCCTCTTGCCTGTTTGATCTGTCCGAACACGGGTTCGACGATCTGCTTACGCAAGCGGTAGCGACTTCGGTAGCCGGCGCGCTTGAGCTTGGTGCTCATCTTGGCGATCAGCGAGCCGGCTCTTGAAGGCTTTTCCGCGGTGGCGGACTTGGTGCCGTGCTTCTGCCTTCCGGTGGCGATGTAGCCCTCAATGCGCCGCCGTTTGAGCGTGCGAAGATTAGCGGCGGAGCAGTAGCCGGCGTCGGCCGACACTTCGTCGGGATTGGTCCCCAGATTAGCCCTGATCCCGTCGAGCAACGGCGCCAGTTGCGCCTGATCGCTCGAGGAACTGGTCAGCGTCTGCGCCACGATGATCTGATGGGCACCATCGACCGCGGCCTGGGCGTTGTAGCCCTGGATGTAACCGTCCTTGGTCTTCAGGATGCGGCTTTCCGGGTCGGTGAAATTGCGTTGTGCCTTGCCGTCGGGCTCCGTTTTCGTCGGCGTCTTGCCGCTCTTCTTGCCGCCTTCGGCGACGCGACGCTCCTCGGCCCGCGCCTTGCGTTCCACCTCGGCTGCGGCCTTGGCTTCGGCCTCCAGCGCGGCC
>NZ_JAACFS010000122.1 GCF_029051645.1 Bradyrhizobium sp. CSA112
TTTGCGATGCGGCCGGCCGCGCCGCGCTCGGCACCGAGGCGCTCGCCGATGTGACGGCGCTCGATCTGGATACGGCCACCCCGCCCTGGGCCGCGCTGCCTGTCTCTGATCCCGAGCCGCGCGCCCTTGGCCTCACCTCGCGCCATCTCGCCTACATCATCTACACCTCAGGCTCAACCGGAACCCCAAAGGGCGTCATGGTCGAGCATCGGGGAGTGGCCAATTATCTGTCCTGGGCCTGCGAAGCTTATGCGCCCAGGTCATCCTCCCTGGTCTCCTCTTCCCTGGCCTTCGATGCCATAATCACGAGCCTGCTTGCGCCTTTGCTCTGTGGTGGCCACGCACAGCTTGTCAGGGAGGGAGACGAGGTCGAGGGGGTAAAGGAAAAGATCAGCTCGGGCTGCGGGATCATTGATATCACCCCCAGCCATCTGGATGTGCTTGGGCAACAGATGCTGGCGGACTCGGCCGCCAGCCAGGTTGGACTGTTTATCATCGGCGGTGAAGCGCTGACGCATTCGACAATCGAGCTGTGGCGCAGGATCCAGCCCACGGCCAGAATGGTGAATGAATACGGCCCAACCGAAACGATCGTGGGCTGTCTCTTTTATGAGGTTCCGACAGGGCCAGCTGTATCTGCGAACGTCCCGATCGGGCGTCCGATTGCGAACGCGCGGGTTTATCTGCTGGACGATCATGGCGCGCCTGTGCCGTTGGGG
>NZ_JAACFS010000123.1 GCF_029051645.1 Bradyrhizobium sp. CSA112
TTCAGATAGCCACGCGCCACCCCCGCGCCGCCAATGTAAAGCTCCCCTACGGCCCCAAACGGAACAGGCGCGCCATCACCATCCAGCAGATAGATCCGCGTGTTCGCAATCGGACGGCCGATCGGGATGTTCGCAGATACAGCCATTTCTGTCGGAACGTCATAAAAGATACAACCGACAACTGTTTCGGTTGGGCCATATTCATTCACCATTCGGGCCGTGGGCTGGATCTTGCGCCACAACTCAACTGTTGAATGCGACAGCGCTTCACCGCCGATAATAAATGATTCAACTTGGCTGGCAGCGGAGTCCGCCAGCATCTGTTGCCCAAGAGCATCCAGATGGCTCGGGGTGATCTTGATTGTTCCGCATTCCGCGCTGATCTTTGCTTTTAACCCCTCGACCTCTTGTCCCTCCATCATAAGATCTGCATGGCCACCACAGATCAAAGGTGCAAACAGGCTGGTAACTGTTGCATCAAAGGCTAGAGGAGAGGAGACCACGGAGGATGATCTGGAATCGTAGGCATGACAGGCCCAGCACAGATAATTTGTCAATCCCCGATGCTCGACCATGACACCCTTGGGCGTTCCGGTGGATCCCGAGGTGTAGATCACATAGGCGAGATGGCGCGAGGTCAGACCGAGGGCGCGCGGGTCCGGGTTCGCGGCCGGCAGCTGCGCCCACGCCGGGGTCGCCGTCTCCA
>NZ_JAACFS010000124.1 GCF_029051645.1 Bradyrhizobium sp. CSA112
CCTGGGCCGAGCTGCCCGCCTGCGATCCCGAGCCGCGCGCCCTCGGCCTCACCTCGCGCCATCTCGCCTACATCATCTACACCTCAGGCTCAACCGGAACCCCAAAGGGCGTCATGGTCGAGCATGCTCAGATGGCTCGTCTGTTCGAGGCGACCCAGGACTGGTATGGCTTCACCGAACACGACGTATGGTGCCTGTTCCATTCCATCTCGTTTGACTTCTCGGTGTGGGAATTGTGGGGCGCACTGCGCTATGGCGGGCGTTTGATACTCGTGCCGAGTAATACCGCCCGTTCTGCTTCCGACTTCCATGAGCTAGTCTGCAAGTCTGGCGTCACGGTTCTCAATCAGACCCCCTCGGCTTTTAAAGCTTTCATGGATGTAGAATGCCAGAGCAATGTTCGAAACCGCCTTCGCTATGTGATTTTTGGTGGGGAGGCTCTGGAACCGTCCATTCTAAAGCCGTGGTATGCAAGGCATTCAGACAGCGTTCCGCAATTGATCAACATGTACGGCATCACGGAAGCTACCGTGCATGTAACCTATCGACCTCTTAATCAATCTGACACCTCCAACTCGGCCAACCTGATCGGAGAGCCCATCCCCGATCTTCGGTTGTACTTGTTGGATCGGTTCGGCCAGCCTGTGCCGTTGGGGGCGGTGGGTGAGCTTTACATCGG
>NZ_JAACFS010000125.1 GCF_029051645.1 Bradyrhizobium sp. CSA112
CGTCGATGCGGTGACGCTGGAGGATGCCAGGAAGGCGGCGCAGCGGCTGTGGGGCCAGGGTCTGCTCACCGTCATCGTCGGCAGCTCCCCACTGGCCGCAGCCCAGTCGACCACCGCGCCATCGGCCGCAACGCCGCAGTCCACAGCACAGCCGGCTGCCGCGCCATCAGCCGCAACGCCGGCAACACCCAATTGACCTTTGTGTTCGTGAGGTGACATTCGGTGCGCGTTAAGGACAAGCTGTCATATAGCCGTTATTTGGCCGACGTCCGACCTGCCTACATCAAGGGGCGGCCTCGCGAGAGCCCGTCACTTCAGTTAGTCGTTACGCATCCGAGGACTGCCGCGCAACGATTACGCGCGCGCATAGACGGTCTGGGTTATGATGGTCGCTAGCCGGTTGAGACGTTCAGGTTGCGACGGACCACTGATCAGAGGTGTTTCTCGACCGCGCGTAGCCTTTTCCATTCCCAAGGAAGCAACTCGTGCAGGCGCGAGGCAGGCAGATCGGCGATACGGGCCAGAACATCGGCGAGCCATGCTTGAGCTATCGCTAAATTTTGGTGACGGCCTGGCCGGTTAGGCGGCGGCGGTTATGGGCTGACGGTCAGTCGGCTTGGCGATGACCTCGATCCCGTCGTTGAATGTCACACCGAGAACGAGTTTTGGCA
>NZ_JAACFS010000126.1 GCF_029051645.1 Bradyrhizobium sp. CSA112
CCGATGTAAAGCTCACCCACCGCCCCCAACGGCACAGGCGCGCCATGACCGTCCAGCAGATACACCCGCGTGTTGGCAATCGGGCGGCCGATCGGGACGTTTTGATGAGACACACCGAGCCTCGCGTCAATAACAAAACTGGACGACCAGATCGTTGTTTCGGTCGGACCGTAAAGATTTCTTAGAGACCTCACCCCTCTACTGAGCCGCGACGACTGACTCGCAGGTAACGCCTCACCTCCACACAATACATTTAAGCCCGGTGTTCCTTGCCAGCCGGCATCCAACAGCAAACGCCACGTTGCTGGAGTGGCCTGCATCATAGAAATCTTGCGCTGATCTATAAGGTAATGCAACGCCGTAGCATCCGTAACATCCTTACGGCTGGCTAGGACGATTGTGGCTCCCGTGCACGATGGAAGAAATAGCTCCAGCCCTGCGATATCAAATGAGATGGACGTGATGGCTAGGAATACATCCTGCTCAGTGATCCTCAATATATCCGAAAGAGCATATATGAAATTCAACAGGTTCGCATGCTCGACCATGACGCCCTTTGGGGTTCCGGTTGAGCCTGAGGTGTAGATGATGTAGGCGAGATGGCGCGAGGTGAGGCCGAGGGCGCGCGGCTCGGGATCGCAGGCGGGCAGCTCGGCCCAGG
>NZ_JAACFS010000127.1 GCF_029051645.1 Bradyrhizobium sp. CSA112
CCGATGTAAAGCTCACCCACCGCCCCCAACGGCACAGGCGCGCCATGGCCGTCCAGCAGATACACACGCGTGTTGGCAATCGGACGCCCGATCGTCTCAACGACAGCCTCTCTCCTGGGCATGCAAATCCAGGTCGAATACGTCGTCGTTTCCGAAGGAGCGTACAGGTTACAGATCTTCTCTACGCCACTGCCCTCGAAGACCCTCTCGATCAGACCTGCCGTCAGCGGCTCACCGGCCAAATTGATGACGCTTGTCGAAGCCGGCACGGCTTGTTGGTCGACCAGAGCGGCGATCGCCGAGGGGACGGTGTTGATCAAGGAAACATCCAAGGACGTCTGCGCCAGCGCCAGTGCATCCTCGACAAGATACAGAGTGCCTCCTTGCGAAAGCGGAACGAAGCACTCATAGACGGACAGATCAAAACTGATCGAGGTAGAAAACAGTGTGCGGCTAATCTCTGACTCCGCAAATACGCCGCTGCTCCAATGCAGCAGGTTCACGGCGCTTTGATGCTCGACCATGACGCCCTTGGGGGTTCCGGTTGAGCCTGAGGTGTAGATGATGTAGGCGAGATGGCGCGAGGTGAGGCCGAGGGCGCGCGGCTCGGGATCAGAGACAGGCAGCGCGGCCCAGGG
>NZ_JAACFS010000128.1 GCF_029051645.1 Bradyrhizobium sp. CSA112
GTCTCGATCTCGCCTTGCGGCGCCTCATAGGCGGCGCGCGCATACGCCTCATCCTTAGGCGCCGGCAGGCCCTTGCGGTCGAGCTTGCCGTTCACCGTCAAGGGCAGCGCCGCAAGGTGCACAAACGCCGACGGCACCATGTAGTCCGGCAGCCGCGCACTTAAGTGCGTGCGCAAGGTGCCGGCAAGTTCGCTTCCATCCAGCCCATCCGAGCCCGCCTCGGACGCGCACACCACATAGGCGACCAGCCGCTGCTCGCCGGCGCGGTCCTGGCGCGCCACCACCACCGCGTCGCGCACCGCGGCGTGCTCGACGAGCCGCGCCGCGATCTCGCCCGGCTCGATGCGGAAGCCGCGGATCTTCACCTGGTCGTCGTTGCGGCCCAGAAACGCCAGATTGCCGTCCGGCAGATAGCGCGCAAGGTCGCCGGTGCGGTACATCCGCGCCCCAGGCTCAGTGCTGAACGGATCGGCCAAAAACCGCGCCGCGGTCAGCTCGGGACGGTTCAGATAGCCACGCGCCACCCCCGCGCCGCCAATGTAAAGCTCCCCTACGGCCCCAAACGGAACAGGCGCGCCATCACCATCCAGCAGATAGATCCGCGTGTTCGCAATCGGACGGCCGATCGGGA
>NZ_JAACFS010000012.1 GCF_029051645.1 Bradyrhizobium sp. CSA112
CTGGCCAAAGACTTCGAGGCAACCATCGCCAGCGCGGAAGCCTGGATCCTGATCGCAAGCATCCGCCTGCTCTCCCGCCGCCTGGCTAGAACCTGAGATGCCAATGACTTATTTTGAGTCAGACTCTCAGGATGAGGTCTGACACCATCAAAACGGGTTGGTGACAATCCCGCCGTCGACGCGGAGCGCGGCGCCGTTGGTGGCGCTGGAGGCCTTTGAGCAGACATAGCAGATCAGATTGGCGACCTCTTCCGGCTTGGCGTAGCGCTGCAGCAGCGACGCCGGGCGCCGTTCGCTGAAGGTGCGCGCGACGAGATCCTCGACCGTCGTTCCCATCGTTTTTGCGCGCGCGGCGAGGCGGACCGGCGCCAGCTCTACCCAGGTCGGGCCGGGCATCACCGAATTGACGGTTACGTTGGTGCCTTTGGTCGTCTCCGCCGCGCCGCGCGCGATCACGAGCTGCGCCGATTTGGAGAAACCGTAATGCACCATCTCCTTCGGAATGTAGACGCCGGATTCGCTGGAGACGAACACGACACGGCCCCAGTCCTTGTCATCAAGCATCCGCTTCAAATAATGCCGCGTCAGTCGGACCCCGCTCATGACGTTGACTTCGAACATCTTTGACCAGTCCGAATCCTCGATCTCGAAGAATCCCTTTGGCTCGTAGATGCCGAGATTGTTGACGAGGATGTCGACGTCGGGAAATTGCGCCACCAGCGCGGCACAGCCCGCCGCATTGCCGAGGTCGAAGGCTGCGGCATGCACCTTAGCCGACGGCGTAGCCTCTTGAACTTTCGCCACGGCCTCACCGACCGCCGCCTTATCGCGCCCGTTGACGATCACCTCCGCGCCCATTTGCGCAAGGCCAACGGCCGTGGCGAGCCCGATGCCGCGCGTCGAACCGGTGACGAGCGCCGTCTTGTCCGTCAGGTCGAGATCCATGCGTTACCCCTTCGCTTTTCTTGTAGCCGCTTCTATCTGGCCGGCGGCACGATGAAGATGTTCCAGGCCGTCGCGGGGCCGGGCATCCCTAAGAAGAATCGCCGCGTGGTCATCACCATGCGCTCGGCATTAGCAGCATGGGCCTTCATCCACGCCTCGCATTTTTCCAGCTTCCAGTCGCCGGCCTCACAGATGCCGATGAAGCCCGATCGCTCGGCGTCGTCGAGCGAGGTCAGGCCCGACGACCACGGTTCGTCCGGGGTCAGCGGCGCCGGATGATCGGGGCTGTAGAAGGTGACGGGCTGGCCGGTATCGGTATAGGCCGCGACCACCGGCCAGCGCGAATGAAAGCGCGTGTGCCAGGCTTCCGTCAGTTCGCGGGCGAGTTCGGAACGCGCCCGGTAGGTCGCACCCGCCGTGCGTTTTTCACCCAGCTCATAGGCCACGATACTTGGTGATACCGCGAGCACGACGAGCGAAATCACCAGCCACGTCGCCGTCAGGTTCAACAGCGAGACTGAGCGCACCCGCACCGCGGGAATGGCGATCAGCGCGAGCGGCGTCAGGAAGAACAGCGGGATGCCCCAATCGGTCTTGATGTAGACGTGGAATATCAAGGCGCCGAGCGGCGGCCCGATCGCCACCACCGCCTGGATGATCCAGACATTGAGCGCCCGGGAGGTATTCACGCCGGAATTGGCGCCGCGCGCAAAGGCCGGAAACGGCGCCAGGCGCCACGGCCGCCAGACAAGCGCGATCGCGCCGAGCGCCACCGGCAAAGTCAGCAGCGCGAGATTATGCCCGACATAGCCAAGTGCGAGATCGTTGATCATCGCGCGGTCGGTGAGGGAGTAGGTATCGCCGGCATAGGTGAGCGGGACGAAGTCGACCTGCTTCAACCACATCAAATGCGGGAGCATCGCAACCGCGAGCGTGGCTATCGCGACCCACGGCGCCGGCGAGCGCAGGAACTGCAGGCGCGCGGGATGGATCAACGCGGCAAGGCCGATGGCGCCGATCATGGTCAGCACCCAGTATTTGGTCATCAGCGCCAGCGCACCGGCGAGCCCGAGCCACACGCCGGATTTGATGCTGCGCTTCTCGAACGCATCGAGATAGGCCAGCACGACGAGCGGCAGCGTGACGAGCTGCAACAGGTCTGGATTGTATTTGAAGCCCTTGAAGTTGAAGATCGGATAGAGCGCCAGCATCAGCACGACGAAGAACGCGCGGCGGTGATCGACGACGCGTAACGCCAGCAGCCAGCAGATCACGAGCCCCGCGCCCAGCGTCGCCATCGCCAGTGCGTAGGTCGCCCAGTCGGTGACCGGAAAGATCATGAACCAGACGCCGGCGACCCAGCCCGACAGCGGCGGGTGCTTGCCATAGCCGAGCAGGAACTTCTGCCCCCAGGCGAAGGCTTCGGCGACGTCCATGTGGATGTCCTGCCCGGTCTTCAGATTGACCAGGATCAGCGTCCACAGCACGGCGTGAGCCACGGCAAGGCCGGTCACCAGCCACAGGGCGGCCTTCGGATCACGGGCGCGGGAGGCCAGCCACGCCGCCAGCCGCCGAATGGAGGGAAAACGCTTGCCGCGCGCGGCCGTAGGCAAAATGGATGCAGTCGACATGACCCATTCCGTAGCGTGTTTTTGCCTTGAGTGGAATCAGCTTGGCGTGAAGAAACTCCCTTAAAATACAGCAAGATGGTTGCCGCACGGTGATGTGAATGCTATCCCGCGCCCCATGACAACGACGCCGATTTCCAACATTCGCAACTTCTCCATCGTCGCCCATATCGACCATGGCAAATCGACGCTGGCCGATCGCCTGATCCAGATAACAGGCGGGCTGACGGATCGCGAAATGGCGGGCAAGGAGCAGGTGCTCGATTCCATGGATATCGAGCGCGAGCGCGGTATCACCATCAAGGCGCAGACGGTGCGGCTGAACTACCGCGCCAAGGACGGCAAGAATTACATCTTCAACCTGATGGACACGCCCGGCCATGTCGACTTCGCCTACGAAGTCTCGCGGTCGCTGGCGGCCTGCGAGGGATCGCTGCTCGTGGTCGACGCCAGCCAGGGCGTCGAGGCGCAGACGCTCGCCAACGTCTATCAGGCGCTCGACAACAATCACGAGATCGTGCCGGTCCTCAACAAGGTCGACCTGCCGGCAGCCGAGCCGGACAAGGTCAAGCAACAGATCGAGGACGTGATCGGCATCGACGCCTCGAACGCCGTGATGATCTCGGCCAAGACGGGCCTAGGCGTTCCCGACGTGCTGGAAGCCATCGTCACCCGCCTGCCGCCGCCGAAGGGCGACCGGGATGCGACGCTGAAGGCGCTGTTGGTCGATAGCTGGTACGACGTCTACCTCGGCGTCGTCGTGCTCATTCGCGTCGTCGACGGCACGATGAAGAAGGGTGGCCGTATCCGCATGATGGGCACCAACGCGGCCTATGATGTCGAGCGCGTCGGGTTCTTCACGCCGAAGATGGAGCAGGTCGACGAGCTCGGTCCCGGCGAGATCGGCTTCATCACCGCGGCGATCAAGGAGGTCGCCGATACGCGCGTCGGCGACACCATCACCGACGACAAGAAGCCGGTCACCGAAATGCTGCCGGGCTTCAAGCCGGCGATCCCCGTGGTGTTCTGCGGCCTGTTCCCGGTCGATGCTAACGATTTCGAGACGCTGCGCGCGGCGATGGGCAAGCTACGGCTCAACGACGCCAGCTTCTCCTACGAGATGGAAACCTCCGCCGCGCTGGGCTTCGGCTTCCGCTGCGGCTTCCTTGGGCTCCTGCACCTCGAAATCATTCAGGAACGACTGTCGCGCGAGTTCGACCTCAACCTGATCGCGACCGCGCCGAGCGTGATCTACAAGATGCACCTGACGGACGGCCAGGAAATCGAGATCCACAATCCCATCGATATGCCCGACGTGGTCAAGATCGCCGAGATCGAGGAGCCATGGATCGAGGCCACGATCCTCACCCCTGACGAATATCTCGGCAGCGTCTTGAAACTCTGTCAGGACCGCCGGGGCGCGCAGAAGGAGCTGACCTATGTCGGCTCCCGCGCCATGGTGAAATACGATTTGCCGCTCAACGAAGTCGTGTTCGATTTCTACGACCGCCTGAAATCGGTCTCCAAGGGCTACGCCTCATTCGATTATCATTTGACCGACTACAAGCCGGCCGACCTCGTCAAGATGCAGATCCTGGTCAACGCCGAGCCGGTCGACGCGCTGTCGATGCTGGTGCACCGCACCCGCGCGGAGGGGCGCGGCCGCGCCATGGTCGAGAAGATGAAGGAATTGATCCCGCCGCACATGTTCCAGATCCCGATCCAGGCCGCGATCGGCGGCAAGGTGATCGCCCGCGAAACCGTCCGTGCGCTGCGCAAGGACGTCACCGCCAAATGCTACGGCGGCGACATCACGCGCAAACGCAAGCTTCTGGAGAAGCAGAAGGAAGGCAAGAAGAAGATGCGGCAGTTCGGCAAGGTCGATATCCCGCAGGAAGCGTTCATCGCCGCGCTGAAGGTGGATAGCTGAGCGCGTGCCGCACGACGCCCTCAGCATACAGAATTTCGAATCGACGGCTATGACCGGAAAGGCCTTGGGCAAACCGGCTTTTGGCAATTCCTTGAAATCTCTCTTTTCATAGAAGCGATGCGCCGCCCGGAATTTGTCCGTGGTGCCGAGAAAAATCTCCGCGACGCCCGGCGCGCGGGTATGCGCCTAACGCAACTCACAATCGCAGCTCTCCGAATGATAGGGTTGCTTTCCACCGCATTGCGCGAGCGCGGCGAATAGGCCACCATCTTGCCGTGCACATAAGCAACAATACAAGCGCGGGGAAACGCATGAACAAGTCCTCCGGATTTTCCTACGGCTGGGTCGTGGTCGCCGCGGGCGCGCTGATGACCTGCGTGGCGTTCGGCGCGATGTTGTCGCTGGCGGTATTCCTGCAGCCGATTTCGGAGGCGATGGGCTGGTCGCGCAGCGGCGTCTCGGCGGCGGCGACGATCGACTTTCTCGCAATGGGGCTGGCGGCGTTCTTCTGGGGCGCGCTGTCCGACCGGTTCGGCACCCGCATCGTCGTATTTTCAGGCACGCTGCTGCTCGGCGCCGGGCTGATCGGGGCGAGCCAGGCCACCAGCCTGTGGCAATTCCAGTTGGCGTTCGGGGTATTGATCGGGATCGCGGCCGGCAGCTTCTATGCGCCGATGGTGGCCGCGGCGAGCGCCTGGATCGAACACCACCGCAGCCTCGCGGTTGCGCTGGTGTCGGCCGGCATGGGCGTATCGCCGCTGACGGTTGCCCCGTTCGCAAGCTGGCTGATCACGAGCTATGACTGGCGCACCGCGATGCTGGTGATCGGCATCGCCGCGTTGGCGTTGTTGATTCCGGCCTCTCTGCTGGTGCGACGGCCGCCGGCGCCCTCAACACTTATGGCCGCAAACGGAACCGGCGCTCCTGACGGGCAGTGGACCGTCGCGCAGGCGCTGCAAACGCCGCAATTCGTCATCCTGGCAGGTGCGCATTTCGCCTGCTGCGCGGCGCATTCCGGGCCGATCTTCCACCTGGTGAGCTACGCCATGGTCTGCGGCATCGCGCCTTTGACTGCGGTTACCGTCTACAGCCTTGCCGGATTCTCCGGACTCGGCGGCCGGCTCCTACTCGGCGTATTGGCCGATCGCCTCGGCGCCAAGCACGTTCTGGTCGGCGGCCTGTTCGTGCAGGCCCTGTCGATCGCCACCTTTCTCGCCGTCGGCCAACTTGGCGAATTCTATGCGCTGTCGGTGATCTTCGGCCTCGCCTATGGCGGCGTGATGCCGCTCTACGCGGTGCTGGTGCGCGAATATTTCGGCGTGCGCATCATGGGCAGCATGTTCGGCGCGGTCTCCGCCTTCGCCAGCCTCGGCATGGCGCTGGGGCCATTGGCCGGCGGATGGGTGTTCGACACCTTCCACGCCTATAACTGGCTGTACGTCGGCTCGTTTGCCATCGGCATGGCCGCCGTCGCCGTGGCATTCAGCTTCCCGTCGGCCAGGCGGCCGTCGCAGCCCTCCCTCGATCTGGGGCGGGCAACGGCGTGAGAGGCTGGCAATCGCCGCCGCCTTGATCACCAATGACGGATGGGTCACCATCGCGGTTACGTCAAGAAGAGAACGAGAGGAAGCGCATGAACAAGCATCCCGGCCTCGACCTCGTCGAGCGCGCCCGAGCGCTTGCTCCCTTGATCATGCGCGAGGCCGACGAGATCGAGCGGACGCGGCGGCTGACATCAGCGGTAACACAGGCGCTGATCGAGAACGGGCTGTATCGCGCGCTGCTGCCGCAAAGCTTTGGCGGCGCCGAGGTACCGCTCGAGACCTTCATGCAGATGCAGGAGGAAATCGCCAAGGCCGATGCCTCGACCGCGTGGTGCGTCGGCCAGTGCAGCGTCTGCGCCATGACCGCGGCCTATCTCGATCCCGATGCCGCCAATGAGATTTTCAACGTCGCGCCCGGCATTCTGGCCTGGGGCGCGATCAACCATGAAGTGCAGGCGGTTGCGGGCGGTTACAAAGCCAGCGCGCGCTGGGATTTTGCCTCCGGTTCGCGGCAGGCGAGCTGGTTGGGCGCGCATGTCCGCGTCGTCGAGGCCGACGGCAGCCCGCGACGCAAGCCCGATGGGTCGCCGGAGATCCGCACCATCCTGTTTCCGGTGACCAGCGCCACGATGTATGACGTCTGGGACGTGATCGGCCTGCGCGGCACCGGCACCGATTCCTACTCGGTCGACAACCTTTTCATCCCCGAAAAATTTGCAGCGCTTCGCGACGAGCCGGCGGCGCTACGCGAGAGCGGCCCGCTGTACAAGCTCTCCACCAACATGGTGTTCGGCATGGGCTTTGCGGCAACCTCGCTCGGCGTCGCGCGCGCCACGCTCGATGCGGCGATCGACCTTGCCCGCGCCAAGACGCCGCAGGCGCTGAAGGCGATGCGCGACAACAACGCCGTACAGGGGGTGATCGGCCGCACCGAGGCGACATTGCGCGCGGCGCGGGCCTATCTCTACGCGACCGCTGCCGAGGTCTGGCGCGATCTGGCGCACGGCGAGGCCACCACCGAAGCGCACCGCGTCGCGCTTCGCATCGCCACCACCTGGACCATCCATCAATCCACCGCCGTGGTCGACACCGCCTATCACATGGCCGGCGCCACGGCCGTGTTCAACGCCAACAAGTTCGAGCGGCGCTTTCGCGACATGCACGCCATCGCCCAGCAGATCCAGGGCCGCGACGCCCATTATGAAGATGCCGGCAAGGCGATCCTTTCCGGTAACCTCGATAAGCCGCCGACGGCGCGCTGAGGTAGCCGTCCGGCTCGCGCGGCGAGAAGGTGCCCGAGAAAGCGTTGCGTCACTGCATCGCGCTGGCGCTGACCTATCATGCGCGGAAGCGGAAGACGGCCAATAGACGCGCGTAGCCCGGATGGAGCGAAGCGCAATCCGGGACAGACTGGTCCGCTGCGCGATGGCCCCGGATTTCGCTTCGCTCCATCCGGGCTACGCCACCAGTGCCGCGCCATAGCCGCGCTGCGCCTTCAACAGGCTCACGATTTCCGCATTGGGCCGCGCGCGGCTGAACAGGAAGCCCTGCCCCTCCTGGCACCCCTCGTCGCGCAGGCAGTTGACTTCGGCCTCGGTCTCGACGCCTTCCGCCGTGATCGTGACGCCCAGGCCCTTGCCGAGACTGATGATCGAACGCACGATCGCCTGCGCATCGGGGTTGGCGGCGAGATCGCGCACAAAGGACTGGTCGATCTTGATTTTGTCGAACGGAAAGCTGCGCAGATAGCTGAGGCTGGAATAGCCGGTGCCGAAATCGTCCATCGAGATGCGAACACCGAGCGCGCGCAGCGCATGCAGCGTCGCCAGCACCTCGCTGCTCTTTTCCAGAAGCAGCGTCTCGGTGATCTCGAGTTCCAGGCGCTTCGCCGACAGGCCGGACTGGTTCAGCGCATCCATTACCAGCGACAGCAGATTGCCGACACGGAACTGCAGCGGGGACAGATTGACCGCGACGCGGATGTCATCGGGCCATTGCACCGCATCCATGCAGGCGCGGCGCAGCATCAACCCGCCAACGGCGTTGATCAGTCCGGTTTCCTCCGCAACGGGGATGAATTCGGCCGGCGAAATCATGCCGCGCTCGGGATGCGGCCAACGCACCAGCGCCTCGAAGCCGGTGATGCGCCCGCTCGAAAGATCGACCAGCGGCTGGTAATAGGGTCGCAGCACATCGCTCTGGACGGCCTCGCGCAGCTCGGTTTCGATCTTGCGGCGGGCCTGAGCTCGCGCGTCCATCCCGGCCTCGAAGAACGAAAACGTACCCCGAGAATCGTTCTTGGCGCGCGACAATGCGAGATCGGCGTTCTTCAAGAGCTTCTCGGATTCATCGCCGTCGCCGGGCGACATCGCAATGCCGATGCTGGCGCCGATCACGACGGAATGCCCGTCCAGCAGATAGGGATCAGCGATCACGTCCAGCAGGCGTCTCGCCAGAAACGCCGCATCCTCAGGCCGCGTCACCCTGCTCTGGACGATCACGAATTCGTCTGAGTTGAGCCGGGCCAGTGCATCGCCCTCGCGCAATATCGATCGCAATCGCTTGGCGACGCCGCGCAGGAGCGCGTCGCCGATACCATGGCCGAGCGTGTCGTTGACCGCCTTGAAATGGTCGAGACCGAGCACGAGCACCGCCACCTGCTCGGCGCTGCGGCGCGTGCGCAGCAGGATGTCGTCCATCTTCTGACGCAGCAAATTGCGGTTCGGCAGCCCGGTCAGGCCGTCATGCTGGGCCATGAAAGTCATTTGCGCTTCGGCGCGCTTGCGTTCGGTGATATCCATCAGCGCGAGCAGGACCGCCGGCTGATCGCCATAAACGAGCTGGCGCGAATAGATCGCCAGATCGATCAGCGCACCGTCGGCCCTGACATGCTTCCAGGTGCGCGCTGCGCGCTCATCGCCAGAATGGCTGTCGGCCCACGGCAACTCGGGGTCGAAGGCCTGCAGGCTGCGGATCGTCAGCTTCTCGAATTCGCTGCGGCTGTAACCGTAATGCTGGATCGCGGCGTCGTTGACGGCGAGAATGCGTTCGTCACGCAGTGCGCAGACAATCATCGGAATCGGATTGCTGTCGAACAACAGCCGGAACGACGCCTCGCGCTGCTTCAACTTTGCAGCGGGCTTTGCCGGCCGGCCTAGAAAGCGAACAATCGCCGTCTGCTTTGGCTTTCTGGTCTTTCTTGGCTTCTTCGGCATTGCTACGCTCTACTCGCACTCTACGCGCAAAGTTTTCGGATAAGTTGTCTGAAAAAATAGTATCTCTTGTCGATGAAACTGGCCCCGTGCGTGGTCATGCGCAGCCTGAGAGAAGCGGCGACCGCACGCTTTGCGTGTATCGTCAGTCGAAGCGGTCGGCGGGAGTCGCAAATTCACGTGGCAGAAACCGCAACACCGGTAACGGGCGCACGACCTGCGTCCTGGATGCACAAGGAATGCGCGAAACGCCGTGCGTGCATATAAATATAGGTCAAATGATCGACAGGGTTATCGGACGGTTAACGATGGTGGCGACATAACGCCCGTTCAGCTGAACGCAGCGGCGCGGCTTGCGCTTCCGGCACGACGTCGTGATCGTAAAGCCGTTTTCGGAATGCTGCATGCGCTGAGATCTCGGCATCGCGAACGCCAAGATCGGCGCAGGAAGAGTCGCAGCGCATGCCGTTCTCCCGCGCACCGCGCTGAACCGCCGCCACCCGCTTACGCCGCAGCCGCTCACACGCACGCCTCCTCGAACCGTCCGGCAGGGCTTGCTGGCGCGCGAATAATAGCAAAAAGCGAGAGAATGAAAGCTGGAGCGGAATTCACCAACGATGGTGGAAATCCCTGCTCCAGTTGATCTCGATGCGGGTATCGCGTGGACCGTTGCGCAGGACGCAGCGAATCCGGGTTAATCTTAACCCGGCGGGCGCGTCGCGATTGCAGGGACCAGGCAATGGCGTTTGCCGCGCTTTTCCCCTGTTGCCCATTCGTGCTACTGTTGCGCGAATAGAGTGATCTGATGAGCCCCCGCCTGATTCTGATTCCGCTCCTGACCTTGATGACTGTCGCCAATGCCGCGAGCGCATGGGCGCAGGACAAGGGCACGGTCAACCCGAAGCCGCTGCCGCCGCTCGCCAACCCCAACGATCCCAAGATCGCCGCCAAGGAGCTGTTCGGCCGCAAGTTATTGCCGGCGGCGATGCCGACGCGCGTGCACGGGTTCTATGCCCACGGCTGCATCGCGGGCGCGGAAGGGCTGCCGATCAACGGCGACAATTGGCAGGTGATGCGGCTGTCGCGCAATCGTTACTGGGGGCATCCCAACCTGGTCGCGTTGATTAAGCGGCTCGCGGCCAAAGCGCGCCGGGATGCCGGCTGGCCGGGCATATTGGTCGGCGACATGTCGCAGCCGCGCGGCGGGCCGATGTTCACCGGACATGCCAGCCACCAGGTGGGGCTCGACGCCGACATCTGGCTGACCCCGATGCCGAACCGGCAATTATCGCGCAACGAGCGCGAAGATATGTCCGCCGTGATGATGGTGCGGACCGATCGGCTCGACATCGACCCGCAGGCCTGGACGCCGACCCATCTCGCGGTGATCCGCGCCGCCGCGCTGGAGCCCAGCGTGCAGCGCATCTTCGTCAATGCCGCCATCAAGAAGGCGCTGTGCCGCGAAGCCAGAGGCGATCGCGGCTGGCTCCACAAGGTGCGGCCAATGTACGGCCACGACTATCACTTCCACATCCGCATGAGATGCCCGTCCGGCGCCGGCGAATGCGAGAGCCAGCCCGAACCGAACGAAGGCGAAGGCTGCAGCGCAGGCGATCTCGCCTACTGGTTCAGCGATGCGGTGCTGCATCCCAAGCCGCCGAAAGTGCCGCCGAAACCGAAGCCGCCGATGACGATGGCTGAGCTGCCGCCCGCCTGCAAAACCGTATTGCAGGCGCCGGACGCAAAGCCCTGACCGCGCAAGATCAGACCCGCAGGAGAATGACAATGAAGATTTTGCCTCTGATAGCGTCCATCGCTTTTGTCACAAGCGTGCATGCACAAACCCCATATGCCGGAATGCAGTCGCGTTCGATCAAGGCGCTTTCGGATCAGCAGATCGCCGACCTCAATGCCGCTCGCGGCATGGGTCTGGCGCTTGCCGCCGAATTGAACGGATATCCGGGCCCGTTGCACGTTCTCGAGCTGGCCGACAAGCTTGAACTCTCGGCCGATCAGCGCGCGAGCATGCAGCGCCTGTTCGATTCGACGAAGGCCGAAGCGATGCCGCTGGGCGTGAAGCTGATCGAGCAGGAAGCCGAGCTGGACAAGCAGTTCGCAACCCGCACGGTCACGCCGGAGAGCCTGAAGGCGTCCACCGCGGCCGTTGCCACGACGCAGGGAATGCTGCGCGAAACTCATCTGAAATATCATTTGTCGACTGGAAGCATTTTAACGCCAGCGCAGATGACGAAGTATGCGGAATTGCGAGGTTACGGCAGCGGCCACAGGCGTCAGCATCACCATTGACAGTTCGGAAAGGCCGGACCGATCTCAACTCAGTGAGGTCGAGCCGCCTTTACCTCGGCTGCCATCCTGATTATGTTGGGGCTGGCGATATCCCTATCGACCGCAAGTCCTCAGGGGATTCCGGAACGGCGCTTCCGACCATCGCCTCATCGACCCGACCAACGCCTGTCTTGTGCGCGCTGTCTGCGCCTCGCAAGCATGCATGGAGCGCCTCATGTATCGCCGTACCGGTATCTTCATTGCCCTTGTCCTTCTGATCGGCGCGCTCTGCCCGCCCGCGGTCGCGCAGGAAAGGACCGTGAGCGTCTTTGCCGCGGCTTCGATGAAGAACGCGCTCGACGACATCAACACCGCCTACACGGCCAAGTCTGGCGTCAAGATCACCGTCAGCTACGGCCCGAGCTCGGGGCTGGCCAGGCAGATCGAACAGGGTGCGCCGGCCGACGTGTTCATTTCCGCCGATACCGACTGGATGGACTACGCGACGTCGAAGAAGGCCATCCGTCAGCCGAGCCGGGTCAATCTGCTCGGCAACAGCATCGTGCTGATCGCGCCGAAAGATTCCAGGATCGACAATGTCGGTATCGCGTCAGGCTTCGACCTTGCGAAGCTCGCGGGCGACGGCAAGATCGCGACCGGCGACGTGAAATCCGTTCCCGTCGGCAAATATGCCAAGGCGGCGCTGGAAAAACTCGGCGCATGGGAAGCCGCCGAGCCGAAATTCGCGATGGCCGAAAGCGTGCGCGCGGCGCTTACGCTGGTAGCGCGCGGCGAGGCTGTTCTCGGCATCGTCTATTTCACCGACGCCAAGGTCGAGCCCGGCGTCAAGGTCGTCGGCACCTTCCCGGCTGATTCCCATCCGGCGATCATCTATCCGGTGGCGGCGACGACCACCGCAAAGCCGGAGGCCTCGGATTATCTCGCCTTCCTGCGCTCGACTGCGGCGAGGACCATACTCGAAAAGTACGGCTTCAAGTTTCTCGTCAGCCCCTCGACCTGATGTTCGAGATTTCGCCCGCCGAATGGACGGCCATCCTGCTTTCGCTGCGGGTGGCCGTTGTTGCGACGCTGGTGGCGACGCCGTTCGGCATCGCGCTGGCGTGGCTACTGGCGCGGCGTGAATTCTGGGGCAAGTCCATCCTCGATGCTCTGGTTCATCTGCCGCTGGTGTTGCCACCCGTCGTGACAGGTTATTTGCTGCTGCTGACGCTCGGCCGCCGCGGCCTGGTCGGCGCATGGCTCGCCGACAACCTCGGCATCGTGTTCGCATTTCGCTGGACCGGAGCTGCGCTTGCCTGCGGCGTGATGTCGTTTCCGTTGTTGGTCAGGCCGATCCGGCTCTCGATCGAGGCGATCGACCGCCGACTGGAACAGGCATCGAGCACGCTCGGCGCCGCACCATGGCAGGTGTTCGCCACCGTGACCTTGCCGCTGGCACTGCCGGGCGTACTCGCCGGCATGGTGCTCGGCTTCGCCAAGGCGATCGGCGAGTTCGGCGCCACCATCACCTTCGTCTCCAACATCCCCGGCGAGACCCAGACCATTTCGTCGGCGATCTATTCGCTGATCCAGACGCCGGATGGCGACAGCGCGGCCGGGAGGCTGGTTGTCGTTTCCACCGTGATCGCGATGGGCGCGCTGATCGCCTCCGAATGGTTCGCGCGGCGCGCCACCAAACGCCTGCATGGAAACTGACCATGCTGCGCGTCGACGTCACCAAACAGCTCGGCGAGTTCTCGCTCGAAGCCTCGTTCGAAAGCCAGGGCCGCGTCACCGGCCTGTTCGGCGCGTCCGGCGCCGGCAAAACCTCGCTGATCAACATCATAGCCGGGCTGTTGCGGCCTGACCGCGGTATTATCGCGCTGGACAATGAGACGCTCGACGATACATCCGCAGGCGTCCATGTGCCGCCGCATCGTCGGCGCATCGGTTACGTGTTCCAGGACGCACGGCTGTTTCCGCATCTTAACGTGCGGCAAAACCTCGATTACGGCCGGCGCATGAACCGGCTCGCCGAAGATCAAGCGCAGCACGCGCGGATCACCGATTTGCTCGACATCGGCCATCTGCTCGACCGCCGTCCCGGCCAGCTCTCCGGCGGCGAGCGCCAGCGCGTCGCCCTCGGCCGCGCGCTGTTGTCAAAGCCGCGCCTGCTGCTGCTAGATGAGCCGCTGGGATCGCTCGACGAGAGCCGCAAGGAGGAAATCCTGCCCTATTTGGTGCGGCTGCGCGACGAAGGCATTCCCATGGTCTATGTCAGCCACGACGCCGCCGAGCTGCGTCAGCTCGCGACGCAGATCGTGATGCTGAGGCGCGGCCGCGTGACCGCGCTCGGCGGTGTCAAGGTGCTGACGTAGGTGACGGTGGTTTGTAGGGTGGGCAAAGCGCAGCGTGCCCACCATCGAGAGGCGTTTTAATGATAGATGGTGGGCACGGCGCGAGGGCGCCTTTGCCCACCCTACGAAACCCTTTACTCCGGAACGACGCGCACCGCGCCGCGGGCCGCACTCGTCGTCAGCGCCGCATAGGCCTTCAGTGCCATCGTCACGTTGCGGCTGCGCTTCTTGGCGGGCTTCCACGCCTCCGCCCCGCGGGCCAGCATGGCTTCACGGCGCTTCGCCAGCGTGGTGTCATCGACCATCAGGCTGATCGAACGGGCGGGGATGTCGATCTTGATGCGATCGCCATCCTCCACGAGGCCGATCAGGCCGCCTTCGGCGGCTTCCGGCGAGATGTGCCCGATCGACAGGCCTGAGGAGCCGCCGGAAAAGCGGCCATCGGTGATCAGCGCGCAGACCTTTCCGAGCCCCTTCGATTTCAGATAGCTGGTCGGATACAGCATCTCCTGCATGCCGGGACCGCCGCGCGGACCTTCATAACGGACCACGACGACGTCGCCGGCGTTGATCTTGCCGCCCAAAATGCCTTCCACCGCGGCATCCTGGCTTTCGAAGATCCGCGCCGGCCCCTCGAACTTAAGGATGCTCTCATCGACTCCAGCGGTCTTCACGATGCAGCCGTCCAGCGCCAGATTGCCTGACAGCACGGCAAGGCCGCCATCCTTCGAATAAGCATGCTCGGCGTCGCGGATGCAGCCCGTCGCACGGTCGGTATCGAGCTCCTCGAACCGGCGCTCCTGGCTGAACGCGACTTGCGTCGGCACATTGCCCGGCGCCGCCGTGAAGAACTTGCGGACGCTTTCGCTCTTGGTGCGCACGATGTCCCAGCGGCCGAGCGCGTCCTCCAGCGTCTTGGAGTGAACCATCGGCAGGCCGCGATTGAGCAGGCCCGCGCGGTCGAGCTCGCCCAAAATGGCCATCACGCCGCCGGCGCGGTGGACATCTTCCAGATGCACATCGGCCACCGACGGCGCTACCTTGCAGAGAACAGGCACCCGCCGCGACAGGCGGTCGATATCCTGCATCGTGAACGGCACCTGTCCTTCATGGGCGGCAGCCAACAGATGCAGCACCGTGTTGGTCGAGCCGCCCATGGCGATGTCGAGCGTCATGGCGTTCTCGAACGCCTTGAAGTTCGCGATCGTGCGCGGCAGCGCGGTTTCATCATCCTGCTCGTAGTATCGCCGCGCCAGATCGACGATCAGATGCCCCGCCTCGACGAACAGGCCCTTGCGGTCGGCATGGGTGGCCAAGACCGAGCCGTTGCCCGGCAGCGCCAGCCCCAGCGCCTCAGTAAGGCAGTTCATGGAATTGGCGGTGAACATGCCCGAACACGAGCCGCAGGTCGGACAGGCCGAGCGCTCGATCACTTCCACGTCGGCGTCGCTGACATTGCTGTCGGCGGCTGCGACCATGGCGTCGATCAGGTCCACCGCGCGGACCTTGCCCTTGAGATTGACCTTGCCGGATTCCATCGGACCGCCCGAGACGAACACGGTCGGGATGTTGATCCGCAGCGCCGCCATCAGCATGCCGGGCGTGATCTTGTCGCAGTTGGAGATGCACACCATGGCGTCGGCGCAATGCGCGTTGACCATGTATTCGACGCTGTCGGCGATGATCTCGCGCGACGGCAGGCTGTAGAGCATGCCGTCATGGCCCATCGCGATGCCGTCATCGACCGCGATGGTGTTGAACTCTTTCGCGACGCCGCCCGCCTTCTCGATCTCGCGCGCGACGAGCTGGCCGAGATCTTTCAGGTGCACGTGGCCGGGCACGAATTGGGTGAACGAATTGACCACGGCGATGATCGGCTTGCCGAAGTCCTCATTCTTCATGCCGGTGGCACGCCAGAGGCCGCGGGCGCCCGCCATGTTGCGGCCGTGGGTCGTGGTTCGGGAACGGTAGGCGGGCATGGTCTGTCCTTCTTGGATCGGGAAAGGCGTCTTTTAGACGGTGAGCTCTGTCGATTAAAGCGCCTTGGCGCGGGGTCGCCATGCGCGGGCCACCCAAAACGGGACAGTGCTAGGGGCACCACTGCCCCGGCTACCGCTAGATGACCTCGCGCGCCCGCAGTTCCGCGATCGCGCCTCCGTCATAGCCGAGCGAGGCCAGCACCTCGTCGGTATGGGCGCTGAGCGCGGGGGCCATACGGTCGAGCCGGCCGCCGCCATGAGCGAGCTGAAAGCCGCTGCCGGCAAAGCGCAGGCGCCCATAGGGCGTATCGATTTCCTGAATGGCGCCGCGCGCCGCGATCTGCGGATGGTCGATCACTTCCTCGACCTTCCAGATGCTGGCGCAGGGCGCGCCCGCGGCCTCCAGAATCTTCTCCCACTCGCGCGGGTCCTTCTTCGACAGCGCCTCCTCGATGATCGCCCGTAGCGCCACCTCGTTTTCCTGCCGGGCGAACCAGTCGGCGAAGCGGGGATCGTCCAGCGCATCGGCTCGATCAAGCGCGGTCATCAACGCGCGGTATTGCTTCTCGCTGTTGACGGCCAGCAGCAGATAGCCCTCGCCCGCCCTAAACAGATTGGCGGTCGGCCGGCGGCTCACCGCCTGATTGCCGGAGAGCTGCTGGCGGTGCCCGGCGACCGAATAGTCCGCAACCTGCCCGGACAGGAACGCCAGCGTCGCCTCCAGCATGGAGACGTCGACCAGTTGCCCCTTGCCGGTGTGCGTGCGCTGGAACAGCGCGCTGGATACGCCGAACGCGGCCGTGGCGCCGGACAGGACATCGCAGACCGCGAAGCCTGCCCGCGTCGGCCCGGTCTCGGCATGGCCGGTGATCGACATGATGCCCGAGAGCGCCTGGATCTTGCCGTCATAGCCGGCGCCCAGCCGTTCCGGCCCGGTCTGGCCGAAGCCTGAAATGGCGCAATAGATCAGCCGCGGATTGATCGCGGAGAGCGCGGCGTAGCCGATGCCGAGCTTGTCCATCACGCCGGGGCGGAAATTCTCCATCACCACGTCAGCCTGCGCGGCGAGCTGCTTGACGATGGCGATCGCTTCCGGTTTTTGCAGATCGAGCGTCAGGCTTCGCTTGTTGCCGTTGATCGCCTGCCAGCCCGGCGCGAGGCCGCGCTCGGCCCATTCGCGGCTCAGCGGCGTGCGGCGCATGTCCTCGCCCTCGCGCCGCTCCACCTTGATGACGTCGGCCCCGAGCAGCGCGAGCTGGTAGCTCGCATAGGGGCCAGCCAGCACCTGCGTGAAGTCGAGAATCTTCACGCCTTCGAACGGTCGGGTCAATGGAACGTCCTCCTGCTTCTTTCTTCCCTCTCCCCTTGTGGGAGAGGGTGGACGCGATGCGAAGCATCGCGGACGGGTGAGGGGTTCTTTCCGCGAACACCGAATGCGCAGAGAGATACCCCTCATCCGGCAGCCTTCGGCTGCCACCTTCTCCCACAAGGGGAGAAGGGAAGTAACCCGTCACGCCGCGCGGTTACCGCGCGCGATTTCTTTCTGCTTGTCGAACTCGGCGCGGCGCCTGGCCAGCTCTTCCGGACTCATCTGCGCAATGTTGTTGTAGTCGAGCTTCCAGGAAGCATCCTCGCTCCAGCGCAGCGGCGACTGCATCGTGGTGCGCGCGCCGGGAGCGGACTCCAGCAGCCGCAGCGCCAGTTCGAGCGTCAGCGCCTGCGATTCCACGTCGTGCGGCTTGCCGGCGGAATTGCCGAGCGGGAAATCCGAAAACAGGAAGCGCGGCGCGGCCGCGTGTTCGACGATGTCCTTGGCGCACCCCATGACGACGGTGGCGATGCCGTTGGCTTCGAGATGACGCGCCACCAAGGCTGACGTCTGGTGGCAGACCGGGCAGTTCGGGACGATTATAGCGGCGTCGACCTTGTCGGCCTGGCAACGCGCGAGGATTTCCGGCGCATCGACATCGATGGTGACGCGGTGGCTGCGATTGGTCGGCGCGCCGAAGAAGCGCGGCGCGACCTCGCCGATCCGTCCCGAGGCGGCGGCTTTCAGAAGCTGCGGCAGCGGAAACCACGTGCCGCTGTCGGTCGCGGTGGTGTGCTTGCGGTCGTAGCCGATATGCGAGATCCGCAAATCGTGCTGCTTCGACGTGTCGCCATCATAGACCTGGTAGAACTTGGCACTGCCATTATACGCCGCGCCCGGGCCCTGATCGCCCTTGGTGGGATCATATTGGGCCGCGGTGGTGATGATGGTGACGCGCGATTGCGCAAGCGGCTTCTTCAGCGGCTGGAACGGCGCATCGACATAATGCGCCCAGCGGTAGGGCGTGGTGTAACCGATCGCCGCGTAATAATCACGGGTGCGCTGCATATAGGGAATCGCGGAATCGTAGTCGGGCGCAAAACCGAGCTGATCGTCGAGGGGGCCGGACATTGTGTTTCTCCTGCGTTTCCACCGCGCGCGTAAGATCGATTTTCGGGAAGACTAGAGATACTCGGCCGGTTCCTCAACTGCCGAAAGTGCAACTCAAACCCGCATGACCGGCGACCAGCGCCGCTGCCTCTTCTCCCTCGCCCCGCTCTTCGCGGGGTCGAGACGAGCGAAGCTCGCTCTTAGAGGGTTGGGGTGAGGGGCTCTCTCCACACGCACGACGCCAATCGATAGACCTGTACCCCCTCACCCGAACGCACCTCTGCGCTCGCAGGCGACGCGCGCCCCGAGTTGATGCGACGGCTCGTGTCCCTCGAAATGACACGGAGAGCTGTCATGCCCGCGAAGGCGGGCATCCAGTACGCCGCGGCCTATCGGTTCAATCATTGACGTCTCTGGAATACTGGATCACCCGCCTTCGCGGGTGATGACGACGGAATATGAGCTGGCGTTCTCGCGGCGCATTGCGTCCGAGGTTTGCTATCAACTTCCCGCCCTCTTAGTCAGAGGGCGCAGGGAAGACCGGGTGCGCGCTGCACCCGCGGTCTCGTGTGCAATGTACACAAAGAAGTGCGCACACGAGCATACAGGGTCCAGCGGGTTTGTGACACTCATCGTAAGTCCCCCACGTAAAACGTCGGCTCAAACGTCTTCTTCGATTGCAAATGGGCCGCGAAAGAATGCCTTGATGCTTTCATCGTCCATCTCCCCGCCCAAGCGGGCCATTTCCTTCAAAACCCGGGAGCAACTGGTGTAGGACAGAAAAGAATCATTCGTCGCATTCTTCATTCTGAACCAGTTCGTAAACTGGCTGCATAAGGAGACAGCTTCCGCGCTTTCAGCGGAGTTGCCTTCGTCGATGTCGGCCTGTTTGGCGGCGCCGCTGACGAGCTTGTCGTTCAATTCCACGAATTTGTTCCAGACTTCCGGCGTCGCGCGAGCCATCCGAACAACCGAGAGTAAATTCGACATCTTCGCCGGAGGCTTATCCAGATCCTCGATGTTTGACCGGCCGCCACTGGCCTTGGAGCGAGCCTCTTCCCAAGCCCACAGCTCGTATTGCCACGGATAGTATTGGTTCTTCTGATCTGTCATTCGTCGCCTCAATCACATTCGATGAGCGCCCGCTTAAGCTCGTAGGGCGGATTGGAGCCGAAGGCGTAATCCGCCCTACGCACTTAATTCAGACCCCCGCGACCGACGACCAGACCTCCGCAAGCTTGCGCCTGAACGCCTGCCGGCGCGTCAGGGGCACGGCCTTTTCCTCATCCTCGGGCAGGCGAAGGCCGACCACGTTGACCCGGCCGCCGCTAATACTGCGCGCGACAAGAACGATGGGATCAAGCACAAGCTCGGCGCCTTCCTTCGGCGCGTGATCCAGATGAATGTCGAAGTAATCCGCCAGCGTCAGCTTCGCCTGCTCTGCTCCGGCCGATACGCCGTAGATCTCAGCCAGTTCGCCGAGCGTGTGCTCGCCCGATACCATGAAATCGCCGAGCAGATGCGGATCGGGCGCCGAGCTCGGCGCCATGTCGACAAAGAAGCGATCGAGCGCCTCCGCCTTTTCCGGCGGCGCCAGCAGATAGACGTAGTCACCCGGTTCGACCGGACCGGCCTCGGCAGGCGAAAGAATCCGCTCGTCGCGGATCACCAGCGTCGGTTTCGACCAGGACGGAATGAGGCCGCGCCGGAAGTAGAGGCTCTTCGGCCGCACCGGATAGCCGACCAATTGCTGTTCGAGCTGGCCCGGCAGATCGAGCTCGACGCGCCGCGGACCGCGGTCGGCGCGCGGCAGCGCCACGTGCAGCCAGCGCGCCGCCGGCGCCAGCGTCCAGCCCTGCAGCAGCAGCGAAATCACGACCACGACAAAAGCGACGTCGAAATAGAGATAGGCTTTCGACAGCCCGACCAGCATCGGGATCGACGCGAGAAAGATCGCGACCGCCCCGCGCAGGCCGGTCCAGGCGATGAAGACCTTTTCCCGCCAGTTGAACCGGAACGGCACGAGACACAGCAGCACCGCGAGCGGCCGCGCCACGAGCATCAGCACCAGCGCCACGATCACAGCGGGACCCACGCTGTCCAGAAGCCGCTGCGGCGAGGCCAGAAGGCCCAAGAGAACGAACATCACGATCTGCGCCAGCCAGGTCGCGGCGTCGAGAAACGTCACCACCGAATTATGCGCGCGCGTCGGCCGGTTGCCGATGATGATGCCGGCGAGATAGACCGCGAGAAATCCGGAGGCGTGCGAGATCTGCGCCACGCCGAAGATCACCAGCGCGGCGGTCGTGACAAAGGGCGCATGCAAGCCCTGCGGCAGCGCCACACGATTGAGCGCCAGCACCACCAGACGGCCACCGATCACGCCAAGGATGGCGCCGAGCAGGCCTTCGCGCGCGAGCTCCATGACGACATGCGCAGGCGAGCTTTCACCGCGTGAAATGAATTCGACCAGCATCAGGGTGAGAAAGATCGCGAACGGGTCGTTGGTACCGGATTCAACTTCCAGGGTTGCTCCGACACGGGGGCGCAGGCGCAGGCCCTGCGTGTGAACGAGCAGGAACACCGCCGCGGCATCGGTCGATGCCACAACAGCGCCGACCAGCAGCGACTCGGTCCAGTTCAGATCGAGCGCATATTTAGCGGCCGGTGCCGCGATCAGCGCGGTGAGCAGCACGCCGACCGTCGCCAGCACCATCGATGGCGCAAGCACCGTCCGAATGCTTTGAAACTTGGTCCGCAGGCCGCCGTCGAACAGGATCAGCGCCAGCGCCACCGATCCCACCAGATAGGTGGTGCGGACGTCATCGAAGCTGAGCTGGCCCGGCCCGGCATCGCCGGCCAGCATGCCGATCAGGAGGAACACCAGCAGCAACGGCGCCCCGAAGCGCAGTGCGAGCAGGCTCGACAGAATGCCCGCCATGACCAGAATGGCGCCCAGAAAGATCGCTATGCTGACCGAGTCGAGAGAAGCCATGAACCTCCGCAATAACCTTCGCAATCGCCGCAAATACTTGCAATTGCATCCTTATCGTTGCCACAGTTGATCGCCAACCCATTTCTGCGATAGCGGCAATGTGCCCGAGTTTAAGGGCTTAAACTGACTTGGCCGGCCCATGTATCGATGGCCCGCCCGCCCTGTTTGTGGAAATCTGCCCACCGTTCGAATCAAATTTGTCTGCGCTGCCCTGACGAGATTTTGCCGATGGACACGTTCCCGAAAGAGATCATTGAGTTTTTGCAATCGACCGCGCGATCGGTCGGTGCAGAGATCACCTCGCCATGGTTCTATCTGCAGTTTGGGCTGATCCTGGCCGCGGCCGGCATCGCCTATGCGGCGGATACGGCAATCCGCGGGCGGGTCGACATGACGTCGCTGGCCATGCGCTGGCCGTTGCCGCTCCGGCATTTCGTCCGCGTGCTGGTCGGTAGCGCGTCGACCGCGGTGTTCGCGATCCTGGTGATCGCGGAGCGCGTCACGATGTACCACCTGACGTGGCCAAGCCGCAGCTACCTCCTGATGGTCGCCGCCAAGCTGGCGCTGGCGTGGCTCGTGATCCGGCTCGTGACCTCGGTGATCAGCAATGCCTTCATCGTCAAGCTCGTGTCGATAACGGCATGGCTTGTCGCGGCGCTGAGCATCCTCGGTCAGCTCGAACCGGCAGCGGAAACGCTGGACTCGTATGCGATTGAGATCGGTGGCTTGCGGCTGACGCCGTTGCTTCTGATCAAGGCTGGCGCACTGTTGATCGCGACGCTGTGGCTGACCAACATCGCCAGCAACTTCATCGAAAGCAGGATTACCCGCGCCAGCGACCTGACGCCGTCGATCCAGGTACTGCTGGTCAAGATTATCCGCATCGGACTAATGGTGGTGGCGATCGCGATCGCGCTCGGCGCCGTCGGCATCAATCTTTCGGCGCTTGCGGTCTTTACCGGTGCGGCCGGCGTCGGCATCGGTCTGGGCCTGCAGAAGATCGTCGCCAACTTCATCTCGGGCATCATCCTGCTGGCGGACAAATCGGTGAAGCCCGGCGATCTCGTCACTATCGGCGACAGTTCGGGCCGGATCAGCGCAATGAAGACGCGCTACATCTCGGTTGCCGCCGGCGACGGCCGCGAGTTCCTGATCCCGAACGAGGACCTAGTGACGCAGAAGGTCGTCAACTGGACCTATACCGACAAGAACACGCTGGTGAAGGTACTGTTCAGCACCAATTACGACGCCGATCCGCGCGCGGTGTGCAAGCTGGCCATCGACATTGCCGGCACCGTGCCGCGCGCGATCAAGAACAAGCCCCCGAACTGCATCCTGACCGAATTCGCCGAGGCCGGGATGAAGTTCTCCCTGACCTTCTGGTTGCCCGATCCTGACGGCCTGGACAACGTCAAGAGCGAGGTGATGCTGGCGCTATGGGATGCGTTCAAGCGCGAGGGGATCCGTGTTCCCTATCCGGTGCGCGAAATCCGCATCCGCGGCGGCGCGCTGCCGGTCGAGCCCGTGGTGGAAGTTTCCGGATAGATGCAAGTCTTTTTAGGGCCTCCAGCACCTCAGCCTCGGCTTGCCGCAGGCCGCTCCGATCACTAAGTTAGACGATTAAATCAACCATTCCTGTTCCCCAAAGCATGACCCGCCCATGAGCTATATCGAAGCGTCAGACACCTCCTTGCGAAAGACCGGCCAGATCAAGCTGCATGGCGCGAGCGGGTTCGCCGGCATGCGCAAGGCGGGCGCGCTGGTCGCCAAATGCCTCGACGAGCTCACCGACATCGTCAAGGCGGGCGTCCCGACATCACGGATCGACGAATTCGTCCGCGACTTCGCCTTCAGCCATGGCGCCTATCCGGCGACGCTGATGTACCGCGGCTACCGCTACTCGACCTGCACCTCGATCAATCACGTGGTCTGCCACGGCATGCCGGGCGACCGCGCGATGAAGGAAGGCGACATCGTCAATATCGACGTCACCTTCATCGTCGACGGCTGGTACGGCGATTCCAGCCGCATGTATGCGATCGGCCCGATCGCCCGCAAGGCCGAGCGGCTGATCGAGGTCACGTATGAGGCGATGATGCGCGGCATCGCCGCCGTGAAGCCCGGCGCCACCACCGGCGATATCGGCCACGCCATCCAGAGCTTCGTCGAGCCGCAGGGCATGAGCGTGGTGCGCGATTTCTGCGGCCACGGCCTCGGCCGCATGTTCCATGACGAGCCGAACATCATCCATATCGGGCGCCCCGGCGAGGGCGTGATGCTGAAGCCCGGCATGTTCTTCACCATCGAGCCGATGATCAATCTCGGCAAGCCGCACGTGAAGATCCTGTCCGACGGCTGGACCGCGGTGACGCGCGACCGTTCGCTCTCGGCGCAGTTCGAGCATTCGGTCGGCGTGACCGCGACCGGCGTCGAGATCTTCACGCTGTCGCAGCGCAACGGCGAGAAACCGCTGGTTACGACGTAGTTGGGCCGGTGCCTGGCTCTCCCGCGCAGGGAGCTGACGATTGGGCGGAGGAACGCCGCCCTCTGGCGGAACTCGTTGCGGCCTGCCTCATCGCACGTATCGTCCTTCTCGCGGGCCGTTTCATCGAGGCTTTCCGCGTGGACCGTCCCGGCCGCGAGCCTTGTTTGCAAATGCCTCGCATGTGCTGAAAGCCCTGCCTCGCCAAGCCCGCGCCGCATTGCGGCAACACGCCTTGTCATTGAGCTGCAATGACACCGGAATATCCCGGGTTGTGTGGTGTAGCACGTAGCGTGGGGCCCTTCGGAACAGAAGTCTCTGGCGGGCAAGGGATCAACCAAGGGAGCATGGGCAATGTTTGAAATTTCACGTCGCGATCTGGTTCTCAGGAGCACTGGGGCAGCGCTCGTTTTCGGCCTCCAGGGGCCTGTGTCATTCATCGGGGCGGCGCAGGCGCAGCGGGCCGCGGACAGCCTCAAATACAAGGTCGGCGAGATCGAGGTCTTCAGCCTGCATGAGGGCAGTGTTGAGCGTGCTCTCGATGCCAACTTCGTCAAGAACGCCTCGCTGGACGACGTCAAGAAGGCGCTGACGGCCGCCGGAATCGGCCCCGACAAGTTCGACAATCCCTTCACCGTCACCGCGATCCGGACCGGCGGCAAGGTCGTGCTGTTCGACACCGGCTTCGGAAGCAATGGCCCGTCGACCGTGGGCAAGCTCGCCAACAACATGAAGGCGGCCGGCCTCGATCCGGCTGCTGTCTCCACCGTCGTGATCTCGCATTTCCATCCCGATCACATCTCCGGCCTGTGGGTGAAGGAGACCAACGCGCAGGTATTTCCGAACGCGGAAATCCTGATGCCCGAGGTGGAGTACAAGTTCTGGACCGATCCGGCGCTGGTGGAGAAGATGCCGGAGGCTGCCCGCGGCAATGTGCGGCGCATTCAGTCGACCTTCCCGACCTGGAAGAACATCAAGCAATATGTCGATGGCGCTGAACTGGTCCCCGGCGTGCGCGCCATTGCCACGCCCGGCCACACCATCGGCCACATGTCGTTCCTGGTGGCCTCGGGCGGGCAGCAATTGTTCATCCAGAGCGATGTGACGGGTATCCACCAATTGTTCGTCAAGAATCCCGGCTGGTTCTCGATGTTCGATTCGGACGGACCGAAGGCGGAAGCCACGCGGCGCGCGTTCTTCGATCGCGTCATCGCCGAAAAGGGCATGATCGCCGGCTATCATTTCGGCTTCCCGAATGTCGGCACGCTGTCGAAGGACGGCAACGGCTATGCGTTCGCGGCCGTGAAAGCTTGATCGCGGCAAGCGGCAAGTTCTGAACGACCCGAGGGCGCCGTGCTCTGCACGGCGCCTTTTCCTCAGCTACCCGCAATTCCGGGTTGCAAAAGCTGGGCAGCACGGCATGTTTACGGCCGATGCCAGCCAAGACCAGCAATCCCCCGGATCAACCCGCCGATACGCCGCACTATCACGGCCACCGCGAACGCTTGCGCGAGCGCTTCTATGCGGCCGGTCCGGAGGCGCTGAGCGACTACGAATTATTGGAGATGGCGCTCTTCCCAGCCCTGCCCCGCCGCGACACCAAGCCGTTGGCGAAGGCGCTGTTGAAGAAATTCGGCTCGTTCGCCGAAGTCATTCACGCGCCGGTGGCGCGGCTGCGCGAGGTCGACGGCATCGGCGAGGCTTCGGTCAACCAGATCAAACTGCTGGCCGCCGCCGCCAACCGCGTCGCGAAAGGCGAGATCAAGCGCAAGATTGCGCTGTCGTCCTGGAACGACGTGATCGATTATTGCCGCAGCGGCATGGCGTTTGCCGACAAGGAGCAGTTTCGCCTGCTGTTCCTCGACAAGCGCAACCAGTTGATATCAGACGAGGTGCAGCAGACCGGCACCGTCGACCACACCCCGGTCTATCCGCGCGAGGTGATCAAGCGGGCGCTCGAACTATCGGCTACCGCATTGATTCTGGTCCACAACCACCCCTCCGGCGATCCCACGCCCTCGCAGGCCGATATCCAGATGACCAAGGCGATCGTCGAGATCGCAAAGCCGCTCGGCATTTCCGTGCACGACCACATCATCGTCGGCAAGAACGGGTACGCGAGCTTCAGGAGTCTTGGGCTGCTGTCTTAGCGGGGCGGACCACCGCATTGGAAGAGCCGGCCACCACATGGCACTGGCCGCCACGCGGCGAAGCTCACCCAACACGCGACCTGGTTCGGATCGATGCCCCTGCACCATTGAGCGCCAAACGGCGGAACATCGCGTCGGCCTGAGCCGGCGTCAGTCCGGGCCTTCGCTCAAGCCACCACGTCAGCACCGTCAAGAGCGTGCCGACGACAAATTGCACCACCAGTTCGCGCGAGACGGCGCCGTCGTCCCGCGCCGCCGGCAGCTCCTTACGCACGAACTCGGAGAGAACCTTGCGAAGTTCGCCGATCGCCACGACGCCTCCGCGTCCACCGACCATCGCAAGGTAGACGTCCGCGTAGCCGGCGGCGTGCTCGAACATGGCGCGGCTGAAGCCCAGAGGTTCGTCTTGCGCTCCATCAGTCCCGGTGCGGGCAGCGCGCTGTGCATCCGTGAGCTCGCGGCGCAGAATCTGAAAGCCATTCCGCAACAAGTCTTCCTTGCCGGTGTAGTGACCATAGAAGGTAGAGCGGCCGACATCGGCCTCGTCGATGATGTCTTGAATCGTAGTGGCTTCGTAGCCCTTGCGCAGAATCAAGGACATGAGCGCGCTGTGCAGCGCCTTGCGGGTACGTAGCGCGCGGCGATCGATCACCTCGGCCATCTATCAAAGCCATAAATTCCCGGACAATTTCTCGAAATTGTCCGATAGCGAACATCGCTCGTCGGTCGTCCGTGGACCATACCGAACATGGTGTTCATCATTATACACCCTGTCCTGATGCGAGCAAAAGGAGGACACCATGCTCGATATCATCGCTGCCATATTCGTTGCGGCGCTGTACGCAACCATCGTCGGTACGCTGGTCGGATTATCGCCGCTATCGGCCGCGGCAAAGCTCGCCCTGTTCGCGGCGGCGGCGGCATGGCTCGGGTTTGTAGTCGCGATTGCCGCGTTCGGCTGGCTCGCACCGGGAGTTTTTGGCCCGATGCCGGGCACGCTACTGCCGTTCGCCACGATCCTCGCGCTCCTCTTCGGAGGCTGGTCTCTTGTCCCCGAATTCCGCAGTGCCGTTCTCGCCGTGCCGCTGGCGGCCTTGGTTGGGGTGCATGCGGGGCGACTGGGCGGCGTTGTCTTTCTACTGTTCTATGCGGACGGCCGCTTGTCCGCGCCGTTCGCGCCAGTCGCCGGGATCGGCGACATGCTTACAGCGGCATTCGCGATCGCGCTGGCGGCGACGCTGGCACTCAATCTTGGCGTACCCCGGATTTTGCTCGTCACCTGGAACGCGTTCGGCGCTCTCGACCTTGTCGTGGCAGTTTCGCTCGGATTGCTCTCAATGCCTGGCACACCGTTTCGTATCTTCACCGAAGAACCCGGCACGTTGGTCATGACCACGGTGCCAGGAGTCCTCGTGCCGGGGATGGTCGTTCCGATCTTTCTCTTCGTGCATTTTGCAATTGCGGCAAAGCTGCGAACGGCCGCCGCCAAGCCCGGCCGCCTGGCGGTTGCGTAATCGAGAACGGACAGGCCATGGGTGATCAACCGTTGCGAAATACGGATATCGCCGAAGCCGGCGGCAAATCGGCCGGCGCCGAGGCAAACCGTGGCATCGGATTTCCGCGCATCTATGACCTGCTGATGCGGATCCTTACGCGAGGGCGGGAGCAGCAGTATCGGCAGGAACTGCTTGACCTTGCGGGCGTCGCCCCGGGTCACTGCGTGCTGGATATCGGATGCGGAACGGGCACGCAGGCGATCGCAACTTACCGTCGAGCGCAGCCGGGCGGCTCGGTCGTCGGTGTCGACGTCTCCGAGAACATGCTCGCCACCGCACGCCGCAAGGTCCACCGCGCCGGCGTTGACATCGCGTTTCATCACGCGGATGCGGCTCGGCTGCCGTTCGAAGACGGCCGCTTCGATCTCGTTACGATCACGACCGTGATGCACATGATCCCGCCGAGCCGGCGCCGGCTTTGTCTCAGTGAAGCGTCCCGGGTTCTCAGATACGGCGGCCGGTTGCTGCTGATCGACTACGCCGGCAATCTCGAAGCACGAAGTCACTGGAGCGCGAAACACGGCCGGCATGGGCTCTTCGACCTATACAGCTTGAGCGAGCCGCTGTTGGACGAGGGATTGGATGAACTGGACGGCGGACCGCTGCGGTGGCTCAGCCTCCACTTCCTGCGCGCAACAAAGAGACGAACGTCTGCAGACGCCGCTGTCTGATTCGCCGTGGCCGAGGTTGCCGTAGGGAGAGGGAAAAAGGCCGCCGCAGGATCATCACGAATGATCATCAACTACAGCCCCCTGTCCTTCCCGCGAAGGCGTGACGCCGAAAAGGGAGCCACGTCAATACGCTAGTGCGCGCACAGGGTCTGCTGCACGATCACCCCCAGCGCGACCTCGCACCATGAAAATCACGACCGACGATATTAAAATCAGGTGATCGCAACGCGCAGTTGCGCTAGTATCCACGCGTCGAACATTCCGCGGCGCGATGCTTCCGCGTCGAGGGCCCGACAAACTAACGTCGGATAGGTTTTCGCATCGGAGGACCTCATGACCAGCACTTCAGACACCGTAAAAAGCCCTCAGGCCGGTTCGGATACGGCGCCGCTGCGCGCCAAGTGGGGCTGGATCGTCGCACTCGGCGTCGTCTATCTCATCGCCGGGTTTATCGCACTTGGCAGCGTCGCGATGGCCACCTTCGTGAGCGTCCTCGTGGTCGGCGTGATGATGATCGTCGCCGGCGTCGCAGAGGTGTTTGGCGCCTTCCAGATCAAGAGCTGGGGCAAATTCCTGCTCTGGGCCCTGCTCGGCGTGCTCTACATCATCGCCGGCTTCGTCACGTTCCAGAACCCGCTGCTAGCCGCGGTGCTACTGACCCTCGTTCTCGGCGCATCGCTGTTGGTCTCGGGCATCATGCGGATCGTGCTGGCGTTCAGCATGAAACGGGAAACGCCCTGGATCTGGGTGGCGCTATCCGGCGTGATCACGCTACTGCTCGGCGTACTGATCCTGCTGCGCTGGCCGGTTTCGAGTCTCTATATCCTCGGCCTGTTCCTCGCCATCGATCTCATCATGGCCGGCGCCGGCTGGATCGGGCTCGGCTTCGGCCTGCGCCGCGCTCGCTGAGATATGGTTGGCGGACTGCGCAGCGCAGTCCCTTGATCGACGAAAAGGAGGCGCCCATGCGCTGGATCTACCTCGCCGTCATCATTCTGTTCGTCGCTGCGACCGTCATCTTCGCACTGCAGAACTTCGAGGTCGTCACCATGTCCTTCCTCGGCCTGAATGCCCGCGTGCCGCTCGCAGTGCTGGTCGCCGTCGCCTACCTGCTGGGCGCAGCGACGGGCGGCAGCCTGTTCGCACTGCTGCGCCGATCTTACGAAGGGTCGAGGGGAAGTATCGGAGCGTCCTGAGTTGAGTGTCGTTTCATCTCCGATCAACGAGGGTGATGATGGACGAAACAGCGCGCGAACCTGTCCTGGTGGACCTCGCTTTGCAGGGCGGAGGCTCCCACGGCGCTTTCACCTGGGGCGTGCTCGACCGGCTGATCGAGGAGCCGTGGCTGCGGATCGAGGCAATTTCCGGCACGTCGGCGGGCGCGATGAATGCAGCCCTGGTGGCCGACGGATGGACGCAAGGCGGTGCCGATGGCGCGCGGGCGGCGCTCGCGGCCTTTTGGCGAGGCGTGTCGGACGCTGCCGCATTCAGCCCGCTGCAGCGCTCGCCGCTCGACCGACTAATGGGCCGCTGGACGCTCGACACGTCACCCGCCTATGTCGCCATGGACCTGATGGCCCGTGTGCTTTCGCCTTATGATCTCAATCCGCTCGGCCTCAACCCGCTGCGTGCCATCCTCGCCAAAAGCATCGATTTCGACCGACTGGCGCGGGCATCAATCAGGCTGTTCGTCACCGCGACCAACGTGCGCACCGGCCGCGGCCGCATCTTCCGCAACGCGGAGATCACGGCCGACGTCCTGCTTGCCTCGGCCTGTCTACCAACCATGTTCCAGGCGATCGAGGTCGACGGCGAACCCTATTGGGATGGCGGCTATGCCGGCAATCCGACCCTCACGCCGCTGGTGCGAGAAAGCGACGCTCACGACGCCATCCTGGTGCAGATCAATCCGCGCGAACGACCGAAACCGCCGCGCACGGCGAACGAAATTCTCAACCGCCTCAACGAAATCTCCTTCAACTCGCCGCTCATGAAGGAATTGCGCATGATCGCGCTGCTGCGCCAGGTGGCGGACCCCGGGCACGGCGAGGGCGCGCGCTGGGCCGGAATGCGCACGCACCGGATCATGACCGACACACTCACGGCGTTCGGTGCATCATCGAAACTCAATGCTGAATGGGAGTTCGTTTCGCTGCTTATGGAAGAGGGACGCAAGAGCGCCGACGCATTCCTCAAGGCGCATGCTGACGACCTCGGCCGGCGCTCCACCGCCGATATCGATGCGCTGCTTGCGGAGTGCTGAGGGCGATGACGCTGCTGGGACTTCTCGGCATCCTGATCGGGCTCGGCCTGCTGATCTTGTTCGCCTATCGGGGCTGGAGCGTGTTGCTGCTCGCGCCGTTTGCCGCGCTGGTTGCCGCACTGTTTTCCCGCGAGCCGCTGCTGGCCCACTGGACCCAGACCTTCATGGTCAGCGCGGCAGGCTTTCTGGCCCAGTTCTTTCCGCTGTTTCTGCTCGGCGCCCTGTTCGGCAAACTGATGGAGGACAGCGGCTCGGTCGCCGCGATCGCGGCCTTCATGACGCAGCGGCTGGGCACGCGGCGGGCCGTGCTCGCCGTGGTGCTCGCCGGAGCGCTCGTCACATATGGCGGCGTCAGCCTGTTTGTCGCCTTCTTCGTGCTCGCACCGATGGCGCACGAGCTGTTTCGCAACGCCGGCATTCCGCGGCGGCTGATGCCGGCGGCGATCGTGCTCGGCACCTCCACCTTCACCATGTCGGCGCTGCCCGGCACGCCATCGATCCAGAACGCGATCCCGATGCCGTTCTTCGGCACCACGCCGTTCGCCGCACCCGGCCTTGGCATCCTGGCATCGTTGATCATGCTCGGCTTCGGCCTGTGGTGGCTCAACCGCGAAGAGGCCAACTCAAGAAAGAGCGGCGAAGGCTTCGGCGACGGCGTTCCCATGCCTTCCGCCCATCTTGCCACCGACGAAAAGCTGCGCGAACGCGCCACCACCGCGCGGGAGTTCGATCCGGCGGAGATCTTATACGGTGCGGCAACCGACGCGCCGCCGTCGGTTGCACTCGCGGGACTGCCGCTCATTGTGGTGATTCTCGTCAATCTCGCGATGTCGCTGCTCATCCTGCCGGCGCTCGACACCCGCTTTCTCGCCGATGCTCGCTGGGGCGAAACGTCGCTCGCTGCCGTCGGCGGCGTATGGGCTGTCATCACAGCCCTCGCCTGCGCGATCGTGACGGTCCTCGCCGTCAGCCATCGGCGATTGCCGGCCCTGCGCGCAACCATGGACGCCGGCGCCAACGCCGCCGTACTGCCGGCCCTGAGCGTTGCGAGCCTGGTCGGTTTCGGCGCCGTGGTGGCGGCGATGCCCGCCTTCGATGTCGTGCGCGACACCGTGCTCGGTATCGGCGGCGGACCGCTGGTCTCGCTCGCGGTGGCGACCAATGTGCTCGCCGCGCTCACAGGCTCGGCATCGGGCGGGCTGACCATTGCGCTCGACGCACTCGGAGGGACGTATATGGCGCGCGCGGCGGAGATCGGCCTCGATCCCGCGCTGCTGCATCGCGTGGCGGTGATCAGTTCGGGTACGCTCGACAGCCTGCCTCATAACGGCGCTGTCGTCACGCTGCTCGCCGTCTGCGGATCGACGCACCGGGAGAGCTATCGCGACATCGTCATGGTCAGTATCGTCGGCGCACTCGTCGCCCTCGCTGCCGTCATCGCGCTCGGCTCGGTAGCGGGATCGTTCTGAGCCATCGGCGCTGACGTCATTCGCGGGAACGCGGGGGGTCATGTGCCAAGCCATGCCGTGAGCCTTGATCTGTGCCTGACCAAGCCATCCTGATTGAAGTGGTGAACGCAAAAATGCGCCCATGAATCTTCGAACGCCATCTCCATGTCACCTGTGACCGACGTGGTACCCAACCCGATTTCTGCATAGGTAAACTCGAAACTGCCACTAGGACGCGCCAGCGCAATGTGGAATGGCTGCCCAGTAAACTCGTTGATCTTCGGCCGGCCGGTGCTCCGCATGACGCCTTGTATCTCTACCCTTGCGGTTCTGAGTTCCAAGTTCGCGTCGAGATCTATCGGCAGGAACAACGTCTCGCAAAATTCTGAGCAGGTGGACGCGAATACGGCGAAAAGATTGCTCAATGGTTTGCATGCCTCGCCCGAGATGATCGTTTCAAGCGCGATCCGTTGAGCTTCATCTGCACGCTCGTCGATGACGATCTGGCGCCGGCCGTTTCCGTCCTTGATTTCGCCAGGCCACTTGTACAGCCCCGCCCAGTTCAGGCCCGAGAGCGGCGTATCATTGAAGTGGCCTTCGACGATGGTGCCGACGAAGGCCGACTGGCAGTAGCCATGGGTACTCGGCAGGTTGAACTGGCAACCGCAATTCATAGCGCAATTGCAGTTATCGTAAGTCTCGCTCTTGAATAGCCATTGATCAGCCATCTTGCTGCGCCTCCCAAAAGCGATGACGCTCAATTCGACTTTGCGCGAGCTTCAAGTCGGAACGAAGCGATAGGCGCCATTCTTGCGCTCGACAAAGCCGGTGCCAGGGAACGGCAGGTGAGCGCCGATCAGCCGGCGCTTGTCAACGACGAGTCGATCAAGCAGGCGCAGGCGGGTCGAGATGCCCCGATCAGGCTCATGGTCGACTGGCACCGGCCACGACGGATGCTGGAATGAGATCACAGCATGCGTAAGCGCGTCCGCAACGATGACGAGACCATCCCCACCGGCGATCTCGACCGAGATGTGGCCCTGCGTATGCCCTGGCGTATCGATGACCCGCACGCCACTGACAATCTCATCGCCATCCCGTACCGTCCTTATCTTGTCCTTGACGTGCGAGAAATGGTTCTTGGCGCCATTGGTGATGCGATCGCTGGTTGCCAAGACTGCCGGCAACCTTCGCATCACATCCGGGTCGGCCCAAAGGTTCCATTCGACGGCCGAAACGAAATAGCTCGCATTCGGATAGATCGGGTTGTCATCCGCGTCGAGGATGCCCCAGAGGTGGTCGGGATGGCCGTGGGTCAGGACGATCTTGGTAACGGCCGCCGGTGGAATGCCGGCAGCTTCGAGGTTCTCCGCAAGCTTTCCCGCCGTGGGCTGGTGGCGCGGGCCGGTGCCCGTGTCGACCAGGACCACATCGGACTGGCTACGGATCACCGCGACAGTGTTCACGAGCTGGAGCCGTTCGCCGGTTTGTCCGGCTGCGTTCAGGGCGGCTTCGCGCTCGGCGGGCGGAGAGTCCGGCGTCACGAGGAAGCCCGCTGGAAGGAAGAAATGGCCGTCGCTTACGACCAGGGTCTCGAGGCTGCCTGATTTGTGGACCGGTACCATATGGACGGCTGCTCTTGCCGGTCGCAGCGAAGTCACGCACGCAGATGCGGCCAGAGCCGCTGCAGCCGATTCACGCAGAAATTGGCGACGAGCTATTCTGTGAACATGCCCTGCAGTCACGACGCTTCCCTCCCCGTTGGGCGCGAAGCTTAACTGGCGCATTTGGTTGCTGGATATCCTGATGCCGCGAGGTTCTATCCGGAAAGCGCGTAAAACGTGGAAATCGCCTTCCAGGAACCAACGATCATTATCCAAAAACTGCAAGAATGATCGGAACATTCCCGGCCCCCGATGCCCATGCCCTCGGTATGCGTGGTATGCTCGATCAACACGGAGGCGAGCATGCAGCTTGGCACAGCGCCGCTTCTGGAGCAGATGCCCATCTTCCACAGCCGCAATGTGGAAGAGACCGGTGCGTTCCTGCGCGCGAAAGGCTACCGCTTCGACATCGCAGGGCGGCAGGCCCGCCAGCTCGATGCGCGCCTCAACGGCGTTTACACGCCGGGCTTCTACATGGGCTACGTGCAATACGGCGGCGCATCGGTTGTCCTGTCTCCGAGCCCCGCCCGCACCGACACCTGGATCCACCTGCCGCTTCGCGGGCAACTTGAAGCCACCATTGGCCGTGACAACGTCGTTTGCGATCCGAACCTTGCCACGATCATCTCGCCGACGCGCGAGAAATGTCGGCTGGTATCGGAGGCCGATAGCAGCCGCATCCAACTGTCTTTGACCAAATCCAGCCTTACAGGTCAGCTTGCCGCCCTGCTCGGCGAGCCACCAACCGCTCCCCTCGACTTTGCGCCCACCATCGACCTCGCCGCGGGGTACGGCCGCAGCCTGGCACGCTACGTGCTGATGGCCGTCGCGGACCTGGAACAGGCGGGATCGGTGCTCTGGAGCCCGACGACGATGAGCCAGTTCGAGCAGTTCATTATGACCGCACTGCTGCTGTCGCATCCGCACAATTACAGCAACGCGCTGCGACGCCTCGATAGGCCGATTGCGCCGCGTGACGTAAGGCGCGCGGTCGACTACATCGAAGCCCACCTCGATCAGGCAGTCACAGTGGCCGACCTCGTTACGGCGACCGGGGTCGCGGGCCGAACACTCTTTATGCACTTCAGGGATTTCAAGGGCGTCTCGCCGATGCGCTACCTGCGGAACGCCCGCTTGAGGCAAGCTCGCCAGGCCTTGCTGCGGGCCGACCCGGAAGCGAATGTCACCGAGATTGCCATGAGCACGGGGTTCACCCACATGGGCCGGTTCTCGATCACCTACCGCACGTATTTTGGGGAAAGTCCTTCGGAGACGCTGAGAGGTCAAGCGCAGCAGCTTCGGAAGCAACCGTAGTTTGGAAAGCTCCAGGCCGGCAATCGCGTTTGCTGCGTTCAGTCGATCCACCAAGGCAACGACTGGCTTCGTGCTGAGGTCTCCTTTGAAGGTTTTCGGATGCCGGCCCATGACGGTAGCGCGGCGTACGCCGGCGCCGGCGTCCGAAAACCTTCACAGTAGGCGACATCGTTGACACACGATGGTCAATCGGCACAATCGAACTGTCCTCTACAGGAACAAGGTGCGGCAATGGATGCCAACTCAGTGTCTGGCAAATGTTTGTGCGGCTCGATTGTTTTCCAATACACCGGGGCACCGAACTGGACGGTGCATTGCCATTGCGAGAGTTGTCGACGAGCAACCTCTTCCCCAATAACGACATGGATTTCAGTCCCACGCAGCGCGTTCGCGTTCACGAAGGGCGCGCCGCGCTATTTCCATTCTTCGCCAGGCGTTCGGCGTGGTTTCTGTGAGAATTGTGGGTCACCCCTCACATATGAGAATGAACGGATAGAGGCAGAAATTCACATATATGCGGTGTCGCTGCTCGATACGAATTATGCGTCGCCGAGCTGCCATGTCTTCGTTAACGAACAACTACCTTGGTTCGAGGCGCTCGATGACTTGCCGAGGTTTGCAACGACCGGTCGCGACGGTGCCTCGCCTATCCGCATCGGTCCTAAGAAGAAATTGGATTGATCTTTCGTGCCGAGGGCCAGTTAGTGTCGGGTCTCGGTTGGATAAATGAAAGTAGATTTCGCCGAATTGTCCGCCGAACCGACCCACACCAGAAGTTGACCGCGAGAGCCGTAACCGCGCGAGGACATGTCTCGCCCAAAGCGGGAACAAACAAGAGCCCCGCCGAAGCGGGGCTCAAGATGATCTCAATACTTGCGACCTGAACCGCCCTGATCAGACTGGTTCTTCATCGCAGGTGCCGGCGCATTGTTGTTCTGGTTGGTCTGCCCCGACGGCTGGTTGGCGCTCGGCTGATTGCCGCCTCGCGCCGGGGCCTGTCCAGTCGTCTGACCGGCCGGAGGCCGTTGCGTGCCGGCCTGGCCGGTAGTTGCCGGCTGGTTTCGTCCAGCCTGACCCGTTGTCGTAGGCTCGTTCTGCCGGGCAGGCGCATTAGCCTGACCGGTATTCTGGCCGGTCACGTTCTGCCGCGCCGATGGCTGCTGGCCGGCCGTCGTCGACTGGTTCTGAGTGGCGCTTATCTTGTTGGACACTCCGAGCGCGGCAACAGTGCGTGTATCAATCGTGCCGCTGGCCTGCAGGCCCTGCCGCCGCTGGAAGACCATCAAAGCCTCGCGCGTCCGGGCGCTGAACACGCCATCCGCTCTGCCAGTCAGCAAACCGCGTTGGATGAGCACCCGCTGCACCACGCGGATTTCGTCGGGGCTCAGATCGAGCGCGGCGACGCTGCCGCCGCCGATGCGGCCACGACCCGTGAACCGCGTCCTCGGTCCGGCCGGGACAACGTCCACGATCCTCCGGCTCCGATCCACGAACACGATCTCGTCCTCCACAACGAAGAAGCTGTAGTCGCGGTAGGCCGGGAACGTGTCGATCAATACGGGGAATGCCGCGACCGACACAAAGGAGACATGCCGTGGCACCACGACGCCGGTGTTGACCCGGAAGTTGATGGAGTTGAAGTTAACCCGCGCCACGTCGCGCGAGCCAAGCACCGACTGCTGCAGCGTTGTCTGCTGTTGTGAAGTCACCGACACGCGGCCCGACATGCTCTGAGCAGCCGCGCCCTGGCCTTCTGCCCGCACACTGGTCTGTCCCTGGGTGTTGGCGCCGGTCGTTGTGGACTGACCCTGCTGCGCCTGACCTTGGGAAGGAGCACTTGGCCTGGCGCCGGTGCCCGTCGTCGTACCCGGCCTTGCATTCGGACCCGCCGTTGCCGCACCGGTTTGGTCACGGCGCTGCTGGGTTGTCTCTGCGGTTGCCGGCGTTTGCTTTTGCTGCGCCTTTTGTTCGGACTGACGCGTCTGGTCGCGCTCGCCACGGCCTTGCCCCACGGTCTGGTCCTTTTGCTTACCATAGGACTGGTCCTGCGCCTTTCGTTCTGACTGACGCAGTTGATCGCGCTCGCCGCGACCTTGCCCCACGGTCTGATCCCTTTGCCCGCGCTGCGACCGATCCGCGCCGATCTGTCGCTCGCCCCTATCCATCGCGCGGCCGCCCTCTCTCATTCCTTCGCTACGCTGTGCGCGCGATGGCGCAGCAGCAGGGCTTTCCGCCCGGCCGCCTGCTCGGCCTTGCGTCATCCCTTCACTGCGGGATGCCCCGCCTGCGCCCTGCGAAATTCCACCTCCCGACTGCCTCTGTTCGGCGGCACCGCCACCGGCTCCTCCACCGGCGCTTGTTCCGCCCCCGGCACCTGCTCCTCCGCCGGCACCCATTCCGCCACCGCCGCCACCCTCACGCATGCCCTGCGCCGCCGCCAGACTGACGCCGGCGAGCAGCGCTGCTGTGGTCAGCAGGAACCTGCTCTTTCTAATGCTGTGCATGTGAATCTCCTCCGTTTTCCTCGCAGCATTTTTTCGACGCGGTACTTTCGAACTGCGCAGTTCAAGGCTCCGTTATGAGTGATGGACCTGCTGCAAACGAGCGCTCGTCCGAGTTTCCGATCTGCTGGGAAAACGAAGCCCCGATGCCATTCGTTCCCCGTTCAGGACTGTTGCGTCAGCGGGACAAATGGGTTCCGGTGCGAAACTGGCTCCGGTCAAACCGACGCGAATGATCCTGACCGGACGTTGCGCCCCCAAGGCAGGAACTGTGGTACCCTCTGTCAAACGCGATGGGACGGTTCAACGAAGCGGCCGCTCCTCAAATGGCGCTTGCTGCTCGTGCTGAGTGTCCCCGTGTCCTGCGACACGGTCTGAAGACAGCTCTTCCGGATCTCGAGGAGGATCAACGTCGTGAAGCGGGACTTCGACCTCATCGTCTATGGCGCGACGGGTTACACCGGCCGTCTGATCGCCGAATATCTGGCGACATTCTATCGCGGCGATGATGCTCCGTCCTGGGCGATCGCTGGACGCTCGACCGACAAGCTCCAGAAGGTGCGTGCCGATATCGGCGCACCAGACAATTTGCCTTTGGTGAAGGCGGATGCCGCCGAGCCGGCCAGCCTGCGTTCGATGTGCGAACGTGCGGCCGTGATTATCACGACGGTCGGGCCCTATCAGCTCCACGGTCCCGAGCTTGTGGCGGCCTGCGCGGCGACGGGCACCGGCTATGTCGATCTGTGCGGCGAGCCGGCCTGGATGCGGCGCATGATCGACGCCCATCACGAAGAGGCGAAACGGACCGGCGCGCGCATCGTCTTCTCCTGCGGCTTCGATTCCATCCCGTTCGATCTCGGCGTGTTCACGTTGCAGGAGAAGGCGCGCGAGAAGTTCGGACGCCCGGCGCGGCGGGTCAAAGCCCGCCTGCGCAAGGTGAAAGGCGGCATGTCAGGCGGCACCGCGGCGAGCGCTCAGGCGACGTTGGCCGCCGCCGCGCGTGACCCCGCCCTGATCCGGCTGCTGAGCGATCCCTTCGCGCTGACCCCGGGATTCACCGGGCCATCTCAGCCGTCGGGCCTTGTCCCCGAATACGACCCGAGCCTGAATGTATGGCTCGTGCCTTTCCCAATGGCGCCGATCAACACCAAGAACGTGCACCGCACGAATTTCCTGTTGGGTCATCCCTACGGCGCGGACTTCGTTTACGACGAGATGATGGTCGCGCCGGGTTTTGGGGAAATCGCCGGCGTAGCGACGGAGACGCTCGCCACGATGGTTTCCTTGTTCAGGACTGGCGGTCTCAAACCCGGCGGAGGTCCTTCTCGGGAAGAGCGCGAGAAGGGCTTCTACGACATCCTCTTCCGGGGCGAGTTGCCGGATGGCGGACGGGTCGAGGCGGTAGTCACGGGCGACCGCGATCCGGGCTACGGCTCGACCAGCAAGATGATCGCCGAGAGCGCTCTCTGCCTCGTGCGCGACGTGCAGGGCGAGGGCGGCGCCTGGACGCCGGGGGCGCTGATGGGTCCGGCGTTGCGCAAGCGTCTGGAGGAGCGCGCCGGTCTCACCTTCAGCGCGCATTGAGGGAACGCTCAGAAATGCTGCGGCGTTCTGGATTACGTGAATCGTAGGCAACGAAAGCGCCGCTTGGCGAGTGCGCCCCCTCAAATCCGGTTCAATGGCCGCTTGCGGCCATAACATGATTGTCGCGAAATCCAGCAAAGGAGCCGACCATGACCCAGCGTATCCCTGAGAACTATTCCGCGGCCGAGTGGAGACTCGTCACCATCATGGGCGCGCTGCCGCCGCGTGTCCCCAACGATGACGACGATGATGATGATGATGATGAGGACGAAGACAACGACACCGAACCGGACGACGAGGAGCCTCCGGTCGTCAGAGACCCCGACGAAGACGAATAAGCGCGAGGGCTCGCAACAGCTCGCCAGCCCTGATCGCAGTGCGGCTCGATGATTGGTTGCGTTGAGGGTCGGATGCCGTTCGATCAACCACATCGACGCCGGCTCATCGCAGCGCCCGGTCAATATCATCGTCGGCAGGAGCGGTCACGCAAGTTTGAGAGGACCGAATTTCACCTGGCGATATCAGCGGTGCATCGTAGATTGAGCTCGGGACGCGACTACATATTTGATCCAATGCCTTAATCTGCAATTTTGTATTGCAGAGCTGGCGGCGGTGTTTCTGCGCCTTTTGCGCGGGAGTTTCGCTCGCCGCGATGATGGAGCATCGGATGCGGACCACACGCCGAACGTTCCTGCAAGCCTCCACGGCAACAGCCGCAACTGCGCTCTTGCCGAGCGCACTGCATGCTCAGGCAGACGCACCCGCCCGCCGTCCGATACCCTCGACCCGCGAGGAGATACCGATCGTCGGATTAGGGACCTGGATCACCTTCAACGTCGGCAATGATCCGGCGCTCAGGGACGAATGCGCTCGTGTCATGGCCGCCTTCTTCGAGAGCGGCGGCCGCATGATCGACTCCTCGCCCATGTATGGCTCGTCGCAGCCCGTGATAGGCTACGGCCTTCAGAAGCTCGGGCGCCCCTCCGCGCTATTCTCGGCCGAAAAGGTCTGGACGTCCTCAGGCGCGGCAGGCCCGCCCCAGATCGAGCAATCGCGTCGCTTCTGGGGTGTGCCGAAATTCGACCTCGTTCAGGTTCACAACCTTCTCGCCTGGAAAGCGCATCTGCAGACGCTGTTCCAGATGAAGGCGACCGGCACGGTGCGTTACGTTGGCATCACCACATCCGAAGGCCGCCGGCACGATCTCGTCGAACAGATCATGCGGAACGAGCCTATCGATTTCGTGCAGCTTTCCTACAACGTCGCCGACCGCGAGGCGGAGGCGCGGCTGCTGCCGCTGGCGTCGGAGCGCGGCATCGCCGTGATCGTCAACCGGCCGTTCCGGCAGGGCGCGCTGACCCAACGGCTTCAGGGTAAGTCGCTGCCCGAATGGGCGGCCGAACTCGGCGTGTCGAGTTGGGCGCAACTCATGCTGAAGTTCATCCTCTCTCACCCGGCCGTCACCGTCGCAATCCCGGCGACCACCCGCGTCGACCACGTGCGTGAAAACCTCTCGGCCGCCGCCGGCCCCATGCCTGATCCGGCCATGCGGGAGCGCATCTCGGCCCATGTGAAGGCTCTTTGATGTCGGAGTGGTGGACCTACCGGGCAGGGGATTTCCTGCTGTTTTCGCCGCGCGTCTACTGGCGCATGTTCGAATCGCACAATGCGGCGCTCTGGCCGCTGCACGTACTGACGCTCGCCGCCGGCCTCACCATCATCCTGCTCATCGCGTGGCGGCCGGGAACCTGGGCACGCTGGCTCACGCTCATCCTCGCGATCCTTTGGATCTTCGTCGGGTGGTCCTTCCTGTGGCAGCGCTACGCGACCATCAACTGGGCTGCCGCCTATGTCGCGCCGGCTTTCGTCGTTGAAGGCGTGTTGCTCCTCGTCGCATCCTCGCTCAATGGTCTTGCCTTCGACCGGCGCGGGCCTGCCGGTTGGATAGGATATCTCATCCTTGCCTTCGCACTGGTCGGACAGCCCTTGCTTGCGCCGCTGCAGGGACGCGGCTGGGCCTCGTCCGAAGTCTTTGGCATCGCGCCGGATCCGACGGCGATCGCGACAACAGGCGTTCTGCTCCTCGCTCGCGGCAGGCTCTTGCCAGTGCTGCTGCCAATCCCCGTTCTCTGGTGCCTCCTGAGCGGCATAACCCTCAGGACGATGGGAGAGCCACAAGCCTGGGCCCCTTATGCCGCCCTGGCGCTCGCCGCCGCGGGCTGGATCTGGACGATCATCCGCCAGCGCAGATCGTCTTCGCCCGCGTGAATGCGGGCAGCCGGATACGCGGATCGCCTCCAATATCCATCCTCAACAAGCCGCGCCACGAACGCGATCAATCAAAGCGAGCGTATCGGCAGGCAGCGCGTCGCCGCTCCATGGGGATGCGGCTGATCCAGTCATCGCCTGCATTTACCATTTATTAACTCTCCGCTTCGCGCTTTGGCGAACGCGTGAGAGAGTGGTTCATCGGATGAGAGGGGGTAGCTCATTCTGGAATGAGAGGGGATCGATAATGAATCAGCTAGCAGAGCGCATGAGGGTCGTGGCTCTTTCGATGAGCCCGGAGCACCTGATCGACAAATTTCTGGACCGGCTCGAGGAACTGAGGGGCGCGATGGCGCTTGCTGAAATCAACAGCTTGGCCCGCAACGAGGCGCGAACCAAGGTGCTGTTCGATTGATTTGCGACTAAAGCGCGATGGCGCGGTCGAACCGCCATCGTGCTTTAGCTCATTATTGTTATTGATTGTTATTTGGCGGGTGCGACGGCACAAAGCCGTTGAAACAACTCAGCACCGGGCCAAATGGAGTGGATGTCCCAAATAGGCAACCATCCCTCCGGCGATCCCACGAAATCGCAGGCCGATATCCAGATGACCAAGCGATCGTCCAGATCACCATCCCGCGCGGCATTGCTGTGCACGACCGCATCATCATCGGCAGGACCGGGCATGCGAGCCTGATGTCATGGTCAGCACGCCGGCTTCCTTGCGGAACCAGCGGCCGTCTCCGACGATTGGTTTGAGGCTTGTGTCACGGAACCTTCCTGACGGCTGGAAGGTCCGGGGAACCTAACGGCGAGGATGCCGACAGTTCACAGACTGCGACAGGCGGCTGTCGGCGCACAGGCAGTTCACTCGCTCCGGAATGCGGAAGCCGCTATCACCCACTGTTCCTTGCGGCGACTGATTGTTTGCGGGGCTTGCCTCGCTTCTGCAGGCCAATACCTGGAGTAAGGGTATGAACGCATCGGAAATGTTGTCACGCCAAGGGCGTTATCTTCTTCAACTCGGCGTTGTGCTGTTTCTCTTCACGTCATTTGAGGGCTTCATTATTCCTGCGCTTGCGGCCCCCAATCTCGGCCGCTCAGTCCACACGCTATCCGGTTTTACCGGAGTCTTGTTCCTGACAATGGGACTGATGTGGCCGATGCTCAAGCTTGGCACCACGGCATCAAGAGTAGCGTTCTGGCTCCTGATCTATTCAGCGCTGGCGACGATTGCCGGATTTGTTGTCGCGGCATTTTTGGGAGCCGGCGGCTCGATCATTCCCATCGCAGCCCAGGGGGTGCGTGGGAGCGACCTTCAGGAAGCGATGATCCAGGCACTGATGTATCCGGCCGCGCCAACCGGCATCGTTGCGTTCGGGTTGATCCTTTGGGGCCTTCGCGCCAATCCCAATTGATCGCTTGCCGCGCTATCGCTGCGCACGTTGGCGGCTAGCTCGCACTATCTCCAACAGCATATCCATCAGATGATCTGGGAAATATTGTAGGCGATGCCGCCTTCCACCAGATATCCCGATCCGACGCAGACGATGTCGTTCATCCAGGCGTATGGCTCCGCCCCGGTCTCGAACAGCGGATTGGTACGGAAATAATACCGCGACGGATCGACCTGATATCGCTTCGCTGGATCGGCCATCTCCGCCCGCAGTTCGGGCGGCGTGATCCAGCGGCCGCCATAACTCATCTGCACCAGCGCACCGTCATGCATGCGAAGCGTCAGGCGGACATCCAGCGACATGGCACCGTCGGCGCGAAACAGCGCCCAGTCGCCGCCGCCGGGCACCACCTCGCCGCGCAGCCTGGGGCCTTCGAAGCTCCCGCCCGCCGCACCGAACAGGATGCGGCGGCCGAGCGGGCCGTCGCCGATGTCCAGTTTCGGATTGAGATCGACGACGATGTCGAACAATGGCGCCATGCTGATCGCGGCGACCGGTTTGACGCGCGCATCTCGTGTCATGTTTGAAGCCTGCTCTGCTGGGGGGATGTCATTCGGCGGCCTGCTGCCGGGCGGCCGCATCGGCGAAGGTCTTGCGCCGAACCGTATCTGTCGAGACGCCGGACTGCGCGCACAGCTCCGACAGGTCGAAGAAAAAGCGCTCGCGGGCGATCCGGTCGTCCTTGAAGGCGAACTGGATGAATACGGGAAGTTCGGCGCGCCGGCCGTTCGGTACCACGCCAAAGCGATCGCCGGTCATGGTCATCCGTACATGACCCCAGCAGACGAGCGTATCGTCGTTGGCGGCGTGGCCTTCGAGCACGACGTTGTAATCGGGAAACGAGACGAAGAAGCGGCTCAGCACCTTCTCGTTCTCGGCAAGTCCGCGGGCGCTGGTGCCGAAGGCCGGGGTTTCCAGCAACATGTCGTGATGCAGAACGGCTAACGCCGCCGGCACATCCTGCCGGCTTTTTGCCGCCGCCAATGCCTGCGCCAGCTCGAACATCCGGTCGCTGTTCATGTAATTCCCTCCTTCCCAAGGGGCCCTTCCGCCAAAGCAAAAGTGGCTATACCAAATTCGTACCATCTGTTTTTTACATACCGACTGTATGTTATATGTTGATAGGATCATAAGCGTCAAGTGGTATGTCGGGGCATGCAGGAAAACGGCCGCGAACGAACCCGCCGCGAGGAATACACCGAGGCCACGAGGCAGGCGTTGCTGGCGGCCGGCCGGGACGCTTTTGCGAGCGAGGGCTATCAAGCGGCGGGGATCGAGGCGATCTCGCGCGCCGCGCGGGTGACACGGGGCGCCTTCTATCACCACTTCGAGGACAAGAAGGCGCTGTTCGACGCCGTGGTCGTCGCCTTGCAGATCGATGCCGCCGCAAAGATCGAAGCGAGAGCCAAGACGCAGCGCAAGGTGTGGGATCGCCTGACCGAAGGCATCGATGCCTATCTCGACGTCTGCCTCGAACCAGCCTATGCGCGCATCGTGATCCAGGAAGCGCCGGCGGTGCTCGGCAATGCGCGCTACCGGGAGATCGAGGAAGCCCACCCGATGGCCCTGCTCACCGCGACGCTGGCGGCGCTGAAGCGCCAGGGCGAGCTCGACTTCGAGGACATCGAGCTCTTGAGCCGGATGGTCGATGCGATGATCTGCGAGGTCGCGCTGCTGCTGCCCGGGGCGGAGAATCCGAAAAAGCTCCGCACCCGCGGACAAAAGATCGTCGGCAGCCTGCTCGGCGCCTTCCGCACGGCCTGAGCGCGGACGCACTCCCGGCTCGACCCATCGCCGTACCGCCTCCGCGGTGTCGGCCGGCGTGGTGTTGAAGCAAATGCGGGTTTGCGGCGCGCCGAGGTGAACCAGATTGATGATCCGCTCAAATAGCTGCAGCCGCTCCCGCGGCTCGCGCAGCCATGCGCCGATCACCACGCAGTCATAATGCTTTGCTTGCTCCCAGGCAAAATGATTTGGCTCAAAGAAACGCGCGCATCGTCAGACAAGTTCCAGCCTTGCCATGACATCACGGTTCGACTTGTGTCGAAGCATTCTTGTCACGAAATCGGCTATTGCCTCGCGAGCTCGAGACCGAGCGCGTGCTGGATGTTTCACAGGAGAACACCATGGCTGCCACAGACAACGCAAACCAGAACCTCGTCGTCACGGCTTTTTGGGAAGTCAATTCGGGCGAAGAAGGTACCGTCGCGGAGCTTCTGAAGGATTTTCTGCCGCAGGCGCAGCGCGAGCCTGGCGTCAAGGCGTTCCAGATTCACCAGAACGTCGCAAAGCCGCGGGAATTCTTCTTCTACGAGGTTTTCGCGGGCGAAGCGGCCGTCGCCGAGCATCAGCAGACCGACCACTTCAAGAACATCATCCTCGGGCAGGCGATTCCGAAACTCGCCAGGCGCGAACGGTCACAGTTCCGTTTCATCTGAAATCAAAGCTGCGGCGCGTCACCGCCGGCCTCGGTGGCGCGCCGCTTCAACAATTCGCGTTCGCGCGTGTTGGTCGCAAGCGTTGACGCAAGCTCGAATGCGCTGCGGGCTTCCGCGAAGCGGCCGAGCTTGTAAAGCAGATCGCCGCGGACACTTGGCAAGAGGTGATAGGTTTTCAGCGCAGGCTCGCCTGCCAATCCGTCCACGATCGCGAGTGCGGCCGCCGGCCCCTCGGCCATGCCGATCGCCACCGCGCGGTTGAGCTCGATGATCGGCGAGCGCACCAGGCCCAGGAGTTCGGCATAGAGATTTGCGATGCGCGGCCAGTCCGTTTCATCAGGTGTGGCGGCTCTGGCGTGACAGGCGACGATTGCCGCCTGCAGCGCGTAGAATCCGGGTCCGCCGCCGAGTTCGTAGGCTCGCGCCAGCGCCGACAGCCCGCGGCGGATCTGAAGCCGGTCCCACCGCGCCCGGTTCTGGTCCATCAATAGAATCGGATCGCCGGCCGCATCCGTGCGCGCTGCGGTGCGCGATGCGTTCAATTCCATCAACGCGAGCAGGCCGTGCGCTTCGGGTTCCTGCGGCGCGACCAGCGTCAGCACGCGGCCCATGCGCAGCGCATCGTTGCAGAGCTGCGGCCGCAGCCATTCGTCGCCGCGAGCGGCCGTGTAGCCTTCATTGAAGATGAGGTAGACGACCTCCAGCACCGAGGCCAGCCGTTCCGAAAGCTCCGCGCCGCGCGGGGTTTCATAGGCGAGCCCGGATTCCGACAGCGTCCGCTTCGCGCGCACGATGCGCTGGGCGATGGTCGCTTCCGGCTGCAGGAAGGCGCGCGCGATCTCTTCCGTCGTCAGGCCGCAGATCATCTTCAGCGCCAACGCCGCGCGGGCCTCGCGCGACAATTTCGGATGGCAAGCTGTAAAGATCAGCCGCAGCAACTCGTCACCGATATCGTCGTCCAGGCCAGCGTCTGGATCGGGCATCGCCTGCTGCTCCTGCTCCAGATCGCGCATCAACATCTCGTGCTTGCGCGCGAGCATGCTGCGGCGGCGCATGTCATCGAGCGCACGGCGCTTGGCGGTTGCCATCAACCACGCGCCGGGCCTTTCCGGCACGCCGGTGGCGGGCAAATGTTCGAGCGCCGCCACCAGGGCTTCCTGCGTCAGGTCTTCGGCCAGCGTCACGTCGCGCAACATCCGCGACAGCCCGGTGATCAGGCGCGGCTGCTCGATGCGCCAGACCGCCAGGATGGTGCGATTAACGTCGGCGGCCGTCATCGCCGCCGACCAGATCGGCTATGCCGCGCCATCAGGCGTGCGCGGCGGATTCGACGTCGCAGGTCGTTTCCAGGCCGTGGCCGGCCATGGCGCGCAGCTCGCAGGTGCCTTCCCAGCCGGGCATGTGGTCGAGATGAAGCTGCATGAACTCCTTGGCCATGGCGAGCGCTTCCGCCTTGTCGCGGAACTCGAATATGGCGTAGCCGCCGACCACTTCCTTGGCCTCCACGAACGGGCCGTCGGTGACCCTCAGCTTGCCGCCTTCGATCGAGACCCGTGCCCCCTGCTGCAGCGGGGTCAGCCCGCCCATGTCGACCATCCGGCCGGCCTTGATCTCGCGTTCGGCAAGCTTGCCCATCGCCTCCATCAAGGCGGGCGTCGGGGCCTTCATCGGCTGCGGGGAAGTGACGATGGACATGAAGCGCATGAACAACTCCTGTGCTGCGAGTTGGCGGCATCAGGCCGGCCATTCCGTCTCGCTATAAGGAACGACGATCCGGCCGCGGCCGGATCGACATGCGCTTTGGAAATATTTCGGGCGAGACAGACCGGCTGTCCTGCTCCAGACTATTGTCCGCGGATCATGATCAGGGGGTCGGCGGTATCAGGCACCCGCCGCCACTGCGCATTGTCGTCGGCCTCGAACTGCCAGGTGTCGCCCTTGGCCGACATCAGGATCATCTGTCCGCGCTCCAGCCGCCACTGGTTTGGCGCAAATGCCACAACCGCCGGATCGCATTTCGGCTTCAGGAATACCTGGAAATTATCGCCGGTCGCTTCGGTGTTGGTCAGCGTCAGGCCGCAGACCGTCTGGCCGTTGCCGCGGACCATCGACCAGTCGCCAATCATCTGGTCCATCGATTTGGCGAGCGAACGGGCGGCGGCAAGGTTCTGCAGGATGTAGACACCCTCGCCGGTCCGCAGGCCTTCGAAGATGCCGCTTTCAACTTCAGTGAAATCGATCACCGGTTGGCCCGCCGCATCCTGCAGCCGTACGATGTCCAGCCCCTTGATATTCCAGGCCGTGATGTCCTTGGTGAACGGCAACGCCTTGGCGCAACCGGGCTCAAGCTCTAGCTTGAGCCCCTGCGGCGTCGCATCGCCCTTCATCGTGATGACGCACGTCTTGCTGCGTTCGGTGGTCGCAAGCTCCCACTGCCCGATCATTTCCTTCTTCAGGGTCGAGGCATCCTGCGCCGCGACTTGCGGTGCAAGCGCGAGCAGCGCCGTCAGCGCTGCTGCCCTAATGCCTGAACGCCCAAGTAACATCAGCGTCCCTTCACCGGGGTTTCCGGAACGGGCGTCAAGGGCGCCTTGCCGGCAAACCAGTTTTTCAGATTGTCGACGACAAGCTGATCCATGGCGTTGCGCGTTACCACGGAAGCTGAGCCGATATGTGGCAACAGCACGACATTTTGCATGGCCTTCAGCTCGTCCGGCACGTTCGGCTCGTTGGCGAAGACGTCAAGGCCGGCGGCGAGAATGGTGCCGGATTTCAGCGCCGCAACCAGCGCCGGTTCGTCGACGACGGAGCCGCGCGCGACGTTGATAAGCACGCCGCGCGGCCCGAGCGCCTTCAGCACGTCGGCATTGATCATCTTTGCGGTGGAGGCGCCGCCGGGTACGATCACGATCAGCGTGTCGACCGCCTTCGCCATTTCCATCAGGTCGGGATAGTGCTTGTAGGAGACGGCCGAGGAGGGCCTTCGCGAGTGATAGGAAACCGGCACGCGCGACGCTTCAAGCCGGCGTCCGATCGCCTGGCCGATGCGGCCCATGCCGACGATACCGATCTGGCGGTCGCGCAGCGAGCCGGCGCTCAAGGGATAGTTCTGCGTCTGCCACAGGCCGGAGCGCAGATAGCGGTCGGCCTTGACGAATTCGCGCAAGGTCGCAATCAGGAGGCCCATCGCGACGTCGGCGACTTCTTCCGTCAGCACGTCAGGCGTGTTGGTGACGACGATGTCGTGCTCGCGCGCGTAAGATGAATCGACGTGGTCGTAGCCGACGCCGAAGCTTGCGATGATTTCGAGCTTCGGAAATTGCGACAGCGCCTTCGCATCGGCCGGCACCATGTGATAGGTCACGGCCATGCCGCGGATCTTCGCTATCGTTTCGGGCGTCAATCGCTCGAGATCGGCGCGGCTCTCCGCCATATGCAGGACGAACTGGTCCGAAAAACCGTTTTCCAGAATCGGCCTGATTGGCCCGTAGATCAGGACATCGATCTTTTCGGACGAAGTATTCGCGGCAGCCATCAATTTTCCTTTCCAAGCGCGCTCTCATGCCAGCGCCGTAGTACCAGATGCGAAACTAGCGCCAGCAACCCATAGATGACAATCCCGGCCACCGACAGCAACAACAGCGCCGCGAACATTCGGGGAATGTTCAGGCGATAGCCGGACTCGGCGATCCGGAAGGCAAGGCCGGAGCCGGCGCCCGCGGTGCCCGCCGCGATTTCGGCGACCACGGCGCCGATCAACGACAGGCCGCCCGCGATCCGCAGGCCGCCGAGAATATACGGCAGCGCCGCCGGCAATTTCAGGTATCGCAACGTCTGAAGCCGTGACGCGCCATAGAGCTGAAACAGCCCGGCCAGATTGCGGTCCACCGAATTCAGCCCGAGCGTGGTGTTGGACAGGACCGGAAAGAAACCGACGATCCAGGCGCAAACGATGACCGCAGTCTGCTGCGGCAGATAGATCAGCAATAACGGCGCAATTGCGATCACCGGCGTGACCTGCAGGATCACCGCATAGGGAAACAGCGAATATTCCAGCCATTTGGACTGATTGAACAGCAGCCCCAGCGCGACACCGCCGACCGCCGCCGCGATGAAGCCTTCCAGCGTGGTCAGCAGGGTGACGCCGAGCGATTCCGACAGCACCGGCCAGTCACCGACGAGCGTCTGAAACACGACATAAGGGCTTGGCAGCACGTAGGGCTGGATGTCGTTGACGCGCACCACGAGTTCCCAGAAGCCCAGGCCCGCTGCCAGCACGGCAACGGGAAGCAGCATCCGGCCGATATTCTGCAAGGAATTCATGCGCTGCGCTGCCCGGAATCGGACGGCGACAGGGCGCTGGAGACCGCGCGGCAATAGCCGGCATACTCCGCCGAGGTGCGAAACTCCTCCCCGCGCGGCTCCGCTGTGGCGATGCGAAACTCGCTGGCGAGACGGCCCGGCCGCGCCGTCATCACGATCACCCGTTGCGACAGGTAGACCGACTCGAATACCGAATGGGTGACAAAGATGACGGTCTTGTGCAGCTTGCGCCACAGATCAAGCAGATCGTCGTTGAGCCGAAAGCGCGTGATCTCGTCGAGCGCGGCGAACGGCTCGTCCAGCAAGAGAATATCCGGGTCGGTGACCAGCGCGCGCGCCAGCGAAACACGCATCTTCATGCCGCCGGACAATTCACGGGGATATGCATCGGCAAATTCGGAAAGCCCGACCTGCGCCAGCGCCTCCTCGATGCGCCTGTTCGCTTCGGCCGCCGTCGCGTGCGCTAGCTTCAGCGGCAGGCGCACATTCTCGCGCGCGCTCGCCCACGGCATCAGGGTCGGCTCCTGAAATACAAAACCGATGGGATGCCGCCCATCCGCCCTGTTGGCGCGATGGGAAACGCTCACGGTGCCCACACTCGGCGCGCCGAGCCCTGCGATCAACCGGAGCGCGGTCGATTTTCCGCAGCCGGAAGGCCCGAGCAACGAGACGAATTCGCCTTTTGCGACATCGAGATCGAGCGGCCCGAGCGCAGTCACGCCGTTCTCATAGGTCTTGACAACGGTCCGCAGACGCACCGCAAGGCCCGCCGTATCGATATCCGTCTCAGACAAAGCGGGCTCGGCCATTCCCGGTCAGTTCTTCGGCCGCAGATCGACACCGACGCCCTTGTTGACGAAGCGCAACGTGTAGGCCTGACGGTAGTCGATATCGCGGCGAACCACGCCGGCCCGCACCATCTTGTCGAAGAAGCTCGCCACCCGTGCGTCATTCATGGCGCCGATGCCGTCGCGCAAGGTGTCGCCGGAATCGACGATGCCGTATTCCTTCATCTTGGCGACGGAATAGCTGAGTAGCTCGTCGGTCATTTCGGGGTTGATCTTCTTGATCATCGCGTTGCCGGCGGAATTGTCGCCGTAGAGATAGTTGTACCAGCCGATGGCGGAGGCATCGACAAAGCGCTGCACCAGGTCCGGCTTCTTGTCGACGATTTCGCGTCGGGTCTCGATCAGCGTCGAATAGGCGTTGAAACCGTGATCGGCGAGCAGAATCACACCGGGCTTGAACCCCGCCGCCTTCTCGATGGCGAAGGGCTCGGAGGTAACGTAACCCTGCATCGCGCTCTGCTTGTTCACGATAAAGGGCTGCGGATTGAAGGTGTAGGGTTTTACTTTGCTCTCGCTGAAGCCGTATTCCGATTTCAGCCACTGGAAGTAGCTGGCCACGCCTTCCTTGGAGACCAGCAGCGTCAGCGGCTTGAGATCTTCAAGCTTGGTGATCTTGCTTTCCGGATGGGTCAGGAAGACCTGCGGATCCTTCTGGAAGATCGCGGCGACCGCGATCAGCGGCACGTTGTTGGCGACGGCGTCGAACGATTGCAGCGTGTTCGCGCTCATGAAGAAATCAAGCTTGCCGGCGGTCAGCAGGATGCGGTTGTTGGTGTTGGGGCCTCCCGGCACGATGGTGACGTCGAGGCCGTATTTCTTGTAGGTGCCGTCGGCCACCGCCTGGAAGAAGCCGCCATGTTCGGCCTCCGCGACCCAGTTGGTTCCAAATGACACCTTGTCGAGGGTCTCGGCGCGCGCTGGGACCAGCGCCGCAACAAGCGCCAGAAGAGCTGCGGTTAACGCTCGCGGCAAAAAGGCCGGGTTCATGATTGGACTCCGTCGATCGTTCTGGCCCATGATGGGGGCTGTGGCGTTGATTGCGTTCCCTAAGGGTTTGGTCCAGGGATCTGACCAATCCCCGCAATAACAAACTACCCTGCAAATCCATCCAAAGAAACGCTTCGCTCGATGGCCCCAACCGTTCCGCCCCGCGACTGGACCGACATCCGCTGGCCCGACATCGCCAAGGCCGGCACCAAGGCCGACGCCGCCCGGTGGATCGCGGTGCTGCCGCTGGCGGCCACCGAGCAGCACGGCCCGCATCTGCCGCTGGAAACCGACGTCCTGATCGGCGAGGCCTATCTGGCGCGGGTGCGCGAGCTGTTGCCTGTCGCGCTTCCCGTCACCTTTCTGCCGCTGCAGCCGGTCGGCATCTCCACCGAGCATATCGACTATGCGGGCACGCAGACGCTGCCGACCGAGGTCGCGTTGAAGGAGTGGATGGCGATCGGCGAGAGCGTTGCGCGGTCCGGAATCCGCAAGCTCGTGATCGTGACGAGCCATGGCGGCAACAGCGCGGCGATGTCGCTGGTGGCGCAGGATCTGCGCGCCCATCACGGGCTGCTCGTGGTGACGACGAGCTGGTCGCGCTTCGGCGTGCCGTATGGATTGTTTTCCGCAGAAGAATTGCGTCACGGCATTCATGGCGGCGCGGTCGAGACGTCGATCATGCTAGCGCGCTATCCGCACACCGTGCGCAAGGAAGCGATCGCCGATTTTCGTCCCGCCAGCATCGCGATGGAGAAGAAATTTCGTTGGCTCTCGGCGCATCGGCCAGTCCCCTTCGCGTGGCAGGCGCAGGACCTCAATGAAAGCGGCGCGGTCGGCGACGCCACCAAAGCCTCCGCGGAGAAAGGCGAACAATTGCTCGATCACGGCGCGCGTGCATTCTGCGAATTGCTCGACGATGTCGACAAATTCGATCCGGAATTGTTTCTTCGTAAAGCATAGAATCGAGGATCTATTCTCGTAACCATCTGAAATATCGAATAAATAAACGACGAAACCATATTTCCAGCCACAACCTCGAACCGCTCTCGAGGAGCCTCCGTCCAACTGGGCATGCGGACCACAATGGCCGCCTAACACAGGATGGAGACTTCCATGTCGATCAAGACCAAGTTCGCCGCTCTCGCTCTCGCTACCCTTGCCGTTACCGGCACGATCGCTTCCACCACCCAGGCGCAAGCCAAGCCGCTGCACTGGGGTGTTGGAGCCGGCCTCGTTGGCGCCGCTGTCGTCGGCACCGCAATCGCCGCTTCTGGCCCCGGCTATTACTACGACGGCTATCGCCGCTGCGGCTGGGTTCGCCAGTTCGACGCCTTCGGCAATTACATCGGCCGCGTGCGTACCTGCGGTTACTGATTTCTTCGGCTGACTTGGTTTCTGTTTGAGAGGCGTCTTCTTTCCAAGCAAACCACTTCAGACCCTGAAAACGCTTCTCGTGGATTTGCGTCCGGCACGGGCGCCTCATCCACCCCCGTGCCGAACCCGACCCGCCCGGTTGTCCCCCCGGGCGGGTCAACCTTTTGCGAACCATCGCCCTGGCCAGGCCCGGTATGTTGCACGCACGTCACGCGACGATGTCATTTAGACGAAACGGTTCAATCCTTCTTGCAATTGCGAACTGCTCCCAACAAAGCTTGCAGAGCGGATTGCGCTCCTGCCGATCCGGCTTTCGGCCGGGAACAGCCGCTAATCCACAAAAAGGGGCTTGGGCCGGTGATTTCATGCGATTTCTTTGGTGCTAGCGCGCCGGCAAATCAGCAGTGATAAGAGCGACCGCCGGAATGTCAGCGCCGAGAGTGCCCGCACGATGACCCGCCGCAGCCGATCCCGAGATTCCTTGTTGGCTGGCCTGGGCTTCAGCCTGCTCGCATGGAGTGGCGTTGCCAACGCTGCCGACATGTCCCTCAAGGCGCCGGCTGTTAGAGCTGTTTATAGCTGGACCGGCTTCTATCTCGGCGGCCATGTCGGTTATGGCGGCGGCAGCTTCGGCCCTGATACCAACCCCCTGCCGTTGCAAGGCGTGTTTTTTCCCCACAGCATCACCGGCCTGATCGGCGGCTATCAGGCCGGCTACAATTTTCAGCTCCCGAACAACCTGGTGTTGGGCACTGAGGCCGATGTTTCGTTCCTGAGCACGCTTGATCGTCCGAGGCTTGCGCCGGCTCCCTTCAACACGACCTTCGACTATATTGCCACGGCCCGGGGCCGCGTCGGTTACGCCTTCGGAACGCTATTGCCCTATGTGACCGGCGGCGTCGCCTGGGCCAGGGCCCATGTCGACATCAATGATGTCGATGGAAGCGTGTTATCTACGCGCGGGCATACACATCTCGGCTGGACCGCAGGCGCTGGCGTCGAGTATGCCGCCGATGCCAGATGGAGCGCAAAACTCGAATACGACTACATCGATCTGGGAGCCCGAGCCTATGGGCTTGCGGACGTGCCGCTGCCGGACGTCAGGGTCGATCCGAAGATCCATACGGTCAAGCTCGGATTGAACTACAGGATCTGGGACGGGCCGGGCTCCGCGACATCAAGCGATTACGCCATCAGGCCACCCACCCCTCCCGCGTCCAGGGACTGGAACGTCCACGCCCAGACGACATTCCTTCCGCAGGGCTATCCGAGCTTCCGCTCGCCGTATCAGGGTACGAACAGCCTGCCGGGCGCCGGACGCGTCAGAGAGACCTGGACGGTCGGAGCCTTTCTCGGCTGGCGGTTGTGGGACGGCGGAGAGTTCTATTTTGGTCCGGAGCTTGCGCAGGGCTTTGGAATCGGCGGTACACTAGGCTTGGCAGGTTTTTCCAACGGCGAAGCGCAAAAAGGCGGCGCCGAATATCCGAGATTCCGCGCACAGCGCTATTTCTTCCGGCAAACGTTCGGGCTCGGCGGCGAACAGGAAGAAGTAGCCGATGCTGCCAATCAGCTGCCGGGCAAGCGCGACATCGATCGGGTCACGGTGACGGTCGGACGATTTGCCGTCGGAGATTTTTTTGACGGCAATTCCTACGCAAAAGACCCGCGTGTGGATTTCATGAACTGGGCAATGTGGGCGGCCGCGGCCTATGACTTTCCGGCCGATCTCCCCGGATTTACCCGCGGCGCCGTGGTCGAACTCAATCGCAAGGATTGGGCAGTCCGCGCGGGCCTGTTTCAGGTACCCTCGGCTCCCAACAGCGATGTCCTCACCTTCAAGACCGGCGGAGCTGTTGTCGAATTCGAAGAACGTCATACTGTGTTCGACCAGCCCGGCAAATTGCGGCTCGGCATCTTCGCCAATCGCGGCAATACCGGCAACTACCGCAACGCGCTGGCGATCAGCGCCGCAGACCCGGCGCTCGATATCAACAACGTCATGACAGACATCCGGCGCCAAAATCTCAAATACGGATTCTACGTCAACGCCGAGCAACAGATCATGACGGATGTCGGCCTGTTCGCCCGCGCGAGCTGGAACGACGGCCGCAACGAAATCCTGTCGTTTACCGACATCGACCGCAGCGTCTCGGCAGGCCTGTCGGTCAAGGGCAGCTATTGGGGACGCCCGAGCGATACATTCGGTCTGGGCGGTGCGATCAACGGACTTTCCGGCACGCACCGCGATTTCCTGGCGGCCGGCGGTCTCGGCCTGCTGATCGGCGACGGCCGTCTCAACTACAGCAACGAACGAATCCTCGAGACCTACTACGCCTACGCCATCGACAAGAACTTCACGTTCACCGCCGACTACCAGCTTATTACGAACCCCGCCTACAATGCCGACCGCGGCCCGGTCCACATCTTCTCCGGCCGTTTCCACGGGGAGTTCTAACCGTCGTCCCTGCGAACGTCCAGATACCTTCTGTCGTCCCTGCGAACGCAGGGACCCATAGCCACCGGCCAAAATTGTTCTTGCAGGGATATTTGCCGTTCTGTCCTATCGATAGATCACGCGGTATGGGTCCCTGCGTTCGCAGGGACGACGGTGACAGACGTGCTCACCAACCGAGTGACGCTCACCCCGCCGGCTGGAACGAATCCGCGCGCGCCATCGCCCAGGCATCGCGGAAACGCGGATCCTGGGTGCCTTCTATCAACTCGCCCGGACGCAGCGAGGGATAGAGCTGCGCAAACGACAATGTGTCGTTCGTGGAGGATCGCTGCGAGAAATGGATCGGCCGCAATTGCCGCGGGTGGTCGAGGCCGGCGGCGGCGATAAGTTCGGACAGGGCGTGCAGGGTAGCGTGGTGATAATTGTAGACCCGTGCGGTCTTGTCCGGCACCACCAGCGCGCGGGCGCGGAGCGGATCCTGGGTGCTCACGCCGGTCGGGCATCGATCGGTATGGCAACTCAGCGACTGGATGCAGCCGAGAGCAAACATGAAGCCGCGCGCCGAGTTGCACCAGTCGGCGCCGATCGCCATCGCTCGCGCCATGTCGAATGCGGTCGCGATCTTGCCGGCGGCGCCGATCCTGATCCGGTCGCGCGCATTGATGCCGATCAGTGCATTGTGGACGAAATTGACGCCTTCGCGCATCGGCATCCCCAGATGGTCCATGAATTCCAGCGGCGCAGCACCGGTGCCACCTTCATTGCCGTCGACCACAATGAAATCAGGATATATCCCGGTCTGAACCATCGCCTTGCAGATCGCCAGGAATTCCCAGGGATGACCGAGGCACAGCTTGAATCCGGCGGGCTTGCCGCCGGACAGTCGTCGCATCTCGCCGATAAAGACCATCATTTCCAGCGGCGTCGAGAACGCGCGGTGCGTGGCCGGCGAAATGCAATCCTCGCCCATGGGGACACCGCGAATTTTGGAGATCTCTTCAGAGACCTTGGCCGCCGGAAGCACCCCGCCATGCCCCGGCTTGGCGCCCTGGCTGATCTTGAGTTCGACCATCTTGATCTGATCGTCGCTGGCGACGCGAGCAAATTCCTCCGGGTTGAACGAGCCGTCGCGGTTGCGGCAGCCGAAATAGCCCGAGCCGATTTCCCAGATGATGTCACCGCCGTGTTCGCGGTGGTAAGGACTGACGCCGCCCTCGCCGGTGTCATGCGCAAAGCTGCCCTTCTTCGCACCGCCATTTAGCGCCCGCACCGCGTTGGGGCTGAGCGCCCCAAAACTCATCGCCGAGATGTTGAAGACCGAGGCCGAGTACGGCTTGGTGCAGTCGGGTCCGCCGATGGTGACGCGAAATTGCTCTACGGCACGAGACTTCGGCGCCATCGAATGGTGCATCCATTCATAACCATCGCGATAGACGTCCTGCTGGGTGCCGAACGGCCGCTTGTCGAGCACCATCTTGGCGCGCTGATAGACCAGAGCGCGGGTATCGCGGGAGAACGGCATGCCGTCCTTCTCGCTCTCGAAGAAGTATTGCCGGATCTCGGGGCGGATTTCCTCTAGCAGGAAGCGGATGTGCGCTGAGATCGGATAGTTGCGTAGGACCGCGTGATTCTTTTGCAGGAGATCACGAATGCCGAGCAGCGTGAGCGCGCCGAAGATCGCGATCGGCACCAGCAGAAATTCCCAGACTTTTAGATTATTGTCGAAAATCCCGATGCCGATCAGCAACGCCGTGACGACGGCACAGACCGTTAGAATAATGTAGCGTGGCGAGAACGGAAGCAGCAGCGTATCCATGGAACCCCTCAGCCGGATTGTCGCGTCGCCGGCGCCAGCTTAGTCCAACCGCCGGAACGAACGCTACACGATATACGGAGCGGCATTCAGGCAAGTGACGGCGGCCTGGAAAAATAGTTGGCGGCTTCACCAGGCTAACATAAGCCTGTCGCCTTTTGCAGTGCAGCGTAGCGGTCCGGCGCCCGCCACTCAGTGGCTGTGCAACCGCATCTCGTGCGGAATCTTGCCCTGCAGCCCATGCTGGGCCAGCCACGTGGATATGATCGTCGGTTCGAGAGAAACCTTACGGTGAGCCCACCAGCGGGCATAGCGGCGGGAGAACGGGGCGGGCTACTGGGCGCAATCGGCCCAGCAGCCCGTAGCCCGGATGGAGCGAAGCGCAATCCGGGACAGATTCGTGGCGGATGAAGCGATCCCGGATTTCGCTTCGCTCCATCCGGGCTACAAGACTGTCAGCGCTCGACGAACGCCTTCTCGATCACGAAATGGCCGGGCGTGTTGTGGCTGCCTTCGAGGAAGCCGCCGGACTCGAACATCTGCTTCAGCTCTTCCAGCATCCCCGGGCTGCCGCACATCATGATGCGGTCGGTCTCGATGTTGAGCGGAGGCTGATGGATGTCGTTGAACAACTGCTCGGACGAGATCAGGTCGGTAATGCGGCCGCGGTTGCGGAACGGCTCGCGGGTCACCGTCGGGTAGTACAGCAGCTTCTCAGACAGCAGCGGCCCGAACAGTTCGTCCTCGCGCAGCTTGGCAACCAGCTCCTCGCCATAGGCGAGTTCGGAAACCTGACGGCAGCCATGCACGAGCACGATGGTCTCGAAGCGCTCATAGACATCGGGGTCCTTGATCAGGCTCGCGAACGGCGCGAGACCAGTGCCGGTCGACAGCAGCAGCAGGCGCTTGCCCGGAATCAGATTGTCGGTGATCAGCGTGCCGGTCGCCTTGCGGCCGACCAGGATCTCGTCGCCCTCGCGGATCTTCTGCAGCTTCGAGGTCAGCGGCCCGTCCGCGACCTTGATGGAGAAGAATTCGAGTTCTTCCTCGTGATTGGCGCTCGCCATGCTGTAGGCGCGCAGCAGGGGCCGGCCCTCGACCTCGAGGCCGATCATCGCAAACTGGCCGTTCTGGAAGCGAAAACCGGAATCACGGGTGGCTCGGAAGCTGAAAAGCGTATCGGTCCAGTGCCGGACAGCAAGAACCTTCTCTCTATAGAATGCGCTCATGGGTTTTCGTTTTTCCTGACGTCTCGATGTAGAACGTTTCGGTCTTCGGGCCTCGAAGTGCCAAAAATCAGCGAAATCATTGGCAATTTGGCGCTTCATTTGCGCACGGGACACACATAGTCAATATGACCCACAGCACAATTGAGAACTCGGAATGGCAGTCGGTCTATTTTACAAAAAGGTTCGATTGGCTTCGTTAACGCTTTCTCGCGCAATTAACTTGCTGAATTTGGCACCGATCTGGCAATAAATGACTACATCGAATTAAGAACGTTTCAAAAGAGATCGCATGCGAAGCCCCAGTGAGTTTCGAAAGGGAAAACCGGGCTTCTATCCGGACCAGGCGGTCTATGCCGAATTTGCCTGCGCCGAATTCGGGCTGGCATTTCGCGACCTCGACGGCGGCTCGGGATTGATATTCAGCGTCGCCTCGCGCGACAGGCTGCTTCATTTCGGCGCCGGCCGATGCTCCTGGTATCCGCAGAACAATGCGACGGCTTCGACGCTGGCGTCGGACAAGTTTTTTGCCAGCAGGATTCTCCGAGAGGCCGGTGTGCCGGCGCTCGGCGGCGAATATTTCTTCCTGCACGACCGCCACCGCGCGCATCGCCCGGCGGGCCATGAGCGCGTCGACGCCATCGACTGTTTCAGGAGATTGGGTGGAGCGGCCTTCATCAAGCCGCTCACGGGATCGCGCGGCGATTTCGCGGAGGCTGTTCACGGTGAAGCGGCGCTCGTCCGGTATCTCGATGACGTGATGAAGTACTATGACGCGGTCCTGATCCAGCCGATCGTCGATGCAACAGAGTATCGCATTTTCCTGCTCGACGACGACGCGCTCTATTGCGCGCGAAAGTATCCGCCATTCGTATCGGGCGACGGCGTGCACACCATGCGTGAATTGCTCACCGTCCACAATGATGCCCTGCGCGCACGCGGCCTCTCGCCTGCTTCGCTGCCGAACCAGGATCCGTCGCTCGATACTGTGCCGGCAAAGGGCGAACGCCGCGAGATCCCCGGACGCATGAATCTGAGCGCGGGCGGCACGATGGTGCTGGCGCCGGCGCCATCCGAAACGGCCGTCACCCTGGCGCGGCAGGCCGCCCGCGCGATTGGGCTTCGCGTCGCAGCCATCGACATGTTCGTCGATATCGGCGGCAATCCCGATGCTATCGAGATCATCGAGATCAATTCCAACCCGGCGATCCGGCTGCTGGAAGATTCCAGCCGCGGCGACCTGATCCTGAAGATCTGGCATCACACCTTCTCCGCCGTGGGACTGCTGTAGTGTTCGACCTGCCGAAATACGGCGACGGCGTCTGCCTCGCACGCATGGCCGAGCTGCTCGCGCATCTTTCCATCGATCGCGCGCGGCTGCAGCGCAACGCGGTGGTGGTAGCCGGCTCGAACGGCAAGGGCAGCACGGCGGCGATGTGCGCCGCTATCGGCCGCGCCTACGGCCTGCGCACCGGCCTGTTCACGTCGCCGCATCTCTTTCGCTTCAACGAACGGATTCAGGTCGACGGCATCGAGATCGGCGACGACGCACTCGTGCGCCTGAAGCGGCGGGTCGAAACCGCTGTCGCTACCGTCTCGAAGCGTGTGGACGAGAAGTTCGGCGCTTTCGAAGCACTGTTCGCGCTTGCCTGTTTGCACTTTCAGGAGAGTCAATGCGACTTCGCGGTGTTCGAGGCAGGTATCGGTGGCCGCTACGATCCTGTCCGTCTGGTGGGCGCGCGCGAGACCTGCGTCACCTCTGTTGACTACGAGCATGTCGAACTGCTCGGAAATTCGCTCGAATTGATCGCCTCCGACAAGAGCGACGCCTGCGTCGCCGGCGGCACGATCGTCTATGGCGAGAACTGCCGAGGCCTGCGGCCGCATCTCGTCGAACATAATCGCGGCGCGGGCCGCACCTCGCTGTTTGTCCGCGACGAGATCGGGATCGACAACGAGACTGTGGCGGCCTCAGATCAGCATTTTGATTTCCAGTTCGGATATCATGATTATTGCCGCCTTGAAGTGAACCTGCCCGGCGCATTTCAGTTCAACAATGCAGCCATTGCGGTCACCCTGTTTCTGCTCTGGCTGCAGCGCGAGCAGCCGCGCAAGGCTGCCGACCGGATCGAAGCCGCGATACGCGCCGGACTGCGCGAAGTGCGATGGCCCGGCCGCCTCGAAACCATCCAGCGGGACCCGCTCACCGTGATCGATGTCGGCCATACGCCTGATGGCATCCGGCAATCGCTTACAAGCCTCATGTCGATTCATGGCCGCGACGGCTGGATTCTCGTCACCGGTGCGTCGCGCGACAAAAGGGCCGACGAAATCGTCGGCGCGCTGGCGCCATCCTTTGACACGATCATTTGTACGGCAGCGCATCACAAGGGAGCCGACGCGCAAACCATCGCGGCCGCGGCGCGGCGCGGCAATCCCAAGGCGAACATTCATATCGCCGCGACGATCGCAGACGCGGTGCGGCTTTCGCAGGAGATGGCTCGGCACCAAAAGCGAAGCGTATATGTGGCCGGTGGATTATTCCTGGCGATCGAATACGCGACCGTCGTCAAGGACGGCCGCGCGGAGGATTTGGAGTTTTTCTGAACGTGGCGCACAATCCGCGCAGTCGAACGGCGCGTCTGCGGCCAGTACATTCGGAATAGGCCAAAATAAAACGACACCGAGGGGAGAACATCATGAGCGACACCGTCAATCGTCAGATCCTGCTGGTCGAAAAGCCGAGCGGCAAGCTCGGCCTTGAGCATTTCAACCTGGTCCAGGGTACCGTGCCCGCGCCGAAAGACGGCGAGGCGCTGGTGCGGACACGCTATATCTCGCTCGACGCCGCCAACCGGGCATGGATGCACGGCGCCACCTATCGCGCCGCAGTGGAGGCCAACACGGTGATGGCGGGCGGCAGCATCGCAGAGGTCGTCGCCTCGAAGGCTTCAAGTCTCGCGCCGGGCGATATCGTATTCGGCGACACCGGCTGGCAGGATTATGCCGCAGTATCAGCCAAGCATCTCACCAAGATGCCTGACATGGAGCCGATGACACATCTGCTCAGCGTCTACGGCATCGCGGGTCTCACCGCCTATTTTGGTCTGTTGCATGTCGGCAAGCCGAGGGAAGGCGAGACGGTAGTAGTCTCGGCGGCTGCCGGCTCCGTCGGATCGATCGTCGGACAGATCGCGAAGATCAAGGGCTGCAACGTCATCGGCATCGCCGGCGGCAAGGACAAGTGCCAGTGGCTGACTTCCGAACTCGGCTTCGACGCCGCGGTCGATTACAAGGACGGCGCGACCTTCAAGGCCCTGCGCGCCGCGGCGCCGAAGGGCATCGACGTCTATTTCGATAATGTCGGCGGCGACATTCTCGAGGCCTGCCTTTCGCTGATGAACAACCGCGGCCGCATCGCCTGCTGCGGCGCGATCTCGCAATATGACGGCGTGCCGTCCGCCCATGGCCCGCGCGGCGTGCCCGGCCTGATCGTAGTGAAGCGCCTCATCATGCAGGGCTTCATCGTAATGGATTACATGGACCAGAGCGGTCAGGCGCTCGCCGACCTGCAGTCCTGGGTCGCGTCAGGCAAATTGAAGGTGCAGGAAGACGTGATCGACGGGATCGAGAACACGCCGAAAGCGCTGATCGGCCTGCTCGCCGGCGAAAACCGCGGCAAGAGGATGGTGAGGGTGTAGACTCTCTATCAGCCGTCGTCCCGGCCAAGCGAAGCGCGAGCCGGGACCCATAGCCACCGCATCGAGTTTGGCGACGAGCTGGAGCTCCAGCTCGCCATAACCATGAAAACCTGTGGTTATGGGTCCCTGCGTTCGCAGGGACGACCGATAAATTGTTGCCTAATGCGCTGCGGGCGCTTGCGCCGCCTCCACCCCAGCCTTCTTCGCCTTCCGCTCCTTCAGCCAGTTCTCGAACCGCTGGATCACGACAAAGAACGTCGGCACGAACAGCACGGCGAGACACGTCGAGGCCAGCATGCCCGAAAACACGGTGATGCCGATTGACTTCCGCGCATTGGCGCCGGCGCCGGTAGCGAGCACAAGCGGTACGACGCCGAGGATGAAGGCAAACGACGTCATCAGGATCGGCCGAAAGCGGGCGCGCGCCGCGTTGACAGCGGATTCCAGCAGCGGCTTGCGGTCGCGCACGTGGAGTTCGAGCGCGACCTCCACGATCAGGATCGCATTCTTGGCCGACAGCGCGATCAAGAGGATGATGCCGATCTGGGTATAGAGGTTGTTCTCGATCCTCAATCCCGTCAGCACCGCCATCGGGCCGAGCAACGACAACGGCACCGCCAGAATGACCGAGATGGGCGCGTACCAGCTCTCATATTGCCCGGCCAGTACGAGATAGACCAGCAGCAAAGCAAGACCGAACGCCCAGTAGATTTGGCCGCCGACGACCTTCTCCTGGTACGACATCGCCGTCCATTCGAAGCCGGTGCCCTGCGGCAGTGTCTTGGCGGCGATCTCTTCCATCAGATTCATCGACTGGCCGGAGCTATAGCCCGTGGCCGGCAGACCGATGATGGTTGCCGACGGATAGAGATTGTAGAGACTGATCAGCGACGGGCCGACCGCAGGCGTGATCTTCGCCACCGCGCCGAGCGGGATCATGTCACCCTGGCTGTTGCGCACCGTCAGCCTCTCGATATCGCGCGGCGTCAGGCGGAACTGCGCATCTCCCTGCGCGTAGACCTGGAAGGTGCGGCCGAACTTGTTGAACTGGTTGACGAAGCTCGAACCCATGTAGGACGACAATGTCGAGAATATCTGATCGGTCGTGACATGCATGGTCTGGGCCTTGACCCTGTCAACCTCGACGTCGAACTGCGGCACCATTGAACGGAATGGCGAACTGACCCGCTGCAACGCGCTCTGCGTCGCCGCATTGGAGACCATGGCGCTGGTGATGGCCTGCAGCTTGCCGAAATCGGAATTGCCGTCCCGGAGCTGCACCTGCATCGCAAAGCCGGCAGCGTTGCCGATGCCCTGGATCGGCGGCGGCGGGACCACCAGGATCCGCGCTTCCTCGATCACGGACAGCTTCTCGTTTAGTCCTACGAACAGCGATCGCAGATCCTCGCCCTCACCGCGCGCGCTCCACTCCTTCAGGATCAGATAGGCCACGCCGGCATTGGCGAGGCTGGAAGAATTGTCGAGCGCCGAGATGCCGGCAATGGCGATCACCTGCTCGACGCCCGCCGCCTTGCCCGTTATTTCGCTGACCCGCGTCAGCACACGCTGGGTTCGATCCAGCGACGCGCCGTCGGGCAGTTGCACGGCCACCAGCAGATAGCCCTGATCCTCGATCGGGATAAAGCCGGTCGGCACCCGCGACAGGCCATAACCGCCGATCGCGATCAGGATCAGCGCGCAGATTACCGAAACGTTGCTATGCGCGACCAGCCGGCTGATCAGCCGGCCATACCAGGCTTCGATACGGTTATAGACCGCGTTGAAGCCGCGGTAGAAGAAGTTGCGCTGCTCCGGCGGCGCGGGCGGGCGCAGCCATAGCGCGCACTGCGTCGGCTTCAGCGTCGCCGCGTTGATGGCGCTGAGCAGCGCGGTGGCGGCGATGACCAGCGCGAACTGCGCATACATCCGCCCCGTCAATCCCGGCAGGAACGCCGACGGCAAGAACACCGACACCAGCACCAGCGTGATGCCGACGATCGGCGCAAACAGCGCGTCCATCGCGCTGATCGCGGCGTCATGGCCGGACATGCCTTTCTCGATGTTATGAGCGGCACCTTCGACCACGACGATCGCGTCATCCACGACGATGCCGATCGCGAGCACGATCGCAAACAGCGTCGAGATGTTGACGGTGAAGCCGAGCGCCGCCATCGCCGCAAACGCGCCGATGATCGTGACCGGCACCGTGGTCGCCGGCACCAGCATCGCACGCCAGTCCTGCAGGAAGATCAGGATCACGACGAGAACGAGCAGGCCGGCCTCGATCAGCGTCTTGTAGACCTCGTTGATCGATTCGGAGACGAACTTGGTGGTGTTGAACGGCGTGTCGTACTTGATGTCCTGCGGGAATCCCTTCGCCAGCTCCGCCATTTTTTTCTGAACCGCCTGCTCGACTTCGAGCGCGTTGGCGCCCGGCGACTGGAACACGCCGATGCCGGTGGCTGGCTTATTGTTGAGCGAGAACATCTGGCTGTAGGTCTGGGCGCCGAGCTCGACCCAGCCGACGTCGCGCACGCGCGTGACGTCGCCGCTGCTGCCGGTCTTGACGATCACGTTTTCGAACTCGGTGGTGTCATCGAGCCGCCCGCTGACGTTCAGCGTATACTGAAACGCTTGCCCCGCTGGCGCCGGCGGCGCTCCGATCTGGCCGGCGGTGACCTGCTGACTCTGCTGCTGGATTGCGGAGATGACATCCTGCGGCATCAGGTTGCGCGCCTGCAGCTTGTTCGGATCAAGCCAGACCCGCATCGAATATTGACCGGCGCCGAACACGGTGACATTGCCGACGCCGGGCAAACGCGACAGCTCGTCGCGGATGTTGATGGTGGCGTAGTTGCTCAGGAACAGACTGTCATAGGTCGCTTTCGGCGACGTCAGCGTCACGAACAAGAGGATCGCCGTCGACCTCTTCTGCACGGTGACGCCCTGGTTCTGCACCGATTGCGGCAACTGCGACAGCGCACTCGACACCCGGTTCTGCACCAGCACCTGCGCAAAGTTGAGGTCGGTGCCGATCTTGAACGTAACCGTCAGCGAATAGGAGCCGTCGGCGCCGCTATAGGACTGCATGTAAAGCATGTCCTCGACGCCGTTGACCTGCTGCTCGATCGGCAGCGCCACCGTGTCGATCACGGTTTTCGCGCTGGCGCCGGGATAGCGGGTGGTGACCTGCACCGTCGGCGGCACGACGTCGGGATATTGCGCGACGGCGAGCCGGAACAGGCAGACGCCGCCGATCAGGATCATCAGGATAGCGATGACGTTGGAAAGGACGGGCCGCTCGATGAAGAATTTTGAAATCATGGCCGGCTCCTACTTGGCCGCTGCCGGCTGCGCTTCGACTTTCTTCAGTTGCGGATCGACCTTCTGGCCGGGAATCGCGCGCAACAGCCCGGCGGTAATGACGCGGTCGTCGGCCTTCAGGCCTTCTTCAATGACGCGCAGCTCGCCTTCCAGCGGCCCGACGCGCACCTTGCGCTGTTCGACGATGTTTTCGCCGTTCACGATCAGCACGTAGCGTCCAGACTGATCGCTGCCGAGGGCGACATCAGGCACGAACAGCGCGTTCTGCACCTGATCCAGGGGTACGCGGACCCGGACAAAGAATCCGGGCAACAGGGCACGGTCCGAATTGGGCAGCACGCCGCGCACGGGAAGCGTACCGGTCGACTGGTTGAGCGTTGTGACGGCATAGTCGAGTCTGCCCTTGTGCGGAAAGCCGGTCTCGGTCTGCAGCCCGACCTCGACCGGTAACTGCCTGAGATCGTCCGCCGTCATCCCGCGCCGGCGGGCTTCCTCGCGGATCCGCAGCACGTCTTGTTCATTGACGTTGAAATTCACATAGATGGGATCGAGCGCCACGATGGTGGCGAGTTGCGTCGGCGACGACGCGCCGACGAGTTCGCCGACGGAGACGAGATGCGCGCTGACGACGCCGTCGAACGGCGCGACCACATTGGTGTAACCATAATTGACCGCCGCGATCTTGGTGTTGACCTGCGCCTGCAGCAGGCTCGCCTGCGCGTTGTCGCGCGCCGCCGTGGAATTATCCAGCGTGGCCTGGGAAACGGCCTGCCGCTGCACCAGCTCTTGCTGGCGCTTGAAGTCCGCCTCGGTCTGTCTCACCGATGCCTGCGCGCCGCTTTCCGCAGCCTGCGCTTGTTCGAGCTTGAGCTTGTAAGTGTCAGGCTCGATCGTGAACAGGGATGTGCCCTCCTTCACGAAGGCGCCGTCCTTGTAGTTGATCGATTGCAGAAAGCCCTGCACGCGCGCAACCAGATCGACATTCTTGATCGCGGCGGTATTGCCGGTCGTTTCCAGATAGCGCGTGAAAGGCCGCTGCACCGGCGGCGCGACTTCGACCTTCGGCGGCGGCGGCGGGACAAAAGTATTTTGTTCGCAGGCACTTAAGATGCCCATCGCCGCAATCGCGAAAGCTGACCGGCAGGCGATCGCGCCCCCTTGTCCGGCGATGCCGAATGATCTCAAGCGTGCAGGCGAACGCGAAGCCTTCATTTTCAGTGCCCCAATAGGTTTTGTTCTGGAAAAGGCTTTATTCAAAAACTGGCTTTCCGCCACCCCATGAAAATAGCAACAATCCGCTTGCAGCGGAACCGGAAAGCGAAAATGATGCAGCCCGATTTTTTTCGTAGGCACATTTCACTTCGGTTGACGCGGCGGCTTGCGGCGACGACAAAAGGATTTTTCAAATGATCAACATATTGACGCGCGCGAGAAAACTTGGCCCGCTACTGGCGGCCGCGATATTCGCAACTGCAGCGCCGGCGCTTGCGCAAGCGCCGAGCCAGTCGCAACGCGACGCAATCAAGTCCCAGTGCCGCTCCGATTACATGGCGCGTTGCTCCAGCGTGCTGCCGCCTCCGCGAAAGGCGAGGATCAACTGAACAAGGCGAACCGGGATATGCCAATCAAGCTTGGCGAGCTTGTAGAGACCGTCGAGGAAGTTCAGTAACAGGAGTATGACGCCGAACAACATGACGCTGCCGGCCGGCAACCAAGCGAGATCGGCGTGCGCGCACGCCGCGACAGCCATCCGCAGAACCTTCCAAAAAGGCTTTCAGTAAGAAAATTTCCAGACTGAATACCAACAGTACAAGTCCGGGAGATCAACATGCGTTACTTGCTGATCACTGCATCCGCCCTCTTCGCCTTGGGCACCACCATGACTTTTGAATCGACTGAAGCCAATGCCGCAGTATGCGCCAGGGGCGTCTATCGCGCCGGCTGCGCCGGACCTCGCGGCGCGGTCGTCGTCCGCAAACCAGCCGTGGTTTGCAGGACCGTATGGGTAGACGGCGTGAGGGTCCGCCGCTGCACCTGAGCCCACGCGCTCCGTCAAAGGTCTGGTGAGCCGCCGCAGAGCGGACAACCGTTCGCGGATGGAACCGGGCTAAAGCACGCCATGTGCCCGGTCCTGAAGCATCGGGACCGGCCCCAAACCTGCGCTTCCCGCCAATTTTTCTGTAGCGCAAATTTCCGGCGCGGATTAGTCTCCGGCCCAAATTAATCAGTATACTGTCAAATGGGGAGGAAGACGTGCGTATCGCCGTCATCGGCGGAGGCCCCGGCGGCCTCTACTTCGCTTATCTCTGGAAGCGGCGTCATCCGGACGCGCATATCGACCTGTTCGAACAGAACCCGGAAGGCGCGACCTGGGGTTTCGGTGTGGTGTTTTCCGAGCAGGCGCTGGAATTTCTGCGCGCCGACGATCATGAAACCGTCGACGCCATCACGCCGCGGATGGAGAGCTGGAAGAACATCACGCTCAATCTGCATGGCCAAAGCGTCGAGATCGACGGCATCGGCTTCTCCTCGATCGGCCGGCTCGAACTGCTGACCATCCTGCAGCAACGCGTGCGCGCGGCAGGCGTCACCGCGCGGTATGACACCACGATCCAGTCGATCGACGAGCTCAGGGGATATGACCTCATCGTCGCCGCCGACGGGCTGAACTCGCTGGTGCGCCGCGGCTTTGAGAAGGAATTCGGCGCCACGGTTTCGCACTCGACCAACAAGTTCGCCTGGTATGGCACCAGCAAACGTTTTGCCACCCTGTCGCAGACTTTCGTGAAGACCGCCCTGGGATCGTTCAACGCGCACCACTACCGCTACTCACCCTCGATGAGCACGTTCCTGGTCGAATGCGATGCGGCGACCTGGCAGGCCTACGGCTTCGAGCACAAGTCGATCGAGCAGTCGCAGGCGATCTGCGAGGAGATATTCGCAAGCACGCTCGACGGCCATGCGCTGGTATCGAACAAATCGGTGTGGCGCAATTTTCCCTGGATCTGGAACGAAAACTGGTCGCACGGCAACATGGTGCTGATCGGCGACGCCCTGCATACCGCGCATTTCTCGATCGGCTCGGGAACGCGGCTCGCCATCGAAGACGCGATCGCGCTGACCAAGGCGCTGGAGGCGGAGACGGAGATTCCGGCAGGCCTTGCCCGCTACCAGGCCGAACGCAAGCCGATCGTGCAGAAGCTGGTGACGGCGGCGCGCACCAGCGCCGACTGGTACGAACACTTCCCCGAGCACATGAAGCTCGACCTGATGGATTTCGCCTATAGCTACATCACCCGCTCGGGGCGGATCGCCGACGCCCGGCTGCGTGCGATGTCGCCGGAATTCATGGCGCGCTACGAGGCGGAAAAGAAGACCGGGAGCCAGGCATGACAATGATTTTAGATTTGGTACCCCGCGACAATCCGGGCGCGCGCGAGATCGGCTTTTCGATTCCCGAAAGCTATAACGCCAGCAGCATCCTGTTCGACAATCTCGCCCAGGGCCGTGGCGACCGGTTGGCGCTGACCGGCCCCGGCGGCACGCGCACCTATGCGCAGCTCTGCGCCGAGGCGTCGCAATGGGGGCACGGCTTTCAGTCGCTGGGCTTGAAGCGCGGCGACCGCATCCTGATGTTCCTCGACGACACGCCGGCCTATCCTGCGGCGTTTTTCGGCGCGGTGCGCTCGGGTTTCGTGCCGCTGTTGATCAACACGCTGACGCCGCCGGAACTGCTACAGTTCTATCTCTCGGACGCCGGCGCGGCGGTAGCAGTCGCGGAGGCCGAGTTTGCGTCGCGGTTCAACGCGGAGGCCTGCAAGGACACGCCGCTTAAAACCCTCGTCGTGGTCAATGGCGCAGCGGGCGAACACGTCGTGCCGAAAACTTTCGTTGCGCAACAATGGCTGCAAGGTTTCCCGGCCGATCTAACGGAAGCCGACACCAAGCGCGACGACATGGCGTTCTGGATGTATTCGTCAGGCTCGACCGGACGTCCCAAGGGCATCGTGCATCTACAACACGACATGGCCTATAGCGAGCGGGCGTTCGCACGCAACGTGCTCAAGCTTACGCCCGATGACATCTGCTTCTCGGTGCCGAAGATCTTCTTCGCCTACGGCTTTGGCAATGCCATCACCTTTCCCTTCTCGGTCGGCGCGGCGACCCTGCTGCTGCCCGGCCAGCCGAAACCGGCCGCGATCTTCGAGGCGATCGAAAAATATCGGCCGTCGGTATTCTACGGATTGCCGACGCTCTACACCTCGCTGACCAAGGCCGAGGGCGCGGCCGCCACCGACTTCTCGTCGCTGCGGATGGCGCTGTCGGCCGCCGAGGTGCTGTCGGCGGAAGTCTTCAACGGCTGGAAGGCGCTGACGGGCCTTGAGATCATCGAGGGCCTCGGCTCGACCGAAGTGCTGCACATCTATCTCTCCAACCGCCCCGAGAGGAAAAAGCTCGGCGCCGCGGGCCTGCGCGTCCCCGGCTACGAAATCCTGCTCAGAGACAAGGACGGCCGCGAGGTCGGCGACAATGAGGAAGGCATTTTGTGGGTGCGCGGCGATTCCAACACGCCGCTCTACTGGAATCGGCCCGACAAATCGGCAGAAACCATTCGCGAGGAGGGGTGGATCTACACCGGCGACCGTTTCCAACGCGATGCCGACGGTTTCCATTTCTTCCGCGGCCGCGCCGACGACCTGATCAAGATTTCAGGTCAGTGGGTCTATCCGCTGGAGGTCGAGCTGTGCCTGGCCGAGCACCCGGACATCAGGGAATGCGCGGTGTTCGCGGCCGAACTACCTGATAGACGCATGACGCTGAAGGCGGTTGTGGTGATGAACAAGGGCGAGTTCGACAGCAAGGACGCTACGCGGAAGCTGCAGGATTACGTCAAGGCGAAGCTGCTGCCGTACAAATATCCGCGCGAGATCCGGTTCATTGCGGAATTGCCGAAGACCGGCACGGGCAAGATCGACCGTCAGGCGTTGATCAAGATGTAGCGGAGCTACAAACTCGATGTCGTCCCTGCGAACGCAGGGACCCATAACCACCGGCGCCGGCAATTATGATAGGTGACGACCAGAACGCCTTAACGAGAGATCACGCGGTATGGGTCCCGCCGTTCGCCGGGACGACAGCGGAGTTTTTGGCGCCAACTCCGTGTCGCTCGCACGCCCCTTCACCCCGCCTTCCCCAGATGCTCCAGCGCATCTTCCGCGCGCAGCGGCACGCGCGAGGCTTCGTTGTTGAGATCGACGAGTTGTGTCAATAGCGCCAGCAGGGTCTTGCGGTCGGCCGGCTTCAGCGGCTGCAGCATCCGCAACTGCGCGCGCTCTACCGAGGGCATGATGTCGCGCAGCGCAACTGCGCCCGATTTGCTGAGATAGAGCAACTTGACGCGCTTGTCCTCCCGCGAGGGCTTGCGCTCGATCAGCGCCTTGCTCTCCAGCCGCTCGATCACGTTGCCGAGCGTGGAACGGTCGAAGGCGATCACCGCCGACAGCCGAGTGGCGTCAATGCCGGGATGGGTATGGATTGCCACCAGCGCCGCATATTGCACCGGCGTCAGGTCGAACGCGCTGCATTCCTCGACGAAGATCGAGACCGCGATCTGCTGCATCCGGCGGAACAGGTAGCCGGGCGCGGTGTAGACCGCATCCATCGTGATGGGTGATGGCTTACTCGGCATCGCCCTGCCTGTCCGGTGCGGCGTCGGTGAACGCCTTCATTTCCTTTGCTGCGGCCTCTGCCTCGAGCAGGCGAGGAAAGGCCGCGACATCGACGCCGAACCGCCGCGCGTTCGCAAGCTGCGGCACCAGGCAGAGGTCCGCAATCGTAGGCTTGTCGCCGAAACAGAACGGCCCCTGCTCGCCCCTGACCAGGGCTTCGCAGGCCGACAAGCCCTCGCGATTGGCCCAGGCCGCCCATTCCGTCACCTTCTCTTCCGCCAGGCCGAGCTGCCGCAGCCGGGCCAGAACCTTCAAATTCTGCACCGGATGGATGTCGCAGGCGATCGCCAGGGCGAAGGCGCGCACCTTGGCGCGGCGCAGCGGATCCTCTGGCAGTAGCGGCGGATTGGGATGGGTCTCGTCCAGCCATTCGATAATGGCGAGCGACTGGGTCAGCGCCGTGCCGCTGTCATCCTCCAGCGTCGGCACCAGCCCCTGCGGGTTGATCGCGAGATAGGTGGGCGCGCACTGTTCGCCCTTGCGAAGGTGGTGCGGCAGATGCTCTGCCGTAAGCCCCTTGAGGTTGAGCGCGATCCTGACCCGGTATGCCGCGCTGCTGCGGAAATAGCCATGCAGCTTCATCGGAACCTCCCTGATTCTTCTGACTTGTTGAGGTTTACCACATTGACGCTACCCATATTGTAAGTATACTGTCAATCATCAAACGATCATAAGAACGACGGGAGGCTTGCCATGGAAGCCGTGCAGAAGACGCCGGAACGCGAGGCGTTCTACAAGAAGATCGACGGCGAGAATCTCTCCGCGCTGTGGAACGTGCTGGGCGATCTCGTCACGCCGGAGCCGCGAAGCGCCTGCCGGCCTCACCTATGGAAATTCGATTCGATCCGCGATTACATGACCGAAGCCGGCAAGCTGATCACCGCCAAGGAAGCAGAGCGGCGGGTGCTGGTGCTGGAAAATCCGGGCCTGCGCGGCCAGTCCAAGGTCACGACGTCGCTGTTTGCCGGTGTGCAGATGGTGGTCCCGGGCGACGTCGCCCCGGCGCATCGCCACAGCCAGTCGGCGCTGCGCTTCGTGCTCGAGGGCAAGGGCGCCTATACCACCGTCGACGGCGAGCGCACCGCGATGGAGCCGGGCGATTTCGTCATCACGCCCTCGATGACCTGGCACGATCATTCCAACGAAACATCCGAGCCGATGTTCTGGCTCGACGGGCTCGACATTCCGATGGTGCAGTTCTTCGACGCCTCCTTTGCCGAAGGATCGAACGAGGACCAGCAGAAGATCTCTAAGCCTGTTGGCGATAGCTTTGCGCGCTATGGCCACAACCTGCTGCCGGTCGACGAGAAGCGCAAATCCAAGACCTCGCCGATCTTCAACTATCCCTACAGCTACACCCGCGAGGCGCTGGAGCGGGCCAAGACGCGCGACGAATGGGACGCCTGCCACGGGCTCAAGCTGAAATTCTCCAATCCCGAGACTGGCGACTTCGCGATGCCGACGATCGGCACCTTCATCCAGCTATTGCCGAAGGGTTTTAAGACCGCGCGCTACCGCTCGACCGACGCCACCGTGTTCGCCGCGATCGAAGGCAAGGGCCGCACGCGGATCGGCGACCAGACGTTCGAGTGGGGCGCGCGCGACCTCTTCGTGGTGCCGAGCTGGCACTGGGTCACACACGAGGCCGATACTGACTCGGTGCTGTTCTCGTTCTCCGACCGCCCGGTGCAGCAGAAGCTGGATTTGTTGCGCGAAGATCGCGGAAACGCGTGAATGGTCTATCGTCGTCCCTGCGAAAGCAGGGACCCATAATCACCGGCCTTCGTTGTGCGGAAAGTGTCAGCCACTGTGCTGATCGACAAATCACGCGGTGTGGGTCCCTGCGTTCGCAGGGACGACAGTAGACTCGTAGGGTGGGCAAAGGAGCGTTAGCGACGTGCCCACCATTCTTGCGGCGATCGAAATGGTGGGCACGCTTCGCTTTGCCCACCCTACGCTCCGCATCACCGCCAGTGCAGCAACCGCGCTTCCAGCACGTTGATCGCCTTGCCCACCGCCAGTCCGAACAGCGACAGGATCACGACACCGGCCAATAGCTGATCGGTCTGCATGAGATTGCCGGCCTGCAACACGAAGGCGCCGATGCCGAACTGGGCGCCGATCATTTCCGCGCTGACGACGAGCAGCAGCGCCACCGAAGCGGTGATGCGGAAACCGGCGAGGATCGAAGGCAGCGCGCCCGGCCAGATCACTCTGACAACAATGGCGTGGAACGGCACATTAAAACTCTGCGCCATCCGGATCAGGTTGCGCGGCACCGCGTCGACGCCGCTATAGACCGAGATCGCGGTCGAGAAGAACACGCCGAGCGCAATGGTCGCGATCTTCGGCTCCTCGCCGATCCCGAGCCAGAGGATCAACAGCGGCAGCAGCGCAATCTTCGGAATCGGAAACAGCGCCGAGATGAAGGTGATGCCGACGCCGCGCGCCAGCGTCGACAGCCCGATCGCAAATCCGACGATCACGCCGGCCGCGGTGCCGAGCAGCCAGCCTGAGCCTATGCGAACCACCGAAGCCGCAACGTGCTGCCACAGCGCGCCTGTCATCGCGAGCTTGTAAATCGCAACCGCGATGGCTGAGGGCGCCGGCAGGAACAGCGGGCTAACCCAGCCCGCGCTACCGGCGAACTGCCACAGCGCGATCACCAATACCAGCGCGATCCAGCCCGAAGCGCGCCCATCGCTCGGCATAAAGCCCGCGCCGCGGAAGGCAACCGGCCGCGGCCCGCTCTCATCTCCCAGCGTTTGCTGCGGTGCGCGCTCAAGCATGCTGCACCTCGCGCTCGGCATCGATCGCCTCCTCGCGGATCAGCGACCACAGGTCGTTCTGCAACGCCAGCAACTTGCCACGCGCATCGATCGCACCGCGCTCGGCGCGCGTCATCGGGATTTCGACGATCTCCCTGACGCGACCGGGGCGGCGCGACAGCACCACGATACGATCGGCGAGCCGCACTGCTTCCTCCAGATTATGCGTGACATAAACCGCGCCCATCGCACCGTCGGCGAGCAGGCGGATAAAGTCCTCCATCAGCAGTTCGCGGGTCTGCGAATCCAGCGCCGACAATGGCTCGTCCATCAAGAGAATCGCCGGCCGCACCGCGAGCGCCCGCGCAATGCCGACGCGCTGGCGCATGCCGCCGGAGAGTTGTTTTGGATAAGCGCTCCGAAAATCCGACAGGCCGGTGCGGCGCAGCGCGTCATCGACGACAGCTTTGCGCGCCGCAGCACCGAGCGCGGTGTGAGCCAGCGGAAATTCGACGTTCGCTTCCACCGTGCACCACGGCAGCAGCGCAAAATCCTGAAACACGAAGGTTAGCGGATTGAGGCTGCCGGCCGGCGCTGCGCCGCGCAATTGTGCCTGCCCTTCGCTTGGCCGCAACAGCCCGCCGAGGATCGACAGTAGCGTGCTCTTGCCGCAGCCCGAGGGACCGACGATCGCGACCACCTCACCCGAGGCGACGGTGAACGATACGTTATCGAGCACGTCGAGCCCGCCGAAGCGGTGGCTGATATGGTCGGCGATCAGATCCATTTGGTTCCAGCGTTTTCCGACGAGATTGGGGAACTACTTGGCCTCATGGTTCGGGACGCGCGGCACGCCGCGCTCCTCACCACCATGAGGGGTGAGGCCAGCGCCTTGCGTGGGTAGCCCCTCATGGTGAGGAGCCGCAACGCGGCGTCTCGAACCACGAGGCCCCGACTTTATCAACTCGCCACATCAATCCGCCTTCACATATTCCTTCGCGATGATCGCATCCGCTGCAAATCCCTTGTCGACAAAGCCCTGCTCCTGCAGCCAGCTAATCTGATTGGCGACATTCTTGACGTCGAGCTTGCCGTCAGGATCGATATAGGCGCAGTTGCCGACCACCTGCTCGACCGGCAGGTTGGTGTATTTGGCGATGATCTCGAGCAACGGCTTGGTCTTGTCGTTGATATCGGCTTTGCCGTCCTTCACCGAGGCCAGGATCACGTCATGATACTCGCGATCGGCGTGCGCCAGCGCGGCCAAAAGCTTGGTCACCAGCGCCTTGTTCGTCAGCGTCTTCGGCGAGGCGAACACGGCGCCGAGTTGCCAGGGCGTCTCGTCGCCGACCCAGCCGAGGAGCTTGGCGCCACCGGAATCCACCAGCGACCGCGCGGTCGAGATCGGCAGCAATGCGGCATCGACGGTTTCGCCCTTGAGCGCCGCGGCGGCATTCGACAGCGACTGCAGCGGCAGCACCTTTACGTCCGCCAGCTTGAAGCCGTATTTGTCGGCGAGCAGGCCAAGCGAATAATGGAAGCTGGAGCCGACTTGAGTGACCGCGATGCGCTTGCCGGCAAGATCCTTCGGCGTCTTCAGTCCGGCCGCATAGGCGTTGTTGCTGGCGAAATAGCCGATCAGCGGATAGCCCGCCTTCTCGCGGCTCATGCCGCCGATCACCTTCAGCGTGCCCTTGCCGGCGAGATTGTAGAGCCCGGCGGTAAACGCCGTGATGCCGAAATCGACGTCGCCAGACGTGGTCGCCACCGCGATCGGCTGCGCCGCGTCGAAGAATTTCAGTTCGATATCGAGCCCGGCCTCGCGGAAATAGCCCTTGTCCTGCGCGATGAACACCGGCGCCGAGGACGACAGCCGGAGCACGCCGATTTTGGCCTTCTGCGCATCATCGGCCCGCGCGATTCCGCCCGCCGCCATCGCCAACAGGCCCGCCAGCGCGAGCCGCGCAAATTTCGTCATCCGGTCTCCTCCGCGTCTTGTTATTCGCATGCCATCCACTTGGTCGTCCCTGCGAACGCAGGGACCCATACGCCGCGGCCTTACTTTGGGCACAAGGGCAGACGGCTTTTGCTATTATCAAGTCCTGTGTTTATGGGTCCCTGCGTTCGCAGGGACGACGTAGCATATTTCGGAACTCACCGTTCTATAGCCCCTCGGGCACGCTTTGATCCCGCCCGATGAACGCGCCCTGTTGTTTTAGCATCTGTTGCAACTTTTCAACCGCAATGTCGCGCGGAATCGTATTCCCCGACAGCGCCATTGCCGCGGCGGAGCCTGCCGCCTCCCCCATCGCAAAGCAGGCGCCGGAGACCCGCGCCGCCGACTGGCCGTCATGGGTCATCGAGGCGCAGCGCCCGGCCATCAGGAGGTTGTCGATCCCCTTAGGTACCAGCATGCGATAGGGCAATTCGTTGAAGCCGCGCGATTCCGGGATCGGCGGGAACTTGAAGACGACATCGCCGGCGACATGCTGCTCCATCGGCCAGCCATTGACGCCGATGGAATCCTCGAACGAGGCGCAGCCCAGCACATCCTCGCCCGACAGCATGTAGCCGCCGATCACCCGGCGCGTCTCGCGGATGCCGAGCTGCGGCGGCAGGTCGACGATGTAGGATTTTTCGAAGCCGGGCACCGTGCGCAGGAATTCGAACGCCTGGACGGCCTGCCGCCGCCCCTCGATTTCGCCGTGCGTCATCTGGTCGGGATCGATCCCGCTGACCGCGGTGCCGTCCTCGCGCGCGAGCTGGGTAAAGTTCACCCGCCATTCGATGCCGGAGCGCTGCGGCCGTACGATCGCAGTCTTGCGCGGAAAGCGATGCATGCCCGCGGCTTCCGCCTTTTCCATCAGCGCCGGAATGGTCCGCCAGGCGTCGCCCGCCTTCTCGGGATCGATGCCGTTGAGGCGGAACATCATCGAGGGGTAGAGCATGCTGCCGGCATTGTCGCCGACTTCAAACGGCGCACCCGCCCAGGCCGCAAGATCGCCGTCTCCCGAGCAGTCGATGAAGATGCCGGCGCGCACCGCCTGACGACCCGCTTTGGTCTCCACCATCAGCGCATGGATGCGTTTATTGTCATCCTTCACCACGCCGGCACCCAGCGCATGAAAGAGGATGTCGACCTTGTGCGCCGCCAGCAGGTCATCCGCCGCGATCTTGTAGGCCGCTGTGTCGTAAGCCTGCGCAAAAATCTTGCCGAGGATCAGATGCGGCGCGTTGAGCCCGTCGAGCCGGTCGATTCGCGCCAGCAGATCGGAGGCGATGCCCTGCACCACCCGATGCATCTCGCCATGGACGTTCGCATGCAGCCCGCAGAAATTCGTCACGCCGGCGGCTGTGCCCATGCCGCCAAGAAAGCCGTAACGCTCGATCAGCAGCGTGCGGCGGCCGGTGCGCGCGGCGGCAACCGCCGCCGCAATGCCGGCAGGACCGCCGCCGAGCACAGCGACCTCATATTCGCCGTAGATCGGGATCTGGCGCGCGGGTTCTTCGATTGTCCTGGCCGTCACTGGTCGCTTCCATTCCCTTTGAGTTTGTTGGAGACACTATGAATTGACGCGCAATGCACTACAATCCACCAAATTGCGCGATCAGCTTTCTCGAATCGTGAAAAGTGGATGGATACGCTCACGAACCTTCAGGCCTTTTTGGCCTCCGCCGACGCTGGCGGGTTTTCCGCCGCTGCCCGCAAGCTGAATGTCTCGACGTCGGTGGTTTCCAAGCGGGTCACGCAACTCGAAGCCCAGATTGGTATTGCGCTGTTCCGTCGCTCGACCCGCCAGTTGCGATTGACCGAGGCGGGCCAGCAATATCTGCATCGCGCCCGCGGCGTGGTGGCCGATGTCGGTGACCTTCTCGCACGCATGGGCGAGAAAGACCGCGATCTGGCCGACCATCTTCGCATCAAGGCTCCCACATCGCTCACCATTGCCCGACTTGCCGACGCGTTCAGCGCCTTCCAGACGCAAAACCCCCGGCTGAAACTTGAAATCGTGCTGATCGATCGGCCGGTGGATCCGGTGACGGAAGGATTTGACATCGCCATCGGCGCATTTCCGCATTCATTCGGTGGCGTCGTTGACGAACCGCTGTGCTCGCTCAAGCGGCTACTGTGCGCTTCGCCCGCTTATCTTGCAGCGCATGGCGTGCCGCAGCATCCGCGCGATCTGGTTGAGCATCGTTGCCTGAGCTTTCTTCCCACCGGATCGGAATGGGTGTTCGACGGGCCACGTGGCCGAACCAGCATTCAGGTGCGCCCGCTCCTGAGTTCGAACGAAGGCCACGTGCTCGTGAAGAGCGCGATCGCTGGCAACGGCATTGCCTTCATCTCGCACTATCTAGTGGCCGATGCGCTGAGCAATGGCACGCTGCAGGCGGTGCTGCCGGATTTCCAGATTCCCGAACTATGGGTCAAGGCCACCATTCCGGAGCGACGCGTCAACGCCGCTGCGGTGCAGGCGCTGCTGCAGCAATTGAGACGTTCGCTCACGCCGGCACTGTAGAACGCAGGGGACTTACGTTCCGACCTGCAGCGGCGAGGTGAGCTTGCGCAGCGCCGCGATCACCGAGAGCGCGGTGATGCGGCCCGTCTTCGGGTTTTCCGACGGGACGTTCTCGATCGACATCGCAAACGAGGCGGAGTCGGATTCGACCCTGATCTGGTGACAGTTGCGCGTCACGGTCGGATCGGCCCAGATCTCGATCGTCGTGCGATCGGGCCCGATGCCGGCGAGCGAAAGCGCCGCAACAACATTGACGTTGGCGGGAAAGGCCGCGGCCGCATCCCGCGCCGAGCCCTTGAAAACGCATAGCGCGGACTTCAGGCCTTCCATCGAAATCCCGTTCTCGACGAGATAGGGCGCGCCGGCGAGACCTCCGGGCGGCTTGCGCGTGATCATCTCTACCTTGGTGATGGTGCCTTCGGCGGCGGCCGATACCGCATCGAAACCGATCAGGGCGCCAGTCGGCACGATGATCTGGCCACCATGCGCCCGCGCGAGATCGACGAGATCGGGACGCGGCAGCAGCGCACTGGCGCTGAGCACCATGACTTGCTTGCCGGCGCTCAGCATCGGCCGGCAGATCTGATCGAGGATATCAGCCGGCGCACATTCGACGACGAGGTCGGCGTGATCAGGCAGTTCATCGAGCGAAACCAGCGGGCAGGAGATGCCCTCGCGATCGAGCCAGGCCTGCGCCTTTGCCTGGTCCCTTGCTGTAATCGCGGCCAGCGAGAGGCCCGGCACCCCCTGCGAAAGCTTGCGCGCCACGGTTCGGCCGATCTCGCCCAGCCCGGCAATGGCGATGCGTTTGGATGGCAAATTCGATACTCCTGCAACGGACATCATGTGGCGCAGCAGAGCCTGACGCTTATGCCTCGTGATCCCAATTCGCCGCTCGCTTTTCCGCAAACGAAGCAAGCCCCTCCGACGCTTCTTTCGTCTGCCGTCGCGCCGAGTGCATTTTCACCAGTCGCGCGTAAGCCTCGTCGTCGACACTCAGCCCGCCAAACGAGCTTTCCATCGCCAGCCGCTTGGTCTCGGCCATCGCTTCCGGGCCATTGGCGAGCAGTTGCTCCACCACCTTCGCGCCTGCCGCCTCCAGCTCGGCCAGCGGCACCACCTCATGCACCAGCCCAATACGCCGGGCCTCCTCTGCGCCGAACCGTTCGCCGGTCAGCGCATAGCGGCGCACCTGGCGAACGCCGATGGCGTCGCAGAGTTGCGGGATGATGATCGCGGCTGTGAGGCCCCAGCGCACTTCGGTGATCGAGAACAGCGCATTGGCGGCAGCGATCACGACGTCACATGCCGAGATCACGCCGGTGCCGCCGCCGAAGCAGCCGCCCTGCACCAGCGCGACCGTGGGGATCGGCAGCGTATTGAGCCGCTGCACGGCCTCGAATGTCGCGCGCGACACGGCCTCGTTCTCGTCAGCCGATTTTGGCCGCACGCCGTTGATCCACCTCAGGTCGGCGCCGGCCTGGAAATGCTTGCCATTGCCCTTGAGCACGACGACGCGAAGGCTCGGCTTCTTGCCGAGTTCGTCCATCGCCGCGAGCACGCCGTTGATGAGCCCGGCGTCATAGGCGTTGTTCACCTCGGGACGGTTTAATGTGACCGTGGCGACGCCGCGCCTGTCGAGATTCCACAAAACCGGATTGGCATTCATTCGCGGGCCCTTTTGTTCGGCATCTTGTTATGCCGGACAATAGGCCGGGATCGCAGCTCTTGTCACCGCCGCCGACCTATCGGCGGCCGCGGCGCTGCATCATATCTGACCTGTCGGCAAAGGAGGCCCGCCTTGGGCCGATCGCCTCGAATTGAGCCTTCTGCTCGTCGCTCAACATCACATAGAAATCATCGAGCGCCGTGCGCACGAGTTGGACCGACGCCTGCATGACGTCGAGCCGCTTGCCAACGGCAGCGAGCCGCGCCGGCGGCGTGGCCGCTTCGTCGATCCGGCATGATGTGGCCAGCATGTCGGCCGCCTTTGCGCTGGCGTTCTGCAGGGCGGTAAGACCGGTGCGCTGCGCATCGGTCGGATGCAGCCTTGCCTCGATCTCCTCGGCCGGCCATTGCAAGCTCAAGGATTGCGTGACGTCACAGGGCCGCGCAAATGACCTCGACCTGCTACGGCGCCGCTCGGTCTTCCTCTCCTGATCTTCAGCGATCGCGTTCAGCCGCGCTTTCTGCTCGTCGTTCAGCAGGCCGTAGAACTTGTCCAGCGGCGGCTGCACGGTCGCGACGCCTGATATCATTGCCTCGATGCGCTGCTGCATCGAGGCAAGCCGGCCGGACGCCGTCAGCGCAACCGTGGTCGGGCACGCCGCCTTGATCTTCTGCGCCGCCGTCACCGACGCATTGGCGAGATCGTCAAGGGCCGCGCGCTGCACCTCGGTCGGTTCGATCGTCTGCGCGATCAGGTCGATCGGTAGCCCGGCGATTTCGCGGCTGTCCTCACCGCACAATAGCGCAAGCCGGTCTGGGCCGGTGCTGGAGGAACCGCGCGGCGGCAGGTAGCCCGTAAGACCCTGATAGTCGTAGGGCCCGAACAGGCCGGCATAAATGTCGTCGTAGCCATAGTACCAGAACGGCGCGCCGACATTGGGTCCCCACAGCGTGTAGTCGTAGATGTCGTGATAAGCGAACGGCCAGAACAGTGGGCCGACCCAGCCGTACCCGCCGTTGCCGTGTCGCCACCAGCCGCCGCCTCTGGACCGTCCGTATTGCCATCCCGCAAGCGCGGCGCCCGCGGTGACGCTGGCCCGCATCGCCGGACTATGCAGTGCAGCGGTGTGGCGATAGCTGCGGGCGAGCGCGCGCGAGTTCAGCGCGCGGCCGCTTCCGGCAAAATTCATGCGGTGCGCGGAGAATGAACGATGGGCGGATCTGGCATGAAAACGGTGTGCGGATCTGGCATGAAAATGGCCGCCGCCATGATGCCGGCCGCCGAAATGATGGCCGTGACCATGGCCGCCGCCACGATGGCCGCCACCATGATGACCGCCACCTCGACCGCCGCCGTGGCCGCCTCCATGACCGCCTTTCGCTATCGCAAAGTCCGCCACGGATAACGCCATGGAGAAAACAATAGCGGCAATTCCCAGTGCGATTTTTGACATGGCACGTCCCCTCATCGTCGCACGTCCCATTGTCGCTATGCCGCAAGCCTGACGGCACGCGGATGAACACCGACTGAACGGCACCGGTTCCCACGCCACCAAGGCCGCGCGCTCCGCAACCCGCCCTGTGCGGCGGGCCGGTTGCGTCCGATCAAGGCTTGTGAAAACTAGCAAGCGACCCATCCCTTCCCGGCAGGATTTCCACCCATGCGGATTTGTGTTTTCGGTGCAGGCGCCGTCGGCAGTCATTTTGCCGTGCGGCTCGCACTGGCAGGCCATGACGTCTGCTGCGTGATGCGCGGTCCCCACCTGGACGCCGTGAAATCCAACGGGCTGACGCTGCGTGTCGGAAATGGCGAGTTCAAGGCGAAGGTGCGCGCATCGAGCGATCCCGCCGCGCTCGGCAGGCAGGACGCCGTCATCTGCACGCTGAAGGCAACGGGCCTCTCCAGCCTCGCCGGCGGGCTGCAGCCACTGCTCGGCGACGACACCGCGGTGGTGTTCGCGCAGAACGGCATTCCCTGGTGGTACGATATCGGGCTCTCGCCAAGGCATCCGCCGGTGCCTGATCTGGCCTTCCTCGATCCCGGCGGCCGCCTGCGTGCGGCCGTTCCGAAAGAGCGCATTGTCGGCGGTGTGGTGTTTTCGTCCAACGAAGTCGTAGCCCCCGGCGTGGTCGCGAACCTTTCACCTGAGCGCAACCGGCTCCTGATCGGCGAATGCGACGACCGCCAAAGCGGGCGAGCGGCGAAGCTGCGTGAAGCGCTGAACGAAGCCTCGATCGATTCGCCCGAAGTTACGCAGATCCGGGAAACGATCTGGTCAAAACTCCTGACCAACATGTCGATGTCGGTGCTGTGCCTGTTGACCGGGCAGACCGCGCGCGCCGTGCGCGACGATGCTGATCTCGCCGAAATCGTGCCGCGCCTGCTCGATGAGGCCAACGCCGTCGCGCAAAGCTGCTTTCCCGAAGTCAAGCGCGTCACGCGCTCCGGCCCCGCGCCGGACCACAAGCCCTCGATCCTGCAGGATTACGAACTCGGCCGCGCCATGGAGATCGACGTGCTGGTCCGCGCGCCCGCTGCGTTCGCGCGCGCTGCCGGACTTTCGACGCCGATGCTCGACATGATGGCAGCGCTCGCCATCCGTCAGGCGCGCGACAAGGGGCTCTATCCGGGCTAACCGGCCCGCTTGATGCGGAGCCGATCAGATGGCCTGCAATCCCAGCCGCTGGAACAGCTTCCGGTCGGCCTCGTCCTCCGGATTGCCCGCCGTCAGCAAGGTGTCGCCGACGAAGATCGAATTCGCTCCTGCAAAAAAGCAAAGCGCCTGCATCTCATCGGTCATCGCCGACCGGCCTGCCGACAGGCGGACATATGATTTCGGCATCATGACGCGCGCGAGCGCAACGATCCGGACAAACTCGATCGGCGCGATCGGCGCCGCCTCGGCGAGCGGCGTACCGGCGATCGGAATCAGCATGTTGATCGGAACACTTTCCGGCGGCTCGGCCAGGTTCGCTAGCGTGACCAGCATTTCGACGCGATCGGCTTCTTCCTCGCCCATGCCGAGGATGCCGCCGCAACACACTTTCATGCCGGATTGCCGAACATTCTCCAGCGTGTCGAGACGATCGGCAAAATTGCGCGTCGAGGTCACCTGCGGGTAATAGCGCGCCGACGTATCGATATTGTGGTTGTAGTAGTCGAGCCCCGCCGCACTAAGGCGGTCCGACTGATCGCGATCCAGCATTCCCAGTGTCATGCAGGTTTCGAGCCCGAGCGCTTTTACCGCACCAACCATTTCAACGATGGCATCCATATCTCTCGGCTTCGGATTGCGCCACGCCGCGCCCATGCAGTAGCGCGTTGCGCCGCCGGCTTTGGCTTTGCGCGCCTCGGCGATGACCTTTTCGACGTCCATCAGCTTCGAGGCGGCAAGACCTGTCGAATGATGCGAGGACTGGCTGCAATAGCCGCAGTCTTCCGGGCAGCCGCCGGTCTTGATGTTGAGCAGCTTGCTGAGCTGCACGCGGTTGGGATCGAAATGCCGGCGATGAATCGATTGCGCCTTGAACAAGAGATCGTTGAACGGCAGCCGGTAGAGCGACCAGGCTGCCTCGTTCGTCCACTCCACAGCATCCGCAGGCGGCGCCGTCACAGCCAATTCATCTCGCACTTCGAGCATCCTTCAGTTCTCCCGATCCTGATTGCCGTCTGGCCGTCATCGCACGCTGGCGAAGCTGACACCAGCGGCGCGCGCCGGGCTTGTAAAAAATTGATCGCCGCCGCAAACCGGCATTGACCGCGCAGCGGAGGTTGTATCACTCTCGACCGCGTTCAAGAAAAAGAAACAAACGGGAACCGACCATGGACGTCGAAGGCAAGGTCTGTGTCGTCACAGGAGCTGCGAGCGGCATCGGCGAAGCCGTCGCGCGTGCCTATGCAACGGCCGGTGCGCGCGGTGTCGTCGTCGCCGACCTCAAGACATCGCGCGACAAGCTGGCGAAGGTGGCGGGCGACATCGATGGCTTGCCGATCACGGCCGACGTTGGACTGGAGGAAGACATCAAGGCGCTGATCGCTGCGGCCGAAGCCAAGTATGGACCGGTCGACGTGTTCTTTTCCAACGCCGGCCTCTCGCGCAAGGGACAAGAGACCGCTTCCGATGCCGATTGGGACGTGAGCTGGCGCGTGCATGTCATGAGCCATGTGTTCGCAGCGCGGGCGCTGGTGCCCGGCATGCTTGCGCGCGGATTCGGCTATCTCCTCAACACCGCTTCCGCGGCAGGCCTGCTGGCTTCGCTGAACTCGATGCCTTATGGCGTCACCAAGAACGCCGCAGTAGCACTCGCCGAGCATCTCGCCATCCAGTATGGCGACCGCGGCATCCGCGTCTCCGTGCTGTGCCCGCAATCGGTGCAAACAGGCATGACGACGCCGGGTCCGAGCGCTGCGCGGGTAGACGGCGTGCTGCAGCCGCCGGAAGTGGCGCGCATGGTGATCGAGGCGATGGAGGAAGAGCGCTTCCTCATTTTATCGCACCCGCAGGTCGCCGAATACATGCTGCGCAAGGCTTCGAATCGCGACCGCTGGCTCGCCGGCATGCGCCGGCTGCGCGACAAGATCTACGGCGCGCGGGCGTCGGTGTGACTACCGTCATTGCGAGGAGCGTAGCGACGAAGCAATCCATTCTTCCTTGCGGCGCTATGGATTGCTTCGCTTCGCTCGCAATGACGGCTCAGGCGGCGCGAATTGTTCCAAGAGCCCCGTATAACTCTTCACGCCCGGCGACGCGTACGAACCGCGCCTGGACGTCGTGAGCTTCAGGCCGGCCAACGCCTCGGCCTGCTTCACCGCGGCCGCCACGCCATCGACGACGGGCACGCCGAATTTTTGCGAAAGCTTCTGCACAAGCTCGGCCATGCCGGCACAGCCCAGCACGATCGCTTCCGCGCCCTTGTCGAGCGCGCGGGAAATCTCGCCTTCAAGCTTCGCTTCCGCGCCCGAGCCGGGCTTGTCGAGATCGAGCACCGCGACGTCGCAGGCGGTGACCTGCACCCTTTCGGCATAACCATAGCGGCGTACCAGTTCCTCGAGCGGCACGATCGAGCGCGGCAGCGTGGTCACCACGGCGATGCGCTTTGCGATCTGGCCGGCCGTCACCAGCGCCGCCTCGCAGATGCCGACCACCGGAAAACGCGCGGCGGTGCGAGCGGCGTCGAGCCCGGTGTCGTCGAAACATGCGACAATCGCCGCATCGGCGTCCGGCGCATTCATGAGCGCCTGGATCAGGCCGGGTACGGCGAACGCCTCGTCGTAATATCCCTCGATCGAGACCGGCCCCATCGACGACGTGACCGCCGATATTTCAGTGCCGGGGCTAGCGACGGCGCGCGCGGCGGCGCCGATCGTTGCAGTCATCGAGGCGGTCGTGTTCGGATTGACGATCAGGATTTTTGTCATGGGCGTATCGTAGTGGGTATGACGCGCAGCGCAACTCTATCATCCGTCGTCCCTGCGAACGCAGGGACCCATACGCCGCGGCCCGCGAAAGGGCACAGAGGGAGATGGCTTTCTTCAACAATGCACAGTCGTGGTTATGGGTCCCTGCGTTCGCAGGGACGACCGCAACAAGTTTAGCCTGCGATGCCGTCAACCCACGCTGCAAACGCATCCAGCGCCTCGTCCATCACCTCGCGATCATTTCGTCCCGAACTTTTCAGCACATGGAAGGAATGATCGGCGCCATCAAGCAAATGCAGCGTCGCGCGTGATCCCAGGCTTTTGACGACAGGCTCGAGCAGGCGTAGCTCCGCCAGCGCGTCGCGCGTGCCCTGCAGGAACAGCATCGGGATTTTGACATCGGCGAGATGCTTGGCACGATCGCTGGAAGGCTTTCCGGCCGGATGCAGGGGAAAGCCGAGAAACGCCAGCCCTCGCACGCCGGGCAAGGGTGAAAGCGCCTGCGCCTGCGATGTCATTCGCCCGCCGAACGATCGGCCGCCCGCGATCAGCGGCAGCGAGGCAAAGCTTCGCCCGGCTTTCGCCACCGCAGCACGAACGGCGGCATGCGCAACCGTGGGCGGATCGGGCCGCTTGCTGCCCTTTTCCATATAGGGAAATTGATAGCGCAGCGTCGCGATGCCGCGCTTGGCGAGATCAGCCGCAACCATTTCCATCGAGGCATGGGTCATACCCGCGCCTGCCCCGTGCGCGAATACGTAACACGCGCGCGCCTGCGGCGGCTGGATCAGCAGGGCCGAAACCGCCACACCGGGCCCGATTTCAATTCGGAGCGATTGCGCCTCGGATTCCTTCATGTGATCTGACTGACATTCAACTGCATGATCGAGACGTTATACTGGAAAAACCCTGCGAGAGATGAACCGGCCAAAATCATACCCCATCCTGAGGAATCGGATTTATGGACAGACCTTTAGCGCCACTATAGGATGGCATCATATTCAACCGCACGCCGAGGGTGATTCGCCTTCCGGCGTTTTTTGATAACAGACGGATATTGCGCGCCACTGGCGCGGTTTTGACAAGGGGCAAGTCATGCGGGGCAAGAGGATTGCGACAATTGTGATCGTGCTGGCGATCGTCGGCATCGGTTATTTCGCTGTCAAGGACGACATCGCCAAGCTCTGGCAAGATTTGCACGTGAAGATCGTGGAGCGTCCCGCGCCGAAGAAAACCGTCTGGCTCGACCAGGGCATCGCCAAGGACAAACTGAGCTGGTTCTATCATGCCGACCAGGGAACGCGGACTTTCGGTTTCCCCTATGAGTGGTTCATGGCGCTGGAGCAGCCGACGATTTCGTGGCTGCCGTTCACCAAGGTCGGTCTCTTCAGCGACACCGCCTATCTCGACCGCTATGGCTTCATCCCGGATACCATCATTCCCGGCAAGGAGGAGCTTCCGATCGGGTTCGCGAAAGGCACCCCGATGCTCGACCCGACGGGCGCGGTATGGCGCAACCCGCGCACCAAGAAGGAGATGATCGGTGTCGGTCTGACCTGCGCGGCCTGCCACACCGGCAGCTTCACCTACAAAGACACTGCCGTCGTCATCGACGGCGGACCGGCGCTCACCAATCTTTTGGCCATGAAGCAGGGCATGGGCATCTCGCTCCTGCTGACGCGCTACTGGCCCGGCCGGTTCGACCGCTTCGCCGAGCGCATCCTGGGGCCGGACTCCACCATCGACGACCGCGAAACGCTGAAGAACCAGCTCGACCAGGTTCTCAATCAATACAAGCAGGTCAAGAACCTGGAAGAGCGCGTCGCCTCGCAGAGCATCCTGGAAGGTTACGGACGGCTCGACGCGCTCAACCGGATCGGCAACCAGGTGTTTTCAATCGACCTGAAGAAGCCGGAAAACTACGCCGGCTCCTCCGCGCCGGTGCACTTCCCGCGGATCTGGAACACGCCGTGGTTCGACTGGGTGCAGTATAACGGCTCCATCATGCAGCCGATGGTGCGCAACGCCGGCGAGTCGCTTGGCGTGTCGGCGGAGCTCAATCTGACCGAGCCCTCGAAGGGCCTGTATAAATCGAGCGTGGACGTGGATAAGCTGTTCGAGATGGAGCAGATGATCAAGGGTGATACGCAGCCGAACGCCAAGACTGGTTTTCCGGGCCTGAGATCTCCGCGATGGCCGGCCGATATTCTCCCGGCGTACGATCAGAAACTGGCCGACAAGGGCGCCGAACTCTACAAGACCCATTGCCAGGAATGTCACCGCCCGCCGGTGACGAGCGAGGCGTTCTACGATTTCAACAACAAGGATTGGTGGACCAGGAACGAGGCCGGCGAGCCGATCCTCAAGGTCGAGAATGTTCCGATCTCGCACGTCGGAACCGATCCCGCGCAGGCGGCAGACATGCGGGCCCGAACGGTCGCGGTGCCGGAAAATCTCGGAATCAAGAGCAGCAGTTTCGCGTTCGCGCTGGGCGAGTTGGTCGAGAAGACCGTCAACACCATCTTCGACGGGAAGAAACCGCCCGTCAGCCCCGAGGAGCGGAAGCGGATCGACGGATATATGCCGAACGAGCTCCGGGGTGAGCTTGCCTACAAGGTGCGCCCGCTCAACGGAGTCTGGGCGACGCCGCCCTATCTGCACAACGGTTCGGTTCCGACGATCGAAGATCTGCTCGGGGACCCCGACAAAAGACCGCCGACATTCTATCTCGGCAGCCGCGAATACGACCCCGTGAAGCTCGGCTACAAGACCGATCCGATCACTGGCGGGTTCAAATTCGACACCTCCATTCGCGGAAACTCGAACCGGGGCCACGAATTCAGGAAGGACTACAACAAGGACAAGGAAATCCCCGGCGTGATCGGGCCGGAGCTATCGACGGACGATCGAAAGGCGCTGATCGAATATCTCAAGACGCTTTGAAGTCGTTCCGCACGCACCCGCCACGGCCGGGCTTGGCCCGGCCGCCTTTCCGATGCATCAGGGATGGCGCGCGCCTATCGGCTCGCTACCACTCGCAAATGCGGCTTGATCGTCTCTTCGAGTTCGACCTTGAGCTGGTGCACGCGTGGATCGCCCGACCGCGCCGCGCACACCGAATATTGGTTGACCGAACGCGCCAGCGCGTGACGCTCTTCGGCGGTCCGCGTCACGTCCGGGCTGGACAGCCGCAGCACCATCCCGCCCAGTTGCACCAGCATTTCGTCGAGCGCCCGATCCACTCCGGCAATTTGATCCATCGCACCACTCCCTCTGCAAGGAGTAATGAGCGACGCGCCAGCCCGTTCCCCGCGCGCGCCTGGTTACGGATAATGAGAAGTTAACGAGGCGCTACTCTGTCAGAGCGCCGCGCGTCCATCTGAGGGAATCCTTATCAATTAAAGGAAATCGGCTGGTCTGCCCCGGCCCCATGCCGCGATTGCGGCAGCCGCGCCCGTTACCTATGCTGCCGCCTTTCCACGCGAGGCCCCGTATGACTACCCCGCTCGATCCCGTCGTCGCCCAGATCATTCCGCTGCTGCCGCTGCGCGATCCCACGACGATGACACCGCAGAGCGCACGTGATGCGCTGCGCGCACTGGCGGCCTCGCGCGCGGCGGTTCCGCCGCCGCCGGTGATGAGCGCGGAAGACATCAAGGTGAAAGGTGCAGCCGGATTTCTCGGCGCGCGGGCCTATCGGAATTCGAACGACAAGGCGCCGACGGTGGTGTTCTTCCACGGCGGCGGCTGGGTGGCCGGCGATCTCGAGACCCATGACCGCCAGGCGCGCTGGCTCGCGATCGAGACCGGCGCGGTCGTCATCTCCATCGACTATCGCCGCCCGCCCGAGGTGCGGTTTCCCGGCGCGTTCGAGGATGCCTTCGCGGCCACCAAAGATGTCATCGCTCGCATTGCAGAGTTCGGCGGCGATGCGGCACGCGTCGGCGTCGCCGGTGACAGCGCCGGCGGCAATCTGGCGGCCACGACCGCGATCGCCTGCCGCGACGCCGGCATCAAGCTGTCGGCGCAACTGCTGGTCTATCCCGTCACCGACGTCGCCGGAAATTTCGCCGATACGACAGAGAACGCGCGTTTTCCCTCGCGCAGCGAGAACGCGGAAGGCTATTTCCTCACCCGCGCCACCATGGAATGGTTTTGCGGCCACTACCTCGAAGACAGCGCCCACGGCACCGACTGGCGCGTGTCGCCGCTGCGCGCCAAAAACCTCGCCGGCGTAGCACCAGCGATCGTCTGCACCGCCTGGTTCGATCCGCTGCGCGACGAGGGCAAAGCCTACGCCGACGCGCTAAAGGCCGCCGGCGTGCCTACCAAATATTATGATGGCTTGGGCCTGATCCACGGCTATTTCGGCCTCGGCGAAGCGTCGGAGACCGCCAAGCGCGAAGCGCAACGCGCGCGGGCGGATTTCAAAGCGCTGCTGGAAAAAAAGGCGCGTAACGAGCCGTCGTGTCCCAAGTGAGCCCGACTGGCGATCCCGGGAAGACTCGAACTTCCGACCCACGGTTTAGGAAACCGTTTCAGCGCCAGTACGAACAATGACTTACAACCCTCGTGTTGCAATTCTGTTGCGTCTCGAACGAAGTCGACTTCCGCCGCTTTCGAAGAGAACCGCAGAAAGGTGGACCAGAAGGCCCGGAAAGCCTCTACAATGGCCCAGAAGCCCCGTTCAAGTTCCCCATCATCTTCATGACGGCTTTTCCGACCGATGCCCTCAGTCAGCGGGTATTGGCGGCAGGCGCTCATTGCTGTCTCAGCAACCCGACCGGCGGCGATGAGATCATCCGCCGGCTCGAAGAGGCTATCGGGCCACATGGCCCGATAGCCCGGTCCTGGCGCAAAACGTCTCCCCGTGATCCGACGTGCGTTCTTGTAAGCCGGTTAGTGGACCGGAAATACCGGGTACAGCAACGACTTCATAGTGCAGTGGGTTTCGAGAAATCGGCAGGCCGCTACTCAGCGCTGCCGCAATGGACCACGCACCAATGCCAGTGAACGCCGCCAATACTGTCGAAACGCGTCCGCCGGTCTTCGCCGGCTTTCCCGCGAGTTCCTGGGCCTTCGCGGTGCGTATATGGCTGGCGTGCCTTTTGGCGCTCTATGCGAGCTTCTGGCTGCAACTTGAGGTACCGTCGTCGGCCGCCATCACGGTGGCAATTCTAGCCTTGCCGACGCGCGGGCAAGGCCTGGAAAAGGCCGGTTTCCGGCTGTTTGCGACGGCGATCGGGGTGGCCGCATCAATCGTCATCGCGGGATTCTTTTCTCAAACTGACGGCCTTCTTTTAGCGGTGCTGGGCGCATGGGTTGGTCTGTGCGTCTATGTCGCTGGAATGCTGGACGGTAACCGGGCCTATGCCGCGGCGCTCTCTTGCATCACCGTTGCGCTGATCACCATCCAGCAGATCGATAGTCCGCAACAAGTGTTCCCGACGGGCGTGGCACGCGGCGCCGCGCTCGTCATTGGCGTTCTCGCGATCGCGCTAATCAACGATGTCCTGGCTGCGCCCGACTATCACCCGGTTGTCGCCTACCGCCTTGAAGCGCTGCATCGGCAGATCATGAGCTATGCAGCGACCGTGCTCCGCGGCGAAACGACATCCGTATCCATGACGGCGAGCATGCTGAGAGACGTCACCGCCTTGCGTCCGGAAATAGCGAGCCTGCGCACGGAATCGAGCAGTGGAACGGCAAGAAGCGCCGCTGCACGTTCTGCGATGGTAGACCTCCTGACTACCTTATTCCTGGCCCGCGCGCTTGCGACATTGCCTGCCGCAGCCAAGCAGACCTCGGGCTCCATCGATCGAGATGAAGGCCGATCCGACCTGTTGGAAATGTGCCAAGGCTGGCTCAAAAGCGAACTTCTTCGGAAAGACGCCGAGGTGCATAGCAGCCTCGATGCCCTGCGCAACGGAACGCATCCCGCCGTCAGTCGCCGTGCGCCCCTGTATCGTTCTCGCCGCATCGCCGCCGAAGGCGGCTTAAGGGCGGCGATTTGTTTCACGTTGATTGCGGCACTCTTTGTGATGGCCGGCTGGCCGACAACCGAGGTCGCTCTCTCGCTTGTTGCCGTCATTATCGGCCTGGGTGCTACGGCCCCCGACCCGCGCAAGTTCACCGCGATCGCCATCCTGGCTACGCCGATCTCGTGCCTGCTCGCCGGCATCCTGAAGTACTTCGTCTTCAACGGCGTGTCGGAGTTTCCGTTGCTGGCGATTGGCCTGGCGCCCGTAGTGATCGGCTTGGCTCTCCTGATCTCCCTGCCAAATCCTTTGTTGTCATCGCTCGGCCGGCTCTCGCTGGTCTTCACCTTGGCTATCCTCGCTCCGACCAACCCGCAGAGCTACGATCCGCAAGTCTTCATAGTCACCTGCATGCTGGCGTGCCTTGCTGCAGTTCTCACGTTTGCGGCGCAAGTCATCATCCCACCTCTGTCGGGCAATCGGCGGCTCCAGCTGCTGCTCACGGAGGCCCGCAACGAGCGGAACGGTCTCCATGTTCAGCGACTTCGGCGTCTCTCGCTTGAGGAAGCTGCGTTTCGCGACGCCACGCGGGTCCAGCAGATCGTCGCGGCAAGCGGCGCTCCCGCGCCGGACCAATGGACCGTAGACGAAGCCATGCGCTGCTTCGACCGGTCTATAGCACTTAGACGGTGCAGCGCTGAACTGGACAGGCTGAAAGGCGGCCCGCTGGCAGAGGCGGCGGACATCGCCCGAGCCGCGCTCGCTCGGCGCGATGCTGGCGTGATCCTGACCGCCGCCGGGGAGCTGCGTGAAGCCGCAGCGCAACGCAATCTATCCGCCGATGCGGCTTGCGCCGCGCTCGTTCTGTCGAGCGTCGCCTTTGGGCTGTCGCCGTCCACGGCCGGATCAATCGGAGGGAGGCAACCATGATGCACACCTATCGGGAACTCATCATCGGTGGCGTCCTGGTCGCGCCGATCGTCTCCTACGCGGCCACGGCGCTGGTGTTGTTCCTGTTGTTACGCCCGCTGCTTCATCTCGCGGGATTTACGAGATTCTTCAGCAATCCGTCTCTGGCCGAACTGAGTCTCTACGTAACGATGTTCGGACTGCTCGCACTGTTTTTCTAGGGGAACAATCATGGAAGCTGTCTTGCATCGAAACCTACACGTGTTGCGCGATGAACCGCAGGCCGGCGCTGATAACGCCGGCGACCGCTCCGCCCCGGCGGAACCAACGGCGCGCGAAAACATCAATCGCTCTCCACCCGGCGAACAACCGCCGGTGCAGGAGGCGCCACCTCCGACAGCGAGGTGCAATGCGATCCGACGTCTTGCTGTCGCGGCGAGCAAGTACCTTTCGACGATCTCCATCGCGCTGGTCGCCATCCTGATCTCGCTTCTGACCTGGCAACACTACGTAACCTCGCCCTGGACCCGGAACGGCAGCGTTCGCGTCCAGGTCGCCAATATCGCGCCGCAGGTACCGGGCAAGATCGTCGAACTCCGGGTGGCCGACAACCAGTTCGTCCACAAGGGCGATGTTCTCTACATGATCGATCCCTTCGACTTCGAAGTGGCCGTTCGCGTCGGCAAGGCGCTGCTCGACCAGCGGGCCGCCGATCTCGAAGTCAAGCAGGCCGAGTCCGCACGGCGCCAGCATTTGTCCGACCTGGCAACGACGCCGGAACAACAGCAGATCTTTGCCGGCAACGCGGCGCAGGCGAAGGCGGCTTATGAGGCCGCCGCGCACCAACTTGCCCAGGCTGACTTGAACCTCAAACGGACGAATGTCGTCAGCCCGGTCGACGGCTATGTCACCAACCTTCTGCTGCGGGTCGGCGACTATGCAGTGACGGGCATCCCAAACATTTCCGTCATTGACTCCGATAGTTTCTGGATCGACGGCTATTTCGAAGAGACGAAAATGGGGCGCGTATGTGTCGGCGACCGGGCCGAGGCTCAACTGATGGGCTACACACAGCCGATCCTCGGGCATGTGAAGACCGTTACTCGCGGTGTCAGTGTGTCGAATGCTGCGGCCGGCACCCAAGGGCTGCCCAACGTCGACCCGATCTACACATGGGTTCGTCTTGCGCAGCGCGTTCCCGTGCGCCTTGCCATCGACACGGTACCGGCCGGCGTTCCGCTTGTCTCCGGCATGACGGCAACGGTGACAATCCGGCAACCGGCCACGAGCGATCGTGGGACGTGGTCCGATCGGATACGCGCGGGCGTCGTAGACCCAATATCCGAACTGTTCGGCGGTGGGAGCCCGCCACGTCCGAACTGCTTGCAGGACGCATCCCGAGACCGCAGTGAAGCGGAACGGATCCCCTATTCAAGGGAGCCTGCGGCTCCTCCACCGGCAGAAATAGAACCCGGGCTCACCCCGGGCATCAACACCTCTCCGCGCAACCGTTGATCGCGGCGACCGCCCGCGGCCTCGCCAAGGCCGCGGGCCTTTCCAGCCTCCGCTTTGCGCATCGAGCGCGCGACATCGCTATTCGCGGCCTGAAATGTCGCCGGCCGGAGGCGCGTTGGCAGTTGGGTTCTTGACGGGAGCGTATTTCTCGACCGTTCAAGTGTATCGCCGCGAAACCCCCGTTCGCGCCGGCGCTGCAGCGATGTAGCCGGCAGCGGCCACCGCGCGCCCCGCCGGCCGCTACGAGCAGAGCGATCGGCAACATCTTGGAGCACTCATCTCGCTCGGCCGCGTCAGAGCCCGAGGTCCGAAAGCTCCGGGTGATCTGCACAGGCAACCACTACACAGTGCCACGAACAAATCGTTCGGCAAGCTAAACCATTTTTTCGCAATGGTCCGAAAGTATGTATATTGCGCTTTGAGGTGAGCCGAGCAAAAGACGGTAGCTGTAAGTTCGATGCGGCCTATTCCGCGGCGTCCCGCACGAAATCACCCCCTTTCGGGGCGGCGGCGCCTACCTGGCGCGGCAGCCCCATCAAAACCGGCTGGAACAGCACGGCGGCCGCCATCGTGCACATGAGCGCGAGCGCCATCATTTTTCCCATGCTCGAGATGCCGGGATAGCTCGACGACCACATGCTGCCAAACGCGACCGCATTGGTCATGGCACTGAAGATCACAGCCCGGGTCAGACTGGATTCCAGCAATCCGGTTTTGCCCTGGCGCCAAGCCAGGATGTAGTAAACCTTGAACGCGACGCCGACACCAAGCAGCAGCGGCAAAGCGATGATGTTGGCGAAGTTGAGCACCGTGCCCGTCAACGCGCAGATTTCCAGCGTGACGACACCGGCCAGCAGCAACGGTATCAAGGTCAGCATCACGTCCGTGACCTGCCGCAGGACAATCAACAACAGCAGCGCGATGGCGGCAAGCGCGACAATCCCCGCTTCGGCGAACGCATCGATGACGGTCTTTCCTGACTCATAAAGGCTGATCGCAGGGCCAGTCGCCAGGGGCTCCACGGCCATCACCGAAGTCGCGAAGTTTCTCAGCACGTTGACATCGCCAGGATCGCCCTTCGGCAAGGCCTGGACCCGCGCCCGCCCGTCAGGCAGTAGCCAGTTGCGAACCAGATCGGCGGGAAGATTGTCGATCGTCACAAGCTGCGGATCCAGGCTGTTCCGAAGCCAGCCCAGATCATGGTTCAGCGACGGAACGACGGCCGCTTCGGCCCGTTGGCGCGTCGCCTCGTCGGACTGCGCCAGACGATTCAGTAGGCCGGAAACGCTTCGCACGGCATCGGCGCCCGGTCCGGTTGCAGTGCCGGCGACCTTCGAGAGATTCTCCGCGGTCGAACGGATGGCGACGACGGTGTCCTTGTCCGAAGGCGCCGATCCACTTTTCGGATCGAGGGCCGCGCGGAGACGCAAAGCAGCGGCCTTGATCACGGCAAACTTCTGTTCCTGGTCGTCAGGGACGAAGCTGTTGAGCGTAAGGGTTCGCAACACTTGAGGCAGTGCAGCCAGACGCTTCGCGATGTCGTCGGCCTCGGCAAGGGATTTTGCCACGAGGTCTGCATCGCTGCCGCTGGTCAGCGGATTTCCCTGCAACTCGCGATAGGCCACCACTGACGGAGCTTTAGGGTCCTGCAGGTTGATCGGGTTGAAATCGAACGAAAGCTTGAACAGCAGTGGCGTTCCGGCGAGCACCACGAGGAAGGTGCCGGCGATGACAGCAATACGATGACGCTGCAGGAAGCCGTCAAGCGACGCCAGTCTGCCGAAACCCACCGGGGCCGCCTCCCCCGGAGGAGAGAGCAGTGCCAACACCGCCGGTACCAAAGTGATGCTGCAAAGAAACGCAACCAGCATCCCGCATCCGGCGATCAGGCCCAGCTCGGAGAGGCCCTTGTAGCTAGTCGGCAGAAACGAGAAGAAAGCAACCGCGGTTGCTCCCGCGGCCAGTGTAAGAGGGGCTGCGATCTCTCGAGCGGCCCTTCTCAGCGCCTCGTGCAGATCGCCACACTCATAGCGTTCGGAGCGGTAACGCACGCTGAACTGAATGCCGAAATCGACGCCGAGCCCGACAAACAGGACGAAGAACGCGATGGAGAGCAGATTAAAGGCTCCCACGAACGCAAGGCCCAGGGCCGCAGCGGTGGCAAGCCCGACTACCACACTAAAGGCGACGGCGGCCACAATCTTCCACGAGCGCAGTGCCAGCCACAGGATGATCAGCGTCCCGAACAAGGCAATCAACGTGTCACGCAGCGCGCTCCGCTGAATGACCGAAAACTGATCGTCGTTCATCGGCGCCGTGCCGGTCAACTGCACGGATGCCCCAAACTTCTCAGCCAGCTTGAGGTCAGCGGCCGCACGATGAATGCTGTCGGCCGCCTTGCGGCCCGGCTGTAGCGCGGAAAAGTCCAGCACCGGCTGCACCTCGATGAAATGGCGCAATTGTACCGCTTGCGGCGGCTCTCCCCGCACCAGGGCCTGCCACGAAAACGTTGTCGGCTTGCCGGCCAGCACATCATTCAGGGTTTTTCCGGCGATCGAGAGCGGCCACACCAACTGGTCGAGCTTGATTTCGCCGCCCTGGACACCGTCAGCCGCAAAGTCGAGCGTCTTCATGACACCGCGCAGGCTCGGATCGGCCGCCAGGGTACCGACGAGAATGTCGGCGCTCGACAACCCGGCCATCGAGTCCTTGACGCTCGGCAGGGGTTCGAACAGGAGGCCGTTCTGCTCAAAAAACTTTCCGCCGTCCGGCTGGACCACGGAGCGGAACAGATTCTGGCTTTTGACAAGTTCCTTTTGCAGAGCGCTCGTCGCCTGCTCGGCGTCCTCCGGCGTCGGCGCCGTCACGATGACCAGGATTTCCTCCTGCGGAAAGGCTCTGGCAAGATCAGCCTGGCGCTGGCGCCAGGGTAAATCCTCGGCAATGAGATTTTCCGTATCGGTCGTGATCGAGAAGCGCGCGACGTCATAGCCGGTAGCGGCTGCCGCGAGCAAAATCCCGAAGATGAAAACTCGCCAGGGGTGACGCGCACAGAAATCGACGACTCTAATGATCGTTGAGTTCACCATGATGACTGTCTCTCTCGATGCGCGCATGAACTTCACGCCGTCGGCATCATGCTGCGCTGGCTGTCTTCGCCAGATATGCGCGTCGACCGGCGTGGCGTCTTCCGACGTTCGCCGCAATGTTTCGAATTCGAACGAGGCTCAAGGATGGCCCGGTGAGAGCGTCACCGGCTCGTATCCGCGTTCGTCCCAGTCCGCTGCGTGCGCGCCGGCGTGGATGTACTCCGGCGGCCATGCCGGATAGATCGCAATCCACTGTCTTCGGACGAACCACGAACAAATGGATTGGCGCGTGTTTGCGTCGGTGTCGCATGGAGCAGGCGGTACGCTGCGTAACCCCTTGTAACTACACGGAGCCAGCGGAGCATACGGAATCAGCGATACAACGCGAATTTTTCGATTAAGAACAAATTGAGGGCCGACAAGAAGCTGTTGATTTTATTGCATTAAGCGCAGCACGAGCGCTGGCGATCCCGGGAAGACTCGAACTTCCGACCTACGGTTTAGGAAACCGTCGCTCTATCCGGCTGAGCTACGGGACCGCGAACCTGTGTGGCAAGACAGGTGCTGGGCGCTTCATAGCAAAGCGGGCCTGGCATCGCCAGCCCTACAGAGCGGTCCATTGGGTCGCATGATTGGGACGCACGATAGAACTCCGGCCATGTCCAAAGACGCCGGGATCGGCAGTCCCGCCAATTTTAGCAAAACGCCCCCGGCGATCGTCCCCGGAACCAAATGGCCGTTCGCCCATCGGGCGACAGATATAGCGGCTGGCAAAAAACATAGCGCCCAGCAATGGGGGCTTTGTCTGCGGCCATCTCCGCCGCTGCTCGGCCTGTGCCGATAGTCCCCAAGATGCTTAGGAACATTCATTGGCGGGTCCTGTTCTAGAAGCACCGGATCAACCTTCCGAGGAGGATACAATGCAGAAACTTTTAGCTGCGGCGCTTTTGAGTGCTGTCGTCTTCAGTGCTCCCGCCTATGCGCAGACCGCGCAGACGGCCCAACCCAGCGAACAGGCCGCCCCTGCCGCCGGCTCGCAGGAAAAGATGATGCTCAAGGACAACTGGCGTGCGTCCAAGCTCATGGGCCTCGACGTCTATAACGACGCCAATGAGAAACTCGGCGACATCAATGAACTGATCCTGGACAAGAACGGCAAAGTCGCTGCCGTGGTCATCGGTGTCGGCGGCTTCCTGGGCATGGGCGAGCATGACATCGCCGTTTCCATGGACAAGCTCAAATTCATGGAAGAGCCGGTCCGCACCAGCGCGACAGCGACGACAACGCGCGGCGAGACAACGACCGGCGCGGCCACGAGCACGACCGGACGTAGCGCTGATACCAACGACTGGATGCCCGATCACGCCGTGATGAGCGGCACCAAGGAGCAGCTCAAGGCGATGCCGCAGTTCAAGTATTCAGACCACAACTGAGGCGTCTGGCGCCTTGCATGATAAAGGCCCCACCCCGGTGGGGCCTTTATCATGAGCGATCACAAAACTACGCACGCGGCTCGGGCGTATCCTGCAGCCCTACGCCTTGATATTGTTCTCGCGCACGACCTGGCCCCAGATACTCACCTGCTTGGCGAAGAACGTCGAGAACTCCTTGCCGTCGGCAAGCAGCAGCGTCATCTGCTGCGTCTCGCGCAATTGGGCGGCCACGGCCGGCTCGCTCAAAATCTCCTTCACCGATTTCCCCATGTCGGCGATGACATCGGGCGGCGTTCCCTTGGGCGCGAAAATACCCCACCAGGCCAGCGTCTCGAAATCGGGGAAGCCTGCCTCGATCGCGGTCTGCGTGTCCTTCAGCGCGGGCATCCGTTCGCGGCCCATCTGCAGGATCGGCCGCAGCCTGTTGGTGCCGAGTTGCGCCGTGATCAGCGCCGCCGATCCGATGATCAGATCGACATGGCCGCCGAGCACGTCGTTCATGGCGGGACCGCCGCCGCGATAAGGCACATGCGTGATCTCGACGCCGGCCTTCTTGGCGAGCACGGTCATCGCGAGATGGCCAAGCGTGCCGATGCCGACGGAGGCGTATTTCACCGCGCCGGGATTTGCCTTGCAGGCCGCGATCACGTCGGCAAAGGTCTTGTACGGCCGCTCGGCATTCGCGGCGACGACGTAGGGCGCGGTGCCGACCAGGAACACCGGTACCAGATCCTTCTCGACGTCCAGCCCCGGCTTTTCCAGAATCGAGGGGATGACCGCGTGCGAATCGAACGTCACCAGAAACGTCGCGCCGTCAGGAGCGCTCTTGGCGACCTGTACGGCGCCGAGCGAGCCGGCCGCACCCGACTTGTTTTCCACCAGCACGGTCCGGCCGAGTTTGGTCTGCAAATGAGACTGCAGCAATCGCGCCAGCGCGTCGGTGGAGCCACCCGGCGGAAACGGCACCACCAGCGTCATGTTCTTGGCCGGCTGTGCCAGCGCCGGCGTCACCACGAACGCGGCCGATGCCGCCAGCAAATTGCGTCTGGTAATCTTCACCACGTCTCTCCTCCCGTTTGTCGCTGCGCTTTTTTGTTTTTGTTCGCAGACTTGTCTTAAGTGCCGAAGCCGGACCCGGCTTTCTTGTATTCGGGCCGCGGCGGGCTGAAGATGTCAAGCACGCGCGCGCCCTCTGGTCCAGCCCGCATCGTGTGCGGCACGTTACCTGGCGTGCGCCAGAAATCGCCCTTCTTGACTGGAATTTCCTCATCCCCCTGAACGCGGATGGCCGAGCCATCGAGCAGCACGCCCCATTGCTCCTCGGGATGATGATGCAGGGTGCCTTGCGCGTGCGGCGCCAGCGTCACCACCGACAGCATCGCGTGCTCGCCGGAGAAGATTTGCGTCGTGACCCCGGACGCGAGTTCGCGAAACAGGCCGTCATGCGGGTTGTCCAGATTGTGAAATTCGTCCTTCTGACTCATCGTTCCTCCCTCAAGCGCGCAATTGGGTTACTCAGCGACAGTTTGATCCAGGCGACTCGTACCGGCTCCGTTCCCCGGATGCTGCGCAGCGCGAAGCGGTGCGCTGCTGATCCGGGGTCCCACGCGCCGCCACGGGGTCCCGGCTCTGCAGTGCAGCGCTATGCGCTGCACTGCGTCCGGTACACGGGTGTGCGGCCTCGGATCATTGCGCATCGATCAAAATCTCAAGACTTGCCGTAGCTGCCCTGGTAACGGCCTTCCCGGATCGCAAGGAGCGTATCCTCCTCGCGCGCGACCTGGGCGCGGACCGCCTCCAGCAATGCGGCAGCCGTTGAGGCGGGAAACGACACCACGCCGTCTTCGTCGCCGACCACGATGTCGCCGGGCGCGATCACCGAGCCGCCGATCGAAACCGGTACGTTGATCTCGCCGGGGCCGTTCTTGTAGGGCCCACGGTGGATCGCCGTGCGGGCAAAGCACGGAAAGTCCGATGCGGCAAACGCCGCGACGTCGCGGATGGCGCCGTCGATCACATAACCCGCAGCGCCCCTGTACTCGGCAATGTTCTTCATGATCTCGCCGACCAGAGCCCTCGTCTCGTCGCCGCCGCCATCGACCACGATGACGTCGCCCGGCCCGACCAGCTCCAGCGCCCGGTGGATCGCAAGATTATCGCCGGGCCGCGTGCGCACCGTGAAGGCGGCCCCGACCAGCCGGCCGGCGCGGTGAAACGGCCGCAGGCCGACGGCGCCCGGCAGCCGGGCGAGATTGTCGCTGATGATGGAGGTCGGCGCATGCCTGAACGCCTCGATCAGGTCAGGTGCGGGCTTCGGCACGCTCGTCATGGCCGTGGTGATGCTCATGCAGACTGTTTCCCTTGATGCTAGGCCGGACTTTTCTGCCATTCCGACCGTCGGCGCAACGTCGGCAGCTGGCGCCACGTAAGTTGCGCGCTGAACCGGTAGCCCCGGGGTCACCGCATGGCGCGGCAAACATGAAGCCTTCGGTTGCGGCAAAACAAATAGCATTCCGCATGAGCTGCTATAATGGATTTGCAAGACTTCGCGCCGCGCCGGACCCGCGGCCAGCCGCGCGTCCCCGACTAGGCCCTTCGAATCCCTCGACAGTCGTTCGCGGTATGAAATCGCGCCTCCCGCCACATTTGTTAACACGAAGTTAACCAGACCCGTTCGAAGTTAGAGACCGGATTCGATTTGGACCCGGTCACTTCAAGATGCTGTTCCAGAACCTTTCGCCTTCACCGGCGCTTGCGATCACGCAATTTTCCGACATCGACGCCTTCCGGCCGGTCGAGTTTGTCGCCGACGCGCGCAGCGTCCCGCTGAACCTCGCGAATTTCCACACCGCGCGTGCGACGGTGCAGTTGCCGGGATGCCAGATCAACCTGCTCACCTCGTTTCCCCGCATTCTCGATGTCAGCTACCGCGCGGCGCACGGCGTCGTCATATTCCAGATCGAGGACGCCTACGAAGTCTCCGTCAACGGACTGTCCGTGAATCGTCCGGCCTTTGTCGGCATGCGCGGCAATGCGGATCTGCAGTTCGTCGAACCCCGCGGATCGCTGCACGTGATCATCACGCTTGGAGGCGGCCTGCGGGATCGGGAATGGTTCGATAGGCCGGACGAGCTATGCCCGTTCACGCCGGACGCGGATGCGCTGGCGACGGTCAGATCGGTCACGTCTGGTATTCTGCAGACGGCTTCCGCCAGACCGGATCTATTGCAGGAGCCGTGCTCGGCGCTTGCCATCCAGGAAAACCTGTTGCTCGCCATCGACGAGATGTTCCGCCGCAGCAGGACGCCGGAACTGACGTTCCGGCTTGCAAACCGGAACTATTGCCGCCTCGTTCGCATGGTCGACGAATATGTCGCCTTTCATCCCGCCTCGGCGATCTACAGCGCCGACCTCGCCGAACAATGCGGCGTGTCGGTCAGAACGCTAGGCACGGCAATGGCGAGCGTTCGCGGCATGAGCCTGCATCGCTATTTGCGTCTCAAGCAGCTTTGGTCGACCCGCGCACAACTCGTGAAGGGGTCAGATGCCATCACCGTGACGTCATGCGCCCGGGCCAACGGGTTCCATCACATGGGCGAATTTGCCAAGCTTTATCGCGCAACGTTCCAGGAAACGGCGTCACGCACATTGGCCCGCGCGCGAGGGACTGACTGATTCTTGCCACAATGTGGCGTGCTTATCCGCTCGCCTTCGGAAGGTGCACTTAGAATCGCTCCAGCATGGTGCGCGCATGCGAACTTTGGCGTTGAATTTCTTCAATAATTTCGACGACATAGCGTTGTGTTCCATCGGTCACATCCATCGGATAAGCTCACAACGCCAGCGGGAACATCGAGCAATTTCGGCGTGACAGCGCTGCCAAAATGATGACAATCGACTCAATCAAAGTTCCCAAGAATTCGACTGGAGAGTAACGTCCGTGATCGCCTCACGTGCATCTTCGTTTGTTGTTGCCGCCATCGGGGGCCTCGTCGTGCTGGCGCCCGTGCGCAGCGACGCGCAGTGGTGGCGTAGCGCACCTGTCGATTTCGAATCCTGCGCCGATGTCGCCGAGAAGGCGAGCACCAAGGAAGAAAAGACGGCGAAACTCGCCGAGTGCAACGCGAAATTCGCCGGCCGACGCAAGCCCGGTGGCGGCTACACCTACTATGATTTCATGCAGGACCGGACCTTCGACATCGCAGGCCCCAACCCGACGCCGGAAGAGCAGAAGAAAATCGACGAGCAATATACCGCCTATCTCGAGCGCGAGCGGCGCAATCACCTCGCCGCGGCACAGGCGGCCAAGCAGGAACAGGCGCAGGGAATACAGCAGGTCTCGCTCCGCACCGAGCAGCCCCCTCCTCCGCCGGTGGAAACCGAAAAGGTGCCGATACCGGTGGCAAGCCCGGTCAAGCAGGCGGCGCGCATCAAGGCTGCCCACTGCGCCAAGAACCAATTCTCGTGTGAATGGCCGCGGCTTTCAGAGAGCATCAACGGACTGAAAAGGCTGCTCAACCCACAACAGCAGCAGGCGCAAACCAAGCAGAAGAAGGGCTAGATATTTCTGTCGTCCCTGCGAACGCAGGGACCCATAGCCACTGGCTTCAATTGTCTTGAGATGACGTCTGCCGTTTTGCCCTATCGATAGATCACGCGGTATGGGTCCGTGCGCAATTGCGCACTAGGCAGGGACGACGTGGGGGAGACTTCGCATCAATCCGTGATCACCATCGTCCAGAACTTCCGGATCAATGCGAAGGCACCTTCTTGCCGCGGCGCTTTAGGGCAGGTTTGAGCGCAGGCGCGAGAGGCGTGCGCTGCGCCGCCCGCTGCTCCTGCAGCCTCGCTTCATAGCCCGGCGACGGCGTCGCCGTCGGCGGCACGGCGTGGGCGGGGGTCGGCGACGCCCACCCGGCAAGGGCAACCGCAATCAGCGCCAGACAAGTCCGTTTCATTCGCATCTCCCTCGCGTCCATTCTAGAGCGTTTTCCAGCGAAGTGGGCACCGGTTCGCGTCAAGAAAACGCGTCAAACCAAAAATCTAGAGCCCCGTTCCGATTCCATCGGAACGGAATAGGCTCTAGGGGCCCGCCAGACCGGCGGCAATTCAAGGCACGCGCGTCCGCTCAGCCCGCGCGAATCTGCTCGGGTGTCAGGCCGGGCGAACCCTTGGCGTCGCGCTCGGCCTGCCGAATCAATTCCACGATCCGGCGCGACAGCGGCACCTGTAGCCCGCGACGCTCGGCGATTTCGGTGATGACGCCCTGCAGATAATCGATCTCGGTGCGGCGGCCGCGCTGCAGATCTTCCCACATCGACGAGCGCGCCTCGGGATCGATCTTCATGGTCCGCCCCAGCAACGCTTCGAAGATCGGGTCCGGCAGGCGCAACAGCGACGGCATCCAGGCGGGCGGAATCGGCGTCGGCGAGACCGGCTTGATGCCCTCGGCCCGGATCGCCGCCAGACCCTCGGCGACCTGGTCGGCGAACAATCGTCGCCATGGCCGTGAGCTGAGTTGCCGGCGTAGCGGCAGATCGGCCAGTGCATTGAGCGCGTTGTTGAGATTGAGCAGCAACTTGCCCCATTGCACGCCGTCGATGTTGCCGGTCGGCCGCATTTTCAGGCCCGGCACCGACACCTTCTCCGCCGTGCGCGCCTCATCCTGCTCGATGACGATGTCGCCGGAAGTGGCGCGATGAAACCGCCCCGCGCCGAGCGCAATCACGTTGAACGGCACCATGCCGCCAAGCACGCGCCGTCCCGGCAGGCGCTGGCGAAGGACGGCTGTATTGCCGACGCCGTTTTGCAGGCTGACGATGACGGCATCCGATGGTGCGTGCCGCGCGATGACATCCGCCATGGCGGCCGTATCCGCACTCTTGACCGTGACCAGCACAACGCCGGCGTCCTCAAAAACGGAAGGATTTTCCGACAATGCGAGCTGATCGCGCGTGATGGTCTGGTCAAAACCTTCAAAACTCGTCGGCCGCAGCCCGTCTGCTTCGATTTCGGCTATCACGCGCGGACGCGCCAGCAGCGCAATGCGGCGGCCGCCTGCCGCCAGCATGCCGCCGACGAAACAGCCGATGCTGCCCGCCCCTGCAATCCCGATCGTCCGGCCCGAAACCATTTCGCACTCACCGCGTTGCACCCGGCTTCGAATAGCAGAGCGCGCGGACCGCGCCTACCAGAGGTGGTAGTGACCGGGCCGCGCCTTGTAACCGTCATGGGCCACCGCTATCTTCTGCGCGGGGCGACGCGGAGGAAACGATCATGGGCTTACTCGACGTACTCAACGGCATGATGAACGGCCCGCGCGGTCCCAGCGGCCGCGGCGAGCAGCGCGACAGCGGCGGCGGAATGTCGCCGCTGACCATGGCGATCCTGGCGCTGCTGGCCTGGAAAGGCATCAAGCATTTCGGCGGCAGTCAGACCGGCTCCGCCCCGCAACCGGCGCCCGCGCCCGGTAATGTCAATGCCGGTCTGCCCGGCGGCGGCGGACTGAGCGACATGCTCAAGGGCGGATTGGGCGGGCTGCTCGCAGGCGGCGCAGCCGGCACTATCCTGAGCGGCGGCCTCGGCGACCTCCTGAATCAGTTGCAGCAGAAGGGCCTTGGCGATCAGGCCGACTCCTGGGTCAGCAACGGTCCCAACAAGCAGGTCTCGCCCGGCGATCTCGCCAACGCGCTCGGCGCCGACGAGATCGATCAGCTATCGTCGCAAAGCGGACTATCGCGCGACGATTTGCTGCAAGGCCTCAGCCAGTATCTACCCGACGTCGTCAATCATTTGACGCCAGACGGACGACTGCCGAACGATAACGAATTGTCGGAACGGATTTGACGCCGTTTAAGCGGCGCGGTCCGCGCCGCTCTCTGCTTCATCATCCACGCATCGGAGAGCGACAGCCATGAGCGGCATTATCTGGATCATCGTCGTCGGCTTCGTCGCCGGCATTATCGCGCGGATCCTTTCGCCGGGACAGAACAACCCGACCGGTTTCATCCTGACCACGGTGCTCGGCATCGCCGGCGCGTTTCTGGCGACCTTCATCGGCCAGGCGATCGGCCATTACGGCCCCGAACAGGGCGCCGGGTTCATCACCGCCACCATCGGCGCGCTGGTGGTGCTGTTCATCTGGAACAGGCTGGTGGCGCGCGGCGTGATATCGGATCCGGGGAATAGGTGACGGCGTAGCCGTCATCCCGGGGCGATGCGAAGCATCGAACTATGGTGCGCAATTGCGCACCTGAGGATCTCGAGATTCCGGGTCTGGTGCTAGCGCACCATCCCGGAATGACGGCCTCCAATCATCACAACACCAGATGCATCCCCGCATCCATCCGCACGAACTCGCCGGTCATGTTGCTCGACGCGGGCGACGCCAGGAAGCACACGAGCTGCGCGATATCCTCCGCCGTCGATGCGACCTTCAGCGGCACTTTCGCGATCACGGCGTCGCGCACCGCCTTGGCGCCGGCCTCGCCGCGGCCCTTGGTGAACCAGGGCGTATCGATATAGCCGGGACACACCGTATTGACGCGGATCAACGGCGCCAGCGCGCGCGCCAGTGATTGCGTCATGGTGTTGAGCGCGCCCTTGCTCGCGGCATAGGCGACGGAAGAACCGCCGCCGGAAATGCCGGCGACCGACGACACGTTGACCACGGCGGACGGCAGGCCGGATGCTTTTGCGCCGGCCTCGAGCAGCGCGCGCGCAGCGCGGATCATCTGGAACGGGCCGATCGTGTTGACGGCGTAGATGCGCTGGAAGTCTTCGGCCGAAAGCCCGTCGAGATCATGATGCGGCACATGCTTGGTGGTGCCGGCATTGTTGACCAGCACATCGATACGGCCCCAGGGTGCTGCGGCAGCCGCGATCTTCCTGCAGTCTTCATCGCGCGACACGTCGCCCTGCACGACCACGATTTCGGCGCCGGCGCTGCGGCAGAGATCGGCCGTGGCTTCAGCTTCCGCCTTGCTGCTGGAATAATTGACGACGATGCGCGCGCCGCCCTTTGCCAGCATGCCGGCGGTTGCGGCCCCAAGACCCGAGGCAGACCCGGTGACAATCGCGCACAAACCATCCTTCGACATCCGCATTTCCTTCTGTATCTTTTGGCTGGGTTTCGAACCGCCCGTTCTTAGGTCGAGGGCCTACCATATCGCGCGACAAATGGCGTGCAAACTCGGGAAGTCCGCTCAGCGGAATTTATTCTTTGCCGCACGATCATCATGCCGCCGTCGCAGGCCGCCCTGCGGACAGCGCTTGTCACGGCTATGGCTTTTGCCCATCATAAAGCGCAAGAAAAGACCGCAGCCGACCCGGCAATATCAGTTGGGATTGGCATGCCAATTTCAAATCGAGGAACGCTGTGGCGGAGAGTGAGAACATCGTTGCCGAGACTGCGGAGAAAATCTTCGCCGATCTCGCCGACGCCCAAACCATCAACCGCGACAAGAGGGGCGAGTGGAAAGCGCCGCTCTGGCAGGCGCTAACGGACTCCGGCCTGCCTTTGTCCTGGGTGCCGGAAGATTGCGGCGGCTCTGGCGCTTCGCTCGCTGAAGGTTTCAGCGTGCTCAGCGCGGCCGGACGCTTCGCGGTCGCGGTGCCGCTCACTGAGACCATGCTGGCAGGCTGGCTGCTGGCGCAGGTCAGGATTTCTTCACCCGGCGGCGAGATGACGGTGGTGCCCGCCAGCCCAAAGGACCGGATTACCATCAACGCCGACGGCAGCCTGTCGGGCAGGGCCCGCGGCGTGCCGTTTGCCAAGGCCGCAAAGCACTTCGCGGTGCTCGCAAGCGATGCGAACGGTGGCAGCCTCTCGATGGCGCTGGTCGATGCAGCCAAGTGCCGGATCGAGACCGGGCTCAATCTCGGCGGCGACCCGTCGGATGTCGTGACGCTGGACAAGGTACAGCCGGTCGCGATCAAGCCCGCGCCCAAAGGCTTCGACCAGACCCGGCTGATGCTGATGGGCGGCGTCGCGCGATCCCTGCAGATCGCGGGCGCGCTGGAATCGATGCTGGAAATTTCCGTGCGCTATTCCAACGAGCGCGTCGCCTTCGAAAAGAAGATTTCGAAATTCCAGGCGGTGCAGCACAATCTGGCGCGGCTCGCCGGCGAGTCGGCGGCGGCGCTCGCTGCCGCCACCTCGGCAGCAGACGCCATCGCCAACGCAACTTCGTTCGACGACGAAGTATTTCTTGAGGCGGTGGCGGCAAAAATCCGCTGCGCGGAAGCGGCGGAAAAAGGCGGCGGCATCGCCCATCAGGTGCATGGCGCGATCGGCTTCACCGTCGAGCACATCCTGCATCGCTATTCGCTGCGCGCGCTGGCCTGGCGCGACGATTTCGGTTCCGAAAGCTATTGGGCGGTCGAACTCGGCAAGCTCGTAGCCGTCCGCGGTGCCGATGAATTGTGGCCGCTGGTCGCCTCGCGCTGACATCAACACCGATTTGCCTGGCTTTAGAAGTCGAGACCAACAATGACCGCAGCCCTTCGTTTCGATCCGATCCGCCTGCCGAGCGAATGCGAGCAGTTGCGCAAGGAAGTTCGCGCCTTCCTTGCCGAGGAAATCGCTGCCGGCACCTTCGATCCGCACCAGCCGAACCGCGAAGACACCGACGTGCCGGAATTTTCCCGAAAAGTCGGCGCGCGCGGCTGGCTCGGCATGACCTGGCCGAAGAAATATGGCGGCCACGAGCGCTCATTCCTGGAGCGCTATGTGGTGACCGAGGAGATGCGCGTCGCGAACGCGCCGACGCGGCGCTTCTTCGTCGCCGACCGGCAGAGCGGCCCGGTGCTTTTGAAATACGCACCGGAGAATATCAAGATGGACATCCTGCCGCGGATCTGCCGCGGCGAGATCTGCTTTGCGATCGGCATGAGCGAGCCGAATTCCGGCTCCGACTTGTTTGCGGCCAAGACGCGCGCGACCAAAACCGATGGCGGCTATCTGATCAACGGCACGAAGATCTGGACATCCTCGGCCCATATCGCCGACTACATGATCGCGATCTTCCGCACCTCGCCGCCGACCAAGGAGAACCGCCGCCACGGCCTGACGCAGTTCCTGGTCAAGATGAAGCAGCCGGGCATCCAGGTGAATCCGATCGGCCAGATCACCGGACAATATGAATTCAACGAGGTTGTTTTCACCGACCATTTCCTTCCCGACGATCACGTGCTCGGCGAAGTCGATGGCGCCTGGAAGCAGGCGACCTCGGAGCTCGCCTATGAGCGTTCCGGCCCCGAACGCTTCCTCGAAACCTATTACGTGCTGACCGAACTGGTTCGCGCCGTCGGCAACAACCCGGACACCCGCAGCGCCGAGGGCATCGGCCGCCTGGTGGCGCAGGTCCACACCATGCGGCGCATGTCGGTGTCGGTGGCGGGCATGCTGCAGGCCGGCAAGGAGCCGGTGGTCGAGGCGTCGATCGTCAAAGACATCGGCACCATCTGGGAGCAGCAATTGCCCCATCGCGTGCGCGAGCTTGCCGCCTTTGTCGAGGAAACCGCCACCAACCGCGAGACGCTGGAGAAGCAGCTGTCATTCGCGATCAAGACCGCGCCCAAGCTGACGATCCAGGGCGGCACCACCGAAGTGCTGCGCGGCATCATCGCCCGCGGGCTTGGTCTGCGCTAATTCAATGAGGAAACCTGATGACCAAATACACTGATATCGGCGTCGAGAAGCACGGCCATGTCGGCCTGATCGAAATCCGAAAGCCGCCCCTGAACTTCTTCGACGTCTCGCTGATCAACCAGATCGCGGACGCGCTGGAAGAGTTCGACAACGACATCGAAATCCGCGCCTCGGTGCTGGCAGCCCAGGGCAAGGCGTTCTGCGCCGGCGCCGACTTCTCCGATCCGAAGCGGCAGGAGCAGGAAGCGAGTGCGCAGAACGATCCGGCGGCCAATCTGCCGATCAACCATCTCTACGTTCAGGCGGTGCGCATCTTCCGCAACAAGAAGCCGATCGTCGCGGCCGTGCACGGCGCCGCCATCGGCGGCGGTCTCGGGCTGGCGGTTTCAGCAGATTTCCGCGTCACCTGCCCCGAAGCGCGCTTCGCCGCCAACTTCACCAAGCTTGGTTTCCATCCGGGCTTTGGCCTGACCGCGACGCTTCCCGAGCTGGTCGGCAAGAACAATGCAGAACTGATCTTCTACACCAGCCGCCGCGTCACCGGCGAGGAAGCCACCAAAATGGGCCTCGCCAATGTCTGCGTGCCGCAGGATCAGGTGCGTGCGGAAGCCATGAAGCTCGCCGCAGAGATCGCCGAGTGCTCGCCGCTCGGCCTGATCTCGACCCGCGCCACCATGCGCGCCGGCCTCGCCGACCGCGTGATGGCCGCCACCAACCACGAACTCGCCGAACAGACCAAGCTGCGCGCGACGGAGGATTTCAAGGAAGGCGTCAAGGCCACGGCCGAACGCCGCGCCGCGAATTTCAAGGGGCGGTGATTTTTACTCAACTCTCTCAACGTGTCGTCCCTGCGAAAGCGGGGACCCACACGCCGCGGCCCGCGTAAAGGGCACGCGGGTGGACACCTTCCTTCATCACGTAATCCGGTGATTGTGGGTCCCCGCGTTCGCGGGGACGACTCGTGGCGAGATCACGGCCGCGTTCGCAGGGACGACGTGTTGATAGATCTCGCTACGCCACAAGCCTAAACGTCACCCCGCAAAGATCGAACGTATCGCCGGACACCTTGCAGCCCTTCGCCTTCGCGGCATCGCGCACTTTGGCGATATCGGCGACCCTGAACGTCACCCCGCTCATCAGATCGCTGTCGCCCTTGACGAAGCGGAGGCTGGCGTTGGGCAGCTTCAATTCGGGCTCACCGCTCGCCCCCTTGCTGACGGCTACACCCAAAATCTTCCCCCAATGCTCCGCGAGCCCTTGCGGATCGGGGCTGTGCATCTCGACTTCCGTCAGCGCCAGCGTCACGTCTTTCCGGATCGCCGTCTGCCAGTCCGGCCCCGCCGGCGGATAGGGCCCCAGCACATCGTCGCTGCCGTCGGTGTGGTTGAATTCGATGAACGCGGCGCGGCAATCGCGCGGGTGCAGTTGCACGCCGTGGTAGGGCGCGTGCGTGATCACGTTGGCGGTGCGCACGCCCAACCCGTTGGCGCGCTTGCCACGTGCGTCGGGATCGTCGCAGCAGAAGATCGCCATGTAGCCGCCGCGGCCGCCGGTCTTGTCGAGAAAACGCCCCGCCGCAGTGCCCGGCTGGGTCGGCGCCACCACCTCCAGCAAAATGGTGTCGACCGGCAGCAGCGCATTCTCCAGCCCGTATTTGGCGACGTTGCCGTCGCGGTAACAGACGTTGAGGCCCATGATCGCGGAAATGTCCGAGATCACCGGTGCCAGATGCGGCGCCACCAGGCAGATCTGCCGCAGCCTGAGATATTCGGCCATATCAATGTCCCTGAAAGACGGGCTTGCGCTTCTCGACAAAGGCTTTTGCCGCTTCCTTGTGGTCGGCGGTGTCGCCGGAGCGCGAGTGGTGGATGGCTTCAGCGTCGAAACAGGCTTCCAGCGACATCGTCTCGGCATTGTTGATGTTGCGCTTGATGTAGCCCAGCGTCACCGACGGTCCTTGCGCCAGCGACATCGCAAGATCGTGCGCCTCGGCGTCGATATCGGCGTCGGGCACTACCTTGGTCACCATGCCGAGATTGTAGGCCTCCTGCGCCGACAGCACCGGCGACATCAGATAAAGCTCACGCGCCTTGGCGCTGCCGAGCATCTGGGTCAGGAAATAGGTGCCGCCGTAATCGCCGGACAATCCGACCTTCGCGAAAGCTGTGGTGATCTTGCAGGAGGCGCTGGCGATGCGCATGTCGCAAGACAGCGCGATCGAGAGCCCGGCGCCCGCGGCGGCGCCATCGAGCTGCGCCACCACCGGCTTCGGCATCTGGTGCAGGATGCGCGAGACTTCCATGCCGCGGCGCAGATTGGCCATCTTGGCCTCGAAGCCGAGCGGCGCCCTGCCCTCCGCCATCGATTTGACGTCGCCGCCGACACAGAACGTCCCGCCGGCGCCCTTCAGCAGCACCGCCCGCACCTCGTGATCCTCAGCCGCGCGCCGCGCCGCCTCGACCAGCCCGCGCGTCATGTCCGGATTGAGCGCATTGCGCCGGTCGGGGCGGTTCATGGTGATGGTGAGTAAGCCCTGCTCGAGTTTTTGGAGGACCATTTCATTTACGCTCATGGGATGGTGCTTTCGTTGTAGTTGCGTTTTGGATTCTGACCGTCCCGTCATTGCGAGCGAAGCGAAGCAATCCATACTTTCTTTGCCGCGCGATGGATTGCTTCGTCGCTTCCGCTCCTCGCAATGACGAGGAAACAGCGCGCTATTTTTTAACCAAGGGGCAGCGCGAGGCTTCCAGCGGCTGGAACGACTCGCTACCTGGGATGGTGGCCAGGAGCTTGTAATAGTCCCAGCGCGCCTTCGATTCAGACGGCTTTTTGACCTCGAACAGATACATGTCGTGCACCATGCGGCCGTCCTCGCGGATCTTGCCGTTCCTGGCGAACATGTCGTTGACCGGCGTCTCCTTCATGACCTTCATGACCGCCGCCGCATCCGTGGTGCCCGCGGCCTTCACGGCTTTCAGGTAGTGGCCGACGGAAGAGTAGACGCTGGCCTGTGCCGCGGTCGGCGGCCGCTTGACGCGCTCCTGGAAGCGCTTGGAGAACGCACGGGTCTCGTCGTTGAGATCCCAGTAGAAGGCCTCCGCAAGTAGCAGCCCCTGCGCCGTCTCCAAGCCGACGCTGTCGATGTCGGTCACGAAGATGAGCAGCGGCGAGAGTTTTTGACCACCGCTCTTGGTCAACCCGAATTCCGCGGCCTGCTTGATCGCGTTGATGGTGTCGCCGCCGGCATTGGCAAGGCCCACCACCTTCGCCTTCGAACTCTGCGCCTGCAGCAGGAACGAGGAGAAGTCCGAGGTGTTGAGCGGATGCTTGACGCTGCCGAGCACCTTGCCGCCGGCCTTGACCACCACGTTGGTGGTATCCTTTTCCAGGTCCTGGCCGAAGGCATAGTCGGCGGTGAGGAAGAACCAGGTCTCAAACCCTGACTTGACGGTGGCGAGCCCGGTGACGTTGGCCTGCGCAAAGGTGTCGTAGGAGTAATGCACGGTATAGGGGCCGCAGGCCTCGTTGCTGAGGCGGATCGAGGCCGGGCCGCTATACATCACGATCTTGTTGCGCGCTTTCGCAATCTCGCCGGCGGCCAAGGCGGTCGCGGAAGCCGCCACGTCGTAGAGCATCTCGACACCCTGATTGTCGAGCATGTCGCGCGCGATGCTGGCGGCAAGGTCGGCCTTGTTGAGATGATCCGCCGCAACGATCTCGACCTTGCGTCCCAGCACCTCGCCGCCGAAATCCTCCACCGCCATCTTCGCCGCGGTCTCGCTGCCCGGTCCGGTGATATCTGCGTAAAGCCCGGACATGTCGAGGATGCCGCCAAGCTTGAGCGGCGGCTTGCCCTGCGCCAATGCCGCACTCGCCGACATCGCCAGCGCGGCGGCGAAAATACCTGTCATTGCTCTCTTCACGGAGGCCTCCCTGCTCACGCGCCGCATTGACTGCAGCTTTGAAAATTTTGCTCGCCGCGATCATGCCGCATGGGTTCAACAGCGGCAAGGCATAGACGTTTTCCGTTAAACGGAATGATCCTGTAGGATGGGTAGAGCGCAGGCAGTCCATAGGATGGGTGGAGCGCAGCGATACCCATCAATCCCTTTGTAGAGACATGATGGGTATCGCTTCGCTCCACCCATCCTACGCGACAGGAACACTCACCCGTTGCCGTGCCGTGTCACTTGTCCACGCTCGAGCAAGGTTTCCGCCTCTTCGATTTCGGGCAGACCTCGCTCCGTGTCGAAATCAACAAGAACTGGTGCGAGCACCTCGGGTATTGCCTCGGCTCGCCCGTTTGCACGGTAAAGGCGTGCAAGTCCAACTGCGCTGCGCAGCTCAAAAGTCTTCGTCCGTTGGGTTCGGGCGATTTCCAGGGCTCTGCGGAAGGCGTCTTCGGCCATGGAGACGCTCGGTGGGTCGAGACGCAACAGGAGCTCACCCTGGCTGCGATGGAGTTCAGCATCAAGCCAATGCTGGCCGGATTGCTCCGTCCAGGAGATCAGCTCCTGCAAAATTTCCAAGCCGGTTTCAGCTTGCCCGGCCTCCGCATTCGCCACCGCAACCTGCATCCCCCAAAACGGTTCACAGAGGTAGCAGTCGTTCTCGTGAAGCAGTGTCCAGCCCCGTTGCATTTCCGAAAGCCCGCCCATCCGGTCGCCGGCGCGCCACTTTGCCAGGCCGTTCAGGTAGCTGCCGGCGGCTATATACAACGGCATCGTGTGCTCGCGCGCGAGGCCGAGAGCCAGTATAGTCTCTGTTTCCTGCAACATGCCCCCGCATAGTCCATCGAAGACCGCCTTGTGAACGAGCGCGTTGGCTTGAGAAAGCGCCGGCCTGTTTGCGGTGGCGCGTACCGCTTCGGCGGCGAGCCGGCGCGATCGATCAATCGTGCCGAGCGGCCAAAGCACCAGGGCAAGAAACCTCTTGATGACGAAAGGCAGGTCCAGCGCAGACGCCTTGAAGGTCGCCGGATCAGGCTCAGCCTCATAGATCGCAAGCGCGCGCTCGAGATGCAGTCGCGCGTTTGGGTAGTCGCCGCCGAACCAGCAGGTTACCCCGGCTGTAGAGTGTGCGACGACCGCAGCTACCGGCGATTCCGGTCGCTGCCTGGCGACGCCCATGACTGCCTCCGTCAACTCCCGCATCGGCGCGATCTCGCCATGCGTCAGGCAGGCGTTGAACAGACCCGCATGGATCGGCGCCAGTTCGACCGGATCATTGATGTCGGCCGCGAATTGTCGGGCGCGCGTCCATGCGGCAACCGTCTCGGGAGCGCTGTGACCAAGGCTGCCCCGCAGCGCGCGGCCATAGGCGATTTGAAGATGGAGCCGGTTCATGGTCCGGCCCGGCTCATCGGGCAAGCCATCGGCGAGCGCAACCGCCTTGCCGAGATGTGCGATTGCTTCTGTATATGCCGAGCGCTTCAGCGCCTGCTGACCCGCCTTGCGCCACCACTCGAGGGCTATTCTGCTCAGCCCCGCTTCCGTGAAGTGATATGCCAGCAGTTCCGGCTCGGTCTCAGCGATGCTCGGGAACGTCTCACGCAGGACATCGCCGATTTGCCGATGGAGCAGTTGCCGGCGGCTCTTGAGTAGACTCTCGTAGGCTGCTTCCTGAACGAGCGCATGCTTGAAGCTGTAGTTCGCTTCCGGCGGCGTCCCGCGGCGCAATAGCAATTCCGCTTCTTCGAGCTGCGTCAGCGCTGCGCGCAGTGTTAGATCATCGCGCCCCGCTACACATCGCAGCAGCGTGTACGAGAAGTCGCGGCCGATGGCAGCGCCTATCTGTGCCACTTCCTTGACCGGCGCCAGCCGGTCAAGCCGCGCCATCAGTGAGTCCTGCAGCGTCGCGGGAATGGCGAGCGGCGGCAGCGGACTATCGAGGCGATGGCGCACGGCGTCTTCCACCAGCAACCCGGACTCCAGCACCATCTTGGTCAATTCTTCCACGAATAGCGGGACACCATCCGTCCTGTCGATGATCTGCGCCATCATTTCGCGAGATAGTTGTCGACCGGCGGTCACCTGCTCGACCAACGCGCGCGTGTCCTGCCGGTCAAGCCGATCGAGCTGCAGCAGACTGACGTTGGCAAGACCCGCCCAGGGCGGCTCGAACTCGGGCCGGAAGGTCATGAGCACGAGTATCGGCAATCCCCTGATCCGGTCGACGGTAAGATCGAACAGCTCAAGCGACGTGGCATCAGCCCAATGCATGTCCTCGCAGACAATCAACACAGGTTGCTGCCGCGCCAAACCCTCAAGCTGGTCGAGAAGGGTAGCGAATGTCTGTCGCCGCTGTTGCACCGGACTGAGGCCGAGCGGCGGATAGCGCTCGCCGGTTGGAATCGAAAGCAGCGCGGCGATGAGCGGTGCCGCGTTAGCGACCTGGTCCGTTCCAAGCGCGAGCATTGCCTCAAGCTTGTCGAGCTTTTGCTCGGATGTATCCTGTGACCCGATGCCGGCAGCGCGCTCGAGCTGGGCGACAAAGGGATGGAGCGCGCTGTTGGTGTGGTAGGGCGAGCACTGATATCGAATCCGGCGATGCGTCCCCAATGCGAGGCTATCGGAGAGCGTTGCAACAATGCGCGATTTGCCAATCCCGGCCTCGCCGGAAATCAGCACCAATTGGCCCTGGCCCTGCCACGCCAGTTGCTGGCGCGAGAGCGCGAATTCGATCTCTGCCTTGCGGCCGACAAAGCCCATCGAGCGCGCGGCACGCACCGCCTCGAAGCGGCTCTCCGATGCAACTCCACCTTCGACCGCCCAGACCGCGATGGGTTCGGAGATGCCCTTGACCTCTCGGAGGCCGAGACTGCGGAAAATGAATAGATCGCCAAGCAACTCGCGCGTCGAAGCAGCAACGACGACCGCCCCCGGCTCCGCGAGGCCCTGGAGCCGCGCAGCGACGTTCGGTGTATCGCCGACCATTGCCTGTTGCTCTGACGCGCCTCCGCTGATGAGGTCGCCTACCACCACCAGCCCGGTCGCGATCGCGATCCGCACCTTGACCCGTTCCGAGCGCGTTTCAAGCGGTCCTACTGCGGCAATGATGTCGAGCCCCGCTCGCACGGCGCGCTCTGCGTCATCCTCGTGGGCGCGGGGATAGCCGAAATAGGCGAGTATCCCGTCGCCCACAAACCTGGCGATACTACCGTCGTAAGTGGCAATCACCCTCGCGCAGGCGGCCCGATAGGCGCGGATCACCTCCCACATGTCCTCGGGATCGAGGCGAGCCGAGAGCGCAGTCGAGCCTACCAGATCGCAGAACATGACGGTGAGGTGGCGTCGCTCGGCATTACGCTGAAGCGCCGGCTCGGCGACCAGTTCGCCTTGATTGAGTTCGGCGATCGCGCGCAGCATTTTACGTCGATGGCCGAGCAGGACGCCGAGCCTATCGAAGTCCTGGTCCGTCAGATCGGGAAGGACACCAAGATCGATCCCGTTCTCGGCAAAACGCAGCGCGTATTGTCCAAGCCCAAGCTTCTCGAGCCAATCTGAAATCTGCTGCATTGGCTCCACCGGAATATGTGGTTGACAGCAGGCCGCATGTTGGGGCCACGGCGACGAAAACTTATCCCAATGTCCCTCAGATGGCACGCCTTGATGCAGCAATTCGACTGCGATTGGCTCTCTATTTCTTACGCGAGCGGTGCTCGGCTACAGTGCTCGCTACCAAGCAGCGCATGACATGATGACGACAACTGGATCTCGATGCGCGCGCGATTTGCAGCAAGCAGCGTTGCACAACCAGTGCGTAGGATGGGTGGAGCGAAGCGATACCCATCAATTGCCGTTTGTGAGAGCGATGGGTATCGCTTCGCTCCACACATCCTACAGGCGCCGCTACCCCAACAGTCCCTTCCCCGGCACATGATTGAGCTCGAGCCGGATGCCATCGGGATCCTCGAACAGGATCGAGTAATGTCCCGGCGCCCACTGGTCCTCGCGCGGTGCGCGGATGATCTTGGCGCCGAGCGTCTGGAGAAAGCCGTGCAGCTCATCGACGTCGGCGCGCTCGCGGGCGCGGAAGCAGAGGTGATGCAGGCCGACGCGCTTCTGCTCGAACGCCGCACCTTCATGCTCGGCTGACGGCGCGCTGATACCGACCGCGGTGCGGCCGCCGACGCAGTCGTGTCTGTATCGATGACCGGCTTCAGGCCGAGAAACGGCAGCAGCTTGCGATAAAAATCGCGGGAGCGTTCGTAATTCGAGGCGGTGAGAAAAATATGTGCAATGCCGTTGACATCCATGGCCTCCCCCTGCGCGGCAATCTCTGGTAGCAATGGCGTTGCTATCGAGCATACAGGAACAAGCAGGGCAGAGAGCAGCGTTATGACCCGTCCGGCATGGCGTTGCCGCACTTCGCTTCCGGCATGCGCCGCATCACTGCTGGTGCTGGCCTCCATGGGGTGGGCCGACGCCGCCGATTGCGCGCTTGAGCCGCAGGGCGAAGGGCGTGTCGCGGCGGTCGTCGATGCGCGCAGCTTTCGCCTCGAAGACGGCCGCGAAGTCCGCCTCGCCGGCATCGAGCGCGCTGGAACCGACGGGGCAAGAGGCAGAGCAGCATTGTCCGCCATCGCCGGCGGGCGCGACGTGACGCTGCATGGCGAAGACGACACGCCGGATCGCTACGGCCGCCAGCCGGCCTTTGTGTTCGTGACGGGTTCGGAACACTCGGTGCAAAGCGAGTTGCTGCGCCGCGGCGAAGCGTTGGTTTCGACCGATATAGCCGACAAAAATTGCGCTGCGTCACTGGCAGCGGCCGAGGCGATCGCACGGCAGGGCAAATTGGGCATTTGGGGTGAAGCCGCCGCCATAAAAAACGCGGAAAGTCCGGGCGATATTCTGGCCGCGATTGGGCAGTTTACGGTGGTCGAGTGCAGAGTGCTGTCCGTTCGGCAGGCTGGGGCAACTACTTACCTGAATTTCGGACGGAACTGGACACAGGACTTTGCTGCGACTATTTCAAGGCGCGCCATACCGGCGTTCGAGAATGCCGGCCTTGGACCTAAGTCGCTCGAAAATCGACGGATTCTTGTCCGCGGCGTCGTCTCGTCGCGGGGCGGACCACGGATCGAGCTGTTCCGGGTGGGACAGATCGAGGTGCTGGGCGGGAAATAGTGCTTGATCCGAAGACTGGGCACCGGTTTTCGCTGGATCATGTGCAAAAAGAGGGATGAGATCACGGTCCCAATCGGATCGTGGTCCAGTGGCTGATTTGACGCATCGTGCACAACGGCGCGAGGGGAACACGGGCTGCCGCCTTCTGGCTGCGCCGGCGCTTTTGTGTGCCGCGCTTACACTTTCTTCCTGTGGAAATCTCGGAAAGCTTGAGACCGCCGCGCCGACGGTTGCGGCGCCGAAGCCGAGCCGCATCGTCGCGCAGACCCCTGCGAGCGAACGCGAGCACGAGCGCATTCTCGCCTCTTATGGCGGCGCCTATGACGACCCCAAGCTCGCCACCCTGATCGGCAAGACCGTCGACCGGCTGGTCGCGGCCTCCGACCGGCCTGACCAGGCCTACCGGGTGACCATCCTCAATTCCGGCGCGGTGAACGCCTTCGCGCTGCCGACCGGCCAGCTCTATGTGACGCGCGGGCTGGTGGCGCTTGCCAGCGACACTTCCGAATTGTCCTCGGTGCTGAGCCATGAAATGGCGCATGTGCTGGCCAAGCATGCCTCGATCCGGGAGGACCAGGCGCGGCAGGCGGCAGTGGTGACCCGTGTCGTCACCGACATGAGCAACGACCCTGATCTGACGGCGCTGGCGCTGGCGAAAACGAAGCTGACGATGGCGAGCTTCTCGCGCGCGCAGGAATTCGAGGCCGACGGCATCGGCGTCGGCATTGCGGCCCGCGCGCGTTTCGATCCCTATGGCGCGGCGCGCTTCCTCGCCGCGATGGAACGCAACGCGGCGCTGAAGGCCGGCAAAACGTCGCTCGATCCGCGCGCGCAGGATTTCCTGTCCTCTCATCCGGCAACGCCCGAACGCGTGCAGAACGCGCAGGCCAGCGCCCGGCAATACACCTCTCCGCAGAACGGCGAGCGCGACCGCGAGACCTACCTCGCCGCGATCGACAACATTGTCTATGGCGAGGACCCCAGCGAAGGTTTCGTGCGCGGCCGGCGGTTCCTGCATCCCAAGCTCGGTTTCACCTTTGCAGCGCCCGAAACGTTCACGCTGGATAACACCGCGCAGGCCGTGATCGGCGTGCGCGAGGGCGGCACGCAGGCCATGCGCTTCGACGTGGTGCGTGTGCCGGCCGAACAGTCGCTTGCCGATTATCTCAATTCCGGCTGGATGGAAGGCGTCGACAAGGGCTCGACCGAAGACTTCATGATCAACGGTTTCCCGGTGGCTTCGGCTTCCGCGAACGGCGACCAGTGGCAGTTCAAGGTCTTTGCGTTGCGTTACGGCAGCGACGTCTACCGCTTCATCTTCGCCGCCAAGCAGCGCAACACCGAAAGCGAGCGCAATGCGCGCGAGACCGTGAACTCGTTCCGCCGCCTGACGCTCGACGAAATCCAGGCCGCGCGCCCGCTGCGCATCAAGGTCATCACCGTGCAGCCCGGCGACACCGTGGAATCGCTCTCCCATCGCATGACCGGCGTCGACCGCCCCGCCGAGCGCTTCCGCATCCTCAACGGGCTGGACCAGCACGCCCAGGTCAAGCCGCGCGATCGCGTGAAGATCGTGGTGGATTGAGGCGCGGGCACTCGCTACCTCGTCATTGCGAGCGCAAGCAATCCAGGGCCGAGCAAACGGCGTGGATTGCTTCGTCGCTTCAGCGCAAAATTGCTTTGCAATTTTGTCGCGAGCTCCCTTGCGCAAACGCTTCGCGTTTGTCGCAGGCAATGACGTGGAGAGCGCGACATAGTCACCGCGTTGTCCTGGCCTAAGCAGGGACGACGTGTTGGGAAAGTTCGTACAATCCAAATCTACTCGGTAATCACACGCGCGCGCCAACGCGCCTCGAAACTATTGGCCTCGAAACTATTGGCATCGTCGAGCAGCCGCGCCTGTGCATCCATAGGATCGCTACGTATCTCCGTGGCGGCGACGACGGGTACCGCGACGACTTTGGCTTGCGCGGGCACCACATCGGCTTTCGCTTGCGCCGGGGCCACTGCAGGCCACTGCAACAATGATTTCGAGATCACGGTCTTGCCGGCGTACCAGCATTTTCGGCCGTCGATCAGCCGCCAGGACCAATGCCCTTGCGCCTTCGCTGGCCGCGCGACACTGCATTCCATGGCCTTTGCGTTTGCAGCGCCAACCGGCGCGAAAGCAGCCATGCAAGCGACGACAAGGACTGGCAGAATTTGTCTCTTCATTGAACACCCCTGCGGTTCAATTAGACGCGGACGGGAGCCTCTCTTTTAAATTTGGTCGCAAATGGCCGAAAATTTGGCCACATTCCGGGCGAACGGCGGCACGGTGGGTTGAGGCAAGGCGCGTTACCACCATTCGTGTGCGAGCGACTTGCCAGCTTCGCGAAGGCGGAAGCAATCCAAGGTCCCGCAAACCATGGTGGATGGCTTCGTCGCGGAGCCGTTTATCGGAGGCGCAATCGCGCGACCGAATGGCGTAAAGCGACACGGTGATCAGGAACAGATCCAGATGATCGCGGCCGCAATCGGGACGCCCAAGCCAATTGCGCCGACAATTGCCAGGGCGAACTCGGAAAGCAGATTTGCTTGGGGTCGTGCATCAGGTAACGACATGGCGTTACTCCCTGGGCCCCTGCGAGCCTTGGCTCGCCCCCGGATGAACCATCAGCCGTCTTCGGGCCAAGGCCCTGGCGACTCATCCGAGATGCTGAGCCGTTATGGTTAATGAAAGGCTAACAGGCGGCGTGAACTGTCTGCGGCCTCTTTGCAGGTTATGGCGCGTCCGAAGGAAAGTGACGGCTTGCGCGGGGGCGCAACCCAGCAAAAAGCCCGGTCTTGCGACCGGGCTTTTCGTTTCAATCCCTGGAATTGGGATCCTTTCAGGCAGCCTCATCCGCCACGGCAGCGTCGTCACCGTCGGCTTCGACATCAGCCTCGTCGGCTTCGCCGTCAGCCCCGGTTGCCTCGGCCTTGGCGCCGCGGCGCGGGCTCTTGGCGAGCTGGCTCTCGATTTCCTTGACCGCTTCGGTCTCCGTCGAATGCTGGACGACGGCGATTTCGCGCGACAGCCGATCGAGCGCGGCTTCATAGAGCTGGCGTTCGCTGTAGGACTGTTCAGGCTGCGATTCCGAACGGTAGAGATCGCGAACCACTTCGGCGATCGCGACGATGTCGCCCGAATTAATCTTCGCTTCGTATTCCTGCGCCCGGCGCGACCACATCGTGCGCTTGACGCGTGCGCGGCCCTTGAGGGTTTCCAGCGCCCTCTTGACCAGCGCCGGCTCGGACAGCTTGCGCATGCCGACATTGGCGACCTTGGCGGTCGGCACGCGGAGCGTCATCTTGTCCTTCATGAAATTGATCACGAACAACTCGAGCTTGGCGCCCGCGATCTCCTGCTCCTCGATGGCCAGGATCTGGCCAACGCCGTGAGCGGGATAGACCACGAATTCATTGGCCTTAAAGCCCTGACGCTGGGTCACGACCTTCTTCGGCTCCTCGACACGCGGCGCGGCAGCGGCCGGCTTGACGGGAGCCTTCGGCGCAACGGCGGCTTTCGGGGGCGCAGCCTTCACCGCGGCCTTCACGGGAGCTTTGGCGGTAACTTTCGACGCAGTGGTCTTCGAACCCGCCGCTTTCGCGGCAGTCTTGGCAGTCTTTTCTGGCATTGCGCTTCTTTTGTTCTTTGAGGACTTTGTGGCCGCAACCTTCCTGGCGACCTTTACGGTTGCCTTGGCACGGCCTTTGGTTGCGCTGCGGCTGGCCGGAGCGGCTTTTTTCGTGGTCTTGGAAGCACTCTTTTTACGCGTTTTCTGTGACACAGCCTGCGCGCGGAACTGCCACGCCCCTGTTCGATGTTTTTACGGGTAACCCACCGGGGCCAAATGGTACGCATGGCCAGGTTCGGCTTATAATGTGCTCAATATAGCACATTTTCCGCAAAAATCAATGATTTACGCCCGGTTCCGGACCTTTACGGGCCGTTTCCGTCATAAGACCGCTAACAGGGTTAAATCCGCCAGGCTGGTTCGGTTCAGATTGGGGCAGAAAACAGGCTCTACGAGCCGAGCTTATCCACAGGCTTAATCGCCAGCGCCGGGTTCCTTGGAAAAATATTTCTCGAACTTGCCTTCCACGCCTTCAAATTCTTTCGCGTCGGCCGGTGCATCCTTCTTCTGGGTGATGTTGGGCCAGCTCTTGGCGTACTCGGTGTTGACCTCGAGCCATTTCTCCAGGCCGGGCTCGGTGTCCGGCTTGATGGCGTCGGCGGGGCATTCGGGTTCGCAGACGCCGCAGTCGATGCATTCGTCGGGATGGATGACCAGCATGTTCTCGCCCTCGTAGAAGCAGTCGACGGGGCAGACTTCAACGCAGTCGGTATATTTGCATTTGATGCAGGCTTCAGTGACGACGTAAGTCATCCAGGGCTCCGAACAAGGCTCCGAAACGGATCAGTTTTCCGGGGTTGGCGTAGCGCATGCGGTGCGCTGCCGCAAGGGAAGCGGCGGCCCTCTGGCGGCCGTTTTTCAGGCGTCCCTGCGAGCCCAATCCAGATAGTTATTGTTTGACGTTCTGCAAATCATCGTAGAGCACGCGCGCGGCCGCAGCATCGCCCCGCCGCTCGGAAAATCCCACCACTTTGAGAATGCGCACGCTGCGATCGAGCCCGATCGTCAAGACGTCGCCGATCTTCACCGAGTGGCCGGGCGCTGTTTCGCGCACGCCGTTGATGCGCACATGACCGGCTTCGACGAGGGCGGCAGCCGAGGTGCGGGCCTTCACCACCCGCGCGTGCCACAGCCATTTATCGAGACGCTGCCGCTCCAACGACCTTCCCGTAGTCTATTTTTGACGCGTTTTCTTGAACGCGAACCGGTACCCACCCCGGATCAAGTCCAGGGCAGGCTTTCGCTCGAAAACGCTACGGTTACTCCTTGCGGTTGCCCGCAAGCTGTTCCTTCAGCGCCGCCAGTTTTGCAAATGGCGAATTGGGATCAACCGGACGATCGCGATCGCGTGGGCTCGCACTGGTCGCCCATTGGCGATGCGAGGGGCCGCTCTCGCGTTTGTCGCGGCCACCCTTGTCGCGGCCGCCGAAATCACGGCCGCCACGCTCGCCCTTGTCGCGACCACCACCCTTGTTGCGGTCGCCCTTGTTGCGATCGAACTTGTCGCGGCGGTTGTCATTGTCGCGGCCTTTGCCCGCGAAGCGCTCGCGGCCGGGACGATCCTGACGCGTCTCCTGGCGCGCCTCAGCCGCCGGTGCGCCCTCTGCCGCCGGCGCCGCGGTGGCGTCCGCCGGCGCGCCCTCGCGCGGCTTGCGGAAATCATTGCGGCGGCCGCGGCGATGACGCTGCTCGCGCGGTGCGCCCTCGCTGCCTTCGGTGCCAGCTGCTTGCGCGCCTTCCGCCGCGCGGCCGTGGTGGCGCTGGCGACCGCGATCATGATGCGGGCGGCGCTCGTCAGAACGGCCGCCGGGCCGCCAGACTTCGACGAGTTGCGGCTCAGCCGGCGCATCAGGCTTGGCTTCTGCGGCAGCGGCTTCAGCGGGAGCGGCTTCAGTGGGAGCTTCGCTCGCCGTTGCAGGCTCAGCCGCAGCTTCCGCGGCGCTGATCGCTTCCGGCGCTTCCTGTTCCGGCGGCGCGTCCGCGATTGCGGCTTCCGCCGGCGTGGTCTCGACGGGCGCCGGCTCGACCTCAGAAGCAGGCTCTTCGCTGGCGGGCGGAGCCAGCGAGACCTCCGGCAGCAGTGAGGCCGACGACGCGGGCTTGCTCTCCACCGGCAGTTCGGCGGCGACTTCTTCCGCCGGCGTCTCGGATGTTGCTTCGGCGGTTGCCTCCACCGGCGGGGTCTCCGCGGAGACGGTCTCGACCACCTCGACCGGTGCGGCGGGCTTCGGCGGCAATGGCGGACGGCGGTCCATGCGATAGCCGAGCGCGCGCAGGATCGAGGCAAAGTCCTCGCCTGCCGAACCGGTGAGCGAGGTCATCGCCTGCGTCACCACAAAGCCGCGGCCGTCGAATGCGCCGGTCGGCTTTTCGCCCGGCGAACTCTCGCGCCAGGCCAGCGCGGGACGAATGAGATCGGCGAGACGCTCCAAAATATCGACGCGCACCGCGCGCTCGCCGCACTGGCGATAGCCGAGCACGCGATAGGCATCGCGCGGCAACGCCTTGTCGACCGGGAACGAGGTGCGCCCCGAACTCGCCAGATGCTGCGCGCCTGAGAGCGCGGACATGTCGACATTGTCCTGCTTCTCGGCCCACAGCAGCGAGGCCAGCGCCCGCGCCGCGGGTTTCAAGAGCCCAGGGAAATAGATGTGATAGGCGCCGAAGCGCACGCCGTATTTGCGCAGCGTCGCGCGCGAGGCCTGGTCGAGATCCTTCATCTCGGCGGAAATCTTCGAGCGCTCCAGCACGCCGAGCGCCTCGACGAGCTGGAACGCGATACCGCGCCCGATGCCCGCGATGTCCTCGGCCTTGGAGAGGCCGAACAGCGGGCCGAGCAGCTTTTCGATATGCGTCTTCAGCCATAGATCGAGCCGCGTCTGCACGGCTTCGCGCGATGCGCCGGAGAGCCGATCGTCGGCAATGATGCGCAAGCGCGGATGCAGCGCGTCGTCGGCCGCGACGAGCTTTGCGACCGCATCGCCGGTCCAGCGAATGGTGCCGTCGGATGTCAGCACGAACTGGTCGTCGGGGGCCGCGGCAAGCTTTGTGGCGCGCGCGTCGATCTCGCTTGCGAGCACCTGCTGCGCAGCGGCCTGCAACGCCTTGGCATCCGAGCCGGCTTCCGCCGCATCGGGCGCAAAGGTAAATCCATCGAGCCGGCCGATCGCGTGGCCCTCAACAATCACTTCGCCGGTCTTGCCAATTTCCGTATTCAAAACTGAGTTCTCCCGCAGGCGGCGCATCAATACACTGGTACGGCGGTCAACGAAACGCTCCGTAAGCCGTTCATGTAGCGCATCGGATAATTTATTTTCGACCTCCCGCGTGATCCCCTGCCAGTGGTCGGGGTCGGACAGCCAGTCCGGGCGGTTGGCGACGAAGGTCCAGGTGCGGATTTGCGCGATCCGGCCCGACAGCGTGTCGATATCGCCGGTCACGCGGTCGGCCTGGTCGACCTGGGCGGCAAACCATGCGTCAGGTATGCGACCCCTTTTCATCAGGAAACCATAGAGCGTGGTCACAAGTTCGGCATGGGCAGCCGGCGCGATCTTGCGGTAATCCGGGATCTGGCAGGCGTCCCACAGCCGTTCCACGGCTTGAGCGCCGTGGGCCATGTCCCTCACCTCGCCGTCGCGCGCGGCGTGATCGAGCACGCGCAGATCTTCGGCAATCGGCGCGCGGGTCAAGGCCTCGTGTCCCGGCGGCAGCGCCAGCGACACCTGCAGGGCGCCGAGCGAGGAGAAATCCAGCTTCGAATTCCGCCACTGCAGCATTTTGACGCTGTCAAACGTGTGGTTCTGCAGCGCGTTCACCAGTTCCGGCTCGAACGGCGCGCAGCGCCCCGTGGTGCCGAAGGTGCCGTTGCGCGTGGCGCGCCCCGCACGGCCCGCGATCTGCGCAAACTCGGCCGGATTGAGCCTTCGGAACTGATAGCCGTCATACTTGCGGTCGGAAGCAAACGCGACGTGATCGACGTCGAGATTGAGCCCCATGCCGACCGCGTCGGTCGCAACGAGATAATCGACATCGCCGTTCTGGAACATTGCGACCTGCGCATTGCGCGTGCGCGGTGAGAGCGAGCCGAGCACGACCGCGGCGCCGCCATGCTGCCTGCGGATCAATTCGGCGATGGCGTAGACTTCATCGGCCGAGAACGCGACGATCGCGGTGCGGCGCGCCTGGCGCGTGATCTTGCGGTCACCGGCGAATTCGAGCTGCGACAATCGCGGCCGCGTGATGATGGAAGCGCCGGGCAACAGCCGCTCGACGATGGGCCGCATCGTCGCAGCGCCGAGCAGCAGCGTCTCGTCGCGGCCGCGGCGATGCAGGATGCGGTCGGTGAAGACATGCCCGCGCTCGAGATCGGCTGCGATCTGGATTTCATCGACGGCGAGAAACGAGACGTCGATATCCCGCGGCATCGCCTCCACCGTCGAGACCCAGTAGCGCGGATTCTTCGGCTTGATCTTCTCTTCACCGGTGACGAGCGCAACCGCCTCAGTCCCAGCGCGAGCGGCGATCTTGTTGTAGACCTCCCGCGCGAGCAGCCGCAGCGGCAGGCCGATCACGCCGGACGAATGCGCCAGCATCCGCTCGATCGCCAGATGCGTCTTGCCTGTGTTGGTCGGCCCGAGCACGGCGGTGACGCCCGCGCCGGGCGCGCGATCGTTCGCGAACTTGGAAGGAGAGAAAGCCATTATGTGCAGGTGTTTCTTTTTAAATGCCGCCGCTCAAATCGCAGGTGCCAGACCTCATCCTGAGGAGCCGCGTTAGCGGCGTCTCGAAGGATGAATGGCACCGGTCGGGCCACATGGTTCGAGACGGCGCTTTCGCGCCTCCTCACCATGAGGGGATGTTCTTGCGAGGAGCGAAGCCTTTCTGCTCGCTCGGCGTCAATTCCGCCGATTCTGTTTCACTTTGCGACGGCGATGCGGTCGCGGCTTAAGCTCTGGAACGAGTCTGGAACGAATCGCGTCCGAATCGCTGACTCCTCCCGAAACCCGATACGTTCACCGCAACATCTCGCGCTGACACGCCCGGGGCGGCACTAGATCAAGTTTGCGCGGGCTCCACAAGCGACGGTTTTCGGGTGCAATGCTTAAGACGCCGAGTCGAATCAGAACCGGGCAAGAGTCAATATGATTCATGCGGGCTCGGTGTCCCCCTCTCCCCTTGTGGGAGAGGGTGGCGCCGAACGTAGTTCGGCGACGGGTGAGGGGTTCTCTCCACCAGCACAGACCTCTCCCGCGGAGACAGACCCCTCATCCGGCGCTTCGCGCCACCTTCTCCCACAAGGGGAGAAGGGAAGAGGCTCAATTCGTCTTCGCCACCCTTGGCGGCATCGCTGATGTCACGAACGACGTCGCTTCCAGCATTGCCAGCCCGAACGGGGTCGGGATGGTCATGCGGAAGGGAACCAGGACGCGTGTTCCCGCGATCGGCACGAACGCGATCTCGATCCGGCGCTCGGTGGCGAGATATTTGATCACGGGGCGATCGGGGATGTAGCCCGCGACCGGCGTAAAATAGATCGCGCAGACGATCGCCGGGCCATGATAGCCCTTGTCGGCCTTGACCGTTTCCATGCGCTTGTAGTCGAGCTTGAGGTCGTAGCGCATGCGCCCGTCGAAAATCCCGGCGCCGGTGCGGCAGGCGTCCGGCGTCAACACCTCGCCATTCCCAGGCACGCGCAGCATCGAGCCGGTCATGGGATCGAGCACATTCTTCCGATGCGCGTCGGTGACGACGATTCTATCCGGATCGACCGGCGGCGCCGGATCGATCGAAAAATCCTTCACGGCGCCGCCTGCCAGCACCAGGCGGATGGTCTCGGACTTCTTCTGCGTGGTGGTGGTCGCGGTATAGGCATTGGCGACAAGCGCGCCGCCTACGACGCGGCCCTGGCTGGCGCCCGAGCCCGTGCCGCCGGAAAACGCCTTCAGCAGCCCGGCGGTACCGCCCTGGGCTGAGGCCGAAAACGTGTCGTCGCCGATTTCGATGGTCCAGGCCCCCTTGCCGACCGGGATGCCCGCCAGCGTCGCCTCATATTGCGCGTCGAGCCGACCCTGCGCGGATGCGGCTGGCGGCGCCAGCGCGATAAATGCTGTGGCGCACAGGCCGAAACCGAGCCTGGTTAGGAGCGAAACGGCGCGTTTTGCAGTCACGAATGGATAGTCCCGGGATCGGCGCGATTGGGTGTTCATTTAGGCAGAAATATCCGGCAAACAACGCGCAGCTTCGCGAAAACCACGCTGAAATCAGACCTCTCATCGCCTTCAGCCGCTTTGCGGAAGGCCAAGGCCCTACTAACAAGGCCCTACTAAAACGAAAGCCATGGTGTCGGTGGGGATTGCGCCCTTTATATGATGGCTTAAGTGGCTGGAACCCCTTAGAAACCGGCCAAATCTGCGCCCCACGCCGCCCCAAGAACCTTGACCGCGCGGCCGTCTCCCCCTATACGTCCGCGGTTCCTGGAAATGGACGCGATTTTGGACCCCCGCAGGCGCCTGCGAGAAGCGGCTCGGCTATGGCGGGGATGGAAGAGGATTTTTCGGAATGTCCCGGCGCTGCGAACTGACGGCCAAGGGCCCCCAGGTGGGCCACAAGGTGAGCCACTCGAACATCAAGACCAAGCGGCGCTTCCTGCCGAACCTGGTCAACGTCACCTTCATCTCGGACGCCCTCGCCCGCAACGTGCGCCTGCGCGTCTCGACCAACGCGCTCAAGAGCGTCGACCACAATGGCGGCTTGGACGCGTATTTGATCAAGGCCAAGGCCGACGTGCTCTCCCCCCGCGCACTCGATCTGAAGCGCGCGATCGAGAAGAAGGTCGGCAAGCCGGTGTTCGTGAAAAAGGCGAGCTGAGATTTAAGCGACAATCGGCGGATCGGAGTTTTGAGCGGCCGGGTCGGAAGACCCGGCCGTTTTTGTTTGTAAAGCTTTAGCTGAAGGAGGTGACGCAGGGACCATACGAGAGGTTGTATTATAGCAGCATTGCCACGCAGCCAAAAATCAATAGATTTCGCTCTCGGGGGTGGGGCGTGCAGATAAACAAGACCATAGCGATTTCGACCGAGAAGCTGTCTGCGCCCACACTGTGGCCGAACGCCAACTCTCGCTTGTTGGGCCTAGGTATGGGCCTCCCAGTCAAACCTCTCGATCGCCTCGCGCAGTTTAGTCCTTTGGACTTCGAACGCTTCACCCTCGAATGGGCCTCTGGATATCTCGCCTCAAAACTCCCAAGTGTTTACGAGGTGCAGCAGCGAGGTGGTGCCGGAGATAAGGGGCGAGACATTATCGTTTGGTTCGACCCACCTGCGTCCAAACCTCGTCGTTGGTCGCTGTACCAGTGCAAACATTATGGCAGCAAATTGGGCGCCGGTGTCGCAGCTGCTGAAATCGGAAAGGTTCTCTACTACACCTTCATTGGCGACTACACCGCACCTGACGAATACTGGTTCGTGACCCATCTTGGCGTCACATCTGATCTTCAAGACATGCTTGATCAGCCTGACAAGTTGCAAGCTTACCTTTTGTCGAACTGGGCCGAGCGCTGCTCTGGAAAGATTACGTCGAAATCGAAAATCACACTTACAAACGAACTGAGGGCCCATATCGGAGGGTTCAATTTTTCGATTTTCCGCGCGAAGCAACCGCTAGCGCTCATCGAAGAGCATGCGCAGACTGGCTATCACTTAGCCGTGTTCGGTCTACCGTTGATTGATCGCCCACCTCCGCCGACCCCACCATCATTGGTCTCACCCGCGGAAGCGGGGTATGTCCGCCAACTATATAACGTCATAGGTGAGGATATCGGCAAGAAAGTATCGGACCTGTCAGATTTTGCTGACCACAACTCGCACACCCGCTTGTTCGATCGCTCTCGCATTACATTTTACTGCGCCGAAGGACTTAAGGAACTTGCGAGAGATCAGATGGCTGACGCAAGCTACTTCGATACGTTGCTGGAAGAGTTCAGTGGAGGCCTCTATCATAACTATTCCGCGCCAAACCTGACCGGCATGCAACGCTTAGCCAACACAGTTATGGCGTCGCAAGCCCTGCAGTTAGGCGGTCACGTTCTGAGTTCCCATGTTCGCGCGAACGACCGCGAGGGAATGTGCCACCAGATGGCCAATGAAAATCTCGTTAATTGGTGTAAGCCATGAGCACAGTTTTGGCTCCAAGAGCATCGCGGCACGTACGGCCCTTCAATTCGGCGATGGAATGCGGCTTGAGGATGCTATTTGTACTTAATGCAGCCAATGGAAGAGCATCTGATTTGCAGCGGCTAGTGTCGTACGACTACCTCCTGCTGCATTCGGGTGACGTGTCCGAGGGACCATCAAGCCTACACCCACCCGTTCCATTTCGTGGCACCGAAATGCTCGTTAAACGAGAAGTGCTAAGTGCTGGCCTCAATCAGATGTTTTCACGCGAATTGCTGGAAAAGACATTTGATCTATCTGGCATCCTCTATCGGGCGACAAATTTGACGACGGCATTCATCGCTCTTCTAAAGTCCGACTATGCCAACGCCGTCCGCACTCGTTCCGAGTGGGTCATCGACCGTTTCGGAGCGATGGATGATGCGCACTTGTCCGACTACATGACAGAGAACATCGGCCGTTGGGGGGCGGAATTTGAACGCCTCACTGCAATTGATGATTTGGAGCTGTAAGATGCTTCAAATAAGATCAATTCTATTGCGAGGGAGAGGTGTAAAAGACGCTCTCATTTCATTCGAGGACGGCGCAAATATCCTAGCTGGAGAATCAGATACCGGGAAAAGCTACCTCGTTCATTGCCTAGACTATGTTTTTGGTGGAGATGCAATGGACAAGCGCATTCCAGAAGCTGAGCCGTACGCTCAGCTTTTTGTGGAATTTCAGAACTCAGAGAAGAAATTTCTAACACTCGAGCGGAGTCTTGCTGGTGGCGACCTTGCGGCGCATCAGGTCAGAATTGCGTCTATCAAAGGAACGGGGAAAAAGATCGTCCCGAGCCGTTCTGGCAAAAGCCAAGCAAAGGACGTCACCGCGATCTTGTTCGAGTTCGCTGGAATTGGTGAAGCCAAGCTGCGGAAGAACAATCGAGGCGAAGTCCAACGCCTGACAATACGAACCATGCTACCCGTTATTTTGGTAGATGAGATTTCAGTGATCGACGAGCGCTCGCCCGTCTTGGGAGATAGCAGTTTTGACACCACCGCTCGCAAGCGAGCATTCGCGTATATGCTTTCAGGAAAGGATGACACCGGCATCGTCACAGTCGAAAGAAAGGATATCGCAAACGCCAGGCGAAACGCGCAGCTGGGAATTATCTCGGACCTATTGTCACCCATCGAAGAACGGCTACAGAAACAATTCGCCAAGGAAAGTGATGAATCGATTGATAAAATCGAAGAAGCCATCGGTGCACTTTCTGAGTCGCTTGCTGACCGTTCGCAAGAAAGAGAAGATATTGAGGCTGGACGCCGCGCAGCGATTGCCAATCAGCGGAAAGCAGAATCACAGATTGTCGCGATCGACGAACTTCTCACGCAGTATAGGTTGTTAGACGACAGGTACCGCACTGATCTCGCGCGGCTCGACTTCATCGCTGAAGGCGCGCATTTTTTTGACGGGTTACAGGAGGTCAAATGCCCCCTGTGCGATCAGCTAATGTCGCCCGACCACGCACACAGAGCCTCGGAAAGCAGTCAATCTATTTATCAAGCGGCAAGAGCAGAAGCCGCGAAGATACTAGCGCATCGCGCCGATTTGATAGCGGCGACCGAAAGTCTCAATAGAAGGCGCGTGGCTCGCGAGACCGAAGCGAGTGATAGCCTCGCTGCGATAGAATACGCTGACTCTCGTATCAAGGAGGTGCTTGCTCCCACTATGCAGGTAGATACGCAGCGCCTCGAGAGTTTAATTAATCGCCGCGTCGAATTGGAAGCCATCCGCAGCGACGAAACGCAAGCATCGAGCTTGCGCCAGATGAAGGATCAGATTGAGAATGCCACGGGGGATGGTAAGGCTCCATCGAAGGAATGGGAGCCTCTTCCCTCTAAAGCTCTCAGAGCGTTTTGCGCGGAGGTCGAAAGGATCTTGGCGGAGTGGAAATGGAAGGGCGACGGCAGAGTAGAGTTTGATCAATCAGCTTACGATATCATTGTTGATGGACAGTCACGACGATCGCACGGAAAAGGCGTACGAGCAGTTCTCTATTCAGCGTTCGTCATAGGCCTTCTGAAGTACTGTAAAGCTAACCAGCGCCCGCATCTTGGAACAATCATCATCGATTCACCGCTCACCAGCTACAAGAAAGGGAAATCCGGCGGAGCGCCAGATTCTCCGATTGATGCCGGGATCGAAGCAGCCTTTTGGCGATCCTTAGCCAAATTTGGAGTGGGCGCTCAATTGATAATAATTGAGAATAAGGAGCCGCCTAGCGACGTCGCTACGGCTGTTCACTACGAATGGTTTGCGGGCGAAAATGCCCAGTCGGGTGAGCGAGTAGGATTCATTCCGACTGCAAGCCGGCTTTGAGCAAGGGCTCTTCCCAAGTTGAGACGGTAAGCGAAGGCAGCAGAACGACATCGAGGCCGCGCTGCGCCGCTGGCGCGATTACAAGAAGCGCAAGCGCGAAGGATGACGCCATGCCACTGACTCGGAATTTTCGCGATACGGTGCGGGTGCGGGCGGAGCGCGAGCCCGCCTTTCGCCGCGCGCTGTTTCAGGAGGCGGTGCAGGCCCTGCTGCAGGGCGAGACCGATCAGGGCCGCGCGGCGCTGCGGGCCTATATCAACGCGACTGTCGGATTCGACCGGCTGGGCGAGGTGCTTGGGCGTTCGCCGAAAAGCCTGATGCGGATGTTCGGGCCGGACGGCAACCCCACCGCCGAAATCTGCTCGGGGTCATCGGCGCGTTGCAGGAAGAGACCGGGGTGCACCTGAAGATTCGCGCGGTCACCGAGGCGGCCTGACAAGGGGTGCTCCGTGGACGGGGCGCGTCCGGTGCTCACCGTGTCATCCAAAAATCCCCAAATCGCGTTATACTCGCTCCGGTAGCACCGGGGGAGCATCACCATGCGCAACATCATCATCTGCTGCGACGGCACCGGCAACGAGATTTCCGAGAACATCTCCAATGTGCTCAAGCTCTATCGCTGCCTGCGCAAGACGGAGAAGACGCAGCCGCGGCAGCTCGTGTTTTACGATCCGGGGGTCGGCACGCTGGAGCGGCCGGACCCGTGGCACAAGCTGAAGCAGGATTTCAACGCCATTCTCGGCCTCGCCACCGGCTATGGGCTCGATGACAACGTGCTCGCGGCCTATTCCTTCCTGGTGCACCATTATCAGGCAGGCGATGCGATCTATCTGTTCGGCTTTTCCCGCGGCGCCTATACCGTGCGGGTGCTGGCGGGGCTGATCCACAAGGTGGGGCTGATCTCGCCGGAGCAGGTCAATCTCGCAGGCTCGGGCCTGATCGCCTACAAGCAGTTCTCCAGCGATGAAGCGCCAAAGCTGCGCCTCAGCCCGAAGGCGCTGATTGACACCGGCGACGAGGACGGGCCGCTGCCGGAAGGGCCGTTCGACAACGCGGCGCAGTTCGCGCGCATCACCTCGGCGCGCTGGCCGACCATCCGCTTCGTCGGCGTCTGGGATACGGTCGCCAGCGTGATCGTGCCGCGGCCCGATCGCTTCTATTGGCCGAGCCTGGAGGAGCTGGCCTACACGATTTCTAACCCGAGCGTGCAGACGTTCCGGCAGGCGATCTCGATCGACGAGCGGCGCTGCATGTTCCGCCTCAAGAAGTGGGACGATCCGCAGACCTACAAGCACAACCGCTTCAACGATGCGCATGCCGAGCCGCAGGATATTTTGCAGGTGTGGTTCTCAGGCGTGCATGGCGATATCGGCGGCGGCTATCCGGAAAAGGAAAGCGGGCTTTCCAAATATCCGCTGCTTTGGATGATCGACGAGGCGGTTAAATGCGGGCTGCAGGTCAACCAGGCCAATGTCAACCAGCTCGCCTGGGGCATCCAGCGCAAGGGCAGCCCGTTCTCCTACGTCGCGCCTGATGTCCGCGGCGAGGTGCACACCTCGCTCAGGAGCGCGTGGTGGATTCTCGAATACATTCCGAAGAGCGCGACCTACAGGGAATGGCCGGCGCGCAAGACCTATTTCGGCTACTACATCCCCGACGCCGAGCCGCGGCTGATCCCGGAAGGCGCCGTGATCCACGAATCCGTAGTGAAGCGGATGGACGCGATGCCGAGCTACCGGCCGGTGAATTTTCCGAACAAGTATGAAACGTGGCCGATGCCAACGCCGCCGGTGCATGCGGCGGCGGAATCGTAGGGTGGGCAAAGCGCAAGCGTGCCCACCATTTCGCGACGTCGCTCTATCCATTCGTCATTGCGAGCGAAGCGAAGCAATCCATCGCGCCACAAGCGGAAACATTGCTTCGTCCGCTTCGCTCCTCGCAATGACGGAGCAACATCATCGCGCCCCTTCCCTTCTCCCCTTGTGGGAGAAGGTGGATCGCTGACGCGAAGCGGCAGCGAGACGGATGAGGGGTCTTTCGCCGGAGAGAACCCCTCATCCGGCGCTTCGCGCCACCTTCTCCCACAAGGGGAGAAGGAAAAGCGCCGCCGAATGCTCGCAGGGGCGACAGCGAAGCCGCGCCACTCGGCCATTGGCCGACCCCCCGCAACCCTGCGGCCGCAATCCCGCCGCCTGGCGACCGAAATGGTTTACGAATCGTTCAACTCTGCTCCCTATTCTCACCCATCTGCTGCCAGAACCGGCTTGAAACGCTCAGGACGAGCGATGTTGGAACGATCGATCACCGACGAGGTCGAGGCGGCCATAAAGGCCGGCTCGACGGACAAACATCTGGATGCGCTGCGGCAGGTCACCGATCTGTTCTTGCAGTCCGCCGAAGGCTATTCCGGCGAGCAGATCGAGCTGTTCGGCGACGTGCTGGAGCGGCTGATCCGGACCATCGAGCTGCGCGCGCTGGCGGATGTTTCCGCGCGCATCGCGCTTGCCGAAATGAGCACGCAGCTCGCCTCCATCAAGCAGGCGCCGCCGGCCGTGATCCGGCGCCTGGCGCACAATGACGAGATTTCGATCGCCCGTCCCGTACTGACCGAATCGGCGCGGCTGACGGCCGAGGATCTGATCGAGCTGGCAGGGACCAAAAGCGAGCAGCATCTGCTCGCGATCTCCGGGCGCTGGTGGCTGACCGAGATCGTCACCGATGCGCTTCTGAAGCGGCATTATCCCTCCGTCAGCCGGCGGCTGGTCAGCAATCCCGGCGCGCGGATGTCGGCCAGCGGCTATGCCATCGTGCTGAAGCAGGCGGAGGGAGATCCTGATTTGGCAGTCGAGACCGGCATTCGTATCGACCTTCCCGCCGAGCAGCGCCAGCAACTGTTGAAGAGCGCCACTGAAGCCGTGCGCACGCGGCTGTTGTCGCGGGCGCCGCCGCATCTGTTCGAGGAAATCAGGAACGCGATCGCGGTCGCGGTCACCGGCGCCAACCGCGAAATGTCGCGCACGCGCGATTTCAACGCGGCCCGCCGCTTCGTCGCGGCGCTCGCCAAGCACGGCAAGCTCAACGAGCCGGCGCTGCTGGCGTTTGCGAAAGAGCGGAAATACGCTGAGACGATCGCGGCGCTTGCTGTCTTGTCGGGCTCGGGCATCGACGTGATCCGCCCGGTGATGCAGAGCCTGCGCAACGACGGCGTGCTGATCCCCTGCCGCGTCGCCGGCTTGAACTGGGAAACCGTTGCCGCCGTGCTCGACAGCCGCTTCTCCGCCGGCTCGATGGGCCGCCATGAGCTCGCGAAAGCGAAAGAGCAATACGGCAAGCTGACGGTCGAAAACGCCCGCCGCCTGCTGCGATTCTGGCAAGTCCGCGCCGCGGATGCCCCGCCGAGGCCGAATTTGAGTTGAGTTGATTGCGTCACTGCGAGCGAAGCGACTCTTACTTCCCTTCTCCCCTTGTGGGAGAAGGTGGATCGCTGACGCGCAGCGGCAGCGAGACGGATGAGGGGTCTGTCTCCGCGGAGAGAACCCCTCATCCGCCTTCGCTGTCGCGAAGGCACCTTCTCCCACAAGGGGAGAAGGAAGAAAAAGAACTACCTTGTCCCGAACGTCGTCGCGCCAAACAGCGCCTTCTGCGTCGAGGGTTGCGAGCGCCAGTATTGCGGCGGGGCGAAAACTTCGCCGCCGAGTTCGGCCGCGGCGTGCCAGCCCCAGCGCGGGTCGTAGAGCATGGCGCGCGCGAGCGCGACCATGTCGGCCTTGCCCGAGGCCACGATCTCCTCGGCCTGCCTGGCTTCGGTGATCAGGCCGACGGCGATGGTGGGAAGGCCGGTGGCTTCCCGGATCGCCTGCGCGAACGGCACCTGGTAGCCGGGGCCGAGCGGGATCTTCTGCAGCGGCGACACGCCGCCCGAGGACGCGTCGATCCAGTCGACGCCGTGCTTCTTCAGTTCACCTGCGAATTCGATGGTCTGCGCGATATCCCAGCCACCCTCGACCCAGTCGGTGCAGGAGACGCGCAATCCCACCGGCTTGTCGTGCGGAAACGCGTCGCGCACCGCGTCGAACACTTCGAGCGGAAAGCGCATGCGATTCTCCAAGGATCCGCCATACTGGTCGGTGCGCCGGTTGGCGATCGGCGACAGGAACTGATGCAGGAGATAGCCGTGCGCCGAGTGCACCTCGATCGCGTCGATGCCGAGCCGCTCGGCGCGCTGCGCGGCGGCCACGAAAGCGTCGCGCACGCGCTGAAGTCCCGCCGCGTCGAACGCCAGCGGCGGCGGCTCGCCGTCCTTGTGCGGGATGGCGGAAGGACCCTCCGCGCGCCAGCCGCCCTCAGTCACCGGAATCAACTGCCCGCCCTCCCATGGCGTGTGGCTCGACGCCTTGCGACCGGCATGGGCGAGCTGCATCATCACGGCGGCCTTCGAGCGCTTGCGCACCGAGGCGAGGATCGGCCTCAGCGCAGCTTCGGTGGCGTCGTTGTAGAGGCCGAGGCAGCCGGGCGTGATGCGGCCGGTCGCCTCCACCGCGGTCGCCTCGATGCAGAAGACGGCCGCCCCCGACAGCGCCAGCGAATTGATGTGGGTGAAGTGCCAGTCGCTGGCCTCGCCATCGACAGCGGAATACTGGCACATCGGCGCCACCATGATGCGGTTGGCAAGGTTAAGGCCGCGCAGCTTGATCGGGGTAAACAAAGCGCTCATGGGGGATCCGCACCGGGAGGAAAGCGACCCGCAATATCTAGCGAGCCGCTCGGCGCTCCTCAACCCGCTCCGGCTGCAACCCTGCCGGGCGATTCATCGCAGGCGACGCCACCGGCAACGTCACTCCACCAGCGTGAATTGCAGCAGCAGATTGCGCTGGATCATCGAGAAATTGTCGTCGGAGATCAGCGTCAGCACCGTGTCGCCCTCCGGCGTGACATGGGCGTCGATGCCTTCCATGTTGTCGATCTCGCTGCCGAGGTCGGCCTCGAAGATCGCGGGGCCGTCGACCACCGCGCCGGGCACGATGGATGCAAGCGCAATGCGCCTGATGCGGATGCCGACCCCGCCGAGCCAGGAGAATTTGCGCTCCAGCAGCAACAGCCCGCCGGACGGCAGCAGCACCGCGTCGCTGACGTCGAAATTGTCGGTGCGGCGAATGCTGAACAGCCCCAGCGTCTTGCCGATCAGGAAGGCCGTGATGTTGCCCTGCGCGTCGAGCCCGCGTTCGGAGATCGCGATCAGCGTTCCCGCCAGCGGCAAGCCCTTCGGCACCACGACAAGCGCCTCGATTCCCTTGTTGTAGGGCAGCTTGCGCACGCCCAGCGGCAACTGAATCAACTCGCCATGCGCGCGCGTAAACCCCTTGGCGAAGTCGAAGCGCAGTATCTGATTGACGCGCTCGAGCCCGACATAGACCAGCGAACCGTCGAGCGCGATCGCCTCGGTATCGTACCAGCCGCGCGAGGTGATCGGCTTGCCGTCGGGACCAAGCACCGGCGACGCCTCGACATCGTCGAGCCCGGTCATCTCGCGGCCCTTGTAGACGATGCGCCCGGTGAACCAGCCTCCCTTGTCGCTGATCGCGATAAAGCGCTCGCCCTTGGCGTCGAGCCGCAGGCCCGACAATCCGCCGAAGCCGCGAAACCGCGAGGTCAGAATGAGCCCGCTGCGATATTCGAGCTCGCCAAACCGCACATGCAAGCGGTCGCGGGTGTCGAACGAGGGCAGCGGCCGGGCATTGACGTCGATCGAAACCGGTGAACTGACCGAAAATTCGTCGGGAACGCTCTGCTTCGGCGGCCGCTGCACCGCCGTTTGCGCCAGCGCCGCCGCGGGCAGGGCTGCCGCCCAAAGCCCCGCCGCTGCATATTTCAGAAGGCGGCGGCGGCCTATGGGCGTGCGCATGCTCTCACGAATGCAGACGGCGCGGCCGGCGGTGGCCGGTGACGGGCGCGGCGCCCTGGGTCTCGCTGAACAGCTCGGCGAGCTTTTCGGTGATGGCGCCGCCGAGCTCTTCGGCGTCGACGATGGTGACCGCGCGGCGGTAGTAGCGCGTGACGTCGTGACCGATGCCGATCGCGATCAGTTCGACCGGCGAACGGGTCTCGATCTCCTCGATGATGTGGCGCAGATGCCGCTCGAGGTAATTGCCGGGATTGACCGACAACGTGGAATCGTCGACCGGCGCGCCATCCGAGATCATCATCAGGATCTTGCGCTGCTCGGCCCGGCCGAGCAGCCGCTTGTGCGCCCAGTCCAGCGCCTCGCCGTCGATGTTCTCCTTCAGGAGACCCTCGCGCATCATCAAGCCGAGATTTTTGCGCGAACGCCGCCACGGCGCATCGGCGGATTTGTAGATGATATGCCTGAGATCGTTGAGCCGGCCGGGATTGGCCGGCTTGCCGGCGGCAAGCCACGCCTCGCGGGATTGCCCGCCCTTCCAGGCGCGGGTGGTGAAGCCCAAAATCTCGACCTTGACGCCGCAGCGCTCCAGCGTACGCGCGAGAATGTCGGCGCAGGTCGCCGCCACCGTGATCGGGCGGCCGCGCATCGAACCGGAATTGTCCAAAAGCAGCGTCACCACGGTGTCGCGGAAGGTCGCCTCCTTCTCGTGCATGAAGGACAGCGGATGATAGGGATCGGTGACCACCCGCGACAGCCGCGCCGGATCGAGGATGCCTTCCTCGAGGTCGAACTCCCAGGCGCGGTTCTGCTGCGCCATCAGGCGGCGCTGCAGCCGGTTGGCGAGCCGCGCCACGATGCCCTGCAGATGCGCGAGCTGCTTGTCGAGATAGGAGCGCAAGCGCTCCAGCTCGTCATGATCGCAGAGATCTTCGGCGGCGATGACCTCGTCGAACTTCGGCGCAAACGCGTGGTATTCCGGCCCGCGCGGCTCGTTGGCGCCGCGCGTATTCGGCCGCGTCGCCTCGCCCGGCGTCTCGTCGTCGCCGAGCTCGCCGTCGTCGAAGGTGTCTGATGTGGAGGCCTGCGCGCTCTCCATCGCGCTCTCAGACATTTCGTCGGTGGACGCCTGCGCCTGGTCGGCGCTCATTTCCTGCGCGGCGTCGGAATCGGGCGAACCGTCGGCGCCGGACTGGTCGCTCTCGCCGTCCTGATTCTCGTCGTCGTTTTCGTCGTCATCGGCGTCGGCATCGCGGTCGTCACCAAGGTCGAGCGCCGACAGCAGATCATGCACGAGATCGCCGAACTTGGCCTGGTCCTCGGTGACGCGGCTGAGCTTGTCGAGCCGGGTCCCGATCTTGTCTTCCAGCGCCGGGCGCCAGAGATCGACCATCTTCCTGGCAGCCGCGGGCGGCGCCAGCCCCGTCAGCCGCTCGCGCACCAGCATCGCCAGCGCATCCGACAGCGGCGCATCGGCGCGATCGGTGATCTCGTCGTATTTGCCGCGATGAAAATGATCGTCGAGCATCGCGGTGAGGTTTTTCGCAACACCCGACATCCGGCGCGAACCGATCGCCTCGACGCGCGCCTGCTCCACCGCCTCGAACACGCCGCGCGCCTGCGGATTGCCCGGCATCAGCTTGCGATGCACCTTGGGATCGTGACAGGCGAGCTTCAGCGCGATCGAATCGGCGTGGCCGCGCACGATCGCCGCATCCCGCTTGGTCATCTTGCGGGCGGGCTCCGGCAGCCGCGCCTTGCCGGGCGCCAGACCGGGACGCTCGGCCGCGAACGTCACGTCCAGCTCCGGCGCCTTCGCGATCGCGCGCAGGCAAGAGGTCACCGCGCGCTTGAACGGCTCGGTCGGTGCTTCCTTGGATCCGGTACGGAATTTGGAGTTCGACGTCGTCATTGCCACCTCACCGCCGTCGTCCCTGCGAAAGCAGGGACCCATAACCACCGGCGATCATTGTCTTCCAAACTCTGGCTCCGTCGCGCTACTGAAACGTCACGGCGTATGGGTCCCTGCGTTCGCAGGGACAACGACTACGGACGCCTACGAGAGCGCCACGTTCACCGAACTCTCGGGCAGTTCCGCATTGAAGCAGCGCTGATAGAATTCCGCCACCAGCGGCCGCTCCAGTTCGTCACACTTGTTGAGGAAGGTGACGCGGAAGGCAAAGCCGATGTCGCCGAAGATCTCGGAGTTCTCGGCCCAGGTGATCACCGTGCGCGGGCTCATCACCGTCGACAGATCGCCATTGGCGAACGCGTTGCGGGTGAGATCGGCAAGGCGCACCATCTTGTTGACGATGTCGCGGCCTTCCTGCGTGCGATAGTGATGCGCCTTCGCCAGCACGATTTCGACTTCTTCGTCATGCGCCAGATAGTTCAGCGTGGTGACGATCGACCAGCGGTCCATCTGGCCCTGGTTGATCTGCTGGGTGCCGTGATAGAGGCCCGAGGTGTCGCCGAGGCCGACCGTGTTGGCGGTCGAGAACAGGCGGAACGACGGGTGCGGCTTGATCACCTTGTTCTGGTCGAGCAGCGTCAGGCGGCCGGAGACTTCCAGCACGCGCTGGATCACGAACATCACGTCAGGACGGCCGGCGTCGTATTCGTCGAACACCAGCGCGATATTGTGCTGCAGCGCCCAGGGCAGGATGCCGTCGCGGAACTCGGTCACCTGCTTGCCGTCCTTGATGACGATCGAGTCCTTGCCGACGAGATCGATACGGCTGATGTGGCTGTCGAGATTGACGCGCACGCAGGGCCAGTTCAGCCTTGCTGCGACCTGCTCGATGTGGGTCGATTTGCCGGTGCCGTGATAGCCGGTGACCATGACGCGGCGGTTCTTGGCGAAACCGGCGAGAATCGCCAGCGTGGTGGCGCGGTCGAAGCGATAGTCCGAATCGACTTCCGGAACATGCGGGTCGACTTCGGAATAGGCCGGCACTTCGAGATCGCTGTCGATACCGAAGACCTGGCGGACCGACACCTTCATATCGGGCAAGCCGGCAGGCTCCGTAACTTTGGTCATGGCGGCGGTCGTCATCAATCCTCCGAGGTCCCGGGCGTTCCCGAAACCAGATCTGTTGAATGGCTGCGGATGGGGGCTAATGCAAACCTAGCAGAGAGCAACGGCCGGCAGAAGCCCGAGGCACAATCAAAGTTCCGTTGCCTTATCATTGAGATAGGCCGTGTATCAGGTTTTTGGAGGGCTGCCCTGCGAATCACGCCGCACTTTTGCCGCCTTGGCCACCCGCCAGGCACAAAACCGGCACTTTCAGCCCCTGTCCGGGCTTGGTAGCTCTGAGTTCAGCCCACCTATCGGACAGCAATGTTGTGACTTCATTCCTCGATCCCGTGATTGCATTCATTTCGGCCCATCCTTGGCTGGCCTATCTGACGCTATTTCTTGCAGCCCTGTTGGAGGCGATCCCGGTGGTGGGAGCGCTGGTGCCGGGCTCGACCATCATCCTTGCCCTGAGCGCGCTCGTGCCGGGCGGCGAACTGAAGCTGTGGGGCGTGCTGACGGCAGCGATCGCCGGCGCCGTACTCGGCGACGGCTCGGCGTTCTGGGCCGGCCATCGCGCACAACGCGAAATTCTCGGCGCCTGGCCGATGTCGAGATATCCAGGCGTGATGGCGCAGAGCGAGGCGTTCTTCCACCGCTGGGGAACGCTGGCCGTCTTTTTCGCGCGCTTTGTGCCGCCAATCCGCGCCTTCGTACCGGTCACGGCGGGTGCGCTCGGGATGTCGCCGATGCTTTTCTTCGGCGTCAATATTCCCGCGGTACTCGGCTGGGCGGCGGCGCATGTGCTGCCGGGCGTGCTTGCGGTTTCGGCATTGCATGAATATGCCGGCCTGCCGCACCACCAGCACACCGGCAAACATCTGTGGATGCTGGCCGTGTTCGTAGCGTCGATCGTCGCGCTCGGCGTTTGGGCGCTGCGCCGCCGTCAGGCCCGGGCCGGGCTCCGCCCCGGTGCAGGACCGACATAGCGGGCGCGGGGCCGGATCAGCCCGCCATGGCGCAACTGCTCGCAAGCATGTGCAATCCACCCCACCGTTCGCGCCATCGAAAACAGCACCAGTTCATGGCCGGGCGGCAGGCCCAGCGTATGCACGAGCACCGCGAGGGCATAGTCGATGTTGACGAACTCGCCGGTCGCCTCCGCGATGCGCTCCGGGATTTCGTGGGTGAGTTTGCGGTCGGCGCCGGAACGCGCCAGCGCTTCCAACAGCGCTCGCGCGCGTGGATCGCCATGCTTGTAGACGCCGTGGCCGAAGCCCGCGAAGCGTTCGCCGAGCGCGACGCGCTCGCGGATGACGGGCGCGACCTCGCCATTGGCAAGCGTCTTCAGAAGCTGCGCCGCCAGCACGCCGGCACCGCCGTGCTTCGGGCCTTTCAGCGCGACGAGACCGGCGATCACAGCGTCATAGAGATTCAAGCCGGTCGAGGCCGCGCAGCGCACGGTGAAGGTCGAGGCATTCAATTCATGATCCGCCAGCAGCACCAGCGCGCGGCGGATCAAATCGGCGGCGTGCTTGTGCTCCGGCGCCCAGACCCGCGCGATCTGCAGATGAAGCTGATTTGCCGAGGATCTGGCGTTCAGCATGGTCGCGACCACCAGCCGCATGATGCGGCCGCCGAGCATCGCGCGCCCTTCGGGGGCCCGGGTGAATGCGCGCGGATCGGCGCTCGCCGCCAGCGCCAGCACAGCGATCGTCCGATCGATCGCGTTGACCCCGCGCGCAGCCTCAGCCACGGCGCGCATTTCGTCCGACACAACCGGGCAATTATCCTGTTCGAAGGGATCGACGCCGGTGACATCCCATAGCAGCGTGGCGGCATGTTCGAGCGTGTCGCGCTCGGCGAGGTCGACGCAATTGACGCCGCGGTAGATCGGCCCGTCCTCGGTAATGGTCGCGACCGCCGAATCCATCACCGGCAGATCGGCATCGAAGCTGCGCAGGCCCCGCGGCTCCGGCGACGGCGCGCGCCGCTCCTTCAGCGTGCGGATGTCCTCGGCCCGGTAGCGGTGGCTGCGCGAATCCTGCGACGGCTCGGAGCGGATCAAGCCGCGGCTGACATAGGCATAGAGCGTTGCCTGCGAGATCGCGAGTTCGGCGGAGGCCTCGCGGGCCGAGAGATAAAGGCCGGCGGACTTTTTCATATTGATTTACATAATCAAGATTGATCAATCTGTCGAGGGGCCCGATCTTTGACAGCAGGCAAAGGAGAGCCCTCATGAACATGCAGATTTCCAAGACCCCGATCGGGCTCGACGGCATTCCGGCCGCCGAAACCGTCCTCAGCCATGTCGATGGCGAGCGGGGCGAGCTGATCATCGCAGGCGAACGGGTCGGCGACCTCGCGGGCAAGTCGAGTTTTGAAGGAGTCACCGCGCGGCTGTGGAACGCCGCAATGGGAACCTCGCTTAACGAAGCCAATGTGCGTTCGAGGCTAGGCGCTGCGCGGGAACGCGCATTCGCACGGCTACCCGAATTGCTGCCGGCAACGCGTGGCATGTCGATTGTCGACGGCTTTCGCGCAGCCGTTGCCGGCCTGCGTGGCGAGAACGGACTTGAGCAAGAGGCGACCATCGTCGGCGCGTTGCCTGTGATCGCGGGCGCGCTGCTGCAGCGGGCCAAAGGCGAGGACCCGATCGCGCCCGACCCGACCCTTGGCCATGCCGCCGACACGCTGTCGATGCTGCGCGGCCGCAAAGCCGAACCGCGCGAGATCACCGCGCTGGACACCTACTTCGTCACTGTCTGCGACCACGGCATGAATGCCTCGACCTTCGCGACGCGCGTGGTAGCCTCGACGCAAGCGGATTTGTTCGCAGCCGTCACCGCCGGCTATTGCGCCCTGACCGGGCCGCTGCATGGCGGCGCCCCTGAGCCGGTGCTGGAGATGCTGGATGCGATCGGCTCGACCGAGCGCATCAAACCGTGGATCGACAGTGCACTGGCTCGCGGCGAGCGGCTGATGGGATTCGGCCACCGCATCTATCGCGTCCGCGATCCACGCGCAGATGTGCTCAAGCGCGCGATCGGGCGGCTCGCAGGAGGCGGCACCGAGCTGCCGTTCGCGGGCGAGGTCGAGGCCTATATCCGCGACGCATTGCGACGGAAAAATCCCGACCGCCCGCTCGAAACCAATGTGGAGTTCTTCACCGCAATCCTGCTCGACGCGCTGAAGATTCCGCGGCAGGCGTTTACGCCGATCTTTGCGGTGGCGCGCGCCGCAGGCTGGACCGCGCATGCCCGCGAGCAGCAGCGCGGCGGCAGGTTGATCCGGCCGAGTTCGGCGTATATCGGGGCGATGCCTGGGTGAGAGGGGGCGATTGACAGCGGAGCTAATACTCCGCTGTCGTCCCTGCGGACGCATGCGGACGCAGGGACCCATAACCACAGGTGTTTGTTAGTGAGCGAAAGTCGACGGCCAGCGGGATAAATCGAGAGGCCGCGGCGTATGGGTCCCTGCATTCGCAGGGACGACGCTAGATTTGCGCTTGCGGCTCAGGCGCCGCGCACGACCGTTTTCAAATAATTATACGCCTTGATGATCTCGATCAGACGGTCCTCGGTGGAGCGGTCGCCGCCATTGGCGTCGGGATGGTGCTGCTTGACCAGCGCCTTGTACTTGGCCTTGACGTCCTCGAGGGTGGCTTCGGCGGTCAGCCCCATCACCTGCAGCGCCTTGCGCTCGGCATTCATCACCTTCCGCGTTTCGACCTTGGCCTCGGCGCCCGGGCCGGGCCGCCAGCGGCCGCGGCCGTTGAGTTCGGAGAACATGCTGAACGGATCGGCAGCGCCGTCAAAGTCCTCGGCGCCTGGCTGCTTGCCCTTCTTGCCGGCGGTGTTGGCGCCCATCTTCCAGGTCGGGCGATGGCCGGTCAGCGCGTCCTTCTGGTAGCGCGCGACGGCATCGGCATTCATGCCCTGGAAGAAATTGTAGGACTGGTTGTACTCGCGCACATGGTTCAGACAGAAGTGCCAATACTCCCGGGAATTCTCCCGGCCCTTGGGCGCGCGGTGCGGGCCCTTGTTCTGGCAGCCCGCCCATTCGCACATGGCGGCTTCTTCGCGCGCCTGCGCCTGCTGCTTCGCGCTCAGCTTGTTGGGCTTGATGCGAATGGAATCGAAGAATTTGGATGAATCAATTGCCATGGCTGACTTTGACTACGCAATGCCCGAGGCTTCAAGTCTTGACATTGCGAATACCTCCATTCGGATGTGCCATTGACGGAAAGCCGATACAGAATTATCTGCCGCCATCATGAACACCAGGGACGCTATCATACACAAGTTGCGTGAAGCTTTCTTGCCGGAAAGCCTCGACGTTACGGACGAATCTCATCTGCATGAGGGCCATGCGGGCCACCGGCCGGGCGGCGAGACGCATTTCAGGGTTTATATTGTGTCTCCGGCCTTCGAAGGGAAGAGCCGGATTGAACGCCACCGCATGGTAAACACCATACTGGAGGCGGAACTCATCGGCTCCGTCCATGCGCTCGCCATCAAGGCGCAGGCGCCGGGAGAAACCGCCGGCCGATAATCTGGCAAACCTGCCGCAACGACAAGGTGTCCGCCAGCTTCCTGTGAAGATCGGCAGGGACGGTAGAACCGTTTTCGCAATTGTGAGACAATTGCCGCAGCGATGGATGAGGTTCCGCTCGGACGCGGGGTCGGGCTGACCCCGACGCCCATCGCAGGTCGATGGGGTCGTCCGATGCGATATTGGGCACGCTTCAGATGGGCCGCCGTAGCGCTGCTGGTTGCGGCCTCCACAATCAGGGCGCACGCGCTTGATATGCCGAGCCCCTTTGTCCAGGAAGTGCTGATCAAGAGCATTCTGGTGACGCTCAACGATGCGGTGGCATCGGATAATTTCGCGGTGCTCCACGCCAAGATTTCAAAGCCGTTCCGCGATCAGTTTCCGCCCGAGAAGCTACGGGCCGTCTTCAAGGACCTGGTCGAGAAGCACGCAGTGTTCGACGCGATCGTCGCCAGCCCGGTCATTCCCGAGGAGGAAGCCAAAATCGACGAGAAGGGCGTGCTGCGCCTGAAGGGCCGTTTCGACACGAGCCCTAAGAAGGTGAAGTACCAGCTCGGGTTCATCCCCTCTGACGGCCAATGGAAGCTCTCTGGCGTCACCATCGATATTGAATAGCTGACGCCGTTACGGCGCGGACGTTCAGAACGCCGTCCCTGCCCGCTTCGGCTTCGGATCTTCGGCTTCGCGCGGCAGCGGCGTGATCTTCAGCGCTGTGATGCGGTTACGCTCACGCCGCAGCACGCGGAAGCGGCAACCGTGGAAAGTAAAACTCTGGCCGCGCTCGGGAATCGAACGCGCCTCGTGAATCACGAGCCCGGCAACGGTGGTTGCCTCCTCGTCGGGCAGGTGCCAGTTCATGGCGCGGTTGAGATCGCGGATCGGCACCGAGCCGTCGACCACCACGGAGCCGTCGGCCTGAATGCGGACACCGGCCACCACCACGTCATGCTCGTCGGAAATATCGCCGACGATTTCCTCCAGCACGTCTTCCAACGTTACCATGCCTTCGACCTCGCCATATTCGTCGACGACGAGGGCGAAGTGGGTCTTGCGGCGGCGAAACGCCTTCAACTGTTCGGACAAGGGCCGCATCTCCGGCACGAACCAGGGCGGCAGCATGATCGCCGAAACGTCGATGTGCGAGGTGTCGCCTTCGGACGCGCGGATCGCGCGCAGCAAATCCTTGGCGTGCAGCACGCCGATGATGTTTTCCGGCTTGTCGCGCCACAACGGGATGCGCGTGTATTCGGTGGCCAGCACCTCGCTCACCAGTTCGTCTGGCGGCAGATCGGCATTGATCATCACCATCGCGGTGCGATGAACCATGACGTCGGACACGGCCAGGTCGCCAAAGCGGAAGACATTTTGAATGTATTCGGCCTCGCCGCTTTCGATCCCGCCGTGCTCAGCCGATTCTTCCACCAGCCCCTCGATCTCGGAGTCGGTAAGGATTTCGTGCTGCGAGGATTCCTGCACGCCGAGCAGGCGCAGAATCCCGCGCGATGCGGCATTGAGCAGCCAGTTCAGCGGATAGAACACCAGATAGGACAGATAGAGCGGATACGCGATCCATTGCGAGACCGGCATCGGCTCGCGGATCGCGAGCGTCTTCGGCACCTGCTCGCCGATGACGATGTGCAGCGAGGAGAACACCAAAAAGCCCGCCATGAACGACACGAAGTGCAGGGTGCGTTCCGACATGCCGAGCGGAACGAGCAACGGCTCGAGCAGCGCGGAAACGGTCGGCTCACCGACCCAGCCGAGGCCGAGCGAGGCCATGGTGATGCCGAGTTGGCAACAGGCGAGATAGGCCTCGATGTTGCCCATCATGCCTTGCAGCAGGCGCGCGCCGAACCGGTCCTGCTCGACCATCGCCCTGATGCGAAACCCGCGACTCTTGACCAGCGCAAACTCGGCGGCCACGTAAAACGCGTTGGCGGCGAGCAGCAGGATCGCGAGCAGCAGATTGAACGCGGTCGAACTCATGTATGCCTCGTGACGGGCCCACCCCCGCGCGACGCTTGCATCAAGCTGCGTCCCGAAAATCCCGTTCTCATCCCGACAACTTCTGTTGCAGGAAATCGCGAACCAGCGCCGGCTCGACGTCGTTTGCGACCACCGCGCGGCCAATCGCCTCCAGCAGGATGAAGGTCAGCTTGCCGCGCTTGACCTTCTTGTCCTGCGCCATCAGCGCCATCAGGGCGTCGGCATCCGCCAGCCCTTCCTGCGCGAAGCCCGCGATGTCCTGCAAACGGGTCGGCAGGCCCACGGAAACAAGATGGCGCTCCACGCGGCCAGCGTCGGCCTCGGAGATCATGCCGAGCCTGGCTGAAAATTCCGCCGCCAGCACCATGCCGACGGAGACGCCTTCGCCGTGGAACAGGCGATCGGAAAAGCCGGTCGCGGCCTCCAGCGCGTGGCCGAAAGTGTGGCCGAGATTAAGCAGCGCCCGCTCGCCGGTTTCGCGCTCGTCGCGCGAGACGATCGCGGCTTTGGCGCGGCAGGAGGTTGCGATCGCGTGCTCACGCGCCGCGCCGCCGGAGAAGATGTCGGCGTGGTTGGCTTCGAGCCAGGTGAAAAAGGCCTGGTCGCCGAGCACACCATATTTTGCGACTTCGGCGTAGCCGGCGCGGAACTGACGCGGCGACAGCGTATCCAATACCGACGTATCGGCGATAACCAGCACCGGCTGATGAAACGCGCCGAGCAGGTTCTTGCCCTGCGGCGAGTTGATGCCGGTCTTGCCGCCGACCGAGGAATCCACCTGGGCCAAAAGCGAGGTCGGCACCTGCACGAAATCGACGCCGCGGCGCAGGATCGCCGCCGCGAAACCGGCGAGATCGCCGACCACGCCGCCACCAAGCGCGATCACCAGATCGTTGCGCTCGATCTTCGCTGCGATCAGCGCTTCGGAGACCTTTTCGAGACCGGCATAGGTTTTCGATACTTCGCCTTCCTCGACGATGATTCGCGAAGTCGGAATCCCGGCTTCGGCAAGCGAGGCCTCGGTTTGCTCCAGCCAGTTTCGGGCGACGGTCCGGTCGGTGACGATGGCCGTGCGGACGCCCGGCCGCAAGGAAGCCACGCGCGCGCCGAGCGAGGCCAGCACGCCGCGGCCGATGACGATGTCATAGGCGCGCTCGCCGAGGGCGACGTCGACGGTGATGGCGGCGGAATGTTTCAGTGGCGCAGTCATGGCGTAACGCTGATCCCGTCGGTTGTCGGCTGGGCAGAAGGAGCGCCGGCGCACAGCCGGGCGCGCAGGGCATCGATACATTCGTCGACGATACGGTCGTGCGGTACGTCGCGCGAGGGGATCGTCAGGTCGGCGGTCCGATAGACCGGCTCGCGTGCTTCGAGCAGGCGGCTGACGGTCGCAACCGGATCCTCGGTCTGCAGCAGCGGCCGGTCGGCGCGGCGCCTGACGCGCTTCATGATGATGTCGACATCCGCCTTGAGCCAGATCGAGACCGCCTTGTCGCGGATGCGGTTGCGGGTCTCCTCGCGCATGAAGGCGCCCCCGCCGGTGGCAAGCACGGCCGGGCCGCTGTCGAGCAGTCGCGCGATCACCCGCGCCTCCCCGTCCCGGAAATGCGGTTCGCCATGGGTTTCGAAAATGTCCGGGATCGACATGCCGGCCGCGGCCTCGATCTCGATATCGGCGTCGAGAAACGGCAGTTGCAGCCGCGCCGCCAGCCGCCGGCCGATGGTGGACTTGCCGGCACCCATCATGCCGACCAGCACGATCGAACGCCTTCCCAGAGCCAACGTGATGTCGGCGTCCTGGGTGGGGTTCGTCTGCGCCGCTGCGGCGGTCTCGGACATCAGAAAACTCTGCGGTTCCTCGGGATTTGCTCCGCGCTGCGACACCTATACTACCCCCATTAACGCCCCCGCCAGAGACTCTTGCCACGGGGACGGGAACATGTTGGATGATTTCATTGGTTAATTCGCCGCCCTGAGCCCCCTATGCCCAGTTTGTTCCGCTTTCTGACGGTCGTCGGCATCATTGCCGGGGTAATCTATGGCGCCATTTTCGCGCTGGCGAATTTCGTCAACCCAAAGCCCCGGGAAATGACCGTCACCATCCCCGCAGACAAGTTCCTCAAGAAATAGCCGCTATCGTCTGATTTGTGGACGAGACGAACTCGGGGAGAGGCATTGCGAGATGTCGGGGGCAATGCGTTCCAGCAAGACAGCCACAGACGCGAAACTGACCAACCTGTTCCTCGATATGCTCGCGGCGGAACAGGGAGCGGGCGACAACACGCTCGACGCCTATCGCCGTGACCTCACGGATTTTTCCGAATTTCTCGGCCGCGCCGGCCAGAACTTCACCGGCGCGGGAACCGACGTGCTGCGGGATTATCTCGCCGACCTCGACACCCGCGGCTTCAAATCCGCCAGCGTGGCGCGCCGGCTGTCGGCGATGCGGCATCTGTTCCGCTTTCTCCTGAGCGAGCGCATCCGTAGCGACGATCCGGCGGCGATCCTGTCCGGCCCGAAACGGGGCCGCGGGCTGCCGAAGGTGCTGTCGATATCGGACGTCGACCGCATGCTGACGCGGGCCAAGGAATTGACCGAGGCCGAGAACGCTTCGCCGCAGCAGCGGCTGCGCGCGATGCGGCTGTATTGCCTTCTGGAAGTGCTCTACGCCACGGGCTTACGCGTCTCGGAGCTGGTGGCGCTGCCGCTGTCGGCGGCGCGCCGCGATATCCGCATGATCGTGGTGCGCGGCAAGGGCAACAAGGAACGGCTGGTGCCGCTCAACGAAGCGTCGCGGCAGGCGATGGCCGACTATCTCGCCGCGATGGAAGCGCTCAGGCCCGAGAAGAAGAAAAGCGCCGCCCGTTCGAAATGGCTGTTTCCTTCCTTCGGCGAGAGCGGCCATCTGACGCGGCAGCACTTTGCGCGCGACCTGAAGGAACTGGCCGCGGCATCGGGTCTGGCGCCGCGGCTGGTCTCGCCGCACGTGCTGCGCCACGCCTTTGCCAGCCACTTGCTGCACAACGGCGCGGACCTGCGCATCGTGCAGACGTTGCTCGGCCACACCGACATCTCGACGACGCAGATCTATACCCATGTGGTCGAGGAGCGGCTGAAGAGCCTGGTGCGCGACCTGCATCCGCTGGCGGAGAAGTAGGGGCTCTTGCCCCGGACGCTGCGCAGCACGCAGTGATGCGCTGCTGATCCGGGGCCTACATCGGCGGTTAACAATGGGTCCCGGCTCTGCGGCGCGGCACCATAGCGCGTCGAAGACGCGCGTAAACGCGCTTATGGCGCCGCACCGCGTCCGGGACACTGAGATTGTCCCCGCGTGCTTGATCCGCCTTGACTTCCGTGCCGTCTCCCCCGAAAGAGCCGTTTCCCGCCGCGGCTTGTTTGGCGCGCTTTTGGCAAACCGGGTCATCCGGACCGAGATGCGCGCTAAATCATTGAAGATGCGTGCTTTCCTGGAGCGAGTCGAAAACTGCTTCGCCTCAGAGCGCGTTGTTACCTATATTGTCTTGATGCCGGATCAGATGCGCAGTTATCTCGACTTCGAAAAACCAGTCGCCGAACTAGAGGCCAAGGTCGATGAATTGCGCGCGCTGGCGGCGTCCGGCAGCGACATCGGCGATGAGATTTCGCGCATAGAGGACAAGGCGCAGCAGGCGCTGGCCGACCTCTATGCCAATTTGACGCCGTGGCAGAAGACGCTGGTGGCGCGCCATCCGCAGCGCCCGCACTTCACCGATTTCGTCAACACGCTGATCACGGAATTCACGCCGATGGCGGGCGACCGCAAGTTCGGCGAGGACGAGGCGCTGATGGGCGGCTTCGGCCGCTTCCGCGGCGAGAGCATCTGCGTGGTCGGCCAGGAAAAGGGCGCCTCTACCGAGGGCCGCATCAAGCATAATTTCGGCATGGCCCGCCCCGAAGGCTATCGCAAGGCCGTCCGCCTGATGGAGATGGCAGATCGCTTCGGCATTCCCGTGCTGTCGATCGTCGATTCCGCCGGCGCCTATCCCGGCATCGGCGCCGAGGAACGCGGCCAGGCGGAAGCGATCGCGCGCTCCACTGATGCCTGCCTGTCGCTCGGCGTTCCCAACGTCGCGATCATCACCGGCGAAGGCATGTCGGGCGGCGCCATCGCCATCACCACCGCGAACAAGGTGCTGATGTTCGAACACGCGATCTACAGCGTGATCTCGCCGGAAGCGGCCTCCTCGATCCTGTGGCGCGACGGCACCAAGGCGCAGGAAGCCGCGACCAGCATGAAAATCACGGCGCAGGACATGCTGCGGTTTGGCGTCATCGACCAGATCCTGAACGAGCCCGCCGGCGGCGCCCACCGCGATCCGGCCGCGATGATTTCGGCCACGGGCGATGCCATCGCCGAGGCCTTCAACGACCTCCGCAATCTGGACTCGGATAGCATCCGCCGGCAGCGGCGGCAGAAATTCCTCGATATCGGCCGCAAGCTCGGCTGATAAGCCGACGCCTCCCCGGCGAGGTCAGCCGGCTCGGCATCCCAATCGTTAACGCCGCCTTAATGGTGCTTTATTTCGCCGAATCACCTGATTCGGCCCTAATTAGGCCCAGACCCCGGTCTTTAAACTCTGTTGACCATGCCTGCCGTGGAAGCGGCTGGCTCATCGCGTTCGGGTTGCGGCGCGGAAGGTCAAAGGATACTATTTTATGCAATGGCTTCAGGGCATGTTCGCTGTGATTTGGGGTGCGAAAATGCCCGGTGGGTGTGGAGCTTAGCCTTTGATTAACCGCTCGCTGGTTCGCGCGCTTCTCACGTCGGCTGTCCTCGCGGGCACAGGCGTGCTGATGGCCGGCTGCAACACCGACGACATCTCACTTGCCAACAACGCCAAGGCCAATCAGCCGGTTCCGCCAAAACTGATCGCCGACATGGCGGCGAAGGACATGGACCTGCAGTCGCCGATCCTGGTCCGGCTGTTCAAGCAGGAAGCCGAACTCGAAATCTGGAAGCAAGACCGCTCCGGCCGCTTCGCGCTGCTTAAGACCTATCCGATCTGCCGCTGGTCGGGCGATCTCGGCCCCAAGGTCCGCGAGGGCGACCGCCAGGCGCCGGAAGGTTTCTATTCGATTTCGCCGGCGCAGATGAACCCGCAGTCGGCCTATTATCTCTCCTTCAACACCGGCTATCCCAACGCGTTTGACAAGGCGCTCGGCCGTACCGGCTCGCAGTTGATGGTACATGGCGACTGCTCCTCGCGCGGCTGCTACGCGATGACCGACGAGCAGATCGCGGAAATCTATTCGCTGGGCCGCGAATCCTTCTTCGGCGGCCAGAAGTCGTTCCAGTTGCAGGCCTATCCGTTCAAGATGACGCCGGCCAACATGGCCAAGCACCGCAACAACCCGAACATGCCGTTCTGGAAGATGATCAAGGAAGGCAATGATCATTTCGAGGTGACGCGGCAGGAGCCGAAGGTCGATTTCTGCGAAAAGAAATACGTGTTCGATGCCGCCAAGCCGCCGAACGCGACGCGCGAGCTGGTGTTCGATGCCTCTGCCAAGTGCCCGGCCTACGTGATCCCACAAGAAGTCGCCGACGCCGTGCGCGAAAAACAGGCCACCGACCTCGCCGAGACCGCACGGCTGATTGCCAAGGGAACGCCGGTGGCGCGGACCAACACGGGTATCGACGGCGGCATGCACCGGGTATTCGCGGCGCGCGTACCCGAGGGCAATACCGGCCTTTCGGAGCCCGGCGACGGCTCCTTGTCGCTGATGGCGCGGGCTCCCGGCACCATTCCTTCCCACGTCAACCCGCCCAAGGCGCCCGCCGAGAGCCGCACGCCTTCGGAGAATCTGCTGACGGGCGCGCCGGAACAGCCGAAACTTGTTGCGGCGCCGGCTCCCGCTTCCGCCCCGACGCGGGTCGCCAATGCGGCGCCGGCGGCGCAGGATGACGGATTCTTCTCCAATCTTGCCCGCAAGGTCGGCCTCGGCAGCGCAGCCGACGCCACCGCCAGCACGCCGCCGTCGAAGCCGAAGGCGCCCGAGGCCAAGCGAAACGAGCTGCCGCGGCCGGAAGCTGCAGCGCCCAAGACCACGGCGCCGAAGCCCGACGCCAAGCACGATGCAAAGCACGCCGCCGCCAGCCGACCGCCGCTGAAGCCGTCGGTGTCCGACACCCCGGCCCCCGCCAAGGACAGCCAGGTCTCTGGCTCCGCGCCGATCGTGTCGTCGAACTCGTTCGACAGCCGCTTCGGGGCGGTGAAGTAGGATACGCCGGCGCGCCTTCGCGAACTACCCAACAGCAAAAAGCAGCCGTCATGCTTCGCGAAAGCGAGGCAGTATCGAGACTACTGACATTTACGGTGGCAGCGCGGCGTACTGGGGTCACCCGCTTTCGCGGATGATGGCCCAACAGCACGGGCTGCTGCTCTTCCGGCGGCACGATCTCGGCGCGTATCAACTGCGCCGTCCGCACCCTCTTGCCGCCGAACACGCTGTGTTCGGCTTTCCCTTTATTGATGTGGCCGCCGAATCGGGGCGCTGTCGTTTCCTGCGACACGAGCCGCGGGGCTAACGGCCCCCTTCGCGGCTGACATGTCGATGGACGGCGCCCGGCGGCTTGCAACGATCACGATGGCGCAGACCGCATAAGAGCACACCCCCAGCGCATAGGTCTTGGCGATGCCAAACTGGATCGACAAGGCCATGCCCAGCACCGACGCGAGCATCGACGTAATTCCGTTGGTGCTCCAGAAAAACGGCAGCAGTTCATGATGACGTCGCCAGACACCGAGTCCGAGCGGGAACATCATCCCCATGCAGAATGCAGGAGGAGCCAGCAACAGAACGGAGACCAGAATACGCATGTCGGTTGACAGCGACCGCGCCCAGGTGGTGATCAGCGGCGTCAGCAGCCCTGCCACCACGAGCGTGGTGAAGAGGGCGGCAATCCTGAAGGCGGTGACGCGTGATCGGGAGGAGGTATCCGCACCGACCGTGGCGCTGCCAATCCCGCTGAAGAGAAGAATTGTGAATAGCACGACACTCAGGCCGTAGACGGGATGTCCGAGAAAGACCATCAGGCGCTGCATCTGCGATATCTCGATCAGCATGAAGCCCATCCCGATCGCACTGAAATAGGCCACGGGCGGCGTCAGCGTCGCCATCGGCATCCGCCTCGCCAGACGGAGGAAGGGCAGCACGATGTAGTATCCGCAAGCGCAAAGCGCCACGATGATGAGCAAGCCGGTGATGCCGATCGCGGCATTGTTGCTCATGATCTCCCAACCATGCGTGCTCACGAAATCGCTGAAACGCGACGTATAGAAGAAGAACGGATTGTCGTCCGTCGAAGCAGCGATGTTTTCCGGCAGCGAATCGAAGAAAGCCTGGTCCGCCTTGTCGGACAGCAATGTCGAGGTGACGGCATCGAAGGTGACGTCCGGCCCCAACAATATCTTGAAGCCCTGCGCCTGAAGTCTCTCTCGCGCGCCTTGCCATTCTGCGTCGCTGAGCGCGTCAGGCCGGGTAATCACCGTCACGATGCCGCCGACGTTGACCGCGACGACGTGATGCCGCAGCTCCCCGGCCGACACTCCTTTGCGCTGCAGCGCGCTCGCGCCAATTGCGATCAGTCGGTATAGCTCGCCACGGTGCTTCTCGGCATCGTACCAGCGTGATACCGACAACAGCCCGCCGGGCTTGAGCGCGCGGTAAAAATCATCCCACGCCTCCACGGTATAGAGACGATTTTCGGTGAGCGTCAGGCCACCGGCCGCCGTCGCCGCCCAGGTGTCGATGAGTGAAATCTGCACCAGGTCGTACCGCTCGGGCGAGTGGTTGATGTAGCTTCGCGCCTCGGCATTGACCAAGGATACGCCGGGCTGGCGATCGAGATGGCCGGAGAAATCGGCAAATTTTTCGGTGAGCACCTCGAAGATCGCCGGGTTGATCTCAATTCCGCGAATCCGGCTGGCGCCGAAGAGCAGACCGGAAAGGATGTCACGACCGCCGCCTACGCCGACGACAGCGACGTCGGCCGCCGGCTGCACAAGGTAGGCTGCATTGATGACGTCATCTTTCAGGTAGGCGAGCTTTCCGATATCGCCATCGTACCTGGTGATGACGGTGCCGGCGTCGGCATCGATGTCGAGGTAGTGTTGGTCGACCCGGGCATCAGGAGTGCGGGCCAGACCCCAGCCAAACGGGACCTTCCCGGCCAATTCGCGCACCCTTACCCGCGAATAGGTATTCCAGCGTTCGAACAGCGTGCCGGTCTGTTCAGCGCCCTTGGCCCAGAACACACCGAGATGGCTTCGACCGGTCAGGTCAAGGCCGGAGTGCACGGTGGCCGCGACGGCCAGCGTCAGCGCGACAGCCCCGCTCAAACGTACACTGCGGACGTCTTCGCTGCGCCTCACGACGATCCAGCCAACGCCGGCAGCGATGGCTCCGATCCATAGAGTGGCGCTTACGGGATCGATCACCAGCAGTACGAAGATCACCCCGAGGCACCCAACTGCGGCGCCCAGGAGATCGGCTGCATAGAGCCACCCGCCGCCATATGGCAAACGCGTCAGCAGCAGCGTGATGCAAACCCCGCCTTCCGTGAACGGAGCCACGAAGGCGATGAGCGCCAGTCCCAGAGCGAGGGGTACATTTTCTGCGGATACAACGAGCGGCACGCACAGGAAGACGATCATTGCGCCAACGCTGCTGAGTGCGAACCATGATGCATGGCGGGCGAATTCGATTCCGACCCGCTCGGCGTCATAACGGGCGGGTTTGCCGTACACCTCCATCGCTCCGCGCGTAAGCCCGAGCATGGCAAGTGAAATGGCGGCAAATGCGAAATGATGATGGAGCATAACGCTGAAGAAGCGCGTTATCAGTATCTGGTAGGAAAGCGTCGCGGACGCCAGCACAAAGATTGCCAGATAGTAGCGACCGGGAATCTTGGATATGGATTGCAAGTCGCTGCCCTCTTGGTGGAGCCCTGATGGGTTCTATTGGGTGCGCTTTGACCAACTCGCGCTACACACGATCGCCGGACAACTCCTAATAACCCGTTGATACGCCCGCACAGACTGAATTCTGCGAGCATTCCTCCTATATTCAGGCTCCGATTGTAGCAGCGGGCGGCAACCGGCTTGCAGGAGTGGGCTCCACTGTCAGATGAAAACGTAAAGGAGCCGGCGCAAAGCGCCGGGCCCGCCTATGCGTCAGCGCAAGCTCAGGCGTACTTGCCGTGGCAGTGCTTGTACTTCTTGCCGGAGCCGCAGGGACAATCCTCGTTGCGGCCGACCTTGCCCCAGCTTGCGGGGTTTTTCGGATCGCGATCGGCGGCAATGGCCTCGGGCACCAGCGAGACGTTGGCAAAGGCCATCTCGTCTTCGCCGGTATTCGGATCGAACTTGTGCGCTTCCATCGCCGGCAGCACGGGCTGTTGCTCTTCCGGCGGCACGATCTCGACGCGCATCAGTTGCGCCGTCACCGCCTCGCGCAGATGCGCGGTCATCGCCTCATACAGCCCGAAGGCTTCCGACTTGTATTCCTGCAACGGATCGCGCTGACCGTAGCCGCGCAAGCCGATCACCTGGCGCAGATGATCGAGCATGATCAGGTGCTCGCGCCAGAGGTGATCCAGCGTCTGCAGCAGGATCGTCTTCTCGACGTAGCGCATCACGTCGGGACCCCATTGCGCGACCTTGGCCGCCATGTGCTCGTCGACGCGCTGCTCGATCCGTGTCAGCAATTCCTCGTCGGCAATGCCCTCTTCCTTGGCCCATTCGTCGACCGGCAGGTCGACGTCGAGCACGCGCTTCAGTTCTTCCTTGAGGCCCGCGACATCCCACTGCTCGGCATAAGCGTGTTCCGGCACATGCTTGACGACGATGTCGTCGATGAAGTCATGACGCATGTCCGCAACCATTTCGGCCACGCTGTCGCTCTTCATCAGCTCGACGCGTTGGTCGAAGATGACCTTGCGCTGGTCGTTCTGAACGTTGTCGAACTTGAGCAGGTTCTTGCGGATGTCGAAGTTGCGGGCTTCGACTTTCTGCTGCGCCTTTTCCAGCGCCTTGTTGATCCAGGGATGGATGATGGCCTCGCCCTCTTTCAGGCCGAGCCGCTGCAGCATGGTGTCGAGCCGGTCGGACCCGAAGATCCGCATCAGATCGTCTTCCAGCGACAGGAAGAACTTCGAGCGTCCGGGGTCGCCCTGACGGCCGGAACGGCCGCGGAGCTGGTTGTCGATGCGGCGGGATTCATGCCGCTCCGAGCCCATGATGTAGAGCCCGCCCGGCCTGGTGATGGTCTTGGCCGGCTTGTTGCCCTTGGCAGGCTCGACTTCGATGACGTCCTCGGATTTCAGCACGATCTCGCGGAAGCGTTCGATGTCGGCCTTGATCTGTTCGATCTTTTTGGCCTTCTCGGCCTCGTCGGTAATATCAGCGGTCTCCTGCTGGATCCGCATCTCGAGCGAGCCGCCGAGCTTGATGTCGGTACCGCGACCGGCCATGTTGGTTGCGATCGTGATCGCGCCGGGGACGCCGGCTTCGGCGACGATATAGGCTTCCTGTTCGTGGAAGCGCGCGTTCAAGACCGCAAACAGCTTTGCAGGCTTGCCGGCACGCGCCGCGGCGTAGAGCTTCTCCATGCTGGATTGCGAACCGAAATCGATCTGCTTGTAGCCGTGCTTCTTCAGGTATTCGGCCAGCACTTCCGACTTTTCGATCGAGGCGGTGCCGACCAGTACCGGCTGCAGCCGCTTGTTGGCACGTTCGATCTCGGCCAGGATCGCGGCGTATTTCTCGTTCTGGGTGCGGTAGACTTCATCGTCCTCGTCGAGACGCGCGACCGGCACGTTGGTCGGGATTTCCACGACCTCGAGCTTGTAGATGTCGAACAGTTCGTCGGCTTCGGTCAGCGCCGTACCGGTCATGCCCGCGAGCTTTTCGTACATACGGAAATAGTTCTGGAACGTAATCGAGGCCAGCGTCTGGTTTTCCGGCTGGACCTGAACGTGCTCCTTGGCCTCCAGCGCCTGGTGCAGGCCCTCGGAATAGCGGCGCCCCTGCATCATGCGGCCAGTGAATTCGTCGATGATGATGACTTCGCCGTCGCGGACGATGTAGTCCTTGTCGCGGTTGAACAGCGTATGCGCGCGCAGGGCCTGGTTGACGTGGTGGACCACGGAGACGTTCTCGACGTCGTAGAGCGATTCGCCCTTGAGCTGGCCGGCATCGCGAAGCAGGTTTTCGAGCTTCTCCATGCCGCCTTCGGTCAGCGTCACCGTGCGCTGCTTCTCGTCGACCTCGTAATCGGTCTTGTCGAGCTTGGGGAAGAAGGTGTCGATGGTGTTGTAGAAATCCGAGCGGTCGTCGAGCGGGCCGGAGATGATCAGCGGCGTGCGCGCCTCGTCGATCAGGATCGAGTCGACTTCGTCGACGATGGCGTAGGAATGGCCGCGCTGGACCATGTCCTCCAGCCGGTACTTCATGTTGTCGCGCAGATAGTCGAAGCCGTATTCGTTGTTGGTCCCGTAGGTGATGTCGCGCGAATAGGCTTCCTTGCGCTCGGCGTCGTCGAGACCGTGCACGATGACGCCGACCGTCAAGCCGAGGAAATTATAGATCTGGCCCATCCATTCGCTATCGCGGCGGGCGAGGTAGTCGTTGACGGTGACGACATGGACGCCCTTGCCGGCGAGCGCGTTGAGATAGACCGCAAGCGTGGCCACCAGCGTCTTGCCTTCGCCGGTCTTCATCTCGGCGATGTCGCCCTCATGCAGCACCATGCCGCCAATCAACTGGACGTCGAAATGGCGTTGGCCGAGGGTGCGCTTGGCAGCCTCGCGCACGGTGGCGAAGGCCGGAACCAGGATATCGTCGAGCGTCTTGCCGTCGGCGAGCTGCTGGCGGAACTCGGCGGTGCGGGCCTTCAGCGCCTCGTCGGAGAGCGCAGCGAGCTCGGGCTCAAGCGCGTTGATGGCGTTGACGCGGGACTGATATCCCTTCACCCGCCGGTCGTTGGCGGAGCCGAAAAACTTGCGGGCGAGCGCGCCGATCATGCCAATTCCTGCCTTTGCCGTTACTTGCGTTGCAAGCCGTGACGTGGTCCACCAAGTTGCCTATCAACTCACCGTGACGCGTCGCGGCAAATACCCCGTTCCGGGGCCACATCCGCCTAATGAGTGGGAATTAAGCAATCCAAGGTTCAACGGCAAAAAGCGCAGTAAAATAAGCGCTATCGCCGCCGTACGATCCGGCACAGATATGGCTGGGTTGGGGCCTTGTCAACGTGGGTCCATCTGTCAAGGAATTCATCATTTTGACAGACTTTTCGCGTTGCCAAGGCCGCATGATTGGGCGAGTGTCCCGCCGCTTTGCCGCCCCTCTTCAAGACAAGGATTTTCCATGACCACCTCGTTCCCGGAAACGAAGACCGGCCTGCGCTTCGGCGTGGCCTCCCTGGCCGTAACGGCCTGCCTGGCCGCGGTTCTTGCCGCCGGCCTGCCGGTTCGCGCCCAGGACAACCCCGTTCTCGCCAAGGTCAACGGTGCGGAGATCCGCCAGAGCGATGTGGCGCTCGCGGAAGAGGAACTCGGCCCCAGCCTCGCGCAAATGGACCCGGCGACCAAGAAGGACAATGTGCTGGCCTTCCTGATCGACCTGAAAATCGTCGCCAAGGCCGCCGAGGACAAGAAGGTCGAGAATTCCGAAGACTTCAAGAAGCGTCTGGCGTTCACGCGCAGCCGCCTTTTGATGGACAACCTGCTGGCTACCGAGGGCAAGGCCGCGACCACCGATGAGGCCATGAAGAAGGTCTATGAGGAGGCCTCCAAGCAGATCACCGGCGAAATGGAAGTCCACGCCCGCCATATCCTGGTCGAGACCGAGGACGAGGCCAAGGCGATCGCGGAAGAGCTGAAGAAGGGCGGCGACTTCGCCGAACTGGCGAAGAAGAAGTCCAAGGACCCCGGCGCCTCCGATGGCGGCGATCTCGGCTTCTTCACCAAGGAACAGATGGTGCCGGAATTCTCCGCCGTCGCGTTCACACTCGAACCCGGCAAGATCTCCGATCCCGTCAAGTCGCAGTTCGGCTGGCACCTCATCAAGGTCGAGGAAAAGCGCGCCCGCAAGGCGCCCGACTTCGAGCAGGTCAAGGCCCAGATCGAGACCTATGTGACGCGCAAGGCGCAAGCCGAATACGTCGCCAAGCTGCGCGAAGCCGCCAAGGTCGAGCGCATGGACAAGCCGGCCGAGGCCGCCAAGCCCGCGGACTCCAAGATGGCGCCGCCGAAGAAGTAAAAAATCGCTGTCACTTCTGCGAGACCGATAGTATCTACCATCGTCATGGCCGGGCCGAAGCGCCCGGCCGTTCCATGTCCGGGGACCGCTTATCTGGCCCTGAAGACGTCGATGCCGGCGCAGGTCCGGCGATGGTTGATCTGGCCCGAAGAAGGTGCTCGCATGTCCGCTTCCGTCTCCCCCCTCGCCCCGACCGATGTCCCCGAGATGCCCGCGATTGCGGGTGTGAAGCTCGCGACGGCCGCCGCCGGCATCCGCTACAAGGGGCGAACCGACGTGCTGCTCGCCGTCATGGACAAGGGCACCACGGTCGCCGGCGTGTTCACCAAATCGAAATGCCCGTCCGCTCCGGTTGAATGGTGCCGCGCCAAGCTCGGCCGGGGACAAGCCCGCGCGCTGGTGGTGAATTCCGGCAATGCCAACGCATTCACCGGCAAGACCGGCAAGCAGTCGACGGCGCTGACCGCGCAAACCGCCGCGAAGGCGGTTGGCTGCAGCACCGGCGACGTGTTCCTCGCCTCCACCGGCGTGATCGGCGAACCGCTCGACGCCACCAAATTCGACGGTGTGCTGGCGACGCTGGCCGAAGCTGCGACGCCCGACCACTGGATGGACGCTGCCAAGGCCATCATGACCACCGATACCTTCCCGAAGGTCGCAACCGCCACGGTGAAGCTCGGCAAGGCCAAGGTGACCATCAACGGCATGGCCAAGGGCGCCGGCATGATCATGCCTGACATGGCGACCATGCTCTCGTTCGTGTTCACCGACGCGCCGCTGTCGTCCGCCGTGCTGCAGTCGCTGCTCAAGAGCGGCGTCGAGGATACTTTCAACGCCATCACGATCGACAGCGACACCTCGACATCGGATACGCTGCTGGCCTTCGCCACCGGCGCGGCCGCCGACGATGGCGCGCCAAAGATCAACCGCGCCAGCGATCCGCGGCTGAAGGCGTTCGCCAAGGCTTTCCAGGGGGTGCTCGCCGACCTTGCCGAACAGGTGGCCCGCGACGGCGAAGGCGCGCGCAAGCTGGTCGAGGTTATCGTCGAAGGCGCGACCACCAAGAACTCCGCGCGCAAGATCGCGATGTCGATCGCAAATTCGCCGCTGGTGAAGACGGCGATCGCCGGCGAAGACGCCAATTGGGGACGCGTGGTGATGGCAGTCGGCAAGGCCGGCGAGCCCGCAAACCGCGACAAGCTTTCGATCTCGTTCAACGGCATTCGCGTCGCCAAGAGCGGCGCGCGCGATCCGTCCTACAGCGAGGCTGAGGTTTCCGAGGTGATGAAAAATCCGAAGATCCAGATCAAGGTCGCGCTTGGCCTCGGCAAGGGCCGCGACCGCGTGCTGACCTGCGACCTCACCAAGGAATATGTTGCGATCAACGGCGACTACCGCTCGTAGGCGAGAAAGCGGCGCATGGCTGACATCAAGCTCACTCTCGTGGTCGCCTGCGCTCTCGTCGATGCCGACAAGCGCGTGCTGATCGCGCAGCGGCCGGTAGGAAAGGCGCTCGCCGGCTTGTGGGAATTTCCCGGCGGCAAGGTCGAGCCCGGCGAACGGCCGGAGCAGACCTTGATCCGCGAACTGCATGAAGAGCTCGGGATCGAGGTCAGCGAGCCATGTCTCGCGCCGCTGACGTTCGCGAGCTACGCCTATGACAGCTTCCATTTGCTGATGCCGCTCTACATCTGCCGGCGCTGGGAAGGCATGGTGATCGCCCGCGAGGGCCAGCAACTGGCGTGGGTCCGCGCCAACAAACTGCGCGACTACCCGATGCCGCCCGCGGACATTCCGCTGATCCCGCATCTGATTGATTTGTTGATGTAGCGGGAGGGCGTTCCCCGGATGCTGCGCAGCACGAAGTGATGCGCTGCTGTTCCGGGGTCCATCGTGGGTCCCGGCTCTGCGGTGCATCGCTTCGCGCTGCACCGCGTCCGGGACACGATCACTCCCCCTTCACCTTCTTCACCGCCGCCTCCAAACTCGCTTTCGCCGAGCCCGGCCGCAGCGCCTCTTCGGCGGCACGCAGAGCCCAGACACAAAAACGCGAAAACAACCCCATGCAAAGAAGAATGGGGCCGGCTCGCCGCACGCGTGCTGCTTGCGTCCGGGGCACGAGAAGAAAAATGGTCCGTCGTCACGACCCAACCTACGGTGTGGACTCATAACGCGCAGCAAACCACAGCCGAATGGATGAAAGCTGGACGAAGGCAAGGTAATTGGCGGCGAGCTTGTCGTGGCGTGTCGCGACCCGATGACATTCGCTTGGTCCGATCGAAGAACCGCTCGACTCTGTTAGGAGCGCGGTAGAGATAAGGGGCTGAAGCAGATTGCTCACGCGGCTTGTTGGGCAGCACCGGCTATGGCAACCCATTCACAATCGGCGAGTTCATAGCGCATGATCAGAGCCTCCCATATTTCGGAGTTTGGATCACAGGCGTCCGGCCAAACGCAACGCGCCTGGTCCTGGCTCGGCTTCGGCGCTTTCGGGGTAAAGCCGACATCGACTAGTCCACACGCGCCGGCGAATCTGCCGAAAATGACCCAAAACGGAAGTACGATGATCGGCGAGACGCGTCACGTAGCCAAGGGCATCCTGGAAATGCTGCCCACCGATATCGTCAATCCAAAAAGGCGATTACCGTAAGCAGGGGAGATCTCAGAGCAAGGAATTCAGGACTGTGGTTTTCGCTTTCAGGCTGGTTGGCGAACTGGTTTACTAACGCGATGTCCGTCATAACCCTCCGCGAGATCACCGCTGCAACCGTGCGGGTGATTTGCGCATTGGAAACAAGAGAGGAGCAGAAAAGCTTTGTCGCCCCCAATGCACTCTCAATAGCGCAAGCGTATTTCGAGCCGCGAGCCATCTTCAGGGCAGTATACGCAGATGAGGTACCGGTTGGCTTTGTGATGTGGAAGCCAACCGATGAGGCGGAAGTTGCCTATCTTTGGCGGTTCATGATCGACCATAACCACCAAAAGATGGGACACGCAAAACAAGCCATTACGCAGCTGATCGATCTTCTCCGCGATGCTGGCTACCGACGAATGCAGACGAGCGTCGTGCTCGGCGATGGCGGTCCGCTAGACTTCTATCGTTCGATCGGATTCGTTGAGACTGATGCGACGCCAGCAAACGGAGAACGGGTTCTAACGCGCAGGTTGTAGAATTCTGTATGATTCAGCTGCTGGCCTGAATTGTTAGTTGGCGGCCTCTTTCAAATACTGGAGCGCATTTCGCCTTTTGACCCAAGGCGGACCTCAGATGGTGATGTGGTCACCCCTGCTTCGCCATTCGCTTGGGCGGAGTGTCTGGCGGCAATGAGACCCAGGGGTGGCGTGACTCCTCCCACACCGAGACGGTCGGCGCGGGAAAATTCGGGTCGGCGAAGTTTCCGATGGCGACAATGACGTACCCAGGAAAGCTTTCGCTCTCCCAGTAGACCGTGGAGCCGCATATCGGACAGAAGTGAAAGGTCACCACGTTCCCGCTTTCGGCTGTCCGATTCCACGTCGTAGCCTTACCGGTGAAGGTGACCTGCTCGCGCCGGAAGCGCGCTTGGTTGCTAAATGCGGCGCCAGTACGGCGCTGGCACGCCAGACAGTAACACATGGAGATACGCGCCGATTCGCGTTCGACCGTAAGGTGAAGCTGCCCACAGCTGCAGGCGGCGTGTCGGGTGGTCATGGCTCAAATCCTCGGCTGTTGATAGGGGCAGAGTGTAGGCTGGACTTGAGAACAACGCACCAGACGCAGCGGGGTCGCGCCCGCTCTCCTCTTGATGCCTCGGGTCACTTATCGCGCAGCCGAGAAGGGTGCTGCGACAACGAGCGTTCTTAGGGAGACGGCGAGCAGCTAGGATGTGTCAGCAATTGGCCCTTCGCGACATATTGCGCCGCGGCGCGAGCCTGGTCGCAAACTGGGCAAAGCGGACATAGTCTTCGTCGCGTCACGCCGACGGGTTGTGGGTACACGGCCTAATCTCATCCCGCCTTGGGTTGTCTACTTGGGAGCAGTTTTCTTCACCGCCGCTTCCAGGCTTGCCTTCGCCGACCCCGGCCGCAACGGCTTTTGCTGGCTCTCATGCGGCGCCCAGCCTGACAGCCAGATCACGTCGAAGGTTGCGCGGATGCGGCCATCAGGATCAGCGAAACGTTCGCTGTAAATCTGCGCCATCCGCAGCATGGTGGCGCGGCGGGTCGGCGTTCGCCGCCGCTCGATCAGAATATTGCTCGCGCCCATCCGCCTGAGATCGGCCATCAGCGCGAATGCGCTGTCGTAACGCACCACGACACGATCGACGTCGGTGACCGGCAGCGCAAAGCCGGCGCGCTGCAGCAGGCCGCCGATATCGCGCAAATCCGCAAACGGGGCGACGCGCGGCGAGACCCCGCCTTCGCACTCGGCCTCCGCCGCGGCAAAGGATTGCCGGAGCTCGGTCAGCGTATCGCCGCCGATCATCGCCGCCAGCAACAGCCCGTCCGGCTTCAACGCGCGGCGGATCTGCGCCAGCACGCCCGGCAAATCGTTGACGAACTGGAACGCCAGCGCGGAAACGGCAAGATCGAGGGATTCCGGTTGCAGCGGAAGGATCTCCGACTGACCCCATTCAATTCGCGCGATCGACTGGAAACGATCGGCCAGCGGCTTTTGCAGCAATTCGCCTGGCGTCCAGATTTCGGCCACATTGGCAAACCTCCGCGTCACCGCCTGCAGTCGCTCTTCGAAATCTTCCCGGATACGATCGAGCAAAAACGTCACCGGCCCGCCACGCCGCGCGCGGTCAAGTCGCGCGCGCAGCAGCGCACGGTCGAACAGGATGGGCGCAGCGGTCGGGTTCGAAACCATGCGCGGTTGGTACGCCGGCCGCCCATATCTGGCAATGCCGCGCTTGAGCCGTACGCGGCACAGCGCTAGCCTCACCCCATGGACGCCGAGGCATCACCACCACGCTCCATCTCCAGCCATCTGCGCGGCGCGCTCGGCGCCTGCCGCGACGCATTCGCGCATCTTCCGAAGCTCGCGCTCGACATCGCGCTGCCGACGCTGTGCGTTTCCTGCCGTGAGCCGGTCGATGGCGAGGGCGTCTGCGCGGCGTGCTGGGCCAAACTGTCGTTCATCGCGCCGCCGTTCTGTCCGCGGCTCGGCATTCCCTTTGTGTACGATCCCGGTCCGGAATTGCTGTCGATGGAAGCGATCGCGAGCCCGCCGGCGTACCAGCGCGCCCGCGCCGCGGTGCGCTATGACGACGTCGCCCGCACGCTGGTGCATTCGCTGAAATATCAGGACCGCACGGATCTGGCGCCCGCGATGGGCCGCTGGATGGCCCGCGCGGGGCAGGAATTGCTCGCCGAGGCCGACGTGCTGGTGCCGGTTCCCCTGCACTGGCGACGCGGCTGGAGCCGCCGCTACAACCAGTCCGGCGCTTTGGCGCGGGTGATTTCGCGCCAAAGCGGCGTGAAACTGGTCACCGAGGCGCTTCGGCGCATCCGGGCGACCGAGCAGCAGATCGGGCTGTCCCGGCCGCAGCGCGCCAGCAATGTGCAGGGCGCCTTCAAAGTTGCCGCCGACCGCATGGCCGATATCCAGGGCCGCCGCATCATCCTCATCGACGACGTGCTGACGTCAGGCGCCACGACCGACGCTTGCGCCCGGGCGCTGCTGCGCGCCAAGGCCGCGCAGGTTGACGTACTGGTATTCGCGCGGGTTGTGGACAGCCACCGGGCTCCCATATAATTCAAAGACTTGTAATTCAAGAACTTGCCAAATCAGAGCGCGCCATGACTGCCATTGAAATCTACACCCGCCCGGGCTGCGGCTATTGCACCGCCGCCAAATCGCTGCTGACGCGCAAGAATGCCGCGTTCATCGAATTGAGCGTGGCGACCGACCCCGCCTATCGCGCGCAGATGTACGACCGCGCCGGCGATGGTTCGACCTTTCCGCAGATTTTCATCGGCACAACCCATGTCGGCGGCTGTGACGAGCTTTATGCGCTGGACCGCGCGGGCAAGCTGGATGGCTTGCTGGCGGGAGAAGAGGCCTCCTCATGAACGCTGGCTCGACCTTTACCGCTGCCATGGTGCAGATGCGCACCGGGCTGTTGCCCGAGCCGAGCCTCGAGCAGGGCATCGGGCTGATCCGTGAGGCCGCCGCGCAAGGCGCCGACTACGTGCTCACTCCCGAGGTGAGCAACATGATGCAACTGAACCGCAAGGCGCTGTTCGAGCATCTCGCCACGGAGCAGGACGACCTCTCGCTGAAAGCCTATCGCGCGCTGGCCGCGGAACTGAAGATCCATCTCCATATCGGCTCGCTGGCGCTGCGCTTCTCGCCGGAACGCGCCGTCAATCGTTCGTTCCTGATCGGACCTGACGGCAATTTGCTCGCCAGCTACGACAAGATCCATATGTTCGACATCGACCTGCCCGGCGGCGAGAGCTATCGCGAATCCGCCAATTACCAGCCGGGCGAGACGGCCGTGATCTCGGATCTGCCGTGGGGCCGCATCGGACTGACGATCTGCTACGACGTGCGTTTTCCGGCGCTCTATCGCGCGCTTGCCGAAGCCGGCGCGTCGTTCCTCACGGTGCCGTCTGCGTTCACGAAAAAGACCGGCGAGGCGCACTGGCACACGCTGCTTCGCGCCCGCGCCATCGAGAACGGCTGCTTCGTGTTCGCCGCAGCGCAGGCCGGCATGCACGAAAACAAGCGCGAGACCTACGGCCATTCGCTGATCATCGCCCCCTGGGGCGAAATTCTCGCCGAGGGCGGCGCCGAGCCCGGCGTGTTCCTCGCCGCGATCGATACATCCAAGGTCGAGACGGCGCGGAGAGCCGTGCCGTCGCTGCAGCATGGCAGGCGCTTCGGCATTGCCGACCCCAAGGCCGGCCCGGAGCATCTGCACCTCGTCCGGGGCTCGGCATGATCCGCTACAACCTTCGCTGCGAGCGGGGCCATGCTTTCGAAAGCTGGTTTCAGAGCTCGGCGGCCTACGAGACCCAGGAAAAGCGCAAGCTGGTGAGCTGCCCGGCCTGTGGCTCGGTGAAGGTCGAGCGCGCCATCATGGCTCCGCAGATCGTCACCCGTAAAGGTCGCGAGGCGGCCGTGCCCGCGCCGGCCGCGCCCGCGGATGCGCCGGCATCGGAATCGACGCCACTGTTGATGGCGCAGGAGCGCGAGCTGCGCGCGAAGCTGAAGGAATTGCGCGACCACATCATCAAGAACGCCGACAATGTCGGCGAGCGCTTCCCCAACGAGGCGCGCAAGATGCACTACGGCGATATCGAACATCGCCCGATCTACGGCGAGGCCTCGCCAGATGAAGCGCGCGCGTTGATTGAAGAAGGCGTCGAGGTCTCCCCACTGCCGGTGCTGCCGGACGATCGGAATTGACGCGTAAAGCGGTTTCGTAGGGTGGGCAAAGCGAAGCGTGCCCACCATTGTCTCACGCGATTAAGAATGGTGGGCACGGCGCAAATGCGCCTTTGCCCACCCTACGGCCCCCGAATTACACCGCCACCAATAACGCCACGCCGGCCACGATCAGGACGATGCCGGATAGTTCACGCGCCGATAATGGCTGCTTGAACGAGTAGTACGACACCGCTTGCGCGAACAGCACCTCGACCAGCGCCAACGTGCGCACATTGGCGGCCGCCGTCAGTGCAAATGCCAGGAACCAGAACTGCGAGGCGAACGCACCCATGAAGCCCGCAAGCATCGAGGGTTTCCATAGCCCCAGGATTTTCTTGAGCACGTCGGGCGCGCGGACCAAGAGATAGACCGTCAGCACCAACGTCTGCACGAACAGTCCGAACACCAGCGTGAACGACGCCGCCGTCACAAAGGAGACGCCGGGCACCGTGATGATTGCGCCGCGAAAGCCGATCGCCGAGAGCGCGAAGCAACCGGCGGCGACCAGGCCGATGATGGTCGGCTTCAACTCGGCAAAGCCCTTTCCTCCACCCGGCCGCAGCGCGGTGATGACCACGCCGATGGTCGCAATCATGATTGCGACCACTTTCAACAACGTCAGGTGATCGCCGAGGAAAATGAATCCGAAGATCGCGGTCTGGATCGCCTCTGTCTTCAGATAAGCCGTGGTCACGACGAAGGAGCGGTCGTTCATAGCGAGCAGCATCAGACCGGTGGCGACGATCTGACTGAGCGCGCCCAGCAGCAGCCACGGCCAGAATATAGCTGTCGGCCACGGCACGCTGTCGCCAGTAAAGGCAATCACTACGGCAAAGAAGACCAGCGAGAACGGAAAGCCGAACAGGAAGCGGATATTGGTCGCGCCCCAGGTCCCGAGCGGCGCTGTCAGCGACCGCTGCATCGCATTGCGCGCGACCTGCCCAAGCGCAGCGATGATGGTGAAGGGAATCCAGAGGGAGGCGACGGAGAGCATGGGAAATACCGGCGGGAGGCTATCGTACCGTGCCGGTCGGGATGCGTTAGGTCAACGGGAGCAGCGTCATGACAGGATTGCGCGCACGCCACAAACCCGCTGTCGTCCCTGCGAACGCAGGGACCCATACGCCGCGGCTTCTCAATCTTATTCCGCGGGTCGACGGCTTTCGCGCAACAACAAACAGATGTGGTTATGGGTCCCTGCGTTCGCAGGGACGACGATAGATATGGGGCTAACTACACCCCCTCCGCCACCACCATGTAGTTCACGTCCATGTCGGACGAGATGCTCCATCGGTCGGCGAGCGGGTTGTAGATCACGCCGGCCTGCTCGGTGATGGTGAGGCGGTTGTGGGCGAGATGCTGCGCGAGTTCGTCCGGGGTGACGAATTTGTCCCATTGATGGGTGCCACGCGGCAGCCAGCGCAGCACATATTCCGCGCCGACGATCGCAAGCGCAAAACTCTTCCAGTTGCGGTTCAGCGTCGAGACCACCATCATGCCGCCCGGCTTGACCATTGCCGCGCAGCGCGCAAGGAACGCGCCGACGTCGGTGACGTGCTCGATCACCTCCATCGCCAGCACGATGTCGAAGCGCTCGCGCACATCCATCGCCTCGACAGTGGTGCAGCGGTAGTCGATCGACAAATGCCCCTTGTCGGCATGCAGCTTGGCGGCGGCGATGTTGGTGGGAGACGGATCGATCCCGATCACCTGTGCGCCCAGCCTCGTGAACGGCTCGCACAGCAGCCCGGCGCCGCAGCCGATATCGAGGATGCGCAGGCCCGACAGGCAGCTCAGGCTCCTGGCGTTGCGATCGAACTTGCGGCAGGCGGCATCACGGATATAGGCGAGCCGCAGCGGATTGATCTTGTGCAGCGGGGCCATCTTGCCCCTGGGGTCCCACCACTCCTCCGACAATTTCGAGAATTTTGCGACTTCAGCCGGGTCGACCGTGCTGCCAGTGGCGGCGGAAGCGTTTTGCTGCATGGCCATGACTTAGGTACCGGCCGGTCGTGCCGTGATGGCATTGCGAAATGTCAGCGGCGACGCAATGGTGTCGAGGGTCTTGCCACCCTCGCCGACCCCAAAGACCGTCACGTCGCCGTAGTTGAGGAGGCGGCCGAGGATGCTCTGGTTGACGTCGACGCTCTCGACCTTGTCCACACTCATCTCGAACGTCTGCCGCTGAATAAAGCCGGTCTTGTGGACGATACGGAAATTGGTGACGTCGGTCTCGGTGGTCCATCGATGGAACCAGGCGGTGGCCGTTTTGTACAACGCAGCGATGGCTGATATCCCCGCCAGCGACAGACAGATCAGCACGGATGGGCCCGCTGGCACCATACCCGAGATCACCAGGAATACGCCCGCTACAATCCAGCCAATGATCGCCGGCAAGAAAAATATCCAGTGCGCGTTGGTCGAATACAGCACCCTTTCCCCGGGCTGCAGGATTTCGTCGATATAACGGCCCATACGCCTGCCTTGAATTAACCCGCTACCACAGCAATTTTGCGCCAATTTGGGCCGAAAACGAAGCTGGTTGCTTGCTCCGGACCGCGCCGCTATGTATACGCCGCTTTTGGCCCGGGCGCTCCAATTTCCGTGCGGGTCATCTAACTTATCCTCACAGGGAATGCACGCGTCGTCATGGGCCGCCTCGTGATGAAATTCGGCGGTACGTCCGTCGCCAATATCGACCGAATCCGCAACGTCGCGCGTCACGTCAAGCGCGAGGTCGATGCCGGGCATCATGTCGCCGTTGTCGTGTCGGCCATGGCCGGCAAGACCAACGAGCTGGTGGAATGGTGCCGCGACGCCTCGCCGATGCACGACGCGCGCGAATATGACGCCATCGTGGCATCCGGCGAGCAGGTCACGTCGGGGTTGCTCGCTATCGTGCTTCAAGGCATGGGCATCCAGGCGCGCTCGTGGCAGGGCTGGCAGATCCCGATCCGGACTTCCGACGCTCATGCGTCGGCGCGGATTCTCGAGATCGACGGCGCAGAGATCATCAGCCGTTTCCAGGACCGCCAGGAGGTCGCCGTCATTGCCGGCTTTCAGGGCATCAATCCGCAGACCAACCGGCTCACCACGCTGGGGCGCGGCGGTTCGGACACATCGGCGGTAGCGATTGCCGCCGCGATCCGCGCCGACCGCTGCGACATCTATACCGACGTCGACGGCGTCTACACCACCGACCCCCGCGTGGTTCCAAAGGCGCGGCGGCTCGACAAGATCGCGTTCGAGGACATGCTGGAACTGGCTTCGCAGGGTGCCAAGGTCCTGCAGGTGCGCTCGGTGGAACTCGGCATGGTACACAACATACCTGTGTTCGTCCGTTCCAGCTTCGACAAGCCAGAGGATATCGACCCGCACGGCACGCCGCCGGGCACGCTGATCTGCAGCGAGGAGGAAATCATGGAAAGCCACGTCGTCACCGGCATCGCCTTCTCCAAGGACGAAGCCCAGATTTCCGTACGCCAGATCGAGGACAAGCCGGGCGTTGCCGCTGCAATCTTCGGGCCGTTGGCGGAAGCCAACATCAATGTCGACATGATCGTCCAGAACGTCTCCGAGGACGGCAAGACCACCGACCTCACCTTCACTGTTCCGGCGTCCGACTATAACCGCGCCCGCGACACCATCAGCTCGGCCAAAGCCAAGATCGGCTACGCCCGGCTCGACAGCGCAACTGACGTAGCGAAGGTTTCCGTGATCGGCAGCGGCATGCGCAGCCATGCCGGCGTCGCGGCGCAGGCGTTCACCGCGCTGGCCGGGCGCAATATCAACATCCGCGCCATTACCACCTCCGAGATCAAGTTTTCGGTGCTGATCGATGCCGCCTATACCGAACTCGCGGTGCGCACCCTGCACACGCTCTACGGGCTCGACCAGGCTTAGAACAATTTTCTCTCAAATTTAGCGCATGGTCTGATCGCCTACGGCTATGGTTTGGCAGATCATGCGCTTCGCTGGCGCAGCATCGCTGCCCTGACACACACGTTATTGCTTCTGGCAGGCGTTTTGCTTGGCAAAGCAAGCCTCGATTGGCTATACGGCCTGTGAGGTGGGCGCCGCAAACTTGTGCCATGGTTTTGGCGATCCGATTCGGCCGGGATCAGGTGCCTGCGGCGGCGCCGAATGAATTAAATTTGTTGTTTTTCGTGCGTTTCACGCCAGCTACCGGCCACCCGGCGGGCTGGCCTTGCGGGGGAGGATACCAGCACATGCGGAGCGCGTCGGGAGGTCCCCGCGTCTTGTTGAGACGGCTCCGCGAAACCATGGCGGAGAAGGTCTCGGCCCAGGAGCGCCTGGACAAGATCGTGGTGCTGATCGCGGCCAACATGGTGGCCGAGGTCTGCTCCTGCTACGTGCTGCGCATCGATAACACGCTCGAACTTTATGCGACCGAAGGTCTGAACCGCGACGCGGTGCACCGGACGGTGCTGAACGCGCATGAAGGCCTCGTCGGCCTCGTCGCCAGCGAGGCGAGCCCGCTCAACCTCTCCGACGCGCAAAGCCATCCGGCGTTCTCGTTCCGCCCGGAAACCGGCGAAGAAATCTACCATTCGTTCCTCGGCGTGCCGATCCTGCGCGCCGGCAATACGCTCGGCGTGCTCGTGGTGCAGAACCGCGCCAAACGCACCTATGTCGAGGAAGAGGTCGAGGCGCTGCAGACCACCGCCATGGTGCTGGCGGAGATGATCGCCTCCGGCGAACTGGCGGCGCTGGCGCAGCCCGGCGCGGAACCGGCGGCGCGGCATTCCCTGCACAAGACCGGCGCGATCCTTTCCGACGGCATCGCGCTCGGCCATGTCGTGCTGCACGAGCCGCGCGTCGTCATCACCAACTACATCGCCGAAGACCTGCCGAAGGAAATAAAGAAGCTCGACGCAGCGCTGACCAAGCTGCGCGCCGACCTCGACCGCATGCTGGAGCGCGGCGACGTCGCCGACAGCGGCGAGCACCGCGACGTGCTGGAAGCCTACCGGATGTTCGCCAACGACCACGGCTGGTCGCATAAGCTGCATGAGGCGGTCGCCACCGGCCTCACTGCGGAAGCCGCCGTCGAACGCGTGCAATCCGATACCCGCGCGCGCATGCTGCGCTCGACCGATCCCTATCTGCGCGACCGCCTGCACGACCTGGAAGACCTCGGCCATCGCCTGATGCGGCAACTGGTCGGACAGGATCACGCGCCGTCGCGCGAACAGCTGCCCGAAAACGCCATCCTGATCGCGCGCGCGATGGGACCGGCGGCGCTGCTCGACTACGACCGCAAGCGGCTGCGCGGCCTGGTGCTGGAGGAAGGCACCGCCAACTCCCACGTCTCGATCGTGGCGCGCGCGCTCGGCATTCCCGCCGTCGGCGAAGTGCCGAACGCGCCCGGCATCGCCGATCCCGGCGACCCGATCATCGTCGACGGCACCTCGGGCTCGATCTATGTCCGCCCCTCGGCCGAGATCGAATCGGCCTACGCCGAGCGGGTGCGGTTCCGTGCCCGCCGGCAGGCGCAGTATGCCGCGCTGCGCGACAAGCCCTGCGTCACCAAGGATGGCCAACCGGTCGAGCTGATGATCAACGCGGGCCTTGCGATCGACCTGCCGCATATCGACGACACCGGCAGCGCCGGCATCGGCCTGTTCCGTACCGAGTTGCAGTTCATGGTCGGCCAGAGCCTGCCGCGCTCTTCCGACCAGCTTGCGCTCTACCGTACAGTGCTGGACGCCGCGGGCTCCAAACCGGTCACGTTCCGCACTCTCGATATTGGCGGCGACAAGGCGCTGCCCTATATGGAGACCGTGATCGAGGAAAATCCCGCGCTCGGCTGGCGCGCGATCCGGCTCGGGCTCGACCGGCCGGGATTGCTACGCGGCCAGATCCGCGCGCTGCTGCGGGCCGGCGGCGGCCGCGCGCTGAAGATCATGTTTCCGATGGTATCTGACGTCGCAGAGTTCGATTCCGCCAAAGCGATCGTTGAGCGCGAACTGACCTATCTGCGCCAGCATGGCCATGCGCTGCCGGAACGCATCGACGTCGGCACCATGGTCGAGGTACCGGCGCTGCTTTATCAGCTCGACGAGCTCCTCAAGAAGGTCGATTTCGTTTCGGTCGGCTCGAACGATTTGTTCCAGTTCATGTTCGCGGTCGACCGCGGCAACGCCAAGGTTTCCGAGCGGTTCGACACCATGTCGGCGCCGATCATGCGTGCGCTGCGCGACATCGTGCGCAAGGCGCAGGCGGCGAAGAAGATGGCATCGCTGTGCGGCGAGATGGCCTCAAAGCCGCTCGGCGCGCTGGCGCTGATCGCGCTAGGCTACCGCTCGCTGTCGCTGTCGGCCACCGCCCATGGTCCGGTGAAGGCGATGATCCTCGACCTCGACGCCAAAAAGGCCGAGGCTGTCATGATGCCACTGCTCGACGCGCCGGCCGGCAGCGTCTCGATCCGGCAGAAGCTGACGGAATTCGCGGAAGCAGAGGGGCTGTCGTTGTAGCGAGGCTCAGTCCCGACAACGCTGCCGCCCGCATCCGCTCCTTGAGAACAACGCCATGCTACCCGAAGCCAAACTCGATATCCTGCTCGCCCACCACGCCTCGTTGGAGGCCGAGCTGCTGGGCCAGGTGAACTCCGAAAAATACGTCCAGATCACGCGCGAGCTCGCCGAGCTCAATCCGCTGATCGACGCCGTAAAGGCCTATCGCGTGGCACGGGCGGAAATTTCGGGCGCCGAATCGCTGCTGGCTGACGCCGCCACCGACCCCGAGATGCGCAGCATGGCCGAAGCCGAGCTCGAAACGCTGCAAGCGCGCGTCGCCGAGCTGGAGCAGAAGATTCGCGTGGCGCTGCTGCCCAAGGACGCCATGGACGACCGCAACGTGATGCTGGAAATCCGTGCCGGCACCGGCGGCGACGAGGCCTCGCTGTTCGCCGGCGACCTGTTCCGGATGTATGAGCGGTTTGCCAGCCTGCAGGGCTGGAAGGTCGAGGTGATCTCGGCCTCCGAAGGCACCATGGGCGGCTTCAAGGAAATCATCGCGGAGGTGCAGGGCCGCGGTGCATTCGCCAAGCTGAAGTTCGAATCCGGCGTGCACCGCGTGCAGCGCGTGCCCGACACCGAAACGCAGGGGCGCATTCACACCTCCGCGGCAACGGTGGCGGTGCTGCCCGAAGTTGAGGATGTCGATGTCGACATCAAGAACGAGGACTTAAGGATCGAGACCATGCGTGCGCAAGGCGCCGGCGGTCAGCACGTCAACAAGACCGAATCGGCGATCCGCATCACCCATATTCCGACCGGCATCGTCGTCATGATGCAGGACAGTCGCTCGCAGCACAAGAATCGGGCTTCCGCGATGAACATCCTGCGTTCGCGCATCTACGACGCCGAGCGCCAGCGCGTCGATGCCGCGCGCTCCGCCGATCGCAAGGAGAAGGTCGGCTCCGGAGATCGTTCCGAGCGCATCCGCACCTATAATTTCCCGCAAGGCCGCGTCACCGACCACCGCATCAACCTGACGCTCTACAAGCTGCCTCAGGTGATCGCGGGCGAAGCGCTGGGCGAGCTGATCGAAGCGCTGACCACCGAGCATCAGGCCGCCCAGCTTGCCGCGCAAGGCGCGGCGGCGTGAGGACCATCCGGCTGTCGTCCCCGCGAACGCGCGGACCCATCAACAGTTCTAACGTCGTCCCTGCGAACGCAGGGACCCATACCCACAGGCTTTCGTTGCAACGAAAGATATCAACCCACACCGCCTCAATCGAGAGGTCACGGCGTATGGGTCCCTGCTTTCGCAGGGACGACACGAGGATGGTTGCGCGCGAGGACGCCGCATGACGGCCTCCCCAGCCAACCAGACCATCGAAACTGCCCGGCGCGCGCTCACCGCGAGACTCAAATCGGCCGCCATCGATTCCGCCGAGCTCGACGCGCGGCTTCTGATCGGTCACGCGCTCGGTCTCGATCTGACCGGCTTGATCACGGCCGCGCAGCGCCAACTAACGCCGGACGAATCGACACGCCTCGAAGAATTCGTCCGTCGCCGTCTCGCGGGTGAACCGGTCGCACGCATTCTCGGCGAGAGGGAGTTTTGGGGCCTGCCGCTGCAACTTTCGTCCGCGACGCTGGTGCCGCGGCCCGATACCGAGACGGTGATCGAACTGGGGCTGGAACTGTTGCGCGCGAGCGGCGATCTCAATCGTCCCCTGCGCATCGCCGATCTCGGCACCGGCTCCGGCGCAATTCTTCTCGCGCTGTTGTCCGAGTTGCCGGCGGCAAAGGGATTCGGAACCGACATCTCCGAAGCAGCGCTGCGAACCGCGGCCGCCAATGCGGCCCGCGCCGGGTTGTCGGAGCGCGCGACCTTCATCGCCTGCGATTATGCGTGCGGACTGTCCGGTCCGTTTGATCTGATCGTCTCGAATCCGCCCTATATCCGCTCGGCCGATATCGGCGGTCTGGCGGTGGAGGTGAGGGATCATGATCCGCTGGCCGCACTCGATGGCGGCGCAGACGGGCTCGATGCCTACCGCACGCTGATCCCCCAGGCGGCCGGCCTTCTGGCGCCGGGCGCCGCCCTGATCGTGGAGGCCGGTGAGGGTCAAAGCGGCCCAATCCAGGCCCTGATGACGGCCGCCGGGTTAAAGCCTGCGCCCGCCCCCAAAGCCGATCTGGCGGGCATTCCGAGGGCCGTCGCAGGCCACAAAATGGCCCGATAAAGTCCCTTTCAAACGCAAAAAAACCCCTTGGAATATTCCCCGGGAGCGACTACGTTCCGCCCACAACATCGGTCCAGGGTTGCTGGCCCCGTAAGGTTACGCGGGTGAGGCCAGAGTTCTCGAATGAGAGCCCGCCGGGTGAAAGGTTCCAAAACGCAGGTCGAATCGAGCGCAATAGCTAGAGCTGTGCTGCTCTCGACCGCAAAGCGAACGAAAGCCTGATATTGCGGTTGAAGACTTACGCAACAGCCGGTCACGCGAAGCCGTCACGCAAGACGATTAGGCTGGTTTTGGCAGGCTGAATGATTTGGTCCGGCGCGCGGATGAACGCCGTCGGGTGGGGAACGCGTCTTTGCTGAACGCGATGGTTGGCGACATCGATGACATGAAACTGAACGGCACCGTGATTCGGTGCGCCAGAGCGCGCCGGGTCGGATCAGGTTACAACGGCAACTGCATAACTTCAGGGCTGGAATAAAGGCGAGACATGAGAAACGGTCAAAACAACAAGCGGATGCGTAACCGGAATAACAACAATAATAACAACAATAATAACCGGCGTGGTCAAAACCCGATGACCCGGGTGTTCGAATCGAACGGGCCCGATATCAAAATCCGCGGCACGGCCTCGCACGTCGCCGAAAAATACGTTCAGTTGGCGCGCGACGCGCGCTCCTCCGGCGACCCGGTCGCGGCCGAGAATTACTACCAGCATGCCGAACACTATTTCCGCCTGATCGCCGCCGCGCAGGAGCAGTTCCGGCAGAACCAGCCGCAGCCGCGCATCGACGCCGAGACGCCGCCGACGGAAGACGGTGACGACGATGGCGAGAGCTTCTCGCATTTCGGCCAGGAGCCGGGCTTCGTCCCCCAGCAGCCGCAGCCCTACGTCCGCGACAACAATCCGCGTGAACAGCGCGGCGATGGCCAGCCCTATCAACGCGACCAGCAGCCGCGCGAACATCGCGAGCGGGACCGTGAGCGCGAGCACCGTCCGCAGCCGCAATATCAGCCGCAACCCCAGCCGCAGCCGGTGATTGCCGATACCGGCGGCGTCGATCGCCTGCCCTCCTTCATCACCGGCCCGCAGCCGCAGGTGAACGGCACGCCCGGCGGGTATGAAGAGGGCCGTGGCGGCGAGCGTTTCCCGCGCCGGCGCCGCCGGCCGCATGGCCCGCGCCCCGACAGCATGGCCGCGCCAGCCGCCCCGAGCGAAGATTTCAATCCGGGGAATGAGTAGGTAGTCGCTCGACATCTTGTCGTCCCCGCGACCGATATCGTCGTCCCCGCGAACGCGGGGACCCATACGCCGCGGCCGTCATTTGAGGCGCGCGGGTGGACGATCTTCTAAACAAATACCGACGGTGGTTATGGGTCCCTGCGTTCGCAGGGACGACGAGCGGATAGACTACGCCTTATCCCTTGTCGCCGTCGACGACGGCACCAGCACCGGCTCCAGCGAGGGAATCAGCCGCGCGCGTTCGCGGCCCGCGGGGATCGCGCGGTAGACCTGCTTGGTCGCTTCCACGATATGGACGCCTGCGAACGGCAGCGACAGCGCGGCGCCGACACGCTCCCATGCCATGGCCGAGCGCAAAAACCAGCTATTGCCGACCGGCGGCACGAACAGCGCCTCGCCCCACGCCGCCGGCGTGAACCAGGTTTGCCGCAGCAATTGGGTGATCTGCGCACGCGAATAGGGCCGGCCGTGACCGAACGGCGTATTGTCGGTGCGCGTCCACACGCCACGCCTGTTCGGGATCACCGCGATCAGGCGGCCAGACGGCGCCAGCACGCGCCACACCTCGCGCAGCAAGCGCTCCGGATCGTCGGACATTTCCAGCGCGTGGACCAGCAGGATCCGGTCCACCGCAGCGTCCGGCAATGGCATCGAGAATTCATCGATCAGGGAAGCCAGTGCCGGCCGCCCCGTCGGCCATTTCAAGACGCCTTGCGCCGCCGGCATGAAGGCGATGCAGCGCTCGGAATCCTCGCGAAACAGGCCGAGATAGGGCGTCGGATAACCGAGCCCAAGTACACGCTGCCCTGCCGCATCAGGCCAGCGCGCCCGGATGCCGCGGTTGATCAACTGCCGCGCGACGACGCCGAGGCGCTGCGAATAGAAGTCGCGGAGATCGATGACGTCGATGGTCATGAGCGTAATCTACCACACCGTGTTTCGTTACGGCGCGCCGAAAATGGCATTGCCGCGCCAGCGTTAACGCCATATTTCTGGGGAATTGGAGCATGATCCGGAAAAGTGGAAGCCGGCTTTCCCTCGCGACAAACGCGGAACGCGTTTGCGCGGAGATCATGCTCAAACAATGGGGCTGAAAGCCTTACTCACGGAGCAATCATGGCCGCAGAAATTCGCACTTTCACCTGCCTCAGCGACAATTTCGGCTATCTGATCCACGATCCCGCGACCAAGGCCACCGCATCGATCGACGCGCCGGAAGCCGCACCGATCATCAAGGCGCTTGAGCGCGAGGGCTGGACGCTGACGGATATTCTCGTCACCCACCACCATCACGACCATGTCGGCGGCGTCGCCGAACTGAAGCAGAAATATAACTGCCGGGTCGTTGCCCCCAACGACAAGTCCACCAAGATCGCCAATGTCGACCTGCGCGCGGCCCATGGCGACGTGATCAAGGTGGGCAGCCTGTTGGCGCGGGTGCTGGAAACGCCCGGCCATACGCTCGATCATATCTCCTACGTGTTCGATACCGAAAAGGCGGTGTTTGCCGCCGACACGCTGTTCTCGATCGGCTGCGGCCGGGTGTTCGAGGGCACCTATCCGATGATGTGGGACTCGCTGTTGAAGCTGCGCGCGCTGCCCGACGATTTCAAACTCTATTGCGGCCATGAATATACCGCGTCCAACGTCAAGTTCGCACTCACCGTCGACGACGACAACCCCACGCTGCAGGCGCGCGCGCAGGAAGTGACGCGACTGCGTGCAGAGAACAAGCCGACGATCCCGGTGCTCTTGGGCGAAGAAAAAAAAGCCAACGTATTCCTGCGCGCCGACGAGCCGTCGGTGGCAGCCAAGCTGCACATGAAAGGCGCGAGCGCAACCGAAGTATTCGGCGAACTCCGCGAACGCAAGAACAAGTCCTGATGGCGCTCTCGAAAGAAGCCGCCGAGATCATCGCGCGGCTCGACCTGAAGCCGCATCCCGAAGGCGGGCACTATCGCGAGACGTTTCGCGACGAAAGCGTGGACGCCGATGGGCGTTCACGATCGACCGCGATCTATTTCCTGCTGGCGCGCGGCGAACGCTCGCACTGGCATCGCATCGACGCGGTGGAGACCTGGCATTATTACGCCGGTAGCGCGCTGACTCTGCAGATCGCCGACGGCAAAGGCCGACGCATTGTAAAGCTCGGCGCGGATCTCACAGCCGGCGAAGAGCCGCAGGCGATCGTCCCGCCGCACGCCTGGCAGGCAGCCGAGAGCACCGGCAGTTGGACGCTGGTCGGCTGCACGGTGGCGCCAGGATTTGAATTTTCGAAGTTTGAGCTGGCACCGAAGGATTGGGAGCCATCTTCGTAGGATGGGTGGAGCGAAGCGAAACCCATCAATTGCATCCGCGCGGTGAGATGATGGGTATCGCTGCGCTCCACCCATCCTACAGTCTTTTCCTCCACACCATATCCTTTGCCGCAATCAGGCCGCCGCCGGCGATCAGGATTGCGGCGACGGCGATCGTGGCGGTGGCTTGCGCGAAGCCGGCCAGGATCAAAAACGCTGTCGAGAGTAGCGGCGTCGCGTAGGACGCGGCGCCGAGCACGCGGATGTCGCCGCGCTTCATGCCGATATCCCAGACGAAGAACGCGGCACCGACAGGGCCGACGCCAAGCGCGATGACGGCAAGCCATTGCCCGATCGTTTCCGGCCACACCGTCTTCTCCACCATGCCGTGCACGAGCGCGGCCAGCAGCGCGGTGGCGAGGCAGAAGCCTGCCACCGCATCGGTCGGCACGGCCTTGAGCTTGCGCGACATCACCGAATACGCCGCCCACACAAAAGCCGCGACGAAGGCCGCCGCCAGTCCCGGTATCTGCCCGGGCGCGAACCCGCTGACCCCATTGCCGGCAAACAGCAGCACCGTGCCGACAAGCCCGAGCAACGCACCGACGATGTGATGCGGCGCCAGCCGTTCGCCCGGCAGCAGCGACGAGAACAGCACGATCAGCAGTGGCCAGAGATAGTTCAAGAGGCCGGCCTCGGCCGGCGGCGCGTAACGCAGCGCGAGGAAATACAGCGCGTGATAGCCGAACAATCCCCCGACGCCGACGACCCAGGCGACCGGCGGCTGCTTCAAGGCCCCAAAGGCGGAGGGCCTGAACAGGAAACTTGCGAAGGCGACCAAAGCACCGATTGCAAACGTCATGGCGGCGAGCTGGAACGCCGGGATCTTTCCGGTCGCAACCGTCAACACTGACAATAGCGACCACATCAGGATCGCGGTCAGTCCGATCAGCGTAGCGGTGCGGATAGCCATAGGCAGAGTTCTCTCGTCATGGCCGGGCTTGTCCCGGCCATCCACGTCTTTTCTTGTCGCTGGTTGTAAAGACGTGGCTGCCCGGGACAAGCCCGGGCGTGACGACTTTTTACGAGCCGTTGCGACATGCAACAGCCATGCGATGACGAGACGCCATCACACCAAGTACTGCCCGCCGTTGATCGTCATGGTCGAGCCGGTGATGCCGCTTGCCTCGTCGGCAGCCAGGAACACCACTGCGCGGGCAATCTCTTCGGGCTCGCCGAGACGATTGATCGGGATCAGCGGCAGAATGCTCTTCTCCAGCACGTCCTTAGGCACCGCCTGCACCATCTCGGTGTTGATGTAGCCGGGGCAGATCGCGTTCACGGTGATGCCGCCCTTGGCGTTCTCCAGCGCGAGCGCCTTGGTGAAACCGATGTCGCCGGCCTTGGCCGCGGAATAGTTGACCTGGCCGAACTGGCCCTTCTGGCCGTTGATCGAGGAGATGTTGATGATGCGGCCGAACTTGCGAGCGCGCATGCCCTCGATCACCGGGCGCGTCATGTTGAACAGCGAGCCGAGATTGGTGTTGATGACCGCGTTCCACTGATCGAGCGTCATCTTGTGGAAGGCGCCGTCCTTGGTGATGCCGGCATTGTTGACGAGCACGTCCACGGGTCCGAGATCGGCCTCGACCTTCTTGATGCCTTCGGCGCAGGCATCGAACGAAGAGACGTCCCATTTATAGACGGGGATGCCGGTTTCGGATTTGAATTTCTCGGCGGCGGCATCGTTGCCGGCGTAGCTCGCCGCAACCTTGTAGCCTGCAGCTTTCAGCGCCTTGCTGATCGCCGCGCCGATGCCCCTCGTACCCCCAGTAACCAATGCAACACGTGCCATGTCGTAGTCCTCCTTGGTGGTCTTCTTTCTATGCCGGAATTGTCCCGGTCTTTTGACGAAGCTCTGCCTTTGGTTTGAAGCGTTGTTGAAAACGCTTGCGCAAGATGAAAAATGCCCGGCGCGAGACCGGGCATTTCATCTTTACCAATTCGAGCGTCGGTTACGAGATGATCTTTTCATCATTCAACCGATCACGCTGCCTTTAGTTCAGTCGCGTGCAATGCACATCGCGATGCCCATGCCGCCGCCGATGCAGAGCGTGGCGAGGCCTTTCTTGGCGTCACGCTTCTGCATCTCGTGCAGCAGTGTGACCAGCACGCGCGCGCCCGACGCGCCGATCGGGTGACCGATCGCGATCGCGCCGCCGTTGACGTTGACCTTGCTGGTATCCCAGCCGAGGTCCTTGTTGACCGCACAGGCCTGCGCCGCGAACGCCTCGTTGGCCTCGATCAGGTCGAGGTCGCCGACGCTCCAGCCGGCGCGCTTCAGGGCGGCGCGCGAGGCCGGGATCGGACCGGAGCCCATGATCTTGGGATCGACGCCAGCCTGGCCCCACGACACGATGCGGGCGAGCGGCTTCTTGCCCTGCTTGGCCGCTTCCTTGGCGGTCATCAGCACGACGGCCGCCGCACCGTCATTGATGCCCGACGCGCTACCGGCGGTCACGGTGCCGTCCTTCTCGAAGGCCGGCTTCAGCTTGGCCATCGACTCCAGCGTCGCGCCGTGGCGGGGATATTCGTCGGTGTCGACCACCACGTCGCCCTTGCGGGTCTTGATGGTTACGGCGACGATCTCGTCCTTGAACTTGCCGGCCTTCTGCGCGGCCTCGGCCTTCTGCTGCGAGTTGACGGCGAACTCGTCCTGCTGGGCGCGGGTGATCTGCCACTGCCTGGCAACGTTCTCGGCGGTGTTGCCCATGTGATAGCCGTTGAAGGCATCCCACAGGCCGTCCTTGATCATGGTGTCGACCAGCTCCAGGCCGCCCATCTTGACGCCGCCACGCAAGTATTGGGCATGCGGGGCCATGCTCATGGATTCCTGGCCGCCGGCGACGACGATCGAGGAATCGCCGTTGAGCAGGGCCTGATAGCCAAGCGCGACCGAGCGCAGGCCGCTTCCGCAGAGCTGGTTGACGCCCCAGGCCGGGCTCTCGACTGGAATGCCGGCGTTGATCGAAGCCTGGCGGGCCGGGTTCTGGCCCTGCGCCGCGGTGAGGATCTGGCCCATGATGACTTCGGAGACCTGGCCCGGCTCGACGCCCGCGCGCTCCAGCGCAGCCTTGATAGCGACGGCGCCGAGATCATGGGCCGGGGTGGTGGCGAACGCGCCGTTGAAGCTGCCGACCGGGGTGCGAGCGGCGCTGACGATGACGACATCGTCTGACATGGACATCTCCTTATGGGGTTTCTTGGGCTTGAGGTTTCTTCGACGGCGGGCGGGCCGGATGCCGGGCCTGTCTCTCACCTTATCCTGTTAACCTCGTCCACCCATGTCAATCGGCCACGGCCCAAATTCCTGCCGCGGCGCATTCAAATTGATCCACGTGAGGGTTTCCATAGCAGCGTCCATGCCTTGGAATTAACCGTGCCGCACAAAACGGTAGCCGAACCGCATTGAAAATGCTTACTTTGCTGCGTTGCGTTGCTCGTCTGCCCGTCGGCGATGCCGTCGGGTTCCCCCGCTCTCGGTGTCGATGTGTGAGCTTATGGCAAAGTCAGACCAACCTACGACCATCAAGAAATATGCTAACCGGCGGCTCTATAATACCGGCACCAGCACCTATGTGACGCTCGAAGATCTCGCAGCGATGGTGAAGGAAGGCGAGGATTTTCTCGTCTATGACGCCAAGACCGGCGATGACATCACCCGTCAGGTGCTGGCGCAGATCATCTTCGAGCAGGAAAACAAGGCCGGACAAAATCTGCTGCCCACCACTTTCCTGCGGCAGTTGATCCGCTTCTACGGCGACAGCATGCAGATGGTGGTGCCGAAATATCTGGAGCAGTCGATCGACACGCTGACGCGCGAACAGGAAAAATTCCGCAAGCAGCTTACCAACACGTTCAGCGGAACGCCGTTTGCCCCGCTCGAAGAACATGTCCGCCGCAACATGGAATTGTTTCAGCAGACGTTTTCGATGTTCAAACCGTTCGTGCCGCCGCGCCCCGGATCGACTTCGTCCGAGCCGGAGAAGGCGCCGGAGCCCGCACCCGACGAAGACAACATCGACGACCTTCGCCGCCAGATGAAGGACATGCAGGAACGCCTCGAGCGCATGTCGAAAGAGCCGAAGAAGGAAGAGTAGAGAGGGCTCAGTCCCTCGTCGTCCCCGCGAACGCGGGGACCCATAGCCACCGGCTGTTGTTGTTACTGAAGATCTCTACGTCCATCGCCTCACCGATAGGCCGCAGCGTATGGGTCCCCGCGTTCGCGGGGACGACGGAGAGATTTTTTCAACGCGAGAAGACGATCAGCCCGCCGCCGGCAGCGCCGCATCTCCCGCCATGGCCCACGGCCGCTGCGGCGAGGCCAGCCCGATCAGGCGGCCCTGGATGTAATCGCAGCCCCATTCGCGCAGCATCACGGCGGCTTCTTCGTCCTGCACCCATTCCGCGACAGTCTTGATCTGCAGGCGGTTCGCCAGATCGATCAGCGTATGCACGAAAGCGCGGTCGTCCGCGGAGCGTGCGATGTTCTGCACAAAGGCGCCGTCGATCTTCACGATGTCGACGCCGAGCTTGCGCAGGTTTCGGAATGATGTGTAGCCGGCGCCGAAATCGTCGATCGCAATCTGGCTGCCGAAATTCTTCAAGCGGGTCACGAAGCCGCGGACGTCGTCGATGTCCTGGATCGCCACCGTTTCGGTGATTTCGACGATCAGCCGTTCGCCGGCGCCGGGATGGGCGCGCATCAGCGATTCGATTCCGGTCCACCAATCCGGGTCCATCGTGGTGTCGGGCGAGATATTGAGGCTGAGCCGCACGTTCGGCGACGCCGCGAGTTCGGCGATCGCAAGTTCGAGTACGCGATGGTCGACCAGCCGGATCAGGCCCAATCGCTCGGCGACCGGAACGATGTCGGGTGCCAGCAGCGCCTGGCCGTCCGCCTGCTCCATCCGCACCAGGCACTCGTAGAACGCCGGCTGCCGCGAGCGCGCTTCGACCACCGGCTCGAACGCCGTGACGATGCGGCGCTCGTTGAGCGCGGTGACGATCTCGTCGGTGACGCGGATGTTGACGCGGCGCTGGGCGTCGCGTTCGACATTCGGCCGCCATAGCGAGAACGATCCGGCGCGGCGGCGCTTGGCGCCGTCGAGCGTTTCCTGGGCGCGATTGATCGCCTCATCGGCGTTGCGGGCGTAGCGCGGGATGGTGATCGCGCCGATCGAGGCCGTCACCGAGACCGGGCCGGATTTGGTCGGGATTACCTCGTCGCGGATCCCCGCCAGGAAGCGCTCGGCTGCGATATTGGTGTCGTCGACGGTGCAGTTCCTCAAGATCAGCCCCAACTTGTTGCCGGAGAACCGCCCGAGCAGGTCGCCGGCCCGCAGCTTGGCGCGGATCCGCTTTCCGACTTCGGCGATCACGGCGTCCGCCACGTCGAAGCCAAAGGCATCGTTGACGCGCGCCAGATGATCGATACCGATCAGCATGAAGGCGGAAGACGATCGGAAACGCATGGTTTCTTCGATCGATTCCGCCAGTGAGGCGATGAGATGCGTGCGATTGAGTTCACCGGTCAGCGGATCGTGCCGCGACAGCCGCATGAGCTGCTCGTCGCGGGCGTGGCGCTCGTTGTTGATACGGACGATGCCTTGCGCGCGCACCGGTTTGCCGTCGGGCCCTGCAAACCAGCACCCGGTTTCCTCGATCCAGAGCACCGGCGCCGAGGCGGAAGCCCGCACGCCATATTCGATCCGGTAGGCGACGCCTTCGCCGCCCCGCGCCGGCGCTGATTGCGCGAGCGCGTCCGTGCGGACCGAACGGAATGGCTCGATCAGCTTGGCGAAGGCTGTGCCGCTTGTCAGTGCTTCCGCCGGGATGTCGGTGAAGACTGAGCCTACATTGTCGCTCCAGGCGATAGCGTCCGCTGTCAGGTCCCAGACGAAGGCCGCCTGGCCCAGCGAGGCAAGGATGCTGGAGGCTTGCGGGACAGAGAGCATCAGGACGCCTCGATTCGGGACACCGCCGGGTGATTCCCTTAAGCTTTTAGGATAGTGGCTGTTCGGAACGAGAGGCTAGGCTAAGTTCATAAATAATCCGGAAACCATGTTTCACAGACTTCCCGCGCCAGAGGGGAACGGATCGGAAGGGAACGGCATAGGCCTTGCGAGGTCAGATCGCAGGTGGGGCGGAACGTCCCAAAACGTGACAGATTAGCCCGGTTGCGGTGTGCGATGCTGGATATCGATCGATCAGAGGAAATTTTGGACGGCGAGTTCGCCAATCTCGACGAGCCGGCCTGCGTCGAGCTGGTGCCGGTAACCCAGTCCGTGCACTGGTCACAGAGAGCGGCCACGCCGCGGCCCGATCCAACCTTCCTCGCGCAGTTGATCGCAACCGCCGACCAGGCACCGCAAACCCGCAGCCTGAGACGGGCCTCGCCGGCGGATGCGCAGACGGCCTATGGCGCCAGCCAGATCCGGCGCTGCGGCATCGGCTTCCGGACGCGGCAAACCATCTAGATCAGCTCTGAGGCGTGTCCGGCTTTTCCGGCTTGTCCGGTGATGGCGGAGAGCCCGGCTGAATGCCGGGCGACGGGACTTCGGGCGACGGGACTTCCGGTGAAGGCGTTTTCGGCGAGGGCGCCTCGGGTACGACCGAGGCCGCCTCGCGCGCGACAGCAGGCTGCGCCGGTTTCGGTTCGACGGCAGGCTGCGCCGGTTTCGGTTCGGGGTGATCCTGCAGCACGGATTCGGCGACCGATGTTGCCGCTGGTACCGCTGGCGCGGCAGGCGCAGGCGGAGCTGCCGGTGCGGGCGCCGGTTTGGGCTCAGCCGCAGGCGCTGCCTCGACTTTTTCGACTTTTTCGACTTTTTCGGCCTCGGCTTCCTTTGCCACACGCGCCGCCGCAGGCGTAGGCGCCGCCGCTACCGCGACAGCACGGCGCCGCGTGCGCAAGGCGAGGCCGGAGAGGAAATCCACCAGCGACAGCGCCGTCAGCAGGAAATAGGTCGAAGTGCCGAATTTCGGCCACAGCATGAATTCGGCCGCGGCCGCGCCGAACACGATCAGCGACAGCAGATGGTCAGTCAGGTACTTCGCACCGGGCCGCGCGCCCTTGATGACCTCGGCGAGCAGCAGCAGGATGGCGAGCGTAAGCAGCACGTCGCTCAGCGTCACCGTCCATTCCGCGCCCGACATCAACGTCAGCTTCACCAGCGGATCGGTGAAGGCAACGGTGGGCATCAGGAAGACGATGATGTTGTAGATCGCGAGCGGAATCAGAAGCAGCGGAAAACCGACCATGGGTATCGCGCCTTCCTAGGAAAACCGGAATGTCCCCGGCGAAGCATCGCTTCGCCTTAGGGAACCTTTGGCCCACTCGTTGGCCAGATTCGGGCGGACGCCGCCAGAAGCAGCGCCTTGTCCCCCGAACCCGATCAGGATTCCTTCTTCTTCAGCACCTGCCGGCCCTTGTACATGCCGGTCTTCAGGTCGAGGTGGTGCGGACGGCGCAATTCGCCGGAATCCTTGTCCTCGGCATAGGTCGGCTTCTTCAGCGCGTCCGCCGAGCGGCGCATGCCACGCCGCGAGGGCGATGTTTTTCTTCTGGGAACGGCCATAACGATCCTCTAGGGGTGTTGTCGGAGGCATTGTCCGAGACCGGACGGCCCAGCGCTTCGCGCACGGGCTGCGATGCCGATAAGGCCGCGCTTATAGAGGATGGCATGGCGTAAAGCTAGGCCAGCTTGCGGTTAAAGCGGCCGAAAATTGGCTCAAAAAGCACGATTTTCGCTCCAGCAGCGCTGTACTGCACCTGCCCGCGCCATATAGGTCCCGGCCAGACGGCGCACCCCGGGGCCGGGATTGCGGGCGCTTCGCCTGACAGGATTGGGCAGGATCGCCGCCAGCAATGCGGCCTCACGCGCCGAAAGCGAAGCGGCCGGGCGGCCGAAAGCGTAAAGGGAACCAGCTTCCGCCCCGAACTGTCCTGAAGGCCCGAGTTCGGCGATGTTGAGATAGATTTCCAGGATCCGCTGCTTGGGCAGCATCAGATCGATCCACATCGCGAGCGGCAGTTCCAGCGCCTTGCGGACTACGCTGCGGCCGGGCCACAGGAACAGGTTCTTGGCGACCTGCTGGGTGATGGTCGATCCGCCGCGGGCGGGCTCGCCGTCCTCGGCATCGTCGATCGCATCCTGCAAGGCGCCCCAATCGATGCCGCGATGGCTGCAGAATTTGGCGTCCTCGGACCCCACCACCGAGCGCGGCAGGTAGGGCGAAATCGCTTTGAAATCGATCCATTGCCGCGACACCGGCGCGCCCTTGAGCCAGCGCCAAACCATCAGCGTCGAGACCGGATGGCCGGTACGATAGAGCGGCGTCACCAGATAGGGCAGTAGCACCACCGCCAGCAGGATCAGCAGTAAAATTCGGACAATCCGCAAATTCGATGCTTCCGGTTCTGCCCAAGCCGGCCAGGGACCTGTCAATAGGCCCCATCCAAGTGACATCTCCATGATATTTCGTGGTTTTTCCAGCCCATTTTAAGGCGCTGTGATCCTCGTCATGGAATTGACGAAGCGCCCGCCATCAAACATTGTCCGGCCAAATTGATCTGGAGCTATTCTTAATGACGACCGCCACTGCCGATTTTGCCAAACGACTGGACCAGACCGCGGAGGACACCGAAGCCCTGCTGGCCGAGCTGTTGTCCGATGCGCTGTTGCCCGAAGAGATCGCGCGGCCGAAACGGCTGATGGACGCGATGCGCTATTCCAGCCTCGGCGGCGGCAAGCGGCTGCGGCCCTTTCTGGTGGCCGAAAGTTCAGCGGTGTTCGGTGTTCCCCGCGAGGCCTCCTTGCTGGTCGGCGCGGCGCTGGAATGCATCCATTGCTATTCGCTGATCCATGACGATCTGCCGGCGATGGACAACAGCGACCTGCGGCGCGGCCGGCCCACGCTGCATAAGGAGACCGACGACGCCACCGCGATCCTCGCCGGCGACGGGCTGTTGACGCTGGCGTTCGACATCGTCACCCGCGACGAGATCCACAAGGACGCCACTGTGCGCCTGCTCTTGACGCGCGCGCTGGCGCGCGCCTCCGGCATTGGCGGCATGGTCGGCGGCCAGATCCTCGACCTTGCCGGCGAGGGACGGTTCGGCGACCGCGAACCGGTCGACGTGGCGCGGCTACAGCAGATGAAGACCGGCGCGCTGCTCCGCTATGGCTGTATCGCCGGCGCGATTCTCGGCCAGTCCACGCAGAAAGAGTATCAGGCGCTCGACGATTACGGTCGCGCGCTCGGCGAGGCGTTCCAGATCGCCGACGACCTGCTCGACGTCGAAGGCGACGCGGCGGCGCTCGGCAAGCAAACCGGGCAGGATGCGGCGCTCGGCAAGACCACCTTCGTTACCCAGCTCGGCATCGACGGCGCCAAGCAGCGCGTGCGCGACCTGCTGGCGCGCGCCGATTCGGCGCTTTCGATATTCGGAACTAAGGGCGACGTATTGCGGGCAGCCGCGCGCTTCGTCGCGGAGCGCAAGAACTAGCGAGCATTTAAAGGCGGCGGATGAGCAAGGAATTCGAAGAGCACCTTGTTCGGTTCCGGAACCTGCCGCTGCTGGTCCGCGTGGTATACGGCAGGCCGCGCACCTTCATCGCGCTCGCGGTAGGCGTCATCGCGTTCTGGCTGCTGCCCGGCACGTTGCGGCTACCAACGCGGCTGGTCGTCGGCTGGGATGGCTTCGCCGTACTGTATCTCGCACTTGCCTACATCATGATGCTGCGCTGCGACGTCGCCCATATCCGCCGCAGCGCAGTGTTGCAGGACGACGGGCGCTTCCTGATCCTGTTGTTGACCGCATTTGGCGCCCTCGCGAGCCTTGGCGCGATCGTGCTCGAGCTCGGCGCCTCGAAAGGCAATCCGGCCGGGCTGATCCTGGCGACGGTGACGATCGTGTTGTCATGGGCGCTGGTGCATACCGCCTTTGCGCTGCACTACGCGCATGATTTCTACCGCGGCAGCAACTCCGGCGGCCTGCAGTTCCCGAGCGGCGGCGCGCACGAGGATGCGGACTATTGGGACTTCGTCTACTTTTCGTTCGTGATCGGCATGACCGCGCAGGTTTCCGACGTCGGCATCACCGACAGGATCATCCGCCGCACCGCGACCGTGCACGGCATCGTCTCGTTCGTGTTCAACACGGCGCTGCTGGCATTGATGGTGAACATCGCGGCGAGCGCGATTTGAAAAACCACATTGACCCCGCTGTCGCGGCGCCAATGTGGACTTGATCTGATGCCGGCCGCCGTTACGGGCACACGCCCGACATGATGGCCTGGTAGCTATTGCAGCCTTGCTGGCGTTCGAGGCCGGTGAGCGGGCGGCCATTGGCGCCGATGCTCGGATCCCGTCCCTGATAACGCCCGGCGGTGGCCTGCCTGCCCCGCGGCGCCTGATACGGCCTGGCTTCCAGCGTCTGCCGCGGCTCGGGCCTCTCACGCTTGGCGACCGGCTTCCTGGCGCTACGCTTCTCGCATTCGTTGTCGTCGTTGAGGAACGAGCCCTCGGCACAGACAATCTTGGTGCAACGCTCACCCTCGGCCTTGAAGCCGTGTTCGCAGACCAGCGGGCACACCCGTGACGGCTTCAGCTTGATCGTATCGAGCGTATCGACGCTGGCGACCTTGGTGTCGAGCTTGGTTCCGGCGTAGCGGTTGAACAGGGTCAGCGACCGCTGCGAGGCGCGATTCCAGTTGCCATCGGCGTTGCCGGTCAGGCAGCCGACCCGCCGCAATTCGGCCTGCACCGACTTGGTGATTTCGGCTTGCGGCGGCCCTGCGGTGAGGGCCGCAAGGTTGACCGCTTTGTCCTTGTCGGCGGGTGCCGGAGATGACGCCTTGTCGGCGGCGGCGCTTTCGGCGGCGACACGCTTCTGCTCGGCCGCGGCCGCCTGGTCCTGCGCCACCTGCTTGGCCTTTTCGGCCGCGATGCGCGCCTGCTCGGCAGCTTTGGCTTCCGCTTCGGCCTTTGCCTGTTGCGACTTCTGGGCGCCCTCGGCGGCGAGCCGTGCCCGCTCCTGCTCGGCCAGCCGCGCTTTCTCGGTCGCGGCGACGCGCGCATCCTCGGCGGCGATCTTGTCGAGCTGAAGCTTGGCAAGACTGGCGTAGAAGCCATCGGGATATTGCGTGAGGAAGGCGTTGAGCGCGCTCTTGTTGCCGATCTGCAGCGCAAGTTCGTAGTCACGACGTGCTTCGGCCTGCGC
>NZ_JAACFS010000129.1 GCF_029051645.1 Bradyrhizobium sp. CSA112
CCGTCATGATCGAGCAGCATCCGCCAGGTCGACGGCGTCGCCTGGATCAGGGTCACGCCTTGTGCGGCCACCATGGCCTTGAGCCGGGACGGATCATGCGCGGCCGCGCGATCCGCCAGCACCACGCGTGCCCCCTTAATCAGCGGCAGCCACAGCTCCAGCACCGCGATGTCAAAGGACAACGAGGTCAGGCCGAGCACGCGATCCCTGGCCGTGAGGCCCGGCCGCTCCGCCATCGTCGCCAAAAAATTCGTCACCGCGTCGTGGCGGACCATCACGCCCTTGGGCCGGCCGGTCGAGCCTGAGGTGTAGATCACATAGGCGAGGCTCTCGGGATGCACGGCGATACCAAGATTGCCGGCATCGCCCTCGCCGCCGTCCTGCTCGTCGAGCAGCCACGCCGCGGCGCCGGTTTCCTCGAGAACCGGAGAGAACTGCTCGAGCAGCGTCCGTTGCGTCAGCACCAGTGCCGCGCCGCTGTCGCGCAGCATGTGCGCCAGCCGCTCGGGCGGGTAATCCGGGTCGAGCGGCAGATACGTCCCGCCCGCCTTCAGCACAGCCAGCAGTGCGACCATCATCTCGACGCCGCG
>NZ_JAACFS010000130.1 GCF_029051645.1 Bradyrhizobium sp. CSA112
ACTTCTCTCCCGCGCCGACGAGGCAATCGAAAGAAGCGGTGACTTCCGCTAGTGTGCAGGTTTTCGGACCTGACCGGCTGGTCTGTCGATGTCCGCTCACGCGGGGATTGTGTTGCAAAAGTTTTTTGGGGTGCGAACGAAAATTCTTAGAGCCGCTGATCCGTTTTTACGCGCGTCGACGTGAGGGGCCAAGTCGCTTCATCCAAAATTGATCACGGATCTCCGTAGTGGCGCTGAAAAGCGACGCAGCAGCAGAGAAGTCAAAAAATCTACTTTCGCGAGATTTTTGGTGCTGTTCGATTTTCGACTTTTGCAACACAATCGCGGGCAAAGCGGACTTCGCGGCAGGACCCGGCGACTACCGAGTTTGACCCACAACGGACTCGGGCCACCTGCGCGAGAAACTACGCAGGTATGGGCGCTCTGCGGCCTGGAGCAGTCTAGGGCGCGCCTATATAGAGTGCCGTCCAGCGTTTTCATGTATCGTCCGACTTAACCGGCGGAGACAAGAACTTGCGATATGCTTTCGTCATCGCGATATTGCTTGGGCCGACTCCTTGCCCTCCGAGCCCGCTAGTGTC
>NZ_JAACFS010000131.1 GCF_029051645.1 Bradyrhizobium sp. CSA112
ACTGCCGGCGCCGGCCGACGATGCCTATGCGCGGGCAGCCTATGCGGCGCCGCGCGGCGCGATCGAGACGGCGCTGGCAGAGATCTGGGCGGAGCTTCTCGGGGTCGAGCGGGTCGGACGCCACGACAACTTCTTCGAGCTCGGCGGCCACTCGCTCCTGGCGGTGCAGCTCTTGAGCCGGCTGTCGCAGGCTGTTGGCGTCGCGCTGCCGCTGACGGGGCTGTTTGCCAAACCGGTGCTGGCGGAGCTGGCGGCAAGCATCGTGGAGGTGTTGAGCCGCTCCGGTCCGCAAGAGCTGCCGGCGATTGCGGCCGTGTCGCGTCATGAGCCGCTGGTGCTGTCGTTTGCGCAGCAGCGGCTGTGGTTTTTGGCGCAGCTGGACGAGGGCAGCACGAACTACCACATTCCGCTGGCCTCGCGGCTGCGTGGGGCGCTCGACCGCAGCGCCTGGCAGCGCAGCCTTGACCGTTTGTTTGCCCGTCACGAGGCGCTGCGCAGTGTCTTTGTCGCACCGGAGGGCAAGCCCCGGGTTGAGGTTCTGCCG
>NZ_JAACFS010000132.1 GCF_029051645.1 Bradyrhizobium sp. CSA112
GTACTGGGCCATCGGTGGCGGTAGCGGCCGGAAGGACTTCCACGGGCGAGCCGGTGCAGAGGGACGTACATGTCAGAAGTTCCCGACGATGAAGTCCTTGAACCGACCGAAGGCCGTTTTCACCGAGCCGCTCTTCTGCGCCACTTTGAAGCCGCGCAGGCGTGCCTGCCGCGCCTCCTCGAGCAAACCCATGACGGTAGCAGCACGCGGCTGGGCCACCATGTCGGACAACGCGCTGGAATACTTCGGAATGCCGCGGCGCACGGGCTTGAGGAAGATGTCCTCGCCCAGTTCCACCATGCCCGGCATGATCGCGCTGCCGCCCGTGAGCACGATGCCCGACGACAGCACTTCCTCGTAGCCCGATTCGCGGATCACCTGCTGCACGAGCGAGAAGATCTCCTCCACGCGCGGCTCGATCACGCCGGCCAGCGCCTGCTTGGACAACATGCGGGGGCTGCGGTCGCCCAGGCCCGGCACTTCCACCTGCGCTTCCGGGTCGGCCAGCAGCTGCTTGGCGTAGCCGCTCTCGACCTTGATG
>NZ_JAACFS010000133.1 GCF_029051645.1 Bradyrhizobium sp. CSA112
CAGATCCGCACGCCATCGGTCGCCGCACGCGCGTCGAATAGTTTCGGGATGATCTGGGTGGCCAGCGCCTCGAAGGCGGCGGTGTCGCGGAAGAAGTTCGTCACGCCGATCAGCAGGTCCCGGAACAGCACCCCGACCTCGGCCGGGTCGGCCCGCAGCAGCTTGAGGTAGGCGTCCGGCCCGGCCGCGCCGACCACGCTGATGCGCCGCTGCAGCCGGCGCACGAAGGTGCTGGGCTTGTACCCCGAGAAGTCGTGGCCGACCTGGCGGCGGAGGATGGCGAAGATCTCGGTGAGCTGCTCAGCGTCAGGCTCCCGCGGGACCACGTCGACCTGCGCATCCGGCGCGGCAGCGAGGTACGAAGCGACGTGCGCCGCGATCCGGCCGCCCATCAGTTCGGCCATCTCGCCAAAATCGACGAAGCCGGTCCGCAGCGAGCTGAGCGGCATGTCGGCGGTCTCGGGGCCGTCGCCATCCGCGGTCTGGGCCAGGGTCAGGCC
>NZ_JAACFS010000134.1 GCF_029051645.1 Bradyrhizobium sp. CSA112
GCGATATTGCCGGAAAATCCTTCGGTGACGACGACGTCGACCGTGCCCTTGCCAAGGTCGTTGCCCTCGACGAAGCCGGAATATTCGAGCGAATCGATGTTCGCCTCGCGCAACAGCCGGCCGGCCTCCTTGACTTCCTCCTGGCCTTTCATCTCCTCGACGCCGACGTTCAGAAGGCCGACCGTCGGACGTTCGACCTCGAAGAGCGCACGCGCCATGGCGCCGCCCATCAGGGCAAAATCCATCAGCTGCGGTGCATCGGCGCCGATCGTCGCACCGACATCGAGCACGATGCTCTCACCCTTCAGCGTCGGCCAGATCGCGGCAATCGCCGGACGCTCGATATTGGCCATGGTGCGCAGACAGAACTTCGCCATTGCCATCAGCGCCCCGGTATTGCCGGCCGAGACCGCGACGTCGGCGTCGCCCGTCTTCACCGCCTCGATCGAACGCCACATGGTGGAGATATAAC
>NZ_JAACFS010000135.1 GCF_029051645.1 Bradyrhizobium sp. CSA112
CGCAGGAACAGGCCGCCGATCACCACCGACATCAGTGCGATCGCGATCGGGTACCACAGGCCGTAGTACAGGTTGCCGGTACCGGCCACCAGCGCGAACGAGATCGCCGGCAGGAAGCCACCGAACCAGCCGTTGCCGATGTGGTACGGCAGCGACATCGAGGTGTAGCGGATGCGGGTCGGGAACAGTTCGACCAGGTAGGCGGCGATCGGGCCGTAGACCATGGTCACGTACAGCACCAGCAGCCACAGCATGAAGATGGTGCCGGCGATGTTGATGCGGGCGCCATCGGCCTTGGCCGGGTAGCCGGCGGTGGTCAGGGCGGTCTTCAGTTCCGCACCGAACGCATCGGCCTTGGCCTTGCCTTCTTCCTTGGTCAGGCCGGCGGCCTCATACGAGGTGACGCTGGCGCTGCCCACGTTCACCATCGCCAGCGAACCGGCGGCGGCGGGCTGCACGTCGTACGGC
>NZ_JAACFS010000136.1 GCF_029051645.1 Bradyrhizobium sp. CSA112
GCCAGGACCTGTTCGACGTGGTGCTCGGCGCCGAGGTGGCCGAAGCCCTGCACTACAGGCTCGGCGAGAAGATCGTGCTGGCCCATGGGGTGAGCACGGTGAGCCTGGTCAAGCACGACGACAAGCCGTTCACCGTGGTCGGCATCCTCCAGCGCACCGGTACCCCGGTAGACCGCACCCTGCACATATCCCTCGCCGGCATGGAGGCGCTGCACGTCGACTGGCGCAACGGGGTGCCGGCGATGGGCGCCGGGCGCGTCAGTGCCGAGCAGGCGCGGCACATGGACCTGCAACCACAGGCGATCACCGCGTTCCTGGTCGGCCTGAAGAGCAAGGTGGCGACCTTCGCCCTGCAACGCGAGGTCAACGACTATCCCGGCGAACCGCTGATGGCGATCCTCCCCGGTGTCGCCCTGCAGGAACTGTGGGGCCTGATGGGCACCGCCGAGAAGGCACTGTTCGTGGT
>NZ_JAACFS010000137.1 GCF_029051645.1 Bradyrhizobium sp. CSA112
GCAGGTAGCATTTACGCTCGCTGATGGGATTGAGTACATCAAAGCAGCAATCTCTGCCGGACTGAAAATTGATGACTTCGCTCCTCGCCTGTCGTTCTTCTTCGGCATCGGCATGGATCTGTTTATGAACGTCGCCATGTTGCGTGCGGCACGTTCTTTATGGAGCGAAGCGGTCAGTGGATTTGGCGCACAGGACCCGAAATCACTGGCGCTGCGTACCCACTGCCAGACCTCAGGCTGGAGCCTGACTGAACAGGATCCGTATAACAACGTTATCCGCACCACCATTGAAGCGCTGGCTGCGACGCTGGGCGGTACTCAGTCACTGCATACCAACGCCTTTGACGAAGCGCTTGGTTAGCCTACCGATTTCTCAGCACGCATTGCCCGCAACACCCAGATCATCATCCAGGAAGAATCAGAACTCTGCCGCACCGTCGATCCACTGGCCGGATCCTATTACAT
>NZ_JAACFS010000138.1 GCF_029051645.1 Bradyrhizobium sp. CSA112
GTTGTAAAGGGGGTGGGAAGTAGATGAAAGTTCGCATCGAATTGGACCCATCACAAGACGAAGTAGAAATTATTATAAAAACAAAAGAAGTGACAGATGAAATTCAGCAGATTTTAAAAATAATTGAAGGAGGGAATGTGAATCAAATTGTTGGTGTGTTAAATCAGCAGTATTATTTATTGAATTTAAATGATATTTATAGGTTCTATACAGAAGAGAGAAAAGTTATGGCGCAAACGAAGAAAGGGAGTCTTGAGGTGAAGGCTCGCCTATATGAATTAGAAGAGCAGTTAGCTGCAAAGCATTTTGCTAGATTTTCTAAGTCGATACTTGCAAATTTAGGGCATGTCAAAAGCTTTGAAATGTCTTTTAGTGGCAGTATGTGTGCCCAATTTTCTAATGGAATGAAAGAATATGTTTCAAGGAAATATGTACCGCTCATTAAAGAAGCTTTAAATATAGG
>NZ_JAACFS010000013.1:0-15000 GCF_029051645.1 Bradyrhizobium sp. CSA112
CGCAACTGGGGCCTGCAGCAGTTCACGGTACGCGGCCTCAAAAAGGTCCAGACAGTCCTGCACTGGTTCGCACTCACCAACAACATCCTGGCCGGCCACCGCCTGCTCCGGGCTGCAGCTTGAAGCCAGACAATCAACGCTAGCCAGTTTGGACTAGTCACATAGCCCAATCCCTCTTCGCCAGAGCTGCTAACCTCCAATAGGGTCACAGCCTCTCAGGATGAGGGGGTGGTATGTGGCGAACTCGGGCAGTCGGCAGTTGAATTTCCTGCCCCGCTGTTCCATGAAGCGTGTCGAGGTATACCACCGATAAGCCTGATAAACCCGCAGGGAGTGACAAAATGAAGCTTGTTCGTTACGGCGCCAAGGGTGCGGAAAAGCCCGGCCTGATCGATAAATCCGGCCAGTTGCGCGATCTTTCGGCGCACGTAAGGGATCTCGATGGCGAGGCCTATTCGCCGGCGTCGCTGGCCAAGCTCGACGCGCTCGACACCGCCAAGCTCCCTGCCGTCGACGGCAAGCAGCGGTTCGGCGCGCCGGTCACCGGCATCTCGAAATTCGTCGCGATCGGCCTGAACTACAGCGACCACGCCAAGGAGACAGGATCGCCGATCCCGACCGAGCCGATCTTCTTCCTCAAGGCCAACACCGCGCTGTCGGGCCCGAACGATGCGGTCGAAAAGCCGCGCGGCTCCACCAAGCTCGATTGGGAAGTCGAGATCGCCGCCATCATCGGCACTCGCGCCAAATATGTCTCAGAGGCCGACGCGCTCAATCATGTCGCCGGTTACTGTATCTGCAACGACGTCTCCGAACGCAATTTCCAGATCGAGCGGCTTGGCCAGTGGACCAAGGGCAAGTCGCACGACACCTTCGGCCCGGTCGGCCCGTGGCTCGTCACCAAGGACGAAATTCCTGACGTGCAGAAGCTGTCGATGTGGCTCGATGTCAACGGCAAGCGCTGCCAGACCGGATCGACCTCGACCATGATCTTCTCGATGGCGAAGTGCATTTCCTATGTCTCGCAGTTCATGACGCTGTTGCCGGGCGATATCGTCACCACAGGCACCCCGCCCGGCGTCGGCCTCGGCATGAAGCCGCCGACCTTCCTCAACGTCGGCGACATCGTCACGCTCGGCATCGAAGGGCTCGGCGAGCAGCGCCAGGAAATCATCGCGGCCTAGATGTCATACCCCGCGAATGCGGGGTATCCAGTACGCCGCGGCTTTGGTGAGTAAACCGAACGGACGCGGAGTACTGGATCATCCGCTTTCGCGGATGATGACATCGAGTGGTCGTCATGACAGGACAAAACAAGAAGAAGCCTCCGAGGGAATTCCCAGCATGAAACTCACCTTCTCCCCCGCCTCCCCGTTCGCCCGCAAGGTGCGGATCGCGGCGATCGAGACCGGCCTGATCGACAAGATCGAATTCGTGCCTGCGACCGTCGCGCCAGGTCAGGCCAACGAGGAATATTCGAAGATCACGCCGCTGAAGAAGCTGCCGGTGCTGATCCTCGACAATGGCGACGTGATTCTTGATTCGTATGTGATCGTCGAATATCTCGACGAGCTCGCTGGCGGCGGCAAGCTGATCCCCACCTCCGGCCCCGAGCGATGGAATGTCAAGAGCAACCATTCTCTGCTGCAGGGCATGCTCGATGCCATGCTGCTGTGCCGCTACGAGGGCATGGTGCGGCCGGAGCCGCTGCGGTGGAAGGCGTGGTCGGACGATCACTGGAACCGCGCCTGGACCGGCATGGCACGCTTCGAGAGCAAGCCCGACGTGCTGTCCGGACCGTTCAACATCGTGCAGATCGGCTTGGTCTGCGTGCTCGGCTATGCGGATTTCCGCTTTGCCGATTGCGGCTGGCGCAAGGCCTTTCCGAAGCTCGACGCTTTCCATCAGAAGATGATGGAACGGCCGTCGGTGAAAATCTCGGTACCGCCGCCGGCATAACATCAGAAGCGGAGACAGCGGCATGCGCGAGGGTGGCAGACGATTGCGGCGCCTCGGCTTCGCCGCCATACTTCTGCTGGCCACGTCCGCGATGGCGCGGGGACAAACCAGCATGACTTGCGGAACACCCAAGGCACTTGACGATGGCTGGACCATCGCCTCCCCTGAAAGCGTTGGCCTCGATGGCGCACGACTCTGCAATATCGCGGCACGGCTGAAGGAAGCCGAAGCCAACGTTCACGCCGTGGTCATCGTCCGTCACGGCAAGCTGGTATTCGAGCAGTATTTTTCCGGTCCCGACGAGCGCTGGGACGTTGCGGGACAGTACGATTTCGATGCCACCACCAAGCACGACATGCGGTCGGCTTCCAAGAGCGTGATCTCGCTGCTGGTGGGGATTGCGATCGACCGCAAGCTGATCTCCAGCGCCGATGACCCCGTCGTCAAATTCTACCCGGAACATTCTGGCCTGAAATCGCCGGGCTGGGACCAGGTTACCCTCCGCCATCTCCTCACAATGTCATCCGGCATGCAATGGGACGAGAACCGCGGCTGGAACGATCCCAAAAACGACGAACCGCATCTGGGCAATGAAGCGGACCCGATCCGCTACATCTTGTCGAAGCCGATCGCAAAGCGGCCGGACTCGTTGTGGACCTACAATGGCGGCGGCACGGACCTGCTCGGCAACATCCTCGAACGCGTTTCAGGCAAGCCGCTGGAAGCGTTCGCGCGCGAAGTTTTGTTCCAGCCGCTCGGAATTACCGATTTTGAGTGGAAGACCTATCCCAAGAACGGAAAGATTGCCTCCGCCGTAGGCCTCCGCATCCGGCCGCGCGATGCCGCCAAGATCGGGCAGCTGGTGCTCAATCGCGGCGACTGGGGCGGAAAACAGATCGTTTCGGTGGCATGGATCGAGCAATCGGTCCGGCCGCGTTTTCAGGCGATCGGTTATTTCAGCGGTCTGTTTTTCTATGGTCAGCAATGGTGGATGGGACGCTCGATTGCGCAGGATCAGGAAGTGAAGTGGATTGCGGCGATGGGCTCGGGCGGCCAGCGACTTTTCATCGTGCCCGACCGCGATCTTGTGGTGATGACGACATCCGGTCTTTATTTTCTGCCGGGCCAGGGTGACGGAGCGCTCGATATGATGGCGAACTACATCCTTCCTGCCGTTCGCGACAACGCGCGCTAGACAACCAAACACAGGCAAGAAAAGACATGAGCCTGAAATTCACCGCCCGCGATCTCACCATCCATCGCATCATCGAGCAGGAAACAACCTTCCTGCCGGCACTCGAGATGCTGCCGGGCCTGACGCCGGAAGTCCTGGCGGAGAACCGCGCATGGATGCGAGATGCCGGTGCGCTCGACGACAAAGACGTGCTGATCCTGTGTTTCCAGTCTTACGTCGTGAAGACGCCGCACCACACCATCCTGATCGATAGCTGCATCGGCAACGACAAGCCGCGGCCGCAGCGGCCAAAATGGAGCATGAAGACCGACGATACCTACATGCGTGGGCTGGCCGCGGCCGGGTTCTCCGTTGACGACATCGACTATGTCATGTGCACGCATCTGCATGTCGACCATGTCGGTTGGAACACGCGGCTCGAGAACGGCCGCTGGGTGCCGACCTTCCCGAAAGCGCGCTGCGTGTTCGACACGACCGAATTCAACTACTGGACCGAGATGCACGCGAAAACACCGGTGCCGCCGTTCGGCGACAGCGTGCTGCCGGTGGTCGAGGCGAAACAGGCCGAGATCGTCCGCAGCGACTTCGCGATCGGCGATCACACGCGCATCCTGCCGACGCCGGGGCATACGCCCGGCCATGTCGCCTTCACCTTCGGCCGCGGCAAGGATGATGTCGTGTTCTCGGGCGACCTGATGCATTCGCCGCTGCAGACGCGCTATCCGGAATTGTCCGTCAAGTTCGATGTCGATCAGGCGCAGGCGGCGGCGACGCGGCGCAGTTTCATGGAGCGCTACTGCGACACCGACACGCTGTGCTGCACCGCGCATTTCCCCTCCCCGTCGGTCGGAAAGATCCGGCGCAGCGGCAGCGGCTTCTCCTGCGAGGCGCTATGAGTTCGAACCCGTCCACTTTCGAGACGCTGTCGGTCGAGCCGGTCGACGAGCATGTCACGATTATCAGGCTCAATCGGCCGGAGGCATCCAACGCGCTCAACACCCAGATGGGCCGCGATCTCGTGCGCTATTTCGAGGATGTGGCGCTCGATCCGAAGAGCCAGCGTTGCATCGTTCTCACAGGCGCGGGCGACAAGGCGTTCTGCGCCGGCGGCGACTTGAAGGAACGCCGCGGCATGACGGATGAGGCATGGACGCGCCAGCATGTCATTTTCGAGCGGATGGTGCGGGCGCTGATCGACTGCTCCGTCCCGATCATCGGCGCCATCAACGGCGCGGCCTATGGCGGCGGCTGCGAGATCGCGGGCTGCTGCGATTTTCTCTACGCGGCAGAGGGTGCGCGTTTTGCTCTGACGGAGGTGACGCTGGGCATCATGCCCGGCGGTGGCGGTACGCAAACCCTGCCGCGCGCCGTCGGCGAGCGCCGCGCCAAGGAGCTGATCCTGACCGGCAAGCCGTTTACGTCAGCGGAAGCGCGTGAATGGGGTTTTGTGAACGAAGTGTTTCCGCTACCGGAATTGTTGCCCGCGGCGCTGGCGACTGCCTCGCGCATCGCCAGCAACGCGCCGATCTCCGTTCGCCAGGCAAAGCTCTCGATCCATCGCGGCCTGCAACTGTCGCTGCGCGACGGCCTCGCGCTCGAGATCGAGGCCTATAACCGCATGGTCCCCACCGAGGACCGCCGCGAGGGCGTGCTTGCCTTCAACGAGAAGCGGCCGCCGAACTTCAAGGGCCGGTGAAAGCCCCTCAATCGAACAGGCTCGGCGTGTGGTTCACCGCCGCGCCTTCGATCGTCAGCATCTTCAGCTTCGTCACCACCCCGCCATTGGCGGAGAAACCGCCGGGCTTGTTGCCCGCCGCCAGCACACGGTGGCACGGCACCACGATCGGACAGGGGTTGCGACCCAGCGCCTGGCCGACGTCGCGCGACAACTCGACGCCGCCGAGTTTCTTGGCGATATCGCCGTAGGTCATGGTCTTGCCCGGCGGAATGGTGCGCGCGATGTCGTAGACGCCGCGGTTGAATTCGGGAACGCCGTCGAGATCGAGCACGACGTCCGCGAGGTCATTCGGCTTGCCTTCAAGCAGCTCGACGATGCCGTCGATCGCGGCCTGTACCCTGGCCGGCGGCTCCGCCTCGACGAGGTCGTCATGGCGCTGCTGCAGGCGGGTGCGCGTCTTCTTTTCGTCGCCCATCGGCAATTGCACCGAGGTGATGCCGCGCTCGCCCCAGACGATGCCGCAGCGGCCGATCGCGGTGTCGAATATCGTAAAATGGTGCCCGGTCATGGCTGGCTCCATATTCTCCTGTTCAATGCCACCCAGCTTCCTCTCAGGCTCAAATCTAGGCTTGGAGATTATTGCTATCCACCCGAATCCCGGGGGAACTTGACGGCATGAACAACTTCCGCTGATCTGGGGGACGTTACGACGCCATTCACTGGCGCCCTTGCCCTCTCCCCACCTCACGAGCCCATGCAAACCATAAACGTCAACGGCTATGACATGGCCTATCTCGATGTCGGCCAAAGCGCCGGCAATCGCCCGCCGCTGGTGTGCGTGCACGGCTCGCTGTGCGACTTCCGGATCTGGTCGTCGGTGCTGGGACTGCTGACGCGCCAGCACCGGGTGATCGCGCCGTCGCTGCGGCATTTCTTTCCCGACCATTGGGACGGCGTCGGCGACACCTATTCGATCGTGCAACATGTCGAGGACGTCATCGCCTTCATCGAGAAATTGGACACGAAGCCGCTCGACCTGATGGGCCATTCCCGCGGCGGCCACATCTGTTTTCGCGTCGCGCAGCGGCGGCCTGACCTGTTGCGCAAGCTGATCCTCGCCGAGCCCGGCGGCGAGCTCGACGCCACGCTCGATCCCGCCTACAAGCCCGGCCCCTCGCCGCTGGCCGGAATGATTGCGGCTTCCGCTGAGGTGATTGCCAAAGGCGATATCGACGGCGGCCTGCGGATCTTCATGGATGCGCTGGAAGGCCCCGGCGCCTGGAAGCGCCTGCCGGCGACACCCAAACAGCTCCTGCGCGACAACGCCACGACACTGATCGGCCAGATGCGCGACCAGCGTCCGCCGTTCTCCAAGGCGGATGTGGAAGCGATCAAGACCCCGACATTGTTCATCGGCGGCACCAACACCAAGGGCACGCTGCCGAAGGTACTGCATGCGCTGGCAACTAACGTGAAGGGTGCGCGTATCGAGATGATCCCGGGAACCACGCATCCGATGTTCGAACAGGCGCCACAGAAATATTGCGAGATCGTTCTCGCTTATCTCGCAGAGGACTGACCGACATGCAGACGTTGAGCGTCAACGGCTACGACATGGCCTATCTCGATGTTGGCCGAGGTAACGAGAGTAGCCCGGCAGTGGTTCTCGTGCATGGCACGCTCGGCGACTTCCGCACCTGGAACGCCGTGCTTGGGCCATTGTCGAGGACGCACCGCGTGATTTCGCTGAGCCTGCGGCGATTCTTTCCGGAGCATTGGGACGGCGTCGGCAACGACTATTTGATGGCGCAGCATGTCGACGACGTCATCGGCTTCATCGAGAAGCTGAACGTCGGGCCGGTCGATGTGATCGGCCATTCCCGCGGCGGCCATATCGGCTTCCGGGTGGCGCAGGCGCGGCCGGATCTGTTGCGCAAGGCCGTTCTCGCCGAACCGGGCGGCGATCTCGAACCCGCGCTGCAGCCCGCCACTCCGCCTCCCGGCCCGGTGCCGCTGGGGCCGCGCGTTCCGCTGGCAGCGGAGATGGTACGAAACGGCGACATCGACGGTGCGCTGGCCCTGTTCGTCGACGGGATCGACGGCGAAGGCGCGTGGGCAAGGTGGTCTGCGGTGGCGCGGCAGCAATTGCGCGACAACATCCATACGCTGCCCGGGCAAGTCGGCGAGAACCGCAAGCCGTTTTTGAGAAGCGAAGCGGAATCGATCAGGACGCCGACCTTGTTGATCGGCGGCGGCGACACCAAGGGCGCTCGGGCGGTGATCTGGCGCGTGCTGGCCGAACATATTCCGGGCGCACGGACGGCAGTAATCCCGGGCACCCGTCACTGGATGTTCGAACAGGCGCCGCAGGAATTTAGTAACGTCGTGCTGGAGTTTCTCGCGGCGTAGACCGGCGGCCAGCCGCTACTTCTGATCCAGCCGCCACGCGCCATCCCAATCGGCAGCCGGCGGATCAGCCTGAAAGTTCTTGACGCGTTGGGCCATCGCTTTGGATGGCCCATCGCCGGGAACCGCCTCGAGCGCCGCCTGGAAAGCCCGGCGCGCATCATCCCAGCGGCGCGCCCGATAGGCCGCGAGGCCTTCGGCGTACCGCGCCAGCAGTTCAAGTTGCTTCTCAGTCAACTCGCCCGCGCGCCCGATGATCTCGAACACCGCTTCGGGACGGGTTTGGCCTGCGACGACCAGCCGGTCAATCTCGCGCGATTCCACCGCATCGCCGGCCGCCATGATCGCAGCCTCCGAAGCCAGCGAGTGGCTACCGTAAAACTTGTTGGCGTTCTCCAGGCGCGAAGCCAGATTCACCGCGTCTCCCATCACCGTGTAGCTCATCATGAACTCCGAGCCGATGCTGCCGACCAGCACCTCGCCGGTGGCGATGCCGATGCGTACTTCGCAGTCGCTCGGCACGGTGCGCACGCCAAGCAATTCGGGCAGTTCGGTGCGCAGCGCGGTGCCACGATCGGCCATCTCGACGGCGGCAAGGCAGGCCAGCCGCGCCTGTTCGCCATGCTCGGTAAATGGAGGCCCCCAATAGGCCATGATCGCATCGCCGATGTATTTGTCGATGATGCCGCGATGGCTGCGGATCGGCCCCGACATCGTCGAGAGATAGTGGTTCATCACCTTGACGAGGCCTTGTGGCGTCATGCCCTCGCTGAGGCTGGTAAAGCCTTTCATGTCGCAGAACAGCACCGTCATCACCCGCCGCTCACCGTCGCTCGCAGTCAGCGATTGCGAGGCGATCAGGCCTTCTACGACGCGCGGGTCGACATAGCGGCCGAACGTTTCGCGCAGGCGCTCCTTGTGGCGCAACTGCTCGACCATGTTGTTGAAGGCCGTCGTGAGCTGGCCGATTTCGTCCCGCGTGGTGACGTCGATCGACCCATCGAGCAGGCCGGCCTCAACGGCGCGGGTGCCGTCCAAGAGCCGCCGGACCGGGCGGGTAATGCCGGTAGAGACGAAGAATGCGAATGTCAGTCCAAGGATGGCCGCTAGCGTCGTCAAGATCGCGGAGACGGCAATCGCGCGTTGCTGATCCCGCATCGTCACGGCCGCATCGCTGCGCACCTGCTCCAGCATGTCGTGTCGAATTTCCTCAATCTTGCGATTGAATTCGTCGCGGAGCGCATCGGTCCGGACAAGGCTGGCCCGCACCTCCGGCATGTTGCCGGCATCGAGCTGCGGCCACATCCGCTTATTCTCTTCGTCCAGATAACGGCGAAGGTCGCTAGTTATGGTTTCGATCCGGTTTTCAATCCGTCCGAGCTTGGCATCGTCGGAGACGGTGGTCGGATCATCAATGATTGCAATAATCAGGGCGCGTGCGGCCTGCGCCTCCCTGTCAATCTCACTGCCTTTCGCCTCATAGATGGTTTGCTGATCTGCAAAGGCGGTCTCGTCCGGTGGCGTCTGTACCTTGATGAACACCATCCGGCGAACCACCACCGCCTGCTCGAGCGAGCGGACGTTCATCCGTGCCAGATGCCCATATGCTTCGACGTATTTTGTCGTCAGTTCATCGAGCTGATGCGCAATCTTTCGCGTCATTACGGTCGATAGCGCCGAGATGATCACCATCAGGAAAACCAAACCCAGGGCGATGCCAAGGATTCGCTTGCGGATGGTCGGGCGCAGCATGGACAGGTGTTCAGAGGTGATGGCCATGATCAGGAAACGGGATGAAAGCAACAAAAGCGAAAGCCCGGCCGATCTGGCCGGGCTTATTGTTTAGCGCGCACCGGTGAATTAAGCACGAGCCGGCGCGTTAAAATTGAGGGGATATGGCCTCAGACTACACCTTCCAGACGCCAACCGGCTGGCGCACGGCCACGTTGAGCCTGTTCCAGACATTGATGTTGGCGATCGCCAGAATCAGCGCCGCGAGTTCCTGCTCGTCGAAATGCTTGTCGGCCTCGCCCCAGACCTCGTCCGGCACCGGATCGGCGCGGTCGCTGATCCGGGTCAGCGCTTCCGTCAACGCCAGGGCCGCGCGCTCGGCTTCGGTGAAATAAGGCGTGTCGCGCCAGGCCGCCACCGCAAACAGGCGCTCGTCGGTTTCGCCGGCCTTCCTTGCGAGTTTTGGATGCATGTCGACGCAGACGCTGCAGCCGTTGATCTGGCTGGCGCGCAGATGCACCAGTTCGAGCAGCTTTTCCGACAGGCTGTTTTTGGTCAATTCGCCCAGCGCCTGCAGCGCCTTCATGGCATCGGGAACGACCATCACCGGGTGATTCATTCGGGCTTCCATCACTTTACGCTCCTTATGGTTTGTTCCGTTTTGACGCTCCTTGCGCCGATTTGCTGTCACATCGGCGCGGTTTCGTTCGTCATAGCCAAGACGCAACGCGACATGGGAATGTGACCGGATGGACGAGAAAAAATTTCTGGCTAGGCAATTCGAGGCCAACCGGGCCCATCTGCGGGCTGTGGCCTACCGCATGCTGGGCTCGACCAGCGAGGTCGACGACACCGTGCAGGAAACCTGGCTGCGGCTGAGCCGTTCCGATACCAGCGCGGTCGAGAACCTCGGAGGCTGGCTGACCACGGTCGTCGCCCGCGTCTGCCTCGATATGCTGCGGTCGCGCAAATCGCGGCGCGAGGAGCCGATGGGGCCGCATGTGCCGGAACCCGCCGATGACGATGCGTATGGGCGCGATGCGGAGATGGCCGACTCCGTCGGCGCAGCGCTGCTGGTGGTACTGGAAACCCTGGCGCCGGCCGAACGGCTCGCCTTCGTGCTGCACGACATGTTTGCCGTGCCGTTCGAGGAGATCGCGCCGATCGTCGGCCGCACGCCCGCGGCGGCGAGGCAACTGGCCAGCCGCGCCCGCCGCCGGGTGCAAGGCTCGCCGCCGCCGGACGCCGATTTCGGCCGGCAGAAAAACATCGTCGACGCTTTCCTCAAGGCTTCCCGTGAGGGCGACTTCGAGGGTCTGCTCGCGGCGCTCGATCCCGACGTGGTGTTCCGCGCCGATGCCGCCGCTCAACGGCTCGGCGCGCTTGCGGAAATCCGCGGCGCCACAGCCGTCGCCGAAACCTTCAAGGGACGCGCGCAGGCCGCCAAGCCGGTACTGGTCGACGGCACGCTGGCGGTCGCCGTCATCATTGGCGGGCAGTTGCGTATCGTGCTGCGGCTTACCCTGAGCGGAGAGCGGATATCGGCGGTCGACGCGGTGGCGGACGCCGAACGGCTCGGTACGTTCGACGTAACCGTGCTCCCGTGAGCAGAGTCGTCATCTCTTCACTGCAGAGAACACGATGGCCTGCAGCGGCATCCGGCCGGGGTCGTCGCCGAACTCGCGGCGAAATTCCTGCGCCAGCGCGTCAGCTATGCGGTCCGGATCGACGCCACCGCGCGCTTGAACTTGATCGATCAGCGGATTGCCGTAGACCGCCGCGCGCGCGAAGTTGGCGCTGTCAGGAAGCTCTCGCTCCTGCCTGATCACGGCAATGTCGATCCTGTCGAAGCCTGCTGTGATCAGCAGTTCCTTGATTGGATCGATCTGGTGGCAGGAGAACGGCACGTTGTAAAACTGCGGCGGATCGTCCGGAAAAAAGCGCCCCGCCATCTCGTGCGCGATGCGGCCGAACGGATTGTGGCGGTGCGAATCCCAGACGTTGAAGAGATAGCGTCCGCCTGGAACGAGGGCACGGCGGGCTTCGGCAAAGGATCCGGCCTTGTCCGGAAAGAACATCAGGCCGAACTGGCAGACGATGGCGTCGAAGCTTCCATCGGCAAAGGGAAGCGCGCCGGCATCGGCGGGCTGGATGCTGACCTGCTCGCCCGGCCGAAACTTGGCGCGCGCGAGATCGAGCATCGGCGGATTGAGATCGGTCGCCGTCAGTTTGGCATTCGGGGATAAGGCGTCGCGCAGCTTACGCGTGACGATGCCGGTGCCCGCCGCCGTCTCCAGTACCCGCGCCGGGCGCCCTGCCGCGACGCGTTGCGCGATATCGGCAGCATAACCGGCAAAGATCACCGGCCCGAGGCCTTGGTCGTAATATTGCGGAATGCTGCCGGTGAAACTTGCGACGTCGTCGGCCATGAGCGTTTCTCCGATCAGGCGAGCCCTCGCGAAGTATAGCCTGATGGCTGGGCGTAAAGCAGCAGCCGGAGACGACCGCGCCCTTGACGCGGTCACCGTGCCGGGATAGTTTTGGGAATTCGGAATTCCGTATTCCAAACCCGGACGACGGCCAGCACATGATCCCATTGGATCCGCTCCCCAACCTGATCGACCAGGTCTATAGCCGGATTCTGGAGGCAATCACCGATCGCTCGCTGCCCCCCGGCCATCGCATCCGGCAGAACGAGCTTGCGGAAAAGCTCGGCGTATCGCGCCAGCCGGTCTCGCATGCGCTGCATTTGCTGCATCGGCAGGGGCTCGTCGCCGAAAGCGGCCGCCGCGGCTTTGAAGTCACGCGGCTCGACCCGGAGCGCATCCGTCAGCTCTACGAAGTGCGAGGCGCCATCGACGCGCTGGCAGCAAAGCTGGCTGCCGGACAGGTCAGGACGAACGCTTCGGGACGCACGCAGCTCGAGGCGGCGCTGCAGGCGGGACGGACCATCAGCAAAGATACGCCGCTGGCGCGGCTGATCGCACTCGACGTCGATTTTCACAGCGCGATCTATCGCCTCGCGGGCAATCCCGCGATCGAGGAGATGATTGCGCCGCAATGGCCGCACATGCGCCGCTCGATGGCGACCGTGCTCGCCGAGCTCGATTACCGCGAACGCGCCTGGACCGAACACGAGACGATCGCCGCGCAGATCCTCGCCAGCAACGCCAAGGCGGCGGAGGCCGCAGCACTGGCGCATGCGCAGACGGCCGGACGAATGACCGAGGAGAGACTGAGGGCGACTGACGAAGCGGCGTAACTGGAGCGCCGTCGTTCCGGGGCGATGCGCAGCATCGAACTATGGTGCGCAATTGCGCACCTGAGAACCTCGAGATTCCGGGTTCGCGCTTCGCGCGCCCCGGAATGACAAACAAAAAACCAACAGGAGAGAACGCATGAAACTGACGCCACAGCAGATCGAATTCTTCAATCGCGAAGGCTGGCTGTTCCTGCCCGAATTATTCAGCCAGGAGGAAGTGGATTATCTCGCCCGCGAGGCCGTCAGCATCTACGACGCCAACCGCCCGGAGGTGTGGCGCGAAAAGAGCGGCGCGCCGCGCACCGCCTTTGCCGCGCATCTCTATAACGAAGCCTTCGGCGTTCTCGGCGCGCATCCGCGCATGATCGAGCCGGTCGAGCAGATCTTCGGCGAGAAGGTCTACATGCATCAATACAAGATCAACGCCAAATCCGCCTTCACCGGCGACGTCTGGCAATGGCACCAGGATTACGGCACCTGGAAACGCGACGACGGCATGCCGTTGCCGCGCGCGATGAACATCGCGATCTTCCTCGACGAGGTGATGCCGATCAACGGTCCCCTGATGCTGGTGCCCAAGAGCCAGCACGCCGGCGACCTCAAGGCTTCGCATGACCTGGAAACGACGTCATATCCGCTGTGGACACTGGATGAGGAGACCGTCACACGGCTGGTGAAGGAAGGCGGTATCGTCGCCCCCACCGGCAAGGCCGGCGGCATGCTGATGTTCCACGGCAACCTGGTGCACGGCTCGGCCGGCAACATCACGCCCTATCCGCGCAAGATCGTCTACCTGACGCTGAACGCGGTTTCGAACTACATCCGCACGCCGACGCGGCCTGATTACATCGCGCACCGCGATTTCACGCCGATCCAGACCGTGGAGGATGACGCGCTGCTTCGATTGGCGCGAGCACATCGTCAGGCGGCGGAGTAGCATACTCTCGTGTCCCGGGCGCAGCGCAGCATGAAATGATGCGCTGCTGAACCGGGACCTACTCTCGTTTATCGCTATCATAGGTCCCGGCTCTGCGGAGCAGCGTGAAGAACGCTGCACCGCGTCCGGGACACGCCTCAATCCCGATTGGATTCCCCATGAACCTTCATCACCTCCTCAACGCCCGCCTTGCGGCCGGCAAGCCGGTTCGCGTCGCGCTGATCGGCGCCGGCAAGTTCGGCTCGATGTTTTTGTCGCAGGTGCCGCATACGCCGGGACTCGAAGTGCCCGTCATCATCGACATCGATCGCGATCGCGCCCGGGAAGCATGCCGCACCGTCGGCTGGGATCGAGAACAGATCGGGCGGACGACTTTCACCGATGACGGCGTGCGCGCGATTGCGGGAGGCGCGATGGACGTCGTGGTGGAAGCCACCGGCAATCCCGCCGTCGGCATCAGGCATGCCCGAGCGGCGATCGCCGCCGGCAAGCACGTCGTCATGGTCAATGTCGAGGCCGACGTGCTGGCCGGCCCGCTGTTGGCGGAGGAAGCACGCAAAGCGGGCGTGGTCTATTCGCTGGCCTATGGCGACCAGCCGGCGCTGACCGCCGAGATGGTGGACTGGGCGCGCGCGACGGGCTTTCGCGTCGTCGCTGCCGGCAAGGGCACCAAATATCTGCCGGCCTATCACGACGTGACGCCGGATGGCGTGTGGAGCCATTACGGACTGACGGCCGGCGAAGCGCAATCGGACGGCATGAACCCGCAGATGTTCAACTCGTTTCTGGACGGCACCAAATCCGCGATCGAAATGGCGGCGATCGCGAACGCTTGCGGGCTCGACGTGCCGTCGGACGGGTTGCTGTTTCCACCCTGCGGCGTCGATGATTTGCCGCATGTGATGCGACCGCGCGAGGCGGGCGGCGTGCTGGAGAAGGCTGGCCTTGCCGAGGTTGTCTCGTCGCTCGAGCGGGACGGGCGTCCAGTGTTCCGCGATCTGCGCTGGGGCGTCTACGTCGTGCTGGAAGCGCCGAACGATTACGCTGCCGATTGCTTCAGGCAGTATGGGCTGAAGACCGACGCCTCAGGCCGCTATGCGGCAATGTACAAGCCGTATCATCTGATCGGACTCGAGCTCAACATTTCCATCCTGTCGGCAGCGCTACGCAACGAGCCGACCGGGCAGCCGCATGATTTTCGCGGTGACGTCGCAGCGGTCGCCAAGCGCGATCTGCGCGCGGGCGAAATGCTCGATGGCGAAGGCGGCTACACGGTGTGGGGCAAGCTGATGCCGGCATCCAAAAGCCTCGCCGCCGGCGCGCTGCCGATCGGACTTGCCCATCGCGTCAAGCTGAAGAACGACGTCGGCCATGGCGCGGTGGTGCGCTGGAGCGATGTTGAGGTCGACGAAAACAACGACACCATCAAGACGCGCAGGGCGATGGAAGCGGCATTCTCCGCAAGACGATAGTCGCGCGACGCGTATCGGCGCACTGCGGCGGGAAATTTCATCGCCCTGCGCATGCAGGTTCAAGTCAAATGCAGGACGCCGTCGCGAGCGCTTACCGCAATGCGGCATGTCCGGTTAGCTTGCCATGCAGGCATCGCTCGCTTTCTTAGCCTTTCTTTGGGCAGCTCGATCGCTCGGTATTCAGGCAGTCCTTCGCAACTGCGGCGGAACCGGAGCCCTTGATTATCAATCACTAGTTCGTCATCCTGCCCGCAGGTCCACAAAGCCGGGAAATTGATTGCATTCGAAAAACCAAGAGCCTTGGTTTCAGGGCCCACATTCCTAAACAACAGCCCAACATCGGCCATCGGCAAACCAGAG
>NZ_JAACFS010000013.1:20000-176126 GCF_029051645.1 Bradyrhizobium sp. CSA112
TTCTAAGCCAACCTCCTGGTTGTTTTGGGATTTCCACATCCTTTCCCACTTAGCCACGAATTAGGGGCCTTAGCTGTAGGTCCGGGTTGTTTCCCTCTCCACGACGGACGTTAGCACCCGCCGTGTGACTCCCGCATATTGCTTTCGGGTATTCGGAGTTTGGTTGGGTTTGGTAAGACGGTAAGTCCCCCTAGCCCATCCAGTGCTCTACCCCCCGAAGCATTCATGCGAGGCGATACCTAAATATCTTTCGCGGAGAACCAGCTATTTCCCAGTTTGATTGGCCTTTCACCCCTAACCACAAGTCATCGGAGTCTTTTTCAACAGACACCCGTTCGGTCCTCCAGTGAGTGTTACCTCACCTTCAACCTGCTCATGGCTAGATCACTAGGTTTCGGGTCTAATACAACGAACTTGACGCCCTATTCAGACTCGCTTTCGCTGCGCATACGCCTATCGGCTTAAGCTTGCTCGTTAAATTAAGTCGCTGGCCCATAATACAAAAGGTACGACGTCACCCAGAACGTATCTTGGGCTCCGTCTGTTTGTAGGTGTCCGGTTTCAGGTCTATTTCACTCCCCTCGTCGGGGTGCTTTTCACCTTTCCCTCACGGTACTGGTTCACTATCGGTCGCTGAGGAGTACTTAGGCTTGGAGGGTGGTCCCCCCATGTTCAGACAGGATTACACGTGTCCCGCCTTACTCGTGGATACATCATCGCATTACCCGTACGGGGCTATCACCCTCTGAGGCCCTGCTTTCCTGACAGGTTCCGGTTGTCTTTGATGTATCACTGGCCTGGTCCGCGTTCGCTCGCCACTACTAACGGAGTCTCGATTGATGTCCTTTCCTCCAGGTACTTAGATGTTTCAGTTCCCTGGGTTCGCTTAAAACCTCCTATTTTATTCGGAGATTTCATACCTTCACTTGATAACTGGAAATCCAAAACCTCGCGGCTTGGTCTCAAACATTGCTGTTCAAACCCCAAGATACGAGATCTTGGAGTTCCAGCTATCGAAGGTGGGTTTCCCCATTCGGAAATCCGTGGATCAAAGCTTCTTCGCAGCTCCCCACGGCTTATCGCAGCGTAGCACGTCCTTCATCGCCTCTCAGCGCCAAGGCATCCACCGAACACCCTTAAGGCACTTGATTGCTCTCATTATCAATGTCCACACACTCGGCAGAATGTAGTCCGCACACTTGCCTCAAGATCGAAATCAAAAGGCGCGCACCCTCGATGAATGCTGCATGCGGCTGGACACTGATTAGAAAGACCAGCTTGCTTCGTAAGATCGAACCGATAGCGAGGCGGTCAAGCTTCGCTACAAAGATCATTTACAACTCAATCATCTTGCGATGAGCGAGCGCCGAAATGATCTGGAGATTAGGAATGAGATTCCGCAAATTGCTTTGCAGATCCCAAACTCGGATCGATCTCCTCTTTACGATGTCAGATATCACGCACGCCGCCGTCCATCCGGACTAGCGCGTGCGAATTGATGTTTCGCGGACGATTATTCGAGGCATCTCGATCTTCGATTTCATCTGGTGGAGCCAGACGGGATCGAACCGACGACCTCATGCTTGCAAAGCACGCGCTCTCCCAGCTGAGCTATGGCCCCGTACCAGAAGACGAATGCGTCTCATCGCGCTTCACGCGCGCTCGCCTTCGCTTGCGCCACGGCGCAGCAGCCCTCATTCAAGAAAGGCCTGCCGAGCCGAAGCTGCGTAGCAGCGAAGGCTGGTGGGCCTGGGAAGACTTGAACTTCCGACCTCACGCTTATCAAGCGCGCGCTCTAACCAACTGAGCTACAAGCCCCTAACGCTTTTCCTCAGTTGAGGATCAGGGGGCATGCTCGCGCGCAATCGGCTCGCGTCAATGCATCTGCACAGCGCCAAACCTTCGCACAGCGCTAAGCCCCTGGCGCGTGTTCGTCCGCGAAGAAAGAGAAACGAAGACGGCGAAATCCCGCCAATGCAGCTCAACAATCCTGACGATCGTTGGCCACTGATGTTTCTAAAACGATCCGATAGATAGCAAGCTATCTGAAGGATCATCCTTAGAAAGGAGGTGATCCAGCCGCAGGTTCCCCTACGGCTACCTTGTTACGACTTCACCCCAGTCGCTGACCCTACCGTGGCCGGCTGCCCCCTTTCGGTTAGCGCACCGTCTTCAGGTAAAACCAACTCCCATGGTGTGACGGGCGGTGTGTACAAGGCCCGGGAACGTATTCACCGTGGCGTGCTGATCCACGATTACTAGCGATTCCAACTTCATGGGCTCGAGTTGCAGAGCCCAATCCGAACTGAGACGGCTTTTTGAGATTTGCGAAGGGTCGCCCCTTAGCATCCCATTGTCACCGCCATTGTAGCACGTGTGTAGCCCAGCCCGTAAGGGCCATGAGGACTTGACGTCATCCCCACCTTCCTCGCGGCTTATCACCGGCAGTCTCCTTAGAGTGCTCAACTAAATGGTAGCAACTAAGGACGGGGGTTGCGCTCGTTGCGGGACTTAACCCAACATCTCACGACACGAGCTGACGACAGCCATGCAGCACCTGTCTCCGGTCCAGCCGAACTGAAGAACTCCATCTCTGGAGTCCGCGACCGGGATGTCAAGGGCTGGTAAGGTTCTGCGCGTTGCGTCGAATTAAACCACATGCTCCACCGCTTGTGCGGGCCCCCGTCAATTCCTTTGAGTTTTAATCTTGCGACCGTACTCCCCAGGCGGAATGCTTAAAGCGTTAGCTGCGCCACTAGTGAGTAAACCCACTAACGGCTGGCATTCATCGTTTACGGCGTGGACTACCAGGGTATCTAATCCTGTTTGCTCCCCACGCTTTCGTGCCTCAGCGTCAGTATCGGGCCAGTGAGCCGCCTTCGCCACTGGTGTTCTTGCGAATATCTACGAATTTCACCTCTACACTCGCAGTTCCACTCACCTCTCCCGAACTCAAGATCTTCAGTATCAAAGGCAGTTCTGGAGTTGAGCTCCAGGATTTCACCCCTGACTTAAAGACCCGCCTACGCACCCTTTACGCCCAGTGATTCCGAGCAACGCTAGCCCCCTTCGTATTACCGCGGCTGCTGGCACGAAGTTAGCCGGGGCTTATTCTTGCGGTACCGTCATTATCTTCCCGCACAAAAGAGCTTTACAACCCTAGGGCCTTCATCACTCACGCGGCATGGCTGGATCAGGCTTGCGCCCATTGTCCAATATTCCCCACTGCTGCCTCCCGTAGGAGTTTGGGCCGTGTCTCAGTCCCAATGTGGCTGATCATCCTCTCAGACCAGCTACTGATCGTCGCCTTGGTGAGCCATTACCTCACCAACTAGCTAATCAGACGCGGGCCGATCTTTCGGCGATAAATCTTTCCCCGTAAGGGCTTATCCGGTATTAGCCCAAGTTTCCCTGGGTTGTTCCGAACCAAAAGGTACGTTCCCACGCGTTACTCACCCGTCTGCCGCTGACGTATTGCTACGCCCGCTCGACTTGCATGTGTTAAGCCTGCCGCCAGCGTTCGCTCTGAGCCAGGATCAAACTCTCAAGTTGGACTTGAAACTTTAAACCGGCTGATCACAACGTTTGACGAGGTCCCACCATATATATCGCCGACGATTCACATCGCTGACGACGATGGTGTAACCTATAAAACGTGTACCGCCGAAGTCTTTCGTCCAGCCTCAACACTTCAATACTTGCGTATTCAAGTAATCGAGACTCGCAAGGACTCCGCCGTCCACGTTTCTCTTTCTTCATCTTCACTTGTCAAACAGCCCGGGATCGCAGGGACCCCCACCCTTCCATCTCTGGAAGGTTCCCGCAGACCTCACCCGACGACGAATAACAACCGATTGCTATCGGCTGTTGATTCACTCATCGCAATGAGGAGCTTACGGGGCGCGAATAAGATGCCTTGGCCTCGGGGCCAATGCATCGCCGCGCTCAGTGGCCGGGTTATAGGCCCGCCCGATCGGGGTTGTCAACGCCCATCGTCAACAAATTGTCGCATCAGGTGGAAGAATTTTGCGACGCCAAGAAGTCCCTATGTTTCGGGCCTTTGGCCGCACTTGAGCCACATTCCTGCGACGTTCTGACTATAAGGTATGCATTGAATCGCCGGGTGCCAGTGGGGGCTGCCGGTGTTCATCTTACCCGGGACAGGCGATCTCGATGAACCCGTCGCCTTTCCCACGCGGCCAGGAAACTTCGAGAGACCTGCTCACCATTGACGTTCGAGACTGCGGCCGGTCTTCTTCTGGCCTCTGATTCCCGAATTTCCATGCGTGCGGCAACGCCAGGCTCCGGAATCGCTCCCTAGAAAGAGAGCGGAACGTGGGGTCTGGATCGGGCGAGGGTCTTGTCGATGTCGATGGAATTTGGGGGGACACAGGGTTGAGCCAGAAGGCGCCACGCGGGAACGGCTATGGACGCGAGATCGGGATCATCGATCTCGGTCACGAGCCGCCACTTTCCGTTGATGGCTCCGAGGCCGCGGTGATCGATCGCCGCCGTGTCTCCGTACAATGGTTTAGCGGTACTATCCTGACCGGTCTGTGCGGCGCGGCCCTCATCGGCGGCGCCGTTTTTGCGTCGCTCGACGGCGAAATGACCTTTGCCAAGGTGCCGGAGCGTGTCGAAGGCGCATTGCGCGGGGCATTCGGCGCCAACGATCGCACCGCCACCCTGCACAAGAGCGACCGCCTGCCGCCGCCTGGCGAGTCCACCGCCTCGCGCAACGTCATGCGGGTATCGACGGTCACCCGCGTCGGGAACCGCGACGTGATGCGGGTGCGGCCGTTCGTCCGCATCTCCGGCAATCTGTCGATGACGACGAGCGATCTCAGCTCCAAGATCCCGCCGTTCAACGCCCAGCGCATGCTGACCGATGTTGGCACCACGACGCAGGCTGCTTCCGAAGATCCAAACAATCCCGAAGCCGTCGAACCCGACGCCGAGGTCTCCTTCGTTACCAAGGACCTCGCAACGGTGCTGCCAAAGGCGAAACTCGCCGCCGTGGTCGCGCTCGATGAAGTCTTGATGCGGGTACGAGATGCCGCGAGCTGGCGCGGCTCGGGCGGCGTCCGCTACACGGCGCTTGCCAATGCCGCGGCCGACGCCGGCGGCGTGCAGTCCGATCTCAAGCTCGCCTATGCCACCGAAGGCAACGTTTCCGATCCCTATGCCGGCTTTGAAACCCGCGTGGTGCCGGAAAACGTCACTCTGCTGCCGAAGACCAAAGACCAGATCACCGGCGGCAACCCGTCCGGCGAACGCGTTCACGTCGTGAAGAAGGGCGACAGCATCGCCTCGATACTGCGCGACCAGGGCGCGACACCCGATGAGGCCAGGGCGGTTGCGCTGACCCTTGGCGCCCGCGGCCGCGACGGCGGTCTGAAGGAAGGCCAGAAGGTCCGCGTCCTGATGGCGCCCTCGGGGCTCGGCCCCGCGGCCCGGCTGCAGCCCTATCGCGTGATCGTCGCCAACGAGACCACCGTCGAAGCCGTGGCCGCGCTTTCGGACGTCGGCAAATACGTCGCCGTCGACGTGCAGAGCATGAATACCGTTGCCGAAGCCGCTACCGGCAAGGAGGACGACGACGACGATGATGATGACGGCAGCGGTGTCCGGCTCTACCAGAGCATCTACGAGACCGCCCTGCGCAACAAGGTGCCGGCCGCCGTGATCGAGGACATGGTCCGCATCTATTCCTACGACGTCGACTTCCAGCGCAAGGTGCAGCCAGGCGATTCCTTCGACGTATTCTTCGCCGGCGATGACGAAGCCACACCCAGCACCGAAAAGACAGAGGTGCTGTTCGCCTCGCTCACCGTCGGCGGCGAGACCAAGAAATATTATCGCTTCCAGACCCCCGATGATTCCATCGTCGACTTTTACGACGAGACCGGCAAGAGCGCGAAGAAGTTCCTGGTGCGCAAACCCGTCAGCAACGCGATCATGCGCTCCGGCTTCGGCGGCCGCCGCCATCCGATCCTCGGCTATACCAAGATGCACACCGGCGTGGACTGGGCGACCCCCTACGGCACGCCGATTTTCGCCTCGGGCAATGGTGTGGTCGAGAAAGTCGGTTGGGAAGGCGGCTACGGCAAATACGTTCGCCTGAAACACAACAACGGCTACGAGACCGCCTACGGACACATGTCCGCCTTCGCCAAGGGCATGGAGCCCGGCAAGCGCGTGCGCCAGGGCCAGGTGATCGGCTTTGTCGGATCGACGGGCATGTCGACCGGCGCCCACGTCCACTACGAAATCCTGGTCAACGGCCGCTTCGTCGATCCGATGCGTGTCAAGCTGCCGCGCGGCCGTTCGCTCGAAGGCGGACTGCTGGCGAGCTTCGAAAAGGAGCGCGACCGCCTCGATGCGCAGATGAATAGTCGCGGCAGTTCGGCCCGAGTCTCCGACGCCGGCGGCGCCACGCCGCAAACACGCCAAGTCAGCCGCTGAACCTCTGCCGCTGAACCTCAGCCGCTGAACCTTCGACAAGATCTTGAAAATCGGATGTGGCTTGTCACGCCGCATGTCGGATCTATGGTCGCCGCCGCTGCGGGCGTCCGACAGTTTCGTTTGCCAAACAGCCCATCGGGACAAATACTGCCACCCACAAAAAAATCGTGGGAGGTTGCGTCATGACGAGCTGGCTTGCACTCGCAACGAGCGTTGCGGCAATCGTTATTGGAACCACGGCCGCCGCTTCGGCGCAGACCTATGAAGTTACCAGGCTGGTTCCGGGCTCGGCGTTTCATGGCGTGCACGGGCTAGGAGTCGACAAGGCCGGCCGCCTGTTCGCCGGCAGTGTCGCGGGCGCCGCACTCTACGAGGTCGACCGCAATAACGGCACGGCGAAGATTGCAGTCCCCTCCCCGGAAGGCATGTCCGACGACATAGCGTTCGCCCCCGACGGCACCATGGCGTGGACCGCCTTCCTCACCGGCGATCTCTATTCACGCAAGGGCGACGGCCCAGTGAAGAAACTTGCCTCCGGCCTGCCCGGCATCAACTCACTCGCCTACCGCAAGGACGGGCGGCTATACGCGACGCAGGTTTTCCTCGACGATGCGCTCTATGAGATCGACGTCGAGGGCGTCAAGCCGCCGCGCAAGATCATGGAGAAGATGGGCGGCCTCAACGGCTTCGAATTCGGACCAGACGACAGACTGTATGGCCCGCTCTGGTTCAAGGGTCAGGTCGCCAGGGTCGACGTCGACAAGGCCGAACTCTCCGTAGTCGCCGATGGCTTCAAGATTCCGGCCGCGGCCAACTTTGATTCCAAGGGCAATCTCTGGGTGGTCGACACCGCGCTCGGCCAATTGGTGCGCGTCGATCCGAAGACCGGCGCCAGGAAGGTCGTCGCGCAGCTCAAGCCCTCGCTCGACAACCTCGCGATCGACGACATGGACCGCATCTTCGTCTCCAACATGGCCGACAACGGCATTCAGGAGGTCGATCCGGAAACCGGCGCCGCCAAGCAGGTGATCATCGGCAAGCTGGCGCTGCCCGGCGGCATCGGCGTCGTCTCCGACGGGGGCAAGGATACGATCTACATCGCCGACGTCTTCGCCTACCGCACGGTGGATGGTGCGACCGGCGAGGTCTCCGAATCCTCCCGCATGCATGCCGATGGCGTAACGCTGGAATATCCGATGAGCGCCACCGCCAAGGGCGACGACGTCCTGCTGTCGAGCTGGTTCACCGGCACGGTGCAACTGATCGACCGCAAGACCGGCAAGACGAAGGAGATGCTCCACGGCTTCAAGGCGCCGCATGACGCGGTCAAGCTCGGCGACGGCAGCATCCTCGTCAACGAGCTCGGCAGCAAATCGCTGGTCCGCGCCAGCGGCGAGCACGGCAAGGACCGCACCGTGGTGATCAGCGGTCTCGAAGGGCCGGTCGGGCTTGCCGCCGGATCAGGCGACACGGTCTATCTGACCGAAGCTTTTGCCGGACAGGTCTCGAAGGTGGCAACCAGCGGCGAGAAGACCGTGATTGCCAAGGACCTGAAGATGCCCGAGGGAATCGCGATCGCGCCCGACGGCAAACTGATCGTGGCCGAGGTCGGCGCCAAGCGGATTATCCAGATCGATCCGAAGGACGGCACCGTCACCGAAATCGCCGCCAACCTCCCGATCGGCCTCCCCGCCGCGCCCGGCGGCCTGCCGAGCAACATCCCGACCGGCGTCGGCATCGGCGCGACCGGGGTGATCTACTTTTCGTCGGACCTGGAGAACGCGATTTACAAGGTGGTGAGGAAGTAGGCGCGCTAGACTAACGGCGCCGGCCCGTGCCGCTTGGCGATTGCGAGCGGGCGACGGGCCGGAGCGTCTAGCAAGCGCCGCTGGCGCAGACCAGAAAAACGATTCCCAGCGCCGTAAGACCGAATGCCACGGCCGCAAGCGGCAGCAGCATGTCGATGGCGGCCTCTGTGCCGTGAAGCCGGCTGCCCCAGACCACGAAGTCGCCCGTTCTCCAATCGCGCAGTGAAATGCTGTTCGGATCCCGCTCATGAGGCAACCGGTGCCTGCTCCAGACCAGGGACAGCAACCAAGGCAGCACCACGGCGACCAGCAGCAGGACACTCACCATCGCGAGCGGAAGCCCGATGTCGCTTTGGCGGTCGAACAAGATCCATGCCGAGGCAGCGAACCAAGCGACAAGGCCGACCGCGGCGCCGTAAACGCCGGGGTGCAACTGATCGAACACGCGGATCTTGCGGGCAACGAGTTCCCTGGTCATGAAAACTGCCTCCTGCCTTGGGACCGGCTCGGCCAACCCTGTGCCGCGACGAGGAAAAGCCAGCCAATCGCCGCACTCGCCAGGGGACTTCTTGCAGGGTTCCTGCTGAAACACGCTCCTTCGGGGAAGAACCGACGCCAACCACGCCGGTTTCGTTAAATTTTCCCAGCGCCAGCGGAACCGGCACGCGGTTATCCGGTTGATTTGCATAGGAAAACCTCCAATGGAGGCTGTCATGGAGAACTGGACGAACGCAAAATACTGTGACGTCGCAAACCTGATCCTTGGTGCTGTTCTTCTGCTATCGCCCTGGATATTTGGGTTCGACACCGGAAAGGTCTCCGCGAATGCTAATATCACCGGTCTCGTTATCGTGGTCCTTGCGGTCGCGGCACTGGCGGCATACGCGGTCTGGGAGGAGTGGTTGAACCTCGTGGTCGGACTTTGGGCACTGGTTTCGCCCTGGGTCCTCGGCTTCCAGGGAACCAACGCGATGACCGTGCATGTGGTGATCGGCGCGGCCGTGGCGATCCTGGCGGCGATCGAACTCTGGATGATGTCCCAGAACCCGCCTCGGCTGACGACAGGCCACTGAGGCCAACTTTTTCGATAAGCCGGCCCGGCGTTGGGCAAGTCTGCCCGGCGCCGGGTGGGTGGTGCACGGACTCGAACAGTGGGGCGAGGAGGGGTGGTGCGTCACTGCCCGGAATTTCAATATTGCACCTGTTGTTGCCAATCCCCATCCATACGCCTGGGTCGCGCGGCCGCAAATGGTGGCGATGACGACCTGCTGTCGAGCTGGGTTGCGGGCATGGTCAACTGATCGATCGCAAGTCTCATCGGCTGCCGCGGGAACCTGAATGGGGAGCGGCAATTGGAATGAGGATCGGCAAACCCGCGATGGAGGAATGTCATGGCGAACATGTCGGGATCCGAGCGCATTAGCCGGGACGCCATCATCAAGGCGATCGGCGACGTCGACGACGTGACCATTGCCAATATCATCGCAACCGGGGCAACGACGGACGAACTCGCCGAAGCCCAGGCGTGGATGGCTAATGACGAGCCGCTGCTCAATTCAGGCAGGCCGCTGGCAACGGGGCGGGTTCGCGAGCTCGTCGATATTCTCTCCGAACTCGAGCCCGACGACGATGACTACGACGCCGGGTCTGCCACCGGACCTTCCATCACTCAGGGCTGAGATGCCCCGGCGCGCGCGGTGCGGCCGGAGCACATCCATTTGAGGTCAGTTCAGCTTCCGCTTCGGCACCGGCGCCTCGAACTGCGCGATCTCGGCAGTCTGAGGCGCCTTGCCGTTGAACGTCAGCACGTTGCCTTCGCTCGAGATCACGACGCGATCGCCGTCAGCCACCTCACCGGCGAGGATCATCTCGGCCAGCGGGTCCTGCAGGTTGCGCTGGATCACCCGCTTCAGCGGCCGCGCGCCATAGGCGGGATCCCAACCCTTGGCGGCCAGCCAATCGCGCGCCGCGGCATCCAGCGTCAGCGTGATCTTGCGATCTTCCAGCAGCTTCTGGAGACGAGCGAACTGGATCTCGACGATCCGGCCCATCTCGCTCTTCTGCAGGCGGTGGAACAGGATGATCTCGTCGACGCGGTTGAGGAATTCGGGCCGGAAATGCGCCCGCACCATGCCCATCACCTGCTCGCGCACCGCTGATGTATCCTCGCCCTCCGGCTGATTCACCAGGAATTCCGAACCAAGGTTCGAGGTCATGATGATCAGCGTGTTGCGGAAGTCGACGGTGCGGCCCTGGCCATCGGTCAGGCGGCCGTCGTCGAGCACCTGCAAGAGCACGTTGAACACATCAGGATGCGCCTTCTCGATCTCGTCGAACAGCACCACCTGATAGGGCCGCCGCCGTACCGCTTCGGTGAGCGCCCCGCCCTCGTCATAGCCGACATAGCCGGGAGGCGCGCCGATCAGCCGCGACACCGAGTGCTTTTCCATGAACTCGGACATGTCGAGGCGGACCATCGCAGTCTCGTCGTTGAACAGGTATTCCGCCAGCGCTTTCGTCAGCTCGGTCTTGCCGACGCCGGTGGGGCCGAGGAACATGAACGAGCCCATTGGACGGTTCGGGTCCTGCAAGCCCGCCCGTGAGCGGCGCACGGCGGTTGCCACCGCACGCACGGCTTCCGCCTGGCCGACCACGCGCTTGCCGAGCGAATTCTCCATTTTCAGGAGCTTGTCTCTTTCGCCCTCCAGCATCTTGTCGACGGGAACGCCGGTCCAGCGCGACACCACCTGCGCGATGTGGTTGGCCGTGACTGCCTCTTCCATCATCTCGCCGACATCCTCGCCGACATCCTCCTTGGCTTCGAGCTCGGCGAGCCGCTTTTCCAGCTCGGGAATCTTGCCATAGGCGAGTTCGCCCGCGCGCTGGAACTCGCCGCGGCGCTGCGCATTGGCGAGTTCGATGCGCAAGGCATCGAGTTCGCTCTTCAGCTTTTGGGCGTCGGAGAGCTTGTTCTTTTCCGCACTCCAACGCGCCGTCAGCGCCGCCGATTTCTCCGAGAGGTCGGCCAGCTCCTTCTCCAGAACCTGCAGGCGGCTCTTGGAGCCGGCGTCGGTTTCCTTCTTAAGCGCCTCCTGCTCGATCTTCAGCCGGATGATTTCCCGGTCCATCAAATCGAGCTCTTCCGGCTTCGAATCGACCTGCATCTTCAGCCGCGCCGAAGCCTCGTCGACCAAGTCGATCGCCTTGTCGGGCAGGAAACGGTCGGTGATGTAGCGGTTCGACAGCGAAGTCGCCGCAACAAGCGCGGAATCGGTGATGCGCACGCCGTGGTGCTGTTCGTATTTGTCCTTCAGCCCGCGCAGGATCGAGATCGTGTCCTCGACAGTCGGCTCGGAGACGAAGATCGGCTGGAAGCGCCGAGCCAGCGCCGCGTCCTTTTCGACGTGCTTGCGGTATTCGTCGAGCGTGGTCGCGCCGATACAGTGCAGCTCGCCGCGCGCCAGCGCCGGCTTCAGGAGGTTAGACGCATCCATCGCGCCATCCGCCTTGCCGGCGCCGACGAGGGTGTGCATCTCGTCGATGAACAGGATGATCGAGCCTTCGGCCGCGGTGACTTCCTGCAGCACGGCCTTCAGCCGCTCCTCGAACTCACCGCGGTATTTGGCGCCCGCAATCAGCGCCCCCATGTCGAGAGAAAGCAGCTTCTTGTCCTGCAGGCTCTCGGGCACGTCGCCGTTGAGGATGCGTAGCGCCAGGCCCTCGACGATGGCGGTCTTGCCGACGCCAGGTTCGCCGATCAGCACGGGATTGTTCTTGGTGCGGCGGGAGAGCACCTGAATGGTGCGGCGGATTTCCTCGTCGCGGCCGATCACGGGATCGAGCTTGCCGTCGCGCGCCGCCTGCGTGAGGTCGCGGGCATATTTCTTCAGCGCGTCATAGGTGTTTTCGGCCGTGGCGCTGTCGGCGCTGCGGCCCTTGCGTAGCGCTTCGATCGCCGCATTGAGGCTTTGCGGCGTGACGCCGCCCTTGCTCAGAATGGTGCCGGCCTCGCTGCTCTTCTCCAGCGCCAGGCCGAGCAGCAACCGCTCGACCGTGACAAAGCTGTCGCCGGCCTTCTCGGCGGCCCTTTCCGCCGCGTCGAAGGCGCGCGCAAGATCAGGAGCAAGATAGATCTGCCCGGCGCCGCTTCCGGAAACCTTCGGCAGCTTCTTCAGCGCGTCTTCGGTCGCCCTGAGGATGGCGCGGGAGTTTCCGCCGGCGCGGTCGATCAGACCACCGGCAAGCCCTTCGCTATCGTCCAGCAGCACTTTCAGCATATGCAGCGGCGAAAACTGCTGGTGCCCGTCGCGCATGGCCAGCGATTGCGCAGACTGGATAAAGCCGCGCGCCCGCTCGGTGTATTTTTCAATATTCATATCGTTTGCTTCCCTCGGCATGCCGTTCCCACCCCTGAGGCATGATTACGGCATCTTCATTGGGTATCCGCAGGCTGCATTGACTTTCCTCAACCGGCCGCGGTCGTCGCCTGCATTTCAGGCTTGCCTCGAATGTGGGCACGGCCGGGCAAAACGGAAGGGGCCCAGCCGCAAATTCGGAGTTGTGGCGAAGCGTTAGAGAATCCCTTAAGAAGCCGCATGCCTAGCACCGCCAAGATCGCCGAAATCTACCGCTATCCCGTCAAGGGCCTGACCCCGGAGCAACTGACCCGGACCGAACTCAGGCCGGGACAGACCTTGCTGGCCGACCGCCGCTACGCCATCGAGAACGGCCCTTCCGGCTTCGACCCGGCTGAGCCGAAATGGCTGCCGAAGCCGCATTTCCTGATGTTGATGCGCGACGAATGGCTGGCGGGGCTCCGAACCCATTTCGATGATGCGAGCAACATCCTCTCGATTAACCACAACGGCGAGATCGTGGCCCGGGGCAATCTGGCGACCCCTGAAGGGCGGCGGACAATCGAGAACTTCTTCGCCACAACCTTTGCCGGCCAGATCAAGGGGCCGCCGAAGGTGCTCGAGAGTCCCGGCCACAGCTTTTCGGACGTCGCCCGCAAGGTCGTTTCGATCATCAACCTCGCAAGCGTCCGCGCCATCGAGAACCTAGTCGGCGCGCCGGTCCATCCCCTTCGCTTCCGCGCCAACCTCTATATCGAGGGCTGGCCGGCCTGGCACGAATTCGACCTCGTCGACCGCACGCTGGCGATAGGCGATGTCAGACTGAAGGTGGTGAAGCGCATCGTCCGCTGCGCCGCCATCAATGTCGATCCAGATACCGCCCAGCGCGACCTTACCATCCCGCAAGCGCTGCAACGCCGGCTTGGCCACGGCGACTGCGGCATCTATGCCGAGGTGATCACCGGCGGCACGATCAGCGCCGGCGATACGATCGCGGCGGAGCAGCCGGAATTGTTGTGAAGTAGCTCCCGGGCCTATCCACGTCATTGCGAGCGCAGCGAAGCAATCCATTGCCGCCTCGTACGCGGAAAGATGGATTGCTTCGCTGCGCTCGCAATGACGTTGTGATAGCAGCCCAACACACCATCGTCATCCCCGCGGATGCGGGGAAAACAGGATGATCAGAATGACGATTTCGGCCTTCCGCATCTCAGGGTCCCGATCGAAATCATCAATCGACACGAGCTATTGCTCATCGACTTTAGCGTGTGCCGATGAGCGTTCGCAAGTTGTCCCGTCAGAAGCAGCATTCAGTTCGTAGGATGGGTGGAGCGAAGCGATACCCATCATGCCGATGGCATACGCTGCAATGATGGGTTTTCGCTGCGCTCTACCCATCCTACGAAAGACACGTGTCCGCAATCTCGCGGCGAGATGCGTGGGGCTTTGCAAAATGATTCGCCCACCGAACAAGAGGGCACAGGCAGACTTTGGAACACCACCCGCGTTTCAGCGCGTAGAGAGCGGATTAGCCGAAGGCGTAATCCGCCGGCGGATCTCGGAAAAGATGGCGGATTACGCTGCGCTAATCCGCCCTACGGGCTGCGCACCTTTCTGATGCACGGATCGGATACCGGCCGCTCATCAAAGGCCTCCTCGCGGTACGAAGAAGCAAAGCTCAACTCCCGTGTGTCGGTTAATGAACAGCACGGGGGTGCGATCAGGGGTATCTTCTTCCTTTATAATGTCGGGTGGAATGATTTTCCACTCGCCATCTTTCAGGTATTGCCACTGATCTGAGCGATCTTCACCAACCCTGAAACGGGTCTTGAATACGTCGCCGTTGTTGCAGCAGGATTTCCAGGGAACACCAAGTCGCTGCCGTGCGGCCGGGTTCATTTCCTGCCTGTTGAACCACTCGTGGTTCGGCATCGACGGGTCGTGAGCGTCAACTCGAACGGGAAACAAGACAAGAAGACCGAAGATCGTCAGTACGCGACCGAACGCTTTCATGGCAGCCTCCGTTATGGACTGTCACCAAATCCGCGAATCATACGAACTGTCCGGCAGCTAATCAGGCCACACTCAGAGGAAAATGAAATCTCATTTCTGAGTGATCTTCTCATTTTAGCAGGTCTGTTGTTTTTCTGTTCGTCTAGACCGCCAAGCGCATCCGCAAAATTCTCCGCTTCCAATGATGCTCATTGCGCGCCGGAGCCGTCCAAGCAAAAAGACGTGTGGCGTTCCGTCTTCGCATCAAGTGAGCGTGAGACGTGAGGTAGTTCACATTTGATAATCGCGAGTTGATCTAAGGCCGTCGCAAACCCGGTTTCGGGAGTGGTGCGATGCTCTTGTTCAACACCCAAAGCCATTGGCGGGGAATGGGCACCGCCGTGGTGGTCGGGCTTTTCACCTTGCTCGCACTTGCGTTCGCCGTTGTCAGCTACGTGGAATGGTCGTCGAACGTTGCCGTAGCCGAGTTCATGAGTGCGATCGAGTCATCGGCATCTGATCCGAACCATTCCAGCGACTCTTCAGCTAGGATTCAGCCCCGTAACGGACGAACCGGCTGCCCCAAGGGTAAGAGGCCGCTACCAACTCAACTAATGCCCTTGCCCTGATCTAAAGGTCAACTCGACTCGTGCGCCTACGGCGTGTTCGTCCGCGACGGGACAGATTTCATCCGCGACCGATAGGTTCGACCGGAGTACGGTAGAGCTCGTGACTGTCTGCGTCGGTGACACGCACGGCACATCCGGTCGAACACAGCTCGGGACGAACGATGCGAAGCTCGCTCGCGAGGTTATCAGCCTTATCGATCGCGTTTTCCGTGTTTTCGAGAAACATGCCGCCCTGGTTTTTGAACTCTGCGCCGATGACAAGATCAAAATTGAAGTATGGCATTGCAGCCCCCTGCCAAGTTCCAACCCACACGGAATCTAACCTGAGTCTGGTTGGTTCCTTCGTTACAACTCTGCTGCTGAAATCTGATTGTGGCCGGCTGTTGCGTTTCGGTACCGCGACCGCACCGATGATAAACTCCGCGAAACCCATCGCCGGTGTGAACGGAGATATTGATGGGTATCGCTTCGCTCCACCCATCCCGTGAAAAACAACGTCCGCTTTAGAGGCATAATAACGGAACCTTGAGACCGATCACCCGGAGTTGTGACCAAGATCATATGGTGCCTTCGACTTCCGGCGCATCGTTCCGGCGCATCGTAATGGCGTTATCGATATCCGTTTGAGGTCCGGATGCACTGCACGAATTGCGCAGCCGAAGTCCCGGAGCAAAGGAAATTCTGTGGGCAATGCGGAGCGGCGGTAGTGCGGCGTTGTCTGGCCTGCGGCGCGGCAAACCCGGCCCTAAACAAGTTTTGCGGCGACTGCGGGATCAAATTGCGCGTGGATTCTCCGCCGGTAGTACCGACGGCACGGGACTCGCGCCCGATCGAGCGCCGGCAACTTACGGTGCTGTTCTGTGATCTGGTCGGATCGACTGCGCTCTCCGCGAGGCTCGATCCCGAGGACTTCAGCGCAATCATCGCCAGCTACCGGCGCTGCATTACTGAAACCGTTGCCCGCTTCGACGGCTTTGTCGCGCGACATCATGGGGACGGCGCGATCGTATGCTTTGGCTATCCTCAGGCACACGAAGACGATGCGGAGCGCGCCGTTCAAGCCAGCCTTGCACTGGTGCAGGCGATCGCCGCCTTGCCCGCGAAAGAGAAGTTGAGCGCGCGCGTCGGTGTTGCAACGGGCGTAGCTATTGTAGGCGATATGTCGGATAGCGCGATTTCCGAGGAGCATGGCATCCTCGGCGACACCCCGAATCTTGCCGCCCGACTGCAATCGCTCGCACAACCCGGCGGCGTTGTTATCTCGGGTCGCACAAAGACGATCGCGGGACCGCAATTCGAGTATCTCGATCTCGGTAAAGTCGAGATCAAGGGTTTCGTAAAACCAGTCGCTGCTTGGCAAGTCGCCGGCAAGACAACGGTGACCAGCCGATCGCACGCTCTCCAAAGCTGCGCTGTACTGCCGCTGATCGGCCGTGATGAAGAAATGGAGCTAGTTCTGAGTCGATGGAAGCGGGCCAAGAGTGGCCAAGGTCAGGTGGTGCTGCTTTCTGGTGAAGCGGGGATCGGCAAATCACGGCTCACCGTCGCGCTGCTGGAACAGCTTGCTCGCGAGCCGCACATTCGCGTGCAGTACTTCTGCTCGCCGCAGCATACCGACAGCACGCTCTATCCGGTGATCGGCGAGATGTGGCGCGCCGCTGGCTTTGCTCACGATGACAGCCAGCAAGTGAAAACGGACAAGCTTGACGCGCTGCTGGCGCAAAGCTCGACGCCTTCGGAGGATGCGGCGCTGTTTGCCGAAATGCTGTCGCTACCCAGCGATGGACGCTACCCTCCGGTTGAAGTCGAACCGCAGCTCCGCCGTCAGAAAACGCTGAAAGCTCTTGGTTCGCACATCGAGGCACTGGCGCGGATCAATCCCGTGCTGATGATTTTCGAAGATGCGCATTGGACCGATCCAACCAGCCTCGAATTCTTCGCCCGGGCGGTGGACCTGGCCGTGAGCCACCGGCTCTTGATACTTGTTACTTTCAGGCCGGAATTCAGCCCGCCCTGGATCGGACGGCCGCATGTGACTGAGCTTACCCTCAACCGGCTGGCGCCGTGCGACATCCATTCCCTGATCGAGGGAGTCGCCGGCAACCGATCGTTGCCGGCGGACATCCGCCAGGACATCATCGAGCGTACCGACGGCATTCCGCTGTTCGCCGAGGAGATGACCAAGGCAGTGCTGGACGCAGAGGGTGAGAGTGATGTGCAGCGGGCCTGCGCAGGGGCACCAACGCCTGTCGTGGCGGTTCCGGCAAGCCTGCAGGCGTCGCTGATGTCGCGGCTCGACCGGCTCGGCCCGGCGAAGGACGTGGCGCAGGTCGGCGCGGCGATCGGCCGGGAATTTCCGCACATGTTGCTGGCGGCGGTCGCGCGAAAGCCGGAAGCGGAATTGGATGCCGACCTCAACCGGCTCATTGCGGCGGGTTTGTTGTTTCGACAGGGCATCCCGCCGCATGCGTTCTACCTGTTCAAGCATGCGCTTGTGCAGGACGCAGCCTACAGTACGCTGCTGCGAGAGCCGAGGCGCGCGCTGAACGCGCGTATCGCCGAAATCCTTGAAAGTCAGTTCCCAGAAATAGCCGAGAGCCAACCCGAGCTGCTCGCGCGTCACTACACAAAGGCCGACCTGATCGCGAAGTCAGCGCGTCTGTGGGGCAAGGCGGGACTGCGGTCACAGGAGCGCTCGGCGCTCGTCGAAGCCGCCGAACAGCTTGGCCAGGCGCTGGCGCAAATAGCAACCTTGCCCAGCGCGCCCGACCTGCGGCGCGAGCAGATCATTCTGCAAGTCGCGCTCGTGAACACGCTCATGCATGTCAAGGGATATGGCGCTCCCGAAACCAAGACCGCCGTGGCGCAGGCCAGGGCGTTTATCGAACAAGCGGAACAGCTTGGAGAGCCGCCCGATGATCCTTCGCTGCTCCTCTCAGCCCTCTTTGGCCAGTGGATCGTCAACTTCATAAACTTCAATGGTGACGTTGCGCGCGAGCTCGCAGCGCGGTTTCTGGAGCTTGGCGAGAAGGAAGGAGCGACGGTCCCGCTCATGATCGGACACCGTACCATGGCCAGTACGCTCGCGTTGAGGGGGGATCTCGTTGAGGCCGAGGCGCACTACAATGAAGCGCTCGCTCTCTATCGCCCCGCCGAGCACCGGCGATTGATGACGCGATTTGGCCAGGACCTACGCGTAACGTGTTTGGCCTTTCGTTCAATGGCCTCGTGGCTGCTCGGCTATCCCCAAGCTGCGCTGAACGACGCAGACTGCGCGCTAATGGAAGCGCGCCAGATTGAGCATGCTGCCACTCTGATGTTTACGCTGAATTTCCCGATTCTTGTTAATACCTATTGCGGGAATTACCACTCGGCAAACGAGCATCTCAAAGAGCTTGTCGCGCTGGCGGAGGAGAAAGGTGCCCCGTTCCGAAAAGCGGAAGGCGTGCTACGGCGGGGCTATATCCTAACCCTCACAGGAGCCGCGAAAGCCGTCGAGACCGTCACGGCGGGTATTGATTTATGGCGATCGGCCGGATCGACGATATTTACACCAGAGCAGGAGTTCATGCTGGCAATCGCCTATGCGGATTCGGGCCAATTCGATGATGCCTGGCGCTGCATCGGCAACGCAATGACGGCGATGCGAACAACCAAGGAAAGATGGTGCGAGGCTGAGGCTCATCGCGTTGCCGGCGAAATCGCGCTCAACTCGCCGCAGCGGGGCGAGGCGAAGGCGCAGGCGTATTTCGAGCATTCCCTGACGATTGCGCGAGCGCAGCAGGCAAAGTCGTGGGAATTGCGTGCGGCCATGAGCTTGGCGCGGCTCCTGAGCGATCAGGGCAAACGGCAAACGGCACGTGACCTTCTCGCCCCCATCTACGATTGGTTCACCGAAGGTTTTGACACAAGCGACCTTCGAAAAGCCAAGGCGTTGCTCGGCGAGCTTCGTTGATAAAGGCCACGGACAACGCCGGTGTTTTTGCTGTATAGTTCGGCATCCAGACGAATGGGATGCCTACCTTGGGGCTGAAGTCATGCGCAAAACACAGGGATCATTACTCCTGGCTATCGCGGCTGTCCTTTTCAGCTCGCAGGTGCGGGCGCAACAGGTTGCGGCCGAAACGCCGCAGACTATGCTGGCGGCTCAGATTCGTACGCAGGGATACACCTGTGACAAGGCGCTCGGCGCCACCAGGGACAGGAAGCGCTCACAGCCGGACCGCGCGGTCTGGGTCCTCAAATGCAGCAACGCGACATATCGCGTCACACGCGCCCCCGACATGGCGGCGAAGGTCGAGCCGCTCCCGTGAGCGAATGACCATCGCTCAAAGCGGGCATCGTCGAATCTCCGCTGACCACGGCTACTCCCCGTCAGCGCCGTAGGGTGGGCAAAGCGAAGCGTGCCCACCATCAAGCAGCGCGATCAGGGATGAATGGTGGGCACGTCGCTAGCGCTCCTTTGCCCACCCTACGAGTCCTGGATGCTGTCGCTCAACTCGTCGGCATGACGTAGGCGTAGATCCGGCCGCGCGAGACCGGCGTCTCGCGGACGCGGTTGCCGTTGTTGCCGGAAATCATGATCGGATTGCCCTTGGCGTCGATAGCGGTGATGATGCCGACATGGCCGCCGCGGCGGCCGCGCGACATCACCGCGATCGCGCCGACCTGCGGGCCGGAAACGCGCTGGCCGTATTTCGCGAACGAGCTCGCCATGTCAGAGCCGGTGCCGCGATAGCCGGAATGCTGCAGGACCATGTTCATGAACCGCGCGCACCACAGGCTGCCGCGCCCGGTCGGGTTGCCGCCGAGATACTTGCGCGCTTCAGCGACAACGTTCGATGAGCTGAAGCTTGAGGCCGTCGCGCCGGTAGTCGGCGTCCCGGTTTCATTCGGCCCGACGCTCGCATTCGTTGCGACGCTCGCATTGGTATCGGCAAGACCGCGCGCCCGCATTTGCGCAACGCCACGCTCCCAGCGCGATGCGTGCGCAGCGTGGCGGAGCCGTGCACGACGGCTGGCGCGATCGGTGCGCGTTGCTGTGACGGCGTTGGACGAGGTGAAGCCGCCAGGTGCACCCATCTGGGCGCTGCTTTCCGTGAAGCTTGGGTTGATGGCGGCGAAGCCGCCGGCCTGCATTCGCGCAACCCTGCGCTCCCAGCGCGACATCCTGATAGCATGGCGATGGTGGCGATATGCGTAATGCTTGACGTGATGGCCGGCGTGATGAGCGCGAGCGTGCCGCCCTGCGCCGTGGTGAGGTCTTGCTGAAGCCGGAGAGACAAATACGAAGATGGAAGCCGAACAAAGTGCCAGCGCGATGAAACGAAGCGACCGGCGAAACGCAAACAACTGACTCATACTCAATCCTCTTTACACCCCAACTTCCCCTTTGCATTCGCGTACGAACGAACGCGGCCGGCGTTTTGCGTTTGGCGATGTGACGAGAGGAAGATTTCATATGGCGGCACGGAAACAATTTCGGGGTGATTTCGCGCTGATTCAGCGGCGAAAATGACGCCATTCCGCCGCATTGCGGGCCAAAGAATTAACTGCAATTTTTAGAGGCGAGCGCGTAATCATGTTGCGCAAAAACAAGAAAATCGAGAGGAAAACGAAATGCCCTATGCCGCCGCCAAGGACAACGTCCGCCTCTACTTCGAAGAGGCCGGAAGCGGGACGCCGATCATCTTCCTGCACGAGTTCGCGGCCGACCATACCAACTGGGAGCCGCAGATGCGTTACTTCTCGCGCGGCCACCGCTGCATCGCCTATTCGGCACGCGGCTACACGCCATCCGACGTGCCGGTCTCGGCGGACGTCTACACCTATGAGTATTTCTACACCGATGCGCTCGCCGTGCTCGATCACCTCGGCATCGCCAAAGCGCATTTCGTCGGCCTGTCGATGGGCTCCTATTCCTCGCTGCAGGTCGGCCTCAACGCAGCCGACCGTGCGCTGTCGATGACGCTCGCCGCCGTCGGCGCCGGCTCGTCGCTCGACAATCTCGACGCCTTTCGTGCGCAATGCCGGGCCAATGCCGAGCAGTATGAGGCGATCGGCTCGGTGGAAGTCGCCAAGGTTACGCGTGAGGCGCCGAGCCGGATTCCGTTCCTGCTGAAGGACCCGCGCGGCCATGCCGATTTCTACGCCGCGCTGGCGCGGCACGACGCCAAGGGCTCGGCCAACACGATGCGCAGCTTTCAGGGCAAGCGGCCGTCGATCTACACCATGACGGAGGCGGTCCGACGCGTGCCGACACCGGCGCTGATCCTGTGCGGCGACGAGGACGACAATTGCATCGAACCCAGCCTGTTCCTGAAGCAGCATCTGCCGGCGGCGGGGCTGTCGTTCTTTCCGAAATCAGGACATGTGCTCAATCTGGAAGAGCCGGCGCTGTTCAACGAGATGGTCGAGCGGTTCATCGCGCTGGTGGAGGCCGGGCGATGGCCGGTGCGCGATCCGAGGTCGATGGTGGCTACTCCGGTATAGCCTCCGTCATTGCGAGCGAGGCGAAACAATCCATGCTTCAACGCGGGGAGACATGGATTGCTTCGTCGCTGCGCTCCTCGCAATGACGGCGGAGCCTATTTCCCCACCCTGCCCCGGCTGAGCAAAAACACGCCCTGCTCGCCGAACATGTTCCATACCCACCACGGCAGGTTCAGCGGCACCGGGCGGCCGTAGAGATCGAGCGCCACTGCGCGCTCCATCTTGACATTGATCGCGTCGCACAGCTCGACGAAATCCTTGATGGTGCAGAAATGGATGTTGGCGGTGTCGTACCAGGTCGCCGGCAAATTCTCGGTGCGCGGCATGTGGCCGCCGATCAGGAGTTGCAGCCGCATCTTCCAGAAGCCGAAATTCGGAAACGAGACGATGGCGCGCCGGCCGATCCGCAGTAGATTCTCCAGCACGACCTTCGGCTGCCGTGTCGCCTGCAGCGTTTGCGACAGGACCACGTAATCGAAGGCATCGTCGGGATAGTTGACGAGGTCGGTGTCGGCGTCGCCCTGCACCACCGCCAGGCCCTTGGCGACGCAGCGGTTGACGCCCTCGCGCGACAATTCGATGCCGCGGCCGTCGATACCGCGGCTCTCCAGGAGCTGCAGCAGCTCGCCGTCGCCGCAGCCGACGTCCAGCACCTTCGCCCCACGCCCGATCATCTCGGCGACAAGCAGGTGGTCGGTGCGGAATTTGCCGGTGCGGTCGGGAGCTACGCCGCCGAGCGGCAAGGCCTGTTCCTGAAGCGCCATGTCAGCCACCTCCAGAGCTTTTTCGTTTTAACGCGCTTTCTTCACGCGAACCGGTATCCACTTCGCTTGAAAACGCTACGCTGTCGAGACCGCGCGCCTTGCCTGCGGATTGCAGGAACGCACGCGAAATGTCGAAGAATTCCGGCACGTCAAGCAGGAAGGCGTCGTGGCCGCGATCGGTATCGATTTCCGCGAACGACACCCTCGCGCTCGATGCGTTCAGCGCATGGACCAGCGCGCGCGATTCCGAGGTCGGGAACAGCCAGTCGGAGGTGAACGAAACCACACAGAACCGCGTCTTGATGCCGGCGAACGCTTTTGCCAGCACGCCGCCATGATCGGCGGCAATGTCGAAATAGTCCATTGCCCGCGTCAGATAGAGATAGCTGTTGGCGTCGAAGCGCTCGACAAAGGACGAGCCTTGATAACGCAGATAGCTTTCGACCTGGAAATCCGCGTCGAACGAGAATGTCGGCAACTCGCGGTCCTGCATCCGCCGCCCGAACTTGCGGTGCAGCGCGGCGTCGGAGAGATAGGTGATGTGACCCGCCATCCGCGCCACACCGAGGCCGCGATGCGGATGGGTGCGCTGGTCGAAATAGCGGCCGCCGCGCCAGTCGGGATCGGCCATCACCGCCTGCCTGCCGAGTTCGTGGAATGCGATGTTCTGTGCCGAGTGGCGCGTCGAGCACGCGACCGGCAATGCCGAGAACACGCGCTCGGGATAGGCGGCAGTCCATTGCAGCACCTGCATGCCGCCCATCGATCCGCCGATGACGCAGAACAGCGTCTCGACGCCGAGGCGGTCGAGCAGCATGGTCTGCGCGCGGACCATGTCGGGGATCGTGACGACTGGAAAATCCAGGCCCCACACCTTGCCGGTAGCCGGATTGGTCGAGGCCGGACCGGTCGATCCCATGCAGCCGCCGATCACGTTCGAACAGATGATGAAATACTTGTCGGTGTCGAGCGGACGACCGGGACCGACCATGATTTGCCACCAGCCGGCCTTGCCGGTCAGCGGATGCGAATTGGCGACGTGCTGGTCGAGCGTCAGCGCATGACAGATCAGGATGGCATTGGAACGATCGGCGTTGAGTTGGCCATAGGTCTGATAGGCGATCTGAAACGGCGCCAGATCGACGCCGCAATCGAGCCTCAAGGGCTGGTCCATGCCGAATTCCACTACCTGCGAAGCAGGATGATCGGCCTCCTGCGCGCGATCCTCACTATGGATCGCCGGACTGGGTAGCGATGGTACGACGTCGGTCATATCGGCACCGACCTCCTCGCGGAGGCTCTACAGACAGAAATCAGGCCATAAAAAACCCGGCCTGAACAAAGGTTCGGCCGGGATCAACTCTGTCCCCGGCCTGTTTAGCGAGTTGTTTAACGTGGCTGCAAGCCGGCCGGCTCAAATGACCACGGAATGGCTCAAAACTAGTCCGAAGCGGCCCTTTCGTCAAGGCAGGGGCATGGTTAACCGTGGCAGCACATGCCCTCATGGTAAGGAGGCGCTTGCGCCATCTTGAGCCATGAGAGAGAACGGGCTTCATCCTTGAAAGGCACAGCGCGCGCCGCTGTTCAGGAAAGCTCTCGTCAGGTTACTCGAAATGTCCAAGGCTCCCTCCAAGCCTCCCCCGGCTCCGCCCTCGCTGCAGGAATTGCGCAAGGAGATCGACGCGATCGACGAGCAGGTTCATCGCCTGCTGATTGCGCGTGGCGACATCATCGACCGGCTGATCCAGGTGAAGCAGACTCAGGAAGTCGGCTCCGCGTTCCGCCCCGCCCGCGAGGCCAGCATGATGCGCAGCCTGGTCGAGCGCCATCGCGGCATCCTGCCGCTCGACACCATCGAGAGCATCTGGCGCGTCATCATCTCGACGTTCACTTACGTGCAGGCGCCGTTCGCCGTGCATGCGGATGTCTCCGTCGGCGAGCCTGCGATGCGGGATTCGGCGCGGTTTCACTTCGGCTTCGTCGTGCCTTATGTCGGCCATTTCAGCGCGCAAGCCGCCGTCGAGGCGGTGGCGAAATCGAAGGGCGATCTGGCGCTGGTCTCGGCGATCTCGAGCCGCACGCCGTGGTGGATCGCGCTCGAGGCGGCCGGCGCGCCGAAGATCATCGCGAGGCTGCCGTTCCTCGAACGCGCCGATCATCCGGCGGCGCTGCCCGTCTTCGTGATCTCGCGGGTCGCCGACGACGCCATGGTGACGGAAGTCCAGATGTGGAGCGTGCGCGTCTCGGGGTGGAATGCCGATATCGCCCGCGCGCTGGCGCCGCTCGCCGAGATCGTCGCCGTGCCCGATACCGCCTTCGACGGGGCGGCGCTTCTGGTGTCGGATGCCGGCAGCGGCTTCGAGAAGATCAAGACAGCCCTGATCCAGGCCGGCGCCTCGGTGCGCTCTTCGGCTCTCGTCGGCAGCCACGCAACGCGCTATACGGTGCCCCCGAACGGGTCGGCCAAGCCTTAAGGGCCAGCCCGCAATTTCCGGAGTTGAAGATGAACCGCCCTATGCCGAATCCCGGCATTCTCGATATTGCGCCCTACACGCCCGGCAAGACCCCGATGCCGGAGCCGGGCCGCAAGGTGTTCAAGCTGTCCGCCAACGAGACCCCGTTCGGGCCGTCGCCGAAGGCGATAGCAGTCTACAAGGAGGCGGCGGCGCATCTGGAGGACTATCCGGAAGGAACGTCACGGGTGCTGCGCGAGGCGATCGGCCGCGCCTACGGACTCGATCCCAACCGCATCATCTGCGGCGCCGGCTCGGACGAAATCCTCAACCTCCTGGCGCACACCTATCTCAGCCAGGGCGATGAGGCGATCTCCACCACGCACGGCTTCCTGGTGTATCCGATCGCCACCATGGCGAACGGCGCCAAGAACGTCATCGCGCCGGAGACCAACTTCACCGCCGACGTAGACGCCATTCTGGCGCGCGTGACGCCGCGCACAAAACTGGTGTGGCTCGCCAATCCGAACAATCCGACCGGAACTTATGTGCCGTTCGACGAGGTCAAGCGGATGCGCGCCGGATTGCCGCCGCATGTCCTGCTCGTGCTCGACGCCGCCTATTCCGACTACGTGTCGCGCAACGACTATGAGCTCGGCCTGGAGCTGGTGGCAACCACCGAGAATACCGTGATGACGCACACCTTCTCCAAGATTCACGGGCTGGCGGCTTTGCGGATCGGTTGGATGTTCGGTCCTGCGCACATCATCGACGCGGTCAACCGCATTCGCGGGCCCTTCAACGTCTCGACGCCGGCGATGCTGGCGGCAGTCGCCGCGATCGAGGACACCGCGCATGTCCAGATATCGAAGGCATTCACCGAAGAGTGGCGCAACTGGCTGACGGAGGAGATCGGCAAGCTCGGGCTCAAGGTGACGCCGAGCGTGGCCAACTTCGTGCTGATCCACTTCCCGACGGAGAAGGGCAAGACCTCGACTGACGCGGACGCGTTCCTTACCAAGCGCGGCCTGGTGCTGCGGGCGCTCAACAATTACGGCCTGCCGCATGCGCTACGCATGACCATCGGCACCGAGGAGGCCAACCGCCTCGTCGTCGATGCCTTGCGCGACTTCATGGCGGTCAAGTGAGCGCGGCGCCGATCTTCCGACGCGTCGCGCTGATCGGCTTCGGCCTGATCGGCGGCTCGATCGCACGCGCCGCGCGGGCCCAGGGGCTCGCCAGCGAAATCGTCACCACCGCACGCTCGGAAAAAACCCGCGCGCGGGTGACAGAACTTAACATCGTCGATCGCGTGCTGGAAACCAACGCAGAGGCCGTTCAGGACGCCGACCTCGTGATCCTCTGCATCCCGGTCGGCGCCTGCGGTCCGGTCGCCCAGGAAATCGCGCCACACCTGAAAGCCGGCGCGATCGTCTCCGATGTCGGCTCGGTGAAGGGCGCGATCGTCCGCGAGATGGCGCCGCATCTGCCGCCAAATGTTCATTTCGTTCCGGCGCATCCGGTGGCCGGCACCGAACATTCCGGCCCCGATTCCGGTTTCGCCGAACTGTTCATCGACCGCTGGTGCATTCTCACGCCACCCGACGGCACCGATCCGATGGCGATCGAAGCGCTCCGCGCATTCTGGGCCGGCATGGGTGCCAGGGTCGAGATCATGACGCCCGACCACCACGATCTGGTGCTGGCGATCACCAGCCACCTGCCGCATCTGATCGCCTACACCATCGTCGGCACTGCCGACGAGCTGGCGCAGGTGACGTCGTCGGAAGTGATCAAATTCTCCGCCGGCGGTTTTCGCGATTTCACCCGCATCGCAGCATCCGACCCGACGATGTGGCGCGACGTGTTCTTGAACAACAAGGAGGCCGTGCTGGAAATGCTCGGCACCTTCAACGAGGACCTCTCAAAACTCACCCGCGCCATCCGCCGTGGCGACGGCGAGGCGCTGTTCGAGCACTTCACCCGCACCCGCGCGATCCGCCGCGGCATCGTCGAGATCGGACAGGATTCGGCCGCGCCGGATTTCGGCCGCCCGCATCCGCCGCTGAAGAAGACGGAGTGAGAAGGGCGCGGCTTCGCGCATGCGTGCCGGACGTTCCATCGTCATTGCCCGCTCCTCGCAATGACGGAGGTGGCCGCTCCACACTAGGTCGTCATACCCGCGAAGGCGTCCAGTACGCCGCGGCTTTCCGATTCAATCATTGCTGTCTCTGCAATATTGTCGTCACCCGCTTTCGCGGGTGACGACAATTGAGTATGCGTTCGCGTTCTCGCGACGCTAAGCGCCCGAGGCTTGCATGAACCTTTCCCTCAAACAGAGGGAGTAGGACCGGCACGCCTGCGATCTCCGGAACTTTGGGGTGTTCTGGGAGTTATGAACTAGGCGGGATTGCGCGATTTTGCTTTCGGCTCAACACACACATGTGCCGTCTGTCGTCGCAAACGGCGGCATCGCAGGAGGCTCTCATGAGCATCAAGCGAATCCTGGTTCCACTTCCCGGCTCAGCCAGTCACACCGGTCAAATTGAAACGGCGCTGTCTGCCGCAAAGGCGTTGGGGGCTCACGTCCAGGCACTATTCATCAGTGAGCCGCCGCCGGTCACACGTGGCGGCCTAACGGCCACCGAAATGGGACGAGCGGCGACCGTCGCATTGGCAAACCGGCACGCCGAGGAACGGGAGCGAACTGTGCAGGATGCGCGTGAGGTTTTTGCGCAGGCCTGCGCGGTAGTCGGCATCCCGATGCTATCGGCGAGCGACGAGCCCGGCAGCCCGCTCGCAGCATCCTGGCGCGAAGCCGAGGGATCGTATGTGGAAATCGCGGTGCAACGGGCCGCTGCCTTCGACCTGATGGTCGCCGCAAGCGCCACCGTGATGGAATCGCTTATGGCCATTGCAGAGCAATCGTTGCTGCAGACCCGTCGCCCCGTGCTGTTGGCGCCGGCTAGCCTGCAGAGTGATCTGACCGCCAGCGTGATGATCGCCTGGGACGAGAGTCCGGAATGCTGGCACGCGGTCTCGGCTGCCATACCGTTCATGCAACTCGCCAAATCAGTGCAGGTCATAAGTGTTGATCGGGACGCCAGCAATCGCCAAGCCTCGCAGTCGGAGGTGCTTGCTTATTTGCGCTGTCATGGCATTGCTGCGACCGCGCAGGTGGTTGCACCGGAATTGCGCTCGGTGGGCGATACGCTGCTCGCGGCCGGGGCAGAGCATGAAGCCGGCCTGCTGATCATGGGCGCCTATTCCCACAGCCGCCTGCGCGAGATGCTTCTGGGCGGGGCCACGCGCCACATCCTTAAGAACGCTTCTGCACGCCCCGTTCTCTTGGCGCATTAGCCCTCGTCAGAACGCAATCCCAGCTCGGGTTGCCGCCGACGCCAACGCTATAGCCTCACTCGCCGAAGGCGGGTTGGGCCGTGACGGATTTCGGCCGCCCGCATCGGCCGCTGAAGAAGACGGAGTGAATCCTATCGTCGTCCCTGCGAAAGCAGGGACCCATAACCACACTCGGCAATTTTTCAGAGAAAGCCGGCCATCATCTCGAAACACAACGCCTGCTGCGGCGTATGGGTCCCGGCTCGCGCTTCGCTTGGCCGGGACGACGGAGCACATCAAAACAACGGCGGCACCTGCCCCACTTTTATCGGACCCAGAAACGCCGCGCCGTCAACAAAGCGCAGCGGGAAGGCGCGCGCTTTTTTGCCTTCCAGCTCCGCCTCCTTGCCGAGCGAGTTGATGCCTGCGGCGACGCCGGCATTGGCGTTCTGCTTGACGGCCTTGCCGAGGCCCGGGATCGCCCTGTCGAGCGCGCCGAACAGATTGTTGAGATCCTGCGTCTTGACGCCCGGCGCGACGCGATCGAGCGTTGCCTGCGGCACGCCCTCCTCCAGCATCTTTTCGATGCCGAGCGCCGGAATCACTCGCTCGAGTCCCGTCACCGTCATCTGCAATTCGCCGTCGATCCGCCCCTGGGCGTTGAGGCGCAACGTTCCCGCGGCCAACGAGATCAGATCACCCTGTTGAATCCGCGACCGCACGATCTCGACATGGCCGCCCGCCGCCTGCAATTCCCTGAACCGCTCGGGCCACGGCTTCGGCGTAAAATCCTTCAGGCCCGTGAGCTTGGTTTGGATGTCGGCGTCGAACGGCGCGGCGAGCACCGGGTGCAACTCCTGCACGCTGCCGCCCGCTATCTGCAGCACCGTCTCGATCACCGGATTGGCAGCGGGCGATCCCTCCGCGAGCCGGCCGTGCAGTTCAACATGATTGGCGCGCGCGAGCGGCGTCGCTACCTGTCCGTTGACACGGTCGATCGAGGGATTGTCGAACACGATGGACGCGCGCTGCGGAATATCGGGTAACCCCGTCACGCTGCTGCGGCCGCTCGTCCAGTTCACCTTCATCGACGGCGGCTGGCCGCGATCGGCCAGCGTCGCGGGCGCCTTGAACTCGGCGATCAGGAGTCTCGGCTGGTAGATCTGCGCGATCACCATGATCTCGCCGAGCCGCGCCACGAACGGCACCTGCGCGCCTGCGGTCTGCGAAATCAGCGACACGCTGGCATCGTCACAGCGGACTTCGAAGCGGAACGGGAAGCCGGCCACCGAACGCTTGCCGCAGGCATAGACCCGGCCGGCTTTCGCTTCCTGCACCGCCCACGCGTCGGCGCGCACGCCAACTTCGGAAGCGGCATAGAACCAGAACGCGCTCCATGCCGCGGCGGCGACGACGAGCAGTGCAGGCAAGATGAAGAGGCGCCACAGCGGGCGCCGGCGCGGCGCAGGGTTCATGTCAGGCATGCGGCGTCCTTTGGCTAGCGATTTTGTCAAATGTAAGCATCCACTTCCCGCAACAAAAGGCATTGAATCCACTTCGCTTTGTCGCGCGGTTCTGGTAGCGATGCGCAGGCATGTCCGCGACTACCATGAACGATACGGAATTCTCGACAGGCGACCTCTGGGTGTTCGGTTACGGCTCCCTGATGTGGCGCCCGGGCTTCGACTTCCTCGAACGGGTTCCAGCACGGCTGATCGGCGAACACCGCGCGCTCTGCGTCTATTCCTTCGTGCATCGCGGCACGCCGGAAAAGCCCGGCCTCGTGCTCGGGCTCGACCGCGGCGGCGCCTGTCGCGGCGTCGCGTTCCGGATCGCGGAAAAGAATCGCGCCGCAACCATCGCCTATTTGCGCGAGCGCGAGCAGGTCACCTCGGTGTACCGCGAGGTGAAACGATCGGTGTGGCTGGAGAACGAGGCGCGCCAGCGCGTCAGCGCGCTCGTCTACGTGGTCGACCGCGGCCATGTGCAATATGCCGGACGGCTGTCGCTGGCAGAACAATTGCGTCACGTGTTGCAAGGGCACGGCCAGTCCGGCGTCAACCGCGACTATGTTCTGGCCACCGTAAAGGCGATCGAGGCGGCCGGCTTTCGCGATTCGCAGTTGCACCGGCTCGCGGCGATGCTGCACGACCAGCATCCGCTGCCCGCTCCTGCGCAGAATCTTTAGCAAGCAGGTGAAAGCCGGTCAGTTGGCTTGCGCCGTGGCCGGCCGGCGCGGCGCCTGCGCGGGCTGATCGGAGGATTCGGGCGCGAGTTCAATGCCGGCATCGGCCAGCCGGACACGCACCTCGGCGGCGACATATTTCACATATTCCGACAGCAAGAGACGCAGCGTCGCGCCGCTGGTCCACCACGGCTCATCGCGCCATCGCTCGCCGATCACCGCGAACGGAATCAGCGTGATGTCAGGCATTGCATGCGACAATTCCAGGATGGCGCGCGGCATGTGGTAGTTGGACGTCACCACGATCAGCGACTTGAAGCCGCGCTCGCGGGCCCAGCGCCGCGTCTCCGCGGCATTGCTGCGCGTGTTGATGGCGGACCGGTCGAGATCGACGCAACAGCCGAGCAGCGACTGGTTGTCGGGCAGCGAGCGCGAAATGTCCCTCACGGCGTTGGTCGGATGCACGCCCGAAATCAAGAGCCGCTTGCCGTAACCGCCGGCCAGCAATTCCATCGCATCCGACACCCGCGACGAGCCGCCGGTAAACACCACGATGCCGTCGGCGCTGCGCGACGGCTTGATTTCGACGCCGCGCAATTGCGAGAGGAAGGCGACGAAGCCCATGGCCGCGCCGACGAACAGGATCGCCATGGTGCCGACGATGGCCGCGCGCAGCCATCCGTGCGGCCGCGCGGCCGGCGCTCTCGGCATGCTGTCGTCGTGCTGCAGATCCATGTAGTCCGGCGATCCTCTTCCCATGTACAATTCTAGAACGTTTTTACGCGAATTGGAGTCCCGGCCCCGGATCATGCCCAGAACATGCTTCGCCGCCCCCCACTGCCCGCGTCAATCGATGTCGTCCAGCGTGGCGAACAGCGTTCGCCGCGAGGCCCAGCCGGTAATGGCGGCGATGGCCACGGCCTGTACCGCGAGTGCCAGGTAACCCGAGGGCGGCAGCGAAAATGTCCCCAACAGTGCTGCGAACTGATCGCCAACCGGGGTGCCCGAGAACCAGCCGGCGATCGATTCGGAGAAGCCGAAACCCAGCATCGCGGCGCCGCCGCCGATCACCCCGCCCTCCAGCCCGAGCCTGAGAAAATGCCGCAGGAAATGGTTGGCGATATAGCGGTCGCCGGCGCCGACGAAATGCAGCACCTCGACGATCGGCCGGTTCGCCGCCATCGCGCCGCGGGTCGCGAACGAAACCGAGATAATCGTCGCCACGATCACCAGCGCGAGAATTCCGACGCCGGCGAATACGGTCGCCCCGGTCATTGAGCGCATGCGCTCGATCCAGGCGCGGTGATCGTCGACGCTCGCCGTGGGCGCCACCTGCATCACGGCCCTGCGCAAAGCCGCAAGATCGAGCGTGGTGCCGGGCTGGACGCGCGCCACGATCACACGCGGCACCGGCAGTTGATCGATCGACAGGCCGCTGCCGAGCCACGGCTCCAGCAATTTCGCCGATTCGTCCTTGCTGAACGGCTTGACCTGGACGATGCCGGGCTGCGTCCGCATCGCTTCCGCCGCCGCGGTCATATCGCGCTCGAGATCGCGGCCTGATTGCGGGCGCACCTGAAGGGTGATTTCGCTGGCAACTTCGGACTGCCATTCCGCCGCGGACGCGCTGACCAGCAGCACGGTGCCGGTGGTGATGGAAGCAAGGAACGTCATGATGGCGACGACGGCGACCAGCGCGCGGCCGGAGATCGATGCCCGCGGCACGATCGGCGACATGTTGCGTGCGCGCGCCGGCACCTGCGGACGTTCGTTGCCGAGGTCCACCAGCGGCCCATGCTCGTCACCAGCCCTACTCATAGATGTGCAACCGTCCCTGGTGCAGCACCATCCGCCGCGCCTCGTACTGGTCCATCAGCGTGATGTCGTGGGTCGCGATGATCACCGCGGTGCCCAGCCTGTTCAATTCGATAAACAACCGCAGTAAGCGCCGGCCGAGCGTCGGATCGACGCTGCCGGTCGGTTCGTCCGCCAGCAGCAATTGTGGCCGCGAGATCACCGCGCGCGCGATCGCGGCGCGCTGCTTCTCACCGCCGGACAGGATCGGCGGCAGCGCATCCATGCGCTCGCCGAGCCCGACCCATCTCAGGAGATCGATCACCTCCCGGCGATAGCTGGATTCTTCACGGCCCATCACGCGAAACGGCAGCGCCACGTTCTCATAGGTCGTCATGTGGTCGAGCAGTCGAAAATCCTGCAGCACGATGCCGATGCGCGTGCGCAGGTTCGCGATCTGATCCTTGCCGAGAAGCGAGACATCCTGGCCGAACAGATTGACGAGACCGCGCGTCGGCCGCAACGACAGAAACAGCAGCCGCAGCAGCGAGGTCTTGCCGGCGCCCGAGGGTCCCGTGAGAAACTGAAACGAATGGGCCGGAATCACAAAGGAGAGGTCGCGCAAAATCTCCGGGCCGAGCCCGTACCGCAAACCAACATTTTCGAACCGAACCAAGCTCAGCTCCGCTCGACATGAGCCGTGGTCGAGCTCCGCTCGACATGGGCAGTTGCCGAGCTCCGCTCGGCGTGGGCAGTTGCCGAGCTCCGCTCGGCGTGGACCGTGGCCGAGCTCCGCTCAGCGTAGACCGTGGCCGGAAACCCCGGACTTGTACCTGAACCTGGACCCGAACCTGGACTTTGGGCTCGTAGTCCGCTGGTTTGGGTACTAACCGGACAAAACGGTTTTGCGACCGTTATGGTTTCCGATTCGTTAACGGTCGCTATGTAGCATCGAGGCAAAGACACTGTGGAGATGGGCTCCGTGCATATCGTTTGCCCTCATTGTACAACATCTTACGCCATCAATCCGGGTACCCTGGGCGCCGGCGGACGCACCGTCCGCTGCTCCCGCTGCAAGGAAACCTGGCTGGCGCGGCCTGAGGACGCGATCGAAATGGCGGCCGCCGTGCCCGCCATGGCGCCATCGAGCCCACCGCCCGTGAACGATGCGGCGGCCGAATGGGAGGCGCTGGCGCGCGAGGAAGAGGGCCAGGACGCCCCGGTGGTCGACAGCCCCTCGATTTCGGCCGGCTGGCCGGCCGAGGCCGAGGATTCGCACCAGGGCGGCGATAGCGACTGGCCATCGGTCGCCCGGCGGGACGCGGAGGACTATGAGGAGGTCCGGATCACCACCCACCGCGAACGGCTGGCGCGTCTTTTCCGGCTGCCAGCCCTGCCCCGCATTCCATTCATGCCCTCCGTCGGCCTGCCGACCGCCTGCGCCGCGATGGGCGCGCTGATACTGGCGCTGATGATTTGGCGCACCGACGTCGTGCGTCTGCTGCCGCAGACCGCGACGTTCTACAAGATGGTCGGGCTGGACGTAAACCTGCGCGGGCTGGCGTTCAAGGACATCAAGGTCACCAACGAGACCGTGGACGGCAAGCCGGTGCTGGTCATCGAAGGCGTGATCATAGGCGAGACCAAAAAGCCGGTCGAATTGCCGCGGCTGCGCTTTTCCGTCCGCGACGCGGAGGGCACCGAGATCTACGCCTGGAACGCAGCGCTCGAGCAGCCGGTGCTCAAGCCCGGCGAACGCGCCTATTTCAAGTCGCGGCTGGCTTCGCCGCCGCCCGAAGGCCGCAATATCGACGTACGCTTCTTCAACAAGCGGGATCTGGCGGGCGGCCACGCCTGAACCAGACCGGGCATCCCTGAGGCGAGAGACCAATGCCACGCGTACTGATAGCCGACGACGAGGATTCGATGCGCACCCTGGTGGCGCGCGCCATCGCCATGGACGGCCATGAGACCGTCACCGCCGAGGACGGCGCCGAAGCGCTCGATATCCTGACCCGCGAGCAAGGCATGTTCGACCTGCTGCTGACCGACATCCAGATGCCAGTGATGGACGGCATCGCGCTGGCGCTGACGGCGGCGCGCGATTTTCCCAACCTGAAGATCCTGTTGATGACCGGTTTCGCCGATCAGCGCGAACGCGCCTCCGGCCTCAACGCCATCGTGCATGACGTGGTGACAAAGCCGTTCGCGGTGCACGACATCCGCACGGCGGTGGCGGACGCGCTGGCGGCCGGGAAGGCGGGGTAGTTCGGAAGTTGCCCGCATGGCGCCCCGTCCTCCACTCGTCATTGCCGGGCTTGACCCGGCAATCCATCGTCCGAGAAGGCTCCTGCGAAGATGATGGATACGCGGGTCAAGCCCGCGTATGACAAGCGGGCGCGTCGATGGCGCCCACGTCGCCCTCAATAATCCTTCAGCAGTCGCTCGATGTAATCGAGTTCGATCTGCGGGCGGGACGGATCGCCGAGACGGCGGCGCAGTTCTTCCAGGATACGGCGCACCCGCTGCACGTCGATCTCGCCGGGGATCTTCACCGTATAATCGTCGGTGAACTCGTTGTGGCGCAGCGGCCGTCCCAGCGGATCGCTGGAGTTGGCTGCGCCCTGCTGGCGGCCCCTCGGATTGCCGGGGCCATCGCCCGGCTGGTCGCCGTCACCCTGCTGCATGGCCTCGGCCAGGCTCTGGGCACCCTTGCGCAGCGCATCCAGTGCCCGCCCCTGCGAATCGACCGCGCCGTCGGCATTGCCTTCGCCGAGCCGGCCGGTGGCATCGCCCATCGCCGAATCGGCCTGATCGAGCCCGTCCTCGCCGTCGCCCTGGTCGCCGCCTTGACCCTGCTGGCCCTGCCCCTGTTCGCCGCGCTGGCCCTGCTGACCCTGTTGGCCCTGCTGGCCGCGCTGTCCGGGCCCCATGCCGCGCTTGGCAAGTTCTTCCTGCAATTTCTTCAGCCGGTCGCGCAGGCCCTGCTGGTCCTGCTGCAGGTCGCCCATGCTCTGGTCGCCCTGCTTGTCACCCTGCTTGCCGCGCATACGGTCGCGCCTGGAGTCCTGGCCCTGCTTGTAGGTCTTGTCGCGCAATTGCTGCTGCTTGCGGATCATGTCGCCGAGCTCGTTCAGCGCCTGCTCCATGTCGTCGCCGCCCTGACCCGGCTGCGCCATCTGCAGATTTTCCAGCATCTGCTGGAGCTGTTCCAAGAGCTGCTTGGCGGCATCCTTGTCGCCGGAACGCGACATCCGCTCCAGCCGGTCGAGCATGCTCTTGAGATCCTGCTGGCTCAGCATCTTCGTGTTCGGATCGAGCGGACGCGCCAACTGCTGCGGATTGTTGCGGAACTGCTCGGCGAGTTGGCGCAGGAAATTATCCAGCGCGGCGCGCAGATTGTCCGTGAGCTTCTTGATCTCCTCATCGGTGGCACCACGCTCCAGCGCCTGCTTGAGCGCTTCCTGAGCCGCGCGCAGCGCCTTGTCGACATCGGTGATGTTGCCGTCCTCGATGGTCACCGCAAGCGCCCACAGGCTGGCGACGACGTCACGCAGGGCGGCGTCGGTGCGCGCCGCCTCCAGTTGGTGCTTAACGCTGAAGAGCCCGAGATAATGCCCGGCTTCCGGCGTGAATAGTTCCGGCGCAATCATCAGCGCATCAAGCGCGGTATAGACTTGCGAATTCTGGTTGGCGTCGAGCGCCAGAATACGGCGCTGCTCGATCAGGGCGCGCGCCAACGGCTTGGTGAACAGCCGTTCCGGCAGCCGCATGTTGAACGGCTCGCTCTTGCCTTCACTGCCGGCCTCGTCCTTGGCGGTGAGCGTCAGCGTCACGTCGGCGCCGGCATAGGGATCTTCGCTGAGATCCTTCGCCGTCTGGCCGACGCCGTTGCGGGTGCGTGCATTCGGCAGCACCAGCGCAAACTGCGGCGGCTCGAACAGCGGCCGCGGCTCGGCCTTGTCGGCCTCCTTGTTCTTGCTTTCCTTGGCTGCATCGGTGGTGCGGGCGACGAACTGCGCGCGCGCTTCGGTGACGCCGTAATCGTCCTCGATCTTGTAGGACATCTGCAGCGAGCCGCGGGCCTGGCGTTCCGGATCCTTCGCCAGCGAGATGGTCGGCGCACGGTCGGGCATAGCCGCGAATCGCCACATCGGCTGGCCGGACGGCGCGCGGACATGGGCGGAGCCGTCGCCCGTGATCTTGAAATGCCGTTCGTTGGTGCCCTTCGGCGCCTGCTCGCCCGGCGCAACCTCGGTCACGCCACCGCCGACCACGACGTCGATCGTGCCGCCGCTGGAACGCACCAGCAGCGTGCTGCCGGAAGGCACCGGCAACGGTGCTCCGCTATCGGGCGAAGCCGCATCCCTATTGGCGGCGGACAGAATGACCGGCGGCTTGCCGGTATAGACCGGCGGGGTCACCCAGGCATCGACCCGGACGTTGGCCGGCGCCAGCACGCCGTTCCAGTCGAACGCCGCGGCAATGCGCAGCCGGCGCTCGTCGCCGGCGGCGACATAGGCGGCCGCCAGCATCACCACGACCAGTGCGCGCAGCGCCCGGGGATCGTGGATCGCCAGCCGCGGCGAAGGCAGCCCGGCGCGGATCCGCTTGATCGAGGCCAGCGTGCGCTCGCGCTGCTCCCGCCACAGCGCCTGGGCGATCGGGTCCTTGGTCGTAAGCGTATCGGTGAGCGCGGTCGCCGGTCGATGGCGAATGCCGGTACCGCGGTCGAGCCGGTTCAAGCCCTCTTCACGGGTCGGCCAGCGAAAACGCGCGAGCGGGAACAACGCAGCCAGCGCCAGCAGGACGAACAGGCTGACGCCAATCGCGCGCGCAAGGAATGGCAGCGCCAGCCATAGTCCGGCCCAGGACACCACTAGAAACAGTCCGATGACACACAAAAACCGGGCGATGCCCGGCCAGGCGCGCTCCCACGTGATCGCATATTGAGCCCGTTGCAGGGCCTGCGTCAGTCGAAGCCGAGCAACAACATCCGGCTCGCGTGTGGATTTTGTGGGGTCAGGTGAAGCGCCGCTCAACAATCTCTCCGGGTTGCCGACAAGTCAGCCTAGCACAACGGCGGCAATGAGGCACCTGTTCCCGGGGTAACCCACACCCGGAAATACGCATAACACGAAGGCGTGACTGCCAGGCTCCAGCCCCATAACGTCGATCCGGAACCGTAAAAATACGTGAGGAATCGTCATGGACCAGAAGACACAGATTCCGGGTCTGGTGCTAGCGCACCATCCCGGAATGACGGTGTATTCGTCGCTTCGCTCCTCGCAATGACGAGATCACAGGAAACATCACCATGGAAATCGGATTCATCGGCCTTGGGAATATGGGCTTCCCCATGGCGCGCCGGCTGATCGAGGCGGGTCATCAGCTCACCGTGTTCGATACGCGGAGAGAAGCGACGGACAAGCTGGTCGCGATGGGCGCGCAAGCAGGATCCTCGCCCAAGGACATCGCCGACCGCTGCGAGACGGTGCTGGCGAGCCTGCCGTCGCTGCAGGCCTCGCTCGACGTCGCGACCGGCGCCGGTGGCGTGATCGAAGGCAGGCGCGTCAAGCGCTTCATCGACCTCTCCACCGTCGGCTCGCAGATGGCCGCTAAAATTCACGGCCTGCTGGGAGCCAAGAACATCGTGCAGATCGACAGCCCCGTGAGCGGCGGCGTCGGTGGCGCGGAGAAGGGAACACTGGCCGTCATGGTCTCCGGCCCGCGCGCCGATTTCGAAATCGCAAAACCCGCGCTCGACGTGATCGGAAAAGTGTTCTTCATCGGCGAGAAACCCGGCTCAGCGCAGACGATGAAACTTGCCAACAACTTCCTCTCCGCAACGGCCATGGTGGCGACGTCGGAAGCGGTGGTGATGGGCGTCAAGGCAGGGCTCGATCCGGCCGTGATGATCGACGTCATCAACGCCGGATCGGGCCTCAACACGGCCAGCCGCGACAAGTTTCCGCGCGCGGTGCTGCCGCGCAGCTTCGATTTCGGCTTCGCCACCGGCTTGATGGTGAAGGACGTACGGCTCGCGCTGGAGGAGATGAAATCGCTGGGGCTATCGATGGAAGTCGCCGAAGCAGTCGGTCGCCTGTGGGAAGTCGTGATCCGCGACGAGGGCGCGGAGTCGGACTTTACCGCCGCAATCAAGCCGATCGAAAAGGCGGCGGGTGTGGTGGTCGGCGGTACGAAAACAAAGTGATCTAAAGTGATCTCTCGTCGTCCCTGCGTTCGTTCGCAGGGACGACAGCCAGTAGGATGGGTGGAGCGCAGCGATACCCATCGGCTCGTTTAGGATGAGTATCGCTTCGATCTACCTATCCTACGTTCTAGTTCGCGTTCTTCGCCATCGACCGGAAATAGTGCTCGGCATGCTGGAAGTAATTCTCCGCTGCGATCCGGTCTCCCTTCAGAGCTTCAGCGCGGGCCAAGGCCAGGTAGCGTTCATAGTTTTTTTCTGCGCTCTGAGCATTCTTCGCCTGAGGGCGAGGGAACCCGGACGACTCATTTCTTTGAGCGGGCCGCGATCGTCGGCGCACTGCACCGGTCATAACTTTCGCATTTGGGCGTGGTTGTGCCGTTACCGGCTTAAGTTCCGAAATGTATTTCATGTTGGTCCATATGCCGCTCCGGCAGAGCCGTGCGACGTTCATTGGAGGAATTGTCGTGCTGCAATCCAGTCGATGGGCCACTGAGGGCGGCGCTCAAAAGTGCGAGGGTGCGGTGTTCCTGGCGCGCGAAGCGTGAGGGCCCGCCGAACAAATCCATATCGACTGCGTTTTAGATAAGAGCCCAGAAACCGATTTCAAGTTGCTGGCTGAACAGGAGAAGTTTTAGCGAAACGTCCATCCTCGTCGTGCGCGCCCAATGCGGCAGCAGCCAGAACGCAGGAGGAAATATCCATGATAAGAAAACCCATAACCACGATGGCCGAGGAGCCAATACCCAGGAACATCATGCGCGCCGATGTCACGATCACGGAAGGCTTCGGCATGGAGGTCGACGGTCAGATGAAGGCGGTGTTCGACACAAAGGAAGCCGCCGAAAAGAAAGCGCGGGAACTCAAGACCAAATTCCCGATGCTTCAGGTCAAGGTCTATGACGCAGCGCAAAGAACGAGTTCGGTGATAACGGCCAATAGAACCGAAACCGTCTGACGGACGCTTCAGCATTGCGTAGGATGAGGTAAAGTGATGGGGAAGTGATCTCTCGTCGTCCCTGCGAACGCAGGGACGACAACGCTATTGTGGCGCCATCAGCGGGCTCACAGCCAGGGCGCCGGCTTATCCATCGCGATCAGTTCCTCGACCTCGATGCGCGGGCGCACCACAGCGTACTGGTCGTCCTTGACGAGGACTTCCGGCACCAGGGGGCGCGTGTTGTAGAAGCCCGACTGCACCGCGCCGTACGCACCGGCGGTCATGATCGCGATGAGATCGCCGGCCTTAGGCTCGGGCAGCTTGCGGTCGAGCGCGACATAGTCGCCGGTTTCACAGACCGGACCCACCACATCGGCGGTGATCGTGCGCGCGTCCTTCGCGGCCTCGCGCACCGGCAGGATATCGTGATGGGCTTCATAAAGGGTGGGGCGGATCAGGTCGTTCATCGCGGCGTCGATGATGACGAAGTTCTTGGCCTCGCCCGGCTTCACATAGATGACGCGGGAGACGAGGATGCCGGCATTGCCGACGATCATCCGCCCGGGCTCGAACATCAGCGTGCAGCCGAGATTATGCGTCACCCGCTTGACCATCGCAGCGTAGGCGGACGGCAGCGGCGGCGCTTCCCGGTCGGCATGATAGGGGATGCCGAGGCCGCCGCCGAAATCGATATGCGAGATGTTGTGGCCATCGGAACGCAGCGTCAGCACGAAATCCGACAGGATGCGGAACGCGGTTTCCATCTTGCTCAAATCAGTGATCTGGCTGCCGATATGCATGTCGGTGCCGGTCACCTCGATCCCCGGCAGCTTGGCCGCTTGGGCATAGACTTCGCGCGCCCGCTCGATCGGTATGCCGAACTTGTTCTCGGACTTGCCGGTGGCGATCTTGGCGTGGGTGCCGGCATCGACATCGGGATTGACCCGCACCGAAATCCGCGCGGTCTTGCCGGCCTGGACCGCGAGCTTCGACAGCAATTCCAGTTCGGGCTCGGACTCGACGTTGATGCAAAGAATGTCGGCCGCCAGGGCCGCGCGCAGTTCTATCTCGGTCTTGCCGACGCCGGAAAATAGAATCTTGCTCGGCGGTATCCCCGCCGCCAGCGCGCGCTTCAGTTCGCCGCCCGACACCACGTCGGCGCCGGCGCCGAGCTTTGCCAATGTGCGCAGCACCGACTGGTTGGAATTCGCCTTCATGGCGTAACAGACCAGCGTCTTCTCGCCGGCAAAGGCCTCGGTGAAGACGCGGTAGTGGCGCTCCAGCGTCGCCGTCGAATAGCAATAGAACGGCGTGCCGACAGCATCGGCGAGCTCGGACAGGTTGACGGCCTCGGCGTGCAGCACGCCGTTGCGATAGTCGAAGTGATTCATGGCGCGCTCAGTCTCAGTCCAGCAGCGGATCGAGAACGAATTTCTTCTTGCCGCCTTTGGCGGCGGTGGGCGCCGCCTCGGACCCGTAGGTCGAGTTGAACACGCCGGGCTGCGCCGCGCGCTCGGCCTCGGTATCGGAGGTGGCCTGCGCCTGCGGCGCGTTCGGCGGCAGGTCGAGCCCGCCTTTGCGTCCGCAGCCCCCGAGCGCGAGCGCGGTCACGCTCAACAGGATGATGGCCCATCCCGACGATGACGGGCGGTAGTTACTGATCACGACGAAATCCCCAATGCGCGGCGCACCATACAAAGATTGCCTCGGTCTGGCGAGTGCCGATGGGCCACGGACAACCATGAAATTGCAGCGAAATTTTTCTCTTCAAGCCTGTTTTCGCTCTTTTTCCAGCCGTTTCAGCCAGGCTTTGGCCTGGATAAGCACGTTCTTCGGCGCCGTGCCGCCATAGCTGGTCCGGCTTTTGACGGAGGCTTCCACCGACAGTACACGCAGGGCGTCCGCCGTGATGTCAGGCTCGACCTCCTGCATCGCCTTCAGCGGCAACTCGTGCAGCGCCACGCCCTGTTTCGAGGCGAGACCGACAATGCGGCCGGTGACATGGTGCGCATCGCGGAACGGCATTTTCAGCGTCCGCACCAGCCAATCGGCCAGATCGGTGGCGGTGGCATACCCTTCGCCGGCCGCGGCCTTCATTCGCGCCTCGTCCGGCACCAGGTCGAGGACCATGCCGGTCATCGCGCGAATTGCCAGCGATAGCGCGGAAAACGCCTCCATCGCGCCCTGCTTATCCTCCTGCATGTCCTTTTGATAGGCGAGCGGCAGGCCCTTCATCACGATCAGGAGACCGTTCAGGGCACCGATCACCCGGCCGGTCTTGGCGCGCACCAGTTCGGCCGCATCGGGATTACGCTTCTGCGGCATGATCGAGGAGCCGGTGGTGAACTTGTCGGAGAGCCGCACCAGCCCGACCAGCGGCGAGGTCCAGATCACGATTTCCTCGGCAAAGCGCGACATGTGCACGGCTGCGATCGACGCCGCCGACAGGGTCTCCAGCACGAAGTCGCGGTCCGACACCGCATCCAGCGAATTGGCCATCGGCCGGTCAAAGCCGAGCGCTTTCGCGGTCGCAGCCCGGTCGATCGGAAACGAGGTTCCGGCCAGCGCTGCGGCACCGAGCGGCGATTCGTTCAGCCGCTTGCGCGCGTCGGCAAAGCGGCCGCGGTCGCGCGCGGCCATCTCGACATAGGCCAGGAGATGATGCCCGAACGTCACGGGCTGGGCGGTCTGCAGATGCGTGAAGCCCGGCATCACGGTCGCGGCATGTTCGAGCGCCCGTTCCGCCAGCGCATGCTGGAAGGCGGCGAGCGCCGCGTCCGTCTCGTCGATCGTGTCGCGCACGTAGAGACGGAAATCGGTCGCCACCTGGTCGTTGCGGGAGCGCGCGGTGTGCAGCCGCCCCGCCGCCGGCCCGATCAGTTCGGAAAGCCGGCTTTCGACGTTCATATGGATGTCTTCGAGCGTACGCTTGAAGTCGAACGAGCCCTTGCCGATTTCTGACAAAATCGTGTCTAGACCCTTGCCGATATTTTTCGCATCACTCGCGGTGATAATGCCTTGCGCCGCCAGCATCGCGGCGTGGGCCTTGGACGCGGCGATGTCCTGGGCATAGAGGTGACGGTCGACGTCGATCGAGACGTTGATTTCCTCCATGATCGCATCGGGACGCTCGGTGAACCGGCCGCCCCACATCTTGTTGCTCATGACTTCCCAAGCCTTGCCATCTATATCGTCGAGTGACGCAAAACGCCGCGCCGGTTTCGGCCGTAACTCGACCGTAATCTTGAGCCCTGCATAGCCGTATCTGATACAGGATGACAAACGATATGCCCGAAATGTCCCCGCCCCGCCCGGCCACGAGGCGCCGGATCCCGATCGCCATCGGTGCGGTAGCGGCTGCGGGCGTCGTCGGATTGGGCGCGTTTTACGGCCTCGGCGGCTTCAAGCGCGGTGCCGGCGGCGATCCCACCTGTAGCATGGCCGTCGAGCTGGCCCGCAAGATCGCGCCGCTGGCGCATGGCGAGGTGGCCGCGCTGACCATGGCGACGGCGCCCTTGCGGCTGCCCGATCTCGCCTTCGAGGATGCCGAGGGCAAGCCCCGAAAGCTCTCGGAATGGCGCGGCAAGACCGTGCTGGTGAACTTGTGGGCCACCTGGTGCGTGCCCTGTCGTAAAGAAATGCCGGCGCTCGACAGCCTGCAGGCCAAGCTTGGCGGCAAGGATTTCGAGGTGGTCGCCGTCAACATCGACACCCGCGACCCCGAGAAGCCGAAAAACTTCCTCAAAGAGGCCAATTTGACCCGGCTCGGCTATTTCGCTGATTCAAAAGCCAAGGTTTTTCAAGACCTTAAGAGCATAGGCAAGGCGCTTGGCATGCCGACCTCGGTGCTGGTGGACGGCCAGGGCTGCGAGATCGCCAACCTTGCCGGTCCCGCCGAATGGGCCAGTGATGACGCCATCAAGCTGATCAAGGCCGCCATGCAGCCGATGAAGGCGGGGTCCTGACGGACCGCCAATGCGCTGGCCATCGGGGGCAGCACGAATTCCTAGCTGCTCTTAGTTTTGCGACCGCGCGAGCTCGGTCTCGCCGGCACGCTTTTTCCAAACTCGTTCCACCAGGCCGTCAGCGCCTCCATCGCGGGCCCGAGCCCACGCGCCTTGGGCGTGATGTCATATTCGACGCGCGGCGGCACTTCCGCAAACACCGTGCGCGATACCAGACCGTCTGCTTCGAGCTCGCGCAGTTGTGCCGTCAGCATATGCTGGGTGATCCCGGGGATTGCCTTTCGCAGCTGCCCGAAACGGTAGACCCGCTGATTGAGCAGCCACATGATCTCCAGCTTCCACTTGCCCGAGAGCAGCGCGAACGCGCCGCATCTCCTCGTGCATGTTGATCTCGTGGTCGGCCATAGTCTGGTTTTCCATACTAACCGCGAGTTATTCATCCTACTTGTTAATATCAATCTTAGTCGACATTTTCGATGTGCTGCAGACGCGCAAACGAAAACGCGCGTCCAGACCAACCAACAAAGTCGATGAGAGAGATGTTGCTGCGGCAACAGCAATCAGGAAGACCTCATGGCCGCAAATTACACCTATTGGATCAGCACGGCGCTTCTGTGCCTGCTCTATCTCGCTTCCGCTATCATGTACGTAGCGCGAAGGGACTGGGCTGGTCAGGCGCTTACCGACCTCGGCTATCCGGCCTACCTCGTGCAAGTCATGATCGCCGTGAAGGTCCTGGGCGCGGCCGCCATCCTGTCGCGCGTCAACGTGGCGCTCAGCGATCTCGCCTATGCCGGCATGTTCTATCACCTGCTGCTGTCAGGCTTGGCACACCTCGGTGTTCGTAAGCCCGGCGGCGCCGTGCCGGCAGCGGTGGGCCTCGCGCTGCTGATCGCCTCTTTCGTCACGCAGAACGCCGCTCGCGAAATGCCGTCGCCCTACGTGCAGGCAGCGGTGCTCTGACGCGGCAAAAACCACCAACGTCCCCGTTCCTGTCAGTTCGCAGGCATGTTCGCCTTCACGGATCCCCGCAAGCAAAGGCCTGAAGCAGCTCCAAATGACGATCCTTCCCATCACCTCGCTATTTGCGGCCGCCTACGCCGTCGCCCTGGTCGCTCTCTCGTTTCCGGTCTCCCTGCGACGCCTAAAGGTGGGGGACATGACGGGCGACAGCACCGACGAGATTCTGCATCGGCGCATCCGCGCGCAAGGCAATTTCATTGAATACGTGCCGCTGGGCATCATCGTCCTGGGCCTGGTGGAGGCTCATGCAGCGCCGGCCTGGATGGTCGGGGCCATCGGCGGAGTGCTTGCCTTAGGACGACTGCTGCACGCGTTCGGCATGCTCCGCGCTTCCGATCCCGTGCGCGGCTTCGGGATGATCTTCACCTATCTGGCCCTGCTTTTTGCCGCCGGGCGACTGTTCGTTGATGCCATCGCCCAGTGAAACCGGCCGGGTTAGGCCGCAATATCGAGATTGCCGCCGACGCCGGGGGCGAGATTGGCGCTCGAGGGGATGCCCAGCAAAGTGTGAACCGCAGCCTTCTCGGCATCCGCGTTCTGTTTGATGATCGAGGTCTGAATCTGCTGCTGCGTGCCCGCCGCTTGCATCGCGAGCATGCTCGAAACCATAGCCATCATATCCATACGCAGCACTCCTCAAACGTGAGAGCACCCTACCCCGGCACCGGTTAACGAATTCTGGAGGTGAGGGTAGAGCGGGAAAAAATCGACGGCCACAACCCGCGGACGTCATGCGCGGGCTTGACCAGCGCATCCATCGGCCTTCGCAAGATGCGTTTTCAAAAAGATGGATTGCCGGGTCAAGCCCGGCAATGACGAGAAATCAGCGCGTCGGAACCGGCTTGTCGCCGCGGTAGTCGTAGAAGCCGCGCTGTGTCTTGCGGCCGAGCCAGCCGGCCTCGACATATTTCACCAGAAGCGGGCACGGCCGGTATTTCGAATCAGCCAGCCCCTCGTGCAGCACCTGCATGATCGACAGGCAGGTATCGAGCCCGATGAAATCGGCCAGTTCCAGCGGCCCCATCGGATGATGCGCGCCGAGCTTCATCGCGGCATCGATCGCCTCGACGTTTCCGACGCCCTCGTAAAGCGTGTAGATCGCCTCGTTGATCATCGGCAGCAGGATGCGGTTGACGATGAAGGCCGGGAAATCCTCTGACACCGCGACCTGCTTGCCGAGCCTCGTGACGAATTCCTTGGCAGTGTCGAACGTCAGATCGTCGGTGGCGATGCCGCGGATCAGTTCCACCAGTTCCATCGCCGGCACCGGATTCATGAAATGAATGCCGATGAAGCGCTCGGGACGATCGGTCGAGGCGGCGAGCCGCGTGATCGAGATCGACGAGGAGTTGGTAGCGACGATCGCTTCCGGCTTCAGCACCGAGCAGAGCTCGTGAAATATCTTGCGCTTGACCTCTTCCTTTTCGACCGCGCTCTCGATCACGAGATCGCAGTCCGCCAGACCATCCAGCGTCTCGCTGGAGCTGATGCGCGCGAGCGCCTGCTTACGGGCGTCCTCGGTGATGGCCTTTTTGGCGACCTGGCGCGACAGATGGCCGTTGATGGTCGCCATCGCCGACCTCAGCCGTTCGTCGGACACGTCATTGAGCACCACATCGAGACCGGCCAGCGCCGCCACATGCGCGATGCCGTTGCCCATCTGGCCCGAGCCGATCACGCCGACCTTGTTGATTGTCACCGTCATCTTGTCATCCACCGGAACGGCGCGCACATCGCGCCTGTTCATCTCTAGACCTCGGTTACGATACGATATAGTCCGACGCGAGGTTTCAATCTTATCATTGGCACGTATTCTTCACGCGAAGCTTAATCAACTTCGCTTGCAACCGCATAAGGTAAAGATCGGCCGAACGTTGCGCGTCCGGCCGATCTGGGATCATGTTCTTCGAGCCGTCATCCCACTCTATCTTTTTGTTGAGCATGATCTTTTCGGAAAACCGGTTTCCGGTTTTCCGGATCATGCTCCGTCTTCATTACTTGCCGAGCTTGGCGAGCGCCTCGGTCAGTTCCGGAACCGCCTGATAGAGGTCCGCGACCAGGCCGTAATCGGCAACCTGGAAGATCGGCGCGTCTTCATCCTTGTTGATCGCAACGATCACCTTGGAATCCTTCATGCCCGCGAGATGCTGGATCGCGCCGGAGATACCGATGGCGACATATAGTTCCGGCGCCACCACCTTGCCGGTCTGGCCGACCTGCCAGTCGTTCGGCGCATAGCCGGCATCGACCGCGGCGCGCGAGGCGCCGACGCCGGCGCCGAGCTTGTCGGCGAGCGGCTCGATATATTTGGCAAAGTTCTCGCGGCTCTGCATGGCGCGGCCGCCGGAGACGATGATCTTGGCCGAGGTCAACTCGGGACGGTCGCTTTTTGCCACCTCCTCGCCGACGAAGCTGGAGAGGCCGGGATCGGCCGCGGCCGCGGCGTTCTCGACGGGCGCGCTGCCGCCCTCGCCGGCCGCGGCAAAGGTCGATGTCCGTACCGTGATGACCTTCTTGGCGTCCTTCGACTTCACCGTCTGGATGGCGTTGCCGGCATAGATCGGCCGCTCGAACGTATCGGGCGAAACCACCTTGATGATCTCGGACACCTGCATCACGTCGAGGAGAGCCGCAACGCGCGGCATCACGTTCTTGAAGCGCGAGGTCGCAGGCGCGACGAAGGCGTCATAGCCGGACGCCAGCGACACGATCAGCGCGGCCAGCGGCTCGGCGAGATCATGGGCATAGGCGGCGTTGTCCGCGAGCAGCACCTTTTTGACCCCGGCGAGCTTGGACGCGGCATCGGCCGCTGCCTTGGCGTTTTCGCCGGCGACCAGCACGTGCACGTCGGCGCCGAGTGCAGCGGCGGCCGTCAACGTCTTGTTGGTGGCGTCCTTGATCGACGCATTATCGTGTTCGGCAATCAACAGCGTCGTCATCAGAGAACCCCGGCTTCGGTCTTGAGTTTGGATACCAGCTCAGCGACGTCCTTGACCTTGACGCCTCCCTTGCGGCCGGGTGGCTCCGCTGTCTTGACTATTTCGAGATGCGGCGTGAGATCGACGCCGTAATCGGACGCGTTCTTGTCGTCGATCGGCTTCTTCTTCGCCTTCATGATGTTGGGCAGCGAGGCGTAGCGCGGCTCGTTGAGCCGCAGGTCGGTGGTGACGATCGCCGGTCCCTTCAGCTTCACGGTCTGCAGGCCGCCATCGACCTCGCGCGTGACCTTGAAATCGCTGCCTTCGACTTCGAGCTTGGAGGCGAAAGTCGCCTGTGACCATCCGAGCAGCGCCGCCAGCATCTGGCCGGTCTGGTTCGAATCGTCGTCGATCGCCTGCTTGCCGAGAATGATCAGGCCCGGCTGTTCCGCATCCGCCACGGCCTTGAGAATCTTCGCGACCGCGAGCGGCTCCACATTGCCTTCGGCCTTGACGAGGATGCCGCGGTCGGCGCCCATCGCAAGACCGGTCCGGATCGTCTCCGAGGCCTGCGCCGGGCCGATCGATACCACCACCACTTCGGTCGCCTTGCCGGCTTCCTTCAGCCGCAGCGCTTCCTCGACGGCGATTTCGTCGAACGGATTCATCGACATCTTCACGTTGGCGAGTTCCACGCCCGTTCCGTCGCTCTTGACGCGGACTTTGACGTTGAAATCGACCACCCGCTTTACCGGCACAAGAACCTTCATCGATCCTCTTTCGCTTGAATTCTGGGTTTGATTGGCTTGCTATTAGCTTGCTACGGCTTGGGCGCGGAACCTAAAGGTCCCGTTATCGGCGGTCAACGCGCGAAAGCCAAAAATCGGCCCCGGAAGGCCATACCTTCAAGGCCTACCTTAACGGTTCTGACCGGGCACCCACAACACGTCTCCGGCCCCATTATCGTTCATGGCGCGGCTGGCGACGAAGAGGAAATCCGACAGGCGGTTCATATACTGAATGGCAGCCGCGCTAACGGGCTCCTCGGGCCGGGCGGCGAGTTCCACCATGATCCGTTCCGCTCTGCGGCATATGGTGCGGGCGAGATGCAGGTATGCCGCGGCGGGGGTGCCGCCCGGCAGGACGAACGAGGTTAGCGGTGCGAGGTGCTCGTTCAGGCTATCGATATCGCGTTCGAGCCGCTCGACCTGGCTCGACAGCATCCTTAAGCGCTCGGCCTTGCCCTCCCGCTGGGGCACCGCGAGATCGGCGCCGAGATCGAACAGGTCGTTCTGGATCCGGCCCAGCATCGCATCGAGATCGCGGGCCTCGCCGAGGTGCAGCCGCACCACGCCGATGGCGGCGTTGGTCTCGTCGACGGTACCATAGGCTGCGATGCGCAGATCATATTTTGGCCGGCGCTCACCGCTGCCGAGCGCCGTGGTACCGTCGTCGCCGGTCTTGGTATAGATGCGGTTGAGCACGACCATTGGCGCTTTCCCTTTCCTGCCCTTATTTACCGATCGCCCAAACCACGACCATGGTGATGACGATGGCGATGAACTGCAGCAATACCCGAAGCCGCATCAGGTTCTGCGAACGGCTCGGCGAACCTCCCCGCATCATGTTGATGAGACCGAGCAGCAGCACGATAGCCACGGCAGCAAGCGCGATGGGGAGGACGACCGAACTCAAAAAGGATGCCATCGGCGCTACATAACACCGGCAAGCGCCGACTTCCACACGTTCACATCCCCTCGCACAATCGCTCGACGATCTGGCCTTTAATCCAATAATATCAGATGCTAGCCCAAGTTTAGCACCGAACTTCCGTACTGCAATCGAGGTGAGATGTGAGGCTCATTCGCTACGTCTACCTCGTCGTGATGGAGGCGTTTTATACGTTCCTCGCCGATGACGGATGGGCGATTGCGAGCCATATCGCGCTATCGATGTTGATGGCGCTGTTCCCGTTCCTGATCGTGCTGACGTCGCTGGCCGGTTTTTTCGGCTCCAAGGAGCTCGCCGACGGCGCGGTGGAGCTCTTGCTGCAGACCTGGCCGCAACAGGTCGCGGACGCGCTGTCAGGGGAAATCCACGATGTGCTGACCACGACGCGCGGCGGTATCCTTACTATTGGCGCGGTGCTCGCGGTATATTTCGCTTCCAACGGCGTCGAGGCGCTGCGGGTCGCGCTGAACCGCGCCTATTCGGTGGTCGAGCCGCGGGCGTGGTACTGGCTGCGGCTGGAATCGATCGGCTACACGCTGGTCGCCGCCGTCACGTCGCTCTTGATGGCGTTCCTGATCGTGCTCGGTCCCCTGATCCTGGAAACCGCACGCCGCCACATTCCGTTCTTCGTCGAGTCCAACGAAAGCATGCTCACTTTCGCCCGCTACGGCATCACGATCACGGCGATGACGGTGGCGCTGTTCGTGCTGCATGCCTGGCTGCCCTCCGGCCGGCGGAGTTTTCTCCAGATCCTTCCAGGCATCGTTTTTACGATGGTGGCATCCCTGATCTCGGGCATCGTTTTCGGCCAGTATCTGGCACGCTTCGCCAGCAACTACGTGACAATGTATGCGGGGCTGGCCTCGGTCATCATCGCGTTGGTGTTTCTGTATTTCATTGCCGCGATTTTCGTCTTTGGCGGCGAACTGAACGCGGCCATCATGAAGTCGCGGTTGCCGAAGGGGATGTCGCTTCATGCAGCGCAGTCGCTAAAGCGCGCGGAGACACAGGCTTGACCAGAAAGATATCGGCGCCGGCGGCGCGCGAGGCCGCCTCGTCCTCGCTGCGGCCGGATATGCCGATGATCGGCGTGCTCCCGAGCGGCGGCTCAAGCGCGCGAATGCGCCTGATCGCCTCGACGCCGTTGATCCCCGGCAAGACCATGTCCATCAGCACCGCGTCGAATGCGCCCTGCGCGAGCCGCTCCGGCGCCGCCTCGCCCTGGCCGATGAACTCGGTCTGGTGACCGAGCTCGGTCAGGATCGCGTTGAGCACGACGCGGCCAAACGGATTGTCCTCGACGCTGAGTAGCCGCAACGATCGCGGTGAACTGATCGAGACCTCGCCATCGACGCCCGGCGACGCCGTCCCGGCATCTTCAGCGGACGACATCACGACAGTGAGGGTGAAGGTGGCGCCACCGCCACGCCGTTGCGCCACCGTAATGTCGCCGCCCATGGCGCGCGCCAGTTGCTTGACCGACGACAATCCGAGGCCGGCACCGCCGAAGCGCGATGCAATGGAGACATTGGCCTGGGAGAATGGCCGGAACAGGCGCTTGATTTCGTTGAGCGTGAGGCCGATCCCGCTGTCGGAGACGGCGAATGCGACGGCGAACCTGCCTTTCGGGCCGCGCCCGGGCGTGACCTGCAGCGCGACACTGCCGTGATCGGTGAATTTCACGGCATTGTCGATCAGGTTTTCCACCGCGGCGCGCAGACGAACGGGATCGCCGATGGCAAATCCCGGAAGCTTTTCGGAAATAGCGACCGACGACTGCAAGCCCTTGGCCGCGGCGCGCCCGGCCAGCGAATCGCCGGCATTGCGAACAAGCGTGCGCAGGTCGAAGAAATCCTGCCGCACCTTGAGCCCGGGACCGCCGCTACGCGCGGCATCGACGAACAGCGTGGCAAGGCTCGCCAGGTGTTCCGCGCCCGCCTTGATGGTGTCGACCCAGCGCCGTTCGCGCTCGTCCAGTTCAGAGGTCGCGAGCAGATTGCTGATCGCCAGAATGCCTGTAAGCGGCGTGCGGACCTCGTGCGCAAAGGCGGCCAGCGCGGTTTCAACCATGCCGGGGACGGCGGACTTGGCGGCTGACTTGCGCGTAGCGCGCGTTTTAGCCGCGGCCCGCGATATGCGCTTTTTCGGTCGCCGCTTCTTGACAGTTCCTTTGGTGACTGGTGAGCGCCGCTTTGCTGCCATGATCCCCCTTCCCCGCGCATTGACAGCATGACACGCGAGCGAGGCTAAAGTCACGGAGACCTTTCGGGCAACCCCCAGTAGAACTAGGGGACCGATTCGGGCAATCCAACCATTCGCCTGATATCGGCAGCCGTGGCGCCCTGCCCCCGCAATTCCCGCAAGCCCGTGGCATCGGTCGATTTCGACAGCTTTTGGCCCGCTGCATCTGCGATGAGCAGATGATGCCGGTAAGCCGGTTGGGGAATACCGAGCAGATGTTGCAGCAGACGATGCACACTGGTTGACCAGAACAGGTCGCGGCCCCGCACCACGTCAGTGACGCCCTGCAAGGCATCGTCGACCACGACAGATAGATGATAGCTGGTCGGCGTTTCCTTGCGCGCGAGAATAACGTCGCCCCAGTTTTCCGGGTGAGCGTTCACGACGCCTGTCTCGCCGTCAGGCCCTTCGCCAAGTTCGATCCAGGTAAGCTCATTCGCACGCGCGCGCGCCGCCGCCATGTCGAGCCGCAGCGCGTAAGGCATGCCCTGCTCGATGAGCCGGCTGCGCTCCTCCGGCGACAGCGATTTCGCAAGCCCTGGATAGAGCGGCGCCCCGTCAGGATCGCGCGGCCAGGGCGCGCCGGCCTCGCGTTGCACCACCAGACGGGCGATTTCCGCGCGGCTCTCGAAGCTCGGATAGATCAGGTCTAAGCCTGCCAGTTTTTCGACCGCCTCGCGATAGCGCGCAAAATGCTCCGATTGCCGCCGCACCGGCGTTTCCCATGATATCCCCAGCCAGGCGAGGTCCTCGTAGATCGCCGCCTCGAATTCCGGACGGCATCGGATAGCGTCGATATCCTCGATCCGCAGCAGGAATCTTCCCCCCGCGCGACGCGCGAGGTCGAAATTCAACAGCGCCGAATAGGCGTGGCCGAGATGGAGGTAGCCGTTCGGGCTCGGCGCGAATCGGAAAACGGGTGGCGGCATCACGCAGGCCTCGTCATGCCCGGGCTTGTCCCGGGCATCCACGTCTTCGGTGCCTCATGACAAGTATGTCAAGCCTGGATCGGAGTGAATGCGCAACTGCGTCCCACCCATTTGCTATAACTAAGAATGCCGTGCGATTGAAAAGAGAAGACGTGGATGGCCGGGACAAGCCCGGCCATGACGACCGAGAGTTTCGAGCTAGCAATGACCATCCACCTCAACAGCCAGTCCGACCTCGAAGACGCCGTCCACGCGCTGGTCAAGCAAGACCCGCGGCTGAAACCGATTTTCGAGCTCACCGGCATGCCGGCGCTGCGGCAGCGCGAGCCGGGGTTCGCCGGGCTGGCGGCAATCGTGTGCGGCCAGCAGCTATCGACTGCGAGCGCCGGCGCGATCTGGGCGCGGCTTGCGGCCGCGTTCGATCCGTTCGATCACGAGGTCATCCGCAAAACCCGCGCCGACCGCCTCGGCCGGCTCGGCCTTTCGGCCGCCAAGATCAAGACGCTGAAGAATATTGCGCGTGAACTCGCCGCCGAGCGGCTGAACCTCGAGGTGTTGGCCGAGGAAGACGCCGACGTCGCCCACCACACGCTGACCGCGCTGCCCGGCATCGGCCCGTGGACCGCCGACGTTTATCTCTTGTTCTGCCTCCGCCATGGCGACGCCTGGCCGGCCGGCGACCTGGCGGTGCAGGAGGCGATCAAGATCGGGCTCGGCCTGAAGACACGCCCGACCGCCAAGCAGATGGCGCCGCTGGCGGAACCGTGGCGTCCGCTGCGCGGCGCGGCGGCGCATCTGTGGTGGAGTTATTACCGGGTTTTGAAGAAGCGCGAGGGCGTGCTTCCCGACAAGCTCATCCCCGCAACCTCACCCGATCCTCCCGCGCGGAAACCGTGACGAAATCGATCACGGCGCGCACCGCGGGAAGCTCGACCAGATCGGGATGCGCCAGCAGCCAGAGATCGGCCACGCTGACGAGCTTTTGCGGGGCGACGCGCACGAGGTCGGGATAGGCGGCGGCGACGAAACAGGAGAGCGTCGAAATCCCAAGGCCCGCGCGCGCGGCGGCGAGCATGTCGCCTTGCGACGAACATCGCATCACCGTCGAGCCCTGCCGCGTGATCGCGTCGCTCCAGCGCGCCAGCCGCTCGTTCGAGGCACGGTCGGCGAAGCCGATGACGCTGTGCCCCTTCCATTCGTCGCGCCGCTCGGGAAGGCGCCGCCGCGCGGCGTAATCGCGCGAGGCGTAGAAACCGGTGCCGAGGCGGCCGATCTTGCGGCCGATCAGGTTCTCTTCGCCGCTGTCCACCGGGCGCAATACCACGTCGGCCTCGCGGCGGCGCACGCTCGCCGGATACGGATGGGTGATGATTTCGAGCTGAATATGGTCGTGCGTGCGCAGGAACGGCCCGAGCCGCGGCATCAGCCAATGCGAGGCGAGCGTAGCCCCGATGGACAGCTTGACCACGCCGCGGGCCTGCGCGCCCGCCGCCGAAACCGCGGCCTCGGCGCGCAACGCCGCCGCCGCCATCGCCTCGACATGCTCGCGAAATTTCTGCCCGTGCGAGGTCAGCGCCAAGCCGTCATTGGACCGCGCGAACAGGGGAACGCCGAGCTGACCTTCCAGTTCGGCGATCTTTCGTCCCACCGTCGGATGGCTGGAGCGCAAGCGGCGCGCCGCAGCCGCGAAGCTGCCGGTTTCGGCCACCGCGACAAAGCTCTTGCACAGATCCCAGTCCATCGGCGCTCCGCACGGTTTCAAGGCCGTTCATATCTGGATGAACGCCTGTTCAATATTGAACAGGTGGCGCCTGTCGTCCAGCCCTATAATGACGGCAACAATCAGCGCGCGGCCGGCGGCTCCGCCCGCGGTCCGGCGCACTCAATCAACATCACCGACGCGTTCCGGACTTCGGACCGGCTTTGCGTCGCAAAGGGAGAGACCGAATGCCGTTGCCTGCTTCGCTTGCCGATACGCTCGAACTGCCGGTGGTCGGATCGCCGCTGTTCATCGTGTCGGGACCCGAACTCGTCATTGCCCAGTGCAAGGCCGGCATCGTCGGCTCGTTCCCGGCGCTGAACGCGCGGCCCGTCGAAAAGCTCGGCGAGTGGCTGACCCGGATCGAGGACGAGCTCGGCGAATACAAGGCACAGAATCCGGGCAAGAAGGTCGCGCCCTACGCGGTCAACCAGATCTGCCATGCCTCCAACGACCGGCTGATGAAGGACATGGAAACGTGCGTAAAGCACAAGGTTCCGATCATCATCACCTCGCTGCGCCCGCCGATCGAAGTCGTCGAGGCCGCGCATTCCTATGGCGGCGTCGTTTTCCACGACGTGATCAACGTCAAGCATGCGCGCAAGGCCGCCGACCATGGTGTGGACGGCCTCATTCTGGTTTGCGCCGGCGCCGGCGGCCATGCCGGCACGTTGTCGCCGTTCGCGCTATTGCGCGAGGTGAAGCAGTGGTTCAAAGGCACCATCCTGCTGTCGGGCGCGATCTCCGATGGCTGGGGCATCGCATCGGCGCTCGCGCTCGGCGCCGACATGGCCTACATGGGCACACGCTTCATCGCAACACGGGAAGCCAATGCCGATCCGGCCTACAAGGCGGCGCTGACAAAGCATGCTGCCGAGGACATCGTCTATTCCAACCTGTTCACCGGCGTGCACGGCAATTATCTGGGACCGTCGATCGTGGCCGCGGGCCTCGATCCCGGCAATTTGCCGGTCGCCGACAAGTCGAAAATGAATTTCGGCTCCGGCGGCAACACCAAATCCAAGGCATGGCGCGACATCTGGGGCTCCGGCCAGGGCATCGGCCAGATCACGGACGCGCCGCCGGTCGCCGAACTGGTGGAGCGGCTCAAGTACGAGTTCGCCGAGGCCAGCAGCGATTTTCTCAACCGAGCGCGCGCCTAAGACGCGCCGGTTCCAACAGACGATCAAATAAAACAAAACAGAGGGACGGAAACAATGAGAGTGTCGCGACCTTTAATGACTATCGCATTTGCGTTGTTGGGAAGTACGGCCGCTCTCGCGGAGGGCAACAAGGACGAGATCCGCATCGGGCAGACCCTGCCCTATAGCGGACCGGCATCCGGCTTTGGCATCATCGGCCGGGCGCAAGAGGCCTATTTCGAAAAGATCAACGCCGAGGGCGGCATCAATGGCCGCAAGATCAAGTTCATCAGCCTCGATGACGCATATTCCCCGCCCAAGACAGTCGAGCAAACGCGCAAGCTCGTCGAGCAGGAGGAAGTGCTGCTGATGTTCGGCTCGCTCGGGACCGCCACCAACAACGCGGTGCATCGCTACCTCAACGGCAAGAAAGTGCCGCAGCTCTTTGTGCTGAGCGGCGCGACCAAATGGGCCGACCCAAAGAGTTTCCGCTGGACCATGCCGGGAATGGCGGCCTACCAGTCCGAAGGCATCGTCTATGCCAAGCATATCCTGCGGACCAAGCCTGACGCCAAAATCGCCATCCTCTCCCAGAATGACGATTTCGGCCGCGATTACGTCGCCGGCTTCAAGCGCGCACTCGGCGACAAGGCCGCGACCATGATCGTGTCTGAGGCGACCTACGAGACCAGCGCGCCGACCATCAGCTCGCAGCTCGCGACGCTGAAGGCCTCGGGCGCCAACGTGATGTTCGGCGTCGTGCTCGGCAAGTTCACCTCGCAGATGATCAAGGGCGTCGCCGAGCTGAACTGGAAACCGGACCTGTTCTTCGTGCCGACCTCGGCGTCATCGATCTCGTTCCTGGAGCCGGCCGGTCTGGAGAACGCGGTCGGCCTGATCTCGTCCAGCAACGTGAAGGACACGCTGGACGCGCAATGGGCCAATGATCCCGGCGTGAAGGAGTATTTCGCCTTCATGAAGCAGTATCTGCCGAATGCGGATTTGACCAACTCGAACTACGCTGCCGGATATCATTACGCGAACCTCATGGTGAAAGTCCTGATGGCCTGCAAGGACGATCTCAGCCGCGAGAACATCATGAAACAGGCGGCATCGCTGCGCGAGGTGCCGCTTCCGCTGTTGTTGCCCGGCATCACGGTATCGACCGGCGCCGACGACTATCTGCCGTTCCAGCAATTGAGGCTGCGTCGCTTTGACGGCAAGAGCTGGATCGGCTTCGACGACATTCTGGATGACGGCTAGGCCAACGCGTTCCGGCCGGCCAGGAGGAAACATGACATCGATCATCAGCGGCGAACGCCAAATCAGCTATCCCGAGATCCACGCCCGTATCGCGCGGGCGGCGGCGGGCTTCAAGACGCTCGGCGTCGGTGGCGGAACGCCTGTCGGCATGATGCTGCGCAATGATTTTGCGTTCTTCGAGGTCTCCGGGGCCGCGGCGGCGCTGGGCAGCCCGGTGGTGCCGATCAACTGGCACCTGAAGGCCGAGGAGGTCGCCTATATCCTGGCCGACAGCGGTGCCAAAATCCTGGTCTGTCACGCCGACCTGCTGCCGCAGATCAGGGGCGGCCTGCCCGCCGACGTGCGACTGCTCGTGGTAACGACGCCGCCGGAAATCGCCGCGACGTTCAACGTTGCGCCTTCGCTGACGCAAGTCCCCGACGGCATGACCGACTGGGACCGCTGGCGCGACACGCATGCGGAATCGAAGGAGCCGTCCATCGGCAGCGCGCCGATGTTCTACACCTCGGGCACGACGGGGCTACCCAAGGGCGTGCGCCGCAAGCCGATGACGCCGGATCAGGCTGCGGCTTCCGCGAAGGTCGGCGGCATCGCCTATGGCGTGAAGCCAAACGAGGACCAGGTCATCCTGATGAACGGCCCGATGTACCATTCGGCGCCGAACTCCTACGGCATGCTGGCGTTCCGCAGTGCTTGCAAAATCGTGCTCGAACCACGCTTCGATCCCGAAGACATGCTGCAACTGATCGAACGTCATCGTATAACCCACATGCACATGGTGCCGACGATGTTCGTGCGCCTGCTGCGGCTGCCGGATGACGTCAAGCGACGCTACGATCTGTCCTCGCTGCGCTTCATCGTGCACGGCGCGGCGCCCTGCCCGCCGCAGGTCAAGCGCGCCATGATCTGTTGGTGGGGACCGGTCATCAACGAATATTTCGGCTCGACCGAGACCGGCATTCCGGTGTGGCACTCGGCTGAGGAAGCACTGGCAAAGCCCGGCACCGTCGGCCGGGCGATCGAGGGCGGCATTGTCAAAATCTTCCGTCCCGATGGTTCGCTGTGCGGCGCCGGCGAACCCGGCGAGATCTTCATGCGGCAAATGTCGGTGCCGGATTTCGACTATCACGGCAAGGCCGAGGCGCGCGCCGAAGCCGGCCGCGACGGCCTCGTCAGTGTCGGCGATGTCGGCTACCTCGACCAAGACGGCTATCTGTTCCTGTGCGACCGCAAGCGCGACATGGTGATCTCGGGTGGCGTCAACATCTATCCTGCGGAAATCGAGAACGCGCTGATCGGCATGGACGGCGTGCGCGACTGCGCGGTGTTCGGCGTTCCTGACGACGAATTCGGCGAGCGACTGTTCGCCTGTATCGAGCTGGAGGCGAATGCGTCCCTGTCCCCGACCGCGGTGCAGGAATTCCTGCGCGGACGCCTCGCCAATTTCAAGGTGCCGAAAGACATCCAGTTCATGGACGCCATGCCACGCGAAGCCACGGGAAAGATTTTCAAGCGCAAGCTGCGCGATCTCCATGCGGAAGGTAGGCTGCGCGCTATGGCGTGAGAAACGGTTTGCTTCGTCATTCCGGGGCGCGTCGCAGACGCGAACCCGGAATCTCGAGGTTCTCAGGTGCGCAATTGCGCACCATAGTTCGACGCTACGCGTCGCCCCGGAACGACGGTAAGTGCAACACGCAAATCGAACACCGTTTTAAACATCATTGCTGTTGCAAAACGGTCATTGGACGGCGCAAAGATCGCTGCATGTGAAGCAGGGATCGAAACAATGCCATCCACCGATTTCATCGTCGCCCGCAACGATCTGCAGCAATGCAAGGTGATCGAGACGCAACTGCCCGATGCGGCAGCGCTGCCCGATGAAGCATTGCTGGTGAAAGTCACGCGCTTTGCCTTCACCGCCAACAACATTACTTACGCGGTGCTCGGCGATCACCTGAAGTATTGGCAGCTATTCCCGGCGCCCGCAGGTTTCGGCAACGTTCCGGTGTGGGGATTTGGCGAGGTGATCGCTTCAAGGCACCCCGGCATCGCCGAGGGTGAAATCCTGTTCGGCTACTTCCCGATGTCGACGCATCTCGTCATCGAAGCCGCCGATGTCAGCAGGCGCGGCCTGCGCGATGCCGCCGCGCACCGCCAGGGCGTGGCGCCGGTCTACAACGCCTATGCGCGCGTCAGCGGCGACCCGGCATTTGCAGGCAAGCAGGGCGACTATCAGGCGCTGCTGCGGCCGCTATTCATGCTGTCGTTCCTGGTCGACGACTTCCTCGCCGAGAACAAATTCCATGGGGCGAAAAGCGTGCTGCTCTCCTCCGCTTCCAGCAAGACTGCTTACGGTCTCGCGCATCTTCTGCACGCCAGAAGTAACGGCATCAAGGTCATCGGGCTGACGTCGGCGGGTAACACCGGCTTCGTCAAATCGCTGGGCTGCTACGACGAGATCGTGACCTACGACAATGTAAGCTCGCTGCCGACGAGTTCCGCGGTCGCGTATGTCGATATGGCGGGCAATAGCCCGTTACGCGCGACGCTGCACCGGCACTTCGGTGAGCAGATGAAATATAGCGGAATCATTGGGCTCACGCACCGCAAGTCATCGCCCGATGAACCGGAGCAGCTCCTGCCAGGTGCAAAACCTCAATTTTTCTTCGCGCCGGACCACATCCGCAAGCGCGCCAAGGAATGGGGACCGGGCGGCGTCGACATGCGGTTTGGAGCGGCGTGGTCCGGATTCGTCCCGAATCTGGACCGATGGATGGATGTACGCGAAGGCCATGGGCCTGCGGCCGTTCAACGCGCCTATCTCGATACCCTCAACGCGCGCGTCCCGCCAGATCAGGGACTTATCCTGTCTTTATCGGAATAGGCGGCATCCCCTCACGCCCTTTCTGCACCGTACCGAACAGGTATAGGCTTCGCAGACAGGGAAACGCCGCGAAGACGGCTCGTGACGGGAAACGCCCATGCTCGACAGGACGGACGACAGTTCGGTTGCCGCCGACAATTGGCTTGCGCAGTTCGAGGAAGCGCTCGGAAAACCCGACGGCGCCCTGCTGTATCAGTTGTTCCACCCCGACAGCTATTGGCGCGACGTGCTGGCGCTGAGCTGGAACATCCAGACCCTGAACGGCAGAGACACCATCCTGAAAGCGCTGCCGTCGCTGGCCCGCAGTGCGGAGCCGAGCGGCTTCGCCATTGCCCCCGGTCGCGCCGCACCGCGCAAAGTGATGCGTGCGGGCACCAACGCGATCGAGGCCATTTTCAAATTCGAGACGAAGGCCGGGCGTGGTAACGGCATCATCCGCCTGATCCCCGATGTGGACGATGGCAACCGCCTGAAAGCCTGGACGTTCTTGACCGAGCTTGGCGAGCTGAAGGGTTTTGAGGAGCAACTCGGCGTCAATCGGCCGCGCGGCAATGCCTATTCGCGTGATTTCCGCGGGCCCAACTGGCTCGACCTGCGCAACGCTTCGGCCGGCTATGCCGACCGCGATCCGACCGTTCTCGTCATCGGCGGTGGTCAGTCGGGCCTGTCCATCGCCGCGCGGCTGAAGCAGTTGAACGTCGATACGCTGATCGTCGATCGCGAAAAGCGCATCGGCGACAATTGGCGCAAGCGCTACCACGCGCTGACGCTGCACAACCAGGTGCAGGTCAACCACCTGCCCTACCTGCATTTCCCGCCGAACTGGCCGACCTACATTCCGAAGGACAAGCTCGCCAATTGGTTCGAGGCCTATGTCGAGGCCATGGAGCTGAACTTCTGGACTGAGACCGAGTTCGAGGGCGGCAGCTATGATGCGAAGGGAGGCCGCTGGACGGTGACACTACGCTGTGCCGACGGCGGTAAGCGCACCATGCATCCGCGCCATGTGGTGCTCGCGACCGGCGTCAGCGGCATCCCGAGCGTGCCTGAGATCCCGGGGTTAAAGGATTTCGCCGGCAAGGTGATGCATTCCAGCCAGTATGACGATGGCGAGAACTGGAAGGGCAAGCGCGCCATCGTGATCGGCACCGGCAACAGCGGCCATGACATTGCGCAGGATCTGCATTCGAGCGGCGCGCATGTCACGCTGTTTCAGCGCTCGTCCACGCTGGTGGTCAGCATCGAACCGTCAGCGCAACTGGTCTACGCCCCCTACAATGAGGGCACGCTCGAGGATAACGATCTGATCACTGTCTCGATGCCGCTGAAACTGGCGCGCAAGAGCCACGCGTTGACGGCGGAGAAATCCAAGGCGCTCGACAAGGAATTGCTCGAAGGCCTGGAGCGGGTCGGCTTCAAGCTCGATTTCGGCGAAGACAACACCGGCTGGCAGTTCAAATACCTCACCCGCGGCGGCGGCTATTATTTCAACGTCGGCTGCTCCGACCTGATCGTCAAAGGTGACATCGCGCTCAGGCAATTCGCCGATCTCGACACGTTCACGGCCAGTGGCGCAAGGATGAAGGACGGCGAGGCGATCACCGCCGACCTTGTCGTACTGGCGACCGGCTACAAGCGCCAGGAAGAGCTGGTGCGAAAACTGTTCGGCGAGACGGTGGAGAAACGCGTCGGCACCATCTGGGGGTTCGGCGAGGAGCAGGAATTGCGCAACATGTACACCCGCACCGGCCAGCCCGGCCTCTGGCTGATCGCCGGCGGCCTGGCGCAATGCCGCATCGGCTCAAAGCATCTTGCGCTGCAGATCAAGGCGATCGAGGAAGGGCTGCTGCCGCGCTGACGCCAGCGTTGCCGTTCACCATTCGCCGTGATCGAGGATTTGCCGGGCAAGGAAGGATTCCGCCCGGCGCCAGGCCGCGTCGTTGTCGCCGCGGAAGCTGATGTAGCGATCAAACACAACCTTCCGCGCTTTCACGTCGATGACGTCGAATTTTGCCTGCTGTATCAGCGTGCTCATCTTGTGAAAGCGGCCAATCAATAGATGGGTGGCGCCGGCATCCTTCGCCTTGCCCAGCAGTTGACCGTCATGGATATCGCCCACCGAGCAGGCGTTTGGCGGACATTCAAGCGCTGCATTCGCTATCTTTCCGCTCGCTACCAGATCGGTGCGCAACGCCGCTTCGAATTCACGCAGCCGCCGGCGATGGTCGGCGCTTTGATCGATCACCTCACCCGAGGTGTCGACATAGTGGATTTCGGCGACGGCGAGCACGAGCGTCGGCGCCTGCGCCCGACCTTGCCGGACAGAACAGGCGCAGACAGCAGCGGCGGCGGTCAAAGCGAGGCTCAACATCCGTAGTTTCATCAGATTTTCCATCGCAAATGGTTCCTTTGCATCGCGTAACTTGCGTTTCGTTCTGGCAACTATTTCGCCTGTTCCAGCAGACGGTTCTCTATCAGCCATCGCGCGCCGCGGCTCCAGGCCACGTTGGCGCCCATGCGCAGGTCGGTCTGCTCGACGGCGACGATCGCCCCGGATCTGGCGTCGCGAATCTTGTAGGTGACCGCGTATTCCGTTCGGGTGATGCGCGTGACGATCCCGACCATCGACTGATCTGCGTCGAGGCCGGCCGCGATCCTGGCTTCGCAGCCGTCGCAATCCCGCAGCTTGCCCGCTTTCGCCGCCTGGTCGTTCACAGCGCTGACATCCACCAGTTGGTAGCGCCCCGATGCCGCGATCAGCCGCCGGGCTTCCTCGGTCGAAAGCCGCAATTGCTCGCGGTCGATGTCATCAGGGGGAGCGTGGGCCGCCGCGGCGCTGAAATCCTCCAGCTCAAACGGAAAGACCGCAATCTTGACCGGAGTTGGTGGTTCGGCGCCGCCGGCGCCCGCAAGCCCGGCAAGAACCAATGCCGGAGCGAGGATAAATGCAATGCCGCGCATTGGGTCTGTCCTGAAGTTGGCAAGTCGAACGTTGCTGGCTGGGGTTGCCAGATCACCGCCATCTCGCCCGCCCCTCGGCACTGGCGAAACGGTAACTTGCCCTGGATTGACCGGGTGAATTACCCGATCTTGATTCTCTCCGCTTTCTTCCCGGCGAAATTTGTTTCTAAATGGGAGGAAATGGGAGGCAGCTTGCGACAGGCACCTGATTCCAGGGCGAGCCGCCCGCACACCATCGATCTGAAGCTGCGGCTGGCGTTACGCGTCGCGGCGCTCGCGGCCATCTGCTTCATCGCTGTCGCGGCCTACGCCTTGTTTGACAGCAACCGGGTCGCGAAGGCCAAAGCGAGCCGTATCGCCGAGATCGTGGCCAGGGATATCTCGTTGCAGCAATCGCAGGCGCAATGGCTCTCCGTGTCCATCAACGCAACGCCGGATTTGCAGGGGATCGCGGCGCTGATGGAGCCGGGCCTCTGCATCGCCTACCGCGACAACACCGGCGCGTTTCGCCAGGGCGTCTGCAGCGGGACGCTCGCCGACGAATTGGTCGCGCCCGAAGTATTCGCGTCCCTCTACCGCGCCATCTTTCGTCCGGGTGAACCGGTCTCGATGCCGGTCCTGGTTGCGGGCAGCGCCCGGGGCACGGCCGTTGCGACCTTCGACTCCGCCACCCAGATCGGCCAAAGCTGGCGCGAGACGAACCGGCTGCTCTCCATCATGGCTTTCGCGCTGGCAGGGCTTTGTCTTGCAGTATACGCCGCGCTGGCGCGCGCGCTGCGGCCGACGCGGGCCATTGGCGCCGGGCTGAACCAGCTTGCGGCGAACGATCTTTCCGCACGCCTGCCCAGATTCGATCTCGCGGAATTGTCTGTCATCTCCGACGTCTTCAACACCCTAGCCCAGCGGCTGCAGACCACCCTCGCCGAACGCAACGCCCTGACGCGAAAGCTGATCGAAGTGCAGGACGACGAGCGCCGTCATCTTGCGCGCGAGTTGCACGACGAATTCGGCCAGTCGCTCTCCGCCATCGCCGCGCAGGCCGCTGCCGCCGCCCATACCGCGGAGCGCGAGTGCCCGCCCCTATACGAGGAATGCCGGGGCATCTCGCGCACGACGGCGCACATGATGGAAACCCTGCGCGGCGCGCTGGTGCGCCTGCGTCCGCCCGATATCGAGGATCTCGGCCTCACCCTCAGCCTCGAAAGCCTGGTTGCAAGCTGGAACGGTTTTGAGAGGGGCCGCACCCGGTTTGAGATTGCCGTCATTGGCGAGGCCGACGATTTGCCGCCCAGCGTCAGCGCCAGTCTTTATCGGATTGCGCAGGAAGCGATCACCAACGCGGCAAAGCACGCGCACGCAAGGCATGTGCAACTGCGCCTCGAGGTCGGAGACGCTGACATCATCTTGAGTGTCGAGGACGACGGCGAGGCGAACGGCACCGCTGCTGCGCCAAAAGCCGGCATGGGACTGCTCGGCATGCAGGAGCGCGTGGTGTCGCTCGGAGGGACCTTGCAGTTCGACCGGCGAGAGACGGGCGGCGCCCGGCTTGTCGCGCGCATTCCCACCACGCGGGCGGAGTTTTAGACATGCCGGACACCGGAGGCCGCACGCGCGTCATGCTGGCGGATGATCATGCCATCGTGCGCGAGGGATATCGCTCACTGTTGCAAAAGCAGGATCGCCTTCAGGTCGTCGCCGAAGCGGACAATGGGGCCGACGCCTATCGCGTCTACAAGGAAGCCAGACCCGACCTCGTCATCATGGACCTGTCAATGCCGGGAATTGGCGGAGTCGAGGCCATCAGGCGCATCCGGCAATGGGACAAGTCCGCGCGCATCCTCGTCTTCTCAATGCACCAGAGCGCCGCTTATGCGATCCAGGCGATCAAGGCCGGCGCACGCGGCTATGTCACCAAGAGCAACCCGCCCGACGCTCTGCTGCGCGCGATCGCCGAGGTCATGGCCGGACGCATCGCGCTCAGCCCTGACATCGACCACGAACTGGCGATCAACAGCCTCGCCGACGAGCCTTCGGCAATCGACACGCTGAGCCCGCGTGAATTCGAGATCCTGCGCATGCTGCTGGCGGAGAAATCCGTGGATGAGATCGCAGACACGCTGCATATCAGCGTGAAGACCGCGGCCAACACCCGCTATCAGATCCGCGCCAAGCTCGGCGTCGGGTCCGACATCGAATTGGTACGCCTGGCGCTTCGCCAGCGCATCATCGCGGCGGAGGATATGGAAGGCTAGCCTGGAAGAAATGTGCCATGCGCAAATCCCCCTCGCGCTTCGGACAGCTCTCTGCAACACTGACAGTCGACAAATATCAGATTGGGAGAAGCGCATGCCGGTCATTCTCGGCTCGGGCGAGCATCGATACCGCGTCGTCGAAAACTGGGCGAAGTTGCCGGACGGCTGGCGCCTGACCGACGTCGCGTCGGTCGCGGTCGACAGCAAGGACCGCATCTACGTCTTCAACCGCGGCGACCATCCGATGGTGGTGCTTGATCGCGAGGGCAATTTCATCAAGAGCTGGGGCGAAGGCCTGTTCAACCGCGCGCACGGCCTGCACATCGACGCCGACGACAATCTCTACTGCACCGACGACGGCGACCACACCGTGCGCAAGTGCTCGACCGACGGCAAGGTGCTGCTGACGATCGGCATTCCAAACAAGCCCGCGCCGTTCATGAGCGGCGAGCCGTTCCACCGCTGCACCCATACCGCGCTGTCGCCGAAGGGCGAGATCTACGTCTCGGACGGCTACGGCAATGCCTGCGTCCACAAATATTCGCCGGACGGAAAGCTGCTGAAGACCTGGGGCGAGCCCGGCACCGATCCCGGCCAGTTCAACATCGTCCACAACATCGCGACCGATGCCGACGGCTGGGTCTACGTCGCCGACCGCGAGAACCACCGCGTCCAGGTGTTCGACGGCAACGGCAAGTACGAGGCACAATGGAACTTTCTGCACCGGCCCTGCGCGCTGTGTTGCTGCGGCGGTAAGCAGCCGACCTTCATCGTCGGCGAGCTCGGGCCCGGCTTGGCGGTCAATCGCAAGGTGCCCAATCTCGGCCCGCGGCTTTCGATCGTCGATTCAAAAGGCAAACGGATCGCCCGCCTCGGCGGCGAGAACGGCCCGGGGCTGGAGGCCGGAAAATTCCTCGCCCCCCACGGCATCGCGCTGGATTCCAGAGGCGACATCTATATCGGCGAAGTCGGCGTCACCGACTGGAAGACCAGCTTTCCGGATACGCCGATGCCGCCGGAGGTCAGCGTCAACCGCTGCCTGCAGAAGCTGGAGAAGGTCTAGACCATGAGGCGCTTCAACTCCGCCCGCTAAACAAGCTGTGCTCACGGGCAAGGCCTTCGCCAACGAGATCGAAGAACGCACGGACCCGCGCGGTCCGTTTCAGGTCAGCGTGGGTCACGATCCACAGTTCACCAGCCAGATCCGGCACCGGCTCCGGCAGCGCGCGGACGAGGCCCGAATCTTCGTCGCCGAGATAGCAGGGAAGCAGCGCGAGTCCGATGCCGGCCTTCGCGGCGATGAACTGGTTGACCAGGCTATTGGTCCGATAAACGAAGGCGTCACTCGGCACCGCTCTGTTCAGCCAATCTGCAGCCATGATGCCGACCGCCGTATCTTCCCATCCGATCAGCGCATGGCCTCCGAGATCTTCCGGGGATGAAACGGCGGCGCCTCGCTCTTCGAGATAGCGGACACTGCCATAGACGGTCCACGCGACATCGGCGAGCTTGCGGCCCCAGAGATCGCCCTCCTTTGGCCGCATCGGACGAAGCGCGATATCAGCCTCGCGGCGCGATAGGCTGAGGACGCGGTTGTCGATCACGAGCTCGACGACGATGCCGGGATGGGTTTGCCGGAACCTTGCGAGGTGACCGGTCAGCTTTCGATACGCCAGAGTCTCTGAGGAGGTTACGCGCAAGCGGCCGGAGAGGCGGTGATCCCGGCCGGCAATGTCGCGATCGATTCCGAGCGTTTCATCTTCCATGCGCTCTGCCGCTGCCGCCATCCGCTCGCCTGCTGGCGTCGCCTGGTACGCCCCGCCTGGAAGCCGCTCGAACAGGCGAACACCGAGCCGTGTTTCCAGGGCATTCAGGCGCCGGAACGCGGTCGAATGGTCGATATCAAGCGCTTTGGCGGCGCCGGTAAGGCTGCTTGCCCGATGCACCGCCAACACGAGTTGAGGCTCGTTCCAGTCCTCCATGGCTGGATAGGATAGGAGTGGCTTGCAGTTTCGCAAGCGGCCCTGGCGCGCTTCCAACGTGCTTTCCGTGCCGCCAGACACTACCTGTCGCGCAACGGGCAGCGAGATGAGGAACCACAAGATGAAGCCGATCCAGCTTTGCATCATGCGACCGCCGTGCAGCGGGCGATGATCAATCAAACCTTCAACAGATCAAACTTCAATCATAGGAGTTGAGAAATGGGTGCTCCGTCCCCCGAGCTTTGCAATCTCTGGCTGGCACGCGCCTTCAATGCGCAGGACGTCGATGCCGCGGCCGCGATGTACCACCCTGAAGCTTCGATCGTTCAGGTCGATGAAGTCCACGGCGGCAGCACCGTGGCGCGGGGTGCAGATGGCATCCGCAAGACGATGGCTGCCTATGTCGGATTGAAGCCGCACATGGATGTCGTGACCCATCACACCACGGTCTCGGGCGACTTTGCAATGACGCGGTCGCAGTGGCTGATCAAGGGCACCGACAAAGCCGGCAAGTCGACCGAGGTCCATCACCACGGCATGGAGGTTCACCGCCGCCTGCCCGACGGCACCTGGGTGTTCTTCATGGATCATCCCTTCGGTGCCGATCCGGACTGGGCGATTGACGCGCCGCCGCACACCGAATAGCCGTGCTGCAGCCAACGCCGGAAGATCAGCCATGCAAGAACTCGTAACACTCGCCAGCATCGTCGCCGCGCTCGCTGTTGGCGTGGTCAGCCCTGGGCCTAGCTTCGTCATGGTTGCCCGCGTGGCGGTGGCGTCAACCAGAAGCCGCGCACTTGCCAGCGCGCTTGGCATGGGCGCCGGCGGCGCCGTCTTCGGCGCGGCGGCGCTCCTCGGGCTACAGAGTGTCCTGCTGGCTGTGCCGGCGCTCTATGCAGGCCTCAAGATCGTGGGAGGCCTGTATCTTTGCTACCTGGGGTATCTCATATTCAGATCGGCGCAGCAGCCTCTCGCGACCGCTGGTGCTGACGGCCGAAGTAGCCCTCAAGACAAGTATCCGGGCAGCCGCGGGACGCTCCGCGCGTTCTGGCTGGGCGTCACGACACAGATAAGCAATCCGAAGGCGGCCATCATCTATGCGAGCGTGTTCGCCGCCTTTCTCCCCGCATCCTTCTCCATGGGCTTCGCGGCCGTACTGCTTGCGGCCGTGTTCCTTGTTGAGGCGGCCTGGTATGCGTTGGTCGCCCTTCTCTTCTCGTCGTCAGGGCCGCAACGGGCTTATCTGTCCTGCAAGTCCTGGGTTGATCGAGCGGCCGGCGCCGTCATGCTCGGTCTCGGCCTGAAGCTCGTGACCAGCGCTGCCAAACCGTAGAAGAGCGTGCGGAGCTTGTCATTCGCGGCCCTTGTGTGAAACCGCCCGGAAGGAGAGCCCGTGGCGAAGAAGCGCCTCCCCGTGACCTATCACGATGGATTGACTGCGAGGCACTGAGGGCACGAGGAACCGAGGCCCTTTCGGGGGCGCGGCGGACCGAACACGCGTTCCCGCGGCTGGATAAGCCGTGGAACGCTCTTCACAATCCCGTCACGCTGCCTGTAGTATGCAGGGCACATGCTGCTTCGCAGCTAACATGGGGGTCAGGAGCGTTACTTGAACGCACATGTCTCGCAAGGCGGTTGGCCGGTGCTGGTGCTGAACGCGGATTTCCGGCCGCTGAGCTACTACCCACTGTCTCTCTGGTCGTGGCAGGACGCGATCAAGGCCGTGTTCCTCGACCGTGTCAACATCGTCGAGCACTACGACCGCGCGGTGCACAGCCCGTCCTTCGAGATCCAGCTCCCGAGCGTGGTGTCGCTGAAGTCGTTCGTCAAGCCGACCACGCACCCCGCCTTCACCCGGTTTAACGTCTTCCTGCGCGACCGCTTCGCCTGCCAGTATTGCCATGCGCATGACGACCTCACCTTCGATCACATCATCCCGCGCAGCAAGGGCGGCCAGACCACGTGGGAGAATGTGGTCGCAGCCTGTTCGCCGTGCAATCTGCGCAAGGGCAATTTGACGCCGCAGCAGGCGAAGATGTTTCCGCGGCAAGCGCCGTTCGCGCCGACGGTGCACCAGCTCCACCGGAACGGCCGCCTCTTTCCACCGAACTACCTGCACGATAGCTGGCTGGACTACTTGTACTGGGACACCGAGCTCGATCCGTAGGCGTTGCGCGCGGATTTGTCTCACCTTCCATCGGTTGGCCTTCGGTTCAAGCCGGCAACGACATCAACACAAATGCGTTCCGCCCCCGAAGGCACACGCGCCATACCGAAATTGAATCTCCCGGTGATTGGCGCGCCATTGCGGGCCCGCCAGTCACCTTGCAGTTTATTTAGATTTGATAGTCCATGTCGGCCATACTCGCGCCCGGAGCTGTCGGCGGCGCTTTCTTCTTCGGGAGTTCAGCGACCATTGCCTCCGTGGTAACCAGCAGGCCCGCCACCGAAGCGGCGTCCTCGAGCGCCGTGCGCACCACCTTGGTGGGATCGATAATGCCCTTTGCGATCAGGTTACAGAACTCGCCGGTCTGAGCATCAAATCCGAAGGCGTATGTATCCTTGTCCAGGATCTGTCCGACCACGAGCGAGCCATCCTCGCCGGCGTTGATGGCGATCTGGCGCGTCGGCCAGGACAGCGCTTTCTTCACGATCTCGACGCCGTAGCGCTCATCCTCGTTGGCTGCTTTCAGCCTGTCGAGCGCCTTGACGGCGCGCAGCAGAGGAACGCCGCCGCCGGGCAAAATGCCTTCCTCGACTGCAGCGCGGGTGGCATGCAGCGCGTCGTCGACGCGATCCTTGCGCTCCCTCACCTCGACCTCGGTGGCCCCGCCGACGCGGATCACCGCGACACCGCCCGCGAGCTTGGCGAGGCGCTCCTGGAGTTTCTCACGATCATAATCGGAGGTGGTCTCTTTGATCTCGGCCTTGATCTGGGCAATGCGAGCCTCGATATCGGCCTTCTTGCCACCGCCGCCCACGATCGTCGTATTCTCCTTCTCGATCCTCACCTTCTTGGCGTGGCCCAACATATTGGTGGTCACGCTCTCCAGCTTGATGCCGAGATCCTCCGAGATCATGGTGCCGCCGGTAAGGATGGCGATATCCTGAAGCATCGCCTTGCGGCGATCGCCGAAGCCGGGCGCTTTCACTGCAGCGACTTTAAGCCCGCCCCGCAGCCTGTTCACGACAAGGGTGGCAAGCGCCTCGCCCTCCACGTCCTCGGCAATGATGAGCAGCGGCTTGCCTGACTGCACGATCGATTCAAGCAGCGGCAGCATGGGTTGCAGTCCCGACAGCTTCTTTTCGTGAATCAGAATGTAGGGGTCTTCGAGCTCGACCCGCATCTTCTCGGAGTTGGTAACGAAGTAGGGCGAGATATAGCCACGGTCGAACTGCATTCCCTCGACCACTTCGAGCTCGGTCTGCAGCGACTTGGCCTCCTCCACGGTAATGACGCCGTCGTTACCGACCTTCTTCATGGCGTCGGCCAGGAAGCGGCCGATCTCGGCGTCACCGTTGGCCGAAATGGTTGCAACCTGCGCGATCTCGTCATTCGTGGTGACCTTTTTCGAGTTCTTCTCGATGTCACCGATCAGCGTATCGATAGCGCGGTCGATACCGCGCTTGAGGTCCATCGGATTCACGCCTGCGGCGACGGCCTTCGCCCCCTCTTTCACGATCGCCTGGGCAAGCACGGTGGCAGTCGTGGTGCCGTCTCCAACTCGATCCGATGTCTTCGACGCCACCTCGCGCACCATCTGCGCGCCCATGTTCTCGAACTTGTCATCGAGCTCGATCTCCTTCGCGACGGTCACGCCATCCTTGGTGATGCGTGGCGCACCGAACGACTTTTCGATAACGACGTTTCGTCCTTTCGGACCAAGCGTGACTTTCACCGTATTGGCGAGAATGTCGACGCCGCGCAGCATCTTCTCGCGGGCATCGACCGAAAATTTGACTTCCTTGGCAGCCATGGTCTTGCTCCTAAGATACTGTTCTTCGGTTGCTCATTACATCGGGCGGGCTTTAAAGCGGCCTTGCGACTGGCGCCGGCTCCACCCAGGCACGCCCATGATGTCATTTTCCTTCAATGGTCAAATATTCGGTGCCGTCGATCTTGACCTCGGTGCCCGACCATTTGCCGAACAGCACGCGATCGCCCACCTGAAGATCGATTGGAACCTACAGCATGCGACCTAGGTAGGTCAGAATTGCGCTGCAAGGGGCTTCCGAAAAATGACCGGCAGCATCGGGCGACTGGCCGCTCCAGGAACAAACCGGCTGCCTGCGCAGTTGTTCAATCCCTTGGCCTGCAGGGACTGCCGCCGCCACACGGATCGTGTGCCCCCGAGCAGGCTTGAAAACAACCGACGGTTAAGGCGCAGCCGTGCTTACCGCGCCCGTACATCAATTGCGTCCCCCGCCGCATGTCGTCGTGGTCGGTAATGAGAAGGGCGGCTCGGGCAAGACCACCATCGCGATGCACGTCGCCGTTGCGCTGCTGAAGGCTGGCCAGCGCGTCGCAACCGTCGATCTCGACGGCCGGCAGCGGACGCTCACCCATTATGTCGAAAGCCGGTGCGGCTGGGCGCGGCGGAACCAAATCGATCTGGAGTTGCCGACGCATTTCTGCATCGCACGCGTCGAAGGTGCCATGGTGGCGGAGAACGAGGCCGCCGAATGCTCCGATTTCCAGCGAGCCATCGCCGCAGCACAGGATCGCCATGACTTCGTCGTGATCGATACGCCCCCGCATGACAGCTATCTGATGCGGCTCGCCCATTCGATCACCGATACCCTGGTGACGCCGCTCAGCGACAGTTTTGTTGACCTCGATGTGCTGGCGACGCTTGATCCGGTGACGTTGACCGTCACCGGGATCAGCCACTACGGAGACTTGGTGCGCGAGACGCGTCGCCATCGCCGGCCGGTCGATGGCGCCCTCATCGATTGGGTGGTCGTGCGCAACCGGATTTCGCCGCAACGATCATCTACCGCCCAGGTACTTTGCGGCTGCCTGCAGGAGCTGGCCCTCAATGCAGGTTTCCGGGTTGTACCCGGCTTTCACGACCGCCCGATTTATCGCGACCTTTTTCCCCGGGGGCTCACCGCGCTGGACGCGCTATGCGAAACAATGCCCGGCATCGATGAGGTCTCTCGCCTCCCCGCGTGCAGCGAGGTTGAGGGCCTGCTCGAGGGGTTAAAGCTGCCGATCAACGATCGCGCTCGCCGCCATGCAGCGCTTCGCGCCGAATGGTTTGCTTCTCGCGATCGCCCGCTGGATATCGATATCCTGGCCGGTCCGTAAACTGCGAAGCTATCACGGTGGAACTTGCGGTCAAAAACCTCGTGAACGCCGGGAACGACCGCGCGCGGTGAGGGTTCGGTTGTTCGGTTGCAAGCCGTAACAAGCAGAAGGAGATTGCGGAACATGATAACGAGATCGCGCATTTGCTCGACGGCCGGCCTGGCAATCGCCGGTTTGTTGGCCTTCGGCGTCACCGGTGCATCGGCACAGGCAATATATGTCGATTCATATGCCGACCCCTATCCCGTAGCCGACCCCTATCCCGTGGCAGTGGCCCCCGGCAGCGTCTACGTCGCACCGGCGCCGGTTGTCGCGGCACCGCCGATTGTACGGCCGCGCACCGTGGTGGTGAGCCGTCGGGCCTATGCACCGGCCCCGGCGTTCGGCGCTCCGGTGCCTATCGACTACGGATCCTACGGCAACATTGTCGTTTCTGACTGGTGAGCCGATCGCGTAGACGCCCGACGTCTGCGCAGGAAGGCCCCGCCGAGGCGGGGCCTTTTCTTTTCGCGGTCTGCTTCGCAGCGCGCCGATCCCTCGAATTCCTTGAGGAGCGGTTGGGCCGGACGTGGCGGCGCGCAATGCAAGCTGCGCCTTCACTCCGCCGTCCAATTCTGTCACGATAGTTCTGAGGCGCCCGCCTCGTCAGAACACAAGAGCGGCATCCATGCCCGCCAACGGAAACGCCCCATGCTCATTCCCATCGCCGATGTGCCACGCTGGTATGCCGAACGGAAACCGAAGGACACCATCGCGGTCAGCCACGGCGCCGATGCCATCACCTGGGAGCAACTCGAACGCAACGCCAACCGACGCGCCCGCGCCTTCGCTGCCAAGGGCGTAAAGCCCGGCGATTTCGTCGCCATCGGATTGCCCAACAGCAATGTATTTTTCGAGACCACCTTTGCGGTGTGGAAGTGCGGCGCCACGCCGACATCGCTGACCTGGCGATTGCCGCGCGGCGAGGCCGCCGCGGTGCTCGACATCCTCAAGCCTTCGCTTGTAGTCGGTGGTCAGCCGGACTGGAATGCGCCCAACTCGCTGCCTGCCGATTTCGTACCGGAGGGCTTTTCCGACGAACCAATCGATAACCCGGTGGCGCGCTACTGGAAAGCGATGACCAGCGGCGGCTCAACCGGTCGACCCAAGGTGATCCTCGATCACATGCCGGCGGTGGTAGAGACGACATTTCCCTCTCCACTCGGCATTCCGCAGAATGGATCGCTGCTAAATCCCGGCCCGCTCTATCACAACGCGCCGTTCATCGTGTCGCACACCGCGTTGTTCAACGGCGGACGCGTCACCGGCCTCGTCAGGTTCGACGCCGAGGAGACGCTGCGGCTGATCGAGAAAAACCGAGTGCAATGGGTGAATTTCGTGCCGACCATGATGCACCGGATCTGGACGCTGCCGGATGAGAAGCGCAACGCCTACGACCTCTCAAGCCTGCAGATCGTGTTTCACATGGCAGCCCCGATGCCGCCCTGGCTGAAGGAGAGATGGATCGAGTGGCTGGGGCCGGAGCGCATCTACGAGCTCTATGGCGGCACCGAGCGGCAGGGTGCCACGATCATTTCCGGCACCGAATGGCTGACGCACAAGGGTTCGGTCGGCAGGATTGGTGATACCTGCCGCCTGCGGATCATCGGCGAGGACGGCAATGACGTCGCGCCAGGCGAGAGTGGCGAAATCTATTTCCTGCCCAATGACGGCGCCGGCAGCACCTATCACTATCTCGGCGCCGAGCCGAAGCGCCGCGCGGACGGCTGGGAATCGCTCGGCGATATCGGCCGGCTCGATGCCGAAGGCTATCTCTATCTCGGCGACCGCCTCGCCGACATGATCTTGCGCGGCGGGGCCAACATCTACCCGGCCGAGGTCGAGGCCGCGGTGACCGAACATCCCGACGTGCGCTCCTGCGTCGTCGTCGGCCTGCCCGATCCGGAATTCGGGCAGCGCGTGCATGCCATCCTCGAACTTGACGGGAACACTGATGCGCAAGCCGTCGCCGACGGCATGGGCGAATTCCTGGCCGACCGGCTCAGCCGCTACAAGCACCCGGAAAGTTTCGAGGCTGTTCACGTCGGCCTGCGCGACGATTCCGGCAAAGTTCGCCGCACTCTATTGCGCGACGAGCGCGCCGGGTGGCTGAAGGAGAACCGCGATTTCCGGATCATGCCGGCCCATGCGCGGGCAACCGTGGAATGATCCTAAATTGCCGCGGAACATTTGTGAAACTGCCTTCTTATGAGTCGCGTGGCGGCTCATTTTGGGGGACACTTTCAAGACGGCCGTTTGCAGCATAGATTGTCGTGCATTCCCGGCGCTATCCTCGCCGGAAGCGCGCCGGTTCGCCAGGAGACCATCCATGCCATCTTTGACCGAATGGAGAGTGCCGCCCGCAAACCAGCCGCGCCCGGGCGACTACACTTTCGACCTCGACAAGGCCCTCTCGTCGGTGGTCGGGCTGCATTCGATCATTCCGCCCGATGCATTCAGTGCGGAGACGCTCGGCACCGAACGCGCCGGCAATGGCGTGCTGATCGATGATGGGCTGGTGCTGACCATCGGCTATCTGATCACCGAGGCCGAAGCGGTCTGGCTGCATCGCGGCGACGGCCGCGTGGTGGAAGGCCACGCGCTCGGCTTCGATTTCGAATCCGGCTTCGGGCTGGTGCAAGCGCTCGGCGACCTCGATCTCGATCCCTTGCCGATCGGCTCTTCCGCCGCCGCGCAGATCGGCGACCGCGTGGTGGTCGGCGGCGCCGGCGGGCGCACGCGCTCGGTCGCCAGTCAGATCGCGGCCAAGCAGGAATTCGCCGGCTATTGGGAATATCTGCTGGACGAGGCGATCTTCACCCACCCCGCGCATCCCAATTGGGGCGGCACCGGGCTGATCTCGAGCCGCGGCGAACTGATCGGCATCGGCTCACTGCAGCTCGAGCGCGAGCGCGACGGCAAGGCCGAGCACGTCAACATGATCGTGCCGATCGACCTGTTGAAGCTGGTGATCGACGACATCAGGAAATTCGGCCGCGTCAACAAGCCGGCACGGCCCTGGCTCGGCATGTATACCACCGAAATCGACAACCGCGTCGTGGTGGTCGGCATCGCCGGCAAAGGTCCGGCCGCGCTCGCCGAACTGAAGACCGGTGACGTCATCCTCGCGGTCAACGGCGACAAGATCACCAGCCAGACCGGCTTCTATCGCAAGCTCTGGTCGCTCGGGTCTGCCGGCGTCGACGTGCCGCTCACGGTCTACCACGAGGGCGTCACCTTCGACGTGGTGCTAAGTTCGACCGACCGCGCCAAGCTATTGAAGGCGCCAAGGCTGCACTGAACCAGGACCTGAGCCAAGGCTGCACTGAACCAAGGCTGCACTGAACCAAGGCTTCATTGAACATTGAACTAAGCCTTGAAAGCGGAGTACGCCCGATGAGCCAGGCCGTGGTGGACGACATCGTGGCCGTGCTGCCGCCGCTGTTGCAGTCGCTGGAGGCCCTCAGCTTCGTCGCGCGCTACCTCAACCCGCCGGATTTCAACCGCGTGATGGAAGCGGCCGGACAGCCGGATCAAGACCTGCGCGCGGTTCGGCCGCGGCTTGAGCAATGGCCCGCGGATTTCGCTGACATCAAGACGCCGCTGGAAGCGGCGAGCGATGCGGCGCTCGCTGCGTTCGAAGCCTTGCGTGTCGTGCAAAACGGCCATGGCGATTTCGCCAGCCTGTTTCGTGCGCTGCGTCACGCCCCGCGCGCGCAGGAAGCACTCTATGCGCTGTCGGCGAGATTGCCGCCGGTGAACCAGTTCTTTGTCGATCCTGCACTGCGCGCAGACGCCGATCTCGCGGCGCGGCTGGCGGCGCCGGCCAACGAAAACACCGGCGTCTTTCACGAGCATAACGAGCCCGGCAGCCGCGGCGGCTTCTCGCTCTACGTGCCGGAATACTACACGCGCGACCGCGCCTGGCCGCTGGTAATGGCGCTGCACGGCGGCAGCGGCAACGGACGCGGCTTCCTCTGGAGCTGGCTGCGCGACGCCCGCAGCCACGGCGCGATCCTGATCGCGCCGACCGCCACCGGCAGCACCTGGGCGCTGATGGGCGACGATACCGATACGCCGAACCTGATGCGCATCCTGGAATCCGTGCGGCTTCGCTGGAACATAGATCCCGGGAAGATGCTGCTGACCGGGATGAGCGATGGCGGCACGTTCTGCTACGTGACGGGGTTCGATAGCGCTTCGCCCTTCACCCACCTCGCGCCAGTATCGGCGACCTTCCATCCGCTGATGGCCGAGATGGCCGACGCCGACAGGCTGCGTGGCCTGCCCGTTTGTATCGTGCATGGCCGGCTCGACTGGATGTTCCCGGTGCAGGTGGCGCGGCAGACCAGCCAGGCGCTGTCGGCGGCGGGCGCCAAAGTCACCTACCGCGAGCTCTTCGATCTCAGCCACGCCTATCCGCGCGAGATGAATGCGGAGATCCTGAAATGGCTGCGCGGCGACGCCTGACGGCTGCTGCGGTCCTGCCGACACAATCTCGTCGGAATTTATCTCTATGAGTTGAGATACTTAGCAAACACAACGTGGGGGACGTTGATCAGAACGGTTCATTGAACCGCGACAGGACATGTCATGCCCACGACCAACGGCCTTGCCGCTCCGGCGGCCTCTGCGCGTACCTCCAATTCGTTGCTTCTCTCCAAGGGTGTTGCGCGCCTCGAAATCACGCTGAAACTGACGACCGCGATCCTCGCCCTCGCCGCCGGCGTCTACACCTATCTCGGTGTTCGCGAACTGCTCAACGGCAGCCCGACCACGGTGTTCTTCGCCGCCGTGATCTATTCGGTCGCGGTGTCGGTCGGGATCTACGCGTTCTGGGTGTTCCTCATGCAGTTCATGCCGCATGTGGTCGACCGCACCGGGCGCGCGCTGATGTTCGGCTGTATGCTATTTGGATCGCTGATGATCGTGGCGATGTCGTCCTGGCTCAACGCCTCGGCGCTGGCGGGAGCGGCTGCGATCCAGCAGCATCTCGCCATCACAGTGCAGAACTACACCCGCGATCTCGATACCGCCAACAGCAACGCCATCGCAGCGCAAGGCTTGTTGCCGGATATCCAGCTTGCTTCCGCGCGCTTCGCCAAACTCGCCGACGCGGAACGCGCAGGGTCGCTGACGGGCACCGCGGGATCCGGCACCGTCGTGCAGCTCCTGACCCAGATGTCCGGACAGCTCGACAGCCTCGGCCAGGAAGTGCAGGCATCAGGCAAGCGCGTCTCGACATTGTTCGAACAGGGCGGCAAGCATCTGGCAAAGATGCGCGAACTGATTTCCGACCGCGGGCCGATCTCGACGCGTAGCGACGCTTTCGCCACGGAGTCGCTGGCGCTCAGCGGCGTGATCACCAACCTGCAGCAGACTTCGGTCGCGCCCGCCGTCAAGCGCGCGGCGGCATCGCTGTCATCAGGTTTCATCGCACCGGCCGCGGGCGGCCGCACCACCGATCTCGCGGACCGGCAGACCGCTGTCGTCGGCAAGGTCGAGAGTTCGATCGCAACGCAAGCGGCTTCACTCGCTGAGGCAGCCGACAAGATACTGGCGCTGCCGCGCGTCGAGCCGGTCCGGTTCCAGACCATGTCGCCCGCCGAAGCCGTGCTTCGTTACGCCGGCGACTTCATTCCGAGCTGGGCGGGCGCGATTTCGATCGACCTGATGCCGGCGGTGCTGGTGCTTATCTTGTGCGTGGTGCACGCCGCGATCCGGCGCGAGGGGATGCCGGCCTTCAGCGCATCCGGCATGACGGCGGGCGAACTGGTTGCGGCGTTGCAGATGGCCCGCGAGGTCGAGGAAGCGCGGCGCGTGGCGCGGCCCGATGTTGTCGAACCCTCTGGCGACCAGCCTGCGCCCGAGGCGGCAACGGCAGTCGAGGAGAACGTCACCTCGCTATCGTCGGCACGGCATACCAAATAGGTGTCGTCATGCAGCCATCCGCGACGTTTCAACAGCGCATTCAGGCTTTCCTTGCGGCCAATCCCGACGAGGCGATCCTGCGCTTTATCTTTCGCAGCGTCGTCACCGTCACGATTCTCGTGCTCGCGGCCGATCTTGCCGGCATGAACGGCTGGATCGGCACGACCGATTCCGCCGCCGAGGTAAGGCACGATACGCCTTCGCTTGGCCTCCCCGACATCGTTCCGTCAATCCTGGCGCCGCTCACGCCTGACCGCGACAAACGCCTGACGCCGCGGCCGCAAGCCGATGGCGTGATGGCCCAGCCGATGATGTTCGAGTTGGTCGGCGGCGGCAAACTGATGGCGACGGGCACCATCATGCCGGGGATTTCCGAAGCGTTCGCCGCCGAAGTCGTCAAGCGTGGCGATTACATCAAGACGGTGGTGCTGAACTCGCCGGGCGGGTCGGTGGCCGACGCACTGGCGATGGGGCGGCTGATCCGCGAGCGGAATTTCGCGACCGAGATCGAGCCCGGAAAATACTGTGCTTCGTCCTGCCCGCTGGTGTTCGCCGGCGGCGTGGAACGCCGCGTCGGCGACAAGGCGATCATCGGTGTGCATCAGGTGGCGGCGATCGGCCAGGCAGGCGGCCTGCCGCGCGACGAGATGAACGTGGCGCAGAATATTTCTGCGCGGTGCCAGCGCTATCTCGGCGACATGGGCGTCAGCCTGCAGGTTTGGGTGCATGCGATGGAGACGCCGCATGACAAGCTGTTCGTGTTCAAGCCCGATGAGTTGAAGTCCCTTAATCTGGCGACGACGACGGCAGCGGTCCCTTCCGCAACCGCACCCCGTCCCGCGCCGGCCAGGGTGCGTTCGTAGGTCGCGGAACCATGCCTCGACATCTGCGTTGTCAGCCGGTCACGGAGGAATTGCCATGCGGACGTTTGTAGGGATGATTTTGGGTGCGCTGTTGCTGGTTCTCGGCGTCTATGTCTACGATTCCATGCGGACATCGAGCGTCGCCAGCGGCCAGGTCGCGCAGGCCAACCGCACCCTCGTCAACTGGGATGTCGCGGCAGAGGACTGGAAGGCGCTGAAAACGCGTGCCCATGAGGATTGGGTCAAGATCTCGTCGCGATAAATTTCCTGCGAGATCATCACAACATTCAAACGCCGTCGTCTCGGACGACGGCGTTTTGATGCGCGCTAGTTGCTCTTCTTCGCCTTGCGCGCGTCGGCAATCACCATCTCGAATTCCGCCATGGTCAGGATTCCCGGCACGCGGAACTTGCCGACGATGAAGGACGGCGTGCCCTTGAATCCGAAGGCCACCGCCTGATCGTGGTTGCGGGCAAGGATGGTGTCGATCGCCTTGGCGTTGGTGGCGGCGTCGCGATTGAGCCGATCCATGTCGATGCCGGCGCCGGCCAACAATTCGCGGATGCGCGGTTCGGTCAATCTCGAGCTGACGCCGATCATCGCCTCATGCGCGGCCATGTATTTGTCCTGATACTTCGCCGCCAGCGCCATCCGCGCCCCGAATTTCGAGACCTCGCCGAGGATCGGCCAGTCCTTCAGCACCAGCCGAACCTTGCCGTCGTCCTGGACCACCTGCTGGATCTCAGGCGCGATCTTGCGGCAATACGGGCAGTTGTAGTCGAACCATTCGACGATGTTGATGTCGCCGTCGGGATTGCCGGTCGCGGGCGCGTCAGGGTCGCGCAGCACCAGCGCTTCGGTCAGCACGTCATCGCTGCGTTGCGCGAATACGGATCGCGACGTCGCGCCGAGCAACGCGGCGCCGCCAAGCAATCCGAGCGCTTCGCGCCGGGTACGCGCCGGGTTGGTCCGATTGTTAGATCGCTTCATCTGGGTCTCGCGAACGGCTGTATTCCCTGTCTACGCTGGAGATAGGGATATGTTACGCGCCAGCATATAGAGCGCCACGGCAATAATGACCACGGCGAACACGATATTGAGTGCGCCGCGGCGCTCGGCGAGATGCCGCGCCGAACGCGTGCCGGCCAATCCGCCGGCGATGCCGCCCGCCACGAACAGTCCCGCCAGTGCCCACGACACCAGCCCGGACCAGGCATAGCTCGCGGCCGTGGTCAGGCCGAATGCGGTGACCGCGACCAGCGAGGAGGACACCGCGTTCATGATCGGCATGCCGGTCGCCAGCATCAGGGCGGGCACGATCAGGAAGCCGCCGCCGATGCCGAAGAAGCCCGACACCGTCCCGGTCGCCAGGCCAAGGCTGACGATAGCCGGCATGTTGGACATCGAGACCTTGACGTCAGGCAGGCCGATCCGCGACCGCGTCTTCAGCATCAAGAGCGCGATGACGATCATGACCAGCGCAAACAGCGCCAGCAGCTTCTGGCCGTCCACCATCTTGCCGAGGATCGAGCCGCCGAAGGCGCCGGCCATGCCGGCTACGGCGAAGATCAGCGCGCAGGACCAGATCACGGTGCCGCCGCGGGCATGGTTCGACAGGTTGACGGCGGCATTGGCAGCCACCGCGATCGCACTGGTGCCGATCGCGACATGGGGCTCCGCCACGCCGACCACATAGACCATCAACGGCACCGCCAGAATCGAGCCGCCGCCGCCGACCAGGCCGAGCGAGAACCCGACCAGCATCCCCGACGCCAGTCCCAGCACGCCTTGCGCGGCAGAGATAATCAAGTTGACAGACTCAATTGCACGGCGGGACCATAGAAGGATTTTTCACGTTCCGCTATGCCGATAGCATAAATATGTACTGCAGCAGGGTCAGGCAGGCACGTATGCCCCGTCCGTCGCGGCACCTTCGCGGGCCGGCAGTGCCATCAGCGTGCCGCTCATGGTCGCGATCAACGTCTCGACCCCGTCATGTACGCCATAGGCGCGGGCCTCGCATACGGTCAGCGTACGGCCGGGCTTGACGACGGTGGCGCGGAAGGCGAACCGCTCGCCGCGCGCGGGCACCAGCAGGTTGGTCTTGAATTCCACCGTGAGAATCCCCGCGCCCGCCGGCATCAGCGTGAAGGCGGCGATGCCGCAGGCATTGTCGAGACCTGCGGTGATGATCCCGGCATGAATGAAGCCATGCTGCTGGGTGAGGTCGGCGGAGTAGTCCATCGCGAGATCGACCTCGCCCGGCTCCAGCCGGGCAATCGAAATGCCGAGCGTCTTCATGGCGCGCTGCTGCTCGAACGTGGCGATTGCTATCGCGCGATAATCCGGGTTCTTCGGCTGGAAGTGCGGCATGCGGTTCACGCCATCGTAGGTTCATGTTGATACGGTAGCGTATCAGCCCCACGGCGGGTTAGCAATACGGTACCGTATCAAGAATCGGTGAGACCGCGCCATGAGCGACGCCAAGGCAGACGCCAAGGGAGGCACTAAGGCAGACGTGCGCAGCGAGATCTGGGTCGAGGCCGGTTTTGAGGAAATCGCGCGGACCGGCGTTGAGGGGGTGCGGGTCGAGGTGCTGGCCAAGAACCTCGGCGTCACCAAGGGCGGCTTCTACCGCCGCTTCCGCGACCGCGCGGCCCTGCTGGAAGCCATGCTGCAGCATTGGAGCGCGGGCCGCATCGCCGCGATCGAAAAGCAGACCAGCCTCGACGGCACCACTGCGCGCGACCGGCTGAAGGCGCTGATCGCGCTTTACTCCGAGCGCATGAATACGGAGGGCATGGCGGTCGAGCTGGCGATCCGGCAATGGGCCCGGTCCGACGAGCTTGCCGCCAACGCGGCGGCAAGCGTCGATGCCGCGCGGCTGAAGAATGTCGGGCATCTCTACCGCGCCACCGGCCTGCCGGCCGAGGAAGCCGACGCGCAGGCCTTCCTGTTCTACTGCTTCGTGTTCGGCCAGAGCCTGCTGTTTCTCGACCGCGGCCCGCGCAAGCGCGCACAACTGGTGGCGAAGTCGGCCGAAACATTGCTCCGCGAATTGTAGGCGCGGCCGAAGCGTCCGGCCGCGCCCGTGTCCGTTGCTGCCTAGGCCGCGCCCTTCAGCTTCTTGGTGCATTCGCTGTAGTAGCCGCCGCCCTTCTGGATCCACCTCAGACCGCCATTGGCGTTGGTGGCCTTGTTGGCGTTGTACTGATCCACGCAAGTGTGCATGCGGGCCTTGCCGGGGGTCTCCTTGGAATATTTCGGGTCGACTGCGCTTGGATAAACCGCGGGGCCGGATGGCGCGGGCGCCGCAGCTTCCTTTGCAGCTTCCTTCTTGGATTCTTTCTTGGCGGCTTCCTTCGGCTCCGCGGCCGGAGCCGCAGCGGGTGCAGCCGCCGGAGCAGCGGCAGCGTCCGCGCCGCACTGCGCCTTGCGGAAGTCGTTCCACTTCTGGCCGCCGAGCGTGCCGGCGGCTTTCGCGGCCTGGTATTTGGCGCTGCATTCCTGCGCGGTCAGCGCCAGCGCCTGCGACGTCATCGCAAACGCAGCCAAACCCGACACGGCAATCGCGCCCAGTATTTTTGCTTGAATAGTCATCCCTGGTCTCCTTGGGGCAGTCATCTGCGGGCGCCATCCTAGCGCAACCCCCGCTTGCGACAACGCGCCGGGCGATCTTCTGGTAAAAAAATTTTCCGCGCCGGGATGCACGCTCTGCCTTCACATTCAGCCCGCGTTCAGCCAGCGCCGCGGGACGTTTGTGCAGGCATTGTGCAGACGCTACCGTTGCATTGCTGCAATCGCGTGACGCATTTGTCCCTCGATGACGGATTTGCCATAAGGCGGCGTGAGCCTGATCCCCACCTCGTTTTCCGCCGCTATTGCCGACCGCGCCAAAATTCTCGGCACGCTCGAGACGCTCGTCATCGGCACCGCCGGCGGCCTACTGTTTCTGTGGCTTAACCTGCCGGGCGGGCTGATTTCCGGCGCGATGGCCGCCGTCGGCATCGCCGCACTCGCGGGGCGGCCGGTCACCATGCCGCCGATCCTGACACAGACCGTGCTGGTGCTGCTCGGCATCACGCTGGGCTCGCTGGTATCGCGGCAACTGATCCAGCACATGAGCGCCTATCCCTTGACCATCGGCCTCTTGGCGCTGGCGACATTCTGCTCGACCTTCGGCTCGAGCTTCTACCTGCAGCGCGTGCACGGCTGGGACCAGACCTCGGCACTGCTCGCCGGCAGCCCCGGCGCGCTGTCGCAGATCACGATGCTCGCTGCCGAGAAGGGCGCCGATGTCGCGGCGATTGCGGTGGTGCAGACCATGCGCGTCATCATCCTGACTGCGGCGCTGCCGCTGCTGCTCGCCTTCACCGGCGTGGCACCGGGCGCGCCGACGGAGCTGATTAGCCTCGGCGTCGCCTCGCCGCTCGAACTCGCCGTGCTGGCGGCCGCTGCCGTCGCCGTCGCGCTGCTGCTGCGGCTCGCCAAATTTCCGGCGAGCTGGATGTTCGGCGCAATGATCGCCTCCGCCGTGCTGCACGGCACCAGCCTGATCGAGGGCGGCCTGCCGCCATGGATGCGCGGCGTTGCGCTGGTCGGCATCGGCGCCGTGATCGGCACCCGCTTTGCGCGGATCAGCAAGTCGACGCTGCTCAGCCACATCAATGCCGGGCTGGGCTCGTTCGCCGTCGCGATTGTCATCTCCGCCATTTTCGTCACGGTGATCGTGCTGAGCACTTCTGTGCGCTTCGCCGACGTCGTGGTCGCCTTTGCACCGGGCGCGATGGACGCCATGCTGGCGCTGGCGCTGACGCTGCACATCGATCCGATTTTCGTCGGCGCCCATCATTTGTCGCGCTTCGTGTTCGTGTCCATCACGACACCGGGCATCGTGCATTTGTTCGGGCGGCCACAGGAGGATGTGGACGATTGAGGCTGAGGGGCCCTCGTGGTTCGAGACGCGTCGCTTCGCGATGCGTCTCGAAGGATGCAGGCCCGCTCTCTCCACGTCCATTGCGAGCGAAGCGAAGCAATCCATAGCGCCGCAAGTGGAGAGGTGCTTCGCGGAGCCTGTCATCCGGCGGCGCTACGCGCCGACCGGGTGGCTCGCAATGACGGCTGGAAGCGCCCGGCCTACGCCCGCCTCGCCGACACGATGCCCCACACGGCCATCGCCGCCATCGCCAGCGAGATCAGTACATTGTAGCCGGCAAGCGAGAGGCCGAGGAAGCGCCACTGCACCTCGTCGCAGCGGACCACCTTGACCGTGTCGAGGCGCTGCAGCAGCGTGCCGGCGCTGCCGAGATCGACGACGGAGCCGGCGCAATCGGTCGGACCCTGCCAGAATTGCCATTCGACGCCGGCGTGATAGCCGCCAAGCCAGGCATTGGCGAGCGCCGCGAGCAGCAGCACCGCAAACCCGGCCATCACCACCGGCCGCGGTGCCCCGCGCGCGGCGGCAAACGCGACCACGAGGCCGAGCGGCAGGGCGAGATAATAGGCGTAGCGCTGTTCGAGGCAGAGCGGACAGGGGCGGATGTCCAAAACGAGTTGGAAGAACCAGGCTCCCGCCAGCGTCGCCGCGGCGACGGCCGCAATCGCCAGCGCCGCAACGGCCGCCGGATTGGCCGCAAGGCGCGTCGGCGAAGAATGGGCGGCTTCTGATGTCACGGATGCTCTCCGGAGCATAATTCATGCTCAAATAGGCAACAGCGTCCTATCCCGCCACACCTGGAGTGTCGAGCCACGCCACAATCACATCCGCGCGGGTTGACCCGCGCAGGCCGCCCGCTATATTCCGCCCGCTTCGCCGCACCGGGCTTCTGCCCCGCGACCGAAGGCCCCTGTGGCGGAACTGGTAGACGCGCTCGACTCAAAATCGAGTTCCGCAAGGAGTGCTGGTTCGATTCCGGCCAGGGGCACCATCCTACCGTCCGCCCTCATCCACCAACGTTCACTTTCCTCAATCAGGACAGGCACAAGTCGCATTTTTGGCTTCGCCGCCGTTCGCCCAAATCTCATGGTATCCGGTGACTTTCATGGTATCTTCCATGGTAGATCATTGGGGTCATGGTATCGCGACCTTTGGGTGGAATCGAACCGATGCCGGTCAAGAACGACACCTATTTTCGGCACCTGAAAGCTGGCGAAAAAGACTACAAGCGATCCGACAGTGGCGGCCTCTTCATGCTCGTCACCAAGACCGGATCAAAGCTCTGGCGCTACGCGTACAACTTTGACTCCAAGCAGAAGCTGCTCGCGCTAGGCCCGTATCCTGTCACTTCTCTCGCGGACGCGCGCATCAAGCGCGACGATGCCAAGAAGCTGCTTGCCGAAGGCATCGACCCCTCCGTCAACCGCAAGGAAGAGCGCCGCAATGCGCGAATGGCGCGGGCGAGCACTTTTGAAGCCGTGGCCAAAGAACTCATGGACAAGTCCGAGGCAGAGGGCGATGCCCCGAAAACGCTGAAGAAGAAACAGTGGCTGCTGGATTTCGCCAACAAGGAATTTGGCAAGCGGCCGATCGCGGAAATCAAGGCGCCGGAAATCCTTGATGCGTTGCGGAAGATCGAGAAGCGCGGGCGGCACGAAACAGCCACTCGCGCGCGTGGTACTATTGGTGCCGTATTCCGTTTCGCCATTGCAACGGGTCGCGCTGAACGGGATCCAACCGCAGACCTGCGCGGCGCGCTGATCACCCCGACGGTGACTCACCGGGCGACGATTGTCGAACCCAAGGCTGTCGGTGCGCTGCTGCGGGCAATTGATGGCTTTGAGGGGCACGCCGTAACGAGATACGCCCTAAAGCTGGCACCGTTGGTTTTTGTGCGACCTGGCGAGCTTCGCCAGGCCGAATGGGCCGAGTTCGACCTGACTGTCGCGGAATGGCGCATACCCGCCAAAAAGATGAAGATGAGACGACCGCACCGGGTGCCGCTGGCGCATCAAGCGCTCGCTATTCTTCGCGACCTCCAGCAAATAACGGGTGGATCAAAATATCTCTTTCCCTCGGTGCGATCCTGGCATCGCCCGATCAGCGACAATACGCTAAACGCGGCTTTGCGCCGTCTCGGATACGACAAGACCGAATTGAACCATTCACGGTCTGCGATCCACCGCGTCAACGCTCCTGAACGAAAGCGGCAAATGGCATGCGGATGCTATCGAACGTCAACTTGCCCATCAGGAGGCGAATGAAATCCGTGGCGCCTACACCCATGCCGCTGAGTTCTGGCAGGAGCGCGTGCGCATGATGCGGTGGTGGGCGGATGAGCTCGATCGGATGAAAGAGCTCGGCCGTGTCATAAAAATGAGCGCCTGACGAAGAAAACGTGGAAAGCGGAATTGCTCGCACTTCGGTCGCACACCATTACACTGAGGTTTTCGCCTCAAGGAGCGACAGAAGTGAACGCACAACAACCAATCGCCGGCGTCCGACAGTTGTCGTCGCAAGATGCCCGGCTCCTATCAGCTCGTAGAGCTTCGTGCGCCCGAGGCCTGTCACCTCACATGCTTCGTTAATCGTACAGGTGAACCGCTGGGCGAATGGAATCGCCTTTGGTCAACCGAATTCTAGAGCCGATGGAGTAAACTGCGACTCTTGCGCTTCGTTGTTCTCTTGCCGCTTGTGCCTCATGAAGTCTCCTCCTGCTCGCACATAAACTCAGCAGGGCCAGACTTGTCTTTGCGATGTGCAACGTCAATGCGGACGTCCGAGAGCTATCGCGTACGATAGCGCGCGTGGACGGTCATTCGGATAGTTTCGGACGTCGGCGGCGCCAAAAATTTTCTTTGATTTTGTTGTGATGGGGACCGGCCAGCCATCCCCTCGGAGCCGCCGTCGCTCGCTCGCCTGAGCGCAGCGTTGGCGAGCGACGGCGGCGGAGAGGGGTGGCCCATCCCCTTGGTGAGCCCGAGCACTCCGCAATTCAAACCTGGCCTCCGTGTCGTGTGACCGCGGCGCTACGGGCTCAGCCCACTGTTCCTTCCCAACGTCCACTCGATGCCACCGTCGTCACGCTGGAGCCCGGTGATGTGTTGCCCGATACGCTTCTCGAGGATCGGCTGCCAAGGCACCAACTGGAAGCCCAGTCCGTTCTCGATCATGGCGAAGCGTCCGCTGACGAGGCTAGCGATGCCGGCGAGACGGCCACTAACATAATCGCCGGCATTTGCTGGCCCGTAGGTTAGGCCGCGCTCTCTCGCCATCTGCTGGCCGACGCGCTCCACCTCCTGTCGCTGCAAGGTCGCCACAGAGCCGACGGGGATGTGGATGTTGCCATCCTTTGCTGTCGCATGCCCCATCTCCACAAGTCGCTGAGCGCGACGACTGAGTGCGTTGTTGACCTGTCGGCCAAACCCGCTGTCGGCAGCTGCCATACGCTCGCGGGCGATCAGTTCCCGGTCGAGCCAAGTCACCCCATGGCTGCCGATCTGCTTCTCAAGATTGAGGGCCGATAGGGTCCGAACCCTGAGCCCATCGCCGCCCCGGCTGAGGTCATACACCCGTCCGCGTTCAACGATGTCCTTGGGGACCTTCCAATGATCGGCATCGATCCTTTCGACATGGCCAGCCCGCCGTAGTGCCTCCAGACGGCGGACATGCGAGCGCACATAAGCCTCGGGGTCCTTGCCCTGGCGTTCGAAGTTGTCATGGATACGCTCCAGGTGCCGGCTCGGCCGGTAGATGCCATCGCCGTCGGCCGCATTGGCAGCGATGTTGCGGTCAGCCGGTCTTGGACCCGAGACAACGGGAGCGGCTTCGACGATCATGTCCCGCCCCACCTCTTCGATCCTGCTCGGGTCCTTGAACTCGATGTGACGGACTCGGCCATCGATGCCGTCGACAATCAGGTGGACCCGCTCGCTCATCTCGTCCCCGGCAAGGCCTTTGGCCAGGACCCGACCAACGATCTTCTGGCCTGACCCTTCGCCGTGAAGGGCAAATTGGCCAACGCCGCGTTCCTCGGCGAGGCCGTTCTTCGTGAGGGCCCGGTGGATAGGTCGCGGGTGAAGCCGCGAAGGTCAGCCATCTCAGTGGACTCTTCCGGAGCCAAGATGAAACGGAACTGATGACGATCTTCTCGGCCGCGCTCCACAAAGGCCTTGCCGTCGGCCTCGTTCTCGAAGGCGGAATAGGCCTTGCCCCGTTCGCCATCACGCGTAACCCCATCCCGCTCGAGATAGCGGAGATGGGCGTCAACGGCCCCGCTCATCGTCCCGCGCATCTTCGGAGCTCGCGCGCCCCGCTGCTGCGGATTGAGCCGGACCACCCTGGCCGACCCGCCGCGCTCGAAACCGGCCCGCGGAATCTCTTTGCCAGCCCCCCTCCTTACTCGACCGAGGAAAGGCGGCCGCGACCTTCGCACCTCGGCCACGCGCGTTGAACCGCCCCGTCCTGCTTCCTTCCCGGCCACTGGCAGAGCCCGCTCGCGAGCCAATCCGCTGAGGATCGCCACCCGCCTTGCGGACTGCGATCTGGACCTGCTTGAGGAACGGTTGCGTCCGGGGATTGATGCGTGCTCCACCGTTGCGCGACCGACCAGGCCTGACTCAAAACTTTTCGGTATCATCACGTGCCATGACGCGACGATTGGCCTCGGAAAAAGCCAACACAAGAGAGGCCGAGCATCGAGCGCATCAAATCGCACTAGCGCGCATGATGGCGAAGAGATAGCGGGGCTCTTCTTCGATGCACATTGCGAGCGCCATCGCTCGGAAGATTGAAATTCATGGGGAAAGTCCGCAGGGCGGCACCTGCACACCTTGCACCGCGCTGTTTTGACGCCGCGAAAACTTGCAAAATTCAATGTGCAGACAAGCCTTTGCGACCAAAGGGAGCCAGCGAACGCCAGTTCGCTTTATCTAGCCGTCAATCCCAGACCTGTGTAAGCGTCCGAATCTTGCACGACCTTCTGAAAGTGCAGCGTCGTTCCATATCGGGTTCCCTCGTACATGGGAGGATCTCTGGTAGCATCTCGGTCCTGGGGAGAAAGCACACAGCCCTTATTGGTCGTTGCGCGTCGAGGCGTGGCGTCAAAGCGGGATGGATCGCGCGGTTTATTGCCGCCAGCACGGACTCCCGATTAAGACGTTCGGCCGCTGGATGAAGCATCTCATCAGCAAGGAAGAAGTCTGTAAGCATGCGGAATACCTGCTTGAATTGCGTCGTGAAGAGCGTCGCCGGCAGCGGGGAAAGAACGGCAAAGGCGTCAGAAGCGGCGCTACGCGGTGAGCACAGACACCCGTTCGCGCGCAATCCAGGCGTTCTGGGCGATGCATGTGGAAGCAATGAACTGGAGCGGAATGGGTGTTCGCGAGTATGCCCCCAGTTTGCAGCTTTCGCCGACAAGCCGGCGGAAATGGCGGGACGGTTTCGAGAGCACCGAGGTGGAGATCGACTGGCGGGCGCATCTTCATCCGAGTGCCCGCCCAAAATAAGCACTGGTGCTAACAGCAGCACGCGATGCGAATCCGCCGCACGACGGATGTTCGAACCGGCGCAGCTTCACGGATAAAGAGAAGCTCGCAGTCGTCTTGGAGTCGGAACCGCCCGGCATGAGTGTGGCGGAGGTCTGCCGCCGCCATGGCATCGTCACGAGCACGATGTTCCGCTGGCGCGTCCAGCTCGGCTTTGCGGACAAGAAGGCTGCGAAGCTGGCCACGATTGCGCTTCCGGGAGCCCGCATTGGGGGATCGTTCACCCCCGCGGTGCTGCACGATCTGTTGCAGGCCCCAGACGGATGACGCCCGTGCGATTGTCCGATGGGCGACGCGTCTTTGCACCTGAAGGGCAGCGATCCGGATGCGGTTCGCCAGCATGTTCTCGACCGCGAGGCTGCACGATGATGATCGTTCCGGCCGCCGTGAAGGTGCACCTGGCGCTGGGTTACACCGACGGCGAGAGCATCTCAACCTGATACTGCAGCATCGAAACGGCGTTCTTGCTCGCGGCGTCCATCGTCGAGGTCGCGGCCTCCTGGACGGCGATATTGAGCGTACGCAACTGAACGAAAATGAGCAGCGCGGCCAGCAGGCTGATCATCAGCATGACCCAGGTGGTCACGGTAAGCGCAACTCTCAAGTTCATTGCACAACCCTCAATAGGGCGGCGTGCAATAGTGTACCTCCAATAGCGGTCATCCACGAGCACGGTCGAAACGTCCGTTTCGTGCCAACAGTCATCAAGGACAATGTCACTGGATCCACCCGCCTCGTCGGCGCCACTAGACGCAAATTGCTGATCAGGTGCGGCAACCACGCTTTCCGACGGCCTTGTTCAGTTAAGCCAGATATTTGGTTTTGCTGTGCATAGCCGCCAGCATCACCGACCCGGCTGGGTAGTCCGGATGGGAGCGTCCGTTTCTTCATGGAGAATGCGTTCGGCAGCCCCGTCGAGATCGTCGTACTGTCCGGCCTTAAGCGACCACATGAACGCTGTCAGAGCCGTGAGGCCGAGACCGAATGCGATCGGTATCAGGTAAAAGTAATCTTTCATTCGGCGCCCTCCAGAATGGCTTTCGCCGAAATGGTGTCCGGGGCAGCGCTGGCCGCGATCCCTTCCCCGCCTTTCAAGCGAAGCGCGTTGGCAACAACCAAAATTGATGATCCCGACATCGCGACGGCGGCAATCAGCGGCGTCACAAGGCCCATGATTGCGATCGGCACCGCCACGACGTTGTAGGCAACCGCGAGCGCCAGGTTTTGCCGAATCAAACGTCTAGCCTCGCGCGCGACGGACACCGCGAGAGGTACTGCGAGCAGGCTTTGTCGCAGGAAGACAAAGTCCGCCGCGCAACGTCCGACGTCCGAAGCAGAGGCTGGGGCCATGGACGCATGGGCAGCGCCGAGCGCCGGCGTGTCGTTAAGTCCGTCTCCGACCATGAGAACCTTATGACCAGCCGCAGAGAGCGACTTGATGCGTGCAACCTTCTCGTTGGGCGTCACCCCGCTGCGATATGGAACGCCAAGCGCGGCGGCAACAAGTCCGACCGGTCCCTTGCGGTCGCCAGAAACGATCTCCACTCGAACGCCGCTTTGCTGCAGCTTTGCGACGGTAACAGCCGCGTCCGTCCGCAGTTTGTCTTCAAAGCAGAACCCCGTCATCCACTGGCCATTCTGTGTCAGAGCAACCGACGCAGCTCCGACAATCGATTCCGGACTCGCGAGCGCCCACGACGGTTTGCCCAACCGATAGACTGTCGCGCCTGCTTTCGCCTGCAAGCCGAACCCCGCCTGTTCGGTAATATCGTCGAACACGACTGGCGACGGCGTAAGGCCAGCGGCAGCTTCGACGAGCGCCTGTGAATAGGGGTGCCGGGAATGCAAGGCAAGAGCGGCTGCGAGTTTCAAAGACGCGCTATCAATGTGTTCCGCCGGGACCAGGCGCGGCGCGGCCGACGTCAGCGTTCCCGTCTTGTCAAATATGACCGCGTCAATCTCTGCGAGGCGCTCAATCGAGGAACCGTCCTTGACCATGATGCCATTCTTGAACAGCCGTTGCGCGGCTATCACCTGCACGATCGGTACCGCAAGTCCGAGCGCGCAAGGGCACGTGATGATGAGAACAGCGATGGCGATGGTGATGGCGTTGTGCAGATCGCCGGTTGCGACCATCCAGCCGATGAACGTAAGAAATGCCGCGACGTGCACGACTGGCGCGTAGAGCGCGGCTGCGCGGTCAGCGATACGCCGATAGCCGGATCGACCTTGCTCGGTCGCTTCCATCATCCGGATCATTTCAGCGAGGAATGAATTGCTGGCCTTCGCCGTCACGACAAGCGTTAGCGGACCGGTGAGATTCAGCGTACCCGCGCGCACGGTCGATCCCACAGTCGCACGCAGCGGCACGCTCTCACCGGAGACCAGCGAAACGTCGAGCTCGGAATCACCCTTGCTCACGGTCGCATCAACGGGCACCCGTTCCCCGGCGCCAAGCGTAACGCTCATGCCGGGCACGATCTCCTCGACAGGAAGATAAACTTGCGTGCCATCCGCCTGCACCACGAAAGCACCTCGTGCCGCGAGCCGGACCAGACTTCTGACGGCCAGCCGGGCTCGTTCCCGCATCATGTAGTCAAGCGTGCGCCCGATCAGCAAAAAGAACAGCAGCGAGATAGCGGCATCAAAATAGGCGCGCGGGCCATGTTGTACCGTCTCGTAAACGCTCATACCGAAGGCGAGCAGCACACCTAGCGAGATCGGAACGTCCATGTTGGTCCGTCCGTGCCTGAGGGCTCGCCAACCCGACCGAAAAAATATCCGGCCGGAATAAGCCAACGCAGGCAGCGCAATTATCATGGACAACCAGTGGAAGAGGTCTCGGGTTTCGGCTTCAGCGCCTGACCAGATCGACACCGAAAGTAACATGACATTGCTTGAGGCAAAGCCCGCGACGGCAAGCGCCCGTATCAATTCGGACAACGCGCCGTCGTCCTTGTCGGACTCAACGTCGAACAGATGAGCCTCGAAGCCAGCCCGCTTCAAAGTCTCGACAAACGGCGGCGGGCCGCCGTTTGATTGCCACCTGACTGTCACGCGTTTGGCCGAAAGGTTGGCCCGCGCGCTTTCGACGCCCACAAGCCCGGCGAGCGCCTTCTCGATCGTCCGGACGCATGCGCCGCAATGAATCGTCGGCACGGCGAGGTCGGTCTGGCGAATGCCATCAGCGACTACGCGGCTCGCGAGCAGGACCTCTTCGTTGCTTGCGCGCGGAGCTGGCAGCGTCGCCGTCAATTCCGCTCCCGAACCGCAACAACCCATCGGAGAGAACTCCAAATGCCTCGCGCTAGGACTCAGGTCGCATCGTCCGGTATGCATGCCAGCTTCCATGTCCCAGCACCGGGAAAATTACGATCATGCCCAGCAGTCCGGTCGCGATGCCGATAACAATCAGCACCAGCATGATTGCCGCCCAGGTCAACATGACCGGCATATTGTGCCAGACCAACGCCATGCTGGTGCCCATGGCGGTCAAAGCGTCCGTGCGCTCCGTTAGCAGCATCGGGATGGAGAAGGCACTGATGGCAAATGCAAACGCCGCAAACACGCCCCCGACGGCGCTGCCGATCAGCAACATCGCCCAGCCGACCTCTGTCGTGAACAGCATGGGAATGATGCGGTCGAGACCGGGAAACGGCCGCAGGCCAAAAAACAGCGCATACAGGATGACAGCGGCGCGCATCCACAACAGCGTCAGCAGAAAGAGCAGCACGCCTGCGAATAGAACCTGGCCGCCAGACTCCGGCCTGACGTAGACCATCTGCCACAAGTTGACCGATCTGCCTTCTGCGATACGCCGGCTCTTTTCGTACAGTCCGATTCCGATGATCGGACCAACGACCATGAAACCGGCAAACGCCGGGAGCAGGATGTAGTCCCAGCGAAGCGCGAATAGGCCAACGACGGTGACGACGGAGACCAGAAACACGAGGAGCCCGTAACTGATGCTGGCTGCCGGATCGATTGTGAAGTCGCGCCAGCCGGCCGTGAGCCAGTCAAAAGCGGCTGAGGGAGCGACGTTTCGCTTCCAGGTCCGCGCGCGTGGCAGAGGTGGAACAACGGCCGGTATCGGCGTCATCATTGATCTCCCTGCTATCTCATCGCGGTGTACATGACGACCTTGCCGCGCTGAACTTTCCATCCTTCGCAGAGCCCTCGCCCTGGCGCACATGCGCGACGCATTCCGGTTGCGACACGATTGCCACATAGACGAGGTGCGAATTGGCGATCAATACCAGTAACAGCCCGGCACTGATCGCAACCCAAAGAACGGCCCTTGTTGTGACATGCCTCGTCGCCGCGCTGGCCCCGTTCATCGTTCCCCCCGGCGAAGGTCGAACAGATAGAGCGCAAGAACTTTGCGGTCGAGCGGAGAGAGCCTTCCGTCCCAACTTGGCATGTGGCCTTGCCGGCCGCGCCACACAGTCTCGTAGATCGACTCGGGGTCGCCACCGTAAATCCAGGATCGGTCCGTCAGGTCCGGTCCACCCAGATCAGTTTTGCCCTTGGCGTCGTCGCCATGGCAGGTGACGCAATTAGCGGCGAAAACGGCCTTGCCGGCCTCGATTTTCGCCGCGGACACATCTTTGGCGACAGTTGGGTCGGAAAGGCTGCGCACATAAGTCACGACGTCGTCGATCTCACCCTTCTTGAGCATCTGATCGCGCCCGAATGCCATCATTTGCGAGGTCCGGCTTTGCGGGTGGGCCGAATTGATGCCGACGCGGATCGTTTCGGCGATGCTTTCGGGATCACCGCCCCAAAGCCATGACGCCGTCGTCAGACTCGGGAAGCCCTTGCCACCCTGTGCGTTCGATCCATGACATGGCGCACAGTTGTCACCGAACAGCGTCCGACCGGTCTGCCGCACGTTCTCCATCAAACGGGGGTCGGCCTGGATTTGCTTGAAGCTCTCAGCCTCAATGCGTTTGGACCAGCCGCTGCGTTCCAGTGCGGCCTGCGCCAGGCTTTCGCTGACGGTGGTACGCTGATCGATGCCGAGCAGGCCCTTCGTATAGGTCACCCCGAGCGGCCATGCCGGCATCAGCACCCAGTAAACGACGGAGAACAAGGCCGTTACAATCAGGAAGAAATAGACCGGCCGGGGTACCGGCGAATTCAATTCCTTGATGCCGTTCCATTCGTGACCGGTAGTCATATAGCCGGTATGGGGGTCGCGTTCGCCTACCGCCATGGCTGATCCCCGTGCGGCTTGTCCTCGTGCCCGAGAATCGATTGCGCTGCCTCGTCGAACTGCTTCTTGTTCGATGGCCAGTACGCGTAGGCGACGATGATGATCGAAAGCCCGATCAGATAGAACAGACCGAATGACTTCGAGAACCAGACCACAAAATCATTGTCCATGATCAACCTCCCGCCGCGGCGACCGGCTTGTGCGCAGCATCAGTCAGCTTGCCGAGAATTTGCAGGTACGCGACCAAGGCATCGAGTTCGGTCAGCACGCCCGGCTTGCCGTCGAAGGCACGCACGTTCGTCGCCGCGCCGTAGCGCTTGGTGACGTCTTCGGCGTAAGGCGTGTCCGGCGCGGCCTGTCCGTAGGCATCGGATCTGGCGTTGACAATCATGTCGTCGGTATAGGGCACGCCAACCTTGCGAAGCGCAGCCAGATGGCCGCCGAGGTCGTCAATACGCAGTTCAGTGCGACCGAGCCAAGAGTAATGCGGCATGATTGACTCCGGCACGACATCCCGGGGGTTGTTGAGGTGCCGTACGTGCCATTCGTCCGAATATTTGTTGCCCATGCGCGCGAGGTCGGGACCGGTCCGCTTCGATCCCCACAGCATGGGATGATCGTACTTGGATTCAACGGCGAGCGAATAAGGGCCGTAGCGTTCCACTTCGTCGCGTAGCGTCCGGACCATCTGCGAATGGCAGGCGTAGCAGCCTTCCCGGATGTAGATATTGCGGCCTGCGATCTCGAGCGGCGTGTAAACCCGCATGCCCGGGGCGTCCTCGACGGTCTGGTGGATCGTGAACAACGGTATGATCTCCACCGCCCCGCCGATGCTGGCAACGCCGATGATGGCGAGCAGAAAGCCGATGGTCTTGCGTTCAAGCCGGTAATGCAGGTTGAACATGCCGGGTCACTCCGCCGGTTGAGGCGCGGAAAGGCCTGCGAGCGCGGGAACGGGATGATCGGCAACCCGTTCGTCGGCCGGCTGATCGGCCGTCCGTATCGTCATCCAGATGTTGTAGCATGCGACCAACGCGCCGATCAGGAACAGCAGGCCGCCGATAGCACGAGCGATGTAGTAGGGACGCATCGCAACCAGGGTGTCGACAAAGGAATAAGCAAGCGTTCCGCTTTCATTGTAGGTCCGCCACATCAGCCCCTGGATGATGCCGGAATTCCACATCGCGAAAACGTAGATCACCGTTCCGGCAAGTGAGAGCCAGAAGTGCACTTCCACCAACCTGCTCGAATACATCCGCTTGCGCTTCCAAAGCCACGGCACCGACGCATAGATCGCGCCGAAAGTAATCATTGCGACCCAGCCGAGCGCACCAACGTGCACGTGGCCGACGGTCCAGTCGGTATAGTGCGACAGCGAGTTGACGGAGCGAATGGCCATGAACGAGCCCTCGAACGTGACCAGGCCGTAGAACGCGGCCGCGGCCATCATGAAGCGCAGGGTCGCGTCGTCGCGCACCTTGTGCCAGGCGCCATTCAGCGTCAGCAGCGCGTTGCCGGCCGATGCCCATGAAGGAACCAGCAGCATGACCGAAAACGTCATGCCGAGAGTCTGGACCCAATGCGGAAGCGCGGTGTAGTGCAGGTGATGCGAACCCGCCCACATGTACATGAAAGTGATGCCCCAGAAGCTGATGATCGACAGCCGATAGGAGAAGATCGGGCGGCCGGCACGCACCGGAAGGTAGTAGTACATCATGCCGAGGAAGCCGGCGGTCAGGAAGAACGCGACCGCGTTATGCCCATACCACCACTGCGTCATCGCATCCTGGACACCAGAAAATGCCGAATAGCTCTTGGCCTGACCGATTGAAACCGGGACGGCGAGGTTGTTGACGATGTGGAGAATCGCCACGACCAGGATGAAGGCCATGTAGTACCAATTCGACACGTAGATATGCGGCTCCTTCCGGCGAGCCAGTGTGCGCAGATAGATGATGAAATAGGTCACCCACACGATCACCAGCCAAATGTCGGCATACCATTCCGGCTCGGCATACTCCTTCGACTGCGTAACGCCCATCAGGTAGCCGGTTGCGGCGATGACGCAGAACAGGTTGTAGCCAAGCAGAACGAACCACGGACTCAACTGGTCCGGGAGCCGCGCACGCGAGGTTCGTTGCAACACATAGAAGGACGTGGCGATCAACGCATTGCCACCGAAGCCAAAGATCACGCCGGAGGTATGCACCGGACGGAGGCGGCCGAAGCTCGACCAGGCGGCGTCGAATGTCAGGTTCGGATTAACAAGCTGCCATGCAATCCAGTCACCGACAAAAAGGCCCGCGACGACCCACACCATAGCGAGGATTATCCCCATTCGGCTGGGATCGTCGAAATAGCGGTCGAGCCGGCTGTCGTCAGGCTCGGGTGCATAGTAGCCGGAAATGACGCCGAACGTGCCGGCGACGCCGGCAAGCAGCACGATGGCGCCATGGACGCCTAGCGGGTCGCCGTGCCCGGCAGTTCCCATCGCTAGTCCACAAAAGGAAATCGCGAGTAAGATAATTAGCGCAAGTTGCCGTTCGTTTTTTGTGAGCTGGGCGACCATCCTGGAGCTCCAAACGAAAGGGGATGCCAGCAGTCTTCTTCAAAACCCTGAAGTGCCGCTTGACAGCCATTTCACAACTTTCAATTATCCTACCACTGCAATACAACCCAGAGGCAACATCCGGACGCGTCAGCGCATTCACACATACGCTTTGGCGATGTCACCAGCAGGCCACCTCTGCCGCTTCCACTCTTGATCTAAATCAAGTGTCAACGCACTTCGCTGCGGCGCACTCAGCACAGCGACGCCTCGACAAGCGACAGGCAATACCGGTCACATCGGGCCGACGCCGAACGACGCCGAAATAGTTATTCTTGTCTGACTGACATTGAGCCGCAGATGGCCGCACCGATCGATCAGAGCGAATAGTCAACGCCGCTGAGGGTCGGCGCGGAGCACCGTCTCAATCGTCGTTGTTCGATCAAGTCTGCCAACTTTGGATTCGACTCCGTCGGCTCGCAACAATTCGCGCACGCCCCCATGGGCCCCGATGATACGCAGGCCGATTTTGTGCCCGACAAGTTCGCCATGGAGCTTGTGCAGCATCTGCGCTCCCGCGAGGTCCATGTATGGCGAAGCAGAGAGATCACAGACAATCAGGCGGAGCGTGTGCGGGTCCGCTTGCCCGAGACGGGTCAAGACCGCTTCCATAACTACGTCGGCATTGACGTAGATCAGCGAAGCTTCGGGACGAAAAACGACCACGCCGGGCAGCGGTTCATTCTCGGGGTGACGCGCCAGGTCGGAAAAGTTGTTGGTACCGGGAATACGGCCGAGGAAGGCGACGTGCGGACGTGACACCCGGGCGAGCAGCAATAGTATTGAAGCTAGTGCAGCAAGCAGGATGCCCTGGAGTATCCCAAGGAGCAGGACGGCCCCGAGCGCGATCGCCGCTGCGTAGAAGTCCAGCCGGCTCAAACGCCACATGCGGAGCAGTGCCGGGAAGTCCAGCAAACCATACACCGCGGTCAACACCACGGCCGCCAGCACCGCCTTTGGAAGATTTTCCAGCAAGCCAGTCAGAAAGAGCAGGCAAAGCGCTAGGGTGATCGAGGCAAAGACCAGGGCCAGCGGTGTGCGCGCACCCGCCTTATCGTTCACCGCCGACTGCGAAAGCCCGCCGGCCACGGGATAGCCATGCCCCATTGCGGCTGCGAGATTGGCTGCGCCGAGGCCGAGAAGCTCTTGCCTTGGATCGAGGGCGTAGCCGTGCTTCGCGGCGAAGGTGCGAGCAGCCGAAACGCTTTCGATGTAGGCCAGCAACAGGCAACCAGCGGCCAACGGAACAATTCCCTCGACATCGCGCAACCTCAAAGCTGGACCGCCCAGGGTCGGCAGACCGGCCGGGACTTCTCCCGTCGTCGGCACCCCGAGCGCGGGAAGTCCGAGTATCGTGGCAGCCACAATCGCCAGCGCGACGACCCCGAGCGCGACGGGCTTTCCCGGCACCAAGCGCTCGCCGAGCACAATTAGTCCGACCGCTATAATACCAACCAAGAGAACAATGTATTGCACTTGGCCGATCTGCGCCGAGAATGCCCATGCCCTGTCAAAAAAGTTATGCCCCCCACCTCCAACGCCGAACAGACTTGGCAACTGGGTCATCGCGATGGTTAGGCCCGCGCCAGCCTTGAAGCCTACAAGGACACTGTCGCTGATCAACTTCACCAGCGTGCTCAACCGAAACAGCCAGGCGATCACGCAAAGGGCCGCGACCGTGAAGCCTGCGAGGCTGGCAATCTGGAAGTAGCGCTGCGCGTCGCCATCAGCCATTGACCCCACCGTCCCGGCAATCATGAGTGAAATGGCGGAAGTCGGTCCGATCGCAAGCTGGCGCGAAGATCCGAGCAAGGCGTATCCCAAACCACCAAGCATATAACCATAGACGCCAACTTGCGGGGGTAGACCCGCGAGCCCCGCGTAGGCCAGGGACACCGGAATTCCGTAGGCGGCCAGAGTTACTCCAGCGACGACGTCGCTGAGTAGCCAGGATGGCTGGTATTCAGCCAACCAACGGGACGGCGGGAATCGCCAAAGCCAAATTCCCGGACGTCTTGGCAGACCCATCATGCGGCACCCGGCCATGCGCAGGCTTACTGAAGCGAAATTCTGATGCCACTCCGATTCGCCGCAAATTCCAGGCCCGTTGTGAGCCCCTGCAACGAGATCGTCACGCCCTTTGCATTCGTCATGTGAACCCCGCCGGCGCCACCGACCAATGCGCCGCTGCCGCCCACGGCGTCGTAGGTACCGGCAAAATCCTTCATTTCGCGTAGCCCGGAAACATGTCCCGTGAGTCGCATCGCTGAGACGCCGGCCGTAATGCCCAGGCTCAAGCCCGAAACCCGGAAAGGATAGTCGCGACCGCGGTATGTCAAAACTCCGCGTCCTCTACCCGCACCGACGATCAGGCCCGCCTTCGCGAACACGACGCTAACTTGACCCATCGCTTGCGCTTGCGATGGTGTCGGCGATCCAGCGACGAACAGGACCAGCATCGCAAGCCCCGCTGCACATTTACCCATCGCACTCGCGCCCCCGAATTCGTCAGCGACCCGGTACGTCGACCTTTTTCCAGGTCTGGTCGGGATCGAACCACATCATGCGACTGACAAGCCTCATCGTGTAGTCACCCAAATCTTTCTGGTAGACAGTGCCGGAATGATTCACGAGGAAGGTCATTACGCCTGAGTTGCCGTACTCCGCAGGATAGGCGAGAAGCGCATATCCCCCGATCATCTTGCCCTTGACGACGTAGTTCAGCGTGCCGCCAGGGGCATTCGGCCCTTGCTGCGTCAGGATCCGATAATAGTAGCCGTGATACGGCGTGCGCCCTTCCCCGGCCTTGTATCCTTCGGCCGAGGCCTGTGCGACGAATTCGCCGAGCGGACTTGCATCGCCATCAGATGCGGGCCAGTAAAGACCGTCTTTCTTGCCGGACGAACTGACGATGCGCTGCGCATAAACGCCGGGACCGGCCCCGGTGCGATCCTTTTCCGCATACTCGTTCTGCGCATCGACATAAGCGAGGCAGGTCTGAATCGCGTCCAGTTCGTTGCGTCCAATACGCCGGTACAGGATTTCAAGCCTGCCAGCAGCCGTATCGAATTTCCAGCCGGCCTTCTGGCGGGTAAGCGGAATCGGGAGCGGGAAGTCGTCGGCTCCCACGACCAGAAAAGCCTTGTCGCCTTCGATGATCACATTGTGCTTGGCGTCGTAAGCCCGTACGAACCGTTCCCGCGCTTCGCGATCCGCCACTTCATCTCCGGAGAACATGATGTCCTCCGCATCCCGGCCGAGCACCTTGCGGACATCTCTCGTGGCTCCCGATTTGATGGCAGTGGCAAGGGCTGTCGCACCATCCTCCGGTGTCTTGAAGACTTGCTGAGCATTGGCGAACGACATCGCGAGCAGCAGAATGACGGCTGCCATGACAACGGCGGCGTGCGTCCGACAGCCTAGTGTCAACCGAAGCTTGCTCATCGTTACATCCTCGCGCGTATGGGGATCTGCGCGCCGGTTGCGAGCCAATCCTTGTAGGTGAGGAACTTGATTCCGAGCCTGTCGTAGTGAACCCGGAGATAACCGTCGTCGCCGCGCGTCACCGCGCCAGGCATGACCGTCTGCACTTCCTGCGCCATGACGCCGACATGGGCCTTGTCGCTGCCGAGATAGCTGAAGCGGTAATAGCCGAGGCCGTTGTCCAGATGCCCGAGCAGGACGACGTCGTGCTTCAGCGCGATATCGGAACGTCGGCCTCCACCTCCGCCGCGACCGCCGCCAAATCCGCCGCCTCCGCCGCGGAAGCCGCCGCCGGCAAACGCTGCACCGCCGCCGCCACCGCGGAAGCCGCCGCCAGCCATGCTTGCGCGTGACACACCGGCGCTGGCAAAGCTTGCCTGGCCACGGGCAGAATGAGCATTGGCTGCCCTGCCCGACGACACGTTCCTGATCGCCGTATCGCGCCCGGCCTTGTTGCCCGCGCTACCGGCACGGCTGCGGTCGGCTGTCTTGGCGCGATCACCTCCTTTGGCACCATCACCTGCCTTAGCCCGATCACCTGCTTTGGCGCGGTCACCTCCCTTGGCACGATCACTGGCTGCGCGGTCACCAGCCCCCGACCGATCGGCGCCTGCGCGATCGCCGGCACGATCACCCGCACCGGGACGATCCTTTCCGGCGTCGAGCACCTTCTGGCCATCGCGGCCGCGGTAATCCATCCGATCGGCGGCGCCGGCCCGCAGGTTGTTGTTGCCGAATTTCTGCTGAACGCCGGCATTGCTGTATCGGACGCCCTGACGGTGCGCCGGATTGTGCTGCCAGTTATTTCCGATGTTGGTCGCCCTGTTGTAGTGATTGACGTAGAGGTTGCGGTTACCCCAGTTGAAGCCGCCGCCCCAGTAATTGCCCCAGCGTCCGATCGCCCAGCCGGCGCCAAACGCCAGCCCTGCGGCAATCACGCCGGCGCCGATATAGGATGGATAGCCGAAATAATACGGCGGATATTCCGCATAGGGCCAGTCGCCATAGACCGTCGCGGGATCGTAGTAGGGAACGTAGACCGTATCGGCTTGGGCTTGCTCGATGACGATCACCTCCTTGTTCTCCTGCTGCTGAACGCTGACCTTCTGCTGCTTGTTGGTGACGAGCTTGTTGCGCGTGTGCGCCTTTGCGCGCAGCCGCTGGACCGCGTCCATCACGTCGGGCTGCTGCGCCAACACGGCATCGCCAAGATTCTTGGTCCAGTCGATCTTGTCGCTCATCATCGCGAGAACATCGGGCGTACCGGCCAGCGCCTTGACGCTGTCGTCCCATGCCTGCTTTTCGACCGCTGCTTTGAGAGCATCGCCTTTCAGGTTCTTGTTGGCCTTCACCCAGCGGTCGGCCTGCACGGCCTCCAGAGGATAGGTCGAAGCCGCCAGCACATTGGCGAGTAACTCATCGGGGTAAAGCGCGATCGGCGCGACCAGCGCATCGAGCTGCTCGGGTTTCAGCAAGGTCTGCTCAGGCTCCGGCGATTTGATATCGGTGGCCTGCGCCGCCGCCATGCCCGGAATAGCGATCATGATCGCTAATGCCAGCAGAATTTTCCCGCAACGCAACATAGTCGTGTCTCCATTGCCGATCGGGACAAGCCAACGACCGAAACGGCACCGCACCTTTGATCAGGATCAAAGGTCTGGGTTCGACGCGAACGGCGTGGGTCGATTGGGGGCGGCTGCGCTTGATTAAGCCATCGCCTTGCCGCCGGACCGCGCGGCCAGCAGCGTCCGGCGATCATGAACGAGGCTCTGAAGGCGGTGCGCAGCCACGTTTAGGGTGGTGACATCAAGCGCGTTTTCGTCCCCGGCCGCTGCCTTCACGCGCTGCATCTGGAGGACCTTGTCGATCTCACGCTCGATCTCAGACAGCTCCGACTCGCCATCCGCCGTTCTTATGCGGCGACCGAGGGCATAGAGTGAATCCAGCGCTTGTTCGCTCTTTCGGGGTTCGCCTTCGCGAAGAAACTTCCACGCCGCCGCACCCACCGAGACCAGTGCGCCGAATATCATCGGGGCCAGAAAGATGGCGTTTCCCCATTTGTCGAGGAAGCTCTCCTGCGTGCCGTTGTAGAAGGCGGCGGCACCCGGATGAACCGGCAGATACGCATCGGAATCGGTGCTCGGCGCGGTGATCTGCGCCAGCATTGGCAATTCGCCGAGCAGGTCCCTGCGCGCCTTCATCAACGCCTCCGCCAACGCGCCGGCCACATCGTTGTCGAGCTGCTTGCCGGATACCACGTAGAACGAAACCCTAAGCGTGGTCAGATCGTCGCCAGGAATTGGCGGCGAGCCCCGCAGCGTTCCTTTCGGAACATCGAAGCTTTCGTAAGCGCGGTGTTTCTCCGCAATGGCGCCGGCCGCATCGATAGGGATAAGGACCGGCGCCGTCTTGGGGTTCTGCAGAAAGAAACCACGCAGCAGTGCCAGGTATTTCTCAGCCAGCGGAACGACGATCAGGAGTGCGCGCACCTCTTTGGCTTCGAGCGCGCGCCGCGTCTCCGCCGGCGCGAGGTTGCGGAATGACACATTGGCGCGGCCAAGATCGTACTCCTCCGTCAGGGCGCTGACGACCTTCCGGTTCATTTCGCCGCCGACCACGCCGACGGTGGCGCGCTTCAAGCCGGCAATGTCTGTTATCGAGGATCCCGGGGGTGCAACGAGCAATACGACGGCGCGTGCAAGGACAATAATGGCCTGCGCCTGCGACAGGTCGCCGACATCGCCGCGCACGACGGCGAGATCGGTCTTGTTCGACGAAAACATGTCGGCCGCCTCCAGCGCGCTGGTCGTTTCCAACAATTTGAGACGTACCGGCGCATTCGCGGCAGTGAGCCGGCTTGCCAGAGCCGACATCAGTTTCGTGGCCTCCCCGTCCAGCGATCCGACTGCAACGGTCAGCGTCGTCGGATGAATATACCAGCGGTAAGCGAACAGAGACGCTCCCGTCACCAGAACGACGACGCCTGCGACAAGGACCATCCGAAGCCATGACGGCATTCTGATCGAATCCATACGGCCTCACCTGCTCACGGCATCTGTCAGTGGCCGCTCAGCACCAGCGTCTTGATCGGCAGCAACAGAGCCTGGATTCGCAGCAGCATGGCGTGAACGAGCCCGACCGCATCGATCGCGTGCAATCCGAAGCTCTTCGCCGTGCTCAGCTTGCCTGAGGAGATCAGCTCGTGATTGCTGGTGTACGCGTTGACGATGCAACTGCTTCCTGCAGTCACGCCCTCGAGTCCACCCTTGTAGAGCGGCTCCAGGAACACAAGAATCGTGCCCGGCCTTGCCGCCTGCTGCGCATCGATGAGTTGCTCTCCCCCGCGGAACTGACCTGCCGCGATATAGTCCTGAACGCCGGTCACGACCATCGGGACGATGGTCCATGGCTTGGAGATGCACGCCGCCTCGGCCACCATGCCGACCTTCATCACCTGGGCTTCGATCTGTCCGAAGCCGGCCTGCAGCGAACGCTGCCCTGCTCCTTCCGGAATCAGGATTCCAGCGGGCCGCATCAGCGGATTGACGATATCACCGGTGCGAAGGAAGAACTGTTCCACGCGGCCGTCTACGCCGGCCCGGATGAAGGTCTTGTCATAATCGACCTGCGCCTGTGCCAGCGCGGCTTCGGCACTCGCCTTCTCAGCCGGCAGGAGAGTTGAGACGCGCAACTCGGCGGATTGTTTTGAAGCGTTGGCCGCATCCAGCGATCCCTGCCGTCCGTCGACCATGACCTGCAGCTTTTCGATGTCGCGCTGCGGCACGATCCCCGGGTTGCGCCGTTGCAGCTCGCTCTTCACTTGCAGCTCATCCTGAGCCTGCTGAACGGCGCTCTTCGCCTCCTGTATCTGGCCTTCTGTTTTCAGCACTTCCACTTGTGCGGCGACCAGCGCGGCATCGACTTCGGCGATCTTCCGCCGGGCCGTCTCCAGCGCCGCCTCCTGCTTGGAGCTATCCAGCCTGAAGATCACGGTGTCCTTGGCCACGGGGGCGCTGTGTTGAAAATGGACCTCAGCGACACGTCCAGACGCCTCGGGGAGGATCGGCACCGTCCGGAAGAACAGGGTCGCGGTGTTGCTGGAGGGGTGGAAGTAGAAAATCAGGGTAATGAGCGATATCGTGAGCATCAGGCAAGCGACGATGCCGTATCTCAGTTCGAACCAGACCGAAAAGAAGGTAATCTCCTTGCCGATACGCTTGCCCTGTACGAAGCGGCGGTACAGGTAATCCGGCAGGATCGTGAGCATGGAGCAGAGGATCAGCTCAAGCATGGCCGTGCACCTCCTTCTTCAGCGCGCGCGGTTTCGGCTCTTCCGGCGCCGCGAGGGGTGGAGCGTTGCCCACCTCGCCAGCGACAACATCGTCTGACGAATTACCAGCGATCCTCTCGACCGAACCTGCGATGCTGCGCAACGGCGTGCTGAAGTCCGGAAGGTCGATCAGCGCAAGCAACAGAGCTGCGATCCAGAACAGGTGCACATGCGTGAACAGCGCCAAGAGCCCCAGAACAGCAACGATTTCGAACTGCAACTTCTGCGACTTGTGAGCCATTCGCTCGGGCAGCGAGTGCAGTTTCAGATAGAAGTTGCCAACCGACAGGACGGCGACAATCAGGAAGACACCCATCACGACCATCCAAACGTCCGTGTCGCTGGGCGCCGTGATGAAGCCGGGCAAGTGGTGCGGAGCTAGTGGATGAAGCTGATCGCTCAAATTTCCCTCCACTTCTTGAGCCACGAGTTTGGTCCCAGACCCGGCGCCCCCCTTAAGTCCCACCAATACTGAGCGGCAGCCGCGCCTGACCCTTGATATGAATCAACCCGCCCGGCGCTCGGCCTGCTCGTCGACGGCAACAATGATCAGATCAGACAACGGTGGTAGCTGATCGCCATGTCCTCGATGCCCGGAAATATCCTCGATATCTTGTTCGGCTCGAGCATCTTGAGGCTGAACTGGACGTTGGAAAGCATGATGTCGGTCGCGCAGCCCGCGATGATGTTCACGGTGCCGCCATCCTCCTTCTTCGTCTTGATCTTGCAGCGGGCAAATTTTCCCCTGAGACGATCGGCTTCCACGATGAAGCCGCCTCCGTGCTGATCTGACAGTGCGGTGAACTCAATCCGCTTCGCGCGTCCCCTCCTGACGAACACGTTGGGGCATTCGTGCTGGTGGCCCATGCCCCGGAGAGATCGATGGCGCCTGCCTGCCTCGGACCACACAGACCCGTAACCATTGCAGCGGCCACTGCGAACTGAAGTAACCGGTTCATGCCATGCCCTCAGTTGAGCCCGGGCGCTGCCGCAAATTGAAATCGTGCGGCGTCGCAAACGCTTGATTTGGATCAAAGGAACGCTCTCGCCGCAGACGTTAGCTATCGGCTCAGGCGCGACGGTCATTGAGGAAGGATCAGCCATGCCCGCGAAAATCGACGATCTGCTGCCGACGGCAAGGGAAATCCAGAAGCAAGCCGCCCTCCAGGAGGCTGAAAGGGCCGAACAAGATGCGCGCCGGGCGGCCGCGGCCGAATCTGAAAAGCGCAAGCTGATCGAAAAACTGAGCAAGCCGTCGGGCCTGACCGAAGACGAAAAGGTCAAGCTTGCCTCGACAGTCATCCAGCGCGCGGTACGAAATGGGCTGACCGAAGTTCAGGTCTATCGGTTCCCCAACACGCTGTGCACTGACAACGGCCGCGCCATCAATCAGCAGGAGCCAGGCTGGGAAAAGACGCTTACGGGAATAGCGCAGGAAATCTTTCAGCTCTGGTCGGACTACCTGAAGCCGCGTGGCTACCGTATCCGATACCAGATCGTCGATTTTCCGGGAGGCGTTCCGGGTGACATCAGCATTGTGATCGCCTGGGGCGAGTGATTGCCTTTCTGCCGCACGAAACGAGTCATGTCATGTCTGACGACCAAGCGGTTTCGACAAAATTGAAGCGGAAGGATTACGAGAAGGAGCTGCGGAAGCTCCAAGTTCAGTTATGCCATTTGCAGGAATGGGTGAAGGAAAAGAAACTCAGGGTCATCATCCTGTTCGAAGGCAGGGATGCCGCCGGCAAGGGCGGCACGATCAAGGCGATCACCGAGAAAGTCAGCCCACGCGTGTTCCGCGTCGTGGCGCTCCCCGCGCCTTCGGACCGCGAGAAGACGCAAATGTTCATGCAGCGCTACATGCAGCATTTTCCTTCCGCCGGCGAAATCGTCATCTTCGACCGCAGCTGGTACAATCGCGCGGGCGTCGAATATGTCATGGGCTTCTGCACTGAAGACGAGCACGACCGCTTCCTGTCTCTCTGCCCGCAAATCGAGCAATATGTGGTGGAAGGCGGCATCATCCTGATCAAGATCTGGCTTGAAGTGGGGATGGATGAGCAAGAGCGGCGCTTCAGGGCCAGGCTCGATGATCCGCTCCGGCAATGGAAATTGAGCCCTATGGACATCGAATCCTATCGCCAATGGTATGCATACTCGCGCGCACGCGACTCGATGCTCAAGAAGACGAACTCAAAACATGCGCCATGGCTGATCATACGCTCCGATGACAAACGGCGCGCGCGGCTGAACTGCATCGCGCATCTGTTGACGGCCATTCCGTACAAGCGAGTGAATCGTGACAAGATCAGGCTGCCGAAGCGTTCTGACAAAGGCCGATATGACGATCAGTTGAACCTGCGCGGCGTGAAACACGTCGCCGAGCAATACTAGGCAAACGCTACAAAGCTCTATTAGGGTTGAGTTCCAGCGCAATTTTCGCGCGCATCACGCCTGGCCGTGACTGGGACGCGCTCGACGCGCGTCCCCCACAGAGAATCATTGCATCGCGATGGTAACGCCGCCCACGGCAGCCGACGCTTCCACACCGACTCTAGGTCCGCTGAGCTGCAGGATGACTCCTTTGGCGTTCTGCAACTGGACTCCGCCGGCCCCGGCTGCAAGCGCGCCGCCGGCGCCAACGACCGCGTAAGTACCCGCCAGATCGCCGGGGCTGCGCAGGTTCACTGCCCTGCCCACGAACTTCGTGGTCGAGGCGCCTATCGTGAACCCGACGCTCATACCCGACACCGTGAAGGGGTAGCGCTTGCCGCGAAATGTCAGCACACCCTCGCCACCTCCGACACCAAGGATAAACCCGCCTTTGGTGAACACGACGCTAACCGTCCCGTTCTCCGCCCGTACCGGCGTTGCAACGGCGGCAGAAGTCAGCATTCCAAACAGGGCTAGCACGATCGATCGCCTGCGATACATCATCATTCACTCCTGGAGGGTTTGAGTCCCGGGCCGCGGCCCGGAGCTGACATTGCCAACTTGGCTAGTGCTCCTGACGGTCCTTAGGCTCCGTCATCGTGAGACGCGCCTATGCCAGATGAGGCCGCTACCTCCGTTGATCCAGATCAATGTCGAGGCCGCCATTGCGCTGTCGAGCAAGCCGGAAGACAGCCCGGCAGCGAGAAGCCGGCCGGCCAGGAGTTCGCGTTGCGTGGCCAGCGCGCGGCGCGTAGTGTTTGCGACGGCAAACAACCTACGCCGCCTTGGCCACGACCTTATCAATCGGCTCGATCAGGGACTTCGCACGGAATGGTTTTGTAAGATATGCAATGCAGTCGGATTCGATTGCGGCCATGCGAACTGCGGGACTGTCATTGGCGGTAATGTAAATGACTGGCAGGGAAATGCCCGCCGCCTTGAGACGATATCGCAGTTCGATTCCAGATTCGTTGTTCAGGTCGATGTCGAGAACCACGCAACATGCCGACTCGAAATCGTCGTGATTCTGGAACTCCTCGGCGGACGAAAACACGACGCTGTCGTAACCGTGTTCGCGTAGCAGCCGCTTTAGCCCCCTGAGCGTTCCAAGGTCATCATCAACGACAAAGACGACATTCCGATTCCGCAAGATTGTTATCCTGTCCTCACGCCTTGAACGTCTTTCCAAGAGACGATCGGGAACCTGTCGGCGTCCGCCGAAGCCGATCAGGTCGTGGCTCCCCCGACTCACCACGCTATTTTGGTAAGCGCTGAGCCCCGCATTTTCTATTGTCCCATGGGACAATGCGAACTCAAATCCTGTTGACGACTTTTCAGTTCGTTTGTTCGGTACCCGACAAATCTTTCAAAATGCCGGCCCTCTCGGCAAAGGAGACCAATTCGGCAAGGGACTGCACTTGCATCTTCTCCATCACCCGGTGGCGATGGGCCTTGATCGTGCGCTCGGTCGCGCCCAATGCGTTGGCAACCTGCTTGTTGGTCTTGCCGCGAATGACGAGTTCGAAGACTTCGCGCTCGCGCGGCGTCAACTTCGCAATATGAGCGCGCACAACGTCGAGCTGATTTCTATGGCCCCGCATTGCCTCGTGGTGAGCCAGGGCCCGCTCGATTGCAGTGAGAAGCTGTTCCGACGATACCGGCTTGGTGAGAACATCTTCTGCGCCCGCCTTGATGGCCCGCACCGTGGTCTGTACATCCGCGTAACCCGTGAGAAACACGATCGGCAAGATCGAGCCGATTTCGCTCAGACGCCCCTGCAGCTCCGGCCCGCTCAGTCCGGGTATCCGCACGTCAAGCAGAATAACGCCCAATTCGCTCTCGTTCGGCAAGCGATCGAGCAAATGCTGGGCCGACGAATAAGTTGCGACCTCGTATCCCGCCTTCCTCAAACGGCGCTCGATAGCCGTCCGGAAGGAATCGTCGTCGTCAACAATATGCACGCGCCCCGTCAATGGATCCCCCTACGATATTGCTAGCGGCAGAGATAAGCGAAACACCGCGCCACCTTCTCTTTGATTTTCCGCCCAGATACGTCCTCTATGCGCCTGAACAATAGTGCGCGAAATCGACAGGCCAATTCCCATTCCTTGCTTCTTGGTGGTGAAGAAGGGATCAAAGACTTCATTCAACTTTTCGGTCGGAATCCCGGGCCCTGAATCCAAAATCGATACGACTGCGGACGATCCGCCATTCATCTCGGTTCGTCCAATCACGGCCCGCCCTTTTGGTATTGCGGCCATCGCATCCATGCTGTTCACGACCAGGTTCATGATAACCTGTTGAAGCTGAACCTGATCACCCCTCACCTGAATCGGTTCTCCAGACGGCTCGAAGTACAGTGCAACGTTTCGAGCCGACGCCTGGATGGCGAGGAATTCGAATACATTGCGCACGGTATCGTTGAGGTCGATAGCCTTGTCCTCAAACGGCGCCCTTCTCAGGAAGCTGCGCATGCGATGGATGACCTCGCTGGCGCGAATGTCATCTCGCCTGATGTCGGCAAGAATTTCCTTGACCTCGCTCAAGTTTGGCGACGGAGAGTTCAGTATCAGTTCTGCCGTCTCGGTATTGGTCAGAATTGCACCGAGCGGTTGATTAAGCTCGTGCGCGATCGTAGACGACAGTTCCCCGGCTGTCGCCTGACGGTGCGCATGGGCCAGCTCGGTAAGGCGATTCCGCGATTCGCGCTCGGCATTGGCTCGTCTGTGCCGCTCGTGCAGCAGAATCGAAATCAACCCAGCCTGTATCAACAGCACGGCCGCGACAGAGAGCGTCTGCCAGCGGTACTTCGCCCACATACTTGGTTCGCGAAAACGAATTTCACTTCCGGAAGGCAGGTTGGACTCGCTGACCCCCCATCGCTCCATCTGCAGCCAGTTGAAGATCGGCTTCGCCGCATGGGATATCGCTACGGGAATACTCGACGCTGGTTCTCCGTGCAGAATCCGCAGCGCCCGCTTTGCGGCGTCAGCGCCAATCAAACGGGGAACGATGACAGGACCGCCAATGCTGCCCAGTGCGACAAGCGGCTCCGCCGCAACAATAATCGGTCGATTCGCCTTCTCCGCAACCAGTTCAAACGCTTTGGCGGGCGAAAGGTAGATGCCCTCGCCATCGGAATACATTGCGGAATAGATGATGGCGCTGCGCGCGGGAAGAGCTTCGACCCTCTTCCGCACTTCCGCCATCGTCGCGCCGACGAGATCAATGACATTCAGTCCTGCGGTGGCCTTGGGCACCTCAAGGCCCCAACTGCTGAATACATTCTGGCGATCCCAATGATCGCCAACAAAGACGACGGTTTCGAGATCAGGCACCACCGCTCGCGCGACGCCGATTGAATCGGCAAGTCGCGTCTTGAGAATGCTGCCCGTTAAGTCGTTCGGCAATTTCAGCCGGGCGTGGTCGGCCTCATCGACCATCCCAAACACGATGGGAATTCCCGGCCATAATTCATCCCTCCAGCGCAGCACAAGCTTCAGGGCCCCGGAGCCCATCGTGACGATAGCGCCGATATCCTTATCTCGATATTTCTCGCTGAAATGACGGCGCAGACTTTCGTGATAGGCATCGCCGTCAAAACGGCTGAGATCGAGACTTTCTGAGAAAATCGTGGTGTGAGCGCTGGTATCGGCGTCGATCCCGGCGCGAAGCCCAGAGAATATCTGAAGGAAAAAAACTCCCGTGGATTGGGATTGGTCCAGAACAAGTATCGATCGCGACCGCCCGTCTTGCGCCGTCACCGGGAGCGAGGTGAGGACGAGAGCTACGCAAATCGACAACGCACTGATCCGCGCAATCATCGCATCAGAACCGAAGTTAGGCTCGATGAAGATTATCCCCATCCTCGCCGAAACAAAAAATAAACCCAAGATGCTCGCCGAAGCGTCGTCTACATCTTCGAAAAATTTCTTCGTGACGTGTCAGGCTCTGTCCTCCCAGACATTGTCCCATAGGACAATGACCCTCGATACAATAGCCCACCCTACGTGGTCTAGTTTAACACATTCCCGGGAGTCGCCAGCCATGCATTTTTTAAGGCCCTTGGTGGGGGTGATCCCAGGAATGCAGACAAATTGTCTCAAACAGGGGGAGACTATGTTTGTCAACAGCAATGCCCATCCCGGCAGCAAGCCAAAGGCCTCGGGACAACTCGGTGAGTTGTCGCGAGCACGCGTAATCCTCAGCGAATTCAAGTACAACAAGGGCACCGAGATATTCGGAGAGGCGGAGCCTGCCGAATATATCTACCAGGTCGCGGACGGGGCTGTTCGCACCCACAAGCTCCTCTCCGACGGCCGTCGCCAGATCGGCGCCTTCCATCTGGCGGGAGACATTTTTGGGCTGGAGAACGGTGCAACCCACCGGTTTACCGCGGAAGCGATCGTCGATACGACAGTACGACTGATGAAACGGTGCAGCCTGGAGCACGTTGCGGAAACCAACGCCCTGGTGGCGCTTGATCTCCTGAATATGACAACGCGCAACCTCCGGCATGCCGAGGACCATATGTTGCTCCTCGGGCGCAAGACGTCCCTTGAGCGCGTCGCTGCATTCCTGCTCGAGATGGACCCCCGCCTGACGGCCGCCGGCGTGATGGCCCTTCCGATGTCTCGCCGCGATATCGCCGACTATCTCGGCCTGACGCTCGAAACGGTATCCCGGGCGCTGTCACATCTTCACGGCATGGGCATTCTTGGCTTTCTCGGCCAGACGCAGCGGCAAATCGTGCTGCTGGACCGCATGCGATTGGCGGAGCTGGACCTTTAGCGCGAGGCTAGATTGCTACTTCACTTCCGGAAAGAGCGCCGAACCACGCGCCAAAGTATCCGGCGTAGAGACACGGCGATTCAAGATTCATCGAAGGCCCAATGCCCGGCACCGTGATTAGACGGCAATCTGGCATGGCTGCTGCCAAGGTCCTGAGATCGGCAGGAGCAATCCGGCCTTCTCGCCCCAAAGCACCAGATACGGATGACCGATCTAGACCATGCACCCCTCCGGTTTGGGATGCGGTCGAAGAGCCTGGAGCTCGCCGAGCCCTCCCGAAATCGCGACATCGTTTGACGCGAGATTTCCCGGAACGAAGAGAGATATCGCGGCCGTCGCCATGACCGCGCGTGCTGGCGCAGGGTTGCTTTTCGCTGCCGCGCGGAAGATCGAACTCGAAAGCGACTGCATGATGCAGGCGCAAATCCTCTTCCTGAAGAGCAGAGCGCACCGGCGCGGCTGTCGAAAGCCGCCACGCGGAGGTCCGCAGACTGTGGGACCAGATGCTCGCCGGCATTGGCTTGGATCACAGCCAAGCCCGATGGGCGGCGATCCCGAGGACCAAGCGGAGACCTTGATACAGATCAAAGCCTCGGCTTAGGCGCGCTTCAGCTTCAATAGTGAGCATCCCAGCAATTATCGGAGCTCCTATGAAAGCCGTCTCTGTGGAAGAAGCGGTCGCCAGGATCCCCAACGGCGCAACTGTGATGGTCGGTGGGTTCATGGGGGTGGGAACGCCCGAGCGTTTGCTAGACGAACTGGTCAGGCAAAGGAAGTCCGAGCTCTCCATCATCAGCAATGACGCCGCGATCCCCGGCAAAGGCGTCGGGAAACTGTTCGACGCGGCGCTGGTCTCGACGCTTACTACGAGTCACATCGGACTCAATCCGAACGTACAAAAACAGATGATGGCCAACCAGGTCGCCGTCCACCTGGTGCCGCAGGGCACGTTCGTCGAACGTATCCGCGCCGGCGGCTGCGGCTTGGGAGGCGTCCTGACGCCGACAGGCGTCGGGACCATCGTTGAAGAAGGCAAGCGCCGGATCGACATCGACGGCAAGAACTTCCTGCTTGAAACGGCGCTTCGCTCGGACTTCGCGCTGATCCATGCATTCCTGGCGGATTACCTCGGCAACCTCGCCTACGCCCTGACCGCGCGCAACTTCAATCCTGTCATGGCGATGGCGGCCGACACCGTCATCGTCACCGCGGAGCACATTGTCCCGGTCGGCGTTATTGCGCCCGACCATGTCATAACGCCCGCGCCGCTCGTCGACTACCTCATCGCCAACGGGTGACCCATGGACGCTCAGTCGATCATCGCGCGGCGGGTGGCACGCGAACTTCGCGCCGGCAACCTCGTCAATCTCGGCATCGGAATTCCGACGCTGGTCGCGAACTTCGTTCCGTCCGATCTCAAGGTATTTTTTCAATCGGAGAACGGATTGATCGGCACGGGACCAATGCCGGAGCAAGGCATGGCCCACCCCCTGCTCACCGATGCCGGCGGACGGCCGATCAGCGCCCTGCCCGGCGCATGCGTCTTCGACAGCGCGATGTCGTTCGGATTGATCCGCGGTGGTCACGTGGACATAACGGTCCTCGGCGGCCTTCAGGTCGACGCCGAAGGACACCTCGCGAACTGGATGATCCCCGGCAAGATGGTGCCAGGCATGGGCGGTGCGATGGACCTGGTGAGCGGAGCAAAGCGCGTCATCGTCGCCATGCAGCACGCCGCCAAAGGGAAATCGAAAATCGTCCAGAGATGCGCGCTGCCGCTGACCTCTTCCCGGCCGGTCGACTTGGTCGTCACCGACATGGCGGTGATCGGCTTCACCGGCGGAAGGATAACGCTTCAGGAGACCGCGCCGGGCGTCACCGTCGCCGAGGTCATGGCGGTAACGGAAGCGGACTTGTTCATCCCAGCCAACGTTCCGGAAATGAAAATCTGATCCGACAAGCCTAGGCACGAGGACCAGCGATGCGCATCTTCAGCGACTTCAGTGAGTTCAAGGCAGCGGTCGGCACCGAGATCGGCGCCAGCGAATGGATTGAGGTAACCCAGGAACGCATCAACCTCTTTGCGCAGGCGACCTGCGACGAGCAATGGATCCACGTCGATCAGGAGCGGGCCAAAAAGGAGATGCCGGGCGGCAGGACCATCGCTCACGGCCTCCTGTCGCTCAGCCTTGCGCCGATGTTCATTCGTTCCGTGATGGGCCTCAAAGGACTGCGCAACACGTTGAACTATGGCGCGGACCGGATCCGTTATCTCTCCCCCGTCCCGGCCGGCTCACGGATCAGGGGCCGCACCAGCATCGCGGAAGTGGAGGACGTCCCGCCCGATGGCTTGAGGGTCAACTATCACATGGTGATCGAAATCGAAGGCGGCCAGCGTCCTGCCTGCGTCGCTGAGCTGATTGCCCTGCATTATCGCTGAGCCTGTTGCTGGAGACGCGCGGGTCGCCAATCCATCGGAAGTATCGGATGAAGAAGCAGAGCTGGTATGTGACCTTCGAAATTCCATGGAAAGGCACAGTGGTCCGAAGCCGGCGCTCTCGGTCGACCCGAACTTTCGAGACCGAAATCGAAGCCAAGAACTTTGCACGTGCCAGATTCGACGAGGGATTGGTCGTGACCGCCGGAACAATCATTCCGCATTTGCCGAGACGCGCGATCGCATCGGGAAGCATTCTGTCCTGGCTTGAAGAAGGACAGGAACAAGACAGCGGGGACGCGGCGGATGATCCTGATGAACCATCCGGGAGGATCGAATAGAGCCACCAATGCGCAAAACTCTCGCCACCTCAGCTCCCGCCATATGCACGATAATCAACAAAGCGAAGATGAGCCGCGTCGAAATAGAAGCCGCGCTTGCAAGCCAGCTCACCAATTGCGCTTGAGTGTTGCCATTTTGGCACGTGGTCTTACGCCTAAAGTACGTAGGATTCACGTTGCAAGTTGGAATCAATGCAACGCAACACCGTTGGTGGGGACAGCATTTTAAGCCGACGGAAATGGAGAGGAACAGATGAAGAGTTTTTTGCTTGCTACCGTCGGTCTAGTGGCATTGGTCGGCATCGCCGCCCCGGCATCCGCCGCAGATATGGCAGTCAAGGCACCACCACCCGCACCCCTTCCAGTGATCTACAACTGGAGCGGCTTCTACATCGGCGCCAATGGTGGCTGGGGCCAGAGCCGCAATTGCTGGGATTTCGTTGATGTGGCTGGCGTTGTCTTCGGGGAAGGCTGCCGCGAGCGGTCCGGAGGCCTCATCGGCGGCCAGATTGGCTATCGTTGGCAAGCCAATCAGTGGGTGTTTGGCCTGGAAGCTCAGGGCGATTGGGCAGATCTCACCAACGAGCGCGTCAGCCTTATCAATCCTCTGTTCTCCACTCGCACCTCGACCGATGCTATCGGCCTCTTTACCGGCCAGATCGGCTACGCCTGGAACGCGGCGCTGTTTTACGTAAAGGGCGGCGCGGCAGTGACGCGCAACGAATTTAGCATCCTTAGCACGATTACCGGCGCTGAACTGGCCTCGGCCAGCGCGACCCGTTGGGGCGGTGTCGTGGGTGTCGGGTTTGAGTACGGCTTCGCACCGAACTGGTCGTTCGGTGTTGAGTACGACCACCTCTTCATGGGCGATGCCAATAATTCGTTCTCGGTCGTCAACCCGATTGTTGCCGGTGCTCTCAACCGGATCAGCCAGGATGTCGATATGGTCACCTTGCGCATCAACTACCGCTTCGGCGGTTTCGGTGCTCCCGTCGCGGCCCGCTACTGATCAAGCGCGTATCTCCAGCGAGCAAAGCCTTAGCCCCGGCGCAGTGCCGGGGCTTTTTTGTTAAGTGCGAATGTTGGGTGCTACCGCTGCTGGGCGAGAACCATAAAGGGCCGTCAGCGGCGCTTGACCTAGATCAACGCACGGGGACGCATCAACGAGCGTCGTGGCCAGGATAGCGCATGCGCTGTCGGGTCATCGGCATGTTATTGCTCGGCGAGGAGGATATTGTGCCCCACGTTCTAATCATCGTTAGCTGGCTTGGCGTTGCCAACGGCGCCGTGATTTCGACCCAGGAATTTACCAGCGCAGAGCGGTGCGATGCGGCCCGGCAGGCACTGATTGAGTACGCCAAGGCCCGGAGTTCTGACGAGACGCTTAGACCGCTATGCGTACAAAAGTGAAAAAGGGCCGTTGCCGTTGTACAATTGGACGGCGGCTCGGTGAGCTTGCCTGGCAACAAATGACCCACAACACAGTTTGATCAGCGCTGCTTACCAATTGATCTGTATCACCGCACTTGGATCGTCGTGGAGTTGGATAATGGCGAGCATTCCGAATGGGAATGTTCGCCGGAGGACATCGTCATGCCGATGTGTCGGTCGCCTCACATCTCTGATGCCTTGCTTCAAGCAAGCAGGCTTCCCGCCAACGACAATCGCCTACCGGTAGGAATAGGTATCGGGTCTTCTCGTGAGTCAAAAAGCACCGTCAGGTCCGGTTGGCAAACACTCCTCATCCTCTGCGTCACCGTACTGCTATTACTTTGAAAGATTGGTTTGTGCGTTGGCCAAAAGTTGGCGCAATGGCAGACAAGGCCATCGGAAGATTGAGAATAGCATCACCAGATGGTGTTACCGAACCAGCCAAACTGCGGTTGCCGCGCGACGAGCACCGATCGCGGCATCACGTGTCGCTTCACGATTTTGCGCTGCCGTTTCTGCTTCAGCTCTCGCCTTCCAGGGTCGGACGGTTCCAGCCGCTTCGCATTGGATGGCTGCATCAAAGCAAATGCCTCGCGTGCCCTCTCCTTTACAGCGACGTCGGTGACCGTCGCAGGACTGGCGACGCGGTCTTCCGCGATCACAGTCTGCGCGGGAACGATCGTCTGCAGGGTGGTATCGAAAACGATGCGCTCCGGCCATTTCCGATCGGAATGAATGCGGATAACGGGTGAATTGGCCTGCGATCCCTCCATGACCTGCAGTTCGGTTAGGCATGCGTCCAGAATGAACACCAGAGTGAGCAACACTCCGCCGACATAAAGGAAATATCGCGCCAATGGCATGCGCTGCTCCACCGCGACGCCTCATCCGCTTTCGAGGTCGAACTCAGGTAGGTTCGTGTCTTGGCAAGGTCCGGTTCACCTCAACCTCGGGCGACCCGCGACGTCAACGAGGTGCTATTGCGGCAAGAAAGCCCTATCAGCGCCGTCCGACGCGGTTCACTGGACCTCCACGGTTCATCGGCGTTCCAGGCCGTACCGCCTCTCGCGCCGCAGCTCGCGCAACCGGGCGCGGGCGCAGCACGACACCTGGTCTTACAACGCAGCCCGCTGGATAGTCGACATACTGGCAGTATACGACGGCGCTGGCCGGCTCTGTCGTTGCGGTCATGAAGCCGGCAACCAGCAAGGCTGATAATGTGATTGAGAGTTTCATTTTGTTCTCCCTGTGTCAGAGCCTCCAGATGATCCCGAACGCTCGGCAACTTCGATGCAGCCCTCTCAAGGTCCGTCCGGAGCGCGACCTGGAGGCTGACCACGGCCGCCACTGCCCGGATTGATACAGATCAAGGCCGCGCTCATTCACTTCCGTGGGCTATCCTGAGCGAAACCGGATCTGCACGGCGCATAGCATGAACGACGCCAGGGGCGTCGGCCGTCATGTGGGTGGCGTACCTCAACACTACTTGGGCCATCCGCGCTTCTTTCTATCTCCCTCTTCGCCGCCCGCCAGCAACGTCGTTCGCAATACCTCAAAGATCACGGCCGTCGACCAGCCGAACAACAGGACACCATTCATCGCAGTCATCGGCCCGAGCAGATGCCAACGCTTGACCGGGGTTACGTCGCCGTAGCCGAGGGTCGTATAGTTTACAAACGCGAAGTACATCAGGTCCGTGCCTTCGGGCGCGACGCCGACCGCCGCGTAAGTCAATGTCCAGACCAGCACCTCGGCAAGGTGGGCGATCATCAGGACGGTCACGGCGGCAATCATGATCGCAATCAATCGAACCGTTTGATATGCCGTAGCCAACTCATCCGCGAGGCGCGCTACCTTTATAACGGTCACCATTACCAGGGCATGGATCGCAATGTTGCACCCGCTTGCGGCTGCACCCACGAGAAACTGACGCAACATAAGCAGGCCTCCGGAGATGGACCGCCTGGCCGGGCCGGCAGTCTTGGCGCCGGGGAATGATCGAGCTTTGACTCAACGCCTCAATCGATGATGTGGTATCCACCATCGATATACATGACGCCACCCGTGATGAGCTTCGCACCGTCGAGCGCCAGGAACGCCGTCGCCGCGCCGACGTCGTCGATGCTGACGAGGCTCCGCGTCGGCGCCGTGGTCTGCGCCTTGTCCATCAACTCGTCGAACTCGGGAATCCCCGAAGCCGCACGCGTCGCCAGCGGCCCTGGTGAAATCGCGTGCACCCGGATGCCCTTGGGGCCGAGCTCGGCTGCGATATAGCGGACTGACGCTTCAAGGGCTGCCTTGGCAACACCCATGACGTTATAGTTTTTGACCACCATCTGGCTGCCATAGTAGGTCATGGTGAAGAGCGTGCCGCCGTTCTTCATCAGCGGCTCCGCCAGATGCGCCATCCGCATGAACGACCAGCAGGAAACTTCCATTGTCTTGAGGAAACCGTCGCGCTCGACATCGACGACGCGCCCATGCAGCGCCTCCTTCGGGGAAAAGGCAATCGAGTGCAGCAGAAAATCGAGCTGTCCCCACTCCTTCCCGATCCGTTCGAACACCTGTTCGGTCTGTCCTTCGGTATTCACATCGAGCGGCATGAAAATCGACGCCTCGAGCTCCTTTGCCAGAGGCTCGACATGCTTCTTTGCCCGTTCGTTCAGATAGGTGACAGCGAGCTCCGCGCCCAAGGCTCGAAACGCCTTGGCGCATCCCCATGCGATCGACTGATCGTTGGCGATGCCGACGATCAGCCCCTTCCGGCCCTTCAGCGCAACCTTGGTTTCTGGAAATGCGGGAACTGTCATGACGCTCTCTCGCGTTTCAGACTGGAGGATGAGCGTCGATTCCACAGCAACGACAATGTGTGCTGTGCAATCATGAGTTCTTCATCGGTCGGCACGACGTAGATCGGAACTTGGCTGTCCTCGCGCGATATCCGAAGGCTGTGGCGAGCATTCTCGACCGGGTCGAGAGATACCCCGAGCCATTCGAGCCGCTCGGCAATCCTTGCCCGAATGCCGACGGAATTTTCACCGATCCCTGCGGTGAAAACGAAACCATCGAGACCTTGCAGGGCCGCAGCCAGCATTCCGGCCTGCAGCGCCACTCTGTAGACGAAATAGTCGACGGCAAACGCCGCATGGGGATCGCTGCTGTTCTGGAGCTCCCGCATGTCATTGCTGATGCCGGAAAGTCCCTTCAGCCCGCAATCGCGGTAGAGAAAGTCCTGCACCTCGGCGGGTGACATGCCCTTAGCGGTCATCAGGTACAGGATGACGCCGGGATCGATCTGGCCGGTGCGCGTTCCCATCGGAAGCCCATCGAGCGCGGTGAACCCCATCGTGCTCTCCACGCTCCGTCCGCCGTGTATGGCACACATGGAGGCGCCGCTTCCGAGATGCGCCACGATGACTCGCGCCCGGGCAATTTCCGGCGCAACGTTCGGCAGCGTCTTTGCGATGTACTCATAGGAAAGGCCATGAAATCCGTAACGGCGGACTCCCTCCTCGTGCAGCCGGCGGGGTATGGCGTAGTGGTCCGCGACCTCGTCGTGGTCGCGGTGAAAGGCCGTGTCGAAACAGGCGACCTGGGGCAGAGCAGGAAATTTGGCAAGCAGGATTCGGATCGGCGCCAGATTGTGGGGCTGATGCAACGGCGCAAGTGCCGTCAACCGCTCAAGACGCGCGATCACGCCATGGTCGATCAGCACAGGGCGATCGTAGTCGGGACCGCCATGGACGACCCGATGGCCCACCGCGAGCGGGCTGAATTGATGTTCGTCCCGCAGCCAAGCGCTGGCCAGCATCAATGCGGCCGGAACGTCCGGTACGTTCTCGATCGGATAGCATCGATCCGCCAATGCTTCGCCCGCCGCGCCGGTTGCGCGCAGCCGTGGACGGCTGCCGATCCCGTCCATCTGCCCCTTGATCTGCCGGCACAGCCTGCCGTTGTCATCCACGGCAAACACCTGGAACTTGACGCTTGAGGAACCGCCATTGACGACAAGGATGGTATCCATGGTTGTCACGCTGCGGCTATCTGGGCGCGGCGGCGCCGCGCGTCGGCATAGAGCGTCGCAACCGCGCAGGAAGCCATGCGCGCTCTCGGCGAATCGGCACGCGACGTCAGCACGATCGGCACGCGAGCGCCCAGTACGATTCCAGCACTGTCCGCCTTCGCGAAATATGCAAGGTTCTTCGCCAACATGTTGCCGGCCTCGAGATCTGGCACCACCAGGATCTGGGCTCGTCCCGCAACTTCCGACTTTATACCCTTAATTCTTGCAGCCTCGCAATCGATCGCGTTGTCAAATGCAAGCGGCCCATCGAGCAGACCGCCCGTGATCTGCCCCCGGTCCGCCATCTTGCAGAGCGCCGCGGCCTCAATGGTCGACGGGATCTTGGATGTGATGGTTTCGACCGCCGAGAGAATGGCGACTCGGGGCGTTGTACCAATTCCAATGCCAGTATAGAGGTCGATCGCGTTCTGCACGATATCGCGCTTGCCATCGAGGTCCGGAAAGATGTTGATCGCGGCGTCCGTGACGAAGATGGTTTCGCTGTAGGCCGGAACGTCCATCACGAAGACGTGGCTGATCCGCCTTTCCGTGCGCAATCCACCCGCCTTTGCGGTCACGCTTCGCATGAGTTCGTCGGTGTGCAGGCTGCCTTTCATCAGCATCTCGCCCTTGGCCGCGTGAATCAGCTCGACGGCCTTTGCTGCAGCAGCCTCGCTGTGAGGCGCATCGACCAGTTCAAATGCGCTGATGTCGATACCGTGCTTGAACGCAACCGCCCTGATCTTCGCCGATGGGCCGACAAGTACGGGCTTGATGATGCCCGCCCCGGCGGCATCGGCTGCGCCGCGCAGCGAACTTTCATCGCACGGATGCACAACGATGGTTGTCGCCGGCGGGATCGCCTTGGCTGCTGCAATGAGACGATCGTACTTCGCGCCGGCTCTCGCTTCGCCCGCTTCGATGGATGCAATGCCCATATCCACTCTCCGATCAACTCGCCAACGCCTAAGACGCCTTCGCCCGCGATTTTCCGGCGAGGCCGAACAATTCAGTCACGCGATCGAACCGCTTGGCGGCTTCGCCGGATATTTCCGCACTCGCGGACAGCACGCTGCGGATTGCCTCCAGGCCGGCACGCCGCTCGCCTTCGTCAGACGGAAGTAATTTGGGTATGGCGGCAAGGCTTGCCGCCGGCTCGAGCAGCAATATGAAGAATTGCTCGCGCACGATCTTCTTGAACTGCGCAAGCGTCAGACGCGAGCCTGCATCGTTGGCTCGAGCCCGCCGCAATGCCTCCAAGCTCCGCTCGTCGACCATCCCCCGCGAACTTCCGACATAGAGCAGGCCGCGAATGACGCCTTCCCTGAGACCGCCGCTGCCGACCTGCGATCTGAGCTCGACGATGCGCGCCTCCAGGCGCTCGCGATGTTCCGACGACATCTGCGGCTTTGGCGAAACGTCGGCATCCGGCGTGATGCCGACGGCGGCCTGCACCACCGGCGATCCATAGATGCCGAGAAAGAGCGCTTCACTCAGCGCTTCCTGCGTGTCGCGCCATTTATCGAGCACATCGACGATGTTCTTCGAGACCGTCTCCTGAAACTTGACGAACGGATTATTCTCTGCCGCCGGCTTACGCTGCTCGCGAATGTTGTCAGCAGCTCTCGCGACGCCCTTCATGACGATATTATCGCCTCCAAAGGCCTCGTAAGAGACGCGTAGAGGATGCCACTGGCGCATCAACTCCGCCATTTGGGGAGTAACTGCCGCACGGACCCACGGCTGCACGAACTTCCGGTAATTCGAGAGATTGATTTCGGATACACGTGCGGCTGTCGCAAACCGCAGTTCATCTTCGGCCGAGTTGCCGCCCATGGCCCTGATATCGTCCAGCGTGCGCCGTTCGCACCGCATGATCCACTTTCCAATCGCGAGATCGGGATTGGCCGTGTCGGCGGATTTAGCTTCGAAGGTCGCCTCGTAAAGCCCGGGCGGCAGCACATCAATCAGGTCGATGTTGCTTGAGAATTCGCTATGCTCCTTCTTGGCGACGCCTCCGGAGACAAAGATTCCGAGGTGCCCGACGGTCTCGTGAACAGTGTAGACGATGGTTTGCCCGTAGGCCCGGATATCGTCGACGTCACTGTAGAGATCGAGAATCCAGCCGAGTGCCTGCTGCGGCGGCGTGATGTTGTCGCCCTTTGAACAGAACACGACGATGGGGGATGATATCTTTCTGAGGTCGACGGTCTGGCCGTCCGATGTCTTGATACGCCCGGCGGCGAGGTTATTGCCAACGAACAGCTCGTCGACGATGAACTGGATCTCCTCGGCATTCAAGTTGACATGGCCGCCCCACCAGCGCTCGAATTCGAGATAGCGATCCGCCTCGCTGTCGACTTTCGAATAGACGTTGTACTGCTTGGTCCAGAGCGTGTTCGACGGATTCATGTTCTCGAAATTCTGGACAAGCCATGCTCCGTCGAACTTTCCTCCGCCAAGGTCGCTGGTGAGCGCGGTCAGCCAGCTTCCGCCCAATAGCCCGCCCGAGTAGCGCATCGGATTTTTGCCGCGGACGCCGGCCCAGTAGGACAACGGTGCGCCGGCGATGATCAGCGGACCGAACAGCTCCGGCCTCAGCGAAGCAAGGATCATGACCGCCCAGCCGGCCTGGCAATTGCCGATCACGCACGGCTTGCCGTCGGCTTCCGGATGCAGGGCGATAACCTTCTCGATAAAGACAGCCTCGGCTCTTGCGATGTCCTCGATGGTCTGACCCGGCATCGGTTCGGGCAGGAAGCCGATGAAGTAGCAGGGATGGCCGGCTTTCATTGCCACGCCGATCTCGCTGTCAGCCTTGAAGCCGCCGATTCCCGGCCCGTGACCCGCGCGAGGATCAACCACCACGAACGGACGGCGCTTGTTATCGATCGTCACGCCACTTGGCGGAGCAACGCTTACCAGCCCGTAGTTGACCGGTCGCGGAAGATTTCTGCCATCAATGATCAATTCGACTTTATAGTTGAGGACATGAGGCGCCGTTTCAGCGAGGTGTTCGCGGTATTGCAATCCGCGCTCGCGCATGACGTCGAGGAACAGGACGCTGCGTTGCCCGGTATCGACCAGATATTCGAGGCCGGACGCAAAGAGTCCCGGAAGCGTCTCGCCAGAGATGGCCGGCTTGTCGGTAGACATACTCAAATCTCTCACTGGTTGCAGCCCAGGGATCAGGATTGCGCGAGGCCGGACGGGACCATTGACATAGGTCAAGGGCGCCAGCCTTCGTTCTGCGGGTTGTCACATCAGGAGGTGCGCAACGGTCAGGCGTCGACGGTGATTTTTTCCGTGCTCGGCTCGGCACCAGTAGCGGCCGCGTCGGCCCGCTCTTCGCGGATCCATGCCATCGTCAGTTCCCAGGTCACCGCCAGGATGATGGGTCCGACAAACAGCCCGAGGATGCCATGCGCCAGCATCCCGCCCAGGACACCGATGAAGATGACGAGCATAGGCGTATTCAGCCCGCGTCCCATCAGTATCGGTTTCAGTACATTGTCGGCCAAGCCCACGACTAGGAGATAGACCGTCAACGGAAGAGCCAGGGCAAAGTCCTTGGTAGCCCAGATCCATATGATGACGGGAATAAGGATGATTGCCGACCCGATCTGCAGGATCGCAAAAACAAGCACAAGGAAGGCCAACACGCCCGCATGAGGCACGCCTGCAAGCTTCAGTCCGATGCCGGCCAGCAGTGATTGCAGGACGGCTACGCCGATAACTCCCTGCGCGATCGTGCGTATCGTCAACCCGGCGAGCCCAACGAAATCCTGGCTTCGCTGGGTGACCAGGCGCGTCTGAATCCTTTTTATTGCTGCCACGAGGCCGGGACCGTAATGGAACAGGAAGCCCGCCAGCACCACCGACGCGACGAACTTGAGCGTTCCCAAGCCCGCGCTGCCGGCAAAGGCGAGCACTGGCCCGGCCAATGGCTTGAGGTGCGGAGCGAATTCCTTGAGCGCGACCCTCAGATTTGTCGAAGCATGATCCCAGAGTTCGTAAATCTGGGTGCCGACGACCGGCCAAGCCTTGACGCCTTCCGGAGGCGATGGAATGACCAGGGCGCCGGCGCCAAGCTGGCGAGCAAAGTCTTGCAAGCCATCGACCACACCGTATCCAAGCCATGTCACCGGTCCAATGACGATCGCGAGACTGATGATCGTGATGATCGCGGCCGCCAGCTTCGGCCGATCGCCGAGATGCACCGATAGCCAGTTGTACGGCGGGTACAGGGTCACGGTCAGAACCATACTCCAGACGAGTATGGGGATGAATGGACGAACAAGAACGAACGACCAGTAAACGAGGAAGGCCAGCAGACCGAGGCGGAGCGCCAGCTGAATGACTTCTCCTCCGGATGTCGTCTGTCGAACTACTCTCTGGGCCATTGCTTCGCCCTCGTTGACGCGCGCAACAGCCCAACCGCGGACCGAATGCAGGCCGATAGGACTTCACCTGACATTCAGAGCCTATCGGCGCTCGCCCAAGCTCGCGCTTGATCCAGATCAAGCAGCAGCACGCAAAGGTCGCTCTGGCTGATCAAGTGCACTGGAGCCGAGGAGCTTCTGCCATGCCTGAAGCCGCCGAATATTCGGTCCGCGAGCATCTTCGCGACGACCGTCCAATCACGATCCGTGCGCTTCGCCCTGATGACCGGGCCGGGATGCTCGCGGCGATCGGACGGACCAGCATGCAATCGCTGCAGCGGCGCTTCTTCGTGCCAAAGAAGGGCTTCTCCGAGCAGGAAATGGCCTTCTTCCTCGACATCGACTTCGAATCCCACGTCGCCATCGTCGCGGAAATCTCCGAAGATGGTCGCCCGGTCATCGCCGGTGGCGGACGCTATATCGTGGTCCAGCCAGGCCAGGCGGAGGTCGCTTTCGTCGTGGTGGACGCCTATCAGGGCCAGGGTATCGGAACGATCTTGATGCGGCATCTCGCGGTCCTAGCGCGCAACGCCGACCTCAAGGAATTGGTCGCGGAAGTGTTACCCGAGAACACGGCCATGCTGAAACTGTTCAAAAAGTTCGGCTTCCGGACCGACGCGAAAGGATCGCCTCAGGTGGTGCACCTGACGCTGCAGCTACCTTGAACACCGAGGATCCTGGCGGAACTCGCTCGGCGCTACCGCAGCCCCAGCAGCGAGCGGCGATAGCCGTTGCTACGGGCTTCCTCCCGGCACACAAAACTTCCAGTAAAGCCGCTTCCATACCGTCGTTGCCGCTTCGAGTAATAGATTCCCTTGCCGAGATCCAGCCAGACGACCACGTCGGCAGGGCAATGTCGTTGCGCCTGCGATTCATAACGGAACGGCGTCAGCGGATTCGCAAAGGCGCTGTCGGCACTATAGGCAATGATCGAAGCCGCTATCACGTCCGCCGCCCACAGCCGGAAACTTCGCATCGACAAGCTGCCCGCCTTTGACCGACGAAATGATCGCAGCAGTTCAATCGAAAGACAACCCCGTCTGTCCGCTGCACAGGCGAAAGGGGTGGAAGAGCGTCAGAGGACGTCCCGCGCCGCTTGATTGCCACGACAAAGACCGCGCGCGGCTTCGCGGATTAATCAGGCGACGTCCCGCCCAAATACCCGAGATTTGCCCGCGCGCGGCGTTACAATTCAGCGGCAGACATATCGGCCGTTTACCAGCACGCGGACACAGGCTGTGCCTGCAGCGGCTGCACCTACGGCCACTCCGCCGACCACCGCGCGGCGGGTTTGTCGTCGTGCAACGCCTGCGACGCTCACGGGGGTCAACGGCCGTCCTACCCTCGCCTCCGCGCTCTCAATCGAGAGCGAAAGACCATTGTTGGGTGACCATGCTAGCGATCCGAGAGTTCCGAGCGCGAAAACCGCGGTAGCCAAAAACGCCCGCTTGATGGTGATATTCTTCATATCGATCTCCTCTACTGAGAGGACCACCGAAAGTCATCCATGCGCCGTTTGCTTGATCCAAGTCAATAAGCTTCGCTGACCAATATCACGATCACAGCGCACCACGCGCGCTTTCAGGATCAAGTGCCCCTCGGACAATGCCCTCAAGGACAATGTCCTTTGATGCAATTGAATGTGAGCGCCGTCGATAGGATAAATCATACTCAGGGTATCGCTGCCACGCGCGAGGCGGGGGCATTAGGAAATGCAACCGGCGCACCGGTTCAGATTTTCGGAAAACTCGTCCAGACAACCGGATCGAGGCTGAACATGTATGACGACACCCATCAAAATAGCGAAGCCCGAATGACCAACGAGGCACACGAGTTCAACGAATTCAACGGCGAGCGCCAGAACCTGCTTGTTCCGCTGTATTCCGGAGCAGCTTCCTGTCTCGACGGCGCGGCCCAGCGCGTTATGGACGATCTGCTGCGCGAATGCTTGAGGCGCAAATCGCTGACGCCCTGAGTTCGGGGCGGCGCAAGCTGCATCAGGCCGCATCAGCCGCCGTCATTGCCCCATTCCATGGTGTGCCAAATCGTGCTGTTATAGGGAGCTGTCCAGCACGAGCGGACGGTGGCCAGACGCGGATCACTCGATCCGAGCGGTGGGTTTATGCGAGAATTCGGCGCGCCTCTCCGCATCTGCTTGCCAGTGTGGCCTGTCGTCACGCTCAGAGCGGCGACGGGCCGCGTCACGGAGCTGCGCAGCATCCTGCTGATTGCATGCACCAGCATCCTAATGGCGATCACTTGCTGTTTGCCGGCGTCGGCTGCAACGCGGCATATCGTTCTGCTTTTTGACGAGCGGGTCGAATTGCCGGGCTTGTCGCTCCTGGAAGCGGAATTCGTCCACACGCTTAGGTCCAGCTCCGCCGAGCCGGTCGAGATCTATCGCGAAGCAATGGATCTGTCTCGATTTAGCTCAAACTCCTACAAGGTACTTCTGCAAGAGTTTCTCCGTGCAAAATATGCGGACAAGAAGATCGACGTCGCGGTCGCCATCATGGTGCCGGCATTCGATTTCTTAATGACGTATGGCGACCTGCTCTTTCCCGGGACACCAATCGTGTTCTGCGGGATGGATAGAAGACAACTCGGCAATCGCTCCCTGCCACCGAACATATACGGCGTTCTGATCAAGAGGGAGTTTGCACCGACTCTCGACTTGGTGCTTCGCCTTCATCCCGCGACGGAACGAGTAGTGGTTATTTCGGGAACCTCGGATTTCGATCAAGAGCTTCTCTCCCAGGCGAAAAACGATTTCCGTCCGTACGAGAACCGGATCTCGTTTACTTACCTTTCAGATCTATCCCTGGAACAACTTCTTCCAAAGCTCTCACAACTGCCTTCGCGTGATATCGTTCTCATCATCACGGTGTTTCAGGACGGCAGCGGCCAGCCATTCGTTCCGCACGAGGTCGTTGAGCGTGTTTCCGGGGCGGCAAGCGTGCCGCTCTATGGCTTTCTCGATCAGTATATCGGCCGCGGGATTATCGGAGGAAGCCTCTATAGCATTGGTGAGCATGGCGCGAAGACGGCAAGGATGGCTTTGCAACTCCTGACCGGCGCGGCAACGCCAGAACACCTTTCTGAGGTTTCCAGCAATAAGACAATATTCGACTGGCGGCAGATGCAGCGTTGGGGAATCAGTGAAGCCGAACTTCCCGCAGGCAGCCAAATCTATTTCCGCGAGCTACCCGCATGGCAGAAGTATTCCTGGGAAATCGCGTTGGTCAGCGCGATCGTTCTGATACAGGCCGCGCTTATCTCGATCTTGCTCCAGGAGCATCGCCGACGCCGCACCGCCGAGGTGCAGTCGCGTCAGCGCATGGCGGAACTTGCTCATATCAATCGCTTCTCGACGGCCGGTGAGTTGACCGCATCAATTGCCCATGAGATCAACCAGCCTCTTGGATCCATTCTCACGAACGCCGAAACCGCCCAATCAATACTGGCGTCCAAGGATCCCGACATCGACGAGCTCAACAATATCGTGAGCGATATTGTGCAGGATGACCGGCGCGCCAGCGAAGTCATTCGGAGGTTGCGCAGCCTGCTGAAAAGGGCGCCCTTCGAACCGAAAAGTATCGACCTCAATGAGCTCGTGCGGGAAACAGTCGAGTTTCTTTCGGCACTGGCGATTGGGCGCGAAGTCAAATTGAACAGCATAATCTCGCCTATTGCACTCCCTATTGTCGGCGATCGCATCCAGCTCCAACAGGTTATTCTCAACCTCGTCGTCAATGCGATCGACGCGATGGCGGACACGCCCAGTGACGACCGCGTAATCAGCATCCGGACTTCGCGCGTCGAGAATTTTGCCGAACTGGCGATATCGGATCATGGTCCGGGCATACCCGAAGACAAGCTGAAGGAGGTCTTCGAGCCGTTCGTCACCAACAAGCCTAAAGGAATGGGCATGGGGCTATCCATTGCGCGGACAATTGTGGAAGCCCATGATGGTCAGATATCCGCGAGCAACGAGCCCGGACGGGTGTTCCGGATCAAGTTACCGATTTCCCGCCATGCTTCAGCTGGGTAGGCGTGCGATATCAGTCGCGGGAATGGTCGGGTCCCTGATCGCGCGATCCCCGACTACGCCAGGATTAAGAGAACCGAGCCGACTTCTCCCGTCAACTCGCCGTGATGCCGGAATCGATTTTTCTTCGGCAGCGCCGCCGCTTCTCTCTTTCGACAGCCGGGACCAGCTCTCCGCCTCGGCAATCCAATAAATTCGGTTTGCTGGTTCACGCTTGGCGAGCTGTCTGCACAGCGTAGCGCGCAATTCAAACTCCAACTGATCAATCATCGGCGCCCCCTGCCTGAGGGAACAATTATTGCCACGTGCTTACGACAAACGCCCTGCCCGCACTATTGTCCCAATGGTCATTGTCCCCACGGGCAATTGACGCTGATTGAGCGGCAAACCGGAAGTTATCCTCCGCTCCAATTCCCTTGATCTGAGTCAAGACCAGGCACTCCAAAACGCGAGGACATGCATCGCTACCGTGATCCATGCACATCAGAGAAGACCATGAAACAGGGTGTGAAAAACATTACTCTCGCCGCTTCCGATCGGGGCGGCTCAAAGCCGCCTCGGTTTGTTCGTTGCGATGGAATGGACAGCTAAGGGAGAACAACAATGCTTAGATTGATTGCTGTGGCTGGCTTCGCCTTGTTCGTTGCAACATCGGCGCAAGCCATGACACCAGCGCCGCCTCCCCAGGTGGACGAAATGGTGACGCGAGTTGCCGTCGGCTGTGGACCAGGCAGAACGAGAGTCAACGGCGTATGCGTGGCACGGACTACCGTCCGCCAGACCCGCCGCGCTGTCCGCAGGTGTGTGCGATGGCAGGCTGGCGTCTGCGCCCTGTACGAGTGAACCTACCGTGAAGCGGATGTACGAGCGCTGAGCCGGCAGAATCAGCCGGCCAGTGAGCTAGGATCCACGCACGCCAACGTGCATCGTCGGGGTCGATGCATGTTTGTTTTCGCCTTGTGTCCGGGGCGGCAGCAGGTAAAGCGTCATGGCAAAGATCAGGTACACCATCAGTACGAGCACGCCGACAAACCATGCCGAGCGGCCACTGTTGGTCACCAGCGATGCGGTCATGGTCGCGATAAGCATCATGACCACCGCGCCCGGCCAGAATTGCAGGCTCATCGGCTCCGGCCCGATGACGTAGCTGAGCAGCACCAGGACAGGCGCGACAAAGAGCGCGATCTGGGATGCACTCCCGAGCGCAATCCCCACGCTCAGGTCCAGCCGGTTCTTGCGTGCGCCGGAAAAGGCCGAGGCCATTTCTGCGGCTCCCCCTACCAGCGCAACGACAATGAAGCCGACAAAGGCCGGCGTCATCCCAAAAGCCACCGCGGCCTCTTGCACCGACTCGACGAAAACCTCGCTGACCAGTGCGACCAGTATGGTGACGCCGGCCAGCGTGGCTAGAGCCAGCCCCATGGGCCACGGTGCTTCGCCAGCCTCCGCGTGCCCAGCCCCGCCAAACAATTCGCGATGGGTTTTGAGCGAGAACAGCAGGCCCAGGCCGTAGGCCGCGATGAGCAACACGGACAGGCCAACGCTCAACTTCGCCGTGAACGCCAATCCGGCCGCAGAATCGGCTTCGGAGACCGCTGAGGGAATCAGGATCCCTATCGTCGCCAGGAAAAGCAGGCTCGCCTGCAGCCGGGCGCTGCCCCGGTCATATTCCTGCACATGATGCCTTAGTCCGCCCAGCAGAAATGACATGCCAAGCATGAACAACGTGTTGGTCACGATCGCACCGGCGATCGATGCCTTCACAAGCGTATATTGCCCGGCGTGCAGCGCGGTTAACGCGATGACGAGCTCTGTCAGGTTTCCGAGCGTCGCATTGAGCAGGCCTCCAACGGTGTCGCCCGTCTTGGCCGCCACAGATTCCGTGGCGTGGCTTAGCAGCCCGGCGAGCGGCACGATGGCCAGGACCGACAGCACGAAGAGCAGCGTGTGCGCGTCCGGCTTGATGTTTTGCGCGACGAACAGCGCCGGCACGAACGCCAGCAGCCATAGCAGAGGATTGTGCCGGATTTCCTTCAGCAATGGATTCATGAGCACCTTCCGACGCGATAAATGGCGCTGCCCTCATAAGTGCTTGCCGTCACAAAGCCGGGTACGCGCATCGCTCGGGGCTGCCGGCCGGTTCAGACCGGGGTCAAACAGAAGCCGAGCCGGCAGCCGTCATGCAGTCGTCAACGCGTGGTGCGGGCGGCCGATCAAGTGCCCGCGACCGGCAGGCATCAGACCCCTACCGCCGAGCGCACCCGAATTCCCGCTCAATACGGATACTGACGCGGGCAGACCCAGGCGCCGTATTCGTTCTGGTAACAGCCGCTATTGTATCCGCCATAATAGCCGTAGGCTCCTGCTGCCACGGCGCCGGCCGCCGCACCATAGGCGGCTCCGCGATAGACGCCTCTGCGGACCGCCGTGCGCGCTATCGGGCGACCGGGTATCGGACGATATCCATAGCCGCGTCCCGCAACCCCATATCCCCGGCCGGCAACGCCGACACGACCAGCATGAACCGCGCCGCCACGGAAATGAGCGCCGCCACCGTGAAAGCCTCCACCACGATAGCCGCCGCCACCCCGACGCGCGAATGCGTCATCCGGGATGAAGCTGGCGCCGACTACAACGACTGCTGCCAGAGCAGCGAGAGCATGACGAAACATGGCTGTTCCTCCTGTAGATGGGGGTGTCGTGCATTTGAACTTCAACGATTCCCCAGCCGCCGATCAGTACCCGACGACAGCCTTCGGCGCTGACTGGGGGTTTGACCTAGATCAACGGTCTGGCCCCCCACTTTCGATCGCTAGATTAGTTTTTCGGCGTATCCGAAAACGCGCTCTCGATCACGTCGCCGATCGGCTGCCAGGTGCGCCCATCGAACCGAATCAACCGCATTTGCTTGATCGGCTGGAAATTCTCCGGATCGGTGTCGATCTTGATCCCGGGCAGCAGAATAGAGGCCTCGTAATTCCTGAGTTGCCATTGACGAACAAATCACGCGGCATCCGGGGTGCGGCATGGCGCAATCGCGCCGTGCGATGGTCGAGTGCATTTCGGATGGGGCAAGCAGCATGGCACCATGCGCAAGACCAAACATCGCGGCATCGCTCGCGTCGCCACCGACTCCTGCTCAATCTGATCGCCTATCACCTGATCCGCATTCTTGCCGCCGCCGTGCGTCAGGGTGCACCAACACCAGGCTAGTCTAAACCGCTCGCGCCCAGGCACGGTTCCGTCGAGGAGATTGCGTGAATGGAGCTTGACGCTGGCTGCTTGGTTCAGAGTTCGAGGAGATAGCCCGCTTTGTCGAAAGCAGATGCCCGTCTATCACACTCGATGGACCTGTTCATGCGCGCCAGCAACTGAATCGACTCAATCTCCCGCCCTGCACTCTGCGCCCGCCCCGGTCGTTAGACCGAGACGGTAAGCGAAGTATAACAAAAGTGGTTGCGGGGATAGGATTTGAACCTATGACCTTCAGGTCATGAGCCTCGAAGAGCAGGCGTACACTCGGGCCAAGGGTTGATCTGCTATGGGCCTACCACTCATGCTGTGTGACCTCACAACGGGCGCTCACAAGGAATTGACGAGAGTAGCTCCTGATGTTGCAAGTTCAGCAAGAAGCGGATTCGAACCGAAATTGTGAAACATTGGCTTGGTATACCTAATGGTACTCCCGGTTTTTGAGGACCATAAACTTTAGGCTTATCAACTGCTTGGTGGTCTACTTGGACGCCGGCCAGGCACCATTTGCCTTCGCTGCTTCGCCTTGCCTTCCCGCCCCTCTGTCCGGAGACGAGCCGCGGCGTGCGCATCGAATTTGCTATCATCCCGTCATGACCAAAGAGCAGGTTAAAGAACTTCTCGATCGCGTGCTGACTTGGCCGCAGGCGGACCAGGAGAAAGTCGCTCGCGCGCGCCGCTCTTGAAGCGATTTTTTTCATACATTGCGAAAGACAAGCGCATCGGCCCAGCTCGTCGCGCGGTCGAACAGGCAACGGCGCTGATCGCCGAGCAACCACGCAACCACCGAGAGCGACATTCGGCTCGAGTCGCGATCTGACCATGATAGCCCTTCCACTTAGCTGACGCGTGGCAGGGAGGCACCCACTGCGTGGTCGATGACGTACCGCCAGGTGCCATCGGACTGGCGGCGGACCAACTCGGCGGAGCTGCCGGACGCCACGATGGAGCCGTCCTGGGTGCGCAGTTCCCAATCCGCGCGCAGCAGAGCGACGTCACTGTGCTGGACGCAAAAGTTGTTGCGCGACGTCAGTGTGCCGGGCGCTTGCAGCAGACGCTGCAAATCACCAGCGATCGCGTCGAGCCCTATCAGACTTCGCTCGCTTCCATCCACACGCAGGACGGCATCCATCTCGTACAGCGCGAGCAGATTATCTATGTTACGGCTGTTGAAGGCTTGAGCGAATGCCTCGTTCATCTGGGCTGGCTCAGTCACGGTCATGTCTCATCTCCTCGTTGTTGGAGAAGAGAAGCACACACCTTCAGTGCTAACCAAACGGGAAGGAAGCCGCATTGTCATCTGCTGCGCTACGATTAGAACTCGACAATCCGCAACCGCGTCGCCCGGCAGATTGCCCGGTCGAGGATTGGCTGGCCTTCCTGGGCCACCGGTGGAACGCACTTGTACTCTGGCACCTGAAGGACGGTTCGAAACGGCACGGAGAGTTGGCAGAGCTTCTACCGGGCGTATCTCCGAAGGTGCTTTCTGAGCGCTTGGATGGGCTTGAAGATCGAGGCTTGGTGCTGCGCTCCCCAACCGTCGCGTTCCCACGGCGCGTGACCTACTCGCTCTCCCTCAAGGGCACCGAGCTCCTAAGCATCCTCGATCGGCTCGAGCTTTGGTCACGCCGGAATGATCGAGCGGTTGCTCGGTCGCATGACCACGAAAGCTGACGGAGTTAGCGTAGAATCGTGATCGCCCCGCACATCCGAAGCTTGGTCTCATGCATTACGGTGACACTGCCACCGTAGTCGGGTTCGTGTGTGAACAACGCCGCTACCCGTAGCCGCCGGGAGAATGTGGTCACGAATAAGATCCACGTAGCGGAGACGCGGAGATGATCAGAATTGGCTCAGTCGTGATCCATTGCCATGAGTTTGAGCGGATGGTCGCATTTTGGCAGGAGGCTTTGCAGTATATTCCGCGAGCGCCTGCGAGCGGTGGCTGGATTGTCCTTTGTGATCCTGAAGGCCGTGGGCCCAATATATCGTTTCAGGCTCGCGATCGCCGCGGCTGGAGGAGAAGCTGGCTGCACTTGGACCTTTATACCGAGCACCAGCGGGAAGAAGTTCGTCGCTTGCTGACGATCGGAGCGAAACAGTATCCGTGGCGGTATCCGCAAGATGCTGATTACGTGGTGTTACAGGATCCGGACGGCAATCTTTTCTGTGTCGTGCAAAAGCCGAATGCCAAGCGTGAGGGAGAACCAGCTTGACTGCCGCGGAGCTTGCCCGCGAGCGGGTCGATCCTACGGACCTTGGGCCAACGAGTCGGCATTACGGTGACGCTGACAACGTAATTCGATGACGGCATCGCACAGGCTCCAAGCCGCGATGGTAAGGCGCCGGAGAATCTATTTCCATCATCGTCCCGCCACCATCCGTTCAACCTCTATAGCAGGCACATCCGAGCGCCTTGCCTCACGCCTCCCGATACCAGCTAGCGAGCTGCCACAAATCGTTGTCCCAGCCCGAGATATGCGCGGTCAGCTTGTTGCCGAGCGCCGCGACCCGGGTCCGGGAGACGATGGGCTGGATGTAATTGTCTGTCACGACGAGGTCGTTGAGCCTGACGAACAGCGCCGCGCGCTTCACCGCGTCGAGCTCCCGTTCGGCCTGCTTGTAGGTCTCGTCGTATTCCTTGCTTTGCCAGCGCGAGACATTGCGCCCCTGCCACTTGTTTTCCTTGTTCGCCACCTGCCACGATAAATACTGGTTCATGAAGAACTGCGGATCGGCCTGCGGCATGGTGGTGTTGTACATCTGCGCGTCGCAATAGAAATGCGTGTAGGTGTCGGGATTGGCGGCGTCGGAGGAGAAGAACACCGATCCCACCACTGACTTCAGTTCGACGTCGATGCCCGCTTTCTGGCACGCCTGCTTGACGATGGCCTGGGTCTTCTGCCTGGGCGCATTGATCGAGGTCTGGAATACGAACTTCAGCGGCTTGCCGTCCTTGGCGCGGATGCCGTCGCCGCCCTTTTTCCAGCCGGCCGCCTCGAGGATCTGGTTGGCCTTCTCGATGTTGAATTCGAATTTGGTGTTTTTCGACCGGAAGCGTTCCGGGTTGTTGAGGAAGTTCGCGGTGGCGCGCGCCGTGCGGCCATAGATGAATTTCTCGATCGACGCGCGATCGATCAGGAGATTGACGGCCTGGCGCACGGCCGGATCGCTGAACAGCGGATGTTTGGTCTTTATGCTGGCGCGCTCGCCGTCGATCTCGACCGCGGGATCGGTCGAATTGAGCTGCATGAATTCGACGTTGCCTGACGGGGTGATGTTCACCCTGCCCTTTCCAGCGGCTTCCAGCTTCAGCAGGATGTCCTCTTCGACCAGCATGTTCCAGGCATAGTCGTATTCGCCGGTCTGCAGCACCGCGCGCGCCGCCGACACCGCGTCGCCGCCGCCCTTGACCTCCACCTCATCGAACTGCGGCCGGTTGGCGACGTGGTAGTTGGGATTGATCTTGCCGCGGAGCATGTCGCCCGGCTTGAAATCCACGAACAGATAAGGGCCGGTGCCGACCGGCTTCAGATTGTGCGGCGCCTCGCGCGACCTGGCACCGACATAATCCTCGAACAGGTGCTTCGGGATGATCATGCCGTAATTGCCGACAAAGGCATCGGCCCAGAACGGCGTCGGCTTGGCAAAGGTGAGGCGGACGGTGAAGTCGTCGATCTTCTCGACCGTGATATCCTTGTAGTTGGCAATCGAGACCGCCGCGGTCTCCGGCGTTTTGGCATATTCCCAGGTGAAGACGACATCGTCGGCCGTGAACGGCATGCCGTCATGCCATTTGACGCCGCGTTTCAGCTTCCAGACCACCGAGCGGCCGTCTTCGGCCAATCCATGATTCTCCTTGCTCGGAATCTCGGCGGCGAGGATCGGTACCAAATTGCCGTCGCCATCCCATCCCGCCAGCGGCTCGTAAAAGATCCGGCAGCCTTCCTGGTCCTTGGTGCCGACGGCGAAATGGGGATTGAGCAGGGTGATGGCCTGCCAATACATCAGCTTCAGCACGCCGCCGCCGCCGGCCTTGGTCGGCTTGTAGGGAAGCGCGGTCGCAGCCATCGCGACCCCGGACTGGCTCAGCATCATCCCGGCCATCGGCGCCGTAAGGCCGATGGCGATCATTCGCTGGACAAAGGCCCGCCGCGACAACCGGCCGGTCTTGACGTCTGCAATCAGGTCTCGAAGTTCCCGTTCTTTCATGGGGCCCGCTCCTTAACTGTGCTGAATGTCTCGTCACGCTCGATGCAGGAAATGGATCAGGTCGGCGCGAACCTGTCAAAGCAGGATCCCGGCCTTCCGGTCACGCCACGCCAAACGCAGCGTACAACGCGGCGTATAGAAGTTTGCAGGCAACCGCTGCTCTAACGCGCATAGCCGAGGGTGCCACAGGTGTTCGGCGGCTGCGCCTCGGCGAACCGGTCACCGAGCCAGTTGACGGCGGCGCGAGTACTGGCCTGCGCCGCACGGCCATGGCCTATGTTGGGCATGACCAACATTTCGACATTGCTGCCTGCCTTGCAGAGTTCTGCGGCATATGTGTGTGTTACCTCGGGGCGAACGACGGCATCCTTGTCGCCTTGCGCCAGGAAAACGGGAATTTCAGGCGGCAAGGACCCAGGTGTGTTCTTTGCGAGCAAGGAGCGCCACGGTTCGATCTCGGCAGGGCTCTTCACCGCCAGGAAGTATTGTTCGAGCGGCTTTTCCGTACGTTGTCGGATAAAAAGGTCAAGCGGGCCTTCGATGCATTCCTGAGCAAGGCGATTGATCGTCGGAATGGCGCGTCGATCGACAATTTTGTCCATCGGAGCGCCGTACACGCGCTGCCATGACCAGAGCGTCATAGCCGTGATGTTCTTGCCGCCAGCGGTATCGATATCGTCGGTCATAAGCTTGGCAAGATCGGTGGCGGGTGCGGCCGCAGCCACGCCAAGAAGCCTCAGGTCCGGCGCGTAGGACTTGGCAATCATACCGGTGAAGAGAGCGGCCTGACCTCCTTGCGAATGACCCCATACGACGAAACGAGTACCGCCGCCGGCACCAGGCATGGTACTCGCTACCCGCACCGAATCGATGACCGCGCGCGCCTCGCTTGTGCCGACGAGATAAGGATGCGGTCCCGGCGTTCCCAACCCCGGATAATCGGTCGCTGCCACGACATAGCCGCGTTCCACCATCGACCGCAGCCCCTGGATCTGCTGAAACACGAAGATCGCTAGCGACGGCGCGCATCGTGGAACGATTCCTGTCGTCGGGTGCGCCCAGGCGACGATCGGCCGACCGCCTGGCGGAGACGGCCCTTGCGGGACAACCACAATACCTGAGACCAGGATCGGCTTGTCATCGAGCCCCGTTGAGCGATAGAGAACGCGATAGGTTGCGGCGCCAAACGGCGCACCGGTCATGATCTCCCGTCGAACAAGGCTGCCGGGTGGCCCGGCGGCCGCGGACGCAGGTGCCTGGTAAAACGAAGTCTGCCCAGCCGCCATGCCGGCACCACCAACAAGCGCCCAGGCTGCGAAAGCGAAAATGCCTGCTAGGTTGGATCTCCGGGCGCTCATTGGGCTACAAGCCGTATAGGATCTTGAGCTCACCGCTTGCATGGATCAGGATCATCGGCCCGTCGGCGAGCAGCGAGATGTTGTCGAGTTTCGCGGAAGTGAGATGACCCTCCATGCGAAAGCCGTTCTTCAGCGGTCGTGTCAGCTTTTCGTTGGCTGCATTGAGCAAGTTATCATAGGCGATGCCATAGCTCACGCCGCCTTGCTCCTGCAATTGCGTGAGTAGTTGGTCATCGCCCAATAGCTGTCGGATCCTGTCCTTGATCGTATCGCTAGCGGCAAGCTCGGCCAATCCGATCGTCTTCTTGTCGGTATCGACACGGGGCTTGCCGGACAGGTAAATCCATTCACCCGCGGCAGGGTCGGGTTCGGAGTCCGCAGCTATGCGCAGGCCAACAACGAGCCTGCCGGCGGATGGATATACCTGAACATCGCGAATAGCATTGTTCTTTGGCAGCGCCGAGATCGCCTTCTCGATCCCGGTGCGTAACGTGTCGTAGCTGATGCGAACCGGCAAAATGATATCGAAGCTGCCGGGTGCACTGACATCGGTGCCGAGCGATGGCAACGCCGTAGGCGAGGCCGCGGGCGGCGCTGCGCCGATAACGGTCTCGGCCGTTCCGGCGAGTTCGAGCGTGCCGGACAGCGTCTTTGAGCTTGCGCGGACGCCTGCGAACGCGGCTGCCTCGGGCTTTAACTGCAGCCAGGTTGGAGGTTCGGCGGAAAGCCTAATGGGTTCGAAGGCCTGAGCCCAGGCCTTTGCGGCCTTATCCCGCAAATCGATACGTCGGGCTGCCGCGATCGCGCGCGATCGAACGCGATTGAGCTGGGTCTTGATCCGGGGCTCGGCATATTCAGCAAGCGGGATGTCGCGACCCAACACGTGAAGATATGGCGGCTCGCTCCATCGAAAGGAATCGCTGAAATTGAGGTCGAGCGACCAGTCCTTGCGCAATTGCGGCCGCGCTTCGACCTCGACGGTTGCGGCCGCTTCCGTCTCTCCGTGAATGCGGGCAGTAAACCGGTTGGCACCCTGTCCCTCCGCCACCCCGCGTATGGAGACGGCCCCGAACACTCGGTCGCCTCGCCCGTAAAGCGAGACACCGCTGGTTCTTTCCACATAGCCCCAGATATCGCAATTCGCGCTGACCTGGAATCCCAGTACCCGCCGCCGTACGCAGTTGATCCGCTCGTCAATCGTTGCCAGCCGTTTCGGAATATCGCGCTCGATGGCTGCTGCTAACGCAGGCAGACCAAACTCGATCGTTGCCGAGATCCGCGACTGTGTCCGCATAACCGGCGCGGCGTCTGCGTTGGGGGGCGGCTTCTCGGTCGCCGCGCCGGTTGACACGAAGAACACCAAGCCAAGCACACCGCCGCAGAAGCGGACGCAATGGCTGGAACAACCCAGAAAAGTCCTGCCGCGTGTATCAGCTGAATCGGCCATGCCCGCCACCGCAGTTCACAGACGACATGCCGTATTTCCCGGCGCCTGAGCTTAAGGACTTGCGTAACGTCGCGCAACTAGAGGCTGCTTCACCGCGCGGCTGTCGCTGCGGTGCGGAAGTAAAAAATGGCTCGCTTCATGGCACCGGCGCCGGAGGCATATCCACTATTGACCACGCAACGAATGCGCAATGTCGCGCGCCAGCGGCGGCGGGACCGATCAGCGCGGTGAGCCTAGCAGCGATGCCCCTCACGTTCATCGACGGCCGCGACGCCACTCGCTTGCCAACGCACCCCGCGCCGGCAATCTCACCCTCACTTCTTCCCGAACGCGCTGAGCAGTCCGCCCAGCACCTTCGATGCGATTCCGCCCAGCGCGCCGAAGCCGCCGGTGGCGCCGATCACGCCGGTGATGATCGGAATCAATGTCGCCAGTGTCGAGCCTGAAACCGGCGCGGTTGTGGCGGGCGCCTGACCGGCGATCGCTCCCAGATTGAAGGGTAAACTGAGAACGCCCATCGACTGCAGCAGCGTAACGATGCCGAGCGCGCCGGTAGAGAGCTGCACACTCGGCCGCGACATGGCTGGCGCAACCGGCTCGGGCGGGGCATCCGGCTTCTCGGTGCCCGGGAACGGCTTGCCGGTCAGCCGCTCATAGAGCATCGGCAGCAACACCGTGATGGGATCGACCGGCGCCGCGGCGGCGCCCGGGTGCAGCGGCAGAATCGGTTGCGAGACGACCGGCGCCGGGACGGTGTTGACCGGCTGCGCGAGCACCGGCGCGTTCGCGATCGGCGTGACCGCCGGCGTCGTCAGTGGCTTGCCTGTCGCGAGCACGGTCAGAAGCTGCGTGATATCGAGTTGTTTGCCGGTAAGCGCCGACTGCAGAATCAGAGGCAGCAGCAGTTCGAGGCCTTGGCCCGGCTTGGCAGGATCGGCGGCCATCGGTTTCTCCTTCGATAGCAACATGAGAATGAGCGGGAGCAGTTGCTGCATGTCGAGCGCGGGCGGGCCAGCGACCGCCCCCGTCTCCGCGACCGCGACGACAGGCTTGACCGCCTCGGCCCCGAGCGACACGCCGAGCGCCGCCGCCGTCTCCGGCCCGACCGCGCCATCGACCACCATGCCCTCGGCTTCCTGGAAACGCAGCACGGCCGCTTGCGTATTCAGCCCAAACTCGCCGTCGATCAAACCGGGATCGAAGCCCTTGGCGGCCAGCGCCGCCTGGATGCGCGCAACGACGGCCATGTCCATGTTCGGCGCGTCGACCTCATAGATGATTGCGGGCGAGACGACCTTGATCGGGGCCGCGGCGTCATAGGAGATGCCGGGAATGAGAATGCCGGTGTGCCATCCGCGGCCATGCACGGTATCGGCCACCACGCCGTAGCGCCGCCCCTTGGCCTCGATAGTGCCACCGGCGCCGTCGCATACCGCAATGTGGCCCATCTTGCCCGGACCCGGTGGATAGCGAAGCACGATGCCACCGGCAGTCGCCGCCGCCTCCTCCACCGAAACGCGCTTGCCGAGCCGCTCGAGGTCGGCCTTCCAGGCGCCCGTATAGGCATCGGCCTTGGCTGGCGGCGCCGTGTTGTCAACGCAGCCGTAAAGCATGCCGGCTTCCTGATAGACCAGCCACGAGACGAACTCGGCACAATCCCACGGGCCGTGCCAATGCGGGTCGTCCTTCGGTATCTGCGTGTTGACGTATTGCTCTCCGATATGCGCGCGGGCGCGCTGTACCAGACCCGCACCCGAAGGCGCACCGCTCGCGGGCGGCTGGACAACGGCTACAGCGGGCAGACCATCGAAGAAAGCGTCGGCGCTACCGGCCTTGTACATGCGGTGCGCCTGTCGCCACTGCTCCTCGGTGAGGTTATTGCCCTTGCCCGACTCGCGGCCTGCAATGGCCTTCAGCAAGGCAATCGCCTGCACGGGATCGTCGACTATTTCCTTGGTCAGTATGGCGTTCGGATCATAGCCGGGCACGCCAAAGCCGTGCGCGCCGGTCCACTTTGTTCCGGCCTCGCCGATCCGCATGCCGACATAGCTGCGCGACAAGAGATCGAAGTTCGAGGCGGCGCCGTTCACCGGCGAGGGAAAGCGCGCGATCTTGTGGCCGCCCCCGATGATGCCATAGCCGGTCTGGCCGAAACGCGCGGCGCGTGCGCTGGGATATTGTGCGCCGGGATTGTTATAGCGGAACGATGCGACCTCGCTGCCTGCGACGTCGTCGCGGTTATCAGCGGTTGAGGGGTCGGTAGACCTTCCGATTTGAGCCATAGCGCGTTCCCCCGTTGGTGTGCCTGTTGCCGGTTTCCTCTTCGCCGATCGCTGCGTCCTCGACCTCGGTTTGCTGCTCATACGCCGGCCCATTTGTCCGGCAGAGCCGGACGCCTGTCGATGCAGTTCGCGACCTGCGTTTTCATGCACGAAAGCCCGATCGTCGCGGCCGGTGACAACCAGCCGATGACGCTGTCCTCAGTATCGATATTCGTTTTGCCAGCCGAAGGATCACTACTCGCGGCGAGCTGTGAGAGCCTACAGCGTCCAGTAGTATTCATGTGTGAGGTAGCTAACAGTTGTGATGCTGGATCGGCGAATTAGTTCCGCCATGGCCTCACCTGCAATTGAGTACATCGGCACCGCGTTCCGGAGTTGTTGCATTGACCGGGCACACCTTTGTTACGACCATCAATGATCCAGCTACTCCAGCTCAGGAGTTCTCATGTCTTCATCCGATCCGCCGCGTCTGAACAGGAGAGCTTTCGTTGCCGCGGCTGCTGGCGCGGCGGTCGGTTGCGCGCCGGCGCTGGCCCAGCATGCGGGGCATGGCACTCAGTCAGGCACAGCCCTGCCTGAAGCGGCGCCCTCCGCCGACCCGTACGCCAGACTCCAGGGCGGCACGCCGCATCACCTCACGACCGAGCAGATTGCTCAGCGAAAAGTGGAAAGCCCCGCACCGAAGGGCCCGCAGGGACGCTGGAATCCCAAGGCGGCGTTGCCGCTGCCGCGAAGTGAAATGGCCTGGGCCACGGCCTGGGCCGGGCGCATGCATATTGTCGGCGGCTATGGCGAGGGACGCGTCGACCGCGCCTATCACCATGTTTACGATCCCAGGGACGACCGGTGGTTCAACGCCGCGCCATTGCCGCGCGGCGCCAACCACGTCGCCGTCGTAGCAGATGCCGGCCGGGTCTACGCGCTTGGCGGCTTCATCGAGCAGAATCGCAATCCGGATCCGAATGCGTTTTTCTACGACGTGGCTGCGGACAAGTGGACGACCATCGCGCCACTCTCACGTCCGCGCGGTGCTGCCGCAGCCGTCGCGCTTGACGGAAAGATACATCTGATCGGCGGCGCCGGCGCTCCCACCAACGAGCGCGCCAGCGTCGGCTGGCACGAGGTCTATGATCCGCAAACCGACAGGTGGGAGATCCGAAAAGCGCTCCCCGCCGCGCGCGACCATGTCGGAGCTGTCGCCCATAACGGCATGATCCATATCATCGGCGGCCGCTTCAACACCTTTGAATACAACACCGATCTTCATCACGTTTATCTGCCCGTATCAGACACATGGAAGGAGCGCGCGCCGCTGCCTACCGCGCGTTCCGGCCATGGCCTCGTCGTCTACCGCGACCGGCTGTTCGCGATGGGCGGCGAATACGGCGTGCAGGACAGAGGTCAGATAACGCAAGGCGCCGTTTTCGGTCAGATGGAGAGTTATGATCCCCAGGCGAACACCTGGCAGTCTCACGCGCCGATGACGACGCCGAGGCACGCGGTGGGCGCCACCACCATTGGCGATGCCATCTACGTTGCGGGTGGAGGAGCCGTGACCGGCGGGGCGGTCCAGTCGTCTGTGCACGAAGCGTTTACGCTGGCCGTTTGACTACGTGCGACGGCGGATTACGCCTTCGGCGCTCCAATCCGCCCTACGCGCCCCGGCTCAGCCTTTAAGCGCAACGGCTCCCTCTCCGCTGATCGCGCGGTCCAGGGCGTCGATCAGCATCTGAATCTCGATGAACTTGTTGCGAGCCCGCTCGGCCCTGTCGCGGTCGAAAGGCGCGGCCAGCACCTTCGCATGCGCGTCCCTGTCCTCGATCATCCGCGCACGGGCTTTGTTCAGCGTTTCAAGTCGCTCGCTCATTATGGGCTTCTTTCATCAGAGGGATTGGCGCCACGCTGTCAGCGCGAATCTCAGGGTATACCGATCCCACCACTGATGCCATCGATCAATGGCGCGCTGTAATTAATCGAACAAGAAGCACCTACGAGTCTGAAACCTTGTGGCACGGCTGGCGGCAACGCGTCGATCAAGCGATGCGAGGCGCCGAATCTCGCGCGTCGGAAAAGCCGAACCAGGCGAGCGGCAATGCGAGGCCGCAGAGAAGTGCCATCGCAACAAACGCCCCTCCTCCATAGCTCGCATAGAAAAATCCCGAAAACAGCGTCAATGCGGCAGTCACAACGCCGGAACCAAACGCGTAAATTGCTTGGGCGGTTGCGGCCAAATGGGTGGGAATGAGGCTTCCCATCATACGCATGCAAGCGAGATGAAGCAGAGCGAAGGTCAATCCGTGCAAGGGCTGCAAAATCGCAAGCACCGTCACCGAGCTTGTCATTGCCGCAATCGACCAACGCACGATTCCGGCCGCGGCCGCCAAGGCAGCCGCGCCCCGCGCACCGAATCGGTTGAGCAATGCCGGACCGATCAGAAAGAACACCATGACTTCTGCAGCGACGGCTTCCGACCACAGGACGCTTATGACGAAGGTGTCTATCCCAGCATTGCTCCAGCGGATGACGGCAAATGCATCGTGCATGGCGTGGCTGCCATAGACCAGAGCCGAGACGAGAATCAGGATTCGAAACCGCGCGACGCCAAGAAGTCGGTGAACCTCGCCCGCGATCTTTGATGCGCCGCTGTGCGGCGCCGAGTGAGCTGTAACCCCGGGCACCAACGCGGTTGCTCCCGCGGCGACGACAAGCAGAGCAGCATTCAGCCAGATCACGCGCGTGAGGTCGGTGGGGCTTATGATCTGCCCGATGACCAGCGTGCCGCAAACGAAAGCCGCCGACGCCGAACCGCGAATCCAGCCATATTCAAACGGCCTCCCCGCCATCTGCGGCCTGGCTGCGCTGACCGACAACGCGTCGGCGATCGATGTCGTCGGCGCCAGCGCTGCCGCTTGAACCAGCGCCACCACAAGCAACAGCCAGAAGCCATCGGCCCACAGCAATGCAACGGCCGTTGCGGCCGCTAAGCCGGCGCAGGCTGCGAGCACAAGGCGCAACGATTGCACGACGTCGGCGAACACCCCGACAAGGGGACCGGCGACAAGCCGCATCAACAACGCAGCCGCCAGGATGATGCCGATCTGCTCGGGCGTTAGCGCTCTGGTTTCGAAATATTTCGGCCAGAACGGCGAGGCCACGCCAAACGCGCCATACAGCGCGGCGTAAAGAGCGATGTAGGCAATCGGCCCACGAGAGCCTGTTCCGTTCCGATTACATCGGAACGGGTCTCTCGATTCTTGGTTTGACGCGTTTTCTTTACGCGAACCGGCTTCCACTTCGCTTGAAAACGCTCTCACGCGCATTTCCAAAAGTTCCCCTCGGTAGAATTACGGGTGCGAATACCATCTCGCTGCCGCAGTTAATCCGCGAAATGTCCACATCCGACTTCTATCCGGCCGGCCATCACCCACCACGAATGGAAAGTTGATGCGATATCTTTTCGCCGTTGTGATTGCTGTGTTGGTAGTCGCCGCGGATTTTGAAAGTTCCAATAACAAGTCAGTATGGACGGAACCATCTTTCGTCGCCGAAGCGCAATCGGAACCTGCCGCACCATCGAACTCCCATGCCGGAACTGCGACTGCGTCGGCTGAATCTTCGCAAGGAGAGGAGGCAACAAATGTCGCCGCGCCATCTGAGACGACGACGGCGGCTGATGCCGCGGCTCATGCCGCTGCGTCGATCGATGAGGAACGCGCACCATCGAATGTGATCTGTGAAGCGGTCAAGGCTGCCGCCGAGGAACACGATCTCCCGATCGGATTTTTCGTGCGCCTGCTGTGGCAGGAAAGCAGGTTTCGTTCCGGGGAAGTCAGTCATGCAGGCGCGCAGGGCATCGCGCAATTCATGCCGCGGACGGCCGTCGAAATGGGTTTGAAGAACCCGTTCGATCCGTTGCAGGCGATCCCTGCGTCGGCAAAGTTCCTTCGCAAGCTCCATGATCAGTTCGGAAATTTGGGACTTGCCGCAGCAGCGTATAATGCCGGCGGCGGCAGGATCGAGAAGTGGCTGTCGCGCCGCAGCTCGCTGCCAAAGGAAACGCGCGCTTACGTCAAGATCATCACCGGCCAAAAGGCCGAAGCCTGGACTGACGAAGATGGCACCGTCCACATGCCGACCGATCTGCCGCAGAAGGCGCCATGCGAGGGCGTCGGCGGCCTGGCCCGAAAAGACCAGATCGCGGCGGTGAATGTCGACCTGACGCCTTCCGCCAGCGCGCTTGTGCGCAAGGCGGAAACCGTTGTTGTCGAGAGCAAGAAGTATGTTGCCGAGAGCAAGAAGTACGCGGCGGTCAGGAAACTGCGTGTCGCAAGCTCGGCGGCTCGACATGCCCGTACTGCGTCCCGCAAGACCCATGCCCGCATGGCGCTGCTGGCAGGCAAGGCATCGGCGCGCAAGGCGGGGAAACAATCCGTCGTGCGTCTTGCGTCAGCTTCGAACCGGACGAAGTCATCGCGGGCGGCGCGGGAACTATAACTGTTGCCGCCAAACGAAAGAGGCCCGCGCTCGCGGGCCTCTTTGCTGTCACCTCGTTATCTCAGTACCAGCCGCGATGACCGGTGCCGAAGCTGAAGCTGATACCGGGTCCACCGCCATAGTAGCGGGGTCCTCCGTAGTAACCGTACCGACGCGGCGCATAGTAGCCGTAGCTACGATAGTACGGCCTGTAGTGATGGTGGCCCCAGCGGTGATGACGCCAGTGGCGACGGTGCGCGCTGATGTCGGTCGAGGACTGCGTAACATCCGTCGACGGTTTCGCCTTCACCGCATTGTCGGCGGCGTAAGCGGCGGAACCTCCGATCAGCGTGGCAGCACCAACGGCGAACATGATAGCTAGCTTCTTCATCGTCGAACTCCAATGAACGTGTCGAAGCTAACCGATCGGCGCGCGTGACGTTCCGGCGTGCGACATAAAGACCGCGATTCGCTTCCTGAACTAATGTTCACATAGATTAATGCGAAGTTCCTGCGGCGAGAGCGATGCTAGTTCACCGCAGCGATCGTCATCGCGATCGTGTCCGCCGCCACGCTGCTGACCTGCAGCACGACCGAGCTTGCATCGAGATCGAGCCGCACGCTCTTGCGCACGCCCGGGCAATCGCTGCGGCCGGTGCTGCCGACGGAGCGAGCGTAGCGACCGTTCTGGATGACGTCGATCCAGGCGTCGTCGGAGAGCGTGATCTGATAAATGCCGGGTTTTGGTAGCGCTGGAAGGCGCACCAAGCCGCCGTGCCACTGCTCCAATCGCGGCTTGCGCTCCGGCGGCATCGCGAAGGAAGCCTGCGGCCCCGGCTGCAGGCGGATCACCAGTGCGCCCGCCGGCAGCGCTGCCAACGTCTCGCCCGCCGAAATCGTCGTCTTGTCCGCCGCCGCGAACGCTGCGCGGTCGCGCGCGAGCGGCCAAGCGAATTTTTCGCAGCCGTCGGCGGCGGCGCTTGCCGTTGCGACTGAAACGATCAGCGCGGCGGCAAAGCCAACCGGATGCATCCAAGCCCGAACCGCAAGAGCTGCCGAAAGCCGCCCCCGCATCACGCGCCGGAATCGTTGGTGTTGGGATAGAACAACTGCTCGCCATTGATCTTGTAGTCGGCGATCGCCTTCTGGCCTTCCGACGACACCAGCCAGTCGATGAACTGCTGGCCAAGATCCTTCTTCACGCTCGGATGTTTTTCCGGGTTCACCAGCATGACGCCATACTGGTTGAACAGGCGCTTGTCGCCTTCGACCGCGATGGCAAGGTCGCCGCGGTTCTTGAACGACAGCCAGGTGCCGCGATCGGCGAGCACATAGGCGTTGGAGGCCGAGGCGGTATTCAGCGCCGCGCCCATGCCCTGCCCGATCTCCTTGTACCAGGGGCCTTTGTCCTTCGCGATGTCGATGCCGGCGACCTTCCAGAGGTTGAGCTCGGCCTGATGCGTGCCGGATTTGTCGCCGCGCGAGATGAAGTCGGCGCCCTTCGCCTTGATCGCGCTGAGCGCTGCAACGATGTCCCTTGATCCCCTGATGCCGGCCGGATCGGCCTTCGGGCCGATCAGGATGAAGTCGTTGTACATCACGGGATAGCGCTTGACGCCAAAACCTTCAGCCAGAAATTTTTCTTCCGCAGGCTTGGCGTGGACAAACACCACGTCGGCATCGCCGCGGCGGGCGGTATCGAGCGCCTGTCCCGTGCCCTGCGCCACCACCTTCACGTCGATGCCGGCCTTGGCCTTGAACATCGGAAGTAAGTGGCCGAATAGGCCGGAATCCTGCGTCGAGGTGGTCGAGGCCACCACGATCGATTTGTCCTGGGCGAAGGCGTGGCCTGCGAATACGAAGCTGGCGGTCACCGCGATCAGCAAGCGGCGCGTAAGCATGTTCATTTGTTTTCTCCCATCAAACCAATAGTTCAAACCAGTAATTCGCCCGCGAGGAATGTCTTGGCCTCGGCGGTTTGCGGCCTATCGAAGAACGACGCGGCGGCGCCGGTCTCCACGATGCGGCCGCGGTGAAGCATGACGATGTCGCCGGCGAGCCGTCGCGCTTCGCCGAGATCGTGGGTGGCCATCACGACCTTGATGTTGCGTTCGCTTACAGTGCGGATGATGTCCTCCACTGCCTTGGTGGCAGTGGGATCGAGGCTCGCGGTCGGCTCATCGAGAAACAACACTGCGGGATCGCGCGCAAGCGCCCGCGCCAGCGCGAGCCGCTGCTGCTCGCCGCCGGATAACCGCCGAGCAGCGCGATCAGCGAGCCGCTCGAGGCCGACCAATTCGAGCAGTTCACTGGTGCGGCGCGCATGCTCGGCGTGCGCGATGCTGGCAGCGCGCAGCGCGAAGCGGATATTGGCGGCAGCGCTGCGCCGAAGCATCGCCGGGCGCTGAAATACGATCGCGCGCTTCAGCGGCGGGACGTTTTCTCGGCCACCCCAGGTGATGCGCCCGCGCGACGGCGCGAGCAGCCCCATCGCCATGCGCAGCAGTGTGGATTTGCCCGAGCCGTTGGGGCCGATCAGCACGGTGGGCGGACCCGGCAGCAGCGTGAGCGAGATACTGTCGAGGATCGTGACGGGCCCGGCTGCAACCGTCACGCCTTCGAACACAATCGGCAGTTCTTCGGAAGGCGCGCGCATGGTCATCCCGCCAGTCGCTCGCCGGCCCGGCGCGCGGTCCAGGCCAGCGCGTTGACGGCGATCACGATCGCGATCAGCACGAGGCCGAGCCCGACCGCGAGCGGCAGGTCGCCCTTCGACGTTTCCAGCGCAATCGCCGTCGTCATGGTGCGGGTGAAGCCCTCGATATTGCCGCCGACGATGATGATGGCGCCGACCTCCGCCGCCGCGCGGCCGAAGCCGGCGAGTAGCGCCGTGACCAGGCTGAAACGGGCGTCCCAGATCAGCGTTGCGACCCGGCCCAGCGGGCCGAGATTCATCGCGGTCAGCTCGTCGCGGTATTCGATCCAAAGGTCCTCGATGGTCTGCCGCGTCAGCGCAGCGATGATCGGCGTGACCAGCACAGTCTGCGCGATGATCATGGCGGACGGCGTGAACAACAGGCCGAACGCGCCGAGCGGCCCGGACCGCGACAGCGTCAGATAGACCGCAAGGCCGACCACGACCGGCGGCAGGCCCATCAGCGCGTTGAGCATGACGATGACGCCCTGGCGTCCCGGGAATCTCGTCAGCGCAATCCAGGCGCCCAGCGGGATGCCGATCAACGCGGCCAGCACCACCGCGGAAAGACTCACATAAAGCGACAGCCGCACGATGGCGAACAGCGCGGGATCGCCGGAGAGCACGAGTTGAAGGGCTGTCAGGTCTTGGGGCATCGAAATTCCGTTTGGCAGATATCTTGCGCAGATGCCACTGATATGGTCAATTTCCGTAACATTTGCATTCAAATGCATATTGGTGCCTATGCCTGAACTGCTAACCACCGACGAAGCGGCTGACTATCTCCGGCTCTCGGAACGCAAGCTCTATGAGCTGGTGGCGGAGCGGGCGGTGCCCTGCAGCAAGGTGACCGGGCGCTGGCTGTTTCCGCGGGCCGCGCTGGACCGCTGGGTGTCCGCCGGCCTGATCGCGCCGGCTGCGCTGGCGCAGGTGGCGGCGCCGCCGATCGTCGGCGGCAGCCATGATCCGCTCTTGGAATGGGCGCTGCGCGAAAGCAATTCCGGCCTCGCCAGCCTGCCCGAAGGCAGCGAGGAAGGCCTGCGGCGGCTGACGCAAAGCGAGGTGATGGTCGCAGCGATCCATCTGCACCGCCTCGATGGCGACGACGAAACCGCCAATCTCGATGCGGTCGCCGCTGCGCCGGGGTTGCACGATGCCGTCGTGCTCGGCTTTGCACAGCGCGAGCAGGGCATTCTGGTTGCATCAGGCAATCCGCTCGGCTTAAGCGACATGGCCTCGATCGCGACAACGCGCGCGCGGATGGCGCAGCGTCCACCCGGAGCCGGCGCGCAATTGCTGCTGCTTGCGCTATTGGCGCGCGCCGGCATCGCGCTCGACGATCTGAAACTGGCAAAGCCCGCGTTTCCGACCGGACCGGATATCGCCCAGGCCATCCGCGCGGGCCGCATCGATTGCGGCATCGCGACGCGAAGCGTGGCGAAATCAGCGGGGCTCGATTTCCTGCCGCTTGCCTGGGAGCGTTTTGACCTCGTGATGCGACAGCGCGACTATTTCATGAAGGGGCCGCAGGCGCTGTTCGACTTCATGCGTCAGGCCGTGCTGCGCGACCGCGCCGCCGAGCTCGGCGGCTATGACGTCAGCGACGCCGGCGCGGTGCGGCTGGTGAACTAGGGCGCGGACTTATCAGCGCGCGGCCACATGCAGAGCTTTTTTCATGGAACAGAACAGCCTCTACGATCGCCCTGATCTATACGATTTGATGGCGGCAAGTGATCCGGCCATGGAGCGCTTCTACGTAGAGATAGCCAACGAACGAGGTGGTCGCGTCCTCGACCTCGCGTGTGGAACCGGTCGTCTCACTATTCCGCTGGCTCTATCAGGCTTGCAAGTGACTGGAGGTGACCTATCCGCCAAGATGCTCGAGCGTGCGCGACGTTCCGCCGAGGCACAGGCGGTCGAACTCGACCTGGTGCAGTTGGACATGCGCCATTTTGACTTAAATGGACGCACCTTCGGAACCATCATTGTTGCAATGAATTCGGTCCTGCACCTGCATAGCCTGGACGATTTCACGGGCTTTTTTCGGTCAGTCGCACGGCATCTATCACCGAAGGGCAGGCTTGTGTTCGATGCCTTCCTTCCGAATGCGGCGAGACTGAGCTGCACTCCCGACAAGCGCCAGCTGGTCGGATCGATTGTCCATGATACTCAAGGTGAGATAATCGTCGAGGAGACCCTAAGATACGATCCCCTCACCCAAATCAGTCACGTGGATTGGTATTGGTCGACATCGGCAAGGAAGGATTTCTGGAAGACTCCCTTGCAGATGCGAAACATCTTTCCGCAAGAGATGCCGTTGCTAATTGCATCAGGTGGCTTACGCCTCGTCGAGCGCTTCGGTGATTTTGACCGCAGCCCACTGGTGGCTGAAAGCGCGCGACAAGTATGCCTGTGTGACAACCAGGAATGAGAACCAAGTGGGCCTACAGACGAGGCTTGGCTGAGACCTGAAGCAAGTGTCCGCACCAGCCGCGGGCGTCGACTAGCTTGGAGAAAGCGGTTCCCGATCCAGCACGCCCATAAACCGGAAATCTTCGGGTTCGGCTCCGGATCGCCACCGCCACGCCACCAAATCGCCTAACGACTCAACGACGCCTATAGCCGCGGGCACCAAAAGGAGGAACTGATGGATACTCCAACGTCTGCCGCACCCGACGAAAAAGCACCTCCGCCGGACGAAGCCCTGGCGACACAACCTAGCAAAGAGAAGTCGAATCCCGCTAGCCCGCTGGAGATCAGCACAGAGCGATTCAACTCGTCCGTCGCCCGGTTGACCTCAAATTCGATAGACGAACTTCACAAGCTGGCTTCCGAACTCCAGAAAATGCAAGAGTTCCTGAAGTCCGAGGTCGACAGCGTGCAGCGCCAAATCGAAAGCGCGGTGGCTGGAATTAATATCATCGTCGAAACTATTGGTCCGTGGAAAAGCTTCGCGGGCTCACAAGCTCATCCGTCAGGCACTCGCAACGTGCGCGCGGGGGGACCGGCGGCCAACATCGAGCAACGCATTCGCGGATAGCAAGGCGCCGCAGGCGCTGTTCGGCTTCATGCGCCAGGCAGGCTTTCGCGATCTCGCCGCCGAGCCTGGCGATTGTGAAGTCAGCGACACTGGCGCGGTGCGACTCCTAACCTGAGGGCTATCGTCGCCCCGGCAGCCACGCGACATATCCGGCCTCGCCGAGCCGTTTCATCACGTCCTCCAGATGCGCGCGGTCCCTCGTCTCGATCACCACTTCGAGCAGGGTGCCCTTGGCCGGCAGGTCGGAGAACGTGCGCTGGTGCGAGACCTCGATGATGTTGGCGCCGGCTTCGGCGAGTAGCGCCGAGACGGCGGCGAGCTGGCCGGGCCGGTCGACGATGTCGATGGCGATCTGCGTCAGCCGCCCCTCGCGCGCGAGCTCGCGGGTCAGCACGGAAGCGATCAGCCGGGTATCGATGTTGCCGCCGGTGAGAACAAGCCCGACATTGTGGCCGGCAAAACGTTCCGGTGCGGCCAGCACCGCGGCAAGGCCCGCCGCGCCGGCGCCTTCGACCACGGTCTTTTCGATCGCAATCAGCATCGCCACCGCACGCTCGATCTGGTCTTCGGTGACGAGCACGATGTCGTCGACGAGGCGGCGGATGATCTCGGTGGCGATCCGGCCCGGCACCTTCACCGCAATGCCTTCGGCGAGCGTGTCGCCGCGCATCGGCAGGCGCTCGCCCTTGATGGCGTTGTACATCGAAGGATAGAGCTGCGCCTGCACGCCGACGATCTGCAACTCCGGCTTCAGCGATTTGGCCGCGACCGCCATGCCGGAAATCAGTCCGCCGCCGCCGATCGGAACGACCAGCATATCGAGCTGCGGCACGGCAGCGAGCATTTCGAGCGCGATGGTGCCCTGGCCTGCGATGATCAGGGGATCGTCGTAAGGGTGGATCATGGCGAGGTTCTTTGCCTTGCCATGCGTGCGCGCGAACTCGGCAGCCTCTTCCAGAGTCTTGCCTGATATGACGATCTCCGCGCCGTGACGCCTGGTGTTCTCGATCTTCACCATCGGCGTGCCTATCGGCATCACGATGGTAGCGGGAATGCCGAGCCGATGGGCGTGATAGGCGACGCCCTGCGCGTGGTTGCCGGCCGACATCGCGATCACGCCGCGATGCCGCGTCTCCGGCGACAGCGCCTGCAGCCGGTTGAGCGCGCCGCGCTCCTTGAAGGTCGAGGTGAACTGCAGGTTCTCGAATTTGAGCCAGAGATTGCAGCCGCAGATCTCGCTGAGCGTCCGGCTGGCATCGCATTCGGTAACGATGACGGAACCGCGGATCGCAGCCGCCGCGGCCATGACGTCATCGGGTGTGACGGCAAGGCCGGGTTCGGAAGCGTGCTGGTCCGGCGGGGCGTTCTTGGGGGCTTTCGGCATTTCGGAGGCCTCGTTGGGAGGCAATCGTATAGGCCTTTTCCGGCGGACGCGCCTCCTCCGAATCTCGTAAAATCCCGCCCCATGAACATGGGTGTCGCAAAAGGCCGCCGCGGCGTTACACTTGCGAGGGTCGCAGGGACAGCGGCCGGAGTTTTCAGATGAATCCATTGAGCGATGGACCGAAGGCGGAGGCCATCACGGTCGTGCTGGTCGAGGACGACGCGCCGACGCTTTGGCGGCTGCAGGACGCGCTCGCCAAGGCCGGGTACCAGGTCAGGGCTGCCGGCACGCTCACGGAAGCCCGCGCCTGTCTCGCGCAAGGCGCGCCAAAAGTGCTGCTGACCGACCTTCAATTGCCCGACGGCCATGGCGTCGACCTGATCCGCGAAACCCGGCAGCGCTTTCCCGAGACCGAGATCATGGTGATTTCGATCCTCGGCGACGAGGAGAGCGTGATCTCGGCGATCACCGTCGGCGCCACGGGCTATCTGCTCAAGGACGCGTTCCCGACCGATATCGCCGCCACCGTACGCGACCTGGTCGCCGGGCACTCGCCGATCTCGGCCTCGATCGCGCGGTTCATTGTGCGGCGGACCCAGAACACGCCCGAGCCGCCGCCCGGCCCTGCGCTCAACACCGCCAAGCTGACGCCGCGCGAAATCGACATCCTCTGGGGCATCGCCAAGGGTTTTAGCTATGCCGAGATCGCCAGCCATCTCGGCCTGTCGCGCCAGACGGTGCCCGGGCACATCAAGAGCATCTACCGCAAGCTCGAGGTCCATACCCGGGGCGAGGCGGTGTTCGAGGCGGTCCAGCAAGGCTTGATAAAGCTGTGAACGACCACGGAGACGACGCGCAACCGGACTTGCCCGGCCGCGAGCGGCGGCGGCTGCAAACGTCCCGTCTCGTCCAATACCTTTTGCTGCAGGCGCTGATCGTGGCCGCATGCATCTTCGCGCTGCGACAGTCGCTGCCGGAGCCTCCGGGCGAATATCAGGTCACGGCGTTCAGGCTCTCGGAAAGCGGCGCCGAACGCGCGGTGACGCTGCCGTATTTTTCATCCCTGCGCCACGCGATGAACGACCCGCCGCGCTTCGCCGGACAGTTCATCCGGCCGGCCAGTGAGGCCGCGCGTGCCTGGTCGGTATTTCTGCCGCGCTTCACCAACGGCGTCGAGGTCACCGTCAACGGCGTCGTAATCCTGGACAGCCGGCGCGACCCCGCCGCCAACCGTCCCGACCGCAACACGGCGCAGATCGCGGTGATCCCCGCGTCGGTGCTGCACGACGGCGCCAACGACGTTTCGATCAAGCTGTTCATCTGGGGCCCGATCACAGGATTTCTCGATCGCATCTGGGTCGGCCCGGACGAATTGTTGCGTCCGAGCTATAATCTGAGAACGCTGATCTTCGTCACCCTGCCGGTGGTGTTCTCGTCGTGGCAGGCGATCCTCGCGGTCATCCTGGGAATCATGTGGGTGATGCGGCGCCATGAGCCGGCCTATGGCGTTCTGGCCGCGGCAATGGCGGTGGGTGTCGGCCAAGCCTTTTTGCAAACGCCGATGGGCGAGACGCCGTTTTCCCGGCTCAACGTGATCCTGATTTCTTCGGCTCCGATCGAAAGCGGGCTGGTGCTGACATTTGCGCTGCTGTTCTCGGGCTGGAAATGGCAGCGCTACGGCTGGATCATTTTCATTCCCGGCGTGCTGTTGGCGCTGGCCGGCCTGTTCGGAAGCCAGGCGATGGTGCGAGCGCTGTTCCTGTATCTCGCCGTGCCGATGGTTGGCCTCTCCCTTCTCATCATAGCCGTCGTCACCGCCCGCTCGATGCTGAAGCGGCGGAATGTCGCGAGCCTGCTGCTCGGCTGCGCGGTCACGATCATGCTGACCTGCTGGGTTGTCGACCTGCTCTCGGTATTTCAGATGATGCCCAATCGCATCTTCACCGCGCGGCTGTCGTACTCGGCGATGCTGGTCGCGATCGGCGCAGGCCTGACCTGGCGGTTCGCGCGGGCGCTGAACGAGGTCGACGGATTTGCCAGCCGCCTGGTTACCCAGGTGCGCGAGGCGGAAGAGAAGCTGAAGGCCAGTTTCGCCCGCGAGGAGGAGCGCGCCCGCGCCGCGGCGCTGGCGCGGGAGCGCACGCGCCTGATGCGCGACCTGCACGACGGGCTCGGCGGCCAGCTCGTCAGCATCGTGGCATTGAGCGAACGCGGCAATGGTAGCGCACCAATCGGCGATGCGGCGCGCGCGGCGCTGAAGGATCTGCGCCTCGTCATCGACTCCATGGACGATATCGGCGGCGACCTGATGCTGGCGCTGGGCTCATGGCGCGAACGGGCCATGGCGCAGCTACGTCCGCACGACATCGCACTCGACTGGCGTGCGGTCACCCCGCAGGGCCTGCCGGTTCATCCCGAACTGCGGCCGTGGCACGTCATCCAGATCGTGCGCCTGCTGGATGAAGCCGTGACCAACGCGGTCAAGCATGCCAATGCGCGGCGTATCACGGTGAGGATAGAGACGCTCGCGGGCGCCGATGGCCTCGACCGCGGCTGCATCACCGTCGAGGATGACGGCACGGGTTTTGAGATCGCGCCTGACGGCGCGGCGGCAGGCGCGATAAAAGCGGCGCGCGGCTTGCGCAACATGCGAAGCCGCGCGGCGCGCTGTGGCGCGGAGCTGGAATTGAGCTCCTGCGCCCAAGGGACCGATCAAGGCACGCGCGTGAGACTGACATTACCCCACCGCTTTCCCGACAGCGACGGCGCTGCCGGTTGATTTACGTCTCTTCGTTTTGACGCGTTTTCTTTACGCGAACCGGAATCCACTTCGCTTGAAAACGCTTTGCGCTTAGCGACGGCCGACGCGATTGACCGGGCCACCGCGGTTCATGGGGGTGCCGGCACGAACGCCGACGCCGGGCGCGCCGACCCCGACACGGGCAACGCCGACGGCCGGCGTCACGACCGCAGCCGCCGCAACCGGCGTCGGACGCGCCACGCAACCCTTCGGCACGCCGACAGTCTTGCAGTAAACCACCGCCGCCTGGGCCGAACCCACACCGCCCAGCGCAAACGAAGCCACGGCCGAAAACGCCGCGATCGTCAGACCAGAGCTCAGCCAACCTGTCTTCCTCAACATGTGTCATCTCTCCCGAATTGGGCGTGCAGCTCTTTGCGATGTGCCGATCGGTCACCGCAGCCGACGCGAGATGTACATGCTCCTTGAGAGCCCGCGGCAACATCCCATGAAAATGG
>NZ_JAACFS010000139.1 GCF_029051645.1 Bradyrhizobium sp. CSA112
ATTATAAAGTAGATATTGAAGGTAAATCATACACACCACAAGAAATCTCAGCTATGATTTTACAAAACTTAAAAAATACAGCTGAAAGCTATTTAGGTGAGAAAGTTGACAAAGCTGTAATTACAGTACCTGCATACTTTAACGATGCTGAACGTCAAGCAACTAAAGATGCTGGTAAAATTGCTGGTTTAGAAGTTGAGCGTATCATTAATGAACCAACAGCTGCAGCATTAGCATATGGTTTAGACAAAACTGATAAAGACGAAAAAGTTCTTGTTTTTGACTTAGGTGGCGGTACATTTGACGTATCTATCCTAGAATTAGGTGACGGTGTATTCGAAGTACTATCAACAGCCGGTGACAACAAACTTGGCGGTGATGATTTTGACCAAGTAATTATTGACTACCTAGTTGCAGAATTCAAAAAAGAAAATGGCGTAGACTTATCTCAAGATAAAATGG
>NZ_JAACFS010000140.1 GCF_029051645.1 Bradyrhizobium sp. CSA112
GCACCACGACGAGTACTTCGGCGATACCGAGGTCTACTACAACATCGTCGACCTGAAGATTCCCCTGAACAACCCGGCCCGGCAGCCCTATACCCTCGTGGTGACGTACCAGGGCTGCGCCGACAAGGGCCTCTGCTACCCCCCGGAAACCAGGCGCTTCGACATCGACGGCGGTGCCGCGCCGCCAGCCGCGAGCGACGCGGCCGGCAAGGGCCCGCTCGAGCACAAGGGCAAGCGCAGCCTGCTGTTCTTCTTCCTCGCCGGCCTGACCCTGACCTTCACCCCCTGCGTGCTGCCGATGCTGCCGATCCTCTCCGGAGTGGTCCTGCGCGGCCGGCCGGGCGGTGGTCGCGGCTTCGTCCTGTCGCTCGCCTACGTGCTGCCGATGGCGCTCTGCTTCGCCCTGCTCGGCGCGCTGATGGGCATGTTCGGCGCCAGCCTCAATCTCCAGGCG
>NZ_JAACFS010000141.1 GCF_029051645.1 Bradyrhizobium sp. CSA112
CCTGGGGGCCGCGGAGATGCGCACCGTCCCGCGTGATCACGTTGATCACGCCGAAAAATGCGTTCGGGCCGTACACGGCCGACCCCGCGCCGGAGACGAACTCGACCCGCTCCACCAGGTCGATGTCGATGGGAAAGTCGGTGCCGATGCTCGCCTGGTCGTACAGGCTGTCGTTGAACCGGATGCCGTTGACGAGCAGCAGCACCCGCGTGTTGTAGTCGCCCGGGGTGGAGAATCCCCGCGTGCCCAGGTAGTGGTAGGAGCGGTCGTAGGACACGTAGAGCCCGCGCATGCCCGCCAGCACGTCGGCCAGGGTGCGGTAGCCGAACAGGCGGATGTCCTCGGCCGTCACCACGCTGACCACCGCAGGCGCCTCGAGCGCCGACTGGGCGTACCGGCTGGCCGTCGTGACCTGCAACTGCATGAGCTGCTCCAGCGGCAGGTCCGATAC
>NZ_JAACFS010000142.1 GCF_029051645.1 Bradyrhizobium sp. CSA112
GTGTTCGACGAAGTGACCGGCACGCCGATCGTGGTGTTCAACCTCGACGGCGAGCTGTACGCGCTGGAAGACCAGTGCACGCATGAGGAGTTCGAGCTGTCCTCGGGCGAGTTCAACACCGACGAAGGCAGCGTGGAATGCGTGCTGCACGGCGCGCGCTTCGACGTGCGCGATGGCCGCGCCCTGTGCGCCCCGGCCTATACGCCGGTACCCAAGTTCCCGGTGAAGCGCGAACACGACGCCGTCTGGACCCGCGACGACCGCGATTGAAGCGTCCCTGGCCGCCGGCGACTCCGCCCAGGGGTGGAAGCCAGCGGAGCGCGCTGAGAGGCGTTCAGGGGCCTCCCCGGGCCTCCAGACTGCTCGTTCGCCCGCGCATATGCGAATCATTATCGTTGATGTTATCCTACGTAACATCTTCGTAACGACTCCGTCCCCTGCGCCATGGC
>NZ_JAACFS010000143.1 GCF_029051645.1 Bradyrhizobium sp. CSA112
GTACTGGATGATCTTGCCGTCTTTCATGATCGCGATACGGCTGCCGAGTTTCAGCGCTTCATCGAGGTCGTGGCTCACGAACACGATGGTCTTGCTCAGCTTGCGCTGCAGTTCCAGCAGCTCATCCTGCAGGCCCTGGCGGATCAGCGGGTCGAGCGCGGAGAACGGTTCGTCCCTCAGCAGGATGTCGGCGTCCATCGCCAAGGCGCGGGCCAGGCCGACGCGTTGCTGCATGCCGCCGGAAAGCTCGTCCGGCTTCTTGTTGCGCCATTGGGTCAGGCCCACCAGCTCGAGTTTTTCATCCACCAGCTTGCGCCGGTCTTTCTCCGGACGACCCTGCATTTCCAGGCCGAAGCTGATGTTCTCGCGTACGGTCAGCCAAGGCATCAGGGCGAACTTCTGGAACACCATGGCGATGCGCTTGGTGCGCATCATTTTCAGC
>NZ_JAACFS010000144.1 GCF_029051645.1 Bradyrhizobium sp. CSA112
TCATGTGACAGCCCGGCCTTCACCGACAATTGCGGTGCCGGTTTCCGCGCCGGGGCGAGGATCCAATCCCCACTAGTCAAATAGGCGAGCTTTTCGGGCAAAAAGGGACATCACAAACGAAAAAGTCGGAGCCCATGCACTGACGACATGGAGGATTGGACCATGTATGAAATTGGCGATTAAATCTGACCTGGATTTAAACCGAGACAAGACGCGGAGACCTAGCACTGGAGGCCCGCCGTGCCTAGCACCCAGGTAAAACGACTCTGGGCGAAGTCGACCGCTTAGCGCTTGGGAGGCGCGTCGGTCACGACAGTGCTGCTGTGAAGGTTCAATTCTTCCTGTTCCAACAGTTGCAGCTGCTTCTCGAACAGATCTATCAGAGTTCGCTTCGGCGTATCCTGCGCATCAGCAATGCTCCAGATGAAGTCCGTCTCCACTC
>NZ_JAACFS010000145.1 GCF_029051645.1 Bradyrhizobium sp. CSA112
GTGGCTATCTGAACCGTGCCGATCTGACGGCGGAGCGGTTCATCGCCAGTCCCTTTGTGGACGGCGATCGGCTGTACCGGACCGGCGACCTGGCGCGCTATCTGCCCGACGGCAATCTGGAGTTCCTCGGCCGCAACGACGACCAGGTGAAGATCCGCGGCTTCCGCATCGAGCCGGGCGAGATCGCCGCACGGCTTTGCGAGCACGCCTGGGTGCGCGATGCGGTTGTGGTGGCGCGCCAGGACCGGTCCGGCGACAAGCACCTTGTCGCCTATGTGGTGGGCTCGGACGAGGCTGGCTCGGACGAGGACGATGGAGGCGGGCTGGCCGGCGCCTTGCGGGCGCACTTAAGTGCGCGGCTGCCGGACTACATGGTGCCGTCGGCGTTCGTGCGGCTATCGGGGCTGCCGCTGACGGTGAACGGCAAGCTCGACCGCAAG
>NZ_JAACFS010000146.1 GCF_029051645.1 Bradyrhizobium sp. CSA112
CCAGTCGCGCGACTTCACCATCAAGGGCCTATCCGCGCGCATGCGGGGGAACCCCCCCCGTGCACGTCGATTGGGTCCGCTTCACCGGGCCTATCCGCGCGCATGCGGGGGAACCATCGTCGCCGCGGCCGATGGCCAGCGCGTCGAGGGCCTATCCCCGCGCATGCGGGGGAACCACCACCCCGGGCCTGGAGGCCGAGCGCGCTGCGGGCCTATCCCCGCGCATGCGGGGGAACCTCTGTGTTCGCCAAGTCAGAGGCGCCTTCATCGGGCCTATCCCCGCGCATGCGGGGGAACCCCCTACACGGGTGCTGGGGGGCCGGCGGCTACGGCCTATCCCCGCGCATGCGGGGGAACCGTCATGGTCGGTCCCACGGGGGCAGATCGACGGGGCCTATCCCGGCGCATGCGGGGGAACCAGGAACAGGCGCTTGCGGAT
>NZ_JAACFS010000147.1 GCF_029051645.1 Bradyrhizobium sp. CSA112
GCTGGAGAATGCGGTCAAGTACAGCCCGGCGGGGACCGTCGTCAGCCTGAGCATCCGCCTCGAAGGCGACTGGCTGAGCTGCCGGATCGTCGACCAGGGCAAAGGTATCGCGGCCGCCGAACTACCGCGCCTGTTCAGCCAGTACCAGCGCTTCGCTTCCGCCGAGGGCAGCGCCGGCCTGGGCCTGGGGCTGGCCATGGTCAAGACGGTGATCGACCGGCACGGCGGCAGGATCGGTTGCCAGAGCCAGGTTGGCCAGGGCACCACTTTCGAGATTCGCCTTCCGCTGCTGAAAGGCGAGGAATAACCGCTACTGGCGGAAGTCGGGTCTTCCTCCAACTTGCATTGGTCTCGAAGTTCGGAAGATCCAGGCGGCCGGGCTATTCCGCTTCCCGTCTATCGAAACGGCAACTGCCTTCCCTCGTGAAACTCCGCAG
>NZ_JAACFS010000148.1 GCF_029051645.1 Bradyrhizobium sp. CSA112
GATTATAATGGCGCTAATATTTCTGGAATTGCATCCGCTTCATATAGTTTATTTGGTGTTCCACCAAAAGATTTATCAATTGCACAATCTGCATACCTTATCGGTTTGTTGCAAAGCCCATATGGCTATACACCCTACGAAAAAGATGGAACATTAAAATCGGATAAAGATTTGAAATATAGTATTCAAAGACAACATTATGTATTAAAGCGTATGTTAATCGAAGATCAAATCACTAAAAAAGAATACAACGACGCATTAAAATATGATATTAAATCACATTTGTTAAATCGAAAAAAGCGTTAATTGATGCTCACTCTTTTAAGTAACCACAATAATCCATCCAAATATTAAAAACAGCAGTAAGATTATTTTCAATTAGAAAATTTCTCACTGCTGTTCTTTATTTTAAATACTCTAAAGGAAAGCTATTAAAC
>NZ_JAACFS010000014.1 GCF_029051645.1 Bradyrhizobium sp. CSA112
CGTTACACGCGCGTCGACCCTCCCCCTCCAGGGGAGGGTGGGCCGATCCCGCCGAGACAATCTTCCTACAACTGCGTCTTGTAGCGCTCGTAAATCACTTCCTGGCTCTCGCGCTCGCCGAGGCCGGTCTGGTCGTGGATCACTTCGCCGATGCTCGGCATCACCGAACGCTCGACCCGCTCGCCCGCCCACAGCTTCGAGCGCATCAGCGCCTTGCCACAGTGGAAATAGGCTTCCCTCACGTCGATGCGCAGCACCGCGCGCGGCGGCTTGCCGAACTCCACCATCGACGCCATCAGCTCCGGATCCACCGAGACACTGCCCTTGCCGCCGACGCGCAGCGTCTCGTCGATCCCGGGCACGAAGAAGATCAACTGCACGAAGCCGCTTCCCTCGACGATGTTGCGAAAACTGTCGATGCGGTTGTTGCCCGAGCGATCCGGCCGCAGGTTCGGTCCGCCGACATGGACGAAGCCGGGATTGCCGCCGCGCGGCGATGCATCGACGCTGCCGTCCGAGCCCGAGGTGGCCAGCACGCAGAACGGCGACATGCCGATGAATTTCTTCGCGTGGGCGTCGATCTCCGGCCGCGCCTTGGCGATCACGCGAGGCGAGGGAGCGGGATAGATCGTGGCGAGGTCGCTCGGGGCAAGATCGGACAAGGGCGGCTCCTTTCGATTGCGCCGGAGATTATCATCCCGCAAGTTTTGCGTCATCCCCGGGTTGGAAGGCTTTTATCTCCGTCATTGCGAGTATCTCCGTCATTGCGAGCGACAGCGAAGCAATCCACCTCTCCGCGCGGGGATAAATGGATTGCTTCGCGGAGCCTGTCATCGGGCGCGCATTCGCGCGACCCGTTGGCTCGCAATGACGTCTGTTATGGTCAGACGGCATCCGCCGGCACGAAGCAGCTAATGATGATGCTGCCGCGGTGATGCACGTACCACACCACGGCCTCGCCGATCGGGTTGCCCTGGTCGCGAATGACCGCGCGCTCGGGCACCTGCATCCAATGGCCCTCGATCGGAACCCAATAGACGCCGCCGCGAACATCGTAGCTGGTGCGATGGCCGTCGGAAACATCGCAGCAGGGCACGCCGTTCGGCGCGATCACGCTTTTGAACCAGGCGCGGATATCAGGCGGCACGTGATCGAACTGGCCCCTGTCGACGGCGAGTGCTGCGCCGGCCGACATCGAAAGGCAGACGAGCAAGCCGAATGGCGCGAGCCTTCGCATCCGATTCCTCCGCTGCGTTTGTCTTGTTCCTCGCGAGCATGCCACCCACGATTCGCAAATCTCAGGACAATTCAAGCGGAGCCGGCCTGTGGATGCACGCTCAAATAATGAGCGATGTGCGCGATGCAAATTTGATGCGGCGCGAAATCAGGGCTTCTTCGAGTCGCTTGTGTTGGCCTTCGGTTCACATCGCCCGCCGCGGGGCGGTCTGCAACAGTTCTTCCACCTGCTTCTTGTAGAACTTCGCATTGCCGGTCGTGAGGTGGCCCCGCGTCTCGCTCGAGGCAGGGATCAGGAAGAGACGGCCGTTCTTGACGCGTTTCATCGCGGCATCGGTGACGCCGGTTTCCGGCGGATTGCGTTCGTCGTCGGCGGCATTGATCAGCAGCAGCGTAGCCTCGATCTTCTCAAGCGATGGAGCCGGATTGTAATCGTGCGAGGCTTCCCACTGGTAGATGAAGTCGTTGGCATCGGCGGTGATTGCGGTCGCCAGCCGGTCATCGACCATCTTGTCGGCCTGCGCCGCCGTCGGCGCCTGCGCCTGATAGGCCAGCGTGCCGCCAGCGGTCGCGATGCCATAGGCGTTGATGGCGTATTTCATCATGCGCGGCTGGGTGATGTAATTGCCGCTGATGTAGTCGGGATCGTTCTTGATGGTCTCCAGCATCATCCGCCGCAGCATCCAGTTGCGCGCCGCCATCTCGGTCGGCTGCGACGCCATCGGCACCAGCGCGTCCATGAATTTCGGATACTTGCCGCCCCAGATCCAGGTATGCATGCCGCCCATCGAATTGCCGATGACGAGCCGCAGACGTTTTATGCCGAGCCCTTCCGTAACCAGGCGATACTGCGCGTCGACCATGTCCTCGTAATTGTATTTCGGAAACGCGGTCTTCATGCCGTCGGAGGGCTTTGACGATTTGCCGTGGCCGACACTATCCGGAATGATGATGTAGTACTTCGTCGCGTCAAGTGGCTGGCCGGGGCCGAACAATTCGCCGCCGAAGCCGGCCGTCAGCATGCTGGCGGCCGAGCCGCCCGAGCCGTGCAACACCAGCACGGGCTGTCCGGTGGGCTCGCCGATGGTGGTGTAGTGCAGCCGCAGTTCGCCCATCGTCTCGCCGGTGTGGAATTTGAAATCCTTGGCGATCCAGTCGCCCTGCCTAGGTGCGGGATAATCGGCCGCGAAGGCCGTAATGGAGGTCAAGGCGAAGGCTGCCGACAAGGCTGCGCGCAACAGATTCATGATGGTCTCCCCAAGGGCCGCGGCTGTCTTGTGCGCCGCTTGCGGGGAACCTTATCACACCGGCTATTTCCGTCACCAGATCGGCGACGATGATCTATCCCTCCACTTCGGTTTCCGGCCGGTCGTTGCCGGCGGCGGTTTCGGAGCGCCATCGGCCATCCTCGGTTTCGTACTCGATCACCTCCGTGCGGCCCGGCACCCGCTGCTCGGCCGCCGCGCGCCGGGCGGCTGCCAGCGCCGCGGCGCGGCTCGGAAACGGCTCGGAGAACACGCCGTTGACGGTGTAGGCCCAGCCGCCGTCATGCTCGACGATCTTGTAGGTCACATGAGCCATCGGGAACTCGCTGTTCGCAGGTGCCGGCAGGGGTGAACGCGCCGCGCGATCCATGACAGAATAGGCCATGCTGTCGGATTTTGCACCGGCCGTTCGTCCTGTGATTGCAGCCGGAGCAAAGGAGAAAACCATGTGCCGCAACATCAAGACCCTGTTCAATTTCGATCCCCCCGCGACGCATGCGGAGATCCACGCTTCCGCGCTGCAATTCGTACGAAAACTCTCTGGCTTCAATTCGCCGTCGCAGGCGAATGCCGAGGCGTTCAACCGCGCGGTTTCCGAAGTTTCCGACAGCGCGCGGCGCTTGCTGGCCTCGCTGCAGACCAATTCGCCGCCGCGCGATCGCGAGGTCGAGGCCGAGAAGGCGAGGGAGCGCTCGCGGGCGAGGTTCGGCTAGAGGCGCCCGCCTAACGGTTGACGCTTGATCGATCTCAAACAAGTCCGATTCTCTTATCGTGCGAGGATCTCACAAACGCCCTAGGTCTGCTGTGCTCCTGCCTCCCTTCCGCCAAACCAGGATCGCCTCTTCCCTCAAGAATTTGGAAGAACCGTCGGTGGAGGTACCAATGTTATACTCGCAAAGCCCACCACTGACAGCCGAAGAACCTTCGTCCGGCGGGCTTGCGCGCGATCCGGACGCCCGATCCGGTCAGCGCATTGGTAGACGGCGCATGAAGCCGTCGATCGATCCTCCCCATCACTACCGCTTCGGGGAGGGGCCGCCGGCGAGCGGCCGGCCGTCGATTGGCAGGCGAATACTCCGCTCCCTTACCCGGTTCTCCATTGCGGTTCTCATCGGTGTCAGCGCCACGCTTGGCTGGCAGTCCTACGGCGATGCAGCAAAGGAGATGCTCGTAGCCCAGGCTCCGGCGCTGGCCTGGGTGTTATCCGTTTCGACGATGAAGTCGCCAGTCGTCGCTGCAACTTCCGCTGACCCGATGCAGCAGCTTGCGCCGCTGACGTCCAATCTCGATGTCGTGCGGCGCAGCGTAGAACAACTCGCTGCCAAGCAAGAACAGATGGCTCAGAACATTGCGGCACTACGGGCTATCGAGGAGGACATCAGACAGAAGATATCATCCACGCCTCCGACCCCGGCCCCGGCGCAGCAGGCGGCCTCCATCCCGCAGCCCAAACCTCCGCAACCCAAGGCGCAATCATCGGCCGTACAGTCATCGTCGGTGCTTCGCCCGCCGCCTCCCGGCGGACCACAGCTCTCACGCTGACGGCCCGGATTGCCGGCGGCGAAATTGGTCAACGCCTTTCCTTTTGTGACCCGGTCAACGTATGGCGACCGAACCTCCCGCCTCAGTTCACTTCGAGCTTCATTTTGAGGGGCTATCACCGCGCTCACGCAACATCGGTGGCGCTCTCCTCTGCGACCGTCGCTTCCAACTCGGGATGCGTGCCATGACTGCTGTTGGGGCACGTTTGAGACATGCCGACCGGTTCTGAAGATGTCCGTTAACCGGGGCAGTCCGGAAGTGATTAGTACTGTCAAAGCGACGGAATGACCCCAACTCGGACATTGGGCCCGACAGCTGCCGGACATCCGCATTACCTCCAATGGGTACTCGCCAGGCCGGTTCAGAAGCCGAGGTTCGAACCTTTTGAGCTACGATACCGACCAATCGATCGAACGTCCTCCGGTTCCTGTCGAGCAAAGTGCGGATAGCCCATGCGCCGAAATGCCCCTCGCCTGTCGCGCTCCATCCTGCTGCTGTTCGGTGCGGTCTTGATCGCCAGTACCGCATCGATAGCAGCCCACACGCTATCTGCCGCGCACGCGGCAGCTGGTGATCCGCAGACGTGCGAGCAGGCGTCCGGCGACGAGGCGATCGCGGCGTGTACGCGGGCGATCGCGTCGGGCGCATACCAAGGGCATGACCTTGCAAAGCTGCATTACGATCGAGCGTTTGAGTATCACGCCAAGGGCGACGTGGACCGAGCCATCGTCAGCTACAGCGAGGCCATAAGTCTCGATCCGAACTACGCCCTGGCCTTCTACAGCCGCGCCAACTCCTGGCAAGCCAAGCGCGATTACGATCGCGCTATTGCCGACTTCAACGAGGCGATCCGCCTCGACCCTGATTACGCTGACTCCTACAACAACCGCGGCGCCGCTTGGCTGGCCAAGGGCGACAACGACCGGGCCATCGTCGACTTCAGCGCGGTGATCCGCCTCACACCGAACGACCCGGACGGGTTCTCCAACCGCGGCGCCACCTGGAAGCTCAAGGGCGACACCGACCACGCCATCGCCGACCTCAACGAGGCGATCCGCCTCAACCCGAAAGATGCCTACGCCGTCTACAACCGCGCCGCCGCCTGGAGCGACACAGGCGACAAAGATCGCGCCATCGCCGACTACAGCGAGGCGATCCGCCTCAACCCGAATTACGCCGTCGCCTTCAACAACCGCGGCATCGAGTGGAAGGACAAAGGCGACAAAAATCGCGCCATCGCTGACTATAGCGAGGCGATCCGCCTTAACCCGAACGTCGCCTTCTTCTACCTTAACCGCGGCAACGCCTGGGGCGACAAGGGCGACAACGAACGCGCCATCGCCGACTACAGCGAGGCGATCAGACTCAATCCCAATAGCGCGATGGCCCTCCATCTGCGTGGCGTCGCCAAGCAAAGGAAGGGCGACAAGGCCGGCGGCACCGCCGATATCGCCGCGGCGAAGAGAATTGACCCAAGCGTCGCCGGAATAGAGGACCAATAGTGCGAGGCGAAGATCTAAGCTGGTCGTGATGCGCCTCACGGTGCCGGCGAGGCAGTGGCGTCCATGATGGCATCGGATGTCAGCCACCGGAGCACTGTCATGGATCAGGCCAGGCGATTGAAGCTCGGCGCAATTTTCTTCACCATCTTCTGGATCGGCGGGATGCTGTGGTGGAGCGGCGAGTATCATCCCGCCTACATCATTCTTCTTGCCGTTTGCGGGACCATCGGAGGCTACCTCTGGTACCTCGCCATGCGCTGGGTGTTTCAGCACATGCGCCTGCTTCCGCTGAACGGCGATCAAGGCGGTGGCCGCGAGGCGCGGTGAGGCAGTGACGCCTTCATTGATTGCTGCCAGTTAAACCAGCCGAAGGGTCAACTGACGCACGGGATGGATGGATTTGCGTGAAGTCAGTCAAATGCCCTGGCACCGGCACACCGTCTATATCGCAGCGTAGCTGGATTTCAGCCGCTATGTCCGAAGGCACATCTTCGGACCAGTGTTCGAGCGATTCGAGTGCTGCCCAGCGCAGCGATTCCAGTTTTCATTCCACTTTTTCCCGAATTTGGTATGATCAAAACTGTCCTTGTCGCTCGTAGAGGATGCTGGTTTAGCGCAGGCGCCCGGAGAGGTAGTGCCATGACCAAACTGGATGATCGGACGATTGCAAACATGAGCTTCGTTCTAGAAGAGACCTGCCGCGTCTTCCCTAACGGCGGCGACCACGAACGCCGCCGCTACATCGCACGGAAATTGAAGCTCAGTGCGAAGAGGGGAAACGCCACCTTGGGCGGATTGAGGGCTGTCGCACATAGCGCGCTCAAAGAGATAACGAAGCAACGGTCGGCCTGATCGCTACTTAGGAACGATGCAACGGCCCGGCCTAAAGAATCGCAATCTTGCAATCCTCGTCGCGTCACGACGGCGAGCGCATCTTCCGGCGCTCATCGATCCTGCAAGCCGGCGGAAATATGTTTCGTCAGAAAGCCTGACGGTATTTGCCCGGACTGGACCATGGCGAATCATTGGTCAAAATGCGGCTTTCTCACCAAGCGTATATTTGCGTTCGCCCGGCACATTGTGCCGGGCTTTCGCATGCGAGCCCGCGCTAATGTAGTTGCGCCGTCAGCAACGCCTTTTGCGCCGAAAATGGATTCAACGGTCAACCCGCCTCCCACTTCACCGGCAGATTGAGCAGGCCGCGAAACGCCCAGCCGCCGATCCGCACCGGTTCGCGCTCGTCCAGCCGCAGGCCATTCAGTCGCGCGAATGCACTCGGCAGCGCGACGTCGGCCACCATGGCGCGGGAGGCGAACGCACCGGCGCAATAATGCGGCCCGGCGCCGAAGGCGATGCTCTTCTGGGTGTCGCGGGTGATGTCGAAACGATCCGGATCGCTGAAGGAGGCCTCGTCGCGATTGGCTGAGCCGAACATGAAGAACACGCGGTCCTCAGGCTCGAAGTCGACGCCGCGATAAGTCCACGGCTTGGCGACGCGCCGCGGCGACATCTGGATCGGCGCGATCCAGCGTGCATATTCCTCGAACACGTCGATCCACTTCGCCTTGCCCTCGCGCACCAGCGCGAGCTGCTCTGGATGCGTCAATAGCGCCCAAGTCGCGCCTGATATCGCATCGCGCGGCTCGTTCTGCCCGCCCGAGATCGCGAGCTTGATGTTGGCGCGGATGCTTTCCATGTTCTGGCCGGCGGCGAGCAGCACGCTGAGGATCGAGGTGTTCGGCTGCTTCTTCACCACAGGGATCATGTCGTCGATGGCGGCATCGATCCCCGCGGTGGCGGCATGGCAGCGCGCCTCGACCTCCTTGTTGCCGGTGTAATTGGCGATGCCGTCGATCATCGCCTGCGACCACGCGTCCATGTCCTGGTAGCGCATGTTGGTCAGTCCGGTGACGTCCTTGAGGCATTCGGCAGACAGCGGCAGCGCGAACGCCTTGCAGAGATCTGCAGATCCCTTTGGCGCCAGCTCGTCGAGAATGCGATCGGCGTGGGCCTGAAATTGCCGGACCCAGGTGTCGCGCACCGTGCGCGGCGAAACGGCAGGAAACATCGCCTGCCGCTCCGTCATGTGCGCTTCGCCATCCTTGCGCATCATGTTGTGGCCCATCAGCACATTCATCAGCCCGGCGGGCTGGTGCGAGGAGAACACGTCGATGCGCTTCTCCTGGGTGAAGATGTCGTCGCGCCGGGTGAACACGGTCGAGCCGAGCTGCGGCACGAACGCAATCGGCGCCTCCTTCCGCATCTTCGCAAGCGCAGGATAGGGATCGGCCCAGAAGGAGGGGACGTCGATGTCGAAATGCGGGGCGTTGGACATGAGGCGCTCCGTTACAGCGATCGGCAGTGAGGTAGCAGGCTTGACCCGGCAATCCATCCTCTTCGCAAGGAGTCTTGCAAAGCGGGATGGATACGCGGGTCAAGCCCGCGTATGACGAGTGGAGTGAGTGGCGACCGCATCACACAGCCCGGTAGCCGCCGTCGACCATCACGATCGATCCGGAGACGTAGGCCGAGAGATCCGAGGCGAGGAAGATGGCGGGGCCGACGATGTCCTCTGCGGTCCCGGCGCGGCCGAGCGGCGTGTGATCCATGAACGTCTTCACCAGATCCGGATTGTTGGCGCGGGCGCTGGCGTTCAGCGGCGTTGCGATGAAGCCCGGACCGATCGCGTTGACGCGGACGCCTTCCTTGCCAAGTTCGGCGGCCAGCGCCTTGGTGAAGCCGAGCACGCCGTGCTTGGAGGCGGTGTAGGCCGGTGAGCTCGGCGTGCGCACATGTACGAAGGACTGGATCGAGCCGATGTTGACGATGCGCCCCTTGCTGGCGCGCAAGGGCGCGAGGAAGGCATGCGTCACGTTGAAGACGCCGGTGAGGTTGATTGCGATGATATCTTCCCAATCGCTGATCACGGCGTCCGCGGCGCCCAGCATGCCGTTGCGGCGGACGATGCCGGCATTGTTGACGAGGATCGAGACCTGGCCAACCTTGTCGGCGACCTGCTTCGCCATCGCGACGCAATTTTCGCGGTTGGCGACATCGAGCGCGTAACTTTCGGCCTTGCCGCCGGCGTCACGAATTTCCCGCGCGGCCTCGGCCGCCGCTTTCTCCTCTCTGTCGAGCAGCACGACCTGTGCGCCCTCGCGGGCATAGCCGATCGCAATGGCGCGACCGATGCCGGAACCTGCGCCGGTGACGACTGCGATATGATTCTGGAGAAGGGGCATGGCGCGTTTCCTCTTGCTTGATTTTGCCAGAGGATAGCAAGCGCGCCCGCTTGTACAAGATAGAAGAGGGACGATTTCGTAGGGTGGGCAAAGCGACAGCGTGCCCACCATCGCGAAGACATAAGAAAGGTGGGCACGGCGCTGCGCGCCTTTGCCCACCCTACACATGTCGGTTACAATTTGCTCCCGGCGGCAGCGGGGCGATGTCGACGTCGCGGTAAGGAGACAGCATGATGCAAACAGCAACCCGATGGCGCGGGTTCGGCCTGCGCCGCCGCGCAAGCGCCGTGCTGACCATGCTGTGCACGCTTGCCGCAGTGTCGTTTCCATCGGGCGGATCGCCGGCCGCCGCGCCGCTCGCGGTGGCGGTGGCGGATTTCGATTATTTCGACGCCTCCGGAGAGGTCGCGGACCAGAGCGCGGAGCATCGCGCCCGCGTGGCATCGTTTGCCGCGTTGCTGCGCGATAATCTCGCGGCCCAGGGCGATTATCGCGTGGTGTCGATCGAATGTCCCGATCGTCCCTGCACCGCCACCAGCATGTCGCAGGATATTTTCATCGCCGCCGCGCGCAAGGCCGGCGCGCGCCTCGTGGTCTATGGCGGCATCCGCAAGATGAGCACGCTGGTGCAATGGGGCGAAGTTCAGTTGCTCGACCTCGAAGCCGAGAAACTCTTGATGCGGCGAACGGTGACGTTCCGCGGCGACAACGATGCCGCCTATCGCCATGCCGCCAATTTCGTCAGCGATACGCTGAAGGAAACGATGCCGAAGCCGTGAGATGTCCTGTAGGGTGGGTTAGGCGACCTGTCCGCCGTAGCTCCGAGAGCGAAGGAGGAAGCCGTAACCCACCGATGAGCGAGATCGGCGGATTACGCTGTCGCTAATCCGCCCTACGCCTTCTGAAGCTGCGCCACGCATTCGATCTCGATCAGCATCTTCGGGTCGGGCAGCGCCTGCACCACGCAGGTGGTGCGGGCAGGGTAGGGGGCAGGCCCGAACGCCGACGCGTAGAGCACGTTCATCGTGGCGACGTCGGATGCGCGGGTCAGCAGCACGTTGACCTTGACGAGATCGCGGAACGTCGCGCCGGCCTCGTCCAGTATGCGCTTGATGTTGGCGACGACGAAGCCGAACTGCGCCTCGAAACCGTCCGCCAGCGCGCCCTTGTCGTCGAACCCCGGAATGCCCGAGACGAACAGCAGATCGCCGGTGCGCGTGGCGAACGAGAGCGGCGGGGACTTGATGCCGGCGGGCGGAGCGAAGTGCTGGATCGGGGGCATGGGACACCTTCGTGAGCGGTTCGTTGCCCCAAGCCTAACGCGCCGCTGCCTCGCTGGAAAGGCAGCGGCGCGGCGCCTACGACCCGCCGATAGATTGGAAAGCATGATGCCGGTACGATCGCCACTCGAGCGCCGGAGGAGATCGCCGGGCGAGTACTAGCGCAATCCGATCGCGGCGAACGTAATGCAGTTCACAGGCGCGATAATTTTCGTTCGCTTGCACGTTTGCCAGATCGGCATCTCGGCCATATTTTGATGAAATTGTGTCATGCCCGTCATCATGCGCTGGCCACGCGGGCCATCAATACGCTTTTCCCCTCCGGCCGATAAGGTACAATCGGCCTGTCACGACTCAAACGGCGCCGCGCGCTGGTTTGCCAATTTCCCCCGCCAATTTTCCTTGGAGAAAATATCGATGAAGATGCCATCCGCCCTTCGTGCCGCCGTGCTCGCGCTTGCGGCCGTTGCGGGCGTTACGCTGTCCTCCGCCGCGCGTGCCGACGAAGGTTTCGTGCAGCTTACTATCTACAAGGCGGGCTGGGTGATCGGCGGCTCCGGCGGCAGCGGCGTGCTGAATTTCCACGGACGGCGCTACCCGCTTTCGACCGGTGGGCTCGACTACGGCTTCGTGTTCGGCGGCTCGAAGACGGTGCTGCGCGGCCGCGTCAGCAACATCTATCGCCCCTCCGACGTCGCCGGCGTCTACGGCGCGGCCGGCGCGGGCCTCGCGGTGGGCCGCGGCGCACGCGCGATCGTGCTGACCAACCAGAAGGGCGCGGTGCTCGAATTGACCGGGCACCAGGTCGGACTGATGGCGAACGCAGATCTGAGCGGCTTGGCGATTACGATGCGGTAGGGTCCGTAGGGTGGGCAAAGGCGCGAAGAGCCGTGCCCACCATCCGGCACGTCGCGACAAATGGTGGGCACGCTTCGCTTTGCCCACCCTACGGCCCGTCGGTTACCTCACCCCGAGAAAATCCCGCTTGCCGATCTCCACGCCGTTGTGGCGCAAAATGCCGTGGGCGGTGGCGGCATGAAAATAGAAATTCGGAAACGCAAAATTGACGAGATATTGCTGGCCCTTCATCGTCATCGTGTTGCTCGGGCCGATGGGAAAGGTCACTTCGCGCGTGTCGCCGCCCTCGAACTGCGCCGGCTTGAACGATTTTACATAGTCGATTGTCTTGGCGATCCGCTGCTGCAATTCCTCAAAGCTCTTTTCCGTGTCGGGCGTGGACGGCACCTCGCTGCCGGTGAGCCGCGCGCAGGTTTTGCCCGCGAAGTCGCAGACGGTCTGCACCTGCCGCGTCAGCGGATACATGTCGGGGTAAAGCCGCGCATTGAGCAGCACGTCGGGCTGGATGTTCTTCGCCTTGCAATGCGCTTCCGCTTTCGCGAGCAGGCCGGAAAGGCTGCCGAGAATCTGCAGGAAGGCGGGCACGGTTGCGTCGTGGAAAGACATGTGATGCTCTTTTCATGATGTGGAATGAGGCCTCGTGATAACGAGGCGCTTTCCGACATGGGGAGCGGCAGGGAAAATACAACGCTTGCGACGTGATAATAGCGTTCGATTATTCCCTCGGTGTCATCGCCCGCGAAGGCGGGCGATCCAGTACGCCGCGGCGTTCGTGTTGCGAAGAAACCAACGGCGCGCTGTACTGGATTCCCCGCTTTCGCGGGGAATGACAGTGGCGCTACCGCGCCGGCGGCATCACCAGGCCGGCGGGCTGCGCCTGCACGCCGGGTCCGCGCATCCGCGCCAGCAATTCCGCCGTCGGCCAGGAATCCGCCGGCAGGCCATACTTCACCTGCATCGTCTTGACAGCCGTGCGGCTGAGCTGCCCCATCACGCCGTCGACCTTGCCGACATTGAAGCCCGCGCGCACCAGAAGCTGTTGCAGCTCCTTGAGCTCATTGAGCGGCAGTTGCGCCACCGGTGCTGACGGCGGCCGCATCGGCGGGGCGCCGGCGATGCGGCTGGCGAGATAGGCCGCGGTGGTCGAATAGATCAGCGAGTTATTCCACTCGGTGTAGGCGGCAAAATTCGCATAGGCCAGGAACGCAGGCCCGGTGCGGCCCATCGGCAGCAGCAGCGAGGCCGGCATGTCGTCGTTCGGCAGCGGCCTACCGTCGGGATAGGTGACGCCGAGCTGCGCGAACTTTGCGCGCGACAGTTTGATGGTCAGGTCGGCCTGATCCCACGGGAAATTCGCCGGCGCGCGCACTTCCTGCAGCCAAGGCTCGCCGCGCCGCCATTTCAATCCGTTGGCGATGTAGTTCGCGGTCGAGCCGATCACGTCGGGCGCGCTGCGCAGCATGTCGCGGTGGCCGTCGCCGTCATAGTCCACCGCATAGTTGAAATAATGCGTCGGCAAAAATTGCGCCTGGCCGAGCTCGCCGGCCCATGAGCCGATCATCTCGGACGGCGTGAGATCGCCGCGGTCGATGATCTTCAGCGCGGCGATGGTTTCCTTCTGGAACATCTCCGAGCGGCGGCAGTCATAGGCCAGCGACACCAGCGACGGCAGCGTATGCAGCTTGCCTAGCTCGGCGCCAAAACTGCTCTCCAGCCCCCAGAACGCGGCGATCACCGCTGGCGGCACGCCATATTCCTTTTCCGCGCGCGCGAACGCCGCCGCATGATTGCGGATTCTCGCCTGCGCATTTTTTGCCGCGCCGTCGGACGCCCTGTTTCGTGCGAATTCGGTGAACACCTGGCCGAATACGCGCTGGCCGCGGTCGCGGTTGACGATGCTTTGGTCGTAGACGAGGTACGAGGCGGCTTCGGCAAGCGCGCGCTGCGAGACGCCTTCGGCCAGCGCTTGCTGTTTGAGGTCGGCGAGGAATCGGTCGAACGACATGCCGTTGTGACAGGCCGCCCCACGCGGCGCGCGCGGAGCGGCAGCCGGTGGCTGCTGACCCGGTAGCGGCGCGACAGCTGGTCTCGGCGCCACCGCGGCCGGCCGGGCCGGTGCGGGGGCTGGTTGGGCGATGGCGAGTGATGAAAGTGTCAGGGACGCCGTGGCAGCAATGAAGAATCGGAAAGACGGCATCAATGTCCCCGCAATCGTGAATCCGAAAGGCGAGTTTTAGACCGGCGGGGCGGATTAGCCAACGGCCTAAGCTCCGTCATTGCGAGCGCAGCGAAGCAATCCATCTATCCCCGTGCCGAGGCGTGGATTGCTTCGCTGCGCTCGCAATGACGGCGGATAGAGCGGGATTTCCGGCGCGCCTCGGAGCAATTGGCCGCGCAAGCCCCCGCCACGCGCATAGGAGCCTGCCGTATGAACCTGATCTCGCAGGCTGTTCCAACCGCCTCCTGCCGTGTAGGCTTGGCCGCACTGCGGGGGCGGCATAAGCCCATCGTCCATATGGGGCGGGCAGACAAAAGGGAGATGGCGGGAAGACCATGACGGAACTCCGATATCTGGCGCCTGGCACGCTTGACGAAGCGGTCGGCGCATTTGCGAAAGCCGGCAGCGCCGCGCGCATCCTGGCCGGCGGCACCGATCTTCTGGTGCAGATGCGATCCGGCCTGCTGAAGCCCGGCGTGATCGTCGACATCAAGAAGATCCCCGAGATGACCGCGATCGAACAGACCGCCGATGGCGGCTTTCGCATCGGCGCCGCGGTCTCCGGCATGGCGCTCGCGGAACACAAGAATTTCGGCAGGGTCTGGCCCGGCGTGCTCGAAGCCGTCAATCTGATCGGCTCCAAGCAGGTGCAGGGCCGGGCGTCTGCCGGCGGCAATCTCTGCAACGGCTCGCCCGCCGGCGACAGCGTGCCCGCGATGGTCGCGGCCGGCGCCATCGTCACCGTGCAGGGCCCGGACGGCCGCCGCGAGATGAAGGTGGAAGACGTTCCCGCCGGTCCCGGCCGCACCAACCTAAAACCCGGCGAGATCCTCGTCAGCTTCACCTTGCCGCCGCGTCCGCCCGGCTCGAGCGATGCGTACTTGCGCATGATCCCGCGCACCGAAATGGATATCGCCGTGGTCGGCGTCGGCGTCAGCCTCACCGTGAAGGACGGCACCGTCACCGCCGCCCGCGTCGGTCTTGGCGCCGTCGCGCCGACGGTGCTGCTGGTCGAAGACGCCGCCAAGGCGCTGATCGGCTCAAAGCTCGACGACGCCGCACTGGCAAAGGCCGCCGCCGCGTGCTCCGCCGCCTGTCGTCCGATCGACGACAAGCGCGGCACCATCGCCTACCGCACCAGGGTGGCCGGCGTGCTGCTCAAGCGCACCGTTGCGATCGCCGCCCAACGCGCGACCCAGAAGAACTGAATCGGGAAATAGTTTTCATGGCCAAAGTTCACGTCACGACCACCATCAACGGCGAGCCGATGGAATTTCTCTGCGAGCCTGATGACACCATGCTGGACGCACTGCGCGGGCCGCTTGCCTTAACCGGCTCCAAGGAAGGCTGCGCCTCCGGCGATTGCGGCGCCTGCTCGATCACGCTCGACGATCGCCTGATCTGCTCCTGCCTGATGCTCGCCGTCGAAGCGCAAGACCACGAGATCAAGACGATCGAGGGCATGGCGCAGGGCGACAAGCTCCATCCCCTGCAGCAGAAGTTTCTCGAGATGGCAGCCCTGCAATGCGGCATCTGCACCTCGGGCATGCTGGTCGCCTCCGACGCGCTGCTCCGGAAAAATCCGGAGCCGAGCGAGGAGGAAGTCCGCTTCTGGCTCGCCGGCAATCTCTGCCGGTGCACCGGCTATGACAAGATCGTCCGCGCGGTGATGGAAACTGCCGCCGAAATGCGCGCGCAATAATTTGCGGGAGACAGCCCAATGAACCTCGTCACCAACAACAAATGGATCGGCCAGCGCACCATTCGCCCTGACGGCATGGACAAGGTCACCGGCCGCGCCCAGTTCGCCGCCGACACCACGATGCCCGGCATGATCTGGGGCAAGGTTTTGCGCAGCCCGCATCCGCATGCGCGCATCCGGTCGATCGACACCTCGAAGGCGGAAAAACTGCCGGGCGTAAAAGCCGTCGTCACCTCGCGCGACATCGTCGATTTCCCGATCGAGAAAGGCGCTGTCATGCTGGGCATCCAGGACATGCGCTGGATGTGCCGCAACGTGATGGCGCGCGACAAGGCGCTGTTCCCTGGTCACCCCATAGCTGCCGTGGCCGCGACCACCGAAGCGATCGCAGCCGAAGCCTGCAAGCTGATCGAGGTCGATTACGAGGTGCTGCCGTGGTCGATCGAGATCGATGATGCGATCAAGCCCGACGCGCCCATCCTGCACGAGTTCAACAAGTTCGACGGCAAGCCTTCCAACATCGTCGGCCGCCTCGAGCACAAGAAGGGCGACATATCAGAAGGCTTCAAGAAGGCCGACATCGTCATCGAGCACACCTTCACCACGCGTCCCGTTCACCAGGGCTATATCGAGCCGCATGCCTGCCTGATCTCGGTCGCCCCCGACGGCAAGACCACGATCTGGAGCTCGAGCCAGGGCCAGTTCATGGTGCGCGCGATGACGGCCTATCTCACCGGCATCCCGCAGAGCGACATCCGCGCCATCCCCGCCGAGATCGGCGGCGGCTTTGGCGGCAAGACCATCGTCTATCTCGAACCGCTCGCGACCTTGCTTGCAAAAAAATCCGGCCGCCCGGTGAAGATGGTGATGACGCGCGAGGAAGTGATGCGCGCGACCGGCCCCACCTCGGGTTCGAAGAGCACGGTGAAGATCGGCGCGACGAAAGATGGCAAGATCGTCGCCGCGCACGGCACGTTCTATCTGCAGGCCGGCGCCTTCCCGGGTTCGCCGATCCGCGGCGCTGCCGGCTGCAGCTTCACGCCCTACGACATCCCGAACCTGCTCTCCGAAGGCTTTGACGTCTGCTCCAACCGCTCGAAGGTCGCGGCCTATCGCGCGCCGGGCGCGCCGATCGGCGCCTATGCGGTGGAATGCGTGATGGACGAAGTCGCAGAAGCGCTAAAGATGGACCCGCTCGACTTCCGCCTGAAGAACGCCGCGAAGGAAGGTACCAAAGCCGCGCACGGTCCAGTGTTTCCGCGCATCGGCTATATCGAGACGGTGGAAGCAGCTAAAAGCTCGCCGCATTATGCCGCGCCGCTCGGCGACGGACACGGCAAGCTGAGGGGTAGGGGCGTGGCTAGCGGCTTCTGGTTCAACGCCGGCGGTGAATCCTCCGCGCAGGTCAACATCACCGAGGATGGCAACGTCGTCGTCACGACTGGGCATCCTGATATCGGCGGATCGCGCGCGGGCATCGCCAACATCTGCGCCGAACTCCTTGGCATCGACTACCGCCGCGTCTCCGTCATCATCGGCGACACGCAGACGGTGGGCTTCTCCAACCTGACCGGCGGCAGCCGCGTGCTGTTCGCTTCCTCGATGGTGGTGACGCAGTCGACCGAAAAGATCATCCAGACGCTGCGCGAGCGCGCGGCAAAAATCTGGGAGATCGATCCCGAAGCGGTGAAGTGGGAGAACGGCGCGGCGCATCCGGTGAGCCCGAACGCCGGCCAGTTCGAGCCGCTGACGCTGGAGCAGCTCGCCGAGAAGGCGCCCGCGATGGGCGGACCCATTGGCGCCGGCGTGCAGCTCAACACGCAGGGTGCCGACGGCGGTTTCGGCACGCATGTCTGCGACGTCGAGGTCGATGTCGATCTCGGCATCGCGCGTGTCATCCGCTACACCGCCGTGCAGGATGTCGGCCGCGCCATCCACCCCGGCTATGTCGAGGGTCAGCTCCAGGGCGGCGTCGCGCAGGGCATCGGCTGGGCGCTGAACGAGGAATACATCTACACGCGGGAAGGCAAGGTCGATAACCCCGGCTTCCTCGACTATCGCATGCCTGTTTGCTCGGACCTGCCGATGATCGACTGCATCATGGTCGAGATCCCGAACCCGAAACACCCGCAAGGCGTCAAGGGCGTCGGCGAAGTGCCGCTGGTGCCGGTGACGGCCGCGGTGGCGAATGCGATCTACAACGCGCTCGGCAAACGCTTCTACGCCCTGCCGATGTCGCCGCCGAAGGTGCTGGAGGTGCTGGAAGCCCCGACGCAGCAAGCGGCGGAGTAAGGAGCGGGATTCGTAGGATGGGTAGAGCGCAGCGAAACCCATCAATTGCTGCAACAACGGCGGATTACGCTGTCGCTAATCCGCCCTACAGATTTGCGCAGACCCGGCAACGCAAATGAGTGATGTGCTTCCCTACCGCACCATGGCGTACAACAACGCCTGGGCAAACCACCGCCTCCTCACCGCCTGTCTCGGGCTGTCGCAGGATGAGTTCACCGCAAAACGAACCGGCTTCTTTCCGAGCCTGCGCGCCACCCTCAATCACATCCTGATCATCGACCATTTCTACGTCGACGCGATGGAAGGCGGCACGCTCGGCCCGGCCGCCTTCGCGGATGACGAACCCTGTGCAACGGTTGCCGTGCTGAAAGAAGCGCAGGCCGCGGTTGATCGACGCTTGCTCAACGTCGTCGAAGCGCTCGACGGCGCAGGCTTGCAGCGCATCGTATCGGTGCATCGCGGCACCTCCATCCAGCGCGAGCGGATGGATCGATTGCTCCTGCATCTGTTTCAGCATCAGGTGCACCATCGCGGCCAGGCCCACGTGATGCTCTCAAGCACGTCGGTGAGCCCGCCGCAGCTCGACGAGTTTTTCTCGGTGGGTGAGGCGCCGTTGCGGGCGGCGGAATTCGCGGAGCTCGGGTGGACGGAGGAGCGGGTGTGGGGCGCAGCTTGAATCGCAAGAGCAACAGAAAGTTCGGATGAGCGGAGCGATATCCGGGGTTCTATCTATCGCAGCATGTCGCAGCGCTCACACGGGTTACTGTTTGTGCTCACTTGAAGATCAGCCAACCTAGCGGCAGCAGAATGCACAACGTCAAGGAAACGCCAAGCGCCAGCCGTCCAAATCTCTCTAGCGACGATATCTGTGAAGGATCACGGTGCGGTTGACGATCCAGCCAGCGGCGAAAGAGGCCAAGCGGCCAACCAAACAGCCAGCCGAGTATCCAACCGGCAAGACGCAAAACGCCTTCAAGCGAGTCCATGATCGAACACTCTGTTCTCCAATGATAGGGCAGCCTATTCTGGATACAATTAACGATTGATAAGCCGTAGCCCGAATGAGCGTAGCGATCCGGGACTTTCATCAACCACTTTTCCCGCATATCGCGGCGCTCATGCGGGCTACGCGCTGCCTGCCGAAAGTGAACGCCATCATGGCCGATCAGAACACACCGACCCCATCACCCTTCCAGTCCATCCGCGCCGTCGACTACACCGTCATCTTCGTGCGCGACATGGCGGCGATGCGCCGCTTCTATGAAGGCGTGCTCCGCTTATCCCTGACGCGCGAATTGTCGGCGGGCTGGATCGAGTACCAGATCGGCGGCAACACGCTCGCGCTGGCGCGGCCGAGCCGGACGGCGAAGGATGCGCCGACGCCGACGGGGAGCGCTTCGCTGCAGCTCGCTTTCAAGGTTGGCGCTGATGATGTAGATCACTGCGCCGACGAGCTGGTGCGGCACGGCATCGATTTGCTCGAACCGCCCACCAACCAGCCGTTCGGCCATCGCACGCTGTTCTTCAGGGATCCCGATGGGAATTTGCTGGAGGTGTATGCGGTGATTTGATGCCGCTGATGACCGTGCCAGACCTCATCCTGAGGAGCCTGCGAAGCAGGCGTCTCGAAGGATGAATGGCACTAGCGGGGCCTCGTGGTTCGAGACGGCGCTACGCGCCTCCTCACCATGAGGGTTCAAGAGAGTATCCGTGGCGATCCCGAAGCTTTTGCCGCCGGAGTTGCCGCGCCCTAGTTCAGCGTCAGCCACACCAGATTGCCGTCGTGCTGGCAGGTGTTGCAGTGCGCCGGCTGGTTGAAGGTGTTGGCGAGCTGCCATTCCTGCGCTTCGTTGCTCCATTGCGCCGTGGCGTGGCAGATGATGTCGTCGGAACCGCAGGCGGCGCAGACCGGCGTGGAACGGGCGGCACGGCTAGTCACCTTCCGCTCGATCGGCGGCGGCCGGTCCTGGGGGATCCGGTCTTGACTGATCCGGTCCTGGACGATTTCGAACGGGTTCATCAGCTTCACACGTCGCAACATCGGTCTACATCCATCTGCGAGTCTTCGATTCGCCACTTTTCAAACTAGCGAATCGGCTTGGCCGTTCCATCGCAAAATTGCGGAATACCCACGTTTTAAATGTGATCGTCACCAGCGGGACACAGAAGCGGCTTTTCGGCGGAGAAAGCGGTCCATTGATGCACTGCACTGCGCAAGCGAAAACGGCCCGGCATCGATGCCGGGCCGCGCTGTTGGAGAACTAGTACTTCTTCTTCGCAGCCGATCCGGTTGTCGTCTGCTTGCCGGGCGCGCTTTCCGAATGACCCTTCGCCGTCTTCTTCTGATGTCCTGGTGCATATTCCGACGCACCTGGCGCGGTCGAAGTCTTGCTCTTCTGCATCTTCTGTCCCGGGGTGACTTCCGAGGAACCCGGGGATTTCGCGGTGCCCTGCGCAAACGCCGCGGTCGTCAGCAGCACGGTCGAAACGGTAATCAACGTTTTCAACATTGGTCTCTCCTGTTGCAGGCAGCCAAGCAACGCTTCGTTTGCGGTGATGTTCCGCGTTTTCCCGGCGGTAACCGCGGCAATGCAGAGTTGATGAACAAGCCTTCATCTTCTGTCAGACCTCATCCGTCGTCCCTGCGAACGCAGGGACCCATAACCATAGGGAGCAGTAGTTTTGCTCGCTCATCGTTCCATCGTGTTTCAACAACCATGGCCGCGGCGTATGGGTCCCTGCTTTCGCAGGGACGACGTGTTGAGAGAGCGTGGCTCTCACACCTCCCTTGCATTCGTAAACGCAAACGACGACACCCGCCGCGTGTTCTCGTCCAGGATCAGCGTCCGCGTGATGGGTGGCTCGGCGCGCTGGCTGCAGTTTTCGCGTTCGCAGAGCCGGCAGTTGACGCCGATCGGCGTGCCCTCGGCCTTCTCCAGATCCATCCCCGCGGCATAGACGAGCTTCGACGCATGGCGGATTTCGCAGCCCAGACCGATCGCAAAGCGCGGCTGCGGCTGCGGGTGCGGGGCGATCGGCCGGCGCACCATCTGCGCGATCGAAAAGTAGCGCGTGCCGTCGGGCAGTTCGATCACCTGCTTGAGCAGGCGGTCCGGTGTGTCGAAGGTCGAATGCACGTTCCACAGCGGACAGGTGCCGCCGAATTTCGAGAACGGAAACGTGCCGGAGGAAAACCGCTTGGAGACGTTGCCGGCATTGTCGACGCGCAGCAGGAAAAACGGTACGCCGCGCGCATTCGGCCGCTGCAGCGTGGTGAGGCGGTGGCAGACCTGCTCGAAGCCGGCATTGAAGCGCTGCGCCAGCACGTGAACGTCGTAGTTCAGGTTTTCCGCTGCGCTATGGAACGGCTGATAGGGCATCATCACGGCGGCGGCGAAGTAGTTCGCGAGCGTAATGCGATAGAGCCGCCGCGGGGTGTCGTCGAGCGGGCCGGCGCGGTTGACGATGGCGTCGATGGAGGCGCCGCACTCGGCAAGGCCGATTTGCAGCGCAAGCTGGAAGGCGCGTCCCGAGCCGTCGACCAGTTCGGAGATCAGAAGCTGCCTGCGATGGCGGTCGAACCGCCGCAACGTCTCGCGCATCACGTCAACAGGCATGATGCGGGTGACGATCGAATGCTTTTCGCGCAGGCGCGCAGAAAGCGCCGCGAACAGCTCCTCGGCGGAGACGTTGAGCTCGTCGCGCAGGTTCTCCGCGGCCTGTTCGAGTTCCGGAAAGTAATTGCGATTGGCTTCGATCAGGTCGCGCACGCGCTCGATCGGATTGGCCTCGAACCGCGCGCCCTCGTCGCGGTCGGCCATCTGCGCCGCCACGAGAGTCTCGCCGCGGCGGGCCTCGGTATAGGCGGCATAGAGCCGCTGCAGGGAATGCGTGACGCCGGGGCAGAGTTCGGCGAGGTCGCGCAGTTCCTGTTTCGGCAGGTCGATCTGCCGGAACAGGGGATCGGAAAAGATCTCGTTCAGTTCCGCAAAGAAGCGGTCCTCGTCGGCGGTCGCGAGATCGCGGAGGTCGAGGTCATAGGTTTCGGCCAGCCGCAGCAGGATCTGCGCCGTCACCGGCCGCTGGTTCCGCTCGATCAGATTGATGTAGCTCGGCGAAATCCCGAGTCCCTCGGCGATCTGGGTCTGCGACAGCCCGAGCTGCTGGCGGATTCGCCGGAAGCGGGGGCCTACGAAGAGTTTCTTTCCGGACTCGGTGGCCATGACGTTGTTCCCGATGTTCGCGCTGCCGGTGGCCTCGTGGTTCGAGACGCGCGGCTTCGCCGCGCTCCTCACGCCCCCAGCCATGGTCCCAGACCTCATCCTGAGGAGGCGCGCAGCGCCGTCTCGAAGGATGAAAGCCCGTATGAACCCGGCAGGTACCGTGACCCAATTTTGTGACAAAGTTTACAAAGTTACATTTACGACAAGTATGGATGTTACATGACATCACCATTCGAAATCAAGCAGGCTATACGAAATCCGGGTTTTCGCGTTTAGCTCTCAGTACGTTTCGCAATGCACTGTCAAGAATGTCGGCAGAGAAGTGGCGAATATAAACGCTGCAGATCTGTCGTCACCGAAAGGATCATTCACATGAACTACCAGCCACGTGGGATCAGCGACCAGGCTATCCAGGGACCGGCTTCCTATCTGGGCGAGGTTGAAGCTGCCGAGGCGCTCCTCAAGACCAAGCCGACCTGGGACGGCGTCACCGCCGAAGCCGTGGCGCGCATGCGTCTGCAGAACCGCTTCAAGACCGGCCTGGATGTCGCCCGGTACACGGCGGCGCTGATGCGCAGCGACATGGCTGCCTATGACGCCGATCCTACCAAGTACACCCAGTCGCTCGGTTGCTGGCATGGCTTCATCGCTCAGCAGAAGCTGATTTCGGTCAAGAAGCATTTCGGCACGACCGATCGCCGCTATCTGTATCTCTCCGGCTGGATGATCGCGGCGCTGCGCTCCGAGTTCGGACCGCTTCCGGATCAGTCGATGCACGAGAAGACCTCGGTGCCGGCGCTGATCGAAGAGCTCTACACCTTCCTCCGTCAGGCGGACTCCCGTGAGCTCAACGATATTTTCCGCGCGCTCGACGCGGCCCGCAAGGCAGGCGACAAGGCGAAGGAAAAGGCGCTGATCGAAAAGATCGACAACTTCCAGACCCATGTCGTGCCTGTCATCGCCGACATCGACGCCGGCTTCGGCAATGCCGAGGCGACCTACCTGCTCGCCAAGAAGATGATTGAAGCAGGTGCGTGCGCCCTGCAGATCGAGAATCAGGTCTCCGACGAAAAGCAGTGCGGCCATCAGGACGGCAAGGTGACTGTGCCGCACGAGGTGTTCCTGGCGAAGATCCGGGCCTGCCGCCATGCCTTCCTCGAACTGGGCGTCGAAGACGGCATCATCGTGACCCGCACCGACTCGCTGGGGGCCGGTCTCACGCAGCAGATCGCCGTGAGCCACAAGCCCGGCGACCTCGGCGATCAGTACAACAGCTTCCTGGATTGCGAGGAAGTGACTGCCGCCAACGCCAGGAACGGCGATGTCATCATCAACCGCAACGGCAAGATGATGCGTCCGAAGCGGCTTGCCAGCAACCTCTATCAGTTCCGTGCCGGCACAGGCGAAGATCGCTGCGTGCTCGACTGCATCACCTCGCTGCAGAACGGTGCCGACCTGCTTTGGATCGAGACCGAGAAGCCGCATATCGAGCAGATCGCCAAGATGGTTGACCGCGTTCGCGAGGTCATCCCGAACGCGAAGCTGGCCTACAACAACTCGCCTTCGTTCAACTGGACGCTCAACTTCCGTTGGCAGGTGTACGACGCGATGAAGGAAGCCGGCAAGGATGTCAGCAAGTACAATCGGGCCGAACTGATGAAGCCGGAATACGACGATACGCCGCTGGCTATTGAAGCCGACGAGCGTATCCGCACCTTCCAGGCCGATTCAGCAAAGCGTGCCGGCATCTTCCACCATCTGATCACGTTGCCGACCTATCACACGGCAGCTCTGTCGACTGATAATCTCGCGAAGGAGTATTTCGGCGAGCAGGGCATGCTGGGCTATGTGAAGAATGTTCAGCGTCAGGAGATCCGTCAGGGCATCGCCTGCGCCAAGCATCAGAACATGGCCGGCTCCGATATCGGTGACGATCACAAGGAATATTTCGCCGGTGAAGCCGCTCTGAAGGCGGGCGGCGCCCACAACACGATGAACCAGTTCGGCTAGCGCTGGAAGGAGACTGACAATGACCAAAGGCAGCAATTTCTGGGTGATTGGCGGCGAGTTCGGATCGATGAACTTCCACAAGCTCGTGGAAGGTTCGGCTCAGGTACAGGGACCTTTCAAGACCCGCAAAGAGGCCGAAGATGCCTGGCGCGCGGTCTCGGAAGAGAACCGCCACAAGGCCGGCGTACGCTTTTCGATCGTCGAAGAGCCCTCCCGCGTCTCGGCCTGATAAAACCTAAGGAAACGGCCCAAGGACAGGCGGCCCCATCCGGATCTCCGGGTGGGGCCGTTTGCGTTTGCAAAGCGGCGGAGAGACGAGCCGCTCCGGGAGACGAGCCGAGCTCGCTCCGGGAGACGAGCTGAGCTCGCTCCGGGAGGGGCGGGTGGGGGTGCCGTCGCAGACGCAGAACCCGGTGGATCGCTAACCCATTGCAAACAAACAGCCATTGCGCGCAACATAGTTACTGCTAGGTTAACCGGGCCAAACCCCCCTTCAGGATAAAGGCGGCTACCGATGTCAGACGCGCAAAACACCGCCAGTGAAGCCCGTGACATGCGACCGACGCGGCTGCGCGACGCGCTGCGGCAGGCCCGCATCGAGGCCGCCGATCGCACCGGCGTCGTGGTCGAACTGCGTGATGCCGAAGTCGCCCGGCTCGAGATCCTGAATGAGGCGCTCGATCCCTTGTTCGCCGAGGTGCCGGAGCAGATCGACTTGTTCGATCGCGGCGTCAGCCAGGGCGAGACGCCGCGGCTGTGGATCGACGTGGTGGCGCATGTGGTGATGGGGCGCGACAAGCGCATCTACCGCTTCGTGCAGGATACCCGCTTCGGCCGCATCGTGATCGCCGAGTCGCATGACGTGCCCGTTATCGTCGATGCCGTCACCGGCTACGTTGCGCGCCGCATGATCGAGCGCGAGCATGCGATGGTGGCAACGCCCGTGGCCGAGCCGGCCGTGGAAAAAAAGCCCCGCCGCCGCGGCTTCGGGGCCTTCGTGCTCGGCTTCGTGCTGGGCGCGGTGGCGCTGTTCGGATTGGCGCTGTATGCGAGTCTGAAGAATTTCTAGCCAGAGCCGGCGGCTCGGTTATTCGGGGGCATCGTGGCAGCCGCTTCATCCATACCGTTATTCGCCCTGCTTGTCGGCGCGCTGTTCGGAACGTCCTGGCTGTACGGCAAGTGGCGCACGCTGCGGCGCGCCGAATTCATCCGCACCTTCCGCTGGCCGCGCGGGCTGCTCGAGCGGCTGGAGAAGCATCACCCCGGCTTTCAGCGCAAGGACAGCGCGCTCGTCTCGCGGGGCCTGCGGCAGTTTTTCCTCGCCTACCTCATGAGCGGCAAGCGCTACGTCTCGATGCCCTCGCAGGTCGCCGACGATCTCTGGCACGAGTTCATCCTGTACACGCGCGAGTACGACGCGTTCTGCCGGCGCGCCTTCGGTGGCTTCCTCCACCACACGCCCGCCGTCGTCCTCAGCGAGCACCGCAAGAGCAATGAGGGCCTGCGCCGCGTCTGGTGGTATTGCTGCAAATACGAGAACATCGATCCGGTCCGTCCCACGCGCCTGCCGCTGCTGTTTGCGCTCGACAGCAAGTTCAATATCGCAAACGGGTTCGTCTACCACCCCGACTGCGATGAGCTGCGCAAGAACGGCAGCGGCGCCGCGTATTGCGGCGGCGATTTCGCCGATACGTCGTTCGACGGCAGTTCGGACGGGTTTGGCGATGCCGGCAGCGGTGATGGCGGCGGAGACGGCAGTGGCGGTGGCGATGGGGGTGGTGGCTGTGGCGGCGGGGACTAGGCGTCAGGACAATCTGACGTGTTGCAATTCGCTGATATCGCCGTGATCTCCGAAGCCGCGCACGGTCTGCACGCAGCGCCATTTGCCGTCCTCGCGCGAGATCGAAAACAAATTGTAGGCAGCGGCGGGATAATGCCGGTGCGCCAGCGCCGATGCCGACGGCACGCCGATCGCGGGGATCTGGCGGCCGGCGCCTTCGAGCCACATCGTCGAATGGATGTGGTCGTGGCCGTGCAAGACCAGTTCCGCGCCGCGCCGCTTCAGCACGGCCCGGAGCGCCATCGAGTCCGTCAGGCGCTTCATACGCGAACTCGAATACAGGGGATGATGCACCAGCAGCACCCGGAAAGCCTCATCCGCGGACATCTGCGCCAGATGGCGATCCAGCGCATCGAGCTGCGCGCGGCCGAGCCGACCCGTGGCCATCAGCGGCAGCGTCGGCACCGCCGAGGACACCCCGATCAGCGCCAGCGGGCCGCGCCGGCGAACAAACGGAAACCGCGTTCCGTTCGTCTCGGCATCGCCGCGCAGATATTGCTCGAACGTGCCGGCGAAATGATGCCGCGTCGCCCGCACATAGGCGTCGTGATTGCCGGGAACGACGGTGACCTGCTGCGGCGTGCCGACGCTTTCGAGCCAGGCCTGCGCCGGGGCGAACTCCGCCTCGAGCGCCAGGTTGACGAGATCGCCGGTTACCGCAATGTGGTCCGGCCGCTGCGCCTGCATGTCGGCGACCAGCGCGTCGAGCACCTCGCGGTGGTGATATTTGTGGCGATTGCGGATCCAGTTGAGATAGCCGAGCACACGCTTGCCTGCGAGATCGCGAAGCCGCGCCGCAGGCAGCGGCGGCAGATGCGGATCGGACAGATGCGCCAGCGTGAAGGTATCGGTCATTCGCGCTCCGCCGCATTCTCTGTGATATAGAGCCGCCGCATGATCATGTCGGCGATATAAGGATCAAACGTGACAACTGTCCATCCGAGGTTGGCGTGACTGCGCTTCAGCACTTGCGAGAACGTTTCGAACCGCAATTGCGGCGGGCCTTCCACCTTTATTGGCGGATGGCTCGCGGCATGACGCTCGGGGTCCGCGGCGTCGTGCTCGATGGCGACCACAGGGTGTTTCTGGTCAGGCATAGCTATGTCGCGGGCTGGCATCTGCCGGGCGGTGGGGTCGAGGTCGGCGAAACCTTTCTCGAAGCCTTGCGGCGGGAGCTGGTGGAGGAGGGGCGGATCGAACTGACCGGGGAGCCGGTCCTGCACGGCCTGTTCTTCAACGGCCACGTCTCCCGCCGCGACCATGTCGCGGTCTATGTCATCAGGCAATTCCGGCAGGACCGCCCGCCGGATCCCAACCACGAGATCGTCGAGTGCGGATTCTATGCGGCAAGTGCGCTGCCGGCGGAGACGACCAGGGGCACGCGGCTCCGGATCGCCGAAGTGCTCGACGGCACGACGCCGATCGCCACCTGGCGTTGACGCCGCCAGTTGCTTCCCGTCCCTGCAACGCATAGAAGCGGAGAAACGGGGCGGGGGTTCGACATGGGCAGGATGGGGGTCCTGAAGCTGCTTTGCGCTATCGGCTTCTTGGCGGTGCTGGCTAGCAACGTCTGGAGCATTTCGCGCTGGAGCGAAAGCCGCGGTGTCTATGACGACATCTGCTATCTCCGGCAGGCGCATCTGTTCGAGAGGTTCGGCCTCCGAGGCATCGACACCAACGTCACCTTCGACGACGATCACAAGAACGGCCTGAAGGCGATCGGCTACGCGGAATGGCATGACGTGAAGCGCGCGCCCTGCCACCCCTTCATTCCCGCAGTGAACAAGTATGTGCTGCAGTATCCGCCAGGGACCGGCTTCGTCCTCTCGCTGTTTCCCACTGGATTTCAGGCGATCCCGCTCTACGTGCTGGCGAATGTCACGATCTTCGCGTTTGCGCTGCTTGCGCTGTTCCGCGCACGCGAACCGGCATCGCTCGCGCTGGCGGCGGTGTTCGGCTTTGCGGCGCTTTACCTGATGATCAACCCGAGCAAGGCGAGCTATTCGGTGCCGCCGACCATGATGGTCTGCGCGGCTGCGGGTTTCCTGACAGCAAAGCTGTTCGTGGTCCGGCAACAGCGCCGGCTTCTGATCATCGCGCTGGTGGGCCTGCTGATCGGTCTCTCTGTCAACTTTCGCCTGCCGAATCTATTTCTGGCGGCCGGCTATGGCCTGTGTCTTGCCGGCGCGTTCCTGATAGCGCGCAGCAAGGAGACTTTCCTGCAGGGGCTCGTGTTTGGTAGTTCGTTCCTGATCGGCATTGCGCCGACCCTGATCGCGAATGCGATCAATGCGGGAAGTCCTTTCTCGACCACCTATGGCAGCGTCGATGCCGTGCCGCCTGAACTGAATGCGAGCGTGCTCTTGAGCTATCTTGTTGACGTTCAATTCACCTTGCTGGCGATATCGGCCGGTTGGACCGCCTGGTTGTGGCGGTCCGATCGGGGTCGAGCCAGAGGAGTCGCCCTGCTGCTCGCTGCAAACCTCGCCGTGAACCTGATTTTCTTCATGACCCATCCGATCTTTACGCATTATTACATTATTCCGATCGACATGCTCTCCCTGTGGACCCTGCTGTTCGCAACGCTCGATTTGCAAGCGGACAAGTCGGCCTTCCCTAAACCGGCCAGCGCCTGATTGCGATATAACGCGCCATGGACAGACTTGATTCGGTGAGCGTGCGATGACGGTACCGGCGCTGCGGATTGCGGTTCTGGTGCCGTGCTTCAATGAGGAAGCCGCGGTCGCTACCGTGGTCTCCGATTTCCGCAAGGCTCTGCCGACAGCCGAGATTTTTGTCTACGACAACAATTCCAGGGACCGAACCGTCGAGGTGGCGCGCGCGGCCGGCGCCATCGTGCGTAGCGAGCGCCGCCAGGGCAAGGGGCATGTGGTGCGGCGCATGTTCGCCGATGTCGATGCCGACGTCTACGTGCTGGTCGATGGCGACGCGACCTATGACGCGCCAAGCGCCCCGCGCATGATCGATGTGCTCGTCAACGACCACCTCGATATGGTGGTGGGATTCCGCGTCGACCAATCGGTCGCTGCCTACCGGCCCGGCCATCGCACCGGCAACTGGATGCTGACAAGTTTCCTTTCCTCGGTGTTCGGCCAGGCGTTCAAGGACATCCTTTCCGGCTACCGCGTGTTCTCGCGCCGCTTCGTCAAGTCCTTTCCGGTGCTGTCCGACGGCTTCGAGATCGAAACCGAGCTGAGCGTGCACGCGCTCGAACTGGCGCTGCCGGTGATGGAAGTCGAGACGCCTTATTATGCCCGCCCCGAAGGATCGTTCAGCAAGCTCAACACCTGGCGCGACGGTTTCCGGATTCTCAGCACCATCCTGAAGCTGTACCGGTCGGAAAAGCCGCTGCGGTTTTTCACGCTCATCGGCGTCTTCCTGATGCTGGTCTCGATCGGCCTCGCGATCCCCGTGATCATCACCTATCTCGAGGAAGGCCTCGTTCCGCGGCTACCGACCGCGGTGCTGTCGATGGGCTTGATGATCGTGGCGGTGTTGTCGGTAGCCTCGGGGCTGGTGTTGGATACGGTGACGCGCGGCCGCCGTGAAATAAAGCTGCTGTCCTATTTGTCCCAGCCCGCCATTGGCAGGGATTGAGGCAATACAGGGATGGCCGCTTCCAGCGATGGACCGCGCCGCCGCCAGATGCTATCCCGCGCCCCATCATGAGCGAACTTGACGTCACCATCCTCCCCGAAACACCGAAAGACGCGCAGGCGATCGAACGCTTGCACGAACGCACGTTCGGTCCCGGCCGTTTCGTGCTGAGCGCCTACCGCCTGCGCGAGCATGTCGATCATCTGCTCGACCTCTCGTTTACGGCGCGGATCGGCACATTGCTGGTCGGCTCCGTGCGCCAGTTGCCGATCTGCATCGGCGATACGCCGGCCCTGATGCTTGGGCCGTTGACGGTCGAGCCGCCGTTCCGGAAGCGCGGCGTCGGCCGCATGCTGCTCGATCGCTCGCTGCAGGACGCCAAGGCCAAGGGCCATCGCCTTGTCATTCTGGTCGGCGATGAACCCTATTACGGCCGCGTCGGCTTCAAGGTCATACCGAAGGGACGCGTGATCATGCCGGGTCCCGTCGATTACAGCCGCCTGCTGGTGGCAGAACTGGTCGAGGGCGCCTTCGATGGCGTCTCCGGCGACATCCGGCCGGACTGGAGCAAGGCGACGTAGGCCCGGCGCGGCGGTGCAGCTCTGCAGGGCCCGTGGCTATAGGAAAAGTCGACGCTTTTTGGTGCCGGCCGCCGGCTTCGGCTCGGATCCTGCATTTCCGGCCGCCTGCTGCAGTTCGTGCCGAAACTCCTCACGCTTCTCGTGGATGGACGCAACGACCAGTCCCATCGCCACTCCCAGGCCGATCAGGGCTGCTTCTGATAACAGCAGGCTTGCCTCAATGGTTTCCGGCACTGCGTCGGTGACGCCGATCCTGTAGAGATGCCGTGCGTGGTCGGCGTCGCGAGCGCGCGAAACGATCAATATATCTTTCCGCAGCGCGCGAACCTGCGCGACGATTTCGTCGATGCCTGCAGGTTCATTGATCGTGACGATGACCGCCGCGGCTTCCATGAGGCCGCAGCTCTTCAAAAACTCCGGATTTGTCGCGTCACCGTAAAAGACGGTGCGCCCTTGTCTTCGCTGCTCCGGTACAGCGGCAGCGTCATTGTCGACGGCAAGGTACTTGAACTCATGGTGATCGAGCATCGCGCAGACCACCTGTCCAACTCGGCCATGTCCGACGACAATGGCATGGCCGCTCCCTCCTGTTGGCGCGACGGCGAGCTCGGGGGCGAGCGGCTTATCTTCGCGCACCATCGGCGCTAGCCGTCGTGCGACATGGGACAGAGCGGGGGTGAGCATCATCGTCAGCGATGTCAGCGCGACGGCGAAACTCGATACATTAGTGTCGATCAGGCCGAGCGTTGTCGCCATCCCGATGCCGACAAAAGCAAACTCGCCGCCGGGACCGAGCAACAGACCGACCTCGAGCGCTGCCGGCCAGGAGAGCCGAAACATTCGGGCCAGGAAGATCAGGATGATGGATTTTGCCGCGATCAACCCGGCCGCACCCGCGATCAGCCAGACCGGATCGCGGGCCAGTTCCCGGAAATCGATGTTCATGCCGACCGTGAAGAAGAACAGGCCAAGCAGGAGACCTCTGAAAGGATCGATGGCAGTCTCGATTGCTTTGCGGAATTCCGTCTCGGCAAGCAGCAATCCAGCGACGAAGGCGCCAAGAGCCATGGAGAATCCAGCCAGGGCGGCGGCCACCCCGGTTGCGACGATCACGAACAGCGTTGTTGCGACGAACAGGTCGCTCATGCCCACCGATGCGACCAGACGAAACAGAGGTCTCATTACCACGCGGCCAACGATGACAATCACGCCGAGTGCAATGGCGGCGTTGAGGAGCGCAAGAGCGAGTGTGACGACGACCGAGCCAGACTCGCTCGCGCCAAAAATGGAGATAAAGAGCAGGAGAGGAGCGACTGCCAGGTCTTGCGCCAGCAACGTCGCAAAGCTCGCCCGTCCCGCACTTGTGCTGAGTCGCCTTTGCCGGGAAAGAATCTCGACGACAATGGCGGTCGAGGACAAGGCCAGGCACGCGCCGAGGATGAGTGCTACCGGAGCTTTGTTCCCCACAAGGGCGGCGGCCGTGCCGATCGCCACCGTGGAGAGGACGATCTGCAAGGTGCCTAGCCCGAAGATCAGGCGGCGCATCGCCTTCAATCGATCGTACGACAATTCCATGCCGATCAGGAACAGCAGGAAAACGACGCCAAGGTTCGCAATGCCGGAGACGTTCTTGGGATCGACAACCGTGAACCAGTAGAGAAACGGGAAATGCTCGATGAACGATCCCAGCCCAAGAGGCCCCAGGATCGCGCCGGCGCCGAGATAGCCGAGGACGGGATTGAGGCCGAACCGCCGGACCAGCGGAATGATGACACCCGCAGTGCCGAGCAGAACGAGCGCGTCGCTGTAGACGTGAATATTGATAGGGGCAGTCATCTAGCGGTTGTGCATCTGCTTCCACGGGCTGGGAACACGACGGTGGATACGCGGTATCCACCGTCATTCCAAATGAACGTTAGCTGGTGGCACCAGCTAACGCCACCCCTGGGAAGCCGTACCGTCCGCGCTCTAGAACTTCAGGTTGGCAAATGCGCGCACGCCAATGCCCGGCAACAGGACCTCGTCCTTGTTGAAGGACGCCGAATTGCGGATGTTCTCGTTCAAGAGGTTGTTGCCGACGAGGCCGACGATCATTTCCCGCGCTCCGAACCAGGTGGGATCGAGCTTCGTCCTGTAGCTGACTTCTGCCTTCAACAGATTATAACCCGCGGTCGGTGTCTCGCCGATCGGGGCGATATCGTTCTGGGCGAAGGCGTGCAGCAGGTTGATCCGCGTCAGCCAATTGGCATCGCGCCAGAACAGGCCGCCGCCCACGCGCACGGGTGGGATGCGCGGGACATTGGTGCCGTCGTCGAAGGTTGCGCGGACGACGTCGAACTGGTTCTCGATGCCCCAGATGCCGCCGTAGAGCGGCCCTACGTCCAACTGGCTCTGGAACTCGCCGCCGCGGAAGGTGGCGTCGCGCTGCGAATAGATCGCCTGGTTCAGCTCGAGGGGAAAAGCCGGGTCCGCAGGACCGACGCAGGCAACATCCTCGCAGGTGTTGCCGGTGAGACGACGGAAAATGAAGCCATTGAACTTGGTGTAGTAAGCCGTCGCTTCGAATCGGAAGGGGCCGGTGGCGCGTCGTAGTCCGATCTCGATCGATTTGGCGGTTTCGATGCCGAGATTGGGATTGCCGATATCGAACGTTGCGGTCGCATCGTGCGGTCCGCGCGAAAACAATTCCGCCGGCTTGGGCGCGCGCTCGACGTACTGGGCGGTAATACTTGCGACAAGACCCCCTGGCAAATCCTGGAGCAGACCGACGCTCGCACTTTTCGGCGTGAAGTTCAGGTTGCGTGGTGTGGCAGGACCAATCGCGGCAGGGTCGACGTTGAGGTCGAACAGCTCCGGAACAAATGCCGGCGTCGTTCCGCTGAGACTGACATGCTCGATACGGCCCGCGATCTGCGCCTTGGTTGAGTCAGTGAACTTCAACTCGTTGAAGACGTAGCCGGCGACCCTGTTATTCTTGTTGGGATCGAACAACCCGTTGAGCGGGCTGGTCGGATCGTCCGGGCTTGATGCCGTCAGTTCCTGATGCCCGGCCTGCAGGCCGAAGGCGGTCGTAACAGCGGCAAAGCGCGCGTTGAACGGCGCCATCTGCACCTCGACGCGGCCTTCCTGCTCCTTGTTGGTAAAGGTCTGCCGCACGCCGGCCGACGAGAGATCGGCGGGATCGGCAAGACCGATCTCGTTGTGCTTGTAATCGGTGGCGCCCGCCCAAAACCTGACGGCGTCGATCGCGGCCGCATCCGGCCGGTATTCACCCTTGGCCGTAAATTTGGTCTGGCGCGCGTCGATACGGGTCTGGTGATCGGCGCCGTCGATGCCAGGGATACGATAGAGCGTATCGTTCTGCGTGACCGCCGCGCCGATAAATCCGCCATCGAAGATGTAGGAGCCGCCAATCGATGCACCAGCCGCCTGCATCGCCGAATTCGGTTGCCGGCCGTTGACCGGCCGGGTCTGGTCGAACAAATACGGATAGCTCGGAATGCTGTAATCGCTGGCCTTGCGGCCATAGGCGTCGGCATGAACAGCGAAATTGCCACCGCCGGCATCGATCAGGATGCCGCCATCGACACCGCGGTCGACGGAACTGACGGCCGTTCGGGTTTCGACCGTGACGCAGGCAGGAGATCCCACGTTTGCGAGCGGCGCTTTCGCCGGCAGTCCGTAGGTCTGGAACGGTGTCGCCGCGCATGAGGGCAGGGCGTCGGGGATGCGATTGTTGGTTGCGCTGACGACGCCGCCGATCGATGTCGATCCGTAGCGCAGCGCCGCCGGACCACGGATGACTTCGACCTGGTTTGTCGCCAGTGGATCGACCGGCACGAAATGATCTTCGCCGAGATCGGAGGCGCCGCCAGCGTTGGTGCCGTTCTCGAGGATGCCGACGCGATTGACGTCGAGGCCGCGGATGATCGGCCGGCTCGCGGCACCGGGCGCGAAGGTTGAGCCGGTAATGCCGGGCTTCGAGAACAGGAGATCGCCAAGCTGGGCGGTGCCTTGGCGGCGGATCTCCTCGTTGGGCACCACCGTGACGGTTGCAAATTGATCCGTGACGATCGGGAGCACGCCCTGTTGAGGCGCGGGAGCAGCCGGCGCCGGTTGTGGCGGCTGCGGCGCGCGCTCCCTGGTGCGGCCGGGCGCGGTGCGGGCGACGCGCACTGGCGTCTGCGAGGGAACGACTGCCCTGCGTCGCACGATCGGGCTTGGCGCCGTCACGGTGATCCCAGGCAGTTGTGTCGAGGAGGATGGTGCGTCCTGCGCCAGTGCCCCGTCTGCCATCGCGCATAGCAATAGCCAGCTTGCCCCACCGAAATGGAACGCTCGTTTCTTCTTGAATGTCATTGTCCCGATCCTGATCCCGTCGATGTGCGACGGATCGATTCCGATTTTCCCTCGGAGAGCCGCGTCCGGCGCGGCAACCCCTCGGGAGTGCATCAATCAATCGATGTTAGGCGGCGGGAGGCGCGCGGGACTGGAATGCAGGATGGAGCGAGCCGAGATGCGCGAATTCGGCCTCGGTTGTCAGATGGAGGAGTTCGATCGCCTGTGGCAGCTCCAGCAAAGGCGAGCTGGCAAACAGGAAATTGTTGGCCAGCGAGGTGACGGCGCAGATGACACAGGCATGCGCCGTATGCTGATCGGTCTCGTGATCGGAAGGCTGATGCTGCTGTACCTCGCCGGCCGCATCAAGCGCGGCGTGGGCAAGATCGGCGCCCGCCAGTCCGGGTCGTGGCGTCTGCGCGGCAGCCTGGTGGAAATGCCCGAACGACAGCGCAAACTGGATGGCGAGCGCGAGCAGCGCCAGCCGCGAGCCAGTTTTGATGTTCGACCGAAACCACTTCATGCCGACAGGCGCCCCGCATCGAAGGGCCGAGAGCACACCTGGCCCCCTCGATGTTATATTATAACATCAGGCATCGCTGGACCGGTCAACCTTGGCCCGTTCGCGTGGCAGCACAATCTGAACGGCCTGTGTGAAAAGTGCAACGGTGGACGAGCTTCATGAGTGCGCGCGCGCCGCCGTACCGCTCCCTGGCTCGGTCGGATGACCGAATGCGCTTGGACGCCGTCTCGTCTCGCGAGCCGACCACTCCGCGCGAATCGATAAGGGCCGAACACATCTGACGCATGCTCCTACGCCGACGAACAAAGCGCATGCCACCTGCAGAGTAATTGATCGACCGCCTCGGTTGGTCGGGCTCCGATTTTCCCGGTTGACAGCCGCTCGATCCTATATGTTATGTTATAACATAACATCTTCTGGAGTCCCAAATGCTTCGCCATCCCCGACTGGGACTCCGTCAACTGAACAGGCTCTTTGATCTCCATGCGCAAACTCCCCGTCACCGTCTTGTCCGGCTTCCTCGGGGCTGGAAAGACAACTTTGCTAAACCATGTGCTGAACAACCGTCACGGCCTGAAGGTGGCGGTGATTGTGAACGACATGAGCGAGGTCAACATCGACGCAGACCTCGTGCGCGATGGAGGTGCGAACCTGTCGCGGACTGACGAAAAGCTTGTCGAAATGACCAACGGGTGCATTTGCTGCACGCTGCGCGACGACCTGCTCAAGGAAGTTCGTGCGCTCGCCGAAGGCAATCGGTTCGACTACCTCCTGATCGAATCCACCGGCATTTCGGAGCCGCTTCCCGTTGCAGCGACGTTCGATTTCCGTACCGAAGAAGGAGACAGTCTTTCCGACGTGGCGGTGCTCGACACGATGGTGACGGTGGTCGACGCGGTAAACCTGCTGAGGGACTACTCATCGACGGATTTCCTGAACGATCGGGGCGAATCGCTCGGGGCTGACGATACGCGCACGATGGTGGATCTGCTGGTCGAGCAGATCGAGTTCGCCGACGTGGTGGTGCTCAACAAGATCGACGATGCTTCCAAAGACCAACTGGAAGCCGCCCGCAACATCATCCGCGCGCTGAATCCCGCCGCCGATATCGTCGAGACCAATTTCGCCAATGCGCCCTTCGAGCGCATTCTCAACACCGGGCGCTTCGATTTTGAGAAGGCGCAGCAACATCCGCTTTGGTTCAAGGAATTGTACGGCTTTGCAGACCACAAGCCCGAGACCGAAGAATACGGTGTCAGCAATTTCGTTTATCGCGCGCGCCGGCCGTTCGATCCCGCCAAGTTCCATCAGTTCCTGAAGGAGACTTGGCCCGGAGTCATCCGGGCGAAGGGGCATTTCTGGATCGCTACGCGTCCGCAGTGGCTGGGCGAATTGAGCCAGGCGGGCGCGATCGTCCGGACCGAAGGTCTGGGATTTTGGTGGGCCAACGTACCTGCAGAGCGCTGGCCGAACGATCCGTTCTGGCGGCAGTCGCTCAAGAAGAACTGGAACGAGCTATATGGCGACCGCCGACAGGAGATCGTCTTCATCGGCACGGCCATGGACCAGGACGCGATCAAGGCACGCCTGGACGCTTGCCTTGTTCCGGGAAAACCGGGAATGCACATCGAGGCGTGGGCCAGACTGGCCGATCCGTTCCCCAGATGGCGCCGCGCCGACGAGGCCGCATAAGACGGCGGTACTGAAGATCATCGTCGGGATCAGCGCCCCTCGCGCACCCAGGTTGCCGCAAACGCGCCGAGCAGCAGCAACAGCCCGACCAGACCGGCGAACATCGGCAGCACGCCGACGCCCTTGACGACACTGGCGTCGCGCATCTTCACGCCCATCCAGCCGTCGCCATGGAAGATGCCGGAGGCGCGCACCGGCACCACGCGCGGAAGATCGATGCTGCCGCTATCGGCCACGCGGCGCGCGTCGCCGCCGGTGGCCTGCGCCAGCGGCTTCAGCATCTCGGTCGTCGATGTGACCTCCGAAAATTCCTTCGGATTGGTCGGCCCGACATTGATCAGGGCTTTCAGCGCGCCGTCGGTTGCCTGCCACAGCCCGAGTTCGTTGGCGGGAAGGGTGGAGCGCCAGGTGCCGGGCTCGCTTGCCGTCAGCGTGAGTTCTTTCGTGGCGCCACTCGGCGACGTCACGGTCACCGGCGGCACGTTGTCGGCCATGGTCTGGCGCAGCACTACGAGGTCCTTGCCCTGGATCTGCAGGCGCAGCGCCTCTTCATCCAGGTCAGGCTGCTTCATCAGCCAGTGCGACGTCCGCCGCAGCAGATCCAGATGCGGCCCGCCGCCTTCGTAGCCGCGCGCCCACAGCCAGATGTGGTCCGACAGTAGAAGCGCGACCCGACCTTCGCCGAAGCGCGACAATAGCAGCAGCGGCTTGCCGTCGGCGCCGGTCATCACGGGCGCGCCGATCGCGTTGCGCGTGTCCACCGTGCGGAAGAAGCGGCTCCAGCGCGGCGGCTCGCTGGCGGAGCCTTCGAGGCCGCGCGTCACCGGATGGCGCTTACCGGCGTCGCTTAGGTGCGCATAGAACGGCTTTTCAGTGACGCCGACCGGTTCTGCTGGCAACACCGTATCCAAGGGCGTGCGCCAGATGCTGCTGGTCGAGGCGTAGTCTGGTCCGGCGGATACCAGCACCGCGCCCCCGGCGCGCACATAGCGCGCCATATTCTCGAAATAGGGGATCGGCAGCACACCCTGGCGGGCGTAGCGGTCGAAGATGATCAACTGGAAATCATTGATCCTCTGCTGGAACAATTCCCGCGTCGGAAATGCGATCAGCGACAATTCGTTGATCGGCGTGCCGTCCTGTTTCTCCGGCGGGCGCAGAATCGTGAAATGCACGAGATCAATGCTCGCGTCGGACTTCAAGAGATTGCGCCAAGTGCGTTCGCCGGAATGCGGCTCGCCGGATACCAGCAGCACGCGGAGCCTGTCGCGCACGCCTTCGATCGCGACCACAGCGCGATTGTTCACTAGCGTCAGCTCGTTATCGAGCGGCGAGGCCTCGATCTCGACGATGTTCGCCCCGGCATGCTTGATGTCGACCTCGACATTGGCGGTTTGGCCGCTCGAGAGCGTGCGCTCGCTGATCACTTCGCCGTCGCGGCGCACCACGATCCTGGCGCGCTGGCCGGTGACGCCCTGGTCGTCGAGCCGGTAGGTGATGGTCTGGGGCTGTCGGACGATGCCAAAGCGCGGCGCGGCCGAAATCGCGATCCGGCGGTCGCGCTCGTCCTTGCGTCCGGTGACGAGTGCATGTACCGGCGCCTGGAAGCCGAGGGCGGCGGCGTTGGCGGGAATGTCATGCACGCGGCCATCGGTGATCAGGAACGCGCCGGCGACGCGGTCGACGGGAACGTCCGACAGCGCCGAGGACAGCGCGCCGAACAGCTTCGTGCCGTCGGTCTCGCCGTCGGCCTGTCCGGCTTCGACGACCCGAACTTCCAGCCCCTTGATCTTCTTCAGCGTATCGACCAGCGCCTCCTGCGCCTTGGCCGTCTCCTGATTGCGGGTGCCGAAATTCTGGCTCGGGCTCTTGTCGATTACGACGGCGGCGACCGAGGACAACGGCTCGCGGTCCTCGCGCGTGAAGGAAGGATTGGCGAGGGCCAGCAGGATCAGCGCCAGCGCCGCGACGCGCACCGCAGCTCCGCGCGAACGCCCGAGCAGCAATAGCGCCGAGATCGCGACGATGGCCGCGAGCGCGATCCACAGCACGAGCGTCGGAACGAGGGGGGTGAACGCGATACCGTATTGCATGGCCTATTGCCCCAACCGCTCGATCAGGGCGGGCGCGTGGACCTGGTCGGCCTTGTAGTTGCCTGTCAGCGTGTACATCACGATGTTGACGCCGGAGCGGAACGCGAATTCGCGCTGGCGCGGCTCGCCCGGCGTCAGCGGCAGCATCGGCTGCCCGTCCGGCCGGTGCGCCCAGGCGCCGGCGAGATCGTTCGAGGTGATGATGATGGGCGAGACGCCGTCGCCGCCGCGTGCCGGCCGCGAGGCTGCATCGTCGTCATCCTCGCGCGGCAGGGTCTCGACCCAGGTCTGGCCCGAATTGAAGCGGCCGGGGAAATCGCGCAGCAGGTAAAACGTCTTGGTCAGCACGTGCTCGCGCGGCACCGGCTCCAGTTCAGGCACGTCGAGCGAGGAGAGAATTTCGCGCAAGGTGCGCATGCCCGGCGTCTGCGACGCGCCGTTCTCGCCCGGCGGCGCCTCGACTGCATCGCGCGTGTCGAAGAGCACCGTGCCGCCCTGTTTCATGTAAGCGTCGATGCGGTTGATGGCATCCTGCGGCGGCTTCGGAGCGCCCGGCACTACCGGCCAATAGATCAGCGGAAAGAACGCCAGTTCATCGCGCGCAGGATCGACGCCGACGGGATCGCCGGCCTCCAGCGCGGTACGCTGCGCCAGGAACAGCGTCAGTCCGGTCATGCCGGCCTTGACGATGGAATCGACGTCGGCATTTCCCGTGACGACATAGGCAAGGCGCGTCTGCGACACCGACTTGATGGCGAACTCATCGTTGCCTTGGGCGCGCGTCGGCGAAGGCGCGATCGAGGCCGCCGACAGAATCAGGGCCAACAGAACGGCGGCCGTCGCCGTGCGTCGCCGCCACAACGCCGCAAGGCCCGCGCCCAGCATCGCAACCACGACGGCATCAATCAGGAACAGCACCAGCGACGACGACAGCAGGATGCCGCGCAAATCGCGCGGTTCGGCATTGGTGTAGCTGGCGCGTTGCGCGCGCAAGGAGGATGTATCGAGCGGCGCGATGCGATCGGCCGAGGCCAGCGTGTTGACCGCGATCGGGCCGTCGGCTGGGCCGTAGAAGCCCGGCGGATGTTCTGAGGTCCCGCGGTCGCGATAATCCGCCGGCATCGGCTTGGCGGTCGAAGGCGGCGGGCCGAATGCGCCGAAACCATCGAGGGTGCGCAACGGCGCCACGGTCTCGACATTGGTCGCCTCGCTCGCAACGCCCGCACCGGGTTTCGAGGTGTAGCCGGACATGTCGACCAGCCGGCGCAGCATTTCGACGAAGCTGCCGGACATCGGCAGGTCCGACCAGCGCGAGTCGGCGCCGACATGGAACAGGCTGACAATACCCCTGCCGCGGTGCTCGCCGGTGACCAGCGGAGTGCCGTCTTCCAGCGACGCCCAGGTCTTGGTTGCGAGCACTGCATCCGGCTCGGCCAGCACCTGCCGGTTCACTGTGATGTCCTTGGGCACCGCAAGTCCCGCGAACGGGCCGTCGGCGGCGAAGGAAGCCAGATGCTGCGGCTTTTCCCAAGTCAGGCTGCCGCCGAGGATGCGGCCGCCGCGACGCAGTTTCACGGGCACCAGGTCATCATCGGCCTGCGCCAGACGGGGGCCGGCGAACCGCACCAGCACACCGCCCTGATCGATCCACGCGTTCAGCCGCTCGCGGATTTCCGGCGACAGCGTGCCGACATCGGCGAGTACGATCATCGGCAGCCGCTGATCGAGGAATTGCGCGATCACCTGCTGCGCCGCGCCGCGGTCGCCGAGCCGCACGTCGGCGAATGGCGACAACGCGCGGGTCAGATAGAAGGTCGACGCCAATAGCGGCTGGGCAGTATCGCTGGTCGCGCCGGTGACGACGCCGACGGCGCGCCGCCGCCATCGTTTGTCGAGCAGTTGCACCGCGCCGGCCGATCGTTCGCCCGATATTTCCAGCCGCGAGATATCGTTGCGTAGTTCGACGGGCAGATCGAACGCCGCTTCGCTCTCGCGATCCTGCATTCCAAACGCGTAGCGCGCCTCGCCGATCGGCGAGCCCTTGGCATCGATCGCGCGAACTACGCCCGCGGCGGCGCCGCCGGTGGTGCGCAGCACCTTGACCGTCATCTTCGCCGCGGCGTTTTCGGCGGCAACCAGCGCCTGCGCCGGAGCTGCGCCGCCCTCGAACACCGTCAGCTTGCGGTCGCCGATGGTCTTGCCGAGATTTTCGACAAATTCGGCGCCGCGCCCGGTATCGACGCCGTCGGACAGCCACGTGATCTCAGCGTCTCCAGTTGTCTTCAGGAAGCGGTCGAGCGCGCCAAGGGTGTCGACGCGATCGATGGAATAAGGCTTGGGTGCGATCTGACGCAGCGCGACCCGCGCGGTGCCGGCCGGCATCAGCGTGACATCACGCGCGGGCTCGGAAAGCGGAACGAGCGCGACGCCGCGGCGGTCGTTCTCGGCATTGGCGATCAGCTCGTCCGCGGCCTTGATCCGCGTGTCCCAGCTTGCAGCCGCGCTCCAGCCATCGTCGAGCAGGATCACCAATGGCGCGTTGCTGCCGCCGACCGCGGTCTGCGGATTCCAGATCGGGCCTGCGGCGGCAAGGATGACCAGCGCCGCGGCGGCAAGGCGCAGCGCCGTCAGCCACCACGGCGTCCGCGACGGGGTTTCTTCCTTCGGCTTGATGTCGAACAAGAGCCGCGTCGGCGGAAACTCGATCCGCCTCGGCCGCGGCGGCATGACGCGCAACAGCCACCACAGCACCGGCAGGCTCAACAGGCCCAGCAACAGCAGCGGTTGCGCAAAGGTGAGGGGAAGACCCGCTATCATGCGCTGCGCCCCGCCTTGACGGTTGAGCCGCGCGCGGTTCCCTTAGCTACCATCATGCCCGAATGCAAAAACAGCAGGAGCTCGGCGGCGGAACGGCTGGTGGTGTGGGTCGAGAACAACCAGTCGAGCTTGTTGGTCTCGCTGCGGATCTCGTCGCGATGCAGTGCTACGCGCGTGACGTAGTCGCTGGCCCAACTTTCGGCGCGGCCCGCGGTGATGACACCAAAGCCTTCCGGCTCGACGAATTCGACCCGGCCGGCATAGGGAAAGGTTTCCTCGGCGGGATCGACGACCTGGATGAGCGTGCCATGGGCGCCGGAGGATGACAGGCCGGCGAGCATCGTCCTGATTTCGCTCATCGGCGACCAGAAGTCGGACAATACGACAATTTCGGCCAGCGCCGACGGGACAAACGACGGCGGCAGGCTCGCGCGCACTGCATCGTCGTGCAACATCGCCTGCGCCATCTTGTCGATCACGTTGCGGCTTGCGGTCGGGTTCATCAGGCCGGGAATGCCGACGCGTTCGCCGCCCGAAACCAATAGTTCGGCGAGCGCAAACGTTACGATCAGGCCGCGCTCCAACTTGGAGTCGCGCGCACCCTTGGAGGCAAACACCATCGACGGCGAACGGTCGGGCCACAGCCACACCGTATGCGCGGCCTCCCATTCCTGCTCGCGGACATAGAGATGATCGTCACGCGCCGAGCGCCGCCAGTCGACATTCTGCGACGGCTCGCCGGAGACGAAGCGGCGATACTGCCAAAAGCTCTCGCCGGCGCCTGCGCGGCGTCTGCCATGCAGGCCATGGATGACGTTGGCAGCGATGCGGCGGGCTTCGAGCACGAGACGGGGAAGCGATGCGGCGAGCGTTCGGCTTTCGCCATCGGCACGTCGGATTGCTAGGATCTCCCTGGTCTCGTGGCTGGTCTCTGCGGCCATCAACCGATCCGCGTCTTCAACTGTCTGATCACGTCGGGAATGGTGCGGCCTTCCGCCCGCGCCGAGAAGGTTAGCGCCATGCGGTGCTTGAGAATGGGTTCGGCGAGATCGAGCACGTCGTCGATCGAGGGCGCGAGGCGGCCGTCGAGCAGCGCGCGGGCGCGGACCGCCAGCATCAGCGACTGGCTGGCGCGCGGGCCCGGCCCCCAGGCGATCAGCTTGTCGCCGCCGTCCTCGGAACTCGGACGCGCGGCGCGCACCAGCGACAGGATCGCCTCGACGACGCTGTCGCCGACCGGCAGGCGCCGCACCAGCCGCTGCGCCGTGATCAGAATTTCCGCGTTCATCGAGGCCTTGGCCAGCGTCTCTTCCGCGCCGGTCGTTTCGAACAGGATGCGGCGTTCGGCGTCACGGTCGGGATAATCGACGTCGATCTCCATCAGGAAGCGGTCGAGCTGCGCCTCGGGCAGCGGATAGGTGCCTTCCTGCTCCAGCGGGTTTTGCGTGGCGAGCACGTGGAACGGTTTGGGAAGATCATGCCGCGCGCCGGCAACAGTGATGTGCTGTTCCTGCATGGCTTGCAGCAGCGCCGATTGTGTACGCGGGCTGGCGCGGTTGATTTCGTCGGCCATCAGGAGCTGCGCGAACACCGGTCCCGCGATGAAGCGGAACGACCGCTTGCCGGTAGTGCTCTCGTCCAGCACCTCGGCGCCCAGAATGTCTGAGGGCATCAGGTCCGGCGTGAACTGGATGCGCTTGGTGTCCAGCCCGAGCGTGATGCCCAACGTTTCGACGAGCTTGGTCTTGGCGAGGCCGGGCACACCGATCAGCAGCGCGTGGCCGCCGGACAGGATCGTCACCAGGGTGTTTTCAATCACCCGGTCCTGGCCGAAGATGACGGTGGAGATTGCTTCCTTCGCGGCGCGGATCTGGTCGGCGACCTGCTCGGCCGACCGGACGATCGCGTCCTCGAGTTTCTCGACACCGTCTGCACTCGCCATGTCTTTCTCCTTCAACCATCTAACCGCTTCATGACGCCGCTGGTTGCGTCGTCATGCCACGAACCTCATGCTAAACCTGTGCAAAGGCCATGTATTCGTTGAATTAAACTATCCCCACATTACCGGTATTTCGGGGTATGAACGGCATCACGATGTGGCGACTTGATCCGCAATAGTACGGACACAAATCGTCGGGAACACATATCTCGGTATATGTGCACCAATCGTGCCAGATCGAGCGCTAGACTCAGGGCAAACAATGGCGAAGCAAGGGCAAACCGGCGCTCAAGGCCTCGAAGGACTGACTGTCGCTGCGAGGGAAGCCGCCAACGCCACCTCGGCCGGCAAGGGGTTGCCGCCGGTCCACCTGTGGAATCCGCCGTTCTGCGGCGATCTCGACATGCGAATCGCCGGCGATGGCACATGGTTCTACATGGGCACGCCAATCGGGCGGCCGGCGCTGGTGCGGCTGTTTTCGACCATTCTCAAGCGCGAGGACGGTAAGCACTTTCTCGTGACCCCGGTCGAGAAGGTCGGTATCCGCGTGGACGATGCGCCGTTCCTGGCGGTGGAGATGCAAAACGAAGCCGGCGATCGCGGCCGGCTGCTGCGCTTTCGCACCAACGTTGACGACTGGGTGCCATGCGATTCTGCCCATCGCCTGCGGTTCGAGCCGGCCGCCGACGGCGGGCTGGCGCCCTATCTGCACGTCCGCGCCGATCTGTGGGCGAAGGTGACCCGCGCGCTCTATTACGATCTGGTTGACATGGGGGAAGAGCGGGTGGTCGATGGTCAGCCGATGTTCGGCATCGAGTCCGGCGGTGAGTTCTTTGCGATGGCGGACGCGCAGCAGGTGAGGGACGCAGTTTGAACGAGCCGATGCTGAAAAAGATGGAGGCGGCTCCGATCAACTCGGCGGAGTTCTTCACGCGGAGCCAGGCCCGGCTGAATTTCGACGTGCCCCCCGGCCTGGTTGATCCCGAAATCATTCCGAAAACCGGTGACGCGGGCAACGACTACATGCTCGAGATCGTGGCGCGGGAGCAGCCGGTGCGCCCGGCAGCGGTGCTGATCCCGGTAGTTGATCACCGCGAGCCGACCGTATTGCTGACGCAGCGCTCGCCGCATCTCTCCAGCCACGCGGGCCAGATTTCCTTTCCGGGCGGCAAGATCGATACGACCGACGCTTCCCCGCTCGACGCTGCCTTGCGCGAGGCGGAGGAGGAAGTCGGCCTTAAACGTGAGTTCATCGAGCCGATCGGCTATCTCGACCTCTATGGAACCGCCTTCGGGTTTCGCATCCTGCCGACGGTGGCGCGCGTGAAGCCCGGCTTCAAACTGACGATCAACGAAGGCGAGGTGGTTGACGCCTTCGAGGTGCCGCTGGCGTTCCTGATGAATCCCGAAAACCATCAGATTCATGCCAAGGAATTCCGCGGCATGGAGCGCTCCTATTACGCCATGCCGTTCGCCGAACGGTACATCTGGGGCGCGACCGCAGGAATTCTGCGCGTGTTGTATGAGCGGATTTATCTCGCATGATCCGTCCGATTCTGACCGAGATTGCGATTTTTCTGATCCCGTTCGTGGCCTATGCGCTGTTTCTGATCGCCACCCGTGCCGGCGTGTTCGCGTCCTCGTCATGGCCGGCTCATCTTGTCGCCAAACTGGTGCTGGGATCGCTGCTACTGGTCGTGATCAGCTTCGTCCTGCTCGCCCAATTCTCCGGCGCGCCGCCGGATTCGACCTACGTTCCCGCGCACATGGAAGACGGCAAGCTGGTTCACGGAGACGAGAAATGAGCGAGGCCCGCGTGCTGGCGGACGCGCCCTGGCTCAGATCCGGTCCGGCCGCGCGCGCGCTCGCGTTGCTCAATGGCGGCGGCGAGGAGGCCCGCGTGATCGGCGGCGCCGTGCGCAATGCGCTTCTGAAAATTCCCCTTGGTGATATCGACATCGCGACCACGGCGCTGCCCGACGAGGTCGTCCGCCGCGCCAAGGCGGCCGGCATCAAATGCGTGCCGACCGGCATCGACCACGGTACGGTCACACTGGTCGTCGAATCGCATCCGTTCGAGGTCACGACCTTGCGCGAGGACACCGAGACCTTTGGCCGCAAGGCCAAGGTTGCGTTCGGGCGCGACTGGGTTCGCGATGCGGAACGGCGCGACTTCACCATCAACGGGCTGTCCGTCGATGCCGACGGCATCGTGCATGACCATGTCGGCGGGCTGGCCGACATCGAAGCCAAACGCGTGCGCTTCATCGGCGATGCCGGCCAGCGGATCGCTGAGGATTATTTGCGCATCCTGCGCTTCTTCCGCATGCATGCCGCCTACGGGGCGGGTGAGCCGGACCGTGCCGGATATCTCGCCTGCATTGACGGGCGCGCGGGGCTCTCAGGCCTTTCCGCCGAACGCGTGCGGATGGAGATGTTGAAGCTGTTGATCGCGGAAGGAGCCGCGGTTGCGGTTCAGGCGATGGCGGATGCCGGGCTGCTGCTGCCGATCTTCGGCGGTGTCGCCTACACCGGAACGTTCGCGGCGATGATAGCGGCTGAAAGCGCGCTAGGGCTGCCGCCGAACGCCATGCGCCGGCTCGCCGCGCTCACGGTCGCCGTCACTGAGGACGCCAGGCGCGTCTCGGCGCGGCTTCGCCTTTCCAACGCGGAAACCAAGGCACTGGACTCGATGGGCCATCGCTGGTGGCGGCTCGCCAGCAAGGACGAAGCGCGGGCGCGGCAGCTTCTCTATCGGCTCGGCGAGGATCCTTACCGCGACCGGCTGATGCTGGCGTGGGCACGGGCAGGCGGCGTCGGCAATGGCGCCGCGCGCTGGCACGACCTCGCAACTTTGCCGCAGCGCTGGAGCGCGCCGAAATTTCCGCTGAAGGCGGCCGATTTCATCTCCCGCGGCATTGCCGAGGGCCCTGCGCTGGGCCATGTGCTGACACTTGCGGAAGACGCCTGGTTGGCCGCGGATTTTCCGCTGGATGCATCCGCGCTTGCCGCGATCGCCGACCAGACCGCCGCCCGTTTCGCCCGCGATCACCGGCTGTGAATATTCTTGCCGGCTTCGCCGACATTTCGCTCGGTCAACTCGTGCTGGTTGGCGGCATGGCGCTGCTGGCCTCCATCGTCGGCGGTCTTGCCGGCTATGGCACCGGCGCGTTGATGCCGCTGGTGCTGGTGCCGCTGGTCGGCGCCGAGCCGGTGGTGCCGATCATCGCGATATCGGCGATCTTCACCAATATCAGCCGCTTCGTGGCCTATTTTCGCTACGCTGACCGGCGCCGCGCGCTAATCGTGATCGCGGCCGCCGCGCTGACCACCGCGCTCGGCGCCTATGGCTACACGCGGCTTACCAGCGCCGGCGCGGCGCTTGTGATCGGCAGCATGCTGATCCTGAGCGTGCCGCTGCGCCGGTTGGCCAAGCACCGCGATATCAGGATTGGCGATGCCGGCCTCGGTATCAGCGCGGTAGGCTATGGCGCGGTGGTCGGCGGCACGTCGGGGTCCGGCGTGATCCTGTTGTCGCTATTGATGGCGTCCGGACTCGAAGGGGCCGCCGTGATTGCCACGGACGCCGTGATTTCGGTCGTGACCGGCCTCATCAAGATTTCGGTGTTCGGCATTGCCGGCGTCGTCACCCCGCAGGTGCTGGCCTTCGCGCTGCTGATCGGCGCCATCGCAATTCCCGGCGCGTTCCTCGCCAAGGCTTTCATCGAGCGCATGCCGGTGCATATCCACACAGCAATTCTCGACGCCGCCGTGATGGTTGGCGGCGTCGTCATGATCACGGCGGTGCTGCGGCACTGATCGGATTAATGAGTGATCGACGCCGTGCGGATCGGGAAGCAGTTTAAACTCGGTATGTTGCGGACGAGCGGCACGCTGCACAAAAAGCCGACCGGACGATATTTCACCCGGATTCGCTCCATCTGATGCAGCGCCAGGCTGCTGAACGCGCCGACCCGCCCGGCCAGATCATCCAGTTGGGCGTTGATTTCGTTCTCGCGCTCGACGATTTCCCTTTCCTTCGCGGCGTCCCGGTCGCTCCGGGAGGCCCATTGCCGCGCGGCCGCCAGTTTGTTGTGCGCGGCCTCGAAGCAGTAGTGCATCGTCAGGACGTGGTGCTTGGCGCTGTACCAATAGATTCTCTTGGCTACCCTGTTATGCGTATGAGGTTCGGCGCAGATCCGGATGAAAGCATCTTTCGGCTGGGTCTTGTCGTCAACGCCCCGTTTCTCGGCGATTGCGCAATAGGCGTCATCTGCAACGTCCTTGGCGGGCGTATCGTCGTCCTCGACATGCACGTTTCCGAACGCCGGGAAATTGTATTTGTCGGAGCAGTCGAAGGCATAGTCGCGCAACACCTGTCGTGACAGCGGATCGGCATCGACGTTATGCTTCTCGGCCGGATCGCGATACGTGTTGCTTGCCCAATCGATATAGATTTCGGCCTTTCGCGTCAGCACGTCGATATTTTCGCGGAGTGCGATCCGCGCTTTTTCGTAACGATCGGAAATCGCGCGCGCGTTCTTGGTGAGGAGCGCCTGGTCGCTTCCGTCCGATCTGTCCCGGACGGCGCGCGTGAAATCGGAATAAAGCGTCTGCTGCAATGCCTGTACTTCGGAGAATGCGCGTGAGATCTCCGTGAAGGTCGCCGTCGCCGCGGCCATGTCTTCCTTGGCCTGGCTGCCTACCTTCTCCTGATAGGCGTTGAGGTACTGAAAATAGCCGACCACAAGGCTGCTCAGCACGGTGACCAGCGACAGGCCTTTGACGATGTCGAGCCCGTGATTGAACTTCCAGAGCCACCTGAGCGGGGCGGATTTCGTTGCAATGTCATCCGCCGCAGGCGGCGGCTTGTGCGTGTCGTCGTTCGGCATCGGTGAACCTTGGGTTTCAACCTTGAAGCAACGTCGACACAATCTGGAATTGCCGGCTTCCGCACTGTGAGGAAGCTCACAACACGCGATCGTGCGATGGGCCCCGGCTAGCCTGATAACGGAACCTCAGTCGGTCTATCAGCGCTCGCGGGGCAGCAGTTCCGTCAGCGAGCGGATGATGCGATCGGGCTTCACGGTGGTATCAGCGGGCAGGCCATCGCCATGCACGTCGATCCAGATGGCGTAGATGCCGAGCCGCTGCGGCGCCACGACTTCCCATTCCAGATTGTCGCCGATCATCCAGGTCTCGGATGCCGTGACGCCGAGCACCTGCATGGCATGCAGATAGGCACGCTCGTCCGGCTTGCCGAAACCGTGCTCGCCCTCGATCTGGATGTGATCGAAACGGTCCGACAACGCAAAGCGTTCGACCTTGGCGCGCTGGGCGCCGGCGGCGCCGTTGGTCACCAGCGCCAGCTTGACGCCGCGCGCCTTCAGCTCGTCGATCGCATCATGCGCGCCGGGGAAGACGAACATTTCCTCTTCGCGGTAGGCGGTGAAGCGGTCGGCGAGCCGTATCGCCAGGTCTTCGGGCAGGGCGTGGCCGCCGGCGGCAAGGGCAGCAAATCCGTTCCGGACGGTTACGCGCCGCGCTTCGTCCAGCTTCAGCCGCCATTCGGCCTCGGCAACAGCCCAGAATTTGCGCGCCGAATCCAGAACGGCGGTGGCAACCTGCTGCGAGGTGAGCGGCCCGAACTCGCCGGCAAATTCCGCCGCGACGTTGTGCCAGGCGATCTCGGGGCGGCCATAGGCCGACAGGATGGTGTCGTCCATGTCGATCAGCATGGCGCGGGGCAGGTGGGTCATCTTTTCACGGCCATTTCGCTTCCAGCGCTTTTGACCGTGGCAAGCCGCGGTCGATTGGCCGCGAATATCAGATCCCCCGCACGGGGTCCAATTCCAGGAAATGACGTCGCCGGGCTGTGGATGCCGGGCGACGTCGAAATTCGCTTAGGCGACTTTGCTGGCGTCCTCTTCCTCTTCTTCTTCTTCATCGTCTTCTTCGTCGTCTTCCTCATCTTCCTCTTCGTCATCCGACGTATCGGGCTCGGCGAGTTCAAGGACGGCTAATGGCAGCGTCTCGCGAAAGAGATCGCCTTCATTGCCCATCCACACGCACGCAACTTTGTCGTCGTTGACATCCACAACGCTGAGCGGATGGCCGCCGGACTTTAGAATGACGACATCGCCTGGTTTCAAATCCATGATCTACTCCTTGGAATGCATGACACGAATCGCATTCTAGCGATCGGTCATGACAAGCTGATCATGCGATCATGGCCACTTTACCTCCGGCGGCATCGACGAGAGAATGGAATCCACATTGCCGCCGGTTTTCAGCCCGAAAATAGTGCCGCGGTCGTAGAGCAGGTTGAACTCGACATAGCGCCCGCGCCGGATCAACTGTTCCTCGCGGTCCGCGGCATCCCACTGACGGGCGAAATTGCGCCGCACGAGTTCAGGATAGATTTTCAGGAAGGCGCGGCCGACGTCCTGCGTGAAGACGAGGTCGGCGTCCCAGTCGCCGGAATCGTGCCAGTCGTAGAAGATGCCGCCGATGCCGCGCGCTTCCTTGCGATGCGGCAGGTAGAAATATTCGTCGCACCACTTCTTGTATTTGTCGTAGTCGGCGACGCCGTTCGATCTCTCGCAGGCTTCCTTCATCGCCTGATGGAAGGCTATCGTGTCCGGGTCTTCCTGGGTGCGTCGGCGGTCGAGCACCGGCGTCAGGTCAGCCCCGCCGCCGAACCAGGCTTTGGTGGTAACGACGAAACGGGTGTTCATATGCACCGCCGGCACGTGCGGATTGCGCATATGCGCGATCAGCGAAATGCCCGACGCCCAGAACCTGGGATCGTCGGCCGCGCCCGGAATCTGCGCACGGAACTCGGGCGCGAATTCGCCGTGCACGGTGGAACAGTGCACGCCGACCTTCTCGAACAGCCGCCCGCGCATCATCGACATCACCCCGCCGCCGCCGGGCTTCCCGGTATGGTCGGTGCGCTCCCACGGCGTGCGCACGAAGCGTCCGGGGTCGCCGGGATAGAGCGAGGCCGGGGCGTCGTCTTCCAGCCGTTCGAAGGCCGCGCAGATGTCGTTGCGCAGCGCTTCGAACCAGGCTCTCGCGCGCGTCTTGCGATCCTCGATCAGCGACATATCCATTCGGAATTCCCAACGTTACTTTCTGTCATTGCGAGCCAACGGGTCGGGCGAATGCCCGCCCGATGACAGGCTCCGCGAAGCAATCCATCATGCCACGGAAAAGTATGGATTGCTTCCGCCTTCGCTCTTCGAGCATCGGCGGACGCGGTCGTCGCTTCGCTCCTCGCAATGACGGTAGTGTAGTGAATACCTAGCCCTGCGGCCCGAAATAGGTGCAGCTCTCGTTGCAGCTATCGCGATGAACGGTGACGCGGGTGATCTCGCCGGCGTGCTGGACCTGCTCCCAGATGAACCGCGACAGGTTTTCCAGCGTCGGCGTCCCAAGCGCCTCGATGTTGTTCAGGAGCTTGTGGTCGAGGGTCTTGCGGACCTCTTCCATGCTGCGTTCGAGCAGGCCGAGATCCAGCACCATGCCGGTGGCGGGATCCGGCGTGCCGCGCACGCTCACTTCGGCGCGAAACGAGTGGCCGTGAATTTCCTCGCTGGCTGCGCCGAAGGTCGTTCCCTTCAGTGAATGCGCGGCCTCGAAGCGAAATGATTTCGTCAATTCCCACATCTTGAAAATCTGGTCCTATCTGATGCCGAGTGTCTTGTGTGTCTGCAGGCTGAGCCGCCATTGCGGATGGCGCAGGCAGTAGTCGACCGCGCGTGCGGTGTTTTCGATCACGTCGGGTCCGTCCATCGGCTGCAGCGAAAACCGTTCGAAGTCGAGCCCCGCAAAATCTTCCGGCGCCGCGCCGGCCTGCGGATAGACCAACTTCAGTTCGTGGCCGCGACGCACCACGAGGTCGGCGCCGGCTTTCGGGCTGACGCAGACCCAGTCCATGCCGTCGGGCGGTTCGATCGTGCCGTTGGTCTCGATGCCGATCGAGAAACCGCGCGCATGCAGCGCATCGATGAACGGGCTATCGACCTGCAACAGTGGCTCGCCGCCGGTCAGGACCACGTAGCGGTTGGTATTCTCGCCGGTCCATTGCCCGGCGATCGTATCGGCAAGTTCGTCGGCTGAGGCGTAGCGGCCGCCCAGCGTGCCGTCGGTGCCGACAAAGTCAGTATCGCAGAACTTGCAGGTGGCGCTGGCACGGTCCTGTTCGCGGCCGCTCCAGAGGTTGCAGCCGGAAAAACGGCAAAACACTGCCGCGCGGCCGGCATGCGCGCCTTCCCCCTGCAGGGTCAGGAATATCTCTTTGACCGCGTAACTCACTGTCTCTCCTTGAGAACCGCGTCCGCCTGGATCGCGGAACCGGTCTGCCGCAGCGCCTCGCCCAATGCCATGGCCGCCGCTATGGCGACATTGAGTGAGCGCAAGCCCGGCCTGATCGGGATCGCCAGCCGCGCATCGGCAGCGGCAGCAACTTCGGCGGTCACCCCTATCGATTCCCGCCCGAACAGCAGGACATCGTCCGGCCGGTAGCTGAAATCTAGATAGGAGCCGGCCCCCTTGGTCGTAAATAGCACCAGCCGGAAACCCGCCTCGTTACGCCATCGCTCGAATTTTTGCCATGAGTCATGGCGGGTAAGGGCGACATGATCGAGATAGTCCATTCCCGCCCGGCGGAAATGCCGGTCGGAAGTCGGAAATCCGGCCGGCTCGATGATGTGGGCGGCCGCGCCCAGGCACGCGCACAAGCGCAGAATCGTTCCGGTGTTCTGGGGGATATCGGGTTGGAAAAGCGCAATCTGCATGGTGTCGTGGCTTTGGCAGCGCGGGTGAATGTGCGGGTGAATGTATTGAATAAATCACGGTCGGGCGCGGATTTAGTGCATTGCACGCTTGCGGGCCGATAGCGGGCTTGCGCTCTCTCGGCAAGGGTGCCAATAGAACGATTCTGGACTGCTTGTTCCGCCAGGATTGGGGGAGGAATGGCGGTTTTTCTGCCGCCGCGGGGGCCGCGGGCGCCGGCAGCCTCTTCTGGATCGCGCTTCTGGCGGGTCCGGGGCGGTTCCGCTGGCTGCAGATAAGAAAGGGCTTGGAATCGTGACGACAGCGTCTTCGGCGGACCATCCGACACGCCGTGATTTCCTTTATGTTGCAACGGGAGCCGTCGCCGCCGTAGGCGCGGCTGCCACAGTGTGGCCGCTGGTTTCCCAAATGAATCCGGATGCCTCGACGGTCGCGGCCGGTGCGCCGATTGAGGTCGACCTGACCCCGATCGCCGAAGGGCAGGACATCAAGGTGTTCTGGCGCGGCAAGCCGATCTACATCAGCCACCGGACCAAGAAGCAGATCGAAGAGGCGCGCAAGGTGCCGGTATCGAGCCTGCCCGATCCGCAGAGCGATGAGCAGCGGGTCAAGCCGGGCCATGACCAGTGGCTGGTCGTGGTCGGCATCTGCACGCATCTCGGCTGCATCCCGATTGCCCATGAGGGCGCTTACGACGGCTTCTTCTGCCCCTGCCACGGTTCGGTTTACGACACTTCGGGCCGCATCCGTCAGGGACCCGCGCCGACGAATCTGCCGGTTCCGCCCTACACCTTCGTTTCCGACACCAAAATCCAGATCGGCTAAGGGCTCGGGCGCCAGTCCGAGACCCTTAATCCGTCGCGTCGTTTTACTTCCTCAGGATCGCATCAATGAGCGGACCATCCGATTTCCAGCCGACCAATCCCGCCTTGAAGTGGATCGAACGGCGCCTCCCGATCATGGGACTCATGCACTCCTCGTTCGTGGCGTATCCGACGCCGCGTAACCTGAATTACTGGTGGACGTTCGGCGCCATCCTTTCGTTTATGCTGGGTGTGCAGATCCTGACCGGCGTGATCCTGGCGATGCACTACACGCCGCATGCCGATATGGCCTTCAAGTCGGTCGAACTGATCGTCCGCGACGTCAATTACGGCTGGCTGCTGCGAAACATCCACGCCAGCGGCGCGTCGATGTTCTTCTTCGCCGTCTACATCCACATGTTCCGCGGCCTCTACTACGGGTCGTACAAGGAGCCGCGTGAAGTGCTGTGGATCCTCGGCGTTATCATCTATCTCCTGATGATGGCGACCGGCTTCATGGGTTACGTGCTGCCGTGGGGACAGATGAGCTTCTGGGGCGCCACCGTCATCACCAACCTGTTCTCGGCCGTGCCCTATTTCGGCGAGAGCATCGTGACGCTGTTGTGGGGCGGCTACGCCGTCGGCAATCCAACGCTGAACCGCTTCTTCTCGCTGCATTATCTGCTGCCGTTCGTGATCGCGGGCGTCGTCGTGCTGCACATCTGGGCGCTGCATGTGGCGGGTCAGAACAACCCGGCCGGCGTCGAGCCGAAGACCGAAAAGGACACTGTGCCGTTCACGCCCTACGCGACCATGAAGGACATGTTCGGCGTTTCCTGCTTCCTGCTGTTCTTCGCCTGGTTCATCTTCTACATGCCGAACTATCTCGGCGACGCTGAGAACTATATCCCGGCCAATCCCGCCGTGACGCCCGCGCACATCGTGCCGGAATGGTACTACCTGCCGTTCTACGCGATCCTGCGCTCGATCCCGAACAAGCTTGCCGGCGTTATTGCAATGTTCGGCGCGATCCTCATCCTGGCGTTCCTGCCCTGGCTCGACAGCGCCAAGACGCGGTCGTCGAAATACCGGCCGCTCGCCAAGCAGTTCTTCTGGATGTTCGTCGTCGTCTGCATCGGGCTCGGCTATCTCGGCGCGCAGCCGCCGGAAGGCATCTATGTCATCGTCGGCCGCATCCTGACTTTCCTCTACTTCGCCTACTTCCTCATCCTGCTGCCGCTGCTCGCCCGGATCGAGAAGCCGCGTCCTGTGCCAAACTCGATTGCGGACGACGTGCTGGCGAAGTCGGGCGGCAAGGCGCCGATGGTGTCGGCCGTGATCGCGGTGCTGATGGCCGGTGGTCTGCTCGTGGGCGGCGCCGACAGCGCCCGCGCCGCCGAAGGTGGCAACAAGCCGCCTGCGCAGAAGTGGTCGTTTTCAGGTCCCTTCGGCAAGTTTGATCGCGGCGCAATGCAGCGCGGCCTGAAGGTCTACAAGGAAGTCTGTGCGTCCTGCCATGGCCTCTCATTTGTCGCCTTCCGCAATCTCGCTGAACCCGGCGGTCCTGGTTATTCAGTGGCTCAGGCCCAGGCGTTTGCCTCCGAGTACAAGGTCAAGGACGGCCCGAACGACCAGGGCGAGATGTTCGAGCGGCCGGGCCGGCCGGCGGACTATTTCCCGTCGCCGTTCCCGAACGAGCAGGCGGCCCGCGCGGCCAATGGTGGCGCGTTTCCCCCCGATCTGTCGCTGATCACCAAGGCGCGCAGCTACGGCCGCGGCTTCCCGATGTTCCTGATCGACTTCTTCACCCAGTATCAGGAGCAGGGACCGGACTACGTCACGGCGCTGTTGCAGGGCTATGAAGACAAGCCGCCGGCCGGCTTCAATCTGCCGGAAGGTTCCTACTTCAACACCTACTTCCCCGGCCATGCCATCAAGATGCCGAAGCCGTTGAACGACGGCCAGGTCACCTATGATGACGGCTCGCCGGCGACGGTCGCGCAATACGCCAAGGACGTCACCCACTTCCTGATGTGGGCTGCGGAGCCGCACATGGAGGCGCGCAAGCAGCTCGGCCTGCAGGTGTTCGTGTTCCTGATCCTGCTCACCGTCCTCTTGTACTTCACCAAGAAGAAGGTCTGGGCCAACGCCCACTGATCAAGGTGCCCGCGATTTCGGAAAAGCCCCTGCGGGGGCTTTTTTGTTGGGTGCGTCATTCCGGGGCGATGCGAAGCATCGAACCCGGAATCTCGAGATTCCGGGTCTGGTCCTTCGGACCATCCCGGAATGACTGAGCAACCCGATTGCGTCCCAACCGCACTGCGGACAAAATGCCGGTCAATCATCCGGAAATCAGCGCGGAGGAACCTATGGGTACCAGCATTACTTTCAAGCGTCCGGACGGCAACGACGCCGCCGGCTATCTTGCCAACGCATCGCGCGGCAATGCACCGGGCGTGGTCGTGATCCAGGAATGGTGGGGCCTGCAGGACCAGATCAAGGGCATGTGCGATCGCTTTGCGCTGGCGGGCTTCGATGCGCTGGCACCCGACCTCTACAAGGGCACGGTGGTGCCGTATCACGACACGGATGCGGCCGGCAAAGAGATGAACTCGCTGGACTTCATGGATGCCACCACGCAGACCGTGCGGGGCGCCGTGCAGTATCTGTCGCGCAACGGCGCCAAGGTCGGGCTGACCGGCTTCTGCCTCGGCGGCGCGGTGACCATCATCGGTGCTACCAAGATTCCGGAGCTTGCGGCCGGCGTGGTGTTTTATGGCATTCCGCCAGAGCAGGCGGCAAAGCCTGCGGACGTGAAGATTCCGCTGCAGGCGCATTTCGCCAACACGGACGACTGGTGCACGCCGCAGGTCGTCGATGCCTTCGAGCAGGGCATGAAGGCCGCCGGCAAGTCGCTGGAGCTTTTCCGCTATGACGCCGAGCACGCCTTCGTCAACGAGCAGCGGCAATCCGTGCATGACCGGCAGGCCGCCGAACTGGCCTGGGGCAGGGCGACGGATTTTTTCAGGAAGCATCTCGGATGAGATGCTTCACCCGTCATTGCGAGCGCAGCGAAGCAATCCATGTTTCCGCTTGCGGCGCGATGGATTGCTTCGTCGCTGTCGCTTCTCGCTGGGATACCTGAATGAAAATCTTTTGTACGGGCGCGTCGGGCTATATCGGCGGATCGGTTGCAGCCCATCTCATCGCGGCCGGGCATCACGTGACAGGCTTGGTTCGCTCGTCCGAGAAAGCTGAGGCGGTTCGCGCGCGGGGCATCCAACCCGTGCTGGGCACGCTCGACGACGGGGAAACTCTGGCGCAAGCGGCGCGGGCCGCCGACGTCGTCGTCAATGCCGCGAGCGCCGATCACAGGGGCGCGGTCGAGAGCCTGCTCGGCGCGCTCGCCGGGAGCGGCAAGCCGTTCATCCACACATCGGGATCGAGCATCGTCGGCACGCGCGCCAGGGGCCAGCGGTCGGACGAAATCTTCGACGAAGACGCGCCGATCACGCCATCGCCTGCGCGCGTGGCGCGGGTCGCGTTGAACGAGTTCATTCTCTCACACCGCGACAAGGGCTGCCGACCGGCCATCATCTGCCCGAGCCTGATCTACGGCCTCGGCCTTGGCGCCGGGCCTGACAGCGTGCAGGTGCCGCTCCTGATCAGCCTCGCAAAAAAGCGCGGCAACGCGGCGCATGCCGGACCCGGCGAGAACATCTGGTCGAACGTGCATATCGACGACCTCGTGACGCTCTACGCGCTTGCCATCGCGAAGGCCCCGGCAGGCAGCTTCTACTTCGCCGAGAACGGCGAGAATTCGATGCGCGAGGCGTGTGAGGCCATCAACCGCATGCTGGGTTTTGCAGGACCGCCAACGGCGATGTCGATGCAGGAGGCCGCCGCCGAGTGGGGAGAGGGCACGGCAGAGGATACGATGGCCTCGAACAGCCGCGTGCGGGCAAAGCGCGCGCGGCAGCTTGGCTGGCAGCCGAGGGCGCGCGGGCTGATCGAAGAGATCGAGCAGGGGTGTTACAGGGAGTAAATCTCTCCGTCGTCCCTGCGAAAGCAGGGACCCATACGCCGCGGCCTGTCGATTTCGATGACGCCGTTCGATGACTTCGCGCAAAATCAACTGCTGCCTGTGGTTATGGGTCCCTGCGTTCGCAGGGACGACGCCATCAATCAATTCTTCCCACGCACCCCGTCCCACCACGCGCACGTGCCCGACATCAGTTTGTAATTGCCCTCCATCACCTGCACCGGTGCCCGCAGTCCTGATGCCGCCGCGCGCATGCGCATCTCGCGCGCGACTGCGCGATCTTCCGGCGGCAGCCAGACGCGCTCGTGGCCCCACAGGCTGGGGCCGTCGTGCATCTCGACCGGCTGCCATGTCGCGGGATCGATCTCGCGGCCGCCCCAGCCGCATTCGATCATGAAGGACGACGGCGTCTTGGCGTAGAATGAGGTCATGAAATCGTTGGTGTGCCGGCCGAGCGTCACGCTGACGCGATCCTCCTGCGTCAGCGCGATGTCGTAGCACTGGCCGACATCGTCGAGCGAGAACAGCTCCACCATCAGATGGTGCATGCCGTTCCTGCCGGTCTCGATCAGCGCGAGGCTGTGATGCCGCGCGTTGACGTGGAAGAAGTAGGCGCGGAACGGTTTTGAGATGTAGTCGGAGAGCCCGAAGCCGAGCACGTCGACATAGAACGCCATCATGAGATCGATGTTCTCGACTGTGAGCACGGCATGGCCGAGGCCGAGCGGGCCGGTCCGGAAGCCCGAGATTGAACGGCCCGGGACGAATGGGGTTTCGTCGCTCTCTGCGCCGTAAAAGGCCTCCAGCCGGTTGCCGGCGGGATCATGAAACGAAATCAGGCTGCGGACGCGCCTGGCATCGGCCAGTGCCTGCGGTTCGGCCACCACATGCACGCCGGCCGCCTCCAGCCGGGCCGCCAGCGCATCGAGCGCCGTGCTGTCGGCGACCTCCCAGCCGAAGAAGCGCGCGCCTTCGCCCATGGCGCGGTCGATGACGATGCGCTGCTTGCGGTCGTCCATCCGGAACGCCAGCAGCGAATTACCGCGCTCCACGGCCTGCAGCCCGACGAGGCCGGTCCCGAACTGCCGCCAGTCCTCGAGGTTATCAGATCCGAAACCGGCATATCCAAGGCCCAGCAATGCCATCCTTGCCTCCGTCATTTGCAATCTTTGCGCGTCGAATGCGCCGCTGCTTGCTCAAATCCTACGCAAGTTTTCTGCTTTCCGACACCCCAAGACAGGCCCAGGACAGGCTCAGGACGGGACGTCCTGGCCGGTCCCCTCTCTTGACATCGTTCCCGCCGGATGGTGTTTAGCTGCCATGAGCACCGCAATCAGCCCATCCCGTCTGTGGTGGCGCACCTCCTGAGAGGTGGCCGGTGCGATTTCATTTTTCAATCGTCGAAGGTCGCCATCGCAGTGCGACGGTCCCTTCGTTTGTCCTGTGTGGCGCTCCCTCCCGAAGTCTCGTAAGAGGATCACATGAACAGGACAGCTTTCTCCCTGCCGGAGCACAGCGAATACCGGACCAGCGGCGGCCTGGCGATTTCGCGCGTCGTCGAGCAGTTTACCGGCAATGCCAAACGCCTTGACGATTTGATCGAACTGCTCGATCGCCGCCGCGGCGTGGTGCTGTCCTCCGGCACCACCGTGCCGGGCCGCTACGAGAGTTTCGACCTCGGCTTTGCCGATCCGCCGCTGGTGCTGGAAACCGCCGGCTCCAACTTTTCGCTTTCGGCGTTGAATGCGCGGGGCGAGGTGCTGATCGAGTTTCTGGGCGATGTGCTGCGCGAACCCTGCGTGGTGATTTCTGAAAAAAGCCCGACGCGGCTGGCCGGTCACATCATCCGCGGCGCGGCGCCGGTCGAGGAAGACCAGCGCACGCGCCGCGCCAGCGTGATGTCGCTGGTGCGCGATCTCGTCGCCGCCTTGTCAGCCAATGACGATCCGCTGCTCGGCCTGTTCGGCGCCTTCGCCTACGACCTCGTGTTCCAGATCGAAGACCTCGTGCAGAAGCGGGCACGGGAGAGCGACCAGCGCGACATTGTGCTGTACGTCCCGGATCGCCTGCTGGCCTATGATCGCGCTACCGGCCGCGGCGTGGTGCTGAGCTATGATTTCTCCTGGAAGGAAAAATCGACCAGGGGTCTGCCGCGCGACACCGCCGAGAGCGCCTATGCCAAGACGCCCCGGCAGGGGTTTGCCGATCACGCGCCCGGCGAATACCAGGCGACAGTGGAGGTCGCGCGGGCGGCGTTCGCGCGCGGCGATCTGTTCGAGGCAGTGCCGGGGCAGCTCTTCGCCGAGCCCTGCGAACGCTCGCCGGCCGAAGTGTTCCAGCGGCTCTGCCGCATCAACCCGTCGCCCTATGGCGCGCTGATGAATCTCGGCGACGGCGAATTTTTGGTGTCGGCCTCGCCGGAAATGTTCGTCCGCTCCGACGGTCGCCGGGTCGAGACATGCCCGATCTCGGGCACGATCGCGCGCGGCGTCGATGCGATCGGCGATGCCGAGCAGATCAGGCAGCTCCTGAACTCGGAAAAAGACGAGTTCGAACTCAACATGTGCACCGATGTCGACCGCAACGACAAGGCGCGGGTCTGCATTCCCGGCACCATCAAGGTGCTGGCGCGGCGGCAGATCGAGACCTATTCGAAACTGTTCCACACCGTCGACCATGTCGAGGGCATGCTGCGTCCGGGTTTCGATGCGCTCGACGCTTTCCTGACCCATGCCTGGGCGGTCACCGTAACAGGTGCGCCGAAATTGTGGGCGATGCAGTTCGTCGAGGACAATGAACGCTCGTCGCGGCGCTGGTATGCCGGCGCGATCGGCGCGGTGAATTTCGACGGCAGCATCAATACCGGGCTGACCATTCGCACCATCCGCATGAAGGACGGCCTCGCCGAAGTGCGCGTCGGCGCCACCTGCCTGTTCGATTCAGATCCCGCCGCCGAGGATCGCGAGTGCCAGGTCAAGGCGGCTGCGTTGTTCCAGGCGCTGCGCGGCGATGCGCCGAAGCCGCTGTCGGCGTTTGCGCCGGATGCCACCGGCTCCGGCCGCAAGGTGCTGCTGATCGATCACGACGACAGTTTTGTGCATATGCTGGCAGATTATTTCCGGCAGGTTGGCGCAAGCGTAACGGTGGTCCGGCACATTCACGCCCAGGAGATGCTGAAACAGAAGAACTGGGATCTCTTGGTGCTGTCGCCGGGCCCGGGCCGGCCCGAGGATTTCGGGATTTCGAAAACCATAGGCACGGCGCTCGACAGGAAGCTGCCGATCTTCGGGGTCTGCCTCGGCGTGCAGGCGATCGGTGAATATTTCGGCGGCCAGCTCGGCCAACTCACCCACCCCGCACACGGGCGGCCGTCGCGGGTACAGGTGCGCGGCGGCCGGCTGATGCAGAACCTGCCCAATGAAATCGTGATCGGCCGCTATCATTCGCTCTATGTCGAGCGCGACAGCGTGCCCGATGTGCTGCAGGTCACCGCGACCACCGAGGACGGTGTCGCGATGGCGATCGAACACAAGACCTTGCCGGTCGGCGGCGTGCAGTTTCACCCGGAATCGCTGATGTCGCTCGGCGGCGAGGTGGGGCTGCGCATTGTCGAGAATGCCTTTCGTCTGAACGTGCCAGTCAATTGAGGATTGCGAGATACCAATGACATTCGATCACGACATCAAGGCCACCGTCCGCACCATTCCGGATTACCCGAAGAAGGGCATCCTGTTTCGCGACATCACGACGTTGCTGGCGGATGCCCGTGCCTTCCGCCGCGCGGTGGACGAGCTGGTGCAGCCCTGGGCGGGATTGAAGATCGACAAGGTTGCCGGCATCGAGGCGAGGGGATTCATCCTGGGCGGCGCGGTGGCGCATCAGGTGTCCGCCGGCTTCGTGCCGATCCGCAAGAAAGGCAAGCTGCCGCACACCACCGTGCGCATCGCCTATTCGCTGGAATACGGCCTCGATGAAATGGAAATGCATGCCGACGCCGTCCATCCCGGCGAACGCGTCATCCTGGTCGACGATCTCATCGCCACCGGCGGCACCGCGGAAGGCGCGGTGAAATTGCTGCGCCAGATCGGCGCCAACGTCGTCGCAGCCTGCTTCATCATCGATCTGCCCGATCTCGGCGGCGCCGCCAAATTGCGCGCGATGGAAGTGCCGGTGCGCACGCTGATGGCGTTTGAGGGGCACTGAGTTTTTCTTCACTTCAACCGCCGTCGTCCCTGCGAAAGCAGGGACCCATAGCCACCGTCGGTCGTTGGTAGAAAAAGGCGTCAGCCATCTCGTCTTCATGGTGAGAGCAACGCGGTATGGGTCCCTGCGTTCGCAGGGACGACAACAACATCAGACCGCCTCTGCATTGAGCTGCGACCGCCAATGCAGCACGCGCTCCTTCAGCAGCGCGTCTCGGATATAGGGCGTTGCTTCCTCTTCCAGCCGCTCGCATTCCTCGAACGTCAGGCTGTCCGGCCCATGCGTGGTCCATGCCGCCTGCAGGCTGCGGCAGGTGTGGCTGCCTTGGCGCAGCGTGAACCAGATCCGGTTCTGGATTTTCTCCAGATTGGGCGTCTGGCCGACCCATACCTCTGATGAGACCTTGCATCGGATAACATAGATGCCCCCGATGGTTTTCCGCTCCTTGTAGGCGGCGATGGCTGCCTTTCTCGCTGATGTCACGGGATGCCTCGCAGTGGATCGGGTTTGATGAGGCAGTAACAAGCCAGCCGTGCGACGTCAATATTACCCGGGTAATATTAAAAGCCCTGCAGAGGCTTCACGACCGCTGCGGGATTAGGCTGAACTCGAGTTCGCGAAAGCTGGTGTAGTTCCTGCGGATCCACTGGTGCAATTCGGTCGACGAATCCCGCTCGTTGCGCAGGTAGTCGGTGAAGGAAAAGGTCAGCCGGTCGACATAGGTCCTCAGGAACGAGGGCAGGGCCGATATTCGCAGCACTCGCCCCAGGCCCATCGCCTCGGGCAGTTCGCCACGCACCACATACTCGTTGTCGATCGCAATCAGCGCTTTCAGCGGGATCTGCTCCCGTAACGTCGGATAGGCGCGCGCGGAAACGCGATCGGTATCGGCCATGAACAGGATAATCGGCGCGACGCCGCGCCGCGCGGCCTCTTTCAGGAAACCGATCTCATTGGTCATCTTGAAGAACTCGTCGAACGCATGAAAGCCGAGGTCGATCACCTTGGCGACACCGTCATTGACGATCAGGCGGTCCATGAGCTGCATCTTGCCGTAGGTGTCCATGATGTCGGCCGTCTCGGTGACGCGCGGCAGATATTCGAGCAGCGACGGCTCCTTCAGGTTGATGTCGAAGGAGGACACCGTGCCGTCTTTCAGCAGCAGGAACTCGCTCAAGAGCCGCGCGAGCAGCGTCTTGCCGACCAGCGGCCGGGGCGAGCAGATGATGTAGACGGGTGTTGAGCTCATTACCCGCTATATCAAAGGAATTTTCTGCCTATTCCAGCCCCATCGCAGCGAGTGCGCGACTATTTTTCGCCGCCGCGCACGCCAGGCTTTGCGCCGACGAGATCGGTCAGCTTGATGCGGTCGAACTCGCTCCAGACGTTGGCGAGCCAGTGCCGGACATAGCCGCGCAGCACGAACGAATAGTTCGCGGCTTCGTCCTCCTTGCCCTTGTTGGCGACGAATTTGAGGAACGGCACCGAGGAAACCTCGACCTGCTCATAGGCCATTTCATTGAGCTTGGGGATCGTGAGGTCGGTAGCGTCCTTGATGCGGTGGAAGTAGGAGTTGTAGGTCGACTGGTCCCACTGGAAGAACTGGGTGTCGTTGATGAAGTTCTTCACCAGGAAATATTTGGCGCCGTGCATGAAGTTCGCGGTCTCGGCGATTTCGTCCAGCGAGGCGATCGAGGGGCCCAGGATATGGAACACGGCGAAGGTGATCTGTCCGGCCTTCGCCGCATCGAGAAAGCCGATGTCGCGCAGCGAGGCCAGCGCCGGCGACAATAGTCCGGCGCGGACGTCGATCACGGTGACGGAGGGGCTGACCGCGTTCAGCGTATCGAAGATCTTCATCTGATCCGACGTCGTCGTCATGTCGACGATCTCGGTGATGTCGGGGTGGAAGCGCTTCAAGGTGCCGCGCGGCGATTCGGTGTCGAACGCCCGGGTCGGCACGTTGTTGGCACTGAAGTAATCCAGGAGCGTTCGCGACACGGTCGTCTTGCCGACCCCGCCCTTGTCCGCGCCCACCACAATCACGACTGGCTTTGCCATGGAATTCCCTTGAACTGCAGCTCCGACCGCGGGGAGCGGCCGGCACGCCCCATACCCTGCTTTGGGCGCGAACATGGCAGAAACAAGGGATAATTCAATTCATTAGACGGCCGTCGCCATCATTATTCATACGGAATTTCGTTAATCCGGCACGGCAATTGGGCGGCTGCCTAGCGATGCGGCCCCCAAGGGCCGTTTGACGGGCCGGGGCGCGTACCCGGGACACCGGCGGGCTCGCTGGCATCGCCCCAGGGGCCGCGGGGAACCGGCGGCGGGAGTTGCTCGGTGCCTGATTCCTCGGGCTCATCCGTTTGGTCCGCCGTATCCGACGGCAAGGCGAGCGGGCCGGGATCGTGGCCGCCGGCAAACTGCACCAGCGCCTTGACGCGCCTATCGACCGACGGATGGGTCGCGAACAGGTCGGCAAATCCTTCGCGCGGATTGTCGACACAGAGTTCCATGACCGCAGACGTTGCGCCGGGAAGCTCGCCGCGATTCTCGATCTTGCGCAGTGCCGTGATCATGGCGTCGGGATTCTTGGTCAGTTCGACAGAGCCGGCGTCGGCCAGCAATTCGCGCGACCGCGACAGCGCCAGCTTGACGACCTGCGACAACAGCCAGGCCAGCAGGATCAGCACGACCGCGATAATGATCGCCATGATGGCACCGCCGCCGCCCTTGCCGCGGTCGGACGACGAAGAGGAGGACGACGATGATGAGGAGGATGAAGATGAAGACCAATCACTGCCGGTCGAGTTCCACGACAGGTTGGTGAACATACGAAAGAACAATTCGCCGAAAAAGCCCACCACGCCGGCGATGATCACGGCGACCACCATCAACTGCACGTCGCCGTTGCGGATATGCGTGAGCTCATGGCCGAGCACGGCCTCGATCTCCTGGTCGTTGAGCGTCCGCAGAAGGCCGGATGTCACCGTGATGGAATATTGCCGCCGGTTAAGGCCGGTGGCGAACGCGTTCAGCGCCGGGCTGTCCATTACCTTCAGCTTCGGCATCGGGATGCCGCGCGAGATGCAGAGATTTTCCAGGAGATTATAGAGCCGCGGCTGCTGCTGCCGCGTCACGCTCTCGCCGCCGGTCACGGCGTCGATCATGTTCTGGTGGAAGAAATAGGCGATCACGATCCACAGCGCGGCGACGATCGTGGCGTAGGGGGAGGCTGCGATCAGGTCGCGCGAGGCGCGCATCAGATAGTAGTCGAGTGAAGCGCCGCTGTTGAGCATCACTTCCGCAACTAATGCGCCGGCAAAGACCAGCACGTAGATCAGCAGGAAAAGCCCGGCAAGCAGCAGCATCGAACGAAACTTGTTCGATGCGATATGCGTGTAGAGACCATACGCGGCCATGATGGGATTTCGCTAGGCGCAGTCATTCCGGGGCGCCGCGAAGCGGCGAACCCGGAATCTCGAGATTCCGGGTTCACGCCTTTGGCGTGCCCCGGAATGACGGCGGTAGTGAGTTCTCATCCGTTCAGAACTTCACGGACGGCGCGACCTCGACTTCGGTGCGGCTGGCGCCGAGGTCGAAGAATTCCTTGCGGGTGAAGCCGAACATGCCGGCGAACAGCGCCGCGGGGAGCTGCTGGATGCCGGTGTTGTATTCCTGGACCGCGTTGTTGAAGAAGCGGCGGCTGGCCGCGATCTTGTTTTCGAGATCGGACAGTTCGCTGGCAAGCTGCTGGAAGTTGGCGTTGGCCTTGAGGTCCGGATAGGCCTCCGACAGCGCGATCAGGCGCCCGAGCGCGCCGCTGAGCTGGTTTTCGGCGGCGGATACCTGCGCCGGTCCCTGTGCCGAAATCGCGGAATTGCGTGCCTTGATCACGTCGTCGAGCGTGCCGCGCTCGTGCGAGGCGTAGCCCTTCACGGTCTCGACCAGGTTCGGGACCAGGTCGTGGCGCTGCTTGAGCTGAACGTCGATGTCGGCGAAGGCCTGGTTGACACGCTGGCTGAGCGCGACCAGGCGGTTATACGCAGCGAAGGCAAACAGCACGATGATGACGATGACGCCGAGAACGATCCAGCCGGTCGACATGACGGACAACTCCTGTGGGACGAAGAGGCGGGGAAACTAGACGAAAAACCGGGCGTGCGGCAGCCCGCCCGCGAGGTGGGAGGCGACTTAGGGCTTGGCTTTAGTCGGAAGTGGAGCGGGATAAGTTCAAGGCAACGCGCTGCAGTCATTCCGGGGCGATGCGAAGCATCGAGCCCGGAATCTCGAGATTCCGGGTCTGGTGCTAGCGCACCATCCCGGAATGACAGGATCAACTAACAGCATCGCCCCAACGCCAACGGCGGGCGATGGCGTAATCCGCTTTGGCGCGGCGAGGCACTTTCGTGAAGGAGAGACCATTCGGAGTGCAGAGCTTGGCTGTTATTTCGACCTTGCTGACGGCCGGTTGCGCCAGCACGCGGGAAGGCCGCCGACCTTCAACCGGCGCGCGCGTCAGCGCGACATAGGAGAACCTTTCGTCTTCGAACGGCAGCTCGGCGCCCTTGACCTGCTTGTGCGCGCGCGAGCGCTGCAGGCGCTGCGTGAAATGGCACCAGTCGGGTGACAGCAGCGGGCATTTGTCGTCATGCGGGCAGGGAGCGGCGACATGCGCACCGAGAGCGATCAGGTGTGCGCGTAGCGAAATGATCCGCGCATAGCCCGCCGGGGTACCCGGTTCGACCACGAGCAGCGTGTCGCGGGTTTTCTGCCACATCAGCCCGGCAAGCGCGCGTTGCTCGGCCTCGCCGATCTCGCCGATCATGTAGCTCGCCACGACAAGGTCGGCCGTATCCGCTTTGGCCAGTGCGGCGCGCGCTTCGCCGCGTTCGTAGTCGATGTCGTGCAGCCGCGTGCTGTCCCGTGCAAGATCCAGCGCCAGCGCGCGCAGCGCCTCGTTGGCGTCCAGCAGTGTGAAATCCTGCAGCGACGAGAAGGCCTCAGCCGCTGCCCACGTGGCGGTACCTGGCCCGGCACCGACATCGAGCAGGTCTGTCGGCGCGAAGTCCGGCCTGATCTCGACGAGTGCGTTCAGGCTCGCAGTGACCGCGGCATAGGTCGCGGGCATCCGCGCCAGCGCGTAAGCCAGCGCATCGGCCTCCGAGCGGATGGCGCCGGAGCCACCGCCGTCACGGTAGGTTTTCGAGATCGACGCTGCGCGGCCGGCCGCATCGCTGCGCGAAAAGCCCCGCAGCTTGCTGTCGAGCGCGGCTCTCAGTTCAGCGGGGAGATCGGGTGAGGTCATCTCTTGTTCTTTCCCTCTCCCCTTGTGGGAGAGGGTGGCACGGACGCGCGGAAGCGCGTTCGTGACGGGTGAGGGGTATCTCTCCGCGGTTTGTGTCTTCGTGGAGAGATACCCCTCATCCGGCGCTTCGCGCCACCTTCTCCCACAAGGGGAGAAGGGAAGAAAGCTCACGCCACGTCCTGATCCAGGATCTTCACCGCATCGTCGAGGCCGACCGAGACCAGTTGCGACACGCCGCGCTCGGCCATGGTGACGCCGAACAGCCGGTTCATCCGCGCCATCGTGATCGGATTGTGCGTGATGATGATGAAGCGGGTTTCCGTCGACGACGTCATCTCGTGCAGCAGGTTGCAGAACCGCTCCACGTTATGGTCGTCGAGCGGCGCGTCGACTTCGTCCAGCACGCAGATCGGCGACGGGTTGGTGAGGAACACCGCAAAAATCAGCGCCAGCGCGGTCAGCGCCTGCTCGCCACCGGAGAGCAGCGACAGCGTCTGCGGCTTCTTGCCGGGCGGTTTTGCGATGATTTCCAGACCGGCCTCCAGCGGATCGTCGCTTTCGATCAGATGAAGCGCCGCTTCGCCGCCGCCGAACAGTTCGACGAACAGCCGCTTGAAATGCTCGTTGACGGTCTCGAACGAGGTCAACAGCCGCTCGCGGGCTTCCTTATTGAGGCTCTGGATGCCCTGGCGCAGCCGCTTGATGGCCTCGACAAGGTCGTCGCGCTCGGTGGTCAGCGCGGTGTGCTGGGTCTCGACCTCGCGCAGTTCTTCCTCGGCGCGCAGATTGACGGCGCCAAGCCGTTCGCGGTCGCGGCGCAGCTTTTCGAGGTTTTCTTCGATTTCGCCGAGCGGCGGCAGTTCCGCGCCCGGCTCGATCTCGGCGAGCGCGGCGACCGCATGCGGTTCGACTTCGAGCATGTCGTGGATTTCGCGCTCGATATCGGAAAGCCGGCGCTTGGTGCCCTCCATGCGTTCCTCGGCGCGGGCGCAGGCTTCGCGGGCGGAGGAGAGTGCTTCGAGCGAGGCCTTGGCGGCGCGATCGGTTTCCGCCATCAGGCTTTCGGCGGCGGCCAACGCGTCCGCGGCGACGCGGCGGGCGCTTTCGGCCGACTCGATCTCGTTGATCAGCGCGCGGCGTTTCTCCGCGAACAACGCCGGCGCGTTTTCGAGCTCGGCACGTTCGGCGGTCACTTCCGTGATGCGGGCCTCGACGGTGGCGACCTGCGAGGCGGAGCTCTGCTTGCGGTTCTGCCATTCGGTGCGTTCCGCCAGGATCGCCTGCACGCGGCGGTCGGCGAGTTCGGCTTCCCGCGCCAGCGCCTGCGCTTCGGCACGCACTTGCGCGGCGAACCGGCGATGGCCTTCGATGTCGGCGCGAACGGCGGTGAGTCTGGCTTCGGTCTCATCGGTTGGCGGCAGTTCGGCCAGCGCGGCCGTGGCGCTCTCATGCGCTGCTTCGGCCTCGCTGCGATCCGCGGCGAGGCGGGTATGGGCTTCGGTCAGCGCGGATTTGCGCGTGGCGTGGCGATTGATCTCGCGCTCAGTCGCGGCATGGCGTTCGCGCGCCGCATCAGCCTCGCGCTGCGCGGCCCGCCAGGCCTCGCGGGCGGCGGACTCGGCGGCGGACGCCGCCTTCAATTCAGCTTCGGCATCTTCCAGCGCCTGCCGCTTATTGGCAGCGTCGGCGCGGGCCTGCTCCAGCTCGTGTTCGATATCCACGAGCCGCGCGCGTTCGGCAAGACGCCGCGCCGCGCCGGTCGGCGCATGCGCCGCCGCGACAAAACCGTCCCAGCGCCAGACGTCGCCTTCCAGCGACACCAGCCGCTGGCCGGTCTTCAATTGCGACACCAGTTCCGCGCCGCGCTCCTTCGACACGACGCCGATCTGCGCAAGGCGGCGCGCCAGCTCGGATGGCGCCTCGACATGGGCGGCAAGCGGGTCGACGCCGGCCGGCAGCGCCGGATCGTCGAAGCTCGCACCCGCATTGGTCCAGCGCATCGGTGCGGAAGGGTCGACGGGGGCGTCAAGATCGTCGCCGAGGACGGCGCCGATCGCCTTTTCATAGCCCTTGGTGACGGTGACGCCGTCGATGATCGGCGGCCACAGGTTTTTAGTCTCGCCATTGACCAGCTTTGAAATGGTGCGCGCTTCAGTCTCCAGCCGCTGCACGCGCTTGTCGGCCTCGGTGAGCGGGGCGCGGGAGGCTTCGAGCTTCTGTCGCGCGGCGACGTGGCCGGTCTCGCTGGCTTGCGCTGCGGCTTCGGACGCAGCCAGCGTTTCCTGCGCGGTCTCCATCGCCGCGGCGAGCACGTCGAGGTCGCCGAGACTGCCGGTTTCCTGCGCGAGCTTCTCCTCGTCAGCCTGGACGCTGGCGATTTCCTGATCGAGCCGGGCCAGCCGGTCGCGATGGGTGCGCACGCCGGCCTCAAACTGGTTGCGCTTGGCGGAGAGATCGGCCAGCGCGGTGGTCAGCTCGCCGAACATGCGCTCGGCAGCGGCCAGCGTCGCTTCGGCTTCAGAAACGCGTTCATCAACGCCGGAGCGCTTCTCGACGCGTGACTTGATCTCTTCCTTTAACTCGGCGTCTTCGGTGTCGAGCCGCTGCAGCGCCACTTCGGCATCGGACGTCTGCTGCTGCTCGCGCGCGATGTCGGCCTCGAACTGCGTCAGCCGCCGGTCGAGCTCGGCGACGCGCTCCCTGGCGCGCTCTTCCTCGCGGTCGAGTTGTTCGCGCGCATTGGTGAGCCGCTGCAGTCCCGCCGCAGCGCGGGCTTCGCCTTCGCGCAAGGCCGGCAGTTCGGAGGCGCGGATCGCCTGGATGCGCGCGGCTTCGGCCTGCTCGCGGGTGCGCTCGGCCATTTCGCGAACGTTGATGTCGTGGGTATGCCCAGCTTCCGCAACGTCGGCATTGGCCTCCAGCCAGCGCAGATGGAACAGCGTGGCTTCCGCCTTGCGCACCTTGGCGGCGACTTCGCGGAAACGAATGGCCTGTCGCGCCTGCTTCTTCAGCCCGTCGATCTGGCCGGACAACTGCCCGATCACATCCTCGACACGGGTGAGGTTGGTTTCGGCCGCCCTCAGCCGCAGCTCGGCTTCGTGGCGGCGGGCATGCAGGCCGGCGACGCCGGCGGCGTCTTCCAGCACGCGGCGGCGCTGTTCGGGCTTGGCCTGAATGATCTCGCCGATCTTGCCCTGGTGCACCAGCGCCGGTGAGCGCGCACCGGTGGCGGCATCCGCAAACAGGATCTGCACGTCGCGCGCACGGACGTCGCGGCCGTTGATGCGATAGACCGAGCCCGCCTCGCGCTCGATGCGGCGGGAGATTTCCAACACCTGGCTGTCATTGACGGCAGCCGGCGCGGTGCGATCGGCATTGTCGATCGTCATGGTGACTTCGGCGTGGTTGCGCGCCGGACGGTTACCGGAACCGGCGAAGATCACCGCGTCCATGTCAGCGGCGCGCAGCGATTTGTGCGAGGTTTCGCCCATTGCCCAGCGCAGCGCTTCGACCAGGTTCGATTTGCCGCAGCCGTTCGGCCCGACGACGCCGGTGAGGCCGGGTTCGATCATGAAATCAGTGGGTTCAACGAACGACTTGAAACCGTGGAGGCGGAGGCGCGTGAGTTTCATGAACACAAATCTCTGTTGGCCGGGCGCGAATCTCCCTGCCGTGACAATACCATAGAAGGCAATGTCGGTGTGTGGACGAACCGCCGATAGCGGTTCTTATCGCCTGCGACAATGGCGAGGGCGGGGCCGGAGGGCAACGGGCCCGCAGGGCTTTTCCCAAGGGATTTGCAAGGGACTCGAGGCGCTTTTGTCGAGCCTTTTGCTGGACTTATGGCTGGATATGAATCCGGCGGCGCGAATCAGCTCTTCAACAGCGAATTGATGCGCTTCGAGAACTCCTCGAAGCTCTGCTCGCCCTTGATCATTTCGCCGTTGATGAAGAAGGTCGGTGTCGACTGCACCTTCAGTACCTCGGCCGCGAATTTCTGGTCGGCCGCGATCTTGTCGAGCAGCGCCTGATCCTTCAGGCAGTCCTCGACCTGCGTTTGGGTGAGGCCGGCCTGCTTGCCGATCCGAGCCAGCGTCTCCGTCGTGTTTTTTGCCACCCAGTCGTTCTGCTGCTTGAACAAAAGGTCGATCACGGCGAAATATTTCGGGGCATCGTCCTTGGCGATGCAGCGCGCCAGCATCGATCCCGCAGCCGCCTTGATGTCGAGCGGGAACTCCCGGAATACGTAACGGATCTTGCCGCTGTCGATGAATTCCGACTTGATCTTCGGGAATACCTTTTCAGCGAAGGCCGCGCAGTGCGGGCAGGTCATCGACGCGTATTCGGTGATGGTCACCGATGCGTTGGCGGGTCCGAGCGCCATGTCCGGCAGCGATTGCGGCTTGGCGATATCGGCGGCGCTTTGCGCCATGGCATCCGTGACCAGCCGCAGCGGCGAGAAGCCGGCGAGGGCGGCGAACCCGGTCAGCGACAGGGCGGCGGTGAAGGCGCGGCGCGTGATCATCAAAGTCTGCTCCCGAATGGCGCGTTCACGCCCGAAAGAAGGTGCGAAAAGAAGCCTTCGCTAGCTTGAAACGATAGTTGTGGCAATGGCGGGTTGCAGCGGCCGTGGCATGCTGCGGGCTCAATTTCGCTTGATCGCGGCGCCGAGCCGCGCCAGTGCTGCGCGCAGTTCCTCGTCTTCCACTGCGGAGAGGGTTTCGGCGACCTTCGCCACCGATTTCGGGTCCGGCGCGCGGGTGGGGGCGGGGCCCTTCCGGCGCGAGAGCGGCGCCTGCCGTAGCGCCAGCCGGCCAACCGCGCTCCAGCCGAAGAAGCGATTGACCCGTTGCAGAATGACATCGGAGGAATGCTGGATCTCCAGCGCCATCGGACCTTCCACCCGCAACACCAGCGTGGCCGGTTCCTGCGGCTGCCCCTCCACCGGCCGCGGCCATTGCATCTTCAGCGGCTCGGAATGAGCTGATATTTCGGGGCCGGCAATCTCAGCCCAGCGCGTCACCAGTTCGCGCGCGGCAAAGCCCTGCTTGGCATAGGCATCCGAAAATACGTCGCTGAGCAGGACGGAGAGGGGTTTTGCCGAGATCGGGCCGGGTTTGGACATGGGGCCTTGTATCACCTTGCGAGGTGCAGGAGTAACCTTCAGCCGTCATGCCCGGGCATAGCCGCCTGAAGGACGGCGTCGCTTCCGCTCGCCTATGCCCGGCCATCCACGCCTTGGATTCCCGCAAACAAGAAAGACGTGGATGCCCGGGACAAGCCCAGGCATGACGTAGAGAGATTTGTGTTCGGTCACTAGAGTACGGGAATGTCTTCTTCCACGGCCGCCAAAATCAAACGACAGGCAGCACCTGCCGAAAGCAGCGACGATCGCCCCGCGCTGTTGCTCGACTGGTACGACCGCCATCGCCGCCGCTTGCCGTGGCGGCCGCCAGCGGGTGAGCGGGCCGATCCGTATCGGGTCTGGCTGTCGGAAATCATGCTGCAGCAGACCGGCGTCAAAACGGTCGGGCCGTATTTCGAGAAGTTTCTGGCGCGCTGGCCCGATGTCGCCGCGCTCGGCCGCGCTTCTCTCGACGACGTGCTGCGGATGTGGGCCGGGCTCGGCTATTATTCGCGCGCGCGCAATCTCCATGCCTGTGCAGTCGCCGTGCTGCGCGACCATGGCGGCGTGTTTCCCGAGACCGAGGAAGGCCTGCGCAAATTGCCGGGAATCGGCCCTTACACGGCGGCGGCGATCGGCGCGATCGCCTTCGACATCAGAACCATGCCGGTCGACGGCAATATCGAGCGCGTGGTGTCGCGGCTTTACGCGGTGGAAGAGCCGCTGCCGCAGGCCAAGCCGCTCATACAGGAATTGGCGTCGACGCTGCTCGGCCCGTCTCGCGCCGGCGACGAGAACTCTCGCGCCGGCGACAGCGCCCAGGCCTTGATGGACCTCGGCTCCTCGATCTGCACGCCGAAAAAGCCGGCCTGCGCGCTGTGTCCGCTGAATGAGGATTGCGCCGCCCGCTTGCGCGGCGATCAGGAGACCTTTCCGCGCAAGGCGCCGAAGAAGACGGGGACGCTACGCCGCGGCGCCGCTTTCATCGTCACGCGCGGCGATGAACTCCTCGTTCGAACGCGGGCGGAAAATGGCCTGCTCGGCAGCATGACCGAAGTACCAGGCTCGGACTGGCTCGTCGGGCAGGACGACAAGGCGGCATTAAAGCAGGCCCCCGCGGTCAAAAGCGTTGCGCGCTGGCATCGCAAGGCGGGCGTTGTCACCCATGTGTTCACGCATTTTCCGCTCGAACTCGTGATCTACACCGCCGAGGTCGCCGCGCGCACACGGCCGCCGGAAGGCATGCGCTGGGTGCCGATCGCGACGCTGGCCGATGAGGCGCTGCCCAACGTGATGCGCAAGGCAATCGCGCACGGGCTGGGGGGATGAGCGCGCACCACCTCGCGGCGACGCGCGCCTGTATCGGATTAGTTTGATGGCGGTGTCTCGACGGCGAACGCCACGATCCGCCGTACCAGCGGCAGCACCGTCAGCAAGGTCGGAAACGCCACCAGCCACGAAATCCCCCATGCGGCGGGCCAGGTCGCAATGAAAGCAGGCGTTGGACCGAGACTCCGCAAGGTCGAGATCGCGGATACGACGAAAGTCATCAGCACCGACAGCACCAGCGGCATGACGATCGCCGCATAGCGCGCAGGCAATTTTCCGCGCGGGCGCGGAGCATGAAACCTAGTCATGATATCACTCTTTGGAATTCGGTCGGTCGATCACGAGTGGCGCACAATGCATTCCTCCGGGGTCGAGCTGACCGGTTGAATGCGTTGCCTGACGTGAGACGCTTACGGTGCGCATGGCGCAACAGCCGTTTCCTAACGAAGGCGGAGGGCCGGCGCCAGCCCTCTAACTTAGAAGCTGTCAAAATCGGCCAGCGGGGCCAGTGGGCAATCTGCGCAGCCTGCTGACACCATGCTGGCAGCAGGCCTGCATTAGGAAGAAGCCTCACGGAGGTTCCCATGATTGCTACTGCTCTCGACAGTATCCCCACGCCACCGTCTTCCAGACTGCTCGGCTGGCACGTGCTCGACGCACGCCCGAAGGATGGCTGGATCCGCATCGGCTTCGATGGCAAGGGGGATTTCTGCAACCCAGCCGGCTTCGTGCAGGGCGGCATTCTCTCGGCCATGCTCGACGACACCATGGGGCCGGCCGTTTTCGTCATGAGCGAGGGAAAACTCTACACGGCGACCATCACCATGACTGTGAATTTTCTCAGCCCGGCCAAGCCGGGGCCGATCACCGGCGAGGCCAATGTCACCCAGCTCGGCAAGACGGTTGCCTTCGTGGAAGGGCGGCTGACGGCCGCGGATGGCACGCTGCTGGCGACCGCCACGACCAGCGCGCGGCTGGTCGAGACCGCGAAGGCCATCGCCCCTTCGGCTAGCTTGCGACCTGCGGTGCTTCCCGCGTGATCTGGACGATTGGCGGCTTCGCGTTGAGCCCCTCGACCTGGAAGCCGGCGACACGCTTGTAGTTGGCGGCGATGTTTTCCAGTTCTTGCAGCGACAACACGTCAGTGACGACATTGTAGCCATCAGGCGCGCGCTCTTCGACCATCTGCATGACCTGTTCGGGACCGTTGCGGCGGTTGAGCATCACGAGGTCGGTGGTGGCCGGCCGGCGCTCGGCTTCGTAAGCCACAAGTGCAGCGTTGGTCGCGCCATGCGCCAGGATCTCGCGCGTGATGACGCGGGCGTCTAGAATCGCCTGCGACGCGCCGTTGGAGCCGATCGGGTACATCGGATGCGCGGCATCGCCCATCAGCGTGACCCGGCCGAACGTCCATTGCGCAATCGGATCGCGATCGACGAGCGGATACTCGTAGGCGTGCGGGCAATTCTCGATCAGGCCGGGCACGTCGAGCCAGTCGAATTTCCAGTCCCTGAACCAGGGCAGAAACTCTTCGAGTTTTGCGGTGCGGTTATAGTCCTCGCGCCGCCACTGATAGGTCGGCGGCATATGCCGCTCGGCCACCCAGTTGATCCTGAACTTGCCGGACGCATCTGCCTGCTTCGAAATCGGATAGCAGACGAATTTCAGGATTTCGTGGCCGGCCATGATCATGGTGCGGCCGGACAGGAAGGCGTCGCTTTCGGTAATGCCGCGCCACAGGATGCGCCCGTTCCAGATCGGCGGGCCTTGATCGGGATAGAGTTTTTCGCGAACCGCCGAATGGATGCCGTCGGCGGCAATCAGCAGCGCGCCGTCGTGATGGCCCTTTGATTTGCCGGTCGCCCTGTCGATAAATTCGGCGCGGATGCCGCTTTCGGTCTCTTGCCAGCCCGTGAGATGATGGCTGGTGAGAATGTTCTCTCTTCCCAGCCGTTCGACCGCGGCGTCGAGCAGGATCTGCTGCAATGTGCCGCGATGGATCGAGAATTGCGGCCATTTGTAACCGGCCTCGATGCCGCGCGGCTCGCTCCAGATCGGCTTGCCGTGCTTGGAAAAATACGCGAGCTCCTTGGTGCGCACGGCGGCTGTATCGAGCCGATCGTGCAGTCCGAGTTCGATCAGCTCGCGCACCGCATGCGGCAGAACGTTGATGCCGACGCCAAGCGGCCGCAGCTCGGACACGCTTTCAAAGACCCTGGCGGGAACGCCGATCTGGTGCAGGCTGAGTGCCAGCGTCAGCCCGCCGATGCCGCCGCCCGCGATAAGTACGGTCATGTTACGCCCCTGTTACTACACCCCTGTTATTCCTTGGGCGTCATGGCATGAGGGGCGGCAGTGGGCAACTGCGAAGGTTGCCGGCGGATAGGCTCATGGCGTCAGACGATTCAGCCGAGCGGTGGCGGAGCACCGAAGAAGCCCGACGATCTTGACCAGCCGGCCGTCGGGGCCGACCTCGCCAAAATCGATCGACGTGTCGCCAAAGGTTCCATCCGCACGCACCAGGCGCCAGAGGAAGCGGCCCACATGGTGATGCACATCGATGCCGCTCATGAACTCAAGCCGCGCGCCGGGCCGGCTGGCCAGCACTTCGCCGATCTTTGTCGCCAGCGCGCCGCGTCCGGCGAACGAGACGTTCGGATCGAGATAAACGCCGCTGTCGCTCCAGCATTGATCGAGCAAGGTGCGTCTGGCCGTATCATCCGGCTCGTTCCACGCTGCCATGTACTGCGTTACGGTTTTCGCGATTGCGCTCTTGTCCATCCGTGCTGTCCTTGAACTTCGGTCTCTACAGGGTTCACTCTGCAAGGAATTACGGAGTTCGTCACTTACATCAGAGGTAATTGCCGTTCTGATGCGGTGCTCTAGATTGTCGGCATGGATGCTTCAGACATGAACTCGCACGAAATCCCGGCTGGACATTTCAGCCGCCTGCTGAAGCATTGGCGCAGCGTTCGTCGGCTGACCCAGATCGAACTGGCGGCGGACGCAAATGTGTCGGCCCGGCATCTATGCTTTTTGGAGACCGGCCGGTCGCAGCCGAGCCGCGAGATGGTGCAGCTCCTCGGCAGCGCGCTCGACCTGCCGCTCGAAGAAAGAAATGCCCTGCATGTCGCGGCGGGCTTCGTGCCGCCCTATGGCGACAAAGGGCTGGCCGCTGAAAATCTGCAGCCGGTACGGCAGGCGCTGGATTTCATCTTAAGGCAGCAGGAGCCCTATCCTGCCATTGTGATCGACGGGCATTGGGACGTTCGCATCCGCAATCAGGCGTCGGCGCGCCTGCTCAAGCCGTTTCGCGATTCATACGAGATGAAAAACCACCTTGCCGACAATGCCATGCACGTCGTTTTTCACCCAAAGGGCCTGCGCCAGTTCATGCTGAACTGGGACGAGTTCGCGCGGCATTTGATCCAGATCCTGCACCGCGATGTCGCGCAAGGCAGCCGGGCTGCGGCGCAGCTTCTCGACGAAATCATGGCCTATCCCGGGTTGTCGGCCGAATGGCGGCTGCCGCGACAAGCGTCGACGACGTCTCCGGTCATGACGATGCACCTGGCCAAGGGCGACTATCGCCTGGCCTTCTTCTCCACCTTCACGACGCTGGCGATGCCGATGGACGCGGCGCTGCAGCAAATCAAGATCGAGTGCTTCTTTCCGGCTGATGATGCGACCGCCAGGAAGGCGCACCAACTGGCCCTTTCACAAAGCTCGGGAGACAAAAATGCAGCATGCCCTGCGGAATGATCCATCGGGCGGGACGATGGACGAACTGCGTGCCCTGAACGCCCGCTTCATCCATAATTTCGTAACGCGGGACGTAGCCGCGCACGACGCGCTGCTTCACCCGGACTTCATTAATATCTGGCCGACCGGCCAGCGGTGGGATCGCGCGACCTATCTGAAATATTGGGCGACCGCGTTCGACCCGGACGTCGTCGTCTATTGGGACGTCCGTGACGAACTCATCACGGTGATCGGGGATGTGGCGCTGGTGCGCTCCACCAACAAGCACATCCGCCGCCGCGACGGCAACGAAGTGACCGGCATGACCATGTACACCGACACATATCTGTTCGAGAACGGCGTGTGGAAGTGCATCCAGGCCCAGCTAACAGCGGTGGCTCCCGAGCACTATCCCGCCGACGATACGATCGTCAGCGTCTATATCGAGGGAACGCTTCAGCCGCGGGCGAATTGAACTGCGAAGGCCGCCGCTCCACCCACTTGGGCGTGGACGGCGGATGAGCATGCCGTTAACGTCCGGCTTTCCCGTGAGGACAGCCATGTTCAAGCTCTACTACGCCCCCGGTACCTGCGCACTCGCATCGCATATCGCTCTGGAAGAGGCCGGCGCCGCCTACACGGCAGAGCGGCTCGACTTCAAGAACGGCCAGCAGAACACGCCGGAATATCTCGCGATCAATCCGAAGGGGCGGGTGCCGGCGCTGGTGACGGACCGCGGCGCCTTGACCGAGACGCCGGCGATCCTCGCCTACATTGCGCACACCTTTCCGCAGGCCAGACTGATGCCCGATGACCCTTTCGCGTTCGCCCAGGCGCAGGCCTTCAACAGCTATCTCTGCTCGACGGTGCATGTTTCCCACGCTCACAAGATGCGCGGCTATCGCTGGGCGGCCGAGGAGTCCTCGTTCGCCGACATGAAGCGCAAGGTGCCGGAAACCATGGCTGCGGGCTTCGCGCTGATCGAGCGCGACATGCTGAAGGGGCCGTGGGTGATGGGCGAGCAGTACACGGTGTGCGACCCCTATCTGTTTACGATCGGGCTTTGGCTCGAAGCCGACGGCGTCGATCCTGCGACGCTGCCGAAGGTGACGGCCCACCGCAAGCGGATGTCGGACCGGCCGGCGGTGCAGAAGGTGCTGGCGGAAGAGAAGGCCTGAACGCGTAGGGTGGGCAAAGCGAAGCGTGCCCACCGTCACGAGCGCGAATGTAGAGATGTTGGGCACGCTGCGCTTTGCGCACCCTACGCAGCTACGCAGCCTTTTTCCCGCGCTCCATCTCGCGGCCGATGCCGAGCATGATGTTGCGCAGCCAGATCGAGCCGGGGTCCATTTGGGCGCGGGTCGGGTAGAACATGAACTGCTCGTCGATCCCGGGATCGAGCGGCGGCGCGATCGTTGTCAGCGACAATTGCCTGGACAGTGCGGTGATCAGGCGGCGCGGCACGAAGGCGACGAGATCGGTGCGCGCGGCAACGTGCAGCGCCTCGATATAGCCGGGCACCACGAGCGCAATCCGCCGCTCGATGCCCTTGGGGCGTAGCCACATGTCGATCAGGTCGTCGCTTTGGCCGCGGATCACGACCGCGACGTGGCGCGCATCGAGAAAGGTTTCGACCCGCTTCAGCCGCGCGCCGATAGGGTGGCCGCGCCGGACCGCGAGAGCGTCGCTGTCGGTGTAGAGCCGTTGCCGGTGGAATCCCGTGAAGGCGTTGCCGATCGAGATCACCAGGTCGATGGTGCGGGCGAATTCCGGCGTGAAAATCGCGGGGCCCCGCCACGGCACCACGTCGATACGGACGTTCGGCGCCGCCTTGGTGATTTTCTCCATCAGCGGCGGCATCAGGAGTTCGACCGCGAGGTCCGGCATCATCAGGCGAAACTGGCGCTCGCTCCTTGCGGCGTCGAACTCGTCGGCGATGAACAGCGCGCGCACCTGATCCAGCGTTTGCGCGAGCGGCGCGCGCAGCGCCTGGGCCCGCGGCGTCAGCTCCATGCGTGCGCCGTTACGAACCAGGAGCGGATCGCCGATCAGGTCGCGCAGCCGCTGCAGCGCGTGGCTGGCCGCCGGCTGCGACAGGCCTATCCGCATCGCAGCGCGGCTGACATTGGCTTCCCTGAGTAGCGCGTCGAGCGCGACCAGCAGATTGAGGTCAAGCGAATTCAAATTCATGAGCTGAATATATACTATACAGACTATCAATTGGAAGAATGAGGAAAGGCAGCCGAGAATGACGGGCATTCGCAACGTCGAGACCCGCCTGCATGACCGCACGACTGGAGCCGGCCACCGCGCCCTATCCCGACAAAGTTCAGGCCGCCTTCGATCGCATGCCGCGATCCTGGATGCCGCCCTTTCGCCTGTTCACCACCCTCGCGCGCCATCCCGAGCTGTTTGAGCGCTTCATTCGCGGCGCGTCGAGCTATCTTCCCGGGACAAGGCTCAGCGTACGGCAGCGCGAGGTTCTGCTGCATCGCGTCACCGCGCGGTGCGGCTGCGAATATGAATGGGGCATGCGCGTACACTACTTTGCGGGTGAGGCGGGACTAACCGCGGCGCAGGTCAGCGCCACGGTACATGGCAATGCCGACAGCGGCTGCTGGGATCCCAACGATGCGCTTCTGGTCCGTCTCGCCGACGACCTGCACGACACCTGCGATATCAGCGACGAACTGTGGCCCGCATTGCGGGCGGCATTCGAGGATGAGGCCATCCTCGAGCTGCTGCTGCTCGCCGGCTACTACCGGACGGTCGGCTATCTAGCCAACGGCCTGCGTCTGCCGCCCGAGCCCAACGTCAGCCGGCGCTTTCCGGCGGCCTGACGTCTATCGATCGCGGAAACGCGGTCTCCTCTTTCAACAACGGAGACAATCCATGAGTGCAGCCGACAACAAGAAACTGGTGCAGCAGATCTATGCAGACTCAGCGAACCGCAGCGGAACAACCTTTCTTGACAATATCGCCGAGGATGTCACCTGGATCGTCACCGGCCAATATTCCTGGTCGGGCGAATTCAGAGGTCGTGATGCCATCAACAACGGCCTGATGGGTTATCTGCGATCACTGCTCGCCGCCGGGCGGCCGCGCACGCTGGCGTTCAACTTTATTGCGGAAGGCGATTACGTCGTGGTCGAGGCCCGCGGCGACAATGTCACCAAGTCCGAGGAGCGCTACGACAATCATTACTGCATGATCTGGCGGATCGAGAACGGCAAGATCAAGGAGATCAAGGAATATTGCGATTCCGCGCTGGTCGAGCGCGTGCTCGGGCCGTTTCCGGCAGAGCGAAAACTCGCTGTGGCGGTTTGAGTCATGGAGGCGCTGCGAGCTGGTCTCGTAGGGTGGGCAAAGCCACCGGGTCGCGCGAATGCGCGCCCGATGACAGGCTCCGCGTGCCCACCATTCCTCAAGCCTCAAAAGAAAAAGGTGGGCACGGCGCTAGTGCGCCTTTGCCCACCCTACGATTTTCTCGGCGTTGATCAGGCCGCCTTCACCGACATATGCTTGAACATGTTGCTGCGGGCTTCGTCGTCCATCTCGGCCTTGAACTTGAAGTTATCCTTCAGCGCGATCGCCTTTGCCGCCGCAGGCCGCGCCGAAATCTCATCGACCAGCCGCTTGACGTTGGGATATTTGGCGGCTGCATCATCGCCCACGACGAAGGCCATCATGCGGCCCCAGCCCCAGACTTCCATGTCGACGATGGTGTAGGTGTCGCCGACCATATAACGGCGGTTCGCAAGGTGGTCGTTGAGAATGCCGAAGTGCCGCTGCGCCTCGAACTGGTAGCGGTTATGCGCGTAGTCGATCTTTTCCGGCGCGAAGTGCTTGAAGTGGACGGCCTGGCCGGAATATGGGCCAACGCCGGTGGCGACGAACATCAGCCATGACAGCAGCTCCGCGCGGCTCGTCGGTGTGTTCGCGGGGAGAAACTTGCCGGTCTTTTCCGCGAGGTAGAGCAGGATGGCGTTGCTGTCGAACACCTTGACGCCGTCGTCGTCGATCGCGGGCACCTTGGCGTTCGGATTGATGGCGAGGTATTCCGGCTTGAACTGGTCGCCCTTGCGGGTGTCGACCGCGACCGGCTGATAGGCGATGCCGGCTTCCTCGAGGAAGAGGGCGACCTTGGTCGGGTTGGGCGATCCGTTGAAGTAGAATTTGAGCATTTTGGAATTTCCCCATTGCTTCTTGCAGGAAGCTTATTGTGGACTCCGGACACGGCGCGAATGCCGCCGGAGGGCACGTCCATGCTCAAATTTTTGCGGGCCGCGCAAGCGACGAATTCGTGAAATGCAAGGCCTTATGAGAAAGCGAGGCCTTACGATATGAGCAGGCCGCCTATACCGGTCACCGCAAGGGCGACGCCGGCAGCAATCATCACCGACGCAAAGCGGATTTCCGAACGCAAAGCGGTGCGTTGCCCCGTGCGTTCCGATCCTCGCGCATAACCGTGGACGATGATCTGCTCGGTGAAGGTGCCGTTGGCGTCCAGAATGTCGGTCAAGCCCGCGCTGGCAATCAGGATGCCGAGGATGACCAATCCGGCAGGGCCCAGCAAACTCAACAGCAGCATCGGAAATACGCCGATCAGGAAGACCGGCAGCAGCGGCAGCACGATGAGCGACTCGGAGCCTCGGGTGCGCATGGGAGAAATCTCTTATGCAGAAATGAATGTAGCACGTATCCCCCAAAATAAGAACGAAAAGGCGTATCGCCACCCGCGTACACGGCACGGCTGCCATGCCGGCGGACCGCGCCGGCCGCGCGGGGTATGGGCAAAGCCGAATTTCGCGCCATCGCCTCTCCGCGGGCCATACGCACGGTGCGATGCTTTGGCGCGGCCATGCCATAGGCCGCGTCTGGGCGTGGCGCGGTGATGCGAAACGAGGCTTATCCCGCCGCCATCCCGGAGCGGATTTCGGCGCGCAACTCGTCGATCAGCTTGAGGCCGTTCTTGGTCTCGACATGCCAGAAGGTCCAGCCGTTGCAGGCGCCGGAGCCTTGGGCAACCGCGCCCATGCGATGGATCGAGCCGACCTTGTCGCCGAGCATGATGGCGCCGTCGGCGCGAACCAGGGCGCCGTGGCGCTTCTTGGAGTCGACCAGCTTGGTGCCGGGTGGAATCATGCCGCGTTCGATCAGTTCGGAGAACGCCACGCGGGGCGCGTCGCGCGCGGTCATGAACGGCGCCAGCGTCGCCTCGGGCAGCGGTTCGACCGCCGCGATGCGCGCTTCGGCCGCCTCCGCATAGGTCCTGTCGCGCTCGAAGCCGATGTAGCGGCGGCCGAGGCGTTTTGCCACGGCGCCGGTCGTGCCGGTGCCGTTGAAAGGATCGATCACGAGATCGCCGGGCTTTGATGACGACAGCAGCACGCGCGCCAAAAGGCCCTCGGGCTTCTGGGTCGGGTGCACTTTCTTGCCGTCGGCGCCCTTGAGGCGCTCATCGCCGGTGCAGAGCGGGATCAGCCAGTCAGAGCGCGCCTGCACGTCCTCATTGGCGGCCTTCAGGGCTTCATAATTGAACGTATAACCCTTGGCCTTCTCGTCGCGCGCCGCCCAGATCATGGTTTCGTGGGCATTGGTGAAGCGGCGGCCGCGGAAATTCGGCATCGGATTGGTCTTGCGCCAGACGATGTCGTTGAGGACCCAGAAGCCGAGGTCCTGCATGATCGCGCCGACGCGGAAGATGTTGTGATAGGAACCGATCACCCACAGCGTCGCCGACGGTTTCATGACGCGGCGGCAGGCGAGCAGCCAGGCGCGGGTGAAATCGTCATACGCGGCGAACGATGAAAATTTGTCCCAGTCGTCGTTGACGGCATCGACATGGGATTCGTCGGGGCGCTTGAGGTCGCCCTTGAGCTGCAGATTATACGGGGGGTCTGCGAACACCAGATCGACCGAACCGGCCGGGAGCTTCGACATCTCGGCGACGCAATCGCCGACGACGATACGCACGCTGGAATCAGACTCGAATTTGGTGCGGGGCGCCCTTGCAGACGCCCCGCGACGCGACACAACCATGACTCAACTACTCTGACTCAGGCGACGCTGTCGGCGACGCGGGACTAAACAACCGACTGGCGATACATTGACCGGGCAAAGTAAAAATCGACTTAACCCCGGGATACTGCGGGCAGAGATTGCGAACAGAGATGGCCGAGAGAAATACCAGCAGAGATTGCGGCGGCTGGTGCACTAGGCAATATTTGCCGGGCGGGTTATTGATTAATGGAATGGAAATTTTACGTCTGTGCCGAGTTGCGTATTCGGGCCAACAGCCGGGATGAGGAAACACCGCCATGCGTTACGATGATTTCCGTCGCAGCGACGACATCGAGGACCGTCGCGACGATAGCGGCGGCGGAATGGGTGGCGGCGGTTTCGGGCTTCCGATGGGCGGCGGCGGGCTCGGCATCGGCACCATCATCGTGCTCGGCCTTGTCGGCTACGCATTCGGCATCGACCCGCGCATTTTGATCGGCGGCGCCGAAATCCTGAGCGGCGGCGGCCAGGCGCCGACCTACCAGACCGATCGCAGGTCAGGACCGGCCAAGACCGGTGCGCCGAAGGACGAAGTCGGCAGCATGATATCAGGCGTTCTCGGCGAGATCGACGATCGCTGGAGCGAGATCTTCCAGTCCAGCGGCCAGAATTATACCGGGCCGCGCATCGTGCTGTTTCGCAACGCCACCAATGGCGGGCGGTGCGGCATGGCGCAGTCGGCGATGGGACCGTTCTACTGTCCGCCGGACAAGCAGATCTTCCTCGACACCAGTTTCTTCCGCGAAGTCGAAACGCGCTTCCGCGGCTGTTCGGGCAATGCCTGCAAATTCACGGCGGCCTATATCATCGCGCATGAAGCGGGACATCACATCCAGAACCTGCTCGGCATCCTGCCGCGCGTGACCCGGCTGCAGCAGCAGGCCGGCAGCAAGGCGGAAGCCAATGCGCTGCAGGTCAAGGTCGAGCTGCAGGCGGATTGTCTTGCCGGCGTCTGGGTCAACCGCGAGGAAAAGAAACGTCCGGGCTTCCTCGAAGCCGGCGACATCGACGCGGCGCTGACCACGGCAAGCGCGATCGGCGACGACACGCTGCAGCGAAAGGCGACGGGCAGGGTGGTGCCCGATAGTTTCACCCACGGCTCCGCGGCACAGCGCAAGCAATGGTTCATGACCGGCTACAAGCAGGGCACGGTGCAGGCCTGCAACACGTTTGCTCAGGGTGCGTTGTGACGTGAGCCAGAGAAGTATTTGACGTCATGGCCGGGCTTGTCCCGGCCATCCACGTCTATACTTCTGAGAGAGTTTAAAGACGTGGATGCCCGGGACAAGCCCGGGCATGACGAGAAGAAAAAGTCATGTCCTCCATCGACGAGTCAAAACAATTCGTGCCGCTCAACATCGCGGTGCTGACGATTTCGGATACACGCTCGCTGGCCGACGACAAATCGGGTGCCACGCTGGTGGACCGGCTGATCGCGGCGGGCCATCATCTCGCTGCGCGCGATATCGTCGCCGACGACGTCGATGCGATCCGCGTCATTATCAAGCGATGGATCACCGACGAGGGCGTCGATGCGATCATCACCACCGGCGGTACCGGCTTCACCGGCCGCGACGTAACGCCGGAGGCGGTCGAGCCGTTGTTCGAAAAACGGATGGACGGCTTTTCCATCGCCTTCCACATGCTGAGCCACGCCAAGATCGGCACCTCGACGGTGCAGAGCCGCGCCACTGCCGGCGTGGCGGGCGCGACCTTCATCTTCTGCCTGCCGGGATCGCCGGGCGCCTGCCGCGATGCGTGGGACGGCATCCTCGCCGCCCAGCTCGATTACCGCACGCGCCCCTGCAATTTCGTAGAGATCATGCCGCGGCTGGACGAGCACCTGCGGCGGCCTAAAGCACAAGGCGCTTCAGCCTGACCAGCAATGCCCATAACGCGCGCCACATGTTGCGATAGGCTTCGGCGCGCAACAGACGCGCGCGCTCGATATGGAAGTCGATGAGTTCTGGCGTGACGCGCCGCGGACTATCGCGACGCGCGGGCTTCACAGTTCCAATTCCCAGGTTTCGCCGACCAGATCTCGGCCAAAGCTGCGGTGCGGCTCGGTGGCGACCAGCTTGAACCCGGCTTCCTGGTAGATCTTGCGCGCGGCGACGAGGATACTCTGGGTCCACAGCGTGATCTTGCGATAACCGCAGGCCTTCGCGAACGCGATGCATTCCGCGACCAGCCGATGACCCAGACCCTGTCCGCGTCCGGCCGGTTCCACCAGCAGCAATCGCAGCTTCGCTACGTCATCGGTATGGCGCACCAGAAATATCGAGCCGACCTGCGCGCCATCGATGTCGGCGATCCAGCAACGCTCGCGCGACGCATCGAATGAGGCGAGGAACTTTGCCGCGATCTCCGCGACCAGGCCCTCGAACGAGGAATCCCAACCGTATTCGCGGGCGTAGAGCGCGCCGTGGCTCTGCACTACCCATCCCATGTCGCCGGGTCGCGGCTCGCGCAGTGTCGCCGGTCGGGACGGGGCACGGGCATTGCCAAGCAGCCGTTCGATGTCGGCCATCGCCCCGATCAAGCGCTCCCTGCCGCCGCGAGGCAGCGAGCCGAGCATCGCCGCGATGTCGTCCTTCGTATTGCGCTCGAGCTTGGCGAACGCCTGCCGTCCCTTGGCCGTCAATCCGAGCCGGTATTGCCGGCGGTCGGACGGCAGCGGTTCGCGGGTGATCAAGCCGGCTTCATCGAAATTCTGCACGATCCGGCTGAGATAGCCGGCATCGAGACCCAGTTCGGCTCCGATCTCCTTCGCCGAGAGATTTTCACTGTGGGCGAGTTCGTACAGCACCCGCGCCTCGCTCAGCGAGAAGGGGCTCTTCAGTAGATGCTGGTCCAGCACGCCGAGCTTGCGGGTGTAGAAGCGGTTGAAGGCGCGAACCGCCGCGACTTCTTGCTCGAAATCCAGTTCAGACATGGCGGCACCTCGATACTTGCCATTGTCAAATATATATTTGACTTTGGCAAGTATATTTGTGCTGCGAAAGACGGTTGCGAGCAGGGTGAGGGGCCGTGACGGCGGAACATTTTCTTCTTGTGCCGCCGACGCGAGCCGCGCGCGTCGCTACTTTGCATGGGGTTGTTTTCGCGATTTTGGGTGTGGGCGCTGCGATCTACCGCCGTACTGCCGAAGCTAGGCGACGACCATGATCCGGCTGCGCAACTGGGTGCGCGACGAGCGGCCGAGCTGGCGCAACAGCCGCGTCTCGGAGCGGCGGGAATCCGGCCGGTAGCCGCCCAGCCGCTCATAATGATCGCGCGCGATCAAAAGCCCCTGTTCCGCCGAAGGCCCGGCAATCATGCGTGCCACGAATTTGAAGCCGTCGCGCAGCCGCGTGTCGGCGTAGGGCGAGCGGGCATAGCGAAAGACCCCCGCGCGGGGCCGGCCGCTATTCGATACGTTCTGAATGAACTGCGTGGTCTCTTCGATCCAGCCGCTGTCGAGCACCGCACCGGCGTGCAGGAACATCAGCCATGGCGAGCGCGCCGCCCCCGCGCCGGCAGCCAGCGCCGCCGCACGTGTTCCTTCAAACCTCAGAAAGCGGCAGCCGGCCACGTCAGCCACCCGTTCGATCACGCCGTTGCCGGCCGTGTCGACCAGCAGCACCTCGCGGATGACGCCGGCGGCGGCTCCCGGCACCAGCGCCGCCAATGTTGCGACCGCGGGCTGTTCTTTTCCTTCGGTCGGGATGATTACGCTCAGCATGAATGAGGCTTCGGTGGCTCAGACGGTGAAAAACGCCGCACTGTTATCACCTTGTCACAATCAAAGCAGCCGTGTGCGTGCAGCTTTTTTCGGCACGCGGCGCCGGCTCCTTTTCCGAGGTGTGTGCTTCGTTGTGAATTGTTGTCGATGATGTTCTTGATTTGTTCTTTTGACGTGCTATGTTCGCTTCATGAGCCGAGCATCCTCTCATGCCCTCAAGCACCCGCCGGTCACGGCGCCCTCCGAGCCGGCGGGTGCGACACCTTTTCCCGAGCTTGAGGTCGCCATCGAACGGCAGCGGCGGCGCGGCCGCGGCGCGCAGTCCAATGACAGCGGCCGGTTCGAGGCCGAGGCGCGGGTCGCGTTCGACGATGGCTGGCAGAGCCTGGACGACCTGCCGTCGTTCAAGACGACGGTATCGCTGGATACCTCGCGCAAGGTCATCACCCGCAACGACTCGCCCGACATCGGGTTCGACCGTTCGATCAATCCCTATCGCGGCTGTGAGCATGGCTGCGTCTACTGCTTCGCGCGGCCGACGCATGCTTTTCTTGGTCTGTCACCCGGGCTCGATTTCGAATCCAAGCTGCTGGCAAAGCCGGACGCGCCCGAACTGCTCGAGAAGGAATTGGCGGCGCCCGGTTACGAGCCGCGCATGATCGCGATCGGCACCAACACCGATCCCTATCAGCCGATCGAGCGCGAATACAAAATCATGCGCGGCATTCTCGAAGTGCTTGATAGAGCCGGCCATCCCGTCGGCATCGTTACCAAGTCGGCGCTGGTGACGCGCGACATCGATATTCTCCAGCGGATGGCGAAGCGCAATTTGGCCAAGGTCGCGATATCGGTGACCACGCTCGATCCCAAGCTCGCGCGCACCATGGAGCCGCGCGCTTCGACGCCGCCGAAGCGGCTGGAGGCGCTGCGGCAATTGTCGGCGGCCGGCATTCCCGCGACCGTAATGGTCGCACCCATCATCCCCGCGCTGAACGATTCCGAGATCGAACGCATTCTCGATGCCGCTACTCATGCCGGCGTAAAGGAAGCAAGCTATGTGCTGTTGCGGCTGCCGCTGGAAGTTCGCGACTTGTTTCGCGAATGGCTGATGGCGAACTATCCCGACCGCTACCGCCACGTCTTCACTCTGATCCGCGACATGCGCGGCGGGCGCGATTACGACTCGCAATGGGGAACGCGGATGAAGGGAACTGGCCCGATGGCCTGGATGATCGGAAGGCGGTTCGAGATCGCCTGCGAAAAGCTCGGCCTTAACAAGCGCCGCCCGAAACTGACGACCGATCATTTCGTCAAGCCGAAGCGAAGCGGACAGCAGCTTAGTTTGTTCTAGGTCGAACCGATCTTTGTGGTCGTCATTGCGAGGAGCGATAGCGACGAAGCAATCCATCCATCCGTTATGCTGTGCTATGGATTGCTTCGCTTCGCTCGCAATGACGGGGAGGGAGCGAAATGAGTAAGAAGCCAAAACCTGTCCCCCGCTTCACGGTCATCACGCTCGGCGTCAGCGACATGCACGCCAGTATCGCCTTTTATGAAGCGCTCGGTTTTGCCCGAAAAATGCGCGCAACCGGCGAGGCCGTCGCCTTCTTCGACACCGGCGGCACGGTCATCGCGCTGTTCCCGTGGGATCAACTCGCCGGCGACGCCACGCTGCCGGATCAGCCGCGGCCGAAAACCTTTCGCGGATCGACGCTCGCCTGGAATTGCAGCTCGGTCGAGGAGGTCGATACGGTGCTGGATTTCGCAATCTCCTGCGGCGCGTCGCTATTGAAGCCCGCACACAGGACCGACTACGGCGGTTACTCCGGCTATTTCGGCGATCCCGACAACCACCCCTGGGAAGTCGTGGTCGCGCCCGGCATCGAGGTCGGTGACGACCGGCGGGTTCACCTGCCGGACTAGAACCCTTGATAGTGGGGCCGTGCCACTTCTATCTGCTGGTGAATTGCCGTATTCAGGCATGATGAACCAGAAGCCCGCGCCAGCATCAAAAGAGCAGCCGCTCGTCATTTTGACGACGTCGCGCCTGATTCTGCGCGCTGCGGTCGAAGAGGATATATCGATTCTGCAGAATCTGATTTTCGGCGATAGCGAAGTAATGCGCTTTGCGTTTGCCGGAGCACCGATGGCAAAGGACGCCGCCGAGGATTTCATCCGGAGATCGTTCACCTTCGGCGAAAGCCTCACGCGGATGGCGGTTCTGTCCGAAAAGCCCGCGGGCGAAGCGATCGGCTTTGCGGGCTTGTCTCCATGCCACGCGCTGAAAGCCGACGATTTTGAGATCGGGTTTGTCCTTGCTCGATGGGCATGGGGCAAGGGGATTGCAACCGAAATCGGCGAGGCGCAACTCGCTTTTGGATTCGACCAACTCAAATGCAGCAGATTGCTGGGGCTGGTCGATCCGCGAAATGCACCGTCCATTCATGCGCTCGAGAAACTCGGAATGCGTTATCTGGAGACGATTGCGGAGCCCAAGCGCGGAAACCGGAGCATTTATGTGATCGGGGCCGGGGATTGGCGACGGCGCCACGCTGAATAACGGGAATTGTGCTAGGTTCCCGGTTGCGCCCGGGCGCGCGCTTTCGCAGGATCCCCGCATGATTCGGGACAGGTCCGCCAAGAAAATTGACAAGAAGGCCGGCAAGGAACAGGCCGAGCCGCCCAAGGGCGTTATCGCGGTCGCGCCGCCGAGCTTTCGCCGCGAGCGGGCGCTGATCAAACGCGGCGTCTGGCCGGTGGCCGGCTGCGACGAGGCCGGGCGCGGTCCGCTGGCGGGGCCGGTGGTCGCAGCCGCCGTCGTGCTCGATCCCAAGCGAATCCCCAAAGGCATCGACGATTCCAAGCGGCTGACGGCGGAGCGCCGCGAGGAACTATTCGAGAAGATCTGCGCGACATCGTCCTTTGCGGTCGCCTTTGCCTCGCCGGCGCGGATCGATCGCGACAATATCTTGCGCGCCTCGCTCTGGGCGCTGGCGCGCGCGGTCCGTGCGCTGCCCGAAATGCCGAAACATGTGTTTGTCGACGGCCGCGACAGGATCGATGCGCCTTGCGACTGCGATGCGGTGATCGGCGGCGACGGACTTGTCGTGTCGATCGCGGCCGCCTCGATCATCGCCAAGGTGACGCGCGACCGCCTGATGAGCGCATTGGCGCTGGATTGCCCGGGCTACGGCTTCGAAAGCCACAAGGGCTATGCCGTGCCGGAACACCGCGAGGCGCTGGACCGGTTAGGCCCGAGTATCCACCACCGCCGCTTTTTCGCACCCGTCATTGCCGCGCGGTTGAAACATTATCCCGAGACGGTCGAAGAGACGATCGAACCTGATCTCTTCGCCGTGGACGAGGAGGTCACTTCCGATATCTCCGCCGCGATCTGAGGCCGGTTGCCTCGGCGGCTCGTGCCCTCTATCAAACGTCCTGGGGAAGGGCTGCTCGGCCCGGGCATTCGGACGTTTCATGCGCTTCACCTCGCTCGTTGTCGAACTGATCCGCGCCCGGCCGCGGCTGGTGGTCTGGATCGTGGTGCTGGTCCAGGCCGGACTGTGGCTGGTCCTGCCGTTGCTGCTCTATCCGAGCCCACCCGGTGACCTTGCGATCGTGCTGGCCTTCGGCCGGGAATACCAGGTCGGCACCTGGCTCGGTCCGCCGCTGGCGTTCTGGCTCGCCGACATCGCCTTCCGCGCCGCCGGCAACAACATGTTCGGCGTCTACCTGCTGGCCCAGGTCTGCGCGGTCGCCACCTTCTGGATCTACTATCAACTTGCCCGCGCGATTGTCGGCGGGCAGCAGGCGGTGCTCGCGGTACTGCTCTCGATGACGGTGGTGGCCTTCAGCTCGCCCGGCGTCGAGTTCGGCCCGCTGGTGCTGGCACGCCCGTTATGGGCGCTGCTTTTGCTGCATTCCTGGCAATTGATCGGCCAGAACCGGCGCAACGCGTGGTTCGCCTGGTCGATCGAGGCGGGACTTTTGTTGCTGACGACGTCGGCCGCGCCCGGGCTACTGTTGCTGCTCGCCGGATTTGCCGTTGCCACTGCGCGGGGACGGCGGGTGCTGATGTCGCTCGATCCGCTCTATGCGCTGCTCGTGATCGCCGTCCTGGTGCTGCCCTATCTGATCTGGCTGCTCCGCGCCGATGCACTGGCGATGCCGCCGTGGCCGGCGATCTCCGATCTCGGCGCGCGCGCCCTGCAATGGGGCTGGCTGCTCGTCGGGCTGGTGCTTGCAACATCCGCCATCGTGCTGCTGGTGATCCTCAATTCCGGCTGGTTCGCCAGCCATGCCGGGGAAGCGCCGATCATCTACCGGCCGCCGGTCGATCCGCTGGCGCGCGACTTCGTCTTCTTCTTCGCCATCGCTCCGGCGCTGCTTGGAAGTTTGCTGGCCGGGTTGTTCAATCTCGACCACGTCGTGGGCGGCGCGGGCGTTGCATTGCTGATGTCCGGGCTTGCCGTGATCGTGGCGACCGGCGATCTGATCCACCTGCGGCGTCAGCGCGTGTTGCGCACGGTCTGGGCAGCGGCGGTCGCCGTTCCCGCCCTTGTGGTGATTGCAACCACGCTTCTTCTGCCGTGGACCGGCGCGGCCGAAGTGCCGACCTCGCTGCCGGCGAAAGCGATTGCGCATTTCTTCGGCGACAATTTCGAACGGCGAACCAATCAGCGGCTGCGCGCCGTGGCCGGCGATCCGCAACTGGCGAGTTTCATCGCGATGAGCGCCGGGCGCCCGCATCTGTTGCTCGATGCTACGCCGGAACGAACGCCGTGGCTGTCGGTGGCAAAATTCAACCAGACCGGCGGCGTCGTGGTCTGGCGCGCCTCCGACACATCAGGGGCGCCACCGCCCGATATCGCGCAGCGGTTTCCGGGCCTCGTACCGGAAGTGCCGCGCGCCTTCGAATGGATGGTGAACGGCCGTCAGCCGCTATTGCGCATCGGCTGGGCCATCGTGCGGCCGAAGGCGCCATAACGTTTCTGCGGTGCATCGCCGAGGCGCCGCGCCGAATCTGTAGGGTGGGCAAAAGCGAAGCGTGCCCACCATCACGAGCACGGACAGGATGGTGGGCACGGCGCGTTCGCGCCTTTGCCCACCCTACGAAGCCTCCAGCGCCTTCGCGATCGCGCGCAGATCCTGCCACGACATTCGCTTGTAGGACGGAGAGCGCAACAAGTAGGCCGGGTGGAACGTCGCCATGGCGCGGATGGTGCGTGTGCCGGTGTCGTAGTCGAACCATTTCCCGCGCGTCTTCATGATGCCCTCGCGGGTCGATAGCAGCGTTTGTGTCGAGGGGTTGCCCAGCGTCACCAGCACATCTGGGTTCACAAGCTCGATTTGCCGCTGGATGAACGGCAGGCAGATTTGCGTCTCGTGCGGCGTTGGCGTCCGGTTCCCGGGCGGCCGCCAGGGGATTACGTTGGCGATGTAGGCCTTGCTGCGGTCGAGCCCGATCGCGGCGATCATCCGGTCAAGCAACTTGCCGGAACGTCCGACAAACGGCAGGCCCTCGATGTCTTCGTCGCGCCCGGGCGCTTCGCCGACGAACATGATGCGGGCTTGCGGATTGCCGTCGGCAAACACCAGCCGCGTCGCGGTGGTTCGGAGCGCGCAGCCCTCGAAATTTTCGAGCAGCGCGCGCAGCGCTTCCAGCGTCGGGGCCGTTCTTGCCGCTTCACGCGCGATGGCGATGGCCGCTTCCGGCGCCGGCGCTATTTCGCTACGCGGAACCGTCGGCATCGCTGCGGGCATTTCCCTCGCCGGGCGGGTTGGCGCAGCCTCGCGGGCCGGGGTAGGGGCGGCAGGGATGTCGGGCTCGGTAAGCCGATCGACCGGCTCCTCCGCCAACGCGCAATCGACCCCGGCCTCCAGATAAAAGGCCAGCAATTGCCGGATATTAGGCGCGGGTTCGGGGATCAAATCCATTATGCCAATCTAATATGGATCGCGCCGGCGTGAAACGCCTCGCATTGCATTTCCATGGTTGTCCTCCCCGCAAAAATCGGAAACAACGAGCCTTTAGAGCCGTTCTCAATTGGGCTGAGATCAGATCATGAGCGCAGAAGAGCTTCCTCCCCGCGAATCCATGGAATTCGACGTCGTGATCGTCGGCGCCGGACCGTCAGGCCTGGCTGCAGCGATCCGGCTGAAGCAGCTCAATGCCGACCTCAGCATCGTCGTGGTGGAGAAGGGTTCCGAGGTCGGCGCGCATATTTTGTCGGGCGCAGTGATCGATCCGGTCTCCCTCGACAAGCTGATCCCCGATTGGCGCGAGGACGCTGATTGCCCGCTGAAGACCCAGGTGAAGGACGACCGTTTCTACTGGACCACGGCGACCAGCGCGATCCGGCTGCCCAACTTCGCCATGCCGCCGCTGATGAACAACCATCACTGCTATATCGGCTCGCTCGGCGATGTCTGCCGCTGGCTGGGGCCGAAGGCGGAGGCGCTCGGCGTCGAAATCTATCCGGGCTTTGCCGCGGCCGAAGTGCTGTACGACGACAACGGCGCGGTGCGGGGTATCGCGACCGGCGACATGGGCATCGCCAGGGATGGCAGTCTCAAGGATTCTTTCACGCGCGGCATGGAACTGCTCGGCAAATACACACTGTTCGCCGAAGGCGCGCGCGGTAGCCTGAGCAAGCAGTTGATCGCGAAATATTCGCTCGATGCCAACAGCGAGCCGGCGAAATTCGGCATCGGGTTGAAGGAAGTCTGGGAGATCGATCCGTCCAAGCACCAGAAGGGCCTGATCCAGCACTCGTTCGGCTGGCCGCTCAACAATTCGACCGGCGGCGGCTCGTTCCTCTACCACTACGACGACAACAAGGTGGCGGTCGGCTTCGTCGTGCATCTCAATTACGACGATCCTTATCTGTCGCCGTTCGACGAATTCCAGCGCTTCAAGACGCATCCCTCGATTCGGACCGTGTTCGAAGGCGGCAGGCGGATCGGGTATGGCGCGCGCGCCATCACCGAGGGCGGTTATCAGTCGGTGCCGCGTCTGAGTTTCCCGGGCGGCGCGCTGATCGGCTGCGCAGCGGGTTTCGTCAACGTGCCGCGCATCAAGGGCGTGCATAACGCGATGGGCAGCGGCATGCTCGCGGCGGAACATGTCGCCGCAGCGCTCGGCGCCGGCCGCGCCAATGACGAGCTAGTCGAATACGAAAACGCCTGGCGGGACTCCGCCGTGGGTAAGGACCTGTACCGGGTCCGCAACGTCAAGCCGCTATGGTCGAAATTCGGCACCATCATCGGCGTGGCGCTGGGCGGCTTCGACATGTGGTGCAACACGCTGGGCTTCTCGCTGTTCGGAACCCAGTCGCACGCCAAGCCCGACCGCAAGACGCTGGATGCGGCGAAGGCGCACACCCCGATCGCCTATCCCAAGCCGGACGGCAAGCTGACCTTCGACAAGCTGTCCTCGGTGTTCCTCTCCAACACCAACCATGAAGAGGACCAGCCGGTTCACCTCAAGGTCGCCGACATGAACCTGCAAAAGGCGTCCGAGTACGATGTCTATGCCGGGCCCTCGAACCGTTATTGCCCGGCCGGCGTTTATGAGTGGGTCGAGGAGGCCGCAGGCCCGCGCTTCCAGATCAACGCCCAGAACTGCGTCCACTGCAAAACCTGCGACGTGAAGGACCCGAACGGCAACATCACCTGGGTTCCTCCGGAGGGGGGCGGCGGACCCAACTATCAAGGTATGTAGAGAGAGGCTGTATTGACCACGATTGCGTGAGCTGGAGGAGGCTGATACCGCCTTCGGCCACGATACCGCCACAGTAAAAGCGTTTCCGGGTTGGGCTGGCTAAATCGGAGCCCTAAGGGCCTAATCTGCCAATCGATTCGCCAACCCGTATCCTTGCGGTTGAGGGCCAAAAGCGGCATTGTCGCTGCCCGAGATGCCGCCGCTTGGGTTTGCATTCGAGACCGATCGCGCAACTGATCGTAAAGATCCTGCCATACATCCTGGAGCTAGGCGAACCGTGATGCTTTCCACTCGTATGAATCGTTGGACCTTCGCCGCAATTACCTTCGCCGCACTGGCCGCGCCGGCCGCGGTTTCGGCGCAGACGCCTGAACACACGGCCGATAACGCCGCGCAATTCCCCACCAAGTCCGATCTGAAATCGCTGACGACGTCCGGCAGCTATCTGGCCGCGCGCCATGCCAGCGTCGAGCGCGATGCGGCTTCGGCGGCGGCGTTCTATCGCTCCGCGCTGCGCACCGATCCGAAGAACAACGAACTGCTGGACCGCGCCTTCATCTCCTCGCTCGCCGATGGCGACATCGATGAAGCGGTCAAGCTCGCCGATCGCATCCTGACGATGGACAAGGCGAACCGGGTCGCGCGGCTGGTGGTCGGCGTCCGCGATCTCAAGCAGAAGAAGTATGCGGCCGCGCAGCTCAACATCAACCAGTCGATCCGCGGACCGATCACCGACCTCGTGGCGACGCTGCTGTCGGGATGGGCGAGCTACGGCGCGGGCGATGCCAAGGCGGCGGTCGCCAATATCGACAAGCTGACCGGCCCCGAATGGTATCCGATCTTCAAGGATCTCCACACCGGCATGATCCTCGAGATCTCGGGCAAGGACAAGGATGCCGGCGCGCGGTTCGAGCGCGCCTACAAGCTCGACGATTCGATGCTGCGCGTGTCCGACGCCTATGCGCGCTGGTTGTCGCGCAACAAGGATGGAGCGGCGGCGGCCGGCATTTACGAGGCGTTCGACAAGAAGCTGCCGCGGCATCCGCTGGTGCTGGAAGGCCTGCGCGACACCCGGGCCGGCAAGAAGCTGCCGGCGCTGGTCGATTCGGCGCAAGCCGGCGCGGCCGAGGCGCTCTACGGGATCGGCGCTACGCTGACCCGCCGCGGCGGCGAGGATCTGGCGCTGGTCTATTTGCAGCTCGCGCTCTACCTGCAGCCCAATCATCCGTTGGCGCTGCTGTCGCTCGCCGATCTCTACGAGTCCGTGAAGAAGCCGCAGATGGCGATCAAGGTCTACGAGCGCATGCCGGCGAGTTCGCCGCTCAAGCGCAACGCGCAGATCCAGCTTGCCACCAATCTCGACGCCGCCGACCGCAGCGACGAGGCGATCAAGATCCTGAAGGGCGTCACCGCCGAGGCGCCGAAGGATATCGAGGCCATCATGGCGCTCGGCAACATCGAGCGCGGCCGAAAGAAATTCAACGATTGCGCCAACACCTATACGCTGGCGATCGACGCGATGCCCGGCGTGACGGACAAGAACACCTGGGTCACCTACTATTATCGCGGCATATGCGAGGAGCGTTCCAAGCAGTGGAGCAAGGCCGAGGCCGACATGCGCAAGGCGCTGGAGCTGCAGCCCGAGCAGCCGCATGTCCTGAACTATCTCGGCTATTCCTGGATCGACCAGGGCATCAATCTCGATGAAGGCATGAAGATGATCAGGCGCGCCGTCGACCAGCGCCCGGACGACGGCTACATCGTGGATTCGCTGGGCTGGGCGTTTTACCGGATCGGTAACTTTGAAGACGCGGTGAAGAATCTCGAGCGCGCAATCGATCTCAAGCCCGAGGATCCGACCATCAACGACCACCTCGGCGATGCCTATTGGCGCGTCGGGCGGACGCTGGAAGCCAAATTCCAGTGGGCCCATGCCCGCGACCTCAAGCCCGAGGCAGAGGAGTTGCCGAAGATCGAGGCGAAGATTGCCAACGGTCTGCCCGAAGACACGTCTTCTGCGGCTTCCGCCGACAAGAAGAAAGAAGACGGCAGGGGCGGCTAAGGCAAGGACTTTGGGGGCTGTTCGGCAATGCCGCGACTGAGTGATGAAGGGCGCGCCAAGGTCAACCTGACCTTGCAGGTGAATGGTCGTCGTGCGGACGGCTATCATGATCTCGAAAGCGTGGTGGCGTTCGCCGATTGCGCCGACCGGCTGACGCTGACGCCCGGTCCCGATCTTGATCTGAAAATGTCCGGGCCGCTGGCGCAGGCTTGCGGCGAGACGTCGGACAATCTGGTGCTCAAGGCCGCGCGTCTGTTGGCCGAGCGCGTACCGAACATGAAGGCCGGCAGTTTCTCGCTCGACAAGGTCTTGCCGGTTGCCGCCGGGATCGGCGGAGGTTCGGCTGACGCCGCGGCGGCGCTACGGCTGCTTTCGCAGTTGAACGGGCTCGCGCTCGACGACCCCCGCATCATCGAGGTTGCGCAGCTGACCGGCGCGGACGTGCCGGTCTGCGTCAAGTCGCGCGGCTGCGTCATGACCGGCGTCGGCGAGACGCTGCAGCCGCTCAGCATGCCGAAAATGCCCTGCGTGATGGTCAATCCCGGCGTTCCCGTCGCGACCCGCGACGTCTTCAATGCGCTCGGCTTGCGCAATGGCGAACTATTGGTCGGCGCCACCGACGTGCTGTTGCAGGACCGGTGGCCTGACGAGAAGGCATCGCTCGAAGATTGGGTTGAGGCGCTTGCCGCCAGTTCGAACGATCTGGAGGCGCCCGCCATGCGCGTCCAGCCCGTGATCGGTGAGGTCATCTCGGCGCTCAACGCCACCGATGGCGCCTGGCTGGCGCGGATGTCCGGATCGGGCGCCACCTGTTTTGCGATCTATGAGAACACCGCCGAGGCCGGCCGTGCGGCGGAGAAAATCCGGCGCGATCACCCGGGGTGGTGGGTGCATGCGGGAACGCTGAGCTGAGGCATCTGGTAGGGTGGGCAAAGCGAAGCGTGCCCACCAAAGCCTGTCCTCAAAATAGGTGAAGTTGGTGGGCACGGCGCAAATGCGCCTTTGCCCACCCTACGGCTTAGCTCGCCGGCCGCCGCGCCAGCGCCAGCGAAATACCGAGCCCGGCGATGAACAGCCCCGAGCCCTGTCGCAATCGTTGAAGCAAATTCGGATTGCGCGTGAGACCGGTGCGCGCCGTGGCGGCCATCATCACAACGACGACGTCAACCAGTGTATTGAGCGCCACCGAAATCAGGCCGAATGCGATGAACTGCAGCGCAGGGTGGCTGCCGGCCGGGTCGAGGAATTGCGGAATGAAGGCCAGAAAGAACGCCGCGGTCTTCGGGTTCAGCGCTTCGACCAGCACGCCCTCCCGAAACGCCCGTTGGGTACCGACAGCGACCGCCGGTTGCGACAGCAGATCGCGTGCCTCGCGAAACGTTTTGAGGCCAAGCCAGATCAGATAGAGCGCGCCTGCGAATTTGAGCGCGGTGAACAGCTCGGCGCTGGCAAGGATGATCGCCGAGACTCCAAGCGCGCCCGCGACCACATGCACGAGCCCGCCGAGCGCCGTTCCAAATGTCGAGGCGAAGCCGGCGCTCTTGCCGCCCGATAGCGTCCGTGCCGCGACGTAAAGGATTCCAGGACCGGGAACGGCGGCAACAATGAGCGCGGCCAGGAGAAACAATGTGAAGTTAGTGCTGATCAATGCGATCTCTTTCGTAGGATGGGCAGAGCGCTGTCATCACCCGCGAAGGCGGGTGATCTAGTATTCCAGAGACATCAGTGATTGAATCGATAGGCCGCGGCGTACTGGATACCCCGCCTTCGCGGGGTATGACGGAAGCGGAATCAATGCGACCTTGCCAGACAGAACGCCACGACCTGTTCGAGCGCGGTTTTCATGGGCGAGGCCGGGAACAGCGCCAGCGCGTCGACGGCCATCGCGCCGTAATGCTGGGCGCGGCTGATCGTATCTTCCAGCGCGCGGTGCTTGGTCATCAGGCCGATTGCATGATCGAGATCGCTGTCGCCGATCTCGCCGCGCTCCAATGCCTTGATCCAGAACTTGCGCTCGCTGTCATTGCCGCGGCGGAATGCCAGCACCACCGGCAGCGTGATCTTGCCCTCGCGGAAATCGTCGCCGATGTTCTTGCCGAGTTTTGCGGCCTTGCCGCCATAGTCCAGCACGTCGTCGACGAGCTGGAATGCGATGCCGAGATTCATGCCGACCGAGCGGCATGCGGTCTGCTCGGCCTTCGGCCGGTTGGCGATCACCGGTCCGACCTCGCAGGCGGCGGCGAACAGTTCGGCCGTCTTGCCCCTGATGACCGCAAGGTACTCGTCCTCGGTGGTCGCTGTGTTCTTGGCTGCCGCAAGCTGCATCACTTCGCCTTCGGCGATGGTGGCGGCTGCCGAGGAGAGGATGTCCAGCGCGCGCAGCGAGCCGACCTCGACCATCATGCGGAAGGCCTGGCCGAGCAGGAAGTCGCCGACCAGCACGCTCGCCTCATTACCCCACAGCATCCGCGCCGACAGCTTGCCGCGGCGCAGTTCGCTCTCGTCGACCACGTCGTCATGCAACAGCGTTGCGGTGTGCATGAACTCGACGGAGGCGGCGAGCTTGATATGACCATCGCCGGAATAGCCGGTGAGGCTTGCCATCGCCAGCGTCAGCATCGGGCGGAGACGTTTGCCACCGGAAGAGATCAGGTGGTTGGCGACCTCCGGAATCATGGTGACTTCCGACCCCGTCCGCGACAGGATCGTGGCGTTGACCCGCTCCATGTCGGCGGCGACGAGCCCGACCAGCGCATCTATCGAAGCGTTCGGGCTCTCGAAAGGTACAATAACCGCCACGCGGGTCTCCAAATTTCGCCAATTCGCACTATCCTTAATCTACAATAGAAAGTGCGGGCAATGGCGGCAAGGGCACGTAGAGGGCACATAGCGGTTGACAGGAGCCGCATTGCCCTCCAGCCAGGACAAGGAGAGCGCAAATTGCGGGAATTGGTCAGGACCAACGATATCGTGCTGGTTTCCGCGGTCGGTGCGCTGCTCGACGGTGCCAATATCCATCATCTGGTGCTGGACCAGAACATGAGCGTCATCGAGGGATCGATCGGCATCCTGCCGCGCCGCATCCTGGTCCATGAGGACGACAATCGCGCGGCGCGCCAGCTACTGACCGAGGCGGGCCTGGCTCACGAATTACGCGCCGATGACTGACCCCATACTCGACCTCACCGAGGATGCGTTTCTCGGGGGGCAATTGCGTTTGATGCAACTGAAATCGGGACACCGCGCCGGTCACGATGCGGTGCTGCTGGCGGCGGCGACCGCAGCCCGTTCAGGCGACCGCGTCGTCGATCTCGGCGCCGGCGTCGGGGTTGCTGGCCTGGCGGTTGCCCGGCGCGTGGCCGGCATCGACCTGGTCCTGGTCGAGATCGATGCGGCGCTGGCGGGCCTTGCGCGCACCAACGCGGATGCGAATGCGATTCAAGCCGACGTGATCGTCCTCGATGTGGAAGCTGATGCCACAGCCTATGCCGCGGCCGGACTTGGTCCTGATAGCGTCGATGCGGTGCTGATGAACCCGCCCTTCAACGATCCCGTGCGGCATCGCATCTCGCCGGACACGGCGCGCGGGACCGCGCATATGGCGACCGCAACGACGCTCTCAAAATGGGTTCACGCGGCGCGGCGCATTCTCAGGTCGAGGGGAACGCTGACGCTGCTCTGGCGCGCCGACGGAATCGCCGAGGTGTTCTCGGCGCTCGATCACGGTTTCGGGAGCTTGCAGGTCCTGGCGGTCCATGGCGACGCACAGGGGCCTGCCAACCGCATTCTGATTCGCGCCACCAAGGGTGGGCGGGCGCCGACGCAAATCCTTCCCGCCCTGATGCTCAATGATGAGCAAGGGGTACCCAACAAAAGGGTGCAGGAGGTTCTGGCCGGGAAGGGGAGCTTACTGCTCGCGAACCCGTAAAGGTGGCTCGCACGCTCAATTCCTGGAACAGGACGCTATTGCGGAAGCGTCTCTGACTGTTGCTTGGGCGCCGATGTAAAGTGGATCGCGGCCAGAAGGCTGCCGATGAGCATGATCAGCAGGTAGATTTTCATGTCAGTCTCCGCTGCGCCATTGCAGCTTTAACGTCTGCAAGGCAAAAGGCGTTCCGGCCCAAAAGGCGTTTCGGCCTTTGCATGACAGTGGTGCGATAAAAAATGGTTAATTCGAGGTAACGGCATGACTCAACAAACAAGTGATCGCACGGGATTGCCGAACCTTATTGACAGGGTGAAGCAATTCATCCCGGCAAGATTCCGGCGCGACGCCGTAGTTGTTCCGGTGGTGCGCCTGTCGGGTGTCATCGGTGCGGTGACGCCGTTGCGGCCGGGCCTGACGCTGGCGGGCGTCGCCAGGACGCTCGAACGCGCATTCGCCACCAGACACGCCAAGGCGGTGGCGTTGGTGATCAATTCTCCCGGCGGCTCGCCGGTGCAATCGCGCCAGATCTATTTGCGGATCAGGCAGCTTGCCGCAGAAAAGAAATTGCCGGTGCTGGTGTTCGTCGAGGACGTCGCGGCATCCGGCGGCTACATGATCGCCTGCGCCGGTGACGAGATATTCTGCGATCCGTCCTCGATCCTCGGCTCGATCGGCGTGGTCGGCGGCAGTTTCGGTTTTCAGGACCTGCTCAAGCGAATTGGAGTGGAGCGGCGCCTCTACACGGCAGGCGAGCACAAGGCGATGCTCGATCCGTTCCTGCCGGAAGACCCCGATGATGTCGCACGTCTGAAGGCGCTTCAGCGCGAGATCCACGCTATCTTCATCGCCCTGGTCAAAGGCAGCCGCGGTGCGCGCCTCAAGGACACCGACGACGTCTTGTTCACCGGCGAGTACTGGGCGGGCGAGAGGTCCGTGTCGCTGGGCCTTGCGGACAAGATCGGCGATCTCCGCTCGACGCTCCGTGAGCGCTATGGCGAGAAGGTGCTGACGCCCGTCATCGCGCCCGCAAGCGGGATGCTGGCCGGGCTGTTGGGCCGGAAGTCGCCGGGGGCGGGCGCGTTGGCCGCCTTTGATGGTATCGGGGGATTGCCGGATGAACTGATTTCGGCGCTCGAAACCCGGGCAATTTGGGCCAAATTCGGGTTCTAGCGATCAACTGGAGGTCAACGAGCCGTGCCATTTAGTCCCAAAAGCGGAATTGCGGCGCAGGCTGGCTTGGGCGACAATGTGGGCATTGGGGGCTGACACGTGAACGACAAGGATCGACCGATGCCGCCGCTGATCGCATTTGCGGGTGCCCTGGGTGGGCTTGCCGTGGTCCGCTGGGCCTACAAGACCGCCGTCCGCATCAACAGGGAACTGGAGGAGGCGCGCCTGGCGCGCGTCACCGAGGCGGCCCAGACGGCCGATATTCCGACGCTGCGCCGCGACCCCGTCACGGGAGCTTATCGGCCGGGTTAGCCCGCCGGCCCTCATCCTGAGGAGCGGGCGTAAGCCCGCGTCTCGAAGAATGGCCACCCGTTCGGGGCCTCATGGTTCGCTCGGCGATGCTGGCATCGTCCGGACGCGCGGCGCTGCCGCGCTCCTCACCACGAGGAATACAAGGCCCGATCGCCTTGATTCCCTGCCTCCGCGTCGATACGGTCCCGCGCTCTTAAATCCCCCTTTGCGAGACCGATTCTGCCGATGGACGCTCTGCCTGCCCATATGCGCCCGGAACGTTCGTTCCAGGGCTTCATCCTTGCTCTCCAGCGGTTCTGGGCGGAGCAGGGCTGCGTGATCCTGCAGCCCTACGACATGGAAATGGGCGCTGGCACGTTCCATCCCGCGACGACGCTGCGCGCGCTCGGGCCCAAGCGCTGGAACGCGGCCTATGTTCAGCCCTCGCGCCGGCCGAAGGACGGCCGCTACGGCGAAAATCCCAACCGGCTGCAGCACTATTATCAGTTTCAGGTGATCATGAAGCCGTCGCCGCCGAACCTTCAGGATCTGTACCTGAAGTCGCTGGCCGCGATCGGCATCGATTCGAGCCTGCACGACATCCGCTTTGTCGAGGACGATTGGGAAAGCCCGACGCTCGGCGCATGGGGACTGGGCTGGGAATGCTGGTGCGACGGCATGGAAGTCAGCCAGTTCACCTACTTTCAGCAGGTCGCGGGCGTTGAATGCGCGACTGTTGCGGGTGAACTGACGTACGGGCTGGAGCGCCTGGCGATGTATGTGCAGGGCGTCGACCGCGTCTACGATCTCAATTTCAATGGTCGAGAGGGTGCCGATAAAGTGACTTACGGCGACGTGTTCCTGCAGGCCGAACAGGAATATTCCCGGCACAATTTCGAGCATTCCGATTCCGAGATGCTGTTCAAGCAGTTCACGATGGCGGAAGAAGCCTGCCGGAAATATCTGGCCGCGGGATGGAAAGAAGGAAGCAATCGGAAAGAACATCTGATGGCGCTGCCGGCCTATGACCAGTGCATCAAGGCGAGCCACGTGTTCAACCTGCTCGACGCCCGCGGCGTGATCTCGGTGACGGAGCGGCAGAGCTACATCATGCGGGTGCGCGAACTGGCAAAGGCCTGCGGCGATGCCTGGGTTCACACCGAAGCGGGCAGGGCGGTCTGATGCCTGATCTTCTGCTGGAGCTATTCTCCGAGGAAATCCCCGCGCGCATGCAGGCGAAGGCGGCGGACGATCTGCGCCGCGTGGTGACCGACAAGCTCGTCGCTGAGGGCCTCGTCTATGAAGGCGCCAAAGCGTTCGCGACGCCGCGGCGGCTGGCGCTGACCGTGCACGGCATCCCGATACGGCAATCCGACCTGAAGGAAGAACGCCGCGGCCCGCGCGTCGGCGGCCCCGATGCCGCGATCCAGGGATTCTTGAAAGCGACCGGGCTTGCCCGGATCGAAGACGCCAAAATTCAAACCGACCCGAAGAAGGGCGACTTCTACATCGCGCTGATCGAAAAGCCCGGTCGCGCAACGATCGACGTGCTCGCCGAGATATTGCCGGTCATCATCAGAACTTTCCCGTGGCCGAAATCGATGCGCTGGGGCGAACGCTCTGTCAAATCGGGTTCGCTCTCCTGGGTGCGGCCGCTGCATTCGATCATCGCGACCTTTGGGCCCGAGACCGAAGAGCCCGACGTGGTGAAGTTTTCCGTCGACGGCATCGAGGCCGGCCAGACCACGTTCGGCCACCGGTTCATGGCGCCCGCTGCAATCTCCGTGCGCCGCTTTGCGGACTATGAAGCGAAGCTGAAGGCCGCCAAGGTCGTGCTCGATCCGCAGGCGCGCAGGGACATTATCCTCGCCGACGCCAAGCAATTGGCGTTCGCGCAAGGCTTTGAGCTGGTCGAGGATCCAGCACTGGCGGACGAGGTCGCAGGCCTCGTCGAATGGCCGATCGCGCTGATGGGGTCTTTCGACGAGGAGTATCTCACGATCCCGGATGAAGTGATCCGCGCCACCATCCGCAACAACCAGAAATGTTTTGTGGTCAGCGATCCCAAGACGGGCAAGCTCACCAACAAGTTCATCCTCACCGCCAACATCGAGGCTACGGACGGCGGCAAGACCATCATTGGCGGCAACGAGCGCGTGATCCGCGCGCGGCTGAGCGATGCGAAATTCTTCTATGAGACCGACCTGAAGACGAAGCTCGAATCTCGCTTGCCGAAGTTCGAGCAGATCGTGTTTCACGAGAAGCTCGGATCAGAGGGCCAACACATAAGGCGCGTTGAGCATCTTGCGGTCGAAATCGCCCCATTGGTAGGGGCCGACAAGGAAACGGTTAGGCGCGCGGCCCGGCTTGCACGAGCTGATCGGCTCAGTGAAGTGGTCGGTGAGTTTCCCGAACTTCAGGGCTTAATGGGAAAATACTACGCGCTGGCACAAGGCGAGGACCCCTCTGTCGCAGCGGCGAGCGAAGAGCACTACAAGCCTCAGGGGCAGTCCGATGGTTTGCCGACTAATCCGGTGAGCATTGCCGTGGCTCTCGCCGATAAGATCGACATGTTGGTCGGGTTTTGGGGGATTAACGAAAAGCCGACGGGCAGTAAGGATCCATATGCACTGAGACGCGCCGCGCTGGGCGTCATACGCATTATCCTTGAGAACCAAATTCATCTTCCATTGGTTGACATCTTTACAACCTCAGACATCGAGAATTTCTTGGATATCAAGAGCGCAAGGCTTGAAGGGCCAAGACTTGCGCTTGTGCGACTCGAAGAACAAGGCGGACTATCGCAAGGAAATGTCGAACGTCTTTGGCACCGGCTTGTCGACAAGACTTTTGCTGATGCGGTTGTCGAGGAAGAGGCAAAGACTGCAAAGGATAGGGTCTTCGATCTGCTGGACTTTCTCGTAGATCGCTTGGAGATACAGCTTCGTGCTGTCGGTGCACGACACGATCTAGTTAAGGCTGCATTTTCGGTGCTGCTCGAAGACGATCTCCTGACGATCGTCCGCCGCGTCGAGGCGCTCGGCAAGTTCCTCGACACCGACGACGGCAAGAACCTGCTTGCAGGGACCAAGCGTGCGAGTAACATCCTCTCGATCGAGGAGAAGCGGGACAAACGCACGTTCGACGGCGCGCCGGATGCCGGGCTGTACAATTTGCCTGAGGAAAAGGCGCTGGCTCAGGCGATCGACCAGGTCAAGAGCGAAGCTGGCGGCGCCGTTGCCAGGGAAGATTTTGCCACCGCGATGAGCGCGATGGCAAAGCTGCGTCCGGCAGTCGATGCGTTCTTCGACAAGGTCAAGGTCAATGACGATGAACCCAAGGTGCGCGAGAACCGACTAAAGCTTCTGAATGAAATCCGCGCGGCGACCCGTGCGGTTGCGGATTTTTCGAAGATCGAAGGCTAGATCATGGATCGTCAGACGCTCGCCGCTTATGACTTGGATGCGGCAGCGTTCGCGAAGGACTGGGTCGATCAGCCGGCGCCCGTCGACCTGCAGGAAATCGTCGAGCGGTTTTTCGTGCGCGGCGGCACCTCGGCCGATATCGGCTGCGGCTGCGGCCGTGAGGTCGCCTGGCTCCACGCGAATGGTTTTTCGGCCGTGGGCTTCGATGCCTCGGAAGGCCTGCTCAACGAAGCACGCCGGCGATATCCTTCGCTCAAGTTCGCGCATGCCGAATTGCCCGACCTGCGCGGCGTCGGCACGTTCGACAACGTCCTGTGCGAAACCGTGATCATGCATCTCGACCGCAAGCAGATTGCGGCATCGGTTCGCCGTCTGCTCGATATCGTCAAGCCCAGCGGCATTCTCTATCTGAGCTGGCGCGTCACCGAGGGCGCCGATCAACGCGATGCACAGGGACGGCTTTACGTGGCGTTCGATGCCGCCCTGGTGCTGGCGGAACTGAAGACGGTAACGGTGCTGCTCGATGAAGAGGCGGTCAGCGCCTCATCGGGAAAGAAGACCCACCGGCTCGTGGTGAAGAAGCCGGGACTGGAGATCAGGGAATAAATTGTAGGGTGGGCAAAGCGAAGCGTGCCCACCAAGGGTCCCGAGAAGCATGCCGATGGAATGGTGGGCACGGCGCGAAGAGCGCCTTTGCCCACCCTACAGCTGCGGCCGCGTACACAAACAAAACCCCGCCCGGAGGGGACGCCGGGCGGGGTCTTTGTCCGGTCGTATCTCGCGCACATCCGCTTGCGCGGCGCCCGGACCAATCGTTCAGGCTACTGAAGGTCAATCGACCACCTGAACGATACGACGTGAGCGCGGTTCGACCAGTATCGTCTGGCCGTTCACCACGGTGTAGCGATAGGGCGTCATGCTAAACGATTGCGGCACGTCGTAATAGGTCACGCCGGCTTCCGGCAGCACGGCGCCAACCGTCACACGCTCGGAAATCGTGTAGTTCGGTACGCGTTCACGCACGACGTATTCGCGGAAGGCCGGACGCTGGTCGGCAGTGATGCCTTCGTGTTCACCGATGACGGTCGTGCTGCGGCCGACGGTACCGGTGGTGGTCTGCGCCTGAGCCGCGATCGGGGCAGCCATTGCGCCGGCGATCGCCGCAATGGCAAACAGTCTGTTCCGCATGGTCAACTCCTTCGCGGGAAGAGGCGCCGGCTTCCGCCAGCGCATACAATGCGGGCCAATTCATCCCGTGCCTGCATTGTTCCTGAAAACCGCGGCCTCATCCGAGGCATTTCTGGGGAATTGTTGCGGAGGCTGGAACCCATTGAAGCGGTAAGCGTCTTGCTATTCCGGAACCGCGCCAGCGGTTAAGTTGCTCCCCTCGATTCGATTCCCCATCAGCCGGAGATTTCAATGACCATCACCGCCGCGAACGTTCCCGCTATTGTCGCCCTTGTTGCGGGAATTTTTATCCTCATCATGCCGCGGCTACTCAATTACATCGTCGCTATCTACCTGATCTTCGTAGGCCTGGTCGGTCTCGGCGTGCTCAAGATGTTTCGGTTCTAGCGCAGGAAAGCAGGGTTTCGCAGCTTGCGCGGAACCCCTCAAAATGGTGTAAGGCGCGCATCTTTCTCCCCTTTTTCGGATAGTTGGAATCCATGGCCAAAGCCGTCGCGAAGTCCAAGAAGGCTGCAGCGAAATCTGTAGCAAAATCAAAGCCATCGGCCCGAAAAGCCGCTGCTTCTCCTTCCGCCCGCAAGGCGCTGAAGAAGGCGCCGGCCAAGCCGGTCGCCAAGGCCAAGCCCGCCAAGAAGCCCGCGGTCGGTAAGCCCGTCGCCGAGGCGCTAAAATCCGGAAAGTGGGTCTATACCTTCGGAGACGGCAAGGCGGAGGGCAAAGCGGGCCTGCGCGACCTGCTCGGCGGCAAGGGCGCCAACCTCGCCGAAATGGCCAATCTCGGCCTGCCGGTGCCTCCCGGCTTCACCATTCCGACCTCGGTTTGCACATACTTCTACGCGCACGACAAATCCTATCCGCCCGCATTGAAGGTGCAGGTCGAGAAGGCGCTCGATCACGTCGGCAAGCTGACCGGCAAGGCGTTCGGCGATTCGAAGAATCCGCTTCTGGTGTCGGTCCGCTCCGGCGGCCGCGCCTCGATGCCGGGCATGATGGACACCGTGCTCAATCTCGGCCTCAACGATCGCACGGTCGAAGCGCTCGCCGAATTATCCGGCGATCGTCGCTTTGCCTATGACAGCTATCGCCGCTTCATCACGATGTATTCGGACGTGGTGCTCGGCTTCGAGCATCATCACTTCGAGGACATCCTCGACACCTTCAAGGACGGTCAGGGCTATACGCTCGACACCGATCTCACCGGCGACGACTGGGTTGAACTGGTCGGCAAGTACAAGGAAGCGGTGGCGCGCGAGACCGGCAAGGATTTTCCGCAGGATCCGCACGAGCAATTGTGGGGCGCGATCGGCGCGGTGTTCTCATCCTGGATGAATACGCGCGCGGTGACCTACCGCCGCCTGCACGATATCCCGGAGTCATGGGGCACCGCGGTCAACGTGCAGGCCATGGTGTTCGGCAATATGGGCGAGACGTCCGCGACCGGTGTCGCGTTCACCCGCAATCCCTCGACCGGCGAGAGCAAGCTCTACGGCGAATTCCTGATCAACGCGCAGGGTGAGGACGTGGTGGCGGGCATTCGCACGCCGCAGGACATTACCGAGGAAGCGCGCCAGGAATCCGGCTCCGACAAGCCGTCGATGGAAAGCGCGATGCCGGAGGCGTTCAAGGAACTAACGCGGTTCTACACACTGCTCGAAAAGCACTACCGCGACATGCAGGACATGGAGTTCACGGTCGAGCAGGGCAAGTTGTGGATGCTGCAGACCCGCGGCGGCAAGCGCACGGCGAAAGCGGCGCTGCGCATCGCGGTCGAGCTCGCCAATGAAGGCCTGATCTCGAAGAAGGATGCGGTGATGCGGATCGATCCGGCGTCGCTGGATCAATTGCTGCATCCGACCATCGATCCCGCCGCCAAGCGCGACGTGATCGCGACGGGCCTGCCGGCCTCGCCGGGGGCCGCATCGGGCGAGATCGTGTTCTCGTCGGATGAAGCGGCCAAGCTGCAGGCCGACGGCCGCAACGTCATTCTGGTGCGGGTCGAGACCAGCCCGGAAGACATTCACGGCATGCACGCCGCCGAAGGCATTTTGACCACCCGTGGCGGCATGACCTCGCACGCCGCTGTGGTCGCGCGCGGCATGGGCAAGCCCTGCGTCTCCGGCTGCGGCGCCATTCGCGTCGACTACGGCCGCGGCACGATGAGCGTCGGCTCCCGCACCTTCAAGACCGGCGACGTCATCACCATCGATGGTTCGCTCGGCCAGGTCTTGGCCGGCCGGATGCCGATGATCGAGCCGAAACTGTCGGGCGAATTCGGCACGCTGATGGGCTGGGCCGATCAGGTTCGCAAGCTCGGCGTTCGCGTCAACGCAGACACGCCGGAAGATGCGCGAACTGCGATAAAATTCGGCGGCGAGGGCATCGGCCTGTGCCGCACCGAGCACATGTTCTTCGAGGAAACCCGCATTCGCACCGTGCGCGAGATGATCCTTTCCGAGGACGAGCAGTCGCGCCGTGCCGCGCTGTCGAAGCTGCTGCCGATGCAGCGCGCGGATTTCGTCGAGCTGTTCGAGATCATGAAGGGACTACCCGTCACGATCCGCCTGCTCGATCCGCCGCTGCACGAGTTCCTGCCGCATACCCAGGCCGAGATCGAGGAAGTCGCGCGCGCGATGAACACCGATCCGCGGAGGCTCGCCGATCGCGCCCGCGATCTCGCCGAGTTCAACCCGATGCTGGGCTTCCGCGGCTGCCGCCTCGCCATTGCCTATCCCGAAATCGCCGAGATGCAGTCGCGCGCGCTCTTCGAGGCGGCGGTCGAAGCCGAGAAGCGCACCGGCAAGGCGGTAGGCCTCGAGGTGATGGTGCCGCTGATCGCGACCAAGGCCGAGTTCGACCTGGTCAAGGCGCGGATCGACGCCACCGCGCAGTCGGTGATGAAGGAGACCGGCAAGAAGCTGGCCTACCAGGTCGGCACCATGATCGAGTTGCCGCGCGCCTGCCTGATGGCCGGCGACGTCGCGCAGACCGCGGAGTTCTTCTCGTTCGGCACCAACGACCTGACCCAGACCACCTACGGCATCAGCCGCGACGACGCCGCAAGCTTCCTCGGCACCTATGTCAGCAAGGGAATCCTGGAAATCGATCCGTTCATCTCGGTCGATCGCGATGGCGTCGGTGAACTCGTGAAGATCGGCGTCACCCGCGGCCGTAAAGTCCGGCCCGGCCTCAAGGTCGGCATTTGCGGCGAGCATGGCGGCGATCCCGCATCGGTGGCGTTCTGCCACGAGATCGGTCTCGACTACGTCTCGTGCTCGCCCTATCGCGTGCCGATCGCACGCCTCGCCGCCGCGCAGGCCGCGCTCGGCAAGACGGTCGCAAGCCAAGCGTAAGCTTCGCAGCCAGAGAGATTGGAGTGGCCGGGATTTTCCCGGCCATTTTCTTTTGCACATAATGCGAGGCGTCATTCCGGGATGGTCCGAAGGACCAGACCCGGAATCTCGAGATTCTCAGGTGCGCAATTGCGCACCTTAGTTCGATGCTTCGCATCGCCCCGGAATGACGGTCGCGATCATGAGTTCCAGTCGTCACACGGACGCGCCGATTTTCTTCATCATCTTCGTTGACGAGATGTTTACCACTTTCATCACGCGCCTGTTTACCAACCCTTCTCATGCGTCAGGCGAAACCCGCGCGATGTCTTGCGTGTAACGCGCAGGCCACGCCGATTAACTCCCCGGCAACCTAAATTCGATACCAACAATAAAGGTCGAATTGCACGGATGTACTGACATTCGACCCTTTGTAAGCGTTGCGTGAGCGTACCGATGTTTGTGTTGCGTAACCAGCCGAAGGGCGCGCGGTTTGCGTCCTTCGGTCTCGGTCTCTGCGTCTTCGCATTGATGCCGACCGAGATCGGATATCAGGATATTGCCTCGCTGCTGGCGCGCCAGCCCGGCGTCGCCGAGCGCTGGCAGAAGCGGGTGTTCTCGTCCGCCGGTACTATCCAGGTCGCAACGTTCAGTTTCGGCCGTCCGATCGGAACCTTCTCGCCGCAAACTGCGACCTACCGACTGGCCCGCCTCGACAATCAAGGCATCGACATCACGGGATCTGTGACGCGCAACCCGCTCGTCGCTCCGCCGCCGCGTTATCACGCCGCCGATTTTCCCAAGGTCGATCGCACGCTGAAGGGTGATCGGCTCATCGTGACGCCGCCACCGCCTGCGGAAACGGCAGTCCCTGCCGAGCGCGCGCCGGTGACCGAGGATCCCGCGACATCAAATGCCTCGGTCAAGGGCGCCAAGACCGCCGAAACGATGCCGTCGATCGAGCGCGCGCCGCTCGATCCCGAGTTGCAGGCCGCGCTCAGCGCGCCGCCGCTTGAACAATATGATATGTCGCTCTCACTCGAAACCAAACCGCATGATGACTTCAAGGTCGCGCCGAAGGCCGCCGAGCCACCGCGCGATGGTTTCTCCTTCAAAACCTCGAGCCTGTTCTTTGGCTCGTCGCTCGGCTCGCCCGAAAGCATCGAGCGATGGCAGCCCGGCGAAGAGCCTGTCATCGTGATGCCGACCGCGCGTTCCGATCCCGACATGAAGGTGATGGCCTCGCTGCCGGTCGACGCCGACGGTCCGGTGCGGGCCGGCGACATGGGCGAGAGCGTCGCGCCGAAGGGCGAAGTCAACGCCGACAACCAGCGCGCCAAGACGCCGGCCGAGCGTCTCGGCCTGTTCGACGAAAAGTCGCGCGCCAAGTCGGAGAAGTGCCTGGCTGAAGCCGTCTACTTCGAAGCCCGCGGCGAAGCGGTGCGGGGCCAGATCGCGGTGGCGCAGGTGGTGCTGAACCGTGCCTTCTCCGGCAAATATCCCGAAACCGTGTGCGGCGTGGTCTACCAGAACAAGCACCGTCATTTGGCGTGCCAGTTCACCTTTGCCTGCGACAACAACAAGGACGTCATTCGCGAGCCCGAGATGTGGGAGCGCGCGCAAAGAATCGCGAAAGCGATACTCGACGGCCAGCTCTGGCTGCCGGAAGTCGACAAGTCGACGCACTATCACGCCTATTGGGTGCGCCCGTCCTGGGTCAATGAAATGAAGAAGATGTCCAAGTTCGGCGTGCACACGTTCTACCGACCGCGCGCCTGGGGCAACGGCAGCGATGCGCCGAGCTGGGGCACGGCCGCCGAGACCGCGGCGATCTCCGCCAAGCTCGCCGAAGCCGCACAAAGCTCGGCCGAGCAGGCCAGCGCGAAACGGTGACGTCTGTCGTCCCTGCGAACGCAGGGACCCATACCGCGTGATCTTTCGATGAAGCGCGATGGCAGACGCTCTGCGTCAGCCAACTCACCGCCATAGCTTGTAAAGCCGTCTCCCCTCCTGCCCATTCCGGCGGCCGCGGCGTATGGGTCCTTTGCGTTCGCAGGGACGACATCATGGCGAACCGTCGCCCCTGCAAAATTGTACTCATTGCCCTCGCCAATTTTGCAGAGCTGCCCTGCAGCGGAAAATTTTTCTATGGCGCCCCCTTGGGCTTTTCATGCATCTGCATTAACTCAGCGTAACGTTTCGCCTGGCGGTTCCGGGCGCGGATTGTCCAGGGGGAAATAGATGGCTGTTACCAGCGGCGAGCTTCGTCCATCCTCCGGCCTTGGTACCTGGCGCACCCCGCTTGTCATCATCATCTGCGGCTGCGCGATCGCGCTGCTGAGCTTCGGGCCGCGCTCGAGCCTCGGCTTTTTCGTCCAGCCGATGAGCCGCGAGTTCGCCTGGGGGCGCGACGTTTTCGGCCTCGCGCTGGCGCTGCAGAATCTGTTGTGGGGCCTCGGCCAGCCGATCGCGGGTGCCATCGCCGATCGCTTCGGCATCCTGCGAGTGATGATCGTCGGCGCGCTGCTCTATGCCGGCGGTCTGCTCCTGATGCGTTATTCCACGGCGCCGCTTTCGCTCGATCTCGGCGCCGGCGTCCTGATCGGCTTCGGTCTATCAGGCTGTTCGTTCAACCTGGTGCTGTCGGCATTCAGCAAGCTGCTGCCGCCCGAGCGGCGCGGTTTTGCGCTCGGCGCCGGCACCGCGGCCGGCTCGTTCGGGCAATTCCTGTTCGCGCCGTTCGGCGTCGCGATGATCGACAATTTCGGCTGGCAGGCGGCGCTGACGGTGTTCGCCTTGCTGATGCTCTTGATAATACCGCTGTCGCTTGCGATCGCGACGCCACCGGCACCGACGTCATCGTCGTCGAACGTTCCTGCCGCGGACCAGCAATCGTTCAAGACGGCGCTGGCGGAGGCGTTCGGCCATCGCTCCTATGTATTGCTGGTGCTGGGCTTCTTCACCTGCGGCTTCCAGCTCGCCTTCATCACCGTGCATCTTCCGGCGTATCTTGCCGATCGCGGCGTCTCGGCGCAGACCGGCGGCTGGGTGGTCGCGGCCATCGGCCTCTTCAACATCATCGGCTCGCTCGGCGTCGGCTGGCTGCAGAATCTGTATCCGAAGCGCTATATCCTGTCGCTGATCTATTTGACGCGCGCGCTCGCCATCATCGCCTTCATCTCGTTCCCGATCACCACCTTCTCGGCCATTGCGTTCGGCGCCATCAGCGGACTGACCTGGCTCTCGACAGTGCCGCCGACTTCGGCGCTGGTGGCGCTGATGTTCGGTACCCGCTGGTTCGCAACGCTCTATGGCTTTGCCTTCGTCAGCCATCAGGTCGGCGGTTTCCTTGGCGTCTGGCTCGGCGGCATCGTGTTCGAGCAGTTCGGCTCCTACACGGCGATCTGGTGGCTCTCGATCTTGTTTGGTGTGCTGTCGGCGCTGATCAACCTGCCGATCGTCGAGCAGCCGGTCGCGCGCCCGGTTGCACAACCCGCCTGATGCGGTAAACGACTTCCAAGAAGCAACTTTTCGTCATGCCCGGGCTTGTCCCGGGCATCCACGTCTTTACTGTCAGCGGTAACCAAGAACGTGGATGGCCGGGACAAGCCCGGCGATGACGCGTGGGTGGTCAAGTCCGGGAGGTTGCCATGGGAACGTTCAAGGCCATCAGGATCGACAAGGCGGACAAGGGCACCACCGCCGCGCTGATGCAGTTCGACGAAGCCGAGTTGATGGAAGGCGACGTCACCGTTGCGGTCGAATGGTCGACGCTGAACTACAAGGATGGTCTCGCCGTCACCGGGAAGGCCCCAGTGGTGCGGCGCTTCCCGATGATCGCCGGCATCGACTTCGCAGGCACCGTCGAACAATCCTCGCATCCGGAGTGGAAGGCGGGCGACAAGGTCGTCTGCAACGGCTGGGGCATGGGCGAGACCCATCTCGGCGCCTACGCCGAGAAGGCGCGCGTCAGGGGTGACTGGCTGGTGCGGCTGCCCGATGGAATTTCGACGCGTGAGGCGATGGCGATCGGCACCGCCGGCTACACCGCGATGCTGTCGGTGCTGGCGCTGGAGAAACACGGCCTGACGCCTGCGAGCGGCGCGGTCGTGGTGACCGGCGCCGCCGGCGGCGTCGGTTCGGTCGCTACCGCTGTGCTCTCCAAGCTCGGCTACCACGTCATCGCGTCCACCGGGCGGACGTCGGAAGCCGATTATCTCAAAGGCCTCGGCGCGGCCGAGGTGATCGACCGTGCCGAGCTCGCAGGACCCGCCAAGCCGTTGGCCAAGGAGCGCTGGGCGGGCGGCGTCGACAGCGTCGGATCGACCACACTCGCCAACCTGCTCTCGATGACGAAATATGGCGGTGCCATCGCGGCCTGCGGCCTTGCCGCAGGCATGGATCTGCCGTCCTCGGTCGCGCCGTTTATTTTGCGTGGAGTGTGCCTTCTGGGCATCGATTCCGTGATGTGTCCGTTGCCCCAGCGCAAGCTTGCATGGAACCGCCTTGCCAGCGATTTGGATAAGGGTAAACTCGCTGAAATTACTCACGAAATTGGCCTTGACCAGGTCATCGGGGCGGGCGCGCAAATTCTCGCTGGACAGGTCCGCGGTCGAATCGTGGTAAAAATTGTCTAACGGCGTTCAGACTTTGCCAACTAAGCTGCTCCAATGTTGCCACTGTTGATATGGTAAGCAGCGGGTAAAGAGGCCTGCAGCATGATCCGGTAGATTGGGGTCCCGGTTTTCATGCTCAAGCCAAGGCGGGCGCCCGCGCTCTTGTTAAGTTGGAGTAGCTGCATGCTTGCGCGTTTGGTTCTGGGGGCCGTCACGGCCAGTGCGATGATCGTTCCTGCGCTGGCCGGGAGCATGAATGCCGACGAGGCGCGCAGGTTTGTGAGCGGCAAGGTTTTCGCCTTTACCTGTTTCGACGGCACCCGTGGCGCCGGCCGCATCCTCGATGATCTCGGTGCAGCCGGTTCTATCCAATTCAGCGGCTCGGGCCCGATCCGTCATGTGCGCCTGCCCGGCAACACGCTGCAGATTCGCGGCCAGGCCGTTTGCGCTTCGATCAAGGGTCTTCCGTTCGAGCCGTGCTTCAATCTCGACAAGCGCGACGATCGCTCGTTCCGCGGCTCCGTCTCGGGCATGGGCTTTGCCTATTGCGATTTCCGCCATCAGGGCGCCTCGCAGATGCTGATGGCGCGCTCTGTGGCACGACCGCGTTCGCTGCATCGTCGGGAGGAGCCGTCGCGCGCGGCGGCTGACGCACGTGCCGAGGTAACGACGCGGGTCGAAACACCGGCGGTCGAAAGCGCCAAGCTCGAGCCGGTGAAATCCGAGCCGAAGGCGGAGCAGGCCAAGTCTGAACCGGCTAAGGCCGAGAGCGCCCCGGAGCTGCGCCGCTCGACCGATTGATCGCGGAAACGGCGCCTGGGCCAGGACGGCAAATAAGCTCGAGATCGAATGGGCGTGCGGCCGGTCCGAGAGCCATCACGCGGCCGCTGAATCATCCCGCATCCAGCCTCATCCGGCATACCCGATCCCGTAGTCATACGGGCTAGCGGATTCACGCGCTGGCAGCGAATCTCATTCCAAGTGGTGACCGGCAGAGCAGGCCGGGAGGCGGCCCAACACATGAGATCAATCATGCCGCTGTATTTTTTTCGGATCAGCCACGGTCGCTACGCAGGCGCGTCCGATCAAGGATCCGAATTCGAAAGCCGCGAGGCCGCCTGGACCGAGATGACCAAGGTTTGCGGCAACCTCCTCGGCAGCCTTTCGCGCAGCCTGAAACAGAACGCCGAATGGCAGATGGAGCTTCTCGACGAAGCCAAGAAGCCGGTGTTCAGGATTCGCCTTGTCGCGGAATCCGTTAGTTGACGCTCCATCTGAGAGATCAACTCCCTGTCGGTGCGGCGGGCGCGGCCGGCGCGGCCGCTTGCCTGCGGAACAGGATCCGCTGGTAAAGCCAGCCGATCGCCACCAACACCAGGCCGAGACACATGAACGACAGCGCGCGGTAGACGCCGGTCAGTGTCGACATGTCGATCAGGAAGGCTTTCAGGATCGTTAGTGCGATGACGATCGCGGACGCCAGCCGCGCGCGCTGCGAGTTGAAGAGAATGCCGATGCCGAGCAGTACGACGCCGAACGCCAGATACGCGATCGAGTAGGTGTATTGCTCGGCGCCGGTGGTCGGACCGACGGACAAGACCGGGCCGTGATAGATTCGCCGGATCTCAAACGTCACGTAAGCAAGCGCGAGAACGAGCGCGCCCGCCGCGATCGTGTTGGCGTAGGCGACCGGTCGGCGGCCTGCCACGGCATAGGACAATAGCAGCGCGAGTACCGCGGGCAGGGCGTAGCCAAGCAGCAGGAGGTTGATGACGATGCCGCCGACGTCGATGTGCCAGAGAATCGGGTTTTCCAGCAGCAACAGCCCGAACAGCGCCGCGAGGCCGGCGAACGCCGTCAGCAGGATCGCGCCGGCATTGTGGATAACGCTGCCGGTGCGGATGCGGAGGCGCTCCAGTCCGATCGCCATCGCCAGCGCCACGCAGACCTGCAGCGCGACCTCGGTCAGGCCGGCACTCTGGCGATAGACGTCGCCATTATTGACGGCATGACGGATCTCCATGAACGCGAGCAGCACCGTGAACAGGATTGCTGCCGCCTCCACCGTCCGCAGCGGTGCGTCATCGCCGCCACGGCGCAGGAAGATGCTGCCGGCCCAGAACGAGAGAGCGGGAATGCCGTAGCCCCACAACAGCCAGTTGAAGATCGGCGTGGTGCCGACGGCGCTGCCTACGATGCGCGGCTCGTAGCCGATCCGCAGCACCACGATGCCGGCAAGGATGGCAGCGAGCGCGCGCAGGAACGGGATCGGCCGCTGCGTCGAAATCCACGCCGTGCCTGCCGACATCAAAGCCAGCGCGATTGTCAGCCAGCCTTTTTCCAGCGCAAAGGTCAGCGCGAGCGCCAGCGCTGCGAGCGCGCCGGTCGCGAACAACGCGATCGAGGTCTGCAATCCCGGTCGGTCATCGCGCTTGCTGAGGATCTCGGTTGCGGCGGCATAGGCCGCGGCCAGCATCACCGCGAGAATCGCAAACGGAATCGAGCGGTCGAGATGCGCGATGCGGGCGTAGAGCGCGACCAGAAGCGCCAGCGGCGTGAAGACCGCCGCGGCCGACCAGATCACCGGTATGACCGGCCCCGCGAAGCGGCCCTGCGCCAGGAATCCCGCCACGCCGAAGCCCACGGCGAAGATCGCAGCCGAGATCAGGTGCAGCGACACCGATCCGTCGGTGGCACGCGGCCCGATGTCTGACAACGGGCCACCGGGCAGCACCAGCATATCGGGATTGGCGCGAACGGCCCATTCGGCGAACACCACAAAGACCAACGCGGCGGCGGCTCCGACAGCGCCGGCGGCGGCGTCGCTGCGCCAGGCGACAAGCAGGCTGCCGGCCACCAGCAGGCCGAACACGATCATCGCAGTGTCGGCATGGAAGCTGTTCAGCACGATCAAGGTCGCGCCGAGCAGATAGGCCGCAAGCGAGCCGGATGAGATCGGCTCGACCTGCCCCTCGTCGGCGGGCGGGCCGAACATGAAACCGCACACCACGAGCAGGGCGGCGAGAATGAAACCGGCGAGCACGTGGAACGCATGCGGGCCGACCATCGATGGGCCGCATTGCAGGCAGGGGAACGTCCATAGCAGCGCGAACGCAATCGCGGTGACTGCGAGCCAGCGCCACAGCCTGACGCGCGCCAGACCGAAGGCGGCTGCGGTGACGATCGCGAGATAGATGTAGAGCGCCCAGAAGTCCGGCTTGTCGGATGAGACCAGGATCGGGGTTACGAAGGCGCCGACGACGCCAAGGCCGGCGAGCGCCGGGCCATGCAGCAGCGCTGCGGCCAGCGTGCCGAGCGCCACCAGCCCGAGCAGGATGAACGCAGTCGCGGGCACCAGGAAGCCATACAGCGCATAGGCGGCGTACACCGTAGCAAACGCCACTGCTGTTCCGGCAGCAGTCAGAATGGCCGGAATGTTGGCAATCGGCAGGGTCGCAATGGAAGACACGCTCTCCTTGCGGCGGGTCCATTCACCAGCCAGCAGAAGGGCCGCCGCAAACAACCCGCCCAGCATGGTGCGCACGCCTGGACCTAGCAGGCCAGCCTCGATCGAGTATCGAACCATGAAGAATCCGCCGAGCGCAAGCGTCAGCCCGCCGACCCACACCACCCAGCGGGTGCCGATCGTCTCCTCGAAGCCGCGATCGGGCTGCGGTGGTGGCGGTGGCGGCGCACCGCCTGCGGCCTGCTCTGGAGTCTCGGAGGGCGCAACGGGCGCGGCGGGTTCTACGTCGGGGACGATGGGCGGTGGTGTTGGCGCGGCTCCGGCCGAGGCCGGCGGCAGGGTCTGCTCGAAGGCTTCAAATGGCGTGAGCGGCGGGGGCACGGGCCCAGCCGCGGTCGCCGGTGACGCCTGGATGGCCTCCAGGCGCTGGCGCAACTCCGCCACTTCATTCATGGCTTTCCGCGCGAAGATCAGAGCAACGATCGCGATCGCGAGCGGCGCGAAGAAGAAGAAGGGGTCGTCGAACATGGAGCCTCCAGGCGGCCGCGTCAGACCGTTAACCGGCCACGTCGGCAGCCCGGTTGCAATCCTGTGTGCGCCTTTGTCCGCTAAAAGTTCAAATGGGGCATTCGCCATCAGCAGTCATCGTGTCCCGGACGCGGTGCGGCGCGCAGCGCTGCTCCGCAGAGCCGGGACCCATGATCGCTTGGGCCCCGGATCAGCAGCGCATCACGCCGCAAGCGCGGCGTGATGCGCAGCATCCGGGGAACATCGCGTCATTCCAAATCGACGCGGAACGGCCGGCCTTCGACGGTCATGCTGCCGGGGCCCATTTCGTCGAGTGCGCGCAGCATCCGCCCCTCGCGTCCCAGAGCCTTGTCGGCGAGACTGACGATCAGCCGGTTGGGGGAGGCGATCGGGGAGCGGGCGCGAATCTGCCTCGCTATCTCGATCTCGTCGCGGTGCGGATTGAGCGCGCAGGCGGCCGCAAAGGCGCTCGCGGTGGAGCGGCTGATGCCGGCATAGCAATGCACCACCATCGGCGCGTTGCGGTCCCAGCTACGGACGAAATTCAGCACCCTTTCGATATGATGATCTGCCGGCGCGACAAAACCGTCCATGTGCTCGGTGATGTCGTCCATCGACACTTTCAGATGGTTGGCCTCGAGCACCGATGCCGGGCGGAGCACCTGATCGACATTGGCCATTACGGTGAGAATGTGGCTGGCGCCAGTGGCTTTGACGATCTCGGGAAGTGCGGCAAGCGAACAGACGTGAAGCATGGCGATCCCTGGTATTCCTGGTTGCCGAGATTATAGCTGCTGCTTGTAGGGTGGGCAAAGGCGCGTTTGCGCCGGTGCCCACCATCTTGTTTCCGAGGGAAATAATGGTGGGCACGCTTGCGCTTTGCCCACCCTACAACGGCCTCCATTCAACCAAGCAGCAGCTTGAATCGGGCCAAAAACTGCTTCTCGGCCCGGGCCGCAGTCCACGGCGTCAGATAATCACGCACCGTGGCCTCGGGCAGGCCGGGATCTCTGCCGAACAGGCGCTTCGCCTCGGCCTGTGAAAATCCTGCCAGATGGGTGGCTTCGAGATAGGCCGCGCCGCGATCGGCCGCCTTGATGGCTTTGGTGATTTCATCGGCGAGAGTTGGCGGCAGGCCGAAGCGAATATGGATCGCCGCCAGCAGGCGCTTTTCCACCACCTTGTAGTCGCCGCCGAGCACCGCCTTGAACGGCGAGATCATGTCGCCGATGACATATTCCGGTGCGTCGTGCAGCAGCGCAGCGAGCCGGAAGCTGACGTCGACGCGCGGCATCTGCTCGCGCATCACGGTTTCCACCAGCAGCGTATGCTGCGCCACCGAGAAAATATGCGCGCCGCTGGTCTGCCCGTTCCAGCGCGCAACGCGCGCCAGGCCATGGGCGATGTCGGCTATCTCGATATCGAGCGGGGAGGGGTCCAGCAGGTCGAGCCGCCGCCCCGACAGCATCCGCTGCCAGGCGCGGTTGGCGATGCTGGACGATTTTCGCGTCGTCATTTGGCCTTGAGGCGGGGCTTGCGAAGTTTGCCGCAGCAGGCCTCGTGGCAGAAGCACGTGACCAGATGGTCGTTGACCATGCCGGTGGCCTGCATGAAGGCGTAGACGATGGTCGGGCCGACGAATTTGAAACCGCGCGCGCCGAGCTCCTTTGAAATCTTGATCGAGACCGGCGTTGAGACCGGCACGCTGGCCGTGGTCTTGAACTGGTTGACGAGGGGCTTGCCGTCGACGAAGTCCCACAGGAATTTGGAGAAGCCCGCACCTTCTTCCATGATCTTCAGATAGGCCTTGGCGCTGTTGACGGCGCCTTCGATCTTGGCGCGGTTGCGCACGATGCCGGCATCGTTCATCAGGGCGTGAATCTTTTTGGCGTTGTAACGCGCGATCTTCTCCGGCTGGAAGTCGTCGAAGGCTTTGCGAAAATTTTCGCGCTTGCGCAAAATCGTGATCCACGACAGCCCGGCCTGGAAGCCGTCGAGGATCAGCTTTTCATAGAGCGCCCGGTCGTCATATTCTGGCACGCCCCACTCGGTGTCGTGATAGGCCATGTAGAACGGGTCTTCGCCGGGCCACGGGCACCGTATCTTGCCGTCGGGGTGCAGGCGCGCAGATTTGCTCATGCGACGGTCTGCTTCGGTGGGGTGCGAACATCGTTCGGGTCGGTCAGCCGGATCGCAAGGCCGCCGGCCGTCAACGCATGTCCGGCATCGAGCGCGTCTGCAACGCGGTCGATCCGGACCAACGCGAGGCCATGGCCACCGGCGGTCGATCCCATGGTGCCGACCTGCTTGTCGCCGCCGAGAACGGCAGCGCCCGTCTCCGGCGAAAGGTCTTCGAGCGTAATCCGCACGATCCGTGTGCGCGCGGTGCCGCGATGCTGCATCCGCGACACCACTTCCTGGCCGACATAACAGCCCTTGTCGAAGTCGACGCCGTGCAGGCGATCCATATTCGTCTCGTGCGGAAACGCGTCGCTGTACATGAAATCGAGCCCGCCGCGCGGCACGCCCATGGCGATGCGATGGGCCTCATAGGCCTCGCTGTCGACGAGATCGGCGCCGATCAGATCGGCCACCTTCTGCTTGAGCTCTTCGGGCACGAGGATGCGCCAGCCCAGCGCCTCTTGCCGCGGATCGGCAAACGCCAGATCGGGCTTCATCGCAGGCTCGCCGTCCCACGCTGCCAGCACGCCCATGCTGCCCGAGATATTTTCCACCGCGACCTTGGCGCGCAGCTTGTAGAAGCCGAGCTTGTCGGCGAGGTTCTGCGCCAGCGCGCGGGGCGCATCGATCAGGAAGCCTCCGCCATGGCCGGCCGGGGCTTCCGTGATCAGGAAGTCGGCCGTGATCTTGCCCTGCGGCGTCAGCAGCGCGCCGAACCGGCCAAGGCCGGGCTCGAGCAGCGTGATGTCTGTGGTGACGAGGCCGTTGAGGAAGCTGCGGGCATCCTCGCCGCTGACCTTGACCACGCCCCGGTCCGGAAGAAACGCTGCTTTCATAAGCTAAATCGGCCTCTTTTGACGTGTTTTTGAAGTTCCGGAGAAAACGCAGGTGACGGATATCCCATGCGAAGTTAAGGCGCTAAGGTGCCGCCAACAAGGCCTGTGCGAAAGCCTGACGCGGGCGTCGAGGACCGATGAATCAACGATTTGATACCATTCTAAAATCCGGCACCGTGGTCAATCAGGACGGCGAGGGCATCCGCGACATCGGCATTTCCAACGGCCGGATCGCCGCGATCGGCGGGCTGGGACAAGCCTCCGCCGCCGAGACAATCGACTGCAAGGGCCTGCACATCCTGCCGGGCGTGATGGACACGCAGGTGCATTTCCGCGAGCCGGGCCAGACGCATAAGGAAGATCTTGAAACCGGTTCGCGCAGTGCCGCGATGGGTGGCGTCACGGCTGTGTTCGAAATGCCGAACACCGATCCGCTGACCGTCACGGAAGCCAACTTCACCGACAAGGTGAAGCGCGGCCGTCACCGCATGCATTGCGACTTTGCTTTCTTCATCGGTGGCACGCGCGAGAATGTTCAGGATTTACCTGAACTCGAACGCGCACCGGGCTGCGCCGGCGTGAAGGTATTTATCGGCTCCTCCACCGGTGCGCTGCTGGTCGAGGATGACGAGAGCCTGCGCCGCATCTTCCAGGTGATCCGCCGCCGCGCTGCCTTTCACGCCGAGGATGAATACCGCCTCAACGAGCGCAAGCCGCTCCGCGTCGAGGGCGATCCGCGCTCGCATCCGGTATGGCGCGACGAGACCGCGGCGCTGATGGCGACCCAGCGGCTGGTCAATCTTGCGCGCGAAACGGGAAAACGCATCCACGTCCTGCACATCTCGACCAAGCAGGAAATCGACTATCTGCGCGACCACAAGGATGTCGCCTCCTGCGAGGCGACGCCGCATCATCTCACCATGGCCGCACCCGAATGCTACGAGCGGCTCGGCACCCGCGCGCAGATGAACCCGCCGGTGCGCTCGGCCGATCACCGCGACGGTATCTGGTACGGCATCGAGCAAGGCATCATCGATGTGCTTGGTTCCGACCACGCTCCGCATACGCTGGAGGAAAAGGCGAAAACCTATCCGGCCTCGCCCTCGGGCATGACCGGAGTGCAGACGCTCGTGCCCTTGATGCTCGACCACGTCAATGCGGGGCGGCTGTCGCTGGCACGCTTCGTCGATCTGACGAGCGCGGGCCCTGCGCGTCTCTACAACATCGCCTGCAAGGGCCGCATTGCAGCAGGCTATGACGCCGATTTCACCATCGTCGATCTGAAGCGCTCCGAGACCATCACCAACAAATGGGTAGCCTCGCGCGCCGGCTGGACGCCCTATGACGGCATGCGTGTCACGGGTTGGCCCGTCGGCACCTTCGTGCGCGGCAAGCGTGTGATGTGGCAGGGTGAGGTAACGGCGCCTTCCACCGGCGAGCCGGTGCGGTTCTTGGAGACGTTGACGGCGTGAGAGTTTCTGCTGTGCGAGAGGCGCGGCGTCGTGCCCCATCACAGTCGTCGTCACCCGCGAAGGCGGGTGATCCAGTATTCCAGAGACGATAGCGATTGAATCGAGAGGCTTCGGCGTACTGGATCGCCCGCCTTCGCGGGCGATGACAGCGGAGTAAATCTACTGCTTCGCCAGCGACAGCGAAAACTCGCCGTTGCGCACGCGAACCGAGAGACCCTCGACGAATTTCGCCACCGCGTCCTCGCCATAGGTCGAGACCAGTTCGGCCAGCGCCGTGAACAGGCTCGCCTGTGCGAGGCAGTCGCCATCGACGCCTTCGTGCCGCGCTTCCGCCCAGGCCTCGTTCAGGTAGCACAGGGCAGTCTGCTTCTGTTCGTGATCGGGAAGCGGCTCGCGGGCGATCGAGAAGGAGGCTGGGCGGCTCATGAAGCTCAACGAAATCTGCGCGCGAACCAGGGCGGATCGCATCCTAACGCGATAAGCTGTAGCATGCGGTGCGAGCCCGCCTAGGCCACATCTTTAAGAAAGGTTAACGGCGCTGCCGAATTTCAGGCGGTGACAAAAGTTCCCGCTCGTTTCACGTAATGCAACCGAGGATCGCGCCCGGAGTAGCGCAAACATGGTGCGCGCCGGCCTCCAGCAACTCGTCCCGGCTGCCGTAGCCGTACAGCACGCCGATGCCCTTCATGCCGTTGTTTTTCGCACCGACCATGTCGTGGCTACGGTCGCCGATCATCAGGGTTTTGACCGGATCGACTGACGTCTCCTTCAGCGCGTATTCCAGCAGATGCGACTTGTCCGCGCGCGTGCCGTCGAGCTCGGCACCGAACACGCGCTCGAAATGGCTGCGCAGGCCGAAATGGTCGATAATGCGGTCGGCGAACACGTGCGCCTTGCTTGTGGCGACGAACAGCCGGTGGCCGGAAGCGCATAGCGACGCCAGCACCTCGCCGATGCCGTCGTAGACGCTGTTCTCATACAGGCCGATTTCGGAAAATCGCTCGCGGTAGAGCGCCACCGCGCGATCGGCGGTGTGATCGCCGCCGAGCAACCTCACAAAGCTCGTGCGCAGCGGCGGGCCGATGCACCAGGTCAGCTCGTCCGCGGTCGGAATTGTATGATGATCGAGCTTTTGCAGCGCGTATTGGATCGAGCGGGTGATGCCCAGCTTGGGGTCCGTCAGCGTTCCGTCGAGGTCGAAATAGATCGCGTCCATGGTTGCCTAGTTCGCGTAGCGCGCGGTGAGGTCGCGCGAGATCTTTGAGCCTTCCTCGATATATCGGCGAATCGCGACCGAAGCTGCGGGCGTGCAGGTCCGGTAGGTCTGCTGAAAGCCGTTATAGCCGCGGTTGAAGCCTGCGATCATGCGGGCGCGGCGGTCGCCGGAAGGGGTTTCGGCGTCGATCAGCGCCTGCATTTCGTTGCGCCATTTCGCCCCTTCATTGGCACCGCAAATGCCCCGGAGGTAGTGGAGGGTGCCGAGAATCTCGGCCAGCCGCTGCAGTTCGCCGTCAAACGGCGCGGCGGCATCCTGGGCCCGCACGGGGGCCACATGGCATGCCGAGATAAGGATGAGGGCGGCGAGGGCGTGCTTGAGCATTGGGGCCGATATGCCCCCTCAAGACGCCCGAGGCAAGGCGTGAGGCGCTGAGGGGCCCCGCCTAGACCAGCTTCCGGGCGGCCTCGATGACCTCCAGAAGGCCGCCGGTGACCTTGAGATCGCCAAGCCCATCCGGCGACAGCCATTTGTAATCATCGTGCTCGTCGTTCAGGACCGGCTCCCCGGCCGCCCAGCGCGCCGCGAACGACATGATCACGTAATGCCCGCCGCCAGAGGCGCCGGGCAGCACTTCGCGCCAGCCTGCCAGGCCCAAAATCTCGATTCTTAGGCCCGTTTCCTCGTCCACCTCGCGGTGGAGCGCGCTGTGCAGGGATTCGCCGAATTCGACCCGGCCGCCGGGGAACGAGTAAAAACCCTTGCCCGGCGAGCGGGCGCGGCGGACCAGGAGGACCTTGCCGTCGCGGAAGATCGCGCCGCTGACGGCGAGCTGGGGGCGGGTCGGCTGAACTGGGGAAGCCAAGGGTGATCCGGGTAAGCAGGGAACTTGCGGTGGAAGCGATCATGCCCGATCGGTCCGCGCAGGTCTAATGCGGCAGCGTGGCGTCAAGCGGGAGGCGGCTAGTTCGACATCACCGCTTCGACGTCGGCCTCGGCGTTACCGTTGATGATGCCGCCGGCCAGCGCCACCAGCGGCTTGACCCAGGCGGTGGCCTGCTCGGCCAGCGTGGCGCGCGTCCTGTCCTGCTGGGCTTCGCGCATCGCCTTGCCCACCGCGGTCAGGATCGAGGTCATGGTCGCAGTGAGATGGTCGAAATTGGCGCGGACCTTGGGATCGGCGCATTCATAGGCCTCGATCGCGAGGTCGCGGGCCTTGAAGTTGGAGGCCCAAAAATGCTCGGCGTAGGACAGCGGAGTCCAGGTGAGGAAATCCTCCGCGCATTCCGGCATGTCCGGAACCATTTCGAGCAGCATGATGGCTTCGTTGAAATGATTCAGGTAGTCGGTGGCGAGCCCGGTGCGCGGATTGATATTGGCGGCGCGCAACTGCTCCGCGCGGGCCTCGTCTATACGGCCCGTCGGTGGCGGCATCGGAAGATCGGATCGCAATTCGGTGGCGGCCGTACAGGTCATCTGTTCCACTGTTAACATCTGGGGTTAACAGCCATTAAACGGCGGCTTATCTTGGTCAGATAATGTGCGGACGTTTCGTCATTACCTCGCCGCCGGCGGCGCTTCGGCAGATCTTCGGCTATATCGAGCAGCCCAATTTCCCGCCGCGGTATAATATCGCGCCGACTCAGCCGGTTCCGGTTGTCATCCTGGAAAATGGCGGTCGCCACTTCCGGCTGATGCGCTGGGGACTGGTGCCCTCGTGGGTGAAGGATCCCCGTAAATTTACGCTCCTGATCAATGCGCGTTCCGAGACGGTTCTCGATAAGCCTGCCTTCAAAAATGCCATCAAGCGGCGGCGCTGCCTGATTCCGGCGGACGGATATTACGAGTGGCAGGATGCCGGCGGCCGCAGGCGGCCGTTCTTCATCCATCGCCGCGACGGCCGGCCGGTCGGCTTTGCCGCGCTCGCGGAGACCTGGATGGGGCCGAACGGCGAGGAGACCGACAGCGTCGCCATCGTCACCGCACCGGCCAGCCGCGACCTTGCCACGCTGCATGACCGCGTGCCGGTGACGATCGCGCCTGAGGAATTCGAGCGCTGGCTCGACGGCCGCACCCACGACGCCGAGGATGTGATGCCGCTGCTGCGCGGGCCGACTGAGGGCGAGTTCGCCTGGCACGAGATTTCCACCCGCGTCAATCGCGTGGTCAATGACGACGCGCAACTGCTGTTGCCGATCACGGACGAGGAGCGCGCGGCGGAGGAGCCGAAGCCTGTGAGGAAGGCCGCGCCGCGCAAGGCGGCATCGGTGGTGCCTGAGGATGACGGGCAGGGCTCGTTGTTTTGACGGGGATTCAATCTCGTCGTTCTCTCGTAGGGTGGGCAAAGCGAAGCGTGCCCACCATTTTCACCACGCGATCCCGCTCGCAATGGTGGGCACGCTGCGCTTTGCCCACCCTACAGTCTTCGCAATCCCCTGCCAGACCTCATCCTGAGGAGCGCGTCTTCGCGCGTCTCGAAGGATGAATGGCACTAGCGGGGCCTCGTGGTTCGAGACGGCGCGGAGCCCTGTCATCGGGACGCGCTACGCGCGGACCCGTTGGCGCCTCCTCACCATGAGGGTTCAATAATTCCTCACCGAAAAATATGCAGCGCCGCGTATTGCAGCAGCATGATGGTCTTGGCATCGACGATGCGGCCGTCTGATATCATCGCGAGCGCCTGCTCGATCGGCAGCTTCAGCACTTCGATGTCTTCGCCTTCCTCGGCAATGCCGCCGCCGCTATTGATGCGCATCGCAGCTTCGTATTCGGCGACGAAAAAGTGCAGCTTCTCCGTGACCGAGCCCGGGCTCATGAAGGCCTCGAACACTTTGCGCACATCGTGAAGCCGATAGCCGATTTCCTCTTCCGCCTCCGCGCGAATCCGCTTCTCGGGAGTCTCGTCGTCGAGCAGGCCGGCGGCGGCCTCGATCAGGAGATCGTCATGACCGGCAAGGTAGGCCGGCAGGCGGAACTGTCGCGTCAGCACGACGGTGCGGCTTGCGACATTATACGGCAACAGCGTCGCGGCATGACCACGGTCGAAAACTTCCCGCTTCTGCGTCTGCCATTCGCCGTTGCCGCGGCGATAGTCGAACTCGACTTCGTTCAACCGATAGTGCCGGTCGGAGAGCACGCTGACGTTCTTGACGCGGACACGATCGGAGATGGTCATATTTGTTTGCCTGGTCGTGATCGTGATGGCTAAGGCGTCGGCTCGCGGCCGTCGAGCCATTTGGCGAACGTCACGGTCTGCTGGTTGTAATAGCCGAGCGACTGGTAGAACGCGTGGACCTGCGCATTGTCTTTGCGAACCATAAGTTGAAGCTTCAAGATGCCGCAAGCACGAAGCCATTCTTCGGCGGCGTTCATGATTACTCGACCGTAGCCTTCATAGCGCCGATCCGGATCGACAGTGACATAGTAGACCCAGCCGCGATGGCCGTCATGGCCGACCATCACCGACGCGACAAGCGCTCCGTTGTTGCGGCCCAACAGCACGGTTGAGTTGGTTTCCTTACGCGCCAAAGCGATGTCGCTGGCCGGATCGTTCCATGGTCGCGTCGAACCGCAACGCTGCCACAGCGCGATCACCTCAGCGATATCGCGGTCTTCAATCGTCGTGATGATAAGTCCGTCGACGGTCGTAGCAGGAGGAGGAATATTCACAGCACTTTCCCGGGATTCATGATGCCGAGGGGATCGAGCATCGCCTTGATACCGCGCATCAGTTCGATCGCGACCTTGTCCTTGACGTCGGGCAGTTCGTCGCGCTTGAGCACGCCGATGCCGTGCTCGGCCGAAATCGATCCGCCCATCCGCAGCACGATCGCAAACACCACCTCGTTCACCTCATGCCAGCGTGACATGAAGTCGGCGGTGTCGCCGCCGATCGGCTGGCTGACATTGTAGTGGATGTTGCCGTCGCCGAGATGGCCGAACGGCACCGGCCGCGAGCCCGGAATCAGCTTCACCACCGCCGCATTGGCCTCCTCGATGAAGGCGGGCACGGCCGCAACCGGCACGGATATATCGTGCTTGATCGAGCCGCCTTCCGGCTTCTGCGCCGCCGACATCTCGTCGCGCAATTTCCAGAACCCGGCGCGCTGGGAGAGATTTGCCGCGATCACGGCGTCGTCGACGATGCCTTCCTCCATGCCCTTGGCGAGGATGGATTCCAGCGCGCCGCGGGCATCGTCGCGTGGAGACGACAATTCCATCAGCACGTACCAGGGATGCTTTGATGTCAGGGGATCGCGGATGTCGATGCCGTGGCGCAGGCTGAAATCGACCGCGATGTCGGCGAGCAGTTCGAAGCTGGTGAGGCTGCCGGCCGCCTCGTTCTGCGCGATCGACAGCAGTTTCAGCGCTTCTGCCGGCGATTTGAGACCGACATAGGCGGTCTCCACCGCATGCGGCTTCGGAAACAGTTTTAGCGTCGCCGCGGTGATGATGCCGAGCGTGCCTTCGGCGCCGATGAAGAGATTGCGCAGGTCGTAGCCGGTGTTGTCCTTCTTCAGCTTCGACAGCCCGTTCAGGATCCGGCCGTCGGCGAGCACGACCTCGAGCCCGAGCGCCATCTCGCGCGCCACGCCATAGGCCAGCGCCGCCGTGCCGCCGGCATTGGTGGAGAGGTTGCCGCCGATGGTGCAGCTTCCTTCCGCGCCGAGCGATAGCGGGAACAGACGACCGGCTTCGGCCGCACGCTGCTGTGCGATCTGCAGCACCACGCCGGCCTCGCAGGTCATGGTGTTGGAGGCGGGATCGATCTCGCGGATCTTGTCCAGCCGCCGCATCGAGACGACCACTTCGCCATTATGCGGGGTCTGGCCGCCGACCAGGCCGGTATTGCCGCCCTGCGGCACCAGCGCGATCTTGTGTTCGCTGGCGAGCTTGCAGATCGCGGACACTTCCGCCGTGGAGCCGGGCCGCAACACCAGCGGCGAACGGCCGTGGAACAGATCGCGCTCCTCGGTGACATAAGGCGCGATATCGGCCGCGTCGGTCACCGCGTATTTGTCGCCGACAATAGCGCGAAATTTTGCGATCAACTCGGCGGGAAGCGGCGGCACGGAAGCTTGCGAAGACCCTTGAACGGATTCTTGGACGATATTCATTTTCTTGTTCTCTTTCATTCCCGCCCGTTCATTCTCGCCCCATGGCTGCGCGGCGCAGCCGGTCGTTGATGGCTTCGCCCAATCCCTCGTCCGGAATGGGCATCACCGCAATGGTGTGCACGCCTTTGCCGTCGAGTGCGCGAAGATGGCCGAACAGATTGGCGGCGGCCTCTGCAAGATCGCCGCGCTCCGACAGATTCATCACCGTGGACGCGGCGTCAATTCCCGAAATTGCTCCGAGGCCAAAGGCGAGCAATGCTTCGCCGGGCTCGAGCCGCTCGGCGTTGAGGCGCACGCGCGCGCGCGGTGCGTAATGGGACGCCAGCATGCCCGGCGCCAGCGGTTGCCCGCTGTCGCTCTCGGTATCTGCCGGCGGCTGCACCAGCGCGCGGCCCAGCACGCGTTCGATCTCCGCGCGCGGCAGGCCGCCGGGGCGCAGCAGGATCGGTTCGTCAAAGCAGCCGACGATGGTCGATTCAACGCCGACGTCGACCGCGCCGCCGTCGACGATCAGGTCGATCCGGCCCGAGAGGTCGCTCTCCACATGGGCCGCCGTGGTCGGCGAGACATGACCCGAGATGTTTGCCGACGGCGCCACCACCGGGCCGCCGAACACGCGCAGGATGTCGCGCGCGATCCTGTGCGCGGGTATCCGGATCGCGACCGTGTCGAGGCCAGCGGTGGCGAGGTCGGCCACCGCGCAATCCGGCGTTTTCCGCAGCACCAGCGTCAGCGGGCCGGGCCAGAACGCCTCGGCGAGCGCCATCGCCGGCACGTCAAAGCGCGCGATCGCCCGGGCGGCGGCGATATCGCCGACATGGGCGATCAGCGGATTGAAGGCCGGCCGGCCCTTGGCCTGGTAGAGGCGGGCGATCGCACCCGGGTTGGTGGCATCCGCGCCGAGGCCGTAGACGGTCTCGGTCGGGAACGCGACCAGCCCGCCTTCAGCCAGCGCACGCGCTGCGGCCGCCACGGCGGCCTCGCCGGCGGGCAAAATCTGGGTTTTCAGGCCAACATTCACTGTGATTAATTTCCTTAATCCGGCTGCTTGCGGTTGCCGAAACCCAAGGCTATAAGCCGCGTTCCAAGTCGGAGTGTGGCTCAGCCCGGTAGAGCACTGCGTTCGGGACGCAGGGGTCGCAGGTTCGAATCCTGCCACTCCGACCATGATTTTCTTACGCTTTTCGTCTTCTTTCACGATAGGCGGCCAAGTCAACCCCGCGATCAACCCCAGATACGATGTTCTTGCTTGGTTTCGTCGTGATCGCCGCGGCCGCTTCGCGCAAGAACTCCGGGTGGTGGTGGCCATAGGTATCAAGCAACACCTCCACCGACATTCCAAGAAACCCTGACGCTTTCCACGGGTCTGCTCCCCGCTGCATCAGCCAGGTCGCGGCCGTGTGCCTCAAGGTATGCGGAGTGACCTTGCCTGCTTCGGTGGATAGTTTGGCGAGTCCAACAGCGCTTCGGAAACCCGACTTGACGGATTTGATCGCCGCGCCGTTGAACTCGACAAAGTGCGAGATGATCGCGCCCGTCCTGACCCAGCGGCGCATATGGGCGAGCAACCGGTCAGGAATTGGCGCCGGCGGCTGCCGCTTTTTGGTCGGGCGCCGTCCCTGGGCGAGCCGATAAAAGATGCCGTTTTCAAGATCGACATACGATCGGCCCGTGTCACGGTACGGCGACGCTGACGCGATAGCGCCGGCCCGGGTGCCGGTATAGAGGCCAATCAGAATAAAGCGCGCGATATGGCGAAGCGGGCGCTTGCCGGTTTCAATCTTTTGATTCTTGAGAGGTCCGCGATGGCGTGTCTGGACTTCGCGGTACCGCCAGCACGCCCATAACAACGCGGCCGCTTCGCTGCGGCTCAGCCATCGATCACGACCTGGTCCTTTTGCAGGAAGCGCGACGCGAACCAACCCGCGGTGCAGACCTTCCCGCGCATGATGATTGATTGCTGCACGCAGATCTTCCAGATCGCGCCGGGCTCCCCCGGATCGCCCGCGGGCCTTCACATACTGCCCGCATGTCTGCGCATTCACCTCAGCCAGCATTTTGCCGCCGAAGAAATCGTTCAGGCGACCGATCCGGTCGGCGAACTCGGATATTTCAGACTGAGGGGAGCCTCGTTCGAGGTAAGTCGCCTCGCGATGGGCGTGATAGATTGCCAGCACATCGGCGACATCGATGTCTTCAATGTCGCGGACGCGACGCGGGGGACGGTACTTCGAGGTGATATACTTTACTAGGGCGTCTTCGGCGGCCTTCGGCGGCTTTCGCTCAGCCTCGCTCGCAAAGACTCCTGTGGCAACCTCGCGGTCTCCATCGCGGATGGTCCAGACGGCGTTGGCGATGAGACGTCCATTTCTTCTCTTGGCCTTGCGTTTGTAGAGTCTCGGGCCTTTGCTGATACGCGGCATAGCTCCCTCATGCGCTCGATATGTGCCAGCGTCGTAAAATCCTTACCGGCGATGCGCTCGATGATGAGGCGACCGCGCAAGGCTTCCTTGCGAAGCCCAGAACTCGTCATCGACCCATCGGGAAATGCCAGCGAAGCTGCGGTGGATAGTCGAATTGGATCGTTGGGAGCAATTTCGCTTCGACGGTTTGTTGGTGCGCCCATGGTCGCAGACTCGCTGGATTTCCTCGACGTTGCGCAGCCAGTTGTGCATCCCAGCGATGTTGCCTGTTCTCGCGACCAAAGAAAACGACGCTCTCGGTGCAGATTGAGTAACCCGCGTCGCACGCCAGCGTAGTCTTGCGAGCCCGCTCGCAGAGAAATCTGAGTCAGCAAAGCGTAGCGTAGCAGAATTACTTGCGTGTTTCACAGACACTCTCAACATTGGATATCTCGATCGCTATCTTCATAGCTTGTAAGGTGCGCGGACACCGGGATCGCCATCCGGGAAATCCTTGATGTTGCGCGTGACGAGCAACATGGCATGCACCTGTGCTGTCGCCCAGATCACCGCATCTGGTAACTTGATCCGATGGCTTCGACGAAGATTAACGGCGCGTTCCGCGACCAGTTCATCGACTGCGACGACATTGAAGCCGCTCAGGAAGCTGCGAGTCGCGGCTTCAAGCTCATGATCGGCACCAACCATGACCTCCATCCACGTTATGATACTGACTGCTTTTTCCGTATAGCGCTGAAGTTCTGTGCGGGCTTCGGGAACAGCATTGAGGTAGTCGACCAGAATATTGGTGTCGAACAGTGCCTTCACCATTCGCGACGCACCTTCTCCTGATAGGCCAAGCCGTCCACCTTGCGTTTACCCCAGAGCCCAAACGCATCACCTTCTTGCTTGCTATGCCGCTTCGCGAGGTAGTCGTCGATCGCCTGACGAATAAGCGCCGCGCGCGACTGCTTGTCTTTCTTCGACAGTTCGTCCAGCGCTTGGATTTGGCCATCGCCGAGATCAACCAGCGTTCGCATGGTTAGGGCTCCTGATATATGATATCGATATTATATATCTAACCGCCGAAAACGCCAACCCAATCGCGCTATCTGCGAAGAGCGATGGCTCATCTGGGCGACGGCTCTACCGACAATGTTCGGCCTCATAACCTGAAGGTCATAGGTTCAAATCCGATCCCGCAACCAAGTTTTAAGCCCTTGAAAACGCGCCATTTTCGAGGGCTTTTGCTGTCCGAATTTTGGCCCCAAATTTGGTTCGTGGAAGCGGCAGGAGGAAAGTCGCAGAAATCGGCGGGGCGCGGGCGAGACGCAATGGCTCAATTGTGATCGAAGGGACGTTTACCCGCGGGCGCATAGATCCTCCATAACCGATTTGCGCAGGCCCACCCGTTCCTCAGCAGAGGACATCGAAATTACTGGCCCGGCACAACTCCAACCTGCAATCAGACCGTTATGAGCGGGCGGATAGAAGACGCTGCCGTTGATTTTTCCAGCATTCTCGTTGTGTTTAGTATCGTTCGTTGCACCTCATTTCGATTGTTTCTGGTGCAAAACTGGTGCGGTACGCGCGTTCTTGTTGCCCTCAACGAACATCAGCTTATACGCCGCTTGGCACTGCGGTGGTCGGTCAGTATTCAGAGGTAGTTACAAGCGCCCACGACCGCACGGACGTGCGTCTTCGCGTAGCCGCGAGCGATGGCGTTGGATCGCCCGAGGGATGGTTGTGCATGAACCCACGTGCTGTTCTACGACTTTGAAATCAAAGGAGTCTGCAGTCGTCACCAGTTAGGTGATGGCTGTAATTGGGGGTGGTTGGTGATGCCCGTTCGTGATCATCCCGATTGGTCATGCTGGCGTGGCCGTTCTTACCGACGATGATATGATCGCGCACGGAAATGCCGGGGGTGCCGATGATCCCGGCGATCTACCTTGTCGTCTGGATGTCGGCGGTCGACCGGCAGGCGGCGCGATGACTGCGGCTGACGAGGCGGGATAGGATATCCACGCCCGCGGACGCGGCCCCTCAGCTATCGCGTCGAGCTGCCTGAACGCGGACTGCTGGAGACGGTGGAGAGCGACATGAGCAAAGCCAAGCATTTGCGGAGCCTGCTGCGGCAGGACGGCGTGACCATCGCGCCGGGTGCATACGATTGCATCACGGCAACACTGATCGCGCAGACAGGATTTCCGGCCGTCTATATGACCGGAGCCGGCACCGCGGCGAGCCACGGTTATCCCGACTATGGGCTGCTGACCATGAGCGAAATGGTCGAAAATGCAGCGCGGATCGCCGCTGCGGTCGACGTCCCCGTTGTCGCCGATGCCGACACGGGATACGGCAATGAGCTCAACGTGGTCCGCGCCGTGCGCGAATTCGAACGGAGCGGTGTTGCCGCTATTCACATCGAGGACCAGGTCTTCCCGAAGAAGTGCGGGCACCTGGACGACAAGGAGATCATTTCGTTCGACGACTACATCGCCAAGATCCGGGCGGCCGTGGACGCAAGGCGTAGTCTCGATTTCCTGATCATCGCACGCACCGATGCGCGAGCAGTCGTGGACTTCGAGGAAGCAATCAAACGCGCCAATGCTGCGCTCGCAGCCGGCGCGGACATGGCCTTCGTCGAGGCGCCGCAGACGATCGACGAGGTCAAGACAGTTCCCAAACTGGTCGGGGGGCCGTGTCTCCTCAACGTCGTGCGCGGCGGAAAGGGTCCGCCGATCGAACTGAGTGCCGCCGAGGCGATGGGTTACAAGCTCGCCATCCTGCCGACCCTGCTATTCCAGGGTGTCATCGGTTGCTGTGAGGAGCTCCTGACGGAGCTCAAGACCGGCATCTTTCCGACGCCGCCCAGGGACCTCTCGCTTAAAGAGGCTTTTGCTCGCTTCCGCGCTCGCGAATGGGATTCATTGCGGGACCGCTACCGCGACGTCTCGAATGCTGTGGCCAAGACGGGTGAGGCTTGAAGCAGTGTCGCCTTACTGGGACCTCAGCCTGGGGTCTAGTTCGTCTCGTAGCGCATCGCCGAACAGGCTGAAACCGAACACCGCAAGACTGATGGCGATCCCCGGAAAGATCGCTATCCAGGGAGCGCTCTCGGCGTATTCCTCGGCGCCGCCCTGAAGCATCAGGCCCCATGCCGGCGTTGGCTCCTGCACTCCGAGACCGAGATAGGAAAGGGATGCCTCGAGCAGGATCGCCTGACCTACGAAGGCGGTGATCATAATGAGAAACGGCGCCATGACGTTCGGAACCATATGCCGCAGAATGATGCGGGCATGGCTAAAGCCATTGGCGCGGGCGGCGTCGATGTAGGGGAGTTCGCGGATCGCCAGCGCACTTGAACGCACGACGCGGGCGCAGCGCGGAATGAACGGTATAGTGATTGCGATGATCACGTTCTCCGCTCCCGTTCCGAAGATTGCGATCACGGAGAGTGCCAGGATGATCAGCGGGAACGCCATGAATACATCAAGGATACGCTGAAAGATCAAATCGATCTTGCCGCCGAAGTAGGCGCTCGCTACGCCGAGCACGAGGCCGAGGGTGGCGCCGACGAACGACGACGCAAAGCCGACCAGCAGGGCCGTGCGCGATCCATAGACGATGCGCGAGAACACGTCGCGTCCGTATTGATCCGTGCCGAGCCAGTTCTCGAGGCTCGGCGGTTCGTGCATGCGGTCGAAGGCGTTGGCGACCGGGTTGTACGGGGCGATGAAGTCGGCAAACGCGGCAACCACCACCATGACGATGATGACTGCGGCGCCGGCGGCGCCCAGCGGGTTGCGGCGTGCGAACCGGACGGTCGCCGCAAGCCGGCTCCGCGGCTTGCGCTCATCCGTCAGCTCGATGCTCGTTCCGAGGTCGGTCGCGATAGTCATGCAAAGCCTCTCGCCGTCATTTGTACCGGATCCGCGGGTCGAGCCACGCGTAGATGATGTCCACCACGAAGTTGGTGACGACGAAGATCGTCACCACCAGCATGACCAGCGCTTGTGTCATCGTGTAATCGTGATTGCTCACGGACGCGACAAACAGCTTGCCGAGCCCGTTGAGATTGAACACCTGCTCGGTGACCACCAGGCCGCCCATCAGGAATGCGAATTCGATGCCGATGATGGTGACCACCGGAAGCAGCGCGTTTCTGAGCGCATGCCGCCGGATGATGAGCTTCTGGACGAGCCCCTTGGCGCGCGCCGTGCGGACGTAGTCCTCGCGCAGCACTTCAAGCAGCGCCGAACGCGTCATGCGTGTCGCGACGGCGGAATAGCGGTAGCCGGTCGCGAGCGCCGGGAAGATGGTCATGCTCAGGTTGTACAACGGGTCGACCCAGATCGGCACATACTTGATCGGTGGCATCCACGGGCTTCCGAACACCGACTTCGTGGTGATCAGCAGGCCGAGGATGATCAGGATGCCGAGCCAGAACGAAGGCATTGCGATCCCGGCGATGCTGAAGCCGCGCACCACGTAGTCGATCCAGGTGTTCTGCTTGACCGCGGATATCGTTCCGAGCGGGATCGCGAGCATGATGGCGGTGATCGTGGCCATGATCGCGATCTGCAGCGAGAGCTCGAAGCGGAGCCCGACCTCTTCCGTGATCGGACGTCCGGTCCACATCGACTTTCCGAAGTCGAACCGGACGAAGTCCCAGATGAAGGTCAGGAACTGCACGACATAGGAACGATCAAGACCAAGCTCGGAGCGACAGAGAGCAATCGCCTTGGGATCGACGTATCCAGCCCCGCCCGTCATGCGCAGCACACAGACGTCGCCCGGCACCAGCCGCAGCAGCAGGAAGACAAGCAGCGCGGCGCCGAGCAGCGTCGGGATCATCAACAGGAGTCGCTTTAGGACGTACTGGTACATGATCGTTCCTGCACCACTCTTGCCCGCCCCGCGGCCGTTTCCCGTTCACTACCTTGCTATGGCAGGGGACACGGAAACGACCGCCGTCGGGCGCTTACTTGTCGAGCCATACGTTGGCGAGGTCCTGATTGAGGTAGTGGCTCGGACTGATCTTCCAGCCCTTCACGTAGGACCGGTGCGGGATGATCCGGTTCCACCACAGCGTGACGAACGAATGCCCCTGCTCATCGAGCACACGCTTCTCGAACTGCCGCATCAGCTTGCGCTGCTCGGCTTCGTCGGACGTGCGGTTCATCGCCTCGAACATCTTGTCGAGGTCGCGATCGACGTATGCGCCGTAGCTTTCGTTGCCGATGTCCTCCGACAGGAACTTGCCGATGTCGAGCAGCGGGTTGATGACCGACTGGCAGTTGAAGTCCACCGTCACGTCGAAATCAGCCGACCTGAGCCGCGCGTAGAATGGACCGGTCGGCTCCATCTTTTGCTCGACCGTCACCCCGATCTGCCGCCACTGGTCGATCAGCCACGTGCCCACGATCGTATAGGGCTGGTCGACGGCGCGGTTGGACAATTCGAACTTCAGGCCCGGGACTCCGGCCTCCTGCAACAGCCGCTTGGCCTCGGCACGCGACTTGTTGATGTCGGGCCAGTAGCCGGGAAGCTGCTCGAGCTCCGTCTTTGTCGCCGCCAGCGGATGACCCGGGAACGCGACACCACCGACCGCCTTGACGATCGCGATGCGTGAAAGGTTCTGCGATCCGCCCCAGCGATCGACCGCCAGCGTCAGCGCGCGGCGAACGCGGACATCGTCGAACGGCTTCTTCTTGTGGTTGGGGGTAAACAGCAGCACGCAGTTCCAGTCACTCTCCTGAACCGTGATGTCCTTTCCGAGCGCGTTGACGAGGTCCTCGGTGCTCTTCGGCGGGAAGCCGCGGAATTGGATTGCGGCCCGGTCGCCGCGGATCGCTTGCACCTGCACCGCCTGCTTGTTGGAGAAGATCGCTTCGAAGCCGTCGAGATAGGGCTGCCCGGCAACGTGGAAGTCCTTGTTGCGCTCGCCCCGCACGTAGGCGCCGGCCTCGCGTCCGGCGAACTTGAAGGGTCCCGAGCCCATGACGTTCTTCTCGTACCAGCGGATGTCCTGGTCGAGCTTTGCCTTCGAGTAGATGAAGTTGAAGGGTGTGGCCAGCGCCGGGATGAACGCGCCCGATGGATACTTGAGCTTGAACACGACGGTGTGATCGTCCGGCGCGCTCACACTCTCGACCATGACGAAATAGGCGATGCGCGCGCTGGTCGTGCCTTCCGGCGGGAAGATGATCTTGTTGAATGACGCGACGATGTCGTGCGCCGTCAAAGGCGTACCGTCGTGGAATTTCACGCCCTGCTTGATCTCGAATGTGTAGGTCTTGCCGCCATCGGCCGGCGTCGGCATCCCCGTACACAGGTCGCACACGAAGTCCGTCGGTGAGGAGGGATTTTCCGGATTGACCTTGATGAGCAGGCTGTAGAACGGCGCAAAAGGATGGATCAGCGCGAACGTCGTCTCGCGGTGACCGTCCCAGCTCGGCGGCTCGTCCGGTACCACAAAATTCAGGGTACCACCCTGCTTGGGTGCGGCCTGAACCGGAGGCCCCGAGAAGCCGATGGCGACGGCCGCTGTGACCGCCGCGATTGACACAGGTCTGAGATATCTCGACAGTTTCATGATCTCTCCTCCTCTGAAAACGCATTCTCCTTTTTCAAACGACCGAGGGTCTTGCGCCCTTAAGGTCCGATCGCCCCTCGCACGGGGCTTTCAAATGACGGAGCAAGCGACCCAATGGCCGGGTCGCAGCTCCCGAAGCTCCGGAACGTTCTTGGCGCAGCTGTCGATCGCAAGCGGACAGCGCGGATGAAACACGCATCCCCGCGGCGGATTCATCGGGCTCGGCACCTCGCCTTTCACGATCCGGTAGGCGCGGGCCTTCTCCATGTCGGGGTCCGGCACCGGCACGGCTCCGAGAAGCGCCTGCGTATAGGGGTGCAGCGGATTACCGTACAACTCGTCACAATCGGCCAGTTCAACGATCTTGCCGAGATACATGACTGCGACTCGATGGCACAGGTGGCGGACGACACTGAGATCGTGCGCGATGAACAGATAGGTCAAACCGAACTGTTCCCGCAGATCTTCGAGCAGATTGATGATCTGCGCCTGAATTGACACGTCCAGTGCCGAGATGGCCTCGTCGCAGATAATGAACTCCGGACGCACCGACAGGGCACGCGCGATGCCGACACGCTGGCGCTGGCCGCCGCTCATCTCGTGGGGGTAGCGGTCGGCAAACCTGGGATCCAAGCCACACAGGCGGAGCAATTCCATGACCCGCGCATCACGCGCTGCCTTGTTCGGCTCGGTCCGGTGCACCATCATCGGCTCGGAAATGATCTCGCCGATCTTCATCCGCGGATTGAGGGAGCTATAAGGATCCTGAAAGATCACCTGGATCTTCTGCCGCAGCGCGCGCATCGATTTCTGATCGAGGTCGACCAGGTTCTTGCCGTCGAACAGGATCTCGCCTGCGGTCGGACGCTCGAGCCGCAGGATGCACCGACCGGTGGTGGTCTTGCCGCACCCCGACTCGCCGACCAATCCGAGCGTCTCACCCTTGCGGATGGTGAAGCTGATGCCGTCGACAGCTCTCACCTGGGCGACCTGTCTGGAGAAGAGAGCGCCCTCGGTCACCGGAAAATGCATCTTCAGGTCGCGGATCGTGACCAACTCCGGCGCCAGGTGGACGCGCCTTTCGGATTGGCGCCTATGCTCGAGCGCGACGTCCTGCGCGACGGGCGATACCCGTACCGCTGCCTGGGCGCTCTGCCGTGCCGCGCCGGTTGGTTCGATGGGGGTCATGACGACCTCGTGAGAGATCTGGCTACTGTGTTTGCCTCCCAGCATGCCGCGAGATGATCGCCGCCATCGACCCGCTCCAACGGAGGCGACTCGCTGGCGCAGCGCGCAACGGCAAAGCCGCAGCGCGGTTGGAACGAGCAGCCCGCGCCGAGGCGCGAAAGGTCGGGCGGCTGGCCCTGCACCGGATCGAGCCGTGCCCGGCGCGGCTGATCCATCCGCGGCACTGAACGCAGCAGCGCCAGCGTGTAGGGATGGCGGGGACGGTGATAAATATCGTGCGCGGGTGCGCTCTCGATGATCTTGCCCGCGTACATGACGTTGACCCTGTCGGCATAGCGCGCGACGATACCGAGATTATGGGTGATGATAATCAGCGCCACGCCCATGCGTCGCGTCAGATTCTTCATCAGCTCGAGAATCTGCGCCTGAACCGTCACGTCGAGCGCGGTTGTAGGCTCGTCGGCGATGATCAGCTTGGGCTCACAGCACAAGGCCATGGCGATCATCACGCGTTGGCGCATGCCGCCGCTGAAGTGGTGCGGGTACTGCCTCAGTCGACGCTCAGGATCCGAAATCCCCACCATGCCCAACAGCTCGATCGCACGCGCGACCGCCTGGTCGTGGCTCATGTCGCGATGCTGCTCCATGGTCTCGGTAAGCTGTCGGCCGATCGTCAGGACTGGATTGAGCGAGGTCATCGGCTCCTGAAACACCATGGCAATGTCCTTGCCCCGGACCTCCCGGATTTCCTCATCGCTCAGCTTGAGCAGGTCTCTGTTCTGGAAGCGAATGCTGCCACCGATGATGCGGCCAGGCGGATCGGCGACCAGCCGCAGGATCGAGAGCGCGCTGACGGACTTGCCGCATCCGGACTCGCCTACGATGGCGATCGTCTCGCCCTGATTGATATCAAAGCTGATGCCGTCGACGGCCTTGACCACACCGGCCGCCGAGAAGAAATAGGTTTGCAACCTGTCTATCTCGAGAAGCCTGGACACCTCGCGCCTCTCGTCATCCGTCACTGTACAGATGCCCTTCAGCCGTTTGACCTGACCCGCCTCCATTTACGTCTTGATCTTTCGAGCCTATCGGCCGCAAGTCAAACCCAATCCTATGGTACTGCGACAATTTAGACCAAAGTCTTGAATGCATCGGCCCGGCTGGCGACCAGCCGCAATGCATCCTCGTCATCACTGGCGCGACGCCGGAGGGCTGCCGGAAGGCCGTCGATTGCCCGATCAAGGATCGCGACGCTCTCTTGGCGTTCTACGACGTCCCGGTTGAGCATTGCTGCATTTGCGAACGATCAACCCGAGAGCAAGCGGAGCACATATGCTGCATAGGGAGATACTCTAACGGCTTCAGAAAAGCGGCATTTGCGGCGACGCTACGTTTTCACCGAGAAACCCGGAAATCGAAACTCCCAGCAACCTGACCGCCTTCTTCATCGGGAAGAGGGCCTTCAATAGTTCGGCCGACGGACCCTCCAACTCGCTGCGGCTGCCGACCGTGCCGGCCACCGTTCGGCTCCGCGTGATCAGTTCAAAATCGGCAAACTTCACCTTCAGAGTCACTGTCCGGCCCCGCCTGCCTTTGTCTTCGCAATGTCGCCAGACCTTGTCGATCAGCGGCTGCAGTTCAGAAAGCATCGCCTCGAACTCGGAGAGGTCGCTCAAGAAGGTGTTTTCAGCTCCGATAGATTTTCGAATCCGGTCGGCGCGTACCTCTCGGTTATCGACGCCTCTCGAGATCCAATAATAGTAGAGTCCGGCCTTGCCGAAATTGGATTGCATGAATTCGAGCGACTGATTGCGCATGTCGAGGCCAGTGTACAAACCGAGCGAATTCATCTTGGCGCTGGTCGCGGGCCCAATGCCATGAAACTTGCCGACCGGCAGGTTTTCTACGAACGCCGGTCCCATCTCCGGTGTGATGATGTACTGGCCGTTTGGTTTGCGGTAGTCGGAGGCGAGCTTCGCCAGAAACTTGTTGTAGGAGATGCCGGCCGACGCGTTGAGGTCGGTCTCGGCCTTGATCTTGGCACGGATAGCGAGCGCGATGTCGCGCGCCAGCGGAATCCCCAGCAGGTTTTCCGTGGCGTCGAGGTAGGCCTCGTCCAGTGACAACGGTTCGATGATCAGTGTGTGCTCGGCGAAGATTTCGCGGATCTGCTGCGAGACCGCCTTGTAGACCTCGAAGCGCGGCTTCACGAAGATCAGATCGGGGCATTGCCGTTTTGCCGTGACGGACGGCATGGCCGAGCGCACCCCGAATGTCCTTGCTTCATAGCTGGCTGCCGCAACGACGCCTCGCTCGCGGGATCCGCCGACGGCTACCGGCTTGCCGCGGAGATCCGGATTGTCACGTTGCTCGACCGATGCGTAGAACGCATCCATGTCGATGTGGATAATCTTGCGCTGACGGGGCGAGGGCCTCGCCTGGTCGTCGTCCTCGATCGTCACGTTGCTGGCCCGGCCGGATCTTCCTTGACGCCGCGGGCGACGATCCGAAGTGCCTCGTCCGGCAGCGGCCGCTGGAGTTTCAGGGCATCGTCCGGAGGGGCCCTCATCAAGGTCTCGACTTCGTCTGGCATTGTCAGGATCACCGGCATCGCCTTCGGGTGGATAGCGCCAACCTCGGCATTCGCCTCCGTCGTGAGGATCGCGAAGATGTCGTTGGTCGTCTCACCTTCCTTGACCTTCCGGACGGACGTCCAGTTGGTCCAGATGCCGGCGAAGCAGGCGAGGGGACGGGTCTCATCGAGCGCGAACCAGATATCACCGCCCTCGGCCTTGTTGAATTCGCTGAAGGAGTTGAACGGCACCACGCAGCGGTTTTCGGCGTCCAGTGCTTGCTCTTACGTTGCGGATGTTAGTCGTGCGGCCGTCCGGCTCCATCCGCAGCAGTTCCTTGAAATCGACGGGTTTACCTTTCGCTTCGAGCTTTGCGGCACGCTTCTTGGTTGCTTCCATCAGGGCGTGCTGCGACGACGGCATTCCCCACCGCGCCGTAGCGAGTTCGCGGCCCTCGGCCCCGGTGCGCACGATCGGTGCCTTGTAGTCCGGAAAAACCCCGGGCATCGGCGCCAGATTGCCAACGTATTGGTTCACGACGCGAAACAGCGCGATGATGGCGGCCCGGTTTGTCGTGATCGAATAGAGATTGCACATCGAAGGCCGCCGCGAAGGATCATTCTTGCGCTAGTCTCTATTACTATGCAGGTCCCTTAGCTTTCGCATGTAGTAGCCCTGCCTCTGGAGCGCGGAGCTGATCTCGTCGCTGACTTTTGTGACCCTCTTTTTGCTTTTACGCCATTTTCCCTGCGCCGCAGCGGGCGGCATTGGATATCCCGTCTTCACAACGAGCAGATCACGTTTGGTGTTGAAATACACGTCCATATGCCTCTCTCCCAAAGCGATGAACGTATCGCTTGCGAGCAAAATAATGGGTTACCAAAGTGCAACACCGAGCCCTATTGTGCGCTCGCGATTTACCACCAGCAAGAGTGCGCACGGCAGAGGCGCGCGGATCAACGGCTATTCTAATACCTCACTATAAGCGCGGCGAGTTGGATTGGTCGGGACGTTGGTGATGGACGAGCTTATAGCCCTCTGCCATGGGCGCATGACGTGCTTTGCAATGCGCAGCCGCTCGGCACAAGGCATGACCCGCTGCGCACTATCGCGGGCATAGGAACAGACATGAAAGCCGTAAGTTGATCACTGAATGGCAGAAGTCGATCCTGACAGGGCTATTCGGCTATGAGAAACATCGTGAACGAGACCGGTGAGATCCTCGCCAAGGACAACGCATGACGGCACGTTGGTCGGCGGGCACCACCGCATCGCGGTGGCAGCTAGCCTCGGTCAAAAGCTGCTTTGGCAAGACAGCGGCGAACCTGTGAGCCTTGATGCCTTCTTCAGGCATTCGAGTAGTTCTCAGCGGCACATAGCTTGAGGCGCTCGCTGACGTAGCGCCAACCGGACCAGCCCTCACTGAGTATGACGAGGAGCACATCATCACGTACATGCGGGTGCTTGATGCTGATCAACAAGGCGCCGATTGGCGTGATGTCTCTCGTATCGTCCTGCACATTGACCCAGACACCGAGGCCGACCGCGCGCGAATCGCATTCGAAAGCCATGTATCGCGTGCAAGATGGATGAGCGAGCAAGGTTATCGCCATCTGTTGCGAATCGGCGCCTGATCATCGCGACGCCTGCCTCTGACACGCGCGATCTAGACGTTGCCCTAGGAGTTGTCCCGGCGCTCCAGCGAGCAAACAAATTCACGATTACTTGCGGCGACGTTCGCTTTGATCGCTCGGTTCCTATGACGAAGTCGTTCGAACTAGGCTGTGACGCGTTGCGCAAATCGGCGAGCGCTGATCGAAGCTCCGTGTGCATCGGAATTATTCTTCCGGACTGACCCTTGCTGGCATTGTCATGGAGGTAGATGGACCGGCCTATTTGACTTTCGGCATCCGTGACCATGGCCCACGTGAGCGAGGCAATTTCTTTCGCTCTGAGTCCGGCTCTCACGGACAGCAGGAGGATGACACGACTTCTGGTCGGATATCTCGTTCTTACGATTGAGCCTAAGGCGGCATCGATTTGCCCCTTGGTCAGTGTTTTAGCCTGTTTTCCCAATGACACGTGAACCTCCTGAAGCTCATCAGGACGTTGGATAGTAATCGGCAGAGGCAATCGTACAGGGTTGGCACGTCCGACCCGGGGATGTCTGTTGTTGGAAGGATATTGTTGCAAAAGTCGAAAATCGAACGACGTCAAAAATCTCGCAAAAGTTGATTTTTGGCCGACGTGGCCACTGCAATATTCCGTAACGCCGATACGAAGCTCCCTGGTCGTTTTGGTGCGAAACGATGTGGTCTATCATATCGCCTCGAGCGAAACGCATCAGTGGTCCTGAAAAATTTCGATCGCCACCCCAAATAGCCTTTTGCAACAATATCTGCCAGCAGCGGACGTCTGATGCATCGACTACAACACTTGAAAAACATCCAGCGTTCGTGCATTCGTAGAAAGCGAGCCGCTGGCGATCGAGCAGATGCAGTTCATCCAACTGTACTTTTCTGAACTCGTCTCGAAGTATGGCGTGGTGCGGAAATAGTAGGCTCCCGGGTCGACAATCTCGCCTTGATAAAGGCGATCCATGACCTCTTTCGGACCATGGCGAAGTCCCTTCCAGGCCGCGTAGATTTGATGGTTGTCGTTGGTTTCGAGGATCAACTGCGCGTCCACCTCCATCACGTCGTCGCGGCGGATCAGCGACCAACCCCCGCCGCCTGGCAACACCTTGCCCTTAAGCTTCGGCCCGTCGAAGCTGCCGCCATCAAAATGAAACATGCGTCGGCGGCCGTATGGAGTATCGCCGAGACTGGATACTTGAATTTCGAGAGCGAGCGTGAACAGAAACCTGGTGTTGATCTCCGGCATGGAGGCCTCCTGATGACTGGCATCCGCCATGTGCTGCGAAGTGAATCGGCGCGCCGACGACGTTGCGGCGTAGGCTGAAGCAGCGGAACTATTCTCGCGTTCAATCCGACATACGAGGAACGGACGTATGGATGCGAGCGCCATGGGATGTGAGGCAAAGGCGTTACAGCGTTCCTTGCCGGACGAGGCGCTAAGTATCGTCGCGCGCGGGCGTCGGCCGACCGGACCGAAGCAAAAACGGATCCACGGACTCAGCTAACAGGGCCGCCAATTGGGCGGCGGCAGGCGTGGACTGCTTTTCGGGCGGCAGCGAGCCGACAGAATGGACCGCCAGTCCAGTACCAGCGGCAACGGCAGCTATTGCGATTGCAGCAAGATATTCGATCCTCATGGCGATGGTTCCTCCATCGGCTCCACAGGACTAACCGGACATTCTCTGAAATGGTTCCAGAGCGCGCGGCAAGTTCCTCAATGCGTCGGCCCGGCGCTCCAATTGCTTCCCCTTTCGTTCCGAACGGCGTCACGATCAGAAGTCAGGGAACGAAAGCTCCGGTCAAGACTTTAAAACCACGAGACCGTCGCTCGCCGTTAACTACATGGCGCATGTCGCGGATAGCCAAAGGTTCCTACTGCGGGGCCCGCTGTTCTCAAAGCGCTCGCGCAGATAGCCAAAAGCGGCGGTCTTCGGTTCCGTTCAGAATTGCCAGCCGTGCTCGCAAGCGGGAAAGCTGCGGGAGGGGTAGGTGGCGCAGGCGCTGGGTCGCTGATGCTGGCGCCTTCTTCCCCGAACGAGGCTTCGTTATGCGCAACCGCATTGACATAGACCCCAAACACAGCCGAGCAATCGTTCAAGAGATCGGTGAGAGGCTACGCGCGTTCCTAAAAGAAGAGCCGGAATTGCCGGGAAGCCTTAGAACGCAAATCGACCGGCTGCGCGAATTGGACGAGCAGTCACCATCAATCATTCCCAGTGCTGAGCGCTGGAACAAACTTCGGCGTTGAGCCGCTTTGGACAGCACAGACGGCTCGGCCGAACATGGACGAGCAATGCCGTCGGTGAAGCGCCGCGCGTCAAAGATTTTGAATGAGTACGGTGCGGCCCAATCCGAATTGATCGGCAAAGCCGTCGTGCTTACCGACGGAAAGGCAGGTAGGGTCGAGAACGTTTGGCTGGATGAATTGCACGGGCTTCGGATTTCCATCGAAGGTCATGATGGAAGGTGGCCAGTCTCAACCATTAAGCTTGCGGAGTCCTAGACCTCGCATCAGCTACGCGTTGCCCAGATCCAGCGCTCCTCTCAAAGCATTCCAATCAAAATGAAAAGCCCGACCTCGGTCAGGAAAGTGGCGCTCATGATCGCGACCGTAAGGAACACGTCGCTCGCCGAGAGAGGGTTCATGAATGCCTCGCATCTTGCAAAGCCCTCGGGAGTAAATCATTCAGGCTAGAAAATGTTTCCAAACGCAGACGACGCGAGATGCGAGCGTGCCGCATCCGAGGCGGCCTAAGGCGAAGTCCGCGTAGGGTCAAAAGCTGCCCTCTGGCGAACGACCGCTTCTGGCGCAAAGCGGCCGTTCGCGTAATGAGCGGTGATGCAACGCTATTGGCTCTGTCTGCGCCCACCCGCAACGGGCAGGTGATCGTCTGTTGGCGCAGCGCGGCGGCGAAGGTGACGCCTGGATGGCGTATGATGCTAACTCGGGCGGCCGCGCAACGAGAATTCACGCGCGCTCACTGCGAGGCTACACCGTAGTCAATCCGCGCGCAGCGTGACCAACAGTAAATCGCTCGACAAATTCGGCCACGCGGTCGCGTCAGGAATCGTGCAGCCGCGTGGCTCGATCTATTTGCGGACGAAAGAATTGTGAAAATTGGGACAGACCGTACCCCGGCCCCATCGCACTGTGGGTTAAACGCGCGTTGAAAGAGACACACCAAGCTTTGCAGCCATGACGCTGATGGCACCGGGAGTTCGCTTCAACGCCTTTGAGATCTTGGCGACGCCTGACTTGGATTTTGCCATCGTCTTCATTGTCCGAACATCGTCTTTTGTCCAGGCGCGGCGAACTACTTTCTTAGCTTTTGCCATTCTTACTCCGAATCATATTGGGCAGTGCCGGGCTTCTATCATGACTGTCTGCGTTGGCGAGCAAGACCAAACTTCCATTGCGAGAATGTGAATGCGACCTCGCTACGTGAAAAACGAGATATGTGATCTACATTACTGTTATTGGTCGGAGAAAGCGGGCATGTACCTCTCTTTTCGAGGGGACGACCTAGCATGGACGACAGATTTTACAGGAATAGAGCGCGCGTCCTCCGGGAACTTGCGACGGAGGCAGACCCATTGATCAAAGGACGGCTGTTGCGTCTTGCGGACAATTACGACGATATGACCACAACGCAGACAGCGCGTGATCAGGCGTCAAAGAGGCCAGAGCAAAGTGCCCACGTCGATAGTCGCGACGGAAACTAGCATTTTCTTTTTGCACTTCGACAACAATCATTGTGTCTTCGCAAGCGCCACGATAGCCGCGACGGCGGCTTGGTGTTGGTCATCACCCCAACGAGACGTTTTCAACACTATCGGGGAGTTCCAGACATTCGCGGGGCTCTCCAGAGCGCCCATTCGGGCTACGGTTAGAGTCGACTCTTTTCAGACCCTGGCAACTCTGCACAGGCGTCGGCAAAGCCACTGTTCTGAAGCACGAGCGCGCGATTTCGAAGTTGCTGTATACTCGCTAAGTACTCGCTGGCGCTTCGGGCCGACAGCATTCGTATTCGATTTGTTCGTACGCGTCGGGCCGCCCTCCAGGAGTGAGGTCCAAGAGGGTCCACATCGGCTCGACCGTGCCGACATGTCGTGGATCCTGCCCCGGTTCGGTCGGCAAGAACAACAGTTCGGAGGCCCAGCTCAGCCTAATCAACCCATCGGCGCCCTTGTGGAATACGGTGAGCATCGGCACCTGCTGTCCCTCCTCATCCTCGCCATGATAGTCGCGCTTGAAGCTGTTGTTGGCGGCTGAAAGCACCTTCAAATTGCGCCAGCCGCGATGCGCTGCACAAGCCGCGACCCGCTGGATCGGTGCCTTGGCCACGGCCGCGATGTTTGCTCCCAGCCCCTCAACGTGCGGCACCGCTCCCTCCCAGTTGTCGAGCAAAGCAGTGCAAGAGGGGCACGGCCCCTCCTCAACCGGAAGCTCTGCCATTGGCCCACTGCTCGGTCCCCGCCGGTTGTCGCCGCGGTGCCGGGGGAACATGTAATGATAGAGGATCAAAGTATCGGTAGCGGGCCGGAACAGTTCGGATAGCCGCACCTTCGCTGGTGCCCCCTTTGAGTCAATGTGGTCAAATTCGTAATCCTCGGGAACGGCGCCACCCGGCGGGAGTGCTCGAATCTCCGCGGCCACTGCCTCCATTTCGCGCCTGAGTGCTACCTCGCGCTGCAGCAGCCTGTTCCGAGCGGCGCGATACGCCGGACTTTCATTTGGAAAGGTCACGCCCATGGACGACTCCGTCGAGGCGACTAAGTATAGCACGACTCCAGCGAACCTGAGCCCATCCGCACCATGGGAACGTTCGCAGCAGCTCAGCCGGCCCACCTAGATCGGCCAGGTGCGAGATCCCTGCCGCGCCATGTGTTGAATGGCACGCCTTGCCGGCTCGCCCAGTTCCCGCTCACCTCGTGATCGGTCGGTCTGCGGCGCCGGCCCTGATCAGGCGCGGGGCCTTTCCCCGCCGACAAGGGTGACCTTGCCGAAGGCCAAGCGAAACTGGCCAATTGTGCGCGCATTCTCGAAGCCCGCCGCCGTCAAGTCGCGGGCCAACATTCCTTCGCCGGGTCCGCCGAAATGTCCGCCGACGAAATCCGCGATCCGCAACGCTCCGCCGGGCGCCAGCGCCGCATGCATGGAAGCCAGCGTCTCGGCCTGCATCTCGCGCGGCATATGGTGGAAGGCAAGCGAGGACACCAGCTTTGTCGCGCGCGCGGCGCCTATGAGTTTCGCGGTCTCGTTGCCGAATCCGCGATAAAAGGTGACGCCGATTCCCTTGCGAGCCGCCTTCTTCTGCGCGCGCCCCAGGGCGTCAGGATCGGGATCGACGCCGACGACCTGCGCCTGCGGCACCTGTTCCTTCGCCATGATCGCAAGCGTGCCGGTACCGCAGCCGACATCGACAACGATGTCGCCGGGCTCGAGGTCCAGCGACTTGAGAATTTCGCCGCGCCAGCGCCGCTCGCGTGTCAGCAGAGCGATCATCGGGTCATAAAGCGGCAGCAGCCAGCGGCGCCCCGCCGCTGGAATAAAGTCGTGGTGTGCGACCGCCATCATAGAGCTCCTCACGGTTCTTCCTCCCAAGGGACGAACCTTCAATTTAGTAGCGTCCGATAGGCCAGCAAGCGGTGCGAAAACCGTTTGCTAACGGCCATTCGCCGGACGCGACGGCGCCGGCGGTCAGCAGTTGATCAAAGCGACAGTTTGCGGACGTCGCGAGCGCGTCGGGACATGGAGCATACATCGTCTCAAAGTGACCAAGCCAAGGTATGGGACCTCATCAAGGACGCTCATACTGCGCTGCTTATAACCGTCGAGGAGGATGGCGCGCTCCGGGCGCGGCCGATGGGCTGCCTTCAAAAGCAGTTCGACGGCACACCCTCTGGTTCCTCACGTTCCGCCACTCATCGAAGCTTCGCCAAATCCGCGATGACGACCATGTACTCGTCGCTTACGTCAAACCCGAGAAATACGAATATGTCGCGATTTCGGGCCGGGCGAGAATCGTCGAGGACCAACAGAAATTGAAAGAGCTTTGGTTCGAGGGGTTGCGCGTTTGGTTTCCAAAAGGGCCTGACGACCCCGAACTTGCACTTCTCGCAATTGAAGTCGAGAAGGCGGACTATTGGGCGGACCCGGCTTCCATCGTCACCTATGCTTTCGCCTACGTGAGGACCAGGCTAACAGGACAGAGTCCGTCTCCGGACGAAATCGACGAATCCAAGTCAGTTCATTTCCGCCGCGAAGGGAGTTAGCGCGGCTTACGCTGCCAAACACGGAGGCTCTTCGGTCCCGCGGCTGGGGTGGTTGTGCTCCACCCCGCCGCACGTGGCGTTAGTGACGGCCGCCGTGATGCCCGCCATGATGGCCGAAGTGATGGCCGTGATGGCCGAAGTGGTGGCCATGATGACCATGATGATGGTGGAGTCCTCCGCCACCAAACCCGAAGACAATGCTCGGTCCGCCGTAATAGTAGTCAGGGCCCGTTTCATAGCAGGCTCGGGCCCAGCGATAGCCGTTCCATCTTCGCTCACATACCAGAGCCACCGGTTCGGTAAGCTCACGTGCAACAGATGCGCCCAATCCACCATTTGCCGGCATCGCGTCTGCCCGCGTGCTGACGAGCGATCCTGCGCCGGCGAGTGCCGCCACAGCTGTAGCTGCCAAAATCAAACGACGCATTTTTTCTTCCTCTTGGGCCGAAGACTCTCCTAGAGCCCGTTACTTCGAGCCGTTTGGCGCTTCAGCGCAACCACGCCAGAACGGCAGGTCCAACCTATGTTTCGGCCGCGCTTTGCATTATGTCTGATTGTCGCAGCGCGACTCTGAACAAGGCATGGCGGATCAATTCATCGTTTGTTCATTAATCCGGCGGGCAGTGCAGAGGATCTCGCCGCCGTAAGAATTCTTCCGCGCACCGCAAGCTTTTTCCCTTCCCTGCAAGGATATGCAGCATGCCTATGAGGACCGGCAGCAAGCGGCGACAAATCGGACCAAGGAAAAAGATTGCGGGACTGATGGCGGCCGTCGGCCGCGCAGACCGCTGACCTGCGCCCCGGAACTTTTCCAGAGAGGGGAATGTTCGCACTTGGCGGTGAAAGCGTTTCCGCGTAGGCTGCCTGCGCCGCGTGTTCTGATTTGCGAGATTTAGAACTGAATGTTCGTGCGTTTGACCAGAGCGAAGCGATTGAAGGCAGGGTGGCTGCTCGCCCTGGTCTATATGCTTTGCGTGCTTGCGCCGGGCATCTCCTTCGCGTTTTCGGACGGGTTGCGGGCGACGGCCCACGGTCTGGGCGTCGTGCATGTTCATGAGCTTAGCGAGGCTTCGGCGCAACACGCCCACCAAGGCGGGCATGTGCACGAACATTCCGCCAGTCATGCGCATGACGGCCACAAGGATGTAGCGTACGTCGCCGACGAAGCGCCGGCTCCTTCCAGCGGACCGCATCAGACCTCGGGAGCGCAATGCTGCGGCGTGGTATGCTTGAGTGGGTTGCCCGCCACTATTGTTGACATCGTCAAGCCTTCGGCGCCGACCTCTATCTGTGCTTCCGAGAATTATCGAAGCGCCGCCGATAACACTCCCCCACGACATTACCGCCCTCCCATTTCCTGACCTGACGGAACGACGTGGTGCCGCGCCCATTAAGGGCACGCGCGCCTGTGATCCATCGGCAGTTCAGGGAAAAGCCATGCTTGCGCAGTTTGGGGCGAACTTCGCCGCCGTTCATTCGGTGGTGGGACAATTCAATAGACGTAGATCCGGAATCCTCCTCGCGGGAGTGGCCGTCGCGGCCGTCACCCTGGGAGGATGCATGCCGGCGACTGTTGCGCTAATTGGCGCCGATCCCGCGGACCCCGGCGCCAAGGTAGCCGGAGCGGGCTATCGTTCGACAATTGCTCCTTACGCCAGCCTTCGCCCAACCGCTCCAGCCCCGTGGCGCCAGCAGAACGAACGCGTCGCTCCGGCGCCCAAGTCTGGCCGATAGGAGCGCGAACAATGAGTCGAAATTTTCGGATCGCTCTGTTCCCAGCAGATCGGCTTCGATTGAAGCCTGCGTACATGGCTGCGCTTCTTTCAACTGTTGCTTTGACGGGATGCGCGTCCTTCTCGCCAGATGGCGGAATGAACGTCGTCGCCACCGTTGCCAGTGAGACCATTAATAAAGACGTGGTATCCATTCGCACGACCGACGACGCAGGACGGGCGAGAGACGCCGTCCAAGGCCTTCTTCGTCGAGCCCTGACGGTGGGCACCGCCGTCCAGATCGCGCTCCTCAACAATCGCGGCCTGCAGGCGGCGTACAACGAATTGGCCTTGGCCGAAGCCGAGTTTGTCGGTGAAAGCCTGCCGCCCAATCCGACCTTTGCGATTTCTCGCGTCACAGGCAACGGCGGGTACGAGATCGAGCGTCAGGTTGTCGGCGACATTCTGGCGCTGGCCACCCTGCCGTTCCGCTCGGAGATCGCCCGGCAGCGCTTCCAAAAGGCTCAGTTGCGTGCGGCAGAGGAGACGCTGCGGCTCGCGGCCGAGGTCAGGCGCGCCTATTATCGTGCGGTCGGGGCCAACGAACTCGTCGTCTTGCTTACCGATGCAAAGTCCACAGCGGAATCCACGGCGCAGCTTGCCTTGAAGCTCGGAGAGACCGGATCGCTGAACAAGCTCGACCAGGCCCGCGAACAAGTCTTCTACGCGGAGATCACGGCCGACCTTGCGACGCTTCGTCAGGATGCCACAAGTTCCCGCGAGCGCCTGATCCGCCTGCTCGGATTGTGGGACCGCGACCTCGACTTTCGGCTGCCACAGAAATTGCCGGCCTTGCCGCGCCGGCCGCTGTCGCTGCCGCGCATCGAGGTGGATGCCGTCGCACATCGTATCGATCTGCAGATGGCCCGCATCGAGTTGGGTCTTCTTGCGAAGTCGCTCAAGCTCACGGAGGCAACACGATTCGTCACGCTTCTCGATCTTGCGGGGATCGACAAGAAAACCCGCGAGCCGGAAGGTGCTCCATTCCGGGAACGGGGTTTCGACATTGCGTTCCAGATTCCGATCTTCGACGGCGGCGAGGTGCGCGTCCGGCAGGCCGCGGAAACCTACAATCAGGCATTCAATCGTCTGACCGAAAAGGCGGTGGACGTGCGTTCGGAAGCGCGCGATGCATTCCGGGTCTACCGCTCCAGGTATGACATCGCCGGTCATTACCAGCGCGAGGTCCTTCCGCTCCGCGAGATCATCTCCGACGAGATGAAACTGCGTTTCAGCAGCATGCAGGTCGATGTGTTCGCTTTGCTGACGGAAGCGAGGCAGAGGATAGCGGCGTTGCGTGCGGCCATCGAAGCCAAGCGGGGCTTCTGGCTGGCAGAGTCCGAATTGAAGACAGCCATCTACGGCGGGGGCGGCGGCAGCGAAAGTCAACCAGAACCCCGTGCATCGGCCACCGCCCAAGCAGGCGGCGCCGGACACTGAATGGAGAAAGCCATGTTATCCCGACGAAGTTTCCTTGGCACGGCAACGGCACTCGCAAGCGCAACGGCGATCAGCGGCCGCGTGCAGGCGGCAAATATCCCGGAAGCGCCGATGATGGAGAAGGCGACGATGCAGCCGCCGCTCTACCCCTCGAGCGGGCCGGAGTACCGGCCCGCCGTAACGCTCAACGGCTGGACGCTGCCGTGGCGCGTGAACGGCGACTGGAAGGAATTCCATCTCGTTGCAGAACCGGTGGTGCGCGAATTTGCGGAAGGCATGAAGGTCCATCTGTGGGGCTACAACGGCCAGTCGCCGGGTCCGACCATTGAGGCGGTCGAGGGTGACAAGCTCCGCATCTTCGTCACCAACAAGCTGCCCGAACATACGACCGTGCATTGGCACGGGGTGCTCCTGCCAAGCGGCATGGACGGCGTCGGTGGAGTCACGCAGCCGCATATTCAGCCGGGCAAGACGTTTGTCTATGAGTTCGAGATGAAGCATAGCGGGACGTTCATGTACCACCCGCATTCGGACGAAATGGTCCAGATGGCGATGGGCATGATGGGAATGATCGTGGTGCATCCACGCGATCCCAAATTCCGTCCGGTCGACCGCGATTTCGTCTTCATCATGAGTTCGTACCTGATCGACCCCGGCACCTATCTGCCGAAGGTCAACGAGATGACCGATTTCAACATGTGGACCTGGAACAGCCGCGTGTTTCCTGGCATCGATCCGCTGTCGGTTCGGCTTGGCGACCGCGTGCGTGTCCGCATCGGCAATCTCACCATGACCAATCATCCGATTCATCTGCACGGGCATAATTTCGCCGTGAGCTGCACCGACGGCGGATGGGTCCCCGAAACCGCGCAATGGCCGGAAACCACGATCGACGTTCCCGTCGGCTCCATTCGTGCCTTCGACGTTCTCGCGGACAATCCCGGTGACTGGGCGTTTCACTGCCACAAGTCGCATCACACCATGAACGCGATGGGTCACGACGTGAGAAACCTTATCGGCGTATCGAGAAAGGAATTGGCCAAAGCGGTCGGCAAGTTGGCGCCCGATACCATGGTCATGGGAGAGCGCGGCATGGCGATGGGCGACATGGAAATGCCGGCCCCCGACAACACGCTGCCGATGATGACCGGGACCGGGCAGTTCGGCCCGATCGAAATGGGCGGCATGTTTACGGTCATGAAGATCCGCGAAGGGCTTGCGCGTGACGATTACAAGGATCCGGGTCCGTACAAGTTTCCGAAGGGCACGGTCGCCTGGGAGGTCGATACACCGAAGACGGAAGCACCGCGGGAGAACAAGAAGGAGTCGGCAAAGCCGACCGAGATGAAGGCGGTGAAGGGAATGAAAGGCATGAAGGGCATGTCACACTAACGAAACCATCAATCCAAACCCAACAGCAAGGAACCGACTATGAAGACTCTCAATCGAACCGGCATCGCGCTCGTCGCAACATTGCTTCTCTCCGCCTCGGCCTGGGCCGGAGCGGGCCCTGCAGGACACAGTCACAGCCATGACGAGGCGTTTTCCGCCGGCGTGCCGGGCGATCCAAAGAAGCCGGCCAGGATCGTGCAGGTAACGATGAGCGAGACGGACGGCAAGATGATCTTTATGCCGGAGAAAATCCAGGTGAAGAAGGGCGAACAGGTGAAGTTCATGCTCCGTAACAATGGCGAACTGGACCACGAATTCATCCTCGCGACGACGGCGGAAAATCTCAAGCACGGCGAGGCGATGAAGAAGAATCCCGACATGGAGCATGACGACCCGAACGGCAAGCGGCTTGCCCCGAAGAAGACGGACGAGATGGTCTGGAAATTCACCAAGGCCGGCGAGTTCGAATATTCGTGCCTGATCCCCGGACATCGCGAAGCCGGGATGGTCGGCACGGTTACAGTCAAGTGACGTGAGTCAGGATCAATCGAAGGAAGGGAGTTGAACATGAATGCTAGTAAAGTCGCAGCCGCTGCCCTCGCGCTGTCGCTCATTTTGTCGAGCGCCAGCGCATTCGCGCAAGCGGCGATGGCCAACGGCGAGGTCAAGAAGATCGACGAAGCTGCGGGAAAAATCACGCTGAAACACGGTCCCATCAAGAGCCTCGATATGGAAGAGGAAATGACGATGGTATTTCGGGTGCAGGATCCTGCGATGCTCAAGCAGGTGAAAGTCGGCGACAGGGTGAAGTTCGACGCGGAAAGAGCCCCAGCGGGCATCACCGTCACCAAGATTCAGAAGGGCAAGTAAGCGGAAAACGATCGGCGCCGCCTCACTTGACGTGCTGGTGGCGCCGATCGCGAAGCAAATGGGGCAGAGGAAAACGGATGGAGACGTCGTTGCGCCAGGCTGACGGAGTTGCGGCCCAACGAGTGCTCACTTTCGATCGTGGAAGCGGGATGCTGACTGGATCCAGCGTGATCGACCGCATCGCAGTGCTGGCTTTGCAGGCGGGGTCCGTCCTCACGCGGCCGTACGGACATCGCGGCTACAGGCTGGGTTGCAAGCTAGTTGCGACCGCCGTCGCGGAGCGCGACATTACCATCAAATTGAACGAGGATGCCGCCTTCGCGTTTCCCTTCTGCGACGGATATTGGAGCAGAATGCTCAACCCGCGATACGACTATGAAGAAGAGATCGAGGCCTTCTTGAGGAATGCAGCAGACCACAGATACTCGTTCATCGATTGCGGAGCAAATTTCGGGTACTGGTCCGTCCTCGCTTCAAGCAGGCCGTGCGGCCGACAGCAGACCCTAGCAATCGAAGCGTCCTCGGAAAATGCTAAACGGCTGGGGACCAATGCTCTCTTGAATGGCGAGCGTTTCCGCTGGCTCAATGCCGCCATCGGAGGCAAGTCGGGTGGATTCGCGCGCATCACGGGCGCAAGACACGAAGCCATGGAAACGCTGGCCCTGACACAGAACGAGCCTGACGCCGTGCCCATCGTGTCTTTGGATAGCCTTGCCGCCGAGGGGCTCATTGACGCAACGATGCCGGTCGTAATCAAGCTCGACGTGGAAGGCGTCGAAATCGAAGCGTTGAGTGGTGCCAAAGGGCTGATGCAGCGGGACTGTGTGGTCATCTGTGAAGAGCACGGGTCCGACCGCACGCATGGCATCACGCGCCACCTGGCCACCGAACTATCTCTCAGTGTTTTCGTGTTTGATCCTTTCCGGTGCCGGTTCATCCGGCTCGATGGCATCGAGAGGCTAGACCGGATCAAGAAGCACGCGTGGGTCGGGTACAACGTCTCCGCTACGTCGAGCGCCTTATGGGAGGAACGATTGCTGTCGGCGACCTGGAAGCACCGATGATGAGATCGATCGCCGCGCTTGGCATAAGCATTCCTTCCAGACCTCCAAGAAAATTACTAGAAAGCTTGTCAGCAATCTCATGACTATTCGTGCAATTCTTCCTGCCGAAGGACGTGATTTACGCCTCGACCTTTTTCGTGGTGTTGCGAACTGGGCAATCTTTATCAACCACATCCCGAACAACGCCGTGATGTGGATCACCACGAGAAGTTACGGCTTTAGCGATGCCGCGGAGCTCTTTGTGTTCATTGCGGGCTACGCGGCGGCCATCGTCTATGCCAAAAGCATGGTGACGCAAGGGTTCACTGCCGGAACGACCCGCTTGTTGGAGCGAGCCTGGCAATTATACGTTGCTCACGTGGTATTGCTCGTCATCAACCTGGCGGTGATCAACTGGGCCGCACAAACTTACAACGAGCCGCATCTTCTGGGTGAATTTAACGTGGCGGGGCTTACCGATGATCCGGTCCACACGCTAACGCAGGGATTACTGCTGAAATACAAACCCTTCAACTTCGATATTCTTCCGCTCTACATCGTGGTGTTGGCGGCCTGTCCGCCGGCATTGTGGCTGATGCTCCGACGACCTGACGTTACGATCGCTGGGTCGCTCGTACTTTACTTCGCAGCCCGACAGTTCGAGTGGAATCTTCCCGCCTATCCGTCGGGCGTCTGGTATTTCAATCCTTTTACATGGCAATTTCTCTTCATGTTAGGCGCCTGGAGCGCACTCGGTGGCGCCACGAGGATGCGGACGATCATCCGGTCACCGGCGGTCGTCGTCATCGGAACTGCATACCTGATTTTCGCGCTGTTGATGACACTGGCGGGTCATTTTGAGGCGCTCGGGCAGCTCTTTCCTGAATGGCTTGTGCGCGTGTTCAATCCGAACGACAAGACGAACCTCGCGCCTTACCGGGTCGTGCATTTTATGGTCATCGCGGCCTTCGTCATCCGGTTTCTGCCCATCGATTGGCCCGGTCTGCAATCGCGCTGGCTTCGGCCGTTGGTTGTCTGTGGCCAGCGCTCGCTTGAAGTATTCTGCGTCGGCTTGTTGCTTTCGTTCGTCGGCCACTTCCTGCTCGATGTGGTCTCCGAGACACTTTTCACGCAAATCCTTGTCAGTATTGCCGGAATTGGACTGATGACGGCCGTTGCCTATTATCGATCCTGGTCGAAGAAACTGGACAAACGGCCGAGTCCGCCGGTGCCGAGATCCTCTTCGCTGGAGCCAACTGGCGGTGCGCGACGGAGATGGCAGCGCTCGCCAGATCGCGGCAGCTGAAGGCTCACAATACGAAATGGGACGTGGGGCATCGGACAGCGAGAACGGTACTGAACCGCGCGACGGCGTTGAAAGAGGACCGCAATCGGGCCTGCCGCTTCGCGGGGGCCCCGCAATATCGACGAACTCGAACCACGGTAACTGATGGTGCGAAATTTTCCCGCTGGATGCTCTGACGACTTTTCTCGTCTGCCTCGACGGACGAGCATGACGTCTACCATCCGGCGAAAGCGAATACGTTGGCTTGACCAGAGAGCGGCCGCGTTCTTCGTCCGGATGTTACCTTCCAAGAAGGCGACGGGTACCAAATATTGCTGCTGGCTGGTCATGGGTTTTCGAAGAATGTCGATCCCGTTGCTCGCTGCGCTGGTCGCAGGCGGCACAGCGTTTGCTCAGCCTCATAAAAGCTACAAGCATCAGATCTTGCAGAAAGGAATTTTCGATGCACAAGTCGTCTCGCACGCACCAGTCAGCGGCATCTGGCGCGTGCAGAACCCAAGGCTGGTGAAAGCGACCTCGAACATTCCGCTGCGCCGCAACCTACGGTTCGGTCTGCGATACTTGATTGCGGGCAGCGGCGGGCGGCATAGTGTGCCCGTCGAGTTGGTCACACGGTACCCATCGCCGGGAATACTGGATCGCGCAACCGGCGAGCACCGTCTGCAAAGCAGTCATAGGCTTGAAATCACCACGGGCGTAGTCGTCTACCGCGACTTCCAGTTCATCGAGGATGAAGAGTTTGTCCCGGGCAAGTGGGTGTTCGAGTTCTGGATTGAGGGAAGGAAGGTCGCCGAGGAAGCGTTCTGCGTCTTCGGCCCGAACGAACAGCGCCGCCTCGCCTCCGGCTGTGAGGAAGTGGGCAGTTGAATTTGCGCATCAGATGACGACGCCGACAGAAGCGCAGTTCCAAAACTCGAAATCACGCCGACCGATCGGCGCTACGGCATCATGATGCACGACGTACAGGATACGATAGCGATGGCTCGGGCATTGAGTCGCCGGAGGGGATCTCGCGCATCCGTCATCCAGATGCCACGTCGGCGTGAGGCGGTATGATTTTTTACCAAGGGGCGGGCGCCCTGTAACCGAAACCGCTCCGGCAGCGAACAACTGGGGAGACGCCGGGTGACGACCAGCGAAACGGAACTCAAGGCGGAGCACTGCTGCGGCTCCTCTCCCATGGTGAGCCTGTCATCATCGCCGAACTTGCGGCTGCCGCAGGACACCCCTCCGATGTCGTGCAACGCGGGGTAGCTGGCTGGAACGACACCGAATACGATCGGCAAGGCCGCATCGTTGGCTGGGGCCTGACCCTGCGTCCCACTCCGCACAGCTTCAGCGTCGACGGCGCGCACTTGTATACGTGGTGTGCGCTGGACACCCTGTTCTTCCCGGCCGTGATTGGCCGTCCGGCGCGTATCGAATCTCCCTGCGCGGCCACCGGCATTCCCATCAAGCTCACGGTCGATCCGACATCCGGCGTCAGCGCGCTCGACCCGCCCACTGCCGTCGTCTCGATTGTCACGCCGGAACAGGTGAGCTCCGTCCGCACCGCCTTCTGCAACCCCGGCCGCTTCTTTGCCACGCCCGATGCAGCGCGCGCCTGGCAACGCAAGTATCCAGGAATGGACGTGCTCAGCGTGGTCGATGCCCACCGAGCGAGCAGCCCCCTCAGCGAGATGCTTCTCGATGACAGCGCTCCGCCACTTCAACACGGTTTAGAATGATCCGGAGATCGCTGAAGATCGGTGTTGGGTCGATGCTGTCGAAAAAGGGGGCTTGAGAAGCCGAGCGAACAGTGATTCCTGCTTCAGAGGCGCCAGGAGAGTCGGCGATGATGGGGCGGCAGGAGCGGGCTCACTCAGCGGATGAGCGAGGCGGGCTTGATTGGCCATCTGGTCTTCAAGGGCGGAACGATGCTGCGGAAGATGATCTTCGGGCAGGCAGGCCGCCTGTCGACCGACCTGGATTTCGTGGTCCTTCGGCGGACGGAATCGTTGCCAACGACTTGGCGCTCAAGATCGCTTCCGTTTTCGGCGACGATTATTGAGGTCTGAAATTCAGCCTAGGACGTCGACAGCATGGGAAAAATACCCCTCGAATTTTTTCGCAGCACAAATCCAGATGCACCGAATCTGGAGCGAATTTCATCGCGGATTCAATGGGGTGGAGAAATCGAGTCGTTCTTAGAGGTGCAGATCGAGTCGTTCTTAAAGTGAAAGCGAGTCGTTCTTTCGTTGTCCGCATGTGGGGACCACGAAAGAACGATTCGGCTAAGTGCTTGAATCTCCTGAGTCCGCCATTTTGAAAACGACTCGATTTTGACTTTAAGAACGACTCGATCACCCTCTTTTTCGTTTTGAGAGCGACTCGATTTTGGAAGTCTCTCAAACCATTGAAGTATTTGGCGCGACTTTTTCTGCGAGCCGGCCGGTTTGAACGGCCTGTTCAGAGGCCTCTCGGCGGAGGCTCACGGGCGAGCTCAATCAAGAGATCGGTGACCCCTCGGCCTGAGCTTTCGAGATCAGAGACGTGTGCATCAAAAATCTGGCGTGTAGGTCACATTGGGGGATTCTGGATCGTCATGACGCTGTCTCCACCAGAAAGGAAGTCCCTCATGACAGCTCCCCGACTCAATCCGGCCGTCGCAGCTCCCGCGCTGATGAAGCTCTGGTTCGACGCTGCCATTGCCATTTCCAAGAGCCTTGATCCGAAGCTCGTCGAACTCGTGAAAACGCGGGCTTCCCAGGTCAACGGCTGCGCGGTCTGCACTAACATGCATTCGACGTTCGCTCGCGACCATGGTGAAACGGAGCAGCGTGTCTACCTGCTTCCCGTGTGGCGAGAGGCGCCGTGTTACAGCGATCGTGAGCGCGCTGCGCTCGGCTGGACCGAAGCTCTCACGCGGCTCTCCGAAGGACCCGGGCTTGAAAGCGCTTATGAGGCGCTGAAATCGGAGTTCAACGAGGAAGAGCAGGTCGCCCTGACGCTGACGATCAATGTCATCAACGGGTGGAACCGCGTTGCCGTTGGCTTCGGCGGTTGGACTGAACCGGCGTCTGTGAAATCTAAGGCCGTCGTCGCTTGACCTCCCCCCAACCAGCATCCGAGGATGCAGCGGCCGTATTCGAGCCGCTGCGTCCGATGCTTGTCCGCGTCGCGTACCGGATGCTGGGGTCGGTGGCTGACGCCGAGGACATGGTCCAGGATGGCTTCCTCCGCTGGATGAGCACTGACCGCAACGAGGTGCGCGAGCCGGCCGCGTTCTTGCGCCGAACGGTCACGCGCCTGTGTCTCGATAGACTGAAGATGGTGCGGCGGCAGCGAGAGACTTACGTTGGTCCCTGGCTTCCAGATCCTGTTGTGGAAGAGGAACAAGTAGACGTCACATTGCCGCTGATGCTTGCGCTCGAAAGGTTGTCGCCGCTTGAACGGGCGGCCTTCTTACTGCACGACGTCTTCGGGTTGGGATTCGCGGAAGTCGCAGAGACAATCCAGCGCGACTCCGCAACCTGTCGCCAACTAGCAAGGCGCGCGCGCCAATGTCCGCGAGGCCAGGCCACGGTTCTTGGTAGAAAAACAGCGCGGACTCGAATTTGCCGAGGCATTTTTTGCCGCCTCACGCAGCGGAGATATGAAGAGGCTTGGTGCGATGTTGGCGGCCGATGTCAGCTATTATTCCGACGGCGGCGGCAAACGTCCCGCGGCCATAGAGCCGATCCTCGGTTTCGATGCTGTTCAGGCGGTCAAGGCGGCGGGCGTGAAGCGGCCGTTGCTGGTCGCGACCCGGTTCATGAATTTCTGGCGACTCTCGTCCGGAACAATAATTCGAAACTTGTTCGTACCGGTTTCATCAACGGATTGCCCGGGTTCGTCTCGCTCGAGGCCGATGGTGAACTCTTGACGACTGCGCTCGAATTCGAGGACGGGAAAATCGCCGCAATCTACGTAGTTGGGAACCCCGATAAGCTGAGACATCTGCACTAAGCAGCCCCTACGAACGACCGCAAAGGGCACGCCATGGCACTCCATTGCAGTTTGGAATCTTAGGGGGCGGTCGCCGTCATTCGAAGCGCCTGCAACGTTGCACAAGTCCGGAACCTGGCACTTGTCGAAGTAACGGGTCGAGCTGACATGTCCGCTCATTGCGGCAAGCCAGACGTGGCCCTCAACACGCGGGACTTCCAACTCAGACATCCGGACTTAATAAGCTATTTGACTTTATCGTGACGATCGAAGATGTGGCGCACGCGAATCCAGCTCCAGACTTGCCCTTCCCTTATCACGCACTCGTTTTAGCCAATAGGATGCGGGCTCCGGCCTATTTGGCTCTAAGCGCTCTGAGAGCCGCAATAGCCTCAGCCGCAGGTTCTCGTGCGTGAGGCTCGCGAGACATCCAAAACCGATATTTGCGCGGCTCGCGGCGTTTGAGGATCGGCCAAGTAAATGCCATCGCGCGCGTGATACTGCCATCTTTATCAACGAGCCAAATCCGACCGAGGCTCAACGGAATAGGCGTTTCTTCAATTCGCCTCCATTAGCTGGGACTAGGTTCAACGGCCCGTCGAAATCTCTTGAACACCATTGGCTTCCCCTCGTTTTCCCGCACATATACTAATAGCCAAAACCCAGCCGTCCAGCGGGCGGTTACACGCGCCGCCTGTGCGGTGGTCCGGCTCCCGCGCTTCCTTCTTGAGGCCTCCGGACCGGATGACTGGCCAGCGGGCTTCTCTGGGACACCGGGTCATCAGGCCCATTTAACGTTAGGGCTGCAGGTTCAGGCGGATCAACGATAGAGCGTTTGATGGAAGAATACCGGGCCCATGTTATCGGGCCGGACGGCCACATTATCAATCGGGTCGATATCCGCTGCTCTGACGAGAAAGAGGCGCGGCGGCTCGAAAGGTCGCCCTTGATGGCCACGCCATTGAGCTTTGGCAAGCCGACCGCTTCATAGAACGCTTTGAACTAGAGCAGTAAGGCCTGCCTCAGTTGCGGGTGCCCATCTTTTTCGAATGTCGCCTGTTGACCCAAAGCTGTCATTAGAGCGGCAGCGAAAGCTGATCCCTTGCATTACCAGAGAAAATGATTGCTGATAATCTCATCGTATACAGCGGGATCGGACCTGTTCGTGTTTTCGGGTGGCGCCGTGCACTCTTTCGTCTCTTCCTGTACCTCCGCTATTAGGTCAATGGTGCTGCCCGAGGCACCGAGTTCCGAACGTTGCCACGCGGCACCATCGTGCCGCCATGCTTTGGTCAAAACTGCATTGAGTGGTTGGCGGGGTCGTCGATGTAGTGAAAATGCGACCGCCCTCTTTCGGGTGACATTGGACG
>NZ_JAACFS010000149.1 GCF_029051645.1 Bradyrhizobium sp. CSA112
GTCTTAGAGGATCCCGGATTTGCCAAAGATCCAAACCTACCGCCTTTCCCCAGGACAACCAACGCCTGGTACACCTAACCTTCTCCGTCCCTCCATCGCACTTACGCGAGGTGCAGGAATATTAACCTGCTTCCCATCGACTACGACTTTCGTCCTCGCCTTAGGGGCCGACTCACCCTGCGCCGATTAACGTTGCGCAAGGAAACCTTGGGCTTTCGGCGTGCGGGTTTTTCACCCGCATTATCGTTACTCATGTCAGCATTCGCACTTCCGATACCTCCAGCAGACTTCTCAATCCACCTTCAACGGCTTACGGAACGCTCCTCTACCGCGCATACAAAGTATGCACCCCAAGCTTCGGTTCTGTGCTTAGCCCCGTTAAATCTTCCCCGCAGACCGACTCGACCAGTGAGCTATTACGCTTTCTTTAAA
>NZ_JAACFS010000150.1 GCF_029051645.1 Bradyrhizobium sp. CSA112
GTGCAGCGCCAGGCGCTCGTAGGTGCGGGTGGCGCGCGCGAACTGCTCGTCGCAGCGGGCCAGCGAGCGCCGCTGTGCGGCCAGCCGGTCCTGCAGCAGGCTGGCAGGCTCGGCCTTCGCGGGGGCATCCGATGCATCGGCCGCGTCGGGGGACGCTGCTGCATGCGGGTGCGTGCCCTCCTCCGCGGCGGCCTCCTCGGGCAGTTCGCGCACCTCGGGATCGCTGCGTGCCGGCACCCAGCGCACCTGCTGGAGGCCGAGGGACCGGAGGGTGCCGATCTGCTCGGCGGAGGCGATGCGGAAGCTGCTGACCGGAAACGGGTGGTTCATCCACCCGAGGTCGAGCTGGATGTACATGCCCACGCGGAGCCGGGCAACGTCGATGAGAAGGGATGGATTCACAGGATTCGCGATGACGGAAGGCTCGTAACC
>NZ_JAACFS010000151.1 GCF_029051645.1 Bradyrhizobium sp. CSA112
GGTCTGGAGCGGTGCGCTCATGGCGCTGGCCGTGTCGGCCTATCTGGCGGCGCGCGGCAGCCTGCTGAGCCGGCTGGCGCTGGTGACCGCCGGCATGGGCCTGGTGGCGCTGCACATCCAGCTGAGCCTGGGCACCACCGAGATGCACTTCGGCGCCTTCGTCTTCCTGGCCTTCGTGCTGGCCTACCGCGACTGGCGGCCCGTCGTCTACGCGGCGCTGCTGATCGCCGTGCATCACATCGCGTTCGACCGCCTGCAGCTCGCCGGAGCACCGCTGTACTGTCTCAGCGAACCCGACTTCGGCCGCATCCTGGTGCACGCCGCCTTCGTGGTCGTGCAGACCGCCGCGGAGGTCGGCATCGTGCTGCGCACCCGCGCCGACGCGATCGAATCGGCGGAACTGCAGCACCTGTGCCGGCTGCAGCCGGCAC
>NZ_JAACFS010000152.1 GCF_029051645.1 Bradyrhizobium sp. CSA112
CTGCAGGCCCTGCCCGAAGGCCGCACGCCGACGGTGGCCGACTGGCGCCGGCTCTCCGCCGCATGGCGTGAAGAACTCGATCAGCGGATCGCGACGCTCACGCGCCTGCGCGATCAGCTCGACGGCTGCATCGGCTGCGGCTGCCTGTCGCTGAAGGCCTGCCCGCTGCGCAATCCGGACGACAGCCTGCGCGCCGCGGGTGCGGGGCCGCATTTCTCGGAAGTGGAGCCCGGGGCCGGCGACTGAAGGCATCGCGACGGGCGGCGTGTGGCACCTCTGCCGGCGCACCGGCACGGGAGCATGGGCCCGCGCTGCGCAGGCGCGCCTGGCAGTGGAGAGATCAGGACCGGGGCGGCGGTCCACCCCCCGTGGAGCCGGTCTCGCTGCCGTTGTCCGAGCCGGAGGACGGCGGGCGCGATCGGGCCTGGGC
>NZ_JAACFS010000153.1 GCF_029051645.1 Bradyrhizobium sp. CSA112
GTGTCTGCGCGTCGTAGCGCAGGCCGCTGCTGAGCTTCACCGTGCCCAGTCGGGCCGGGTTGCCGCCGGCGGTGGCCAGCGCGACGTCCATGCCCAGGTTCAACCGTTCGCCGGCCGGAAGGCTCAGCTGCGGATGGCTCATGGTCAGGGCGATCAGGCCGCCGAGGGCGTCCTGGGTGCGCGGGAAGCTGCCATCGAGGTACTGCTGCACGTCGCTGGCGCCCACCGACAGTTCGCGGCCGGAAATGGAGGGAGCCGCCTGCGCACCGATCGCAGCGGCGATCAGCACGGTGGAGGCCGCGAGGCGGGTCATCAGGGAACGCAGGCGCATGTCGGTGACCGGTGGGAAGCAGATGGATGGATCAAAGAGTAGCCGCGCAGGCTGAATCGCGCGTGCATGCCGCTGCAACGGTTCAGTCCAGCGT
>NZ_JAACFS010000154.1 GCF_029051645.1 Bradyrhizobium sp. CSA112
GCTCAGGCCTGTAGAAGGTTTGCACAGAGCTGTGCATCTTTACCTGGACCAAGCCGTGCCTAGCGCCGGATCGGGTGGTCCCCAGTAATTCAAGGTATGCACTAGCGATCTCGGGCTGGTCCTCCGCAAGAAGTTGCACATCGAGCATGAGGCCATCTATGTCGTAGCGTTCCCGGCCGTGTGGGACCTGCGAAGATGTGGCGAAAAAGATCACTACATCCAGGTCATTGGGATCATTTTTGCGCGATACGAATGACCCTCCGACGACAATTGACGTTGCCCCAGCCTCCTCGGCCCATTCGTAAATATCCAGGAATGGCTTGAGGAATTTCGAGCGAGCCATCTCTTGATAATGGCCGAAGGTCTTCTCGGGACTGCTACAGAACTCCGCAATGAAGTCTTCCTTGCTTATGATGTAAGTTC
>NZ_JAACFS010000155.1 GCF_029051645.1 Bradyrhizobium sp. CSA112
GGCATGATCGATGCTCGGTTCCCATTCGAGCTCGTCCATCACATCGCGCTGCAATTGATCATCGGTCTTCTTCAACATGTTCGCCTCCTTTGGCCAAGAAGATCGCCGGCTGAACCAACGACCAGTGTTTCGGTCGGGCGAGTTTGGCCAAAGGCGGCAGCGCTACCAATTGGTATGAATCCTTAAGGACGGTTTCGGCCGCATTCCCGGCATCCCAGAAACAAAACGCCCCGCCGACGTCGCCGGCAGGGCAGTAGGGGAGGTGATAAAACCGCAGTGTCAGGTCCCGCAGGACCGCGGCGCGGGCGAAATCACCGCCGCCCGCATGGTCACCATAAGGAATCTCCGCACCAAAGCATTGACCTCGATCAAAACGGCCCGCGCCAGACGGATTGAAATCAGGATGCCGCAACGTGCTTCGG
>NZ_JAACFS010000156.1 GCF_029051645.1 Bradyrhizobium sp. CSA112
GACTACGCCGCGGTCGGCGCGGCCCGGCAGGCGGCCTGGGCGCTCGGCGTCTCCCAGGGCACCCTGGACCCGCGCACCCCGCCGGTCTGGCAGGGCGCGGCGGCGCAGGTGCTGGACCCGGGTGAGGAACTGGCGGTGGGCCAGGCGGTGCGCCAGCAGGTCGTGTCGGTGCGCGAGCAGACCCACCCGGGGGCGTTCCGGCTGTGACGCCGCGACGCGGTCCGGCGCGTTAAATCGGTTGAGGTAACGCGGGTGGAGTGTTCGACGATGGGGGCCACGGGCAACCAACGCCCCCGTCGACCACTCCGAGAGAAGCAGCGTGCTCATCAGACTTCTGCGTGCCCATCTCAGGCCCTACAAGAGACCCATCGCCCTCCTGGTGCTGCTGCAGTTCCTGCAGACCTGTGCCTCGCTCTACCTG
>NZ_JAACFS010000157.1 GCF_029051645.1 Bradyrhizobium sp. CSA112
GTGTACTGCTCCAGGCCCAGGCGGGCGGCCTGCTCCTTGAGCTGGAAATCGGTGATGCGCTGGCGCAGCGGATCGAGCGCGCGCTCCAGTTGCTGGCGGCGTTCGTCGCTCGCGCGCAGCCGGGCCGTCAGGTCGTCGTACTCGCTGCGCTGCGCGGCCAGCGCCTTCTCGCGGTCCATTTTCAAGTCGAGCGCCTGCTGCAGCCCGCCCTGCGCGGCCGCGGCGGGGAGGCGGCCCATTTCGTCCTGCGCGCGCTGGCGCTCGTCCTCCAGCGACGTGACCTGCACGCGCGCGGTATCGATGGTGCGCGCCAGCTCGGCCCGCCGCGCCTCCAGGCTGCGGCGGGAGAACGTGGCTTCCTGCGCCTGCCGCTCCAGGCTGCGCTGCTGCTCGCGGCATTCGGCCAGGCGCCGCTCGGCCT
>NZ_JAACFS010000158.1 GCF_029051645.1 Bradyrhizobium sp. CSA112
ATCAAGAGCTTCGCTTACGCTAACCCCATCAATTAACCTTCCAGCACCGGGCAGGCATCACACCCTATACGTCCACTTTCGTGTTTGCAGAGTGCTATGTTTTTAATAAACAGTTGCAGCGGCCTGGTTTCTGCGGCTGTCATCAGCTCAGGAAGCAAGTTCCATCACCAACAACAGCGTACCTTCTCCCGAAGTTACGGTACCATTTTGCCTAGTTCCTTCAGCAGAGTTCTCTCAAGCGCCTTGGTCTACTCGACCTGACCACCTGTGTCGGTTTCGGGTACGATTCCTGTGTAACTGAAGCTTAGAGACTTTTCCTGGAAGCATGGTATCAGCCACTTCGCTGTACAAGTACAGCTTGCTATCGGATCTCAGTATAGAGTACCCCGGATTTACCTAAGATACATACCTACAT
>NZ_JAACFS010000015.1 GCF_029051645.1 Bradyrhizobium sp. CSA112
TGTTTGCGGTGACAGCGCAGCACTCAACTGGGCTCCCTCCCCCCTTGCGGGGGAGGGCGGGGGAGAGGGGTGGCCCAGCAAGGACTCGCCGTAATGATCACCACCCCTCGGCCACATCAGAGCAACCGTCTCGGATAAATCGCCGACATAATCATACGACAGCCCGAACAACACCGGATCGGTGCGATCCATAATCAAATCGCGGATCAGCCCCGGCTTGGCGTGCTTGAACGACAGCGCGCCGGTCAGCGCCGCCAGCGCGTAACCGCGGTCGGGATCTTCGACTTCACGGAAATAGCCCGTGATCAGCCGCAGCTTGTTGTTGCGGCCGGGCTCATAGGCGAGGCGATCCAAAAGTTCGGCGAAGCGGTTCATGCCTCGGCCTCGTCGGCCGTGACCACCTCGTGCTCCTCCTCGTCGCCGTAGCCGACGAGGTCGAGCGGCCGCGCGGCAAGCCCGCGCGCCTTGCACCAATGCACCAGCGCGTCTTCCTGGCCATGCGTGACCCAGATCTCGCCGGCGCCGGTGGCCGCGATGGTTGCGGTCAGTCCGTCCCAGTCGGCGTGGTCTGATATCACCAGCGGCAGTTCGATGCCGCGCTGGCGGGCGCGCGCCCGCACCCGCATCCAGCCCGAGGCGAACGCCGTGACCGGATCGGGGAAACGCCGCGTCCAGATGTCTGAGGTGGCCGAGGGCGGCGCCAGCGTGATGGTGCCGGCGAGATCGGCCTTCTTCACGCCCTTGACCGGGCGCAGCTCGCCAAGCGCGACGCCACGGCTTTCATAGTAGTGCGTGATCGTCTCCATCGCGCCGTGGAGGTAAATCGGCGCGTCATAGCCTTGCTCGCGCAGCAGCGCGATCACACGCTGCGCCTTGCCGAGCGAATAGGCGCCGACCAGATGCGCGCGCTCCGGGAACAACGCCACTGACGCCAACAACTTCTTCACCTCATCCGCCGCATCGCCATGGCGGAACACCGGCAGGCCGAATGTCGCCTCGGTGATGAAGACGTCGCAGGGCACGACTTCGAACGGTGTGCAGGTCGGATCAGTGGCGTCCTTGTAGTCGCCGGAGGCGACGATGCAGGTGTCCTTGCAGCTCACCGCAACCTGCGCCGAGCCCAGCACGTGGCCCGCGGGATGGAATTTGATGGTGACGTCGCCGAGCCGAATTTCCTCGCCATAGCGAATGGCCTGCGTCGTTCGCGCAAAATTGTCGCCGTAGCGCAGCCGCATCATGTCGAGCGTTTCCTGCGTGGCTAGCACCGCGCCATGGCCGGGCCGGGCATGATCGGAATGGCCGTGGGTAATCACGGCGCGCTCGACCGGGCGCACTGGGTCGATATGGAAACCTCCCGGCTTGCAACAGAGGCCGGCGGGAAGGGGAATCAGGATGTCCTGCGGACGCATGCCTGACATATAGGAGGTCTCGCGCCGGATTTTACCCGTCATGCGCGGGCTTGACCCGCGCATCCATCTTCTGAAGAGTCTCCCTTTATTGATGGATTGCCGGGGCGCAGACAAGTTTACGTAGTCTGCGCAAGGCAGACTACCATGCCCGGCAATGACAAGTTTCGGAACCCATGCCTGCCCGCCTTTTTCTCTCCTCCGGCGATCTGATGGCCGACCGCCGGTTCGAATTTGCCCGCGATCTGCAATTGAAGGGCGATCTGCCCGCCGCCGCCGATCTCCTGCTGCAGGCGATCGAGCTGGCGCCCAATTTCACATCCGCCTGGTTCGCGCTCGCCGGCATCCGCGAAGAACTCGGCGAGCGGGATGCGGCGATTGCGGCGTTTCGAAAGGCTCAGGCCAGCGATCCCGGTGACAGTCACGGCGCCGGGTTGCGGCTGATGCGGCTTGGCGCAGAGCCCGTGTCGAACATGCCGCAGGCCTATGTGCAAACCCTGTTCGATCAATATGCGCCGCGGTTTGAATCCTCGCTGGTGGACGAACTCGGCTATCGCGGTCCGAAGTTGTTGTTCCGCGCGGTGCTGGCGGTGCGCGCTGCGGCGCGCAAGCCGGCGTTCTTCAAGCGCGCGATCGATCTCGGCTGCGGCACCGGGCTTGCCGCATCACCCTTCGCCAAGGGGGTCGATCATTTCATCGGCGTCGATCTGTCGCCGCGCATGATCGAGCGGGCACGCGCTAGGGGTCTCTACGCCGAGCTTGATGTCGCCGACATGTTGCAGGGTCTGCGTGCGAGGCCGGACGCCAGCGGCGATCTCATTCTGGCCGCGGATGCCATGGTGTACGTCGCCGAACTCGCGCCGGTGCTGAAGGAGGCTGCCCGTGTGCTGGTCTCCGGCGGGCTGCTCGCCTTCACCGCCGAAACCCATGACGGCGAAGGCGTCGTCGTCGGTCACGGGCTGCGCTACGCGCATGCTGCAGGCCACGTGCGCACCGTGGTCGAATCCGCCGGCCTCGAATTATCCCTGCTGGAGGACAACTCCGCCCGCAACGAGGACAACGCGCCGGTTCCCGGCCTGGTCATCGTCGCCACCAAAACTTGAGTCTAGACGCTACGCGCGCCGCGAATGCGGCATTGCGTGCGACATGTCAGCTATTGCCACTGACGCCGGAATGCCTGATCAAGACTCCCATAAGGGAGAACAATAATGAAGAACAAACAGACCAGGCGCGAATTCGGCGCCACGGCGCTAGCCACTGTCCTCGCGTCAGCGATGCCTGCACCCTTCGTCTGGGCCGCGGAGAAGAAATACGATCCAGGTGCCAGCGACACTGAAATCAAGGTCGGGCAGACCGTGCCGCATTCCGGCCCGGGCTCGCTTTACGGCGTGTTGGGCCGGGTCGGCGAGGCCTATTTCCAGATGCTGAACGAGAAGGGCGGCATCAACGGACGCAAGGTAAAATTCCTCTCCATGGACGACGCCTACAGCGCGCCGAAATGCGTCGAGGCGACGCGGCGGTTGGTCGAGCAGGAGGAAGTGCTGGCGCTGTACGGCTCGCTCGGCACCGCGCCGCAGACCGCCGTGCACAAATACCTCAACACGAAGGGCGTGCCGCAATTGCTGCTCAATACCGGCGCGTCGAAATGGAACGATCCCAAGAACTTCAAATGGACCATGGCGGGGCTGCCGCTCTATCCGACCGAAGCGCGCATTCTTGCCAGGCATGTCGTGGCGGTGAAACCGAACGCGAAGGTCGGCATCCTCTACCAGAACGACGATTTCGGCCGCGATTTTCTCGCGCCCTTCAAGAAGGTGCTGGCTGATGCCGGCGGCACCGCCAAGGTGATCATGGAGCAGACCTACGATCTGACCGAACCGACGGTGGATTCGCAACTCATCAATCTCTCCAAATCGGGCGCCGATGTTTTCTACAACATCTCGACCGGCAAGGCGTCCTCGCAGTCGATCCGTAAGGTCGCGGAGCTCGGCTGGAAGCCGCTGCACCTGCTGTCTGCGGGATCGACGGGGCGCTCGATTCTCAGCGCCGCCGGCCTTGAGAACTGCACGGGCATCGTCGCGATCCGCTACGCCAAGGAGGTCGGCGTGCCGCGCTTCGAGAAGGATCCGGATGTGATGGCGTTCGAGGAGCTGCGCAAGAAGTACCTGCCCAATGTCGACCCCGATAACACCATCGCCTTTGCCGGCTACGGCCAGGTGGTGGCGATGGCGGAGATCCTGCGCCGTTGCGGCGACGAGCTCACCCGCGCCAACGTTCTGAAGCAGGCCACGACGCTGGCGGGCTTCCATTCTCCCTACATGCTGGACGGCGTGACCTACAGCTATACGCCTGACGACTACACCCCGATGAAGACGCTCTATATCTCGATCTTCAACGGCAAGGATTGGGATATCTCCGACAAGCCGGTGACGGAATAGGCGGCCGTCGTTCCGGGGCGCGCGAAAGCGCGAACCTCAGATGCGCAAATTGCGCATCGGGGAACCTCGAGATTCCGGGTTCGATGCTGCGCATCGCCCCGGAATGACGCGCAAAACTACCTCGACGAACCTCGTCCGACGGCTTACCTCTTCTCCGTGCCGTCGTCCGATCCCTTGCCCCTCACGCCGCTTGAAACGGCTGCGCTGCTGCCCGACCGCTTCCGGCGCTGGTTCTCCTCGCGCGGCTGGTCGCCGCGCGAGCATCAACTGGCGCTGCTGGCCAAAGCCGGGGACGACCGATCGGCGCTGCTGATCGCGCCGACCGGGGCCGGCAAGACGCTGGCCGGATTTCTGCCGACACTGGTGGAGCTTTCCGCGGTTCCGAAGGGCGGCGGTGAGAAGAACCTCATCTCCACCGGTCGCACCGTCAAACGCAGCGGCGGCCTCCACACCCTCTACATCTCGCCGCTGAAAGCGCTCGCGGTCGACATCGCGCGCAATCTGGAGACGCCGATTGCCGAGATAGGCCTGCCGATCAAGGTCGAGACCCGCACCGGCGATACGCCGGTGTCGCGGCGGCAGCGACAGCGGCGCTATCCGCCGGATGTCCTGCTGACCACGCCCGAACAACTGGCGCTGTTGCTGTCTTCGGACGACGCGCCGTTTCTGTTCTCTTCGCTCAAGCGTATCGTGCTCGACGAGCTGCATGCGCTGGTCACCTCCAAGCGGGGCGATCTGCTGTCGCTCGGGCTGGCGCGGCTGTGGCGGCTGGCGCCCGAGATGCGCGCGATCGGGCTTTCGGCGACCGTGGCCGAACCAGAATCGCTGGCGCGGTTTCTGGTGCCGCAGCAGGGCGGCAGGGAAATCGCCGCCGACATCGTCGTCGCAGGCGGCGCGGCGGCGCCCGTCGTCGAGATGCTCGATACCAGGGAGCGCCTACCCTGGGCCGGCCATACCGCGCGGCATGCGCTCGGCGAGATGTACGATTTGATCAAGCGCAACAAGACCACGCTGATCTTCGTCAACACGCGCAGCCAGGCCGAAATGCTGTTTCAGGAGTTCTGGCGGATGAACGACGATGGCCTCGCCATCGCGCTGCACCACGGCTCGCTCGACGTTGCGCAGCGCCGCAAGGTCGAGGAGGCCATGGCCGCGGGCCGATTGCGCGGCGTGGTCTGCACCTCCTCGCTCGATCTCGGCATCGACTGGGGCGACATTGATCTCGTCATCAATGTCGGCGCGCCCAAAGGCGCGTCGCGGCTGATGCAGCGCATCGGCCGCGCCAACCACCGCCTCGATGAACCTTCGCGCGCTGTCCTGATTCCAGCCAACCGTTTCGAGGTGCTGGAGTGCCGCGTCGCGATCGACGCGATCGCCGAGAATGCGCAGGACACCCCGCCACTGCGCACCGGCGCGCTCGACGTGCTGGCGCAGCACGTGCTCGGCTGCGCCTGTGGCGAACCGTTCCTGTCAGATGAACTCTTTGCGGAAGTGCTGACCTCGGCGCCGTATGCGTCGCTGACCCGCGGCGATTTCGACGATGTTGTCGATTTTGTCGCCACCGGCGGCTATGCGCTGAAGACCTATGAGCGTTTCGCCCGCATCAAGCAGGACAAGCAGGGACGTTGGCGCGTCGCCAACCCAAAAGTGCGACAGAGCTATCGTCTCAATGTCGGCACCATCGTCGAAGAGGCGATGCTGAAGGTAAGGCTGGTGCGCGGGCGCGGCGGCGGCGCCGGCTCCACCGGCATGATCGGCCGCGGCGGCAGGATACTGGGCGAGATCGAGGAATATTTTATCGAAGGGCTGGTCGCCGGCGACACTTTTGTGTTCGGCGGCGAAATCGTGCGGTACGAGGCGCTGGTCGAGGACCAGGTTTATGTCTCCCGCGCCAACGACAAAGACGCCAAGGTGCCGTCCTATATGGGCGGCAAGTTTCCGCTGTCGACCTATCTGGCCGAACGCGTGCGGAAACTGCTGGACGACCGGCGGCAATGGAATGCGCTGCCGGAACAGGTGCGCGACTGGCTGTCGCTGCAGCGGGATTTTTCCCGCGTGCCCGGCGTGCGCGAGCTCCTGATCGAAACCTTTCCGCGCGGCGGCAAGCATTACATGGTGTGCTATCCGTTCGAGGGCCGTCTCGCGCACCAGACGCTCGGCATGCTGCTGACGCGCCGGCTGGAGCGCGCCCGCGCCCGGCCGCTCGGCTTCGTCGCCAATGAATATGCACTGGCGATCTGGGGCCTTGGCGACATTTCATTCATGGTTCGCCACGGCAAGCTCGATTTCGCTGCACTGTTCGCGCCCGACATGCTTGGCGACGATCTTGAGGCGTGGCTGGCGGAATCCGCGCTGATGAAGCGCACCTTCCGCAATTGCGCGCTGATCTCGGGCCTGATCCCGCGCCGCTTCACCGGCGAGGAGAAGAGCCGCCGCCAGGTACTATTCTCGACCGACCTCGTCTATGACGTCTTGCGCAAGCACCAGGCCGACCACGTGCTGCTCCGCGCGGCGCGTGCGGACGCCGCCGCCGGCCTGCTCGATCTCAAGCGTCTGGGTGATATGCTCTCGCGCATTCAGGGGCGAATCACCCATCGGGAACTCGAACATGTTTCGCCGCTCGCCGTTCCCGTGATGCTGGAAATCGGCCGCGAGTCAGTTTATGGCGAAGCGGGAGATGAGTTGCTGGCGGAGGCCGCCGACGAACTCATCAAAGAGGCGATGGGGTAGGACGTGACGGCGGGGGCGCAATCTTCGGGAGACGATCAAGAGATGCGCGCCTCGAAGGTCATGGTTGCCGACGTCACGTTCGTTGCCGACCTCTCCGGCGCGCTCTTCTGGCAGGAGCAGCGCCTGCTCGTCGTCTCCGACCTGCACCTGGAAAAGGGCTCCAGTTTTGCGACGCGCGGCGTGCTGCTGCCACCCTACGACACCGTGGCGACCTTGAGCCGGCTTGCTGCCGTGATCGCACGGCACGATCCGCGGATGGTGATTGCGCTCGGCGACAGTTTTCATGACCGAGCCGCGCATGAGCGGCTGTCGGAGCCGGACCGTGCCGCACTCTCGGCGGTGCAGGCGCGGCGCGACTGGATCTGGATTTCGGGCAATCACGATCCGGCGCTGCCGTCTGATCTCGGCGGCGTGGTGGCGAGCGAAGTCGCGATCGGCCCGATTGCATTCCGCCACGAGCCGACAGGGGCGGCGGGCGAAATCGCCGGCCATCTGCATCCCAAGGCGCGTGTCGCCACCCGCGGGCGATCGATGGAGCGGCGGTGCTTTGCGAGCGACGGCGAGCGCGCCGTGATGCCGGCGTTCGGCGCCTATACCGGCGGTTTGAGCATCCGCGACCCGGCCTTTGCGAAAATTTTCCAGACGCCGGGCTTTATGGCGCATGTGCTCGGTGACAACCGGCTGCACGCCATCGCCGCGTCGCGGTGTTATTGAGCATCAACGGGCGCCGCAATCTTCTCTTAACCTCGCCCCGCTTGCGGAGAGAGGTCGGATTGCGAAGCAATCCGGGTGTGGGGGTACCGGACCCACCACGTTCTCAACTCGTGGAGGCAGCCCCTCACCCCAACCCTCTCCCCGCAAAGAGCGGGGCGAGGGAGCGCACCTGCGCCCGGCTCACGCCGCCTTCGCTTCCACGCTGTCGCAGAACTCGGCAAGACGATCGGCGAGCCGCAACGTCGCCGGGCTGGCATCAGGGGAAGCCATCAGCGCCACTTCGGTCTTGTCGATCGGCGCAAAGCCATCCTTTGCCGTGAGCACGCGGTGCCCAGGCTGGATCGCGATGTCGGACAGAATGCTCAGGCCCAGGCCTGCGGCGACCGCCGCCTGGATGCCGGCGAGACCTGAACTCGTATAGGCCATGTGCCACGAGCGTCCGGCGCTTTCGAGCGCATGGATCGCGCGCGCCCGATAAAGACAGCCGGCAGGAAAGCCGATCAGCGGCACGGAGCCGGCGACGATATCGATCGGATGGGTCTTGCTGGTGACCCAGTGCACTTGCTCCGGCCACACCGCGATCCCGCCCTTCTCGCCGGCGTCACGCTTGAGCAGCGCGAGATCGAGATCGCCGCGTTCGATGTCGCGCCGCAGATTCGTGCTCTGGTCAGCGCGGACGTCGAGCCGCAATCCCGGGCGGGAGCGCGAAAACGTTGCCAGCAGCTTGGCAAGGCGGTAGGCAGCGAAATCCTCGGGGATGCCGAGTCTGATGGCGCCTTCGCTTTCCGGGCGCGCAACCACATCGCGCGCTTCTTCGGCCAGCGCCAGCAGGCGCCGCGCGTAGGACAACAGCCGCTCGCCAGCTTCGGTCGGCGTCACATCCTTGCCATTGCGGTTGAGCAGCGGCTGGCCGACATCGTCCTCCAGCCGCTTGATCTGCTGGCTGACGGTCGATTGCGTGCGGTGGACGCGCTCGCCGGCACGGGTGAATCCGCCGGCGTCGACCACGGAGACGAAGCTGCGCAGCAGTTCGAGATCGAACATGCGAATGCTCCATTTACAAATCCACTGAATGTCAGTTTATCATTTAATTTCCAAATATCAAGGCGCGGCCCTAGATCATGGGGGAAGGAGATTTCCATGTCGCTCGCCCCCTCGGTCGCGGTTTCCCGCGCCGGCTTCAATCCGCTCCCGCTCTATATCGGCCTGTTCTGCCTGCTCTGGAGCTTCGCCTTCGTCGCCGGCAAGATCGGCGTCACCGATTGTCCGCCGCTGATTCTGCTCGCCGCGCGTTTCTCGCTGGCGGGTGTCCTGATCCTCGGCGTCACGGCGCTGCGCGGCGAAGCCTGGTCCTCGCCCACCTGGCGCGACGCCGGCATCTTCGCGATCCTCGGCGTTGCCAACAATGCGCTCTATCTCGGCCTCGGCTATACCGGCCTGCAGACGGTATCGGCCGGCCTCGGCGGCCTGATCGTCAGCGCCAATCCGGTTTTCACCGCGGTGCTCGCGGCGGTCTTCCTCGGCGAGGCGCTGACCTGGCGCAAGGTGATCGGGCTCGTGCTCGGCATCACTGGCGTCGGCTTTATCGTCTGGCATCGCATGTCGGTCGGTACGGACGACTGGCACGGCATCCTGTTCACGCTGGCATCATTGGCATCGATTGTCGGCGGCACCATCCTGTTCAAGGTGCTGGCGCCGAAGGGCAGCCTATGGGTCGGCAACGGCGTGCAGAATATTGCCGCCGGCATCGTGCTGCTGCCGTTTGCGTTCACGTTGGCTGATGTGAGCGACATCGTTCCGAGCGCCCGGCTGCTCGGCGCGTTCGCCTTCCTCGTGCTGGGCGGCTCGATCCTGGCCTATCTGCTCTGGTTTCACCTGTTGAAGGTCTGCGGCGCGACGGCCGCGAGCGCCTATCACTTCCTGATGCCGCCGCTCGGCATGCTGTTCGCCTTTCTCGTACTCGGCGAACACGTCGAATTCCGCGATCTGCTCGGCATCGTTCCCGTAGCCTTCGGCATTTATCTGGTGACCCGCCCCGCCGCGGCTACCGATCAATCTTAATAGAAGGACCAAGTCATGACAGTTACCATCACCCTGATCGGCGGACCCACTGCGCTGATTGAAGTCGACGGCTTCCGTCTGCTCACCGATCCGACTTTCGACGAGCCCGGCGCCTACCAACTGCCGCATGTGAAGCTGGAAAAGCTGGTTGGCCCTGCGCTCAGCGCGCATGATATCGGCGAGGTCGATGCCGTGCTGCTGAGCCACGACCAGCATTCGGACAATCTCGACCATGCGGGGCGCGATTTTCTCAAATCAGCGAAGCGCGTGCTGACGACGGAAGTCGGCGCGAATCGGCTCGGCGGCCATGCCGAAGGCTTTGCGCCATGGCAGGTCACCGAACTGACCGGCCACAACGGGCATTCACTGACGATTACCGCGACGCCCGCGCGTCATGGCCCGGCCGGCATCGAGCCACTGGCGGGCGACGTCATCGGCTTTGTGGTCTCGTCAAGCAAGCCCGGCAGTCGTCCGATCTATATCAGCGGCGACACCGTCTGGTACGACGGCGTGGCAGAAGTAGCCAAGCGCTTCAGGGCAGGCGTCGTGTTGCCGTTTGCAGGCGCGGCGCAAACCCGCGGGCCCTTCCACATCACCATGGACACCAACGATACCATCGAGACCGCGCGCGCGTTTCCGGACGCGGTGATCGTCCCCGTGCATACCGAGGGATGGAAACACTTCCGCCAGAGCGCGGACGATCTGCGCGCCACCTTCGATACGCTGGGCTTTGGATCGCGCTTGCGGATCCTGGAGCCGGGTGTTGCGACGATCATCGAGCCGCTGCACGCCGCCTAACCGGCGCCTGTGGGTCCGGCGCAGCGGCGTCTCGAAGGATGGGCCACGGGCCTCATGGTTCGAGACGGCGCTTCGCGCCTCCTCACCATGAGGGTCGGAATCAATCCTTCCTGAACACGATCGACGCCATCCATCCCGTCATCAGTGCCATGAACGCGGTGATCAGCCCGTAGACGAAGCCGTGCTGCTGCGCGGTGGTGGCAACGAACTGCTCGAAGCCGACCTTGACGATTTCGAACGCGGTGTCCGTCTTGGCCACCAGCGCGCCGTCGGCGAACAGCTTGATCTCGACGTTATAAAGACCGATCGGCACTTCGGCCGGCAGCGGAATGCCGGTGCGAAACAGTGTCGGCGTCAGGAACGTCACCGCCGAGGTCTCCTCGCGATAGAGGCCGTGCTGTTTGCGCAGGCGCACGAAGGCGCTGCGGAACGCGTCGTCGGGCACGACGTCGGCATAGTCGGGGCCGACGCGCTGGGTCAGCAATACGTTGTTCAGCCCGAGCTGCTGCCGCCGCTGCACCTCGGGAGAGGCGATGGCGTCGAACGGGCGGTTGGAAAACAGCGCCAGATAGGTCGGCACACCCAGAAACTGCCGGGAGTCGGTGTTGATCCAGATCCCAAACCGACGCTCCTTGCGCCGCGTCACCATGTCGGCGCGTGGGCCGGCAACCGTCACCACCAGATCGTAAGTGCGATTGGCCGGCGTGTTGGCGTCCTTCTCCACCGAGCCGAACAGCACCAGTTCCTCGCCGGAGTAGTTCGGCGTCACGGTGACGCGGTGGTTCGACACCGACACGATCAGCCGTTCGGCCCGCGCGGGCGAGGCCGCGAGCGCCAAGCCCAGCGCAAGCCATCCGAGCATGAGGATGAGGCGCAAGGTCATCCCGTCACCCCCGTTTCGCGGATGGTGAAGAGATCCTCGGGCCGGATCACCAGTTCGACGGCAAAACGGACACCGACGGCGAGCACCAATAGCCCGAGCAGGAGCCGCAAATGCTCGCCGCGGATTTTCTGCCCGGCGCGCGCGCCGAACTGCGCGCCGGTGACGCCGCCGACCATCAGGATCAGCGCCAGCACGGCATCGACCAGATGGTTGGTGACCGCATGCAGCATGGTGGCGAACACCATCGTGACCAGCGTGAGCACCATCGAGGTGCCGATCACGGTCGAGGTCGGCACCCGCAGTACGTAGATCAGCAGCGGCACCAGGATGAAGCCGCCGCCGATGCCCATCACGGCGCCGATGAAGCCGATGATCAGGCCGATCACGACGACGGGAATGACCGACAGATAGATTTTCGAGCGCTTGAAGCGCATCTTCAGCGGCAATCCATGGATCCAGACATGGCTGCCCGGGCGGCGCGTGGTGACCGGACCGCCGCGGCGGGCCCTGAGCAGCGCGCGCAGGCCCTCCCAGAACATCAGAGCGCCGACGGTGGTCAGCAGGATCACGTAAGACGTCGCGATCATGAGATCGAGCTGACCGAGCGAGCGCAGCAGCGTGAAGGTCCATACCCCCAGCGCGGTGCCTAGAGTGCCGCCGGTCAATAGCACCAGCGCCAGGAGCGGATCGATGGCGCGCCGTCGCCAATAGGATATCGCGCCGGAAAACGAGGAGGCGGCGATGTGGCTGGCGACGGAGGCGACCGCGACCGCTGGCGCAATGCCGACGAAGATCAACAGCGGCGTCATCAGGAAACCGCCGCCGATCCCGAACATGCCGGAGACGAACCCAACCGCCGCGCCCATCGCCAGGATGAGGAAGACATTGACTGGAATGTCGGCGATCGGGAGGTAGAGCTGCACGCGCGTCTGCTTTTTGTAGCTTTGCCGCAACAGACGGCCGACGGCCGCTCACGGCATGGTTTCTCTTCTATTTGCCGGCAGTGGGGATCCGGTTCGCGCATGCACGTTTGCGTGCGCAGGGCCGGTTCCCGCGCCTTTGCATAACTGAATTCGAAGAGATGAGGGACTAAAAATGCCCGGAAAGGCAAATTTTTGCCGTACGTGCCCGCGCGTCCGTCAGGATCTTGAAACGCTGTTACAAATCCGTGGGGCAGGTCGGTTCGTGGGGCCCGGTGCTCGGCGTGCTCAGGGCTTTCCGAGCGGGTCGGTGACGAGGTTCATCGCCAGCGCCTGTTTGGGGCTGAGCCAGCGAATCTCCCGGGTCTCGGACATGGCTTCCACGATGGAGGACGACACCCCCATTTTGGTCATGTAGCCCAGCACCGCGCCGGAAACCCGTTGCGCCTCGGCGACGGGATCATCGACGGGCCGGGTTGTGACAAACCGATGAACACCCAGGGCCGAGCCCAATACGCCGAAGCGGGCCTTGCCGCCGGCATAGACGAGCACGCAGGCGCTGGCGCAGTAGCCAGGCTTGACGCGGCCCGAGGCGTCGGCGCTGCCGACGGCGGTCGCCAGCGAGCGTGACCGGATGATCTCGCCGATGATAGCGGCCTGGTTCAGATCGCCGCCGGGAGAGGCCAACAGGACAATGTCGCCCGCCGCCAGATCGGCCTGGTCCAGCCTGCCGCGAAACCAGTTAGCGGCGGCGGGGCCGATCGTCCCGCTGACGAACAGGGCACGCCGGCCCGGGCTCGAACCATCGAGATGGAGCGTGTCGATCACCTGGGATGTCAGGCTTGGGGAGACGTACTGGTCCTTCCAGTAGTCCCAGGCCTCCGGCTGCGACAGGTCCCGGTAGGCGCGAATGACGACGCCGGCAACCAGCAGGATGAAGATTGCGACCGTCCAGAAATGCCGTTTATGCCAGGGCAACTGGACTGGCGGTGTCGGGGCCTGACCGGGCGGTAAGCGCGGCGGCGCCACCGCAGGGCCTGTCGGCGACCTCCGGAAGCGATTTTCTCCATCCTGGCTGTCGTCGGTAGGCAATCGGTCCTCGTTGCAGGCGGACCCGCTCGGGGTCGGGCTGGCCCGAAGCATTATACGAATTTATGGCCGAGGATATGGCGGCGATGCCGCCGGCATCGCAACTCGTCTTAATGAACTTTAATGAACGGCGGCGGCGGTGCGCTTGGTCGCGGCCGACTTGGCGGCGGGCTTGGCCGTGGTTGCCGGTGCCGAATCCCAGCCCGCCGCCGGTGACGCCGCGTTGACGGCGTCGTCGGGTTGCGGCTCCGGCGTGAAGGTCTGGATAGCGAGCCTGGCGGCCGCCAGCGACTGGACGTCGAGGCGCTTGGCGATATCGTCGCGCTTGCGCCCCGCATCTGCGTCGCCCTGGGCCGCCGCGAGGCTGAACCATTTGAAGGATTCGGCGAGGTTCTGTTCGACGCCGATGCCGCGGGCATAGAGGATGCCGAGGTTGAACTGGCTGTCGGCGACGCCGCGATCGGCAGCCTTGCGGAACCATACCGACGCGCTCTTGTAATTGGCGCCCTTGCCGCCGCCGTCGGCGTCGAGCACGGCCAGATTGTGCATCGCCTTGGCGCTGCCGCGTTCGGCCGCCTGCTGATAGTAACGCCGCGCAATATCGACGTCGCGTTTCACGCTCAGGCCCTTCTCGTAGAAGGTGCCGAGCCGGAAGATCGCGGGCACCACACCGGCCTGCGCCGCGCGGTCATACCATTTGGCGGCTTCCTCGAGGTTCGAGGCAACGCCCTTGCCTTCCGCAAAGCGCGTGCCGATCTCGTAGGCCGCGGCCGGGTCGCCCTTCAGCGCGGCGGCGCGCAATACCGGTCCGCCGATGCCGTCGGGCAGCCGCTCGGTCGGCGGCACCGCGATCATGGCAAGCTTCCCGCCGGTGGCCGGCACCGTCGGGATCGCGCCGGTGATGTCGTTGGCTGCCGGGGGCGGCGCTGGCTGCGGCGGCACCGCGATACGCGCGCTATCCAGCGTGTTGGGTGCGGAAGAATTGTTCGACTGCTTCTCGACCGGGGTCGGCGAGATCATCAGGGGTCCCGGTGCCGCGGGCATCGCGGGTTTGGCGCTGCTCTCCGACGCGGCGGGGGCCTGCACTGGTGCCGCTGGCTCGCTGGGCCGTTCCATCATCGGCAGTTGCAGCACGCTGCCGGTATCGAGCAGCGTCATCGCCATCTTGAAGGTGCCGAGCACGATCACGACCACGCTCGCGCCGACCAGGAGCGAGCGGATCTTGGAGGAAATGTTCGAGGGGATCTTGTCGTCGGCCTTGGCCTTGCCGCCGGACTTGTCCGTGAGCGCGGCCTTCGCAGCCGAACGTCCGGCTTTCTCGGGCGGGGGCGCCGCGGCTGCGGCCTGCGCAGCGCGGCGCGCGGCGGCAATGAAGCTCGACGAACTGACCGGCTCCTTCGGAGCCGAAGCGATCTCGCTGATCGCGTTTTCGGAAGCCGCGATCCGTTCCGACGGCGAAGAGACGCGCGCTGGCGGGCGCGTGCCCGGCTCGAGCGGATGATCCGGCGGCAATTCCGGCGCAATCGCGGTACGCGGCGCTGCGGCATGCGGCTCGAGGATTTCGCTGATCGCCCGCGGCGGCAGTGGCGGGGCCACCGGCGCTGCCGGCTGGACCGCGTGGAATTCGCGCGGCGCGGCGGCGAAATGTTCTTGCGGGCTCGCTTGCAGCGCGGCGGGGTTCGGCAACTCCGGCTTCGATTGCTGCGGATAGGTCCGCAGCGGCGTGGTTATGCGGGGCGCTTCCTCGCGCATCTCGGCCGCTGCAGACGGAGAGGCGGGCGCGGCCGGCGCGGCGCGAACCCCGCGCAGATCGCCTTCGATCATCGACAGGCGATCGACGACATGGCCGAGCGTATTGTGAACGGTCTCGAGCGAGTCCTGCGTGCGGCGGTCGGTTTCCGACTGGCTGAAGCGGATGTCGGACAGCTCGCGCTTGACCAGATCGACGATGCCGGAGGCCATCGGCTGTGCCGCGTCGCCGGAATTGCGATTGGATTCGGCGAGGGCGACCAGGCTGGCGTGCTGGCGTTCGAGAGAACGCAGAATGTCGTGCAGGCCTTCCTCGACCCGTCCGAGGTCGACGGTGGGAGCGGCGGAACGGTCGTTGGAGGCTTCCAGGCGCTCCAGCAGATAGGACACGCGCTGTTCGAGATGGGCAAACGCCGACGCATTGTCGTTGCCGGCCGGGATACGGTCGAGCCGTTCCGACAGCGAGCGCAGCGCGTTGTCGAGATATTCCGAATGCTCGCTCGCAGCCGGCGGCTGCCGGCTTTCCAGCGTCGAGGTCAGCGCCGCCAGGCGCTGCTCGAGCATGCCGAAGGCGTCGCTGTTGCCGTCAAAGCGGGAAAGCTGGTCGACCTTGGCCGACAGCGTGTGCACGTCCTCGGCTAGCCGGGCCAGCGCGTCGTTGGAGGCGACGTTGGAGACGATACCGCGCAGCGCCGCAATCGCGCTTTCGAGCTGTTGCACCGTCGACGGATCGTCGTTCGAGCGCAGGATCAGATCGAGCTTGGCGCCGAGGTTGCGGATCGCCTCGTCATAGCCGGCGAGCTGCTCGGCCGGCGTCAGCGAGCGCAGCACTTCGCGGATTTCGCCGAGCGCGCGCTCGATGCCGGCAAGCGTCTGGCCGTCGCTGCCGTGCTGGCGGCTGTCGTCGATGCGGCGGGACAGCGAGCGGATTTCGTTCTCGAGCGATTCGATCTCCCGGCGCGGCACCGCCTCGGTGATAGCGTGGCGGATTTCGGCGAGCTCGCTGCGGAACGCCGCAATCGACTGCTCGACATGATCGGGACGCTGCAGCGCCTCGATCTGGCTGGTGATCTTGAGCAGGTGCCGTTCAAGCGATGAAAAATCCGGTCCGGCCGGCGCTGCCTGCATGGGCTGTGCGGAATTGGGCTGCGCCGAATTGGGCTTGGCGGCAGCGACCGTCGGCGCGCCATTGCGCAGCGGCATCTGCCGCGGCTGCGGACTGTCGAGTTCGTTCTGGCGCGCAGCGATTTCCGCGATTGCAAAATCCATCGTGGCCGGACTGAGCGGCGGCGCGGGGTGATAGACCTGGGCAGCGGCACGCTCGACCATCTCGGTCTGGCGCTGCTTTTCCTGCATCTGGGCCTGACGGGCCGGCACGGGGTTGGAAATCTGCGACAGTCGCGCGTCGAGACGCGAAATGGCTTCGTTGAGCTGGCGGGCCACCGTCGGCTCGCCGCGGGCTGCTTCGCCGCGCGGAGCGGGCCGCGAAATCAGCTCGATCTGCTTTGTGATCGAATCCAGCCGCTGGTGAATGTCCGCCACGTCGGGGATTTGCCGCGGCATCGCCGGCCGCTGCTCGGAAGGCGCGCCGAAGCTGGGCGGGGCTGGTTCGCCGACGGTAGAATTGATCCAGTCGCTCAACGACATGCCGGCGCGGCGCGCCGCCGCCTCGGCCCTTTCGCGGACGGATGGATCGATGCCGTCAACACTCCACGATACGCGCGAATTCATGCTTTCGTCCGGTTCCGCTTCGGCGCCCCACCTGCGCCATCAGCCTCCCCGCGCGTCCCACCGAAGAGACAATCGTATTTTCCCGCGCAGGTCGCCTGCCTCGGAACTGACTTTTGTTCGTCACGGTAAATAACGGGTTAAGGAATGCGACGGACGGCCCCAAAAGTTACCAGGGCGACCAAATCGGCCGGCTCTAGAAGGCTCTAGCCGCTTTTTTCGCGCTGGCCGTCCTCGATCGGCACGACGTTGCTCCGTTCGGCGCCGGAGGACAGGGCAGACAACGCCTCGATCGCCTCTTCGCACCACTCCGCCACGGCGCGCTCGTGGGCGAGGCCGATGCGAAGCCCGAGCAATTTGCCTACATCGGCCGGCGGCGCCGTGCCGTCCGGAAAGCGTTTGTTGAGCAGGCGCTCATACCGGGCAAACCGGTCACGGTGATGTTCCAGCCGCGCCATCAGGTCGGTGCGCAGCGGTTCGATGTCGACGCTGTCGAGCGCATAGAGCCGCACCAGCAGGTCGTCCTTGATCGAGGCCGGCACGCTCGGTCGCGCGGCCCAATGCCGGAGCGCGGCCCGTCCCTCCGGCGTCAGTGTATAGACCAGCTTGTTGGGCTTGCCGGACTGCACGACCTCGCGGCCCTGGATATGGCCGCGGTCGCGAAGCTTGGTGAGCTCCCGATAAATTTGCTGGTGGTCGGCCTTCCAGAAGAATCCAATGGAGTTGTCGAACGTCTTGGCGAGCTCATAGCCCGTCATCGGACGTTCGGTCAGGCAGGCAAGGATCGCGTCACCAAGCGCCACGACGCCGGCCCTCCGGATTCAACAATGATTGACATTATGCATAAAGTTGCATATGCGTCAACGCGCATAAGCTCCGGAGAGGTCTCTTCCCCGGCGTCAACCCCGTCATCGCCCGCACAGGAGACATGATGACCATGAGCGGCCTCGACAAGTGGTACGGCTACATGAAGTCCCATGACACGGCGGCGCTGTGGGACCTCTTGCACCCCGAGGCGGTATTCGAAAGCCCCGTCGTCCACACGCCGCAGCGCGGGCGCGACATCACCTTCAAATATCTGGCGAGCGCCGGGAAGGTGCTGGGCGGCCCCGGCTTCAAATATACCGGCGAATGGCGCAGCGCGAGCGGCGCGGTCCTCGAATTCGAAAACGAGATCGAGGGGATCAAGATCAACGGCGTCGACATCATCACCTTCAGCGATGACGGTAAGATCACGCACTTCAAGGTGATGGTACGTCCGCTGAAGGCGATCAATCTGCTGCACCGCTTGATGGGGGAGCAACTCGCCAAGCAGTGATGAAGGTGAGGGAGCAAAGACCGCGACGATGTCCGGTGCCGTTTATGTCGCGATGGCTGTCCGGATATTTCGCTCACCTGCTCACTCCCTAGGACTGCCGGAACCGGATAAGGTCGTGTTCCGGAACGCCACAACGAATTTCATTCAAACGCCTTCGCCATCTTTGCCGCTGCCGGGAGAACATCATGCCGATCTACAAAGCCCCCGTGGAAGACGTCACCTTCCTGCTCAACGACGTGTTCCAGATCGACCGCTACGACAATCTGCCCGGCTTCACCGATGCCTCCGCCGATGTGCGCGAAGCGATCTTGGGCGAGGCCGCAAAACTCTCGGAAGAGGTGCTGCAGCCGCTCAACCGTGTCGGCGATCTCGAAGGCTGCAAGCGGCATGACGACGGCAGCGTCACCACACCGAAGGGCTTCAAGGAAGCCTTCAAGCAGGTGGCCGAAGGCGGCTGGCTCGGTCTGTCGGCGCCGGCGGAGTATGGCGGGCAGGGGCTGCCGGTGACGCTGAGCCAGGTGGTCACCGAATTCCAGAGCGCGGCCAACATGGCGTTCTCGATGTATGGCGGCCTGACCATGGGCGCGACCGCGGCGCTGCTGGTGCACGGCAAGCCCGAGCAGAAGAAGATGTTCGTGCCGAAGATGGTGGCGGGCGAGTGGACCGGCACCATGAACCTCACCGAGCCGCAATGCGGCACCGATCTCGGCCTGTTGCGCACCAAGGCGGTCAAGCAGGCCGACGGCAGCTACAAGATATCAGGCACCAAGATCTTCATCTCCGCCGGCGAGCACGACATGGCCGAGAACATCATCCACCTGGTGCTGGCGCGCATCGAAGGCGCACCGGCCGGCATCAAGGGCGTGTCGCTGTTCGTGGTGCCGAAGGTGCTGGTCAATGCCGACGGCTCGCTGGGCGCGCGCAACGGCGTGTCCTGCGGCTCGATCGAGCACAAGATGGGCATCCACGGCAATTCCACCTGCGTGATGAATTACGACAACGCCACCGGCTGGCTGATCGGCGAAGAAAACAAGGGCATGCAGGGCATGTTCGTGATGATGAACGAGGCCCGCCTCGGCGTCGCCGTGCAGGGCCTCGCGCAGTCCGAGGTCGCCTATCAGAACGCCGTCAATTACGCGCGCGAGCGCCTGCAGGGACGTTCCCTGACCGGCGCAAAGGAGGCGGACAAGCCGGCCGATCCGATCATCGTGCATCCGGACGTGCGCCGCGTGCTGCTCACCATCCGTGCCTTCAACGAGGCGGCGCGCGCCATGGTGGTGTGGACGGCGCTGAAGAGCGACGTCGCCCACCGCTCCTCGGATCCGAAGGACCGCCAGGAGGCGGACGACCACATGGGCCTGATGACGCCGGTCATGAAGGGCGTGATGACCGACGTCGGATTTTCCAATGCGGTGCTGGCGCAGCAGATGTATGGCGGCCATGGCTATATCGCCGAACACGGCATGGAGCAGTTCGTGCGCGATGCGCGCATTGCCATGCTCTATGAGGGCGCCAACGGCATTCAGGCGCTTGATCTGGTCGGCCGCAAGCTGCCGCGCGACGGCGGCCGCGCCGTGATGGCGTTCTTTGCCGAGGTGGCAGCCTTTGCCAAGGAGCACGGCGGCGACGAGGCGATGAAGCCGTTCGTTGCGCCGCTCTCGACCGCGCTCGGCCACCTGCAGCAGGCCTCTGGCTGGCTGATGCAGAACGCGCTGACCAAGCCCGACAATGCCGGCGCTGCCGCTACCGACTACATGCAATTGTTCGGCCTCGTCACCTTCGGCTACATGTGGGCGCGGATGGCGAAGGTGGCGCAGGACAAGATTGCGGCTGATGGTGCCACGCCCTATCTGACGACCAAGCTGGTGACCGGCCGCTTCTTCATGGAGCGGATGTTGCCGGAAACCCACGTCCATCTCGCGCGAATCCAGTCCGGATGCGCGACCACCATGGAATTAGCGGCGGAAGCGTTCTGAGATTTTCCGCCGTTTCTCTGCCCTTTCGCCTATAATATTATGATCCTCATACCAGGAGGGCGTCATGCCTGAGGCATATATCTACGATCACGTTCGCACCCCGCGCGGCCGCGGCAAGGCCGATGGCACGCTCCATGAGGTCACCGCGCTGGCGCTCGCCACCGTGCCGCTGCAGGCGCTGAAGGAGCGCAACAACCTGGCTGAAGACGTGGTCGATGACGTCATCCTCGGCGTGGTCGATCCGGTCGGCGAGGCCGGAAGCGATATCGCGCGCTTCGCGGCGCTGAAGGCGGGCCTCGGTGAATCCGTCCCCGGCGTACAGATCAGCCGTTTCTGCGCCTCCGGCCTCGATGCCGTGAACTTCGCCGCTGCCCAGATCATGGCCGGCCAGCATGAACTCGTGATCGGCGGGGGCGCCGAATCGATGAGCCGCGTCGGCATCGGCGCTTCCGGCGGCGCCTGGCCGATGGACCCCTCGATGGCGGTGCCGGCCTATTTCATGCCGCAGGGCGTCTCGGCCGATTTGATCGCGACCAAATACGGCTTCTCGCGCGACGACGTCGATGCCTATGCGGTGCAGAGCCAGCAGCGCGCCGCAAAAGCCTGGGACGAGGGCCGCTTCAACAAGTCGGTGGTGCCGGTCAAGGACATCAACGGCCTCACCATCCTCGCCAAGGATGAGCACATGCGTCCCACGACGACTATGCAGTCGCTGGCGCAGTTGCAGCCGGCGTTCACTGTGGTCGGGCAAATGGGCGGCTTCGATGCGGTCGCGATCCAGTCGCATCCGGAAATCGAGCGCGTCAATTACGTCCACCATGCCGGCAACTCTTCCGGCATCGTCGATGGCGCGAGCGCTGTGCTGCTCGGCAGCAAGGAGGCGGGCGCCAAGCACGGCCTGAAACCGCGTGCAAAGATCCGCGCCTTCGCCAATATCGGCTCGGAGCCGGCGATGATGCTGACCGGCCCGGTCGACGTCACCGAAAAGCTGTTTGAGCGCTCCGGCATGAAGAAGTCGGACATCGACCTGTTCGAGCTCAACGAGGCCTTTGCTTCCGTCGTGCTGCGCTACATGCAGGCGTTTGAGATCGACAATTCGAAGATCAACGTCAATGGCGGCGCGATCGCGCTCGGCCATCCGCTCGGCGCGACCGGGGCCATGATCCTCGGCACCGTGCTCGACGAACTCGAGCGCACCAACAAGTCGACCGCGCTGGTGACGCTCTGCATCGGCGGCGGCATGGGGACAGCGACGATCATCGAAAGAGTTTGAGAACGTAGGGTGGGCAAAGCGAAGCGTGCCCACCACACAGTTCTTCGCAAGTAATGGTGGGCACGGCGCAAGTGCGCCTTTGCCCACCCTACGGGATCACATCCATTCGCCGCGCCAAATCGGCTGCGGCACCGAGGGAGCAACCAACATGGCCTTCAAGAATTTCAAGGTAGAGACCGACGCCGACGGCATTGCGCTCGTCACCTGGGATATCCCCGGACGTTCGATGAACGTGCTGGACGAGACCTCGACCACTGAGCTCGAAGAGATATTGAAGCAGACCACGGCGGATGCCGCGGTTAAGGGCATCGTCATCACCTCCGCTAAGGAAGCGTTCTGCGCCGGCGCCGACCTTTCGATGCTCGAAGGCATGAATATCGCTTACGCCAAGATGCTGAAGGAGAAGGGCGAGGAAGCTGCCAACCAGATGCTGTTCGACCAGAGCCGCCGCTTCTCGCTGGTGCTGCGCGGCATCGAAACCTGCGGCAAGCCGTGGGCCGCGGCGATCAACGGGCTGGCGCTCGGCGGCGGTTTCGAGGTGACGCTGTCCTGCCACTACCGCGTTGCGGCCGAGAATCCCAAAACTCGCCTCGGCCTGCCCGAGGTCAAGGTCGGCCTGTTCCCCGGCGCCGGCGGCACCCAGCGCGTGCCGCGCCTGGTGCCGCCGCAGGATGCGATGACGATCCTGCTCAAGGGCGATCCGGTCACCGTCGACAAGGCCAAATCGCTGAATTTGATCCACGCCATCGTGCCGGCTTCCGAGCTGATCAAGGCGGCAAAGGACTGGATCAAGGGCGGCGGCAAGGCGGTCGCGCCCTGGGACGAAAAGGGCTTCAAGCTGCCGGGCGGTCCGGTGTTCTCCAAGGCCGGCATGATGATGTTCCCGGCCGGCAACGCCATTTATCGGCGCGAGACCTACGACAATTATCCGGCGGCGCGCGCCATCATGAGCTGCGTCTATGAGGGCCTGCAGTTGCCGATCGACGCCGCGCTGCGCGTCGAATCGCGCTACTTCACGAAAGTGCTCCGCTCCAAGGAAGCAGCGGCGATGATCCGCAGCCTGTTCCTGTCGATGCAGGAGCTGAACAAGGGCGCGCGGCGTCCGCAAAACGTGCCGCCGACCAAGGTGAAGAAGATCGCCGTAATCGGCGCCGGCTTCATGGGCGCCAGCGTCGGCTTCGTCTCCGCGCGCGCCGGCCTCGACGTCGTGCTGATCGACCGCGACCAGGAAAGCGCCGACAAGGGCAAGGCGCATGCCCAGAAGGTGATCGACGAGCAGATCGCCAAGGGCCGCGCCAAGGCGGGTGATCGCGACGCGCTGCTGGCGCGCATCACGCCGACGGCGGACTACGCCGCGCTCGGGGATTGCGACCTCGTAATCGAGGCCGTGTTCGAGGACCGCAAGGTCAAGGCAGAGACCTTTGCCAAGGCGCAACAGTACCTCAAGGCGGACGCGATCTTCGCCTCCAACACCTCGACGCTGCCGATCACCTCACTTGCCGAAAGCTTCAAGGATCAGGGCAAGTTCGTCGGTATCCATTTCTTCTCGCCGGTCGAGAAAATGATGCTGGTCGAAATCATCCTAGGCAAGAACACCGGCGACGTCGCGCTGGCCGCCGCGCTCGATTATGTGCGGGTGATCGGCAAGACGCCGATCGTCGTGAACGACTCCCGCGGCTTCTACGCCAACCGCTGCGTCGGCCGTTACATCGCCGAAGGTAACGAGATGTTCCTGGAAGGCGTGCCGCCGGCGATGATCGAGAATTGCGCCAAGATGGCGGGCATGCCGGTCGGCCCGCTGTCGCTGTCGGATGAAGTGGCCCTCGACCTCGGCCTGAAGGTCATCAAGGCAACGGAAACCGATCTCGGCCCCAACGCCATCAACCCCGACCAGAAGAAGCTGATGGTGGAACTGGTCGAGAAGCAGGGCCGTCTCGGCCGCAAGAACAGCAAGGGCTTTTACGATTACCCCGAGAAGGGCAAGGGCCAGAAGAGCCTGTGGCCGGGCCTGTCGGCGCTGCAACCGAAGCAGCTTGATCCTGACACCCTCGACGTCGAGGAATTGAAGCAGCGCTTTTTGGTGGTGCAGGCAGTGGAAGCCGCGCGCACGGTGGAGGATCACGTCATCACCGATCCGCGCGAGGCCGATGTCGGCTCGATCCTGGGCTTCGGCTTTGCGCCGTTCACCGGCGGCACGCTGTCCTATATCGACTTCATGGGCACACGGAAGTTCGTCGAGCTCTGCCACAGGCTGGAAGCCAAATACGGCTCGCGCTTCACCCCGCCGAAACTGCTGGAAGACATGGCGGCGAGCAATGAGACCTTCTACGGCCGCTTCCCGCCCAAGAAGGCGGCGGCGTAAGCGGCAGTGTAAATTCTATCGTCGTCCCTGCGAACGCAGGGACCCATACCGCGTGCTCTGGCGATTGAGAGCTGATGGCAATTACCTTCTGAACCAATCACCGTCTGTGGTTATGGGTCCCTGCGTTCGCAGGGACGACGATGTGGAGACATTCCCCGCAACTAGAAAGGGCCGGATCATTCGATCCGGCCCATTCCTTGTCGCTATCCGTGAGCGTCTCACGCCGCCTTCAGCAGCCCTTCCTTGGTCAGCGCTTCCTGCACCTTCGGGCGGGCGGCGATGCGGGCCTTGTAGGCCAGGAGGTTCGGCATGGCCGAAAGATCGAACTTCATCCGGTCCGCCCAGGACAGCATCGTGAACATATAGCCGTCGGCGACGGTGAACTGGCTGCCCATCAGGTAGTCGCGCCCCGCAAGCTGGCTGTCGACATATTTGAACTTGGCCATCACCCGGTCCTTGAAGAACGCCTTGGCGTCGTCGGCCAGCACCGGCGAGAACATCGGACCGAAACTCTTGTGCAGTTCCGTGGTAATGAAGTTGAGCCACTCCAGGAGCTTGTAGCGGTCGGCGCTGTCGCGGGCGGGCGCCAGGTTCTTGGCCGCCACCTTGTCGGCGATCATCTGGACGATAACCGGCCCCTCGGTGACCACCTCGCCCGAATCGAGCGCCAGCACCGGCACCTGGCCCTTGGGGTTGACCTTCAAAAAGTCGTCACCGTTTTCCAGCTTCTTGGCGCGCAGGTCGACCTTGACCAGGTCAAAGGGCAGACCGGCCTCGAGAAGCGCGATATGGGGGGACAGCGAGCAGGCGCCTGGGGAATAATACAGTTTCATCGGCTTTTCCTTCCCTCGATTATTATTGGCGGACCGACTAAATGCATTTGCATGGAATAGTCAAGATTGATGCACCTGCATTTAGTGCGGTACACTGATCTGTGACAGATACGGACTGGATGATGAAACGCAAACCATCGACCGAGGCGACCGCCGCCTGGATCCGCCTGATGCGGGTGCAGAGCCGGGTGCTCGATGCCGTCGAGCAGGATTTGAAGAAAGCCGGCTTTCCGCCGCTGGCCTGGTACGACGCGCTCCTGGAACTGTCGCGCGCGCCGTCCGGCGAGATGCGCCCGGTGGAGCTGGAAAAGCAGATGCTGATCCCGCAATATTCCACCTCGCGACTGATCGACCGCCTGGTGGACGAGGGTCTGGCGGCGCGGCGCGAATGCAAGATCGACAAGCGCGGCCAGTTCGTGGAGATCACCGAGGCCGGGCGTGAACTGCAGAAGAAGATGTGGAGCGCCTATTCGGCAGCGATCGAAAAGCACGTCGGCTCGAAACTGTCCGATGCCGACGCTATAAAGCTTTGCGGTCTGCTCGACCGGCTGGGCTGCTCCTGCTCCGACGTCAAGGCGGCCGCTGCCCGCGACGGCGTGCCGGCGCGATGACAGCCCTGACATGTTTCGTTGATGCGGACGACACCGTCTGCATTCCCTTGGCCACACGGCGCGTTCGGTCGAATCGCCAGATATCCGGATTTTTTTATGGCGCGTGACCAGATCGATATGACGCCGCTGCAATCACGTGACGAACTCGTCGCGTGGCTCGAAGCCGGCATCAAGCCGCCGTCCGAGTTCCGCATCGGCACCGAGCACGAGAAGACCCCGTTCACGCTGGAGGGCCGTCAGCCGGTGCCCTACGAAGGCGCGCGCGGCATCGGCTCGCTGCTCGAAGGCATGCAGCTCCTGCTCGGCTGGGAGCCGATCATGGAGCAGGGCAACATCATCGGGCTCTATGACGTCACCGGCGGCGGCGCGATTTCGCTGGAGCCGGGCGGCCAGTTTGAGCTGTCCGGTGCGCCGGTCGAAAACGTGCACCAGACCCAGTCCGAGCTGATGGCGCATCTGGCGCAGGTCCGCGAGATCGCGACGCCGCTCGGGATCGGCTTTCTCGGGCTCGGCATGACGCCGTCCTGGTCGCGGGAGCAGATTCCGGTGATGCCCAAGGGCCGCTACAAGATCATGACCAACTACATGCCGAAGGTCGGGAACTACGGCATCGACATGATGTACCGGACCTGTACGGTGCAGACCAATCTCGACTTCTCCTCGGAGGCCGACATGGTCAAGAAGCTGCGCGTGTCGATTGCGCTGCAGCCGGTGGCGACCGCCTTGTTTGCCAATTCGCCGTTCACGGAAGGCAAGCCCAACGGCTTCCTGTCGTTCCGCTCCGAGATCTGGCGCGACACGGATAATGCGCGCTCCGGCATGCTCCCCTGGGTGTTCGAGGACGGCATGGGGTTCGAGCGCTGGGTCGACTACGCGCTCGACGTGCCCATGTATTTCGTCAAGCGCGGCGAGACCTATATCGACGTCGCCGGCTCGTCGTTCCGCGCCTTCTTCGAGGGCCGCAACAATTCGCTTCCCGGCGAGCGTCCGACGTTGTCGGACTGGGCCAACCACCTGTCGACGATTTTCCCGGAAGTCCGCCTCAAGCGTTATCTGGAAATGCGCGGCGCCGACGGCGTGCCGTGGGGCCGGCTGCCGGCGCTGCCGGCGTTCTGGGTCGGCCTGTTGTACGACGACGACAGCCTGAACGCGGCCTGGGATCTGGTCAGCCACTGGACCGCAGCGGAGCGTCAGGCGTTGCGTGACGACGTCCCGCGCCTCGGCTTCAAGGCCAGGATCAAGGATCGTTATTTGTTCGAAATCGCCAGGGAATGCCTGAAGCTGTCGCATGCGGGCTTGCGGCGGCGCAACCGCGTCGACCATTCCGGCCGCGACGAGAGCCGCCACCTCGAACCGCTCGAACGGATCCTCGAATCGGGCCGCACGCCGGCGGAAGAAATGCTGGACAAATTCAACGGCGGCTGGGGCGGTTCCGTGGAGCCCGTCTATCAGGAATACGCATTTTAATTGAATGGGTTGCTTCGGTTTTGGGCCGTTCATCCGCCGTACAGGTTGATGGCGCTCAAATGACGGCCGGCTGGAGCATGATCTCCGCGCAAACGCGTTTTCGCGTTTGTCGCGAGGGAAAATCGCTTGCGGTTTTCCGAAACGATCATGCTCAAATCAAAAGGGCTGGAGCGGGACGGCGATTCGAAGAAGCGTCATCCCGCGCTTAAAACGCGTATGCGAAAGCAACTGCAAATGAGGTCTGTTCGCCTGCTCGGGGCGTGTATGGTGACGCTCGCCTTTTTGGCGGCGGCCCTCGGCGCGCGCCCGGCGCTGGCGCAGGCCAAATTCGACCGCCCTGGCGGCGACTATCTCAGCGCCCCCGTGATCTCGGGCGATCCGGCGGAATGCGCGCTGGTGTGCGAGCGCGACCGGCGCTGCCGCGCCTGGAGCTTCAACTATCCGACCGACCTCGCCAACGGTGCGGTGTGCTGGCTCAAGAGCAACGTGCCGGCGCGGGTGCAGAGCGGCGATTGCTGCGTCTCCGGCGTGCGCGGCGCCGGCGTGGTCGAACGGCGCAACGACACCATCGAAACCTCGATCGACCGCTTCGGCGGCGATTACAAGAGCTTTGATCTCAAGAGCGGCGATGGCGGCGACGACGCCTGCAAGGCCGCCTGCGCCGCCGACAACAAATGCCGCGCCTGGACCTATGCGCGGCCTGGCTACGCCGGCAAGGAGGCGCACTGCTTCCTGAAGAAAGACATCAAGCCGCCGCGGCGGAAGGCCGGGTTCACGTCGGGCGTGGTGCGGTAGCCGCGACATTCACCGCTGTCGTCCCTGCGAACGCAGGGACCCATACGCCGTGGCTTCTCGTTTTGGCACTGGGGCAGTTGCCTGCGTAACAACAACGGCCGGTGGCTATGGGTCCCTGCGTTCGCAGGGACGACGGCGCTTGTTACGGTTCCTCATCCGCCGGCAACACCGTAATTTCCGGCCACAGCGCCTTCCATCGCGCAGCCTTCGCTGCGTAATTCGCCGCCGAAAAATTCGCGCCCGGATTGGGCCGTACGACCAGTGCGGCGACATCGTCATAGCCGTTCGGCGCGTACACTTCGTAAGCCTCGCGCGTGCGGCGGATTCCGATCTGCGTATTCTTGGTCAGGAAGCGGTCGATACCTTCCGTCGAACAACGCAGCTCGGGGTAGGGCAGGCCATGCTTGTCCGGGTACCAGAGATGAACCCGCGCCTGGTTGCGCGCCTCGACCGCGATGCCGCGTTTGGCAAGGCGCTCCGCAAGCGTGCGGATGACGGCGTCTTCCGCTTCCCACGACGTATCGGGATCGAAATAGAACACATCGTAATCGTTGATGCCGTAATCGACCGCGCGCTTGGTCAGCACGTTCCACACTGTCTGCACCAGGCACCCGGAGACCAGCCACGCATCCGGCAGCGCGAGCCGAAACAGTTCTTCGGTAATGATTTCGTTGGTGGGATTGCGCAAGGCGACGGTGAGGAATTGGTCTTTATTCATAGGCGCCGCCGTAGGGTGGGCAAAGCGAAGCGTGCCCACCATAGTCTGAATCGCAGGCAAGATGGTGGGCACGGCGCAAGCGCGCCTTTGCCCACCCTACAAATTCGTGTCGAACTCCTTCAGCGCCTTCTTCGACGCCAGCGTGCGCCAATGCCGCCGCAGGAACGGCTCGACGGTCGCGCGCTCGGCTTTCGACAGGCGGATCAGCACCATCGGATAATCGCGGTAGTGATCGGTGAAGTAAAACACCTTCGGCTGGCTTTCCACCAGCATCGCGCGCTCGTCCTGCGGCACGCCCGGCATCACCAGGCTGTCGCCGTCTTCCTTCAGCCGCGCCAGCATCTTCTTGCGTACCTTCAGGGCCGGCGTGCCGTAGGAGGTGCCGTCCTCGACCTCAGGCCAGGCGAGCGCGAATTTTCGCAACTCATCGAAGGTCACGTGTTTGCTCCCTCACCCTGAGGAGCGCGCACTCGCGCGCGTCTCGAAGGGCCACGGACGTTCCGGGCCTCATGGTTCGAGACGCGCGAAGAGCGCTCCTCACCATGAGGGTCGACATCAATGCACGGAGGTGAAAAACCGTGCCAGCCGGAAGCCCGACAGCCAGGTCCATATCGGCTGGCTGCGCATGCCCAAATCCCAGGAGCCGACCACGGCATCAGCCCGGCCGATCAGATTGTCGATCGGTAGCAGGCCCACGCCGCCGTCACGCACCGCGACGCGGCTGTCGGCGGAATTGTCCCTGTTGTCGCCGAGCACGAACAGGTTGCCCGGCGGCACCGTCACTTCGGGCGTGTTGTCGAGCCGGCCGTTGTCGCGCATCTTGAAGATCGCGTGGCTGACGCCGTTCGGCAGCGTCTCGATGAATCGATAGGCCCGCTCGGTGTTGCCGCGATCGTCTTCGGCTTCGCCCATCCCGTCGGGCTTCAACGCCGCCGCATGATCGTTGACGAAGAGCTGGCCCTGCCGCATCTGGATGCGGTCGCCCGGCAATCCCACCACGCGCTTGACCCAGGCCTGCGAGCGGTCGCCCGGCCAGCGGAACACGACGACGTCGCCGCGCTTGGGCGTGTCGCCGAACAGGCGGCCGGTTTCCGGCAGCGTGATCTGGATCGGCAGCGACGCCGCGCCGTAGCCATAGGGAAATTTCGAGGCTACCAAGGCGTCGCCGATCAAGAGCGTCGGCTCCATCGAACCGGACGGAACGTAAAACGGCTCGGCAATCGCGCCCTTGGCGACGAGAACGACGGCGACGATGGCCACGAGCTGGACGGCTTGGCCGCGCCAGCTCACCGGTTTGGCCGCGGGCAGTTGTTTCTCCTCGCTCACCAGCTTTTCGTCGCTCACTAGCCCGTTCCTCCGACCGTGATCTTTTCCATCCGCAGCGTCGGCTGGCCGACGCCAACCGGCACGCCCTGGCCGTTCTTGCCGCAGGTGCCGATGCCGGTATCGAGCGCCAGATCGTTGCCGACCATGGTGATGCGATGCAGGTCGGTCGGCCCGTTGCCGATCAGCATGGCGCCTTTGAGAGGCGCGCCGAGCTTGCCGTTTTCGATCTTGTAGGCCTCGGTGCACTGGAACACATATTTGCCGGAGGTGATGTCGACCTGGCCGCCGCCGAAATTCGCGGCATAGATGCCGTTCTTCACCGACGCCAGAATCTCCGCCGGATCGCGGCTGCCCGCCAGCATGTAGGTGTTGGTCATGCGCGGCATCGGCACATGGGCGTAGCTCTGGCGGCGGCCGTTGCCGGTCGGCTTCATGTTCATCAGCCGCGCGTTCTGCCGGTCCTGCATGTAGCCGACGAGAATGCCGTCCTCGATCAGCACCGTGCGGTTGGTCGGCGTGCCCTCGTCATCGATCGACAGCGAGCCGCGCCGCGAGGCCATGGTGCCGTCGTCGACGACGGTGACGCCCTTGGCCGCGACCTGCTTGCCCATCAATCCCGCGAAGGCCGAGGTCTGCTTGCGGTTGAAGTCGCCTTCGAGGCCGTGACCGACAGCTTCATGCAGCATCACGCCGGGCCAGCCGGCGCCCAGCACCACGTCCATTTCGCCGGCAGGGGCGGGGACCGATTCCAGATTGACCAGCGCCTCGCGGATCGCGCCGTCGGCGGCCTCGCGCCACGCCTTGGTCTCGATGAAGCGCGCGTAACCTTCGCGGCCGCCATATCCCTTGCTACCGCTTTCCTGGCGGTCGCCTTGGCCCGCGACCACCGAAATATTGACCCGCACCAGCGGGCGGATGTCGCGGTAGCTCTCGCCGTCGGGCCGCAGGATTTCCACCACCTGCCAGGTGGCGCCCAGGCTGATCGAGGCCTGCCGCACCCGCGGATCCTTGTCGCGCACATAGGCGTCGATCTCGGCCAGCAGCTTCACCTTGGCCTCGAACCCCGGCGCATCCAGCGGATTCTCGTCGCCATAGAGCCGCACATTGGTATGTGGCGGGGCTGCGGCAAAGTTGCCGGTGTAGCCGCCGCGTACGGCGGCGACCGCATCGGCCGCGCGGATCAGCGCCGGCAAGGACACGTCGGACGAATGCGCGTAACCAACCGCGTCATCCTTCACCGCGCGCAGGCCGAACCCCTGCGAGGTGTCGTAGGTCGCCTGCTTCAGCCGGCCATTGTCAAAACCGAGCGCTTCGGTCTGGCCATATTCCAGGAACAGTTCGCCGTCGTCGGCTCCCGCCAGCCCCCGCGCGATCTCGCGTCGGACGGCATCGCGGTCGAGGTTGGCGCGATCGAGCAGGGAGGTTGTGGCAAGATTGGTCATCAAATCAGTCCGTTGTCGGAGGGGCACATTCAAGATAGTGGTTTCCAGGTCATTCCGCGAGGGGCGGGATCAACACGTTGCCGAGACGATGACTGTCGTTGAAATTGTTCCGATAACGCAAAATCATATCGAAAGCTTTCATCGAGCTCTCGATTTTGTCGCGCGGGAGCGACACTATCTCGCGTTTCTGGAAGCTCCCTCGCTTGAGTCGACGCGGGCCTTCGTTCTCAACAATATCAAGCAAGGTTATCCGCAACTGGTCGCGGTGTCAGCCGACCAGGTGATTGGCTGGTGCGATATTGTGCCCAACCCAAGGCCGATTTACGCCCATGTCGGCGTTCTCGGCATCGCGCTTCTGCCGGAATTCCGGCGGAAGGGAATAGGCGGGCGTTTGATGCGGCAGACGCTCGACGCGGCGCGCGACTTTGGACTGCGCCGGGTCGAACTGACGGTTCGGGAAAGCAACGCGGTCGCGATCAGGCTCTACAGGAAATTCGGGTTTGAAATCGAAGGGCTGCAGCGCAACCGCATTCTCGTCGACGGCGGCTACGAAAACCTGGTCCTCATGGGGATGCTGTTTTAGGGGCCTCTGCCTTACGGCAGCTTGTCATATCCTTTGCCAGCTCCTTTGCCAGCAGCGTTTGGACCGGGCTCCAGCCTGCCATGGGTATTGGCCCATCGGGACAGTTCGTCGAACACGGGCTTCAAGTCCCTCGCCGCGGGCGTCATTTCGTATTCGACGCGCGGCGGCACTTCCGGAAATACCGTGCGCTTCACCAGGCCTTCGTTTTCGAGATCGCGCAGCTGCGTGGTCAGCATATGCTGCGTCACGTCGGGGATTGCGCGCCGCAATTCGCCGAACCGTCGCTTGCCGTCGACCAACTGCCAGAGGATTTCGCCCTTCCACTTGCCCGAAAGCACGCGCAACGCGCGCTGAAGCTGCGGCGCGGCCGGGCATTCGGACGGTGCGGGCCCATTAGTCTGCTTTTTCATACTAGACCAGAAAAATCATCCTTCTTGTCAATTTCATCTTAGTCCCGAATTTTGGTTTTGACACCCCCTTGGGGTTTCCTTGCCGGCGGACGGCGCTGCTGTCCGCCGCCGCTTTCACCAATCCGGGAGTTCTCGATGTCGACGATTGTTGCGCCTGCCAGACCGTACTGGACGTCTGCTGCCCTGTGGTTCGTCAGGGGATTACTTGCGCTCGTCTTTGTGGCGGCCGGCGGTGCGAAGCTCTATGGCGTCCCCATGCTGGTCGAGAATTTCCAGCACATTGGGCTTGGGCAATGGTTTCGCTATGTCACCGGCGGGCTGGAAATCATAGGCGCGATCCTGCTGCTGTTACCGCACAAGACGGTGCTCGGCGCGCTGCTACTGATCTGCATCATGGTCGGCGCAGTGATCACCCATTTGTTCATCATCGGCGGTTCGGCGATGCCGGCCATTGTGCTGCTGGCGCTGAACGCTGTGGTCGCCTATGCCGAGCGTGGCCAGATCTCATCACTTGCCAAGACTTCGCCTGCCAAGACTTTGCCTGCCAAGACTTCGTGAAGCTGCCGATGCGCCCTTCTCGCCGTAAATTGACGACTGCCGTGGGGTTGATCCTGGCCTTCGCGGTGCCGCTGACCGTGACCCTGTTCCTGACAGGATCGGAGCCGGCTGCCTCGAAGCCGCAGACGAAGCCGGCTACGGTTCGGATGCATCGGCTGGTGCTGCCGATCAACACCGATGACCCCACCACGATGAGGGCGTTGATCTCGACCTCGCTCAACCTTCCGAAATACTACCAGGAGCGGAACGAAGCGTTCACGATCGAAGTCATCGCCTACAACGCCGGCGTTCACATGCTCCGCGCCGATACCTCACCGGTGAAGGACATGCTGCGCGTACTCAGGACGGTCAATGCGAACATCCGTTTCGTGGTCTGCGAGGCGACCAAGCTCGGCATGGAGCGCCAGGAGGGGCGTCCGATCACGCTGATCGACGATGTAGAACTCGTGCCGAGCGGACCTGGACGCATCATCGAATTGCAGGAAGCCGGTTGGTCCTACATCCGATCGTGACCGTGGCGTTTTCTTATCTGCGGTAGAAAACGCGTCAAAAAAACCTGGAGCTTCGGTTCTGATTCAATCAGAACCGAAGCTCTGGGATCAGACCTGCACAGCGGAGCACCAGACATGACGTCGTATCGCAGTCCGAATCGCCGCACCTTGGTCGCGGGGATGATGGGGGCGGCGGCCTCGCTCGCGATGCCGGCGTTGCCGGGTCGCGCAGGGACCGGCGGACCGCCGCCATTCGCAACCGCCAGGCATCAGTTCACGGAGGTTCGCGGCGCGCGCCCGGTCCCAGCGGTGCCAATTCCTCGCCTTGGCGGAGGCGCGCTCGAATTGCCGTCCTTCCGCGGCAAGGTGGTGCTCGTCAATTTCTGGGCGACCTGGTGCCCGGCCTGTCGCACTGAATTGCCGATACTGGATCGGCTCGCAGGAAGCGGCCGCGCCGACCTCGCGGTCGTCGCCGTCACGACCGACCGCGATCGATCGCTCGTCGCGCCCTTCGTCAAGAAACTGAAGCTTCGCCATCTCGCGATCGGTTTCGATCCCGGCGGACTAGTGGCGCGTGCCGGCGCACGCGACGCTATCGACACCCCGTTCGCGCTTTACGGCATGCCGATTTCCTTCCTGCTCGGTGTCACCGGGCAAGTCGAAGGCTACATCACCGGTGAAGCGGATTGGCTGTCCACTGAGGCCGGCCGATTGTTCGATTACTACGCCAGCGCCGGCGCGGGTGGCTAAGGCGAAGCCGGCTTTGAGGCCGCTCCGGTGGCTCACGGCAGCTTGTCGTACCCCTCGCCAATCCCGTTCAGGCTGAGCGGAAACCCGATACCCTCTTCCGGGGTCTCGAAGATGATAAAAGTCGCCGTTTTGGCCGTCCGAAGCTGCCCGAGCAGCTTCTCGTCCATCACCACCTCGGCCACGCAGCCATTGGGCAGGCAGCGGACAAAACCGGCGCGGCCGACGTCCTGATTGTCGAGCTTCAGGCCAAGGCCTGAGGGCAGCAGCACGCCCAAGGGCGCCACCACCCGCATCAGCTTGCTCTTCTGGTCGGCGGTTTTCAGCACGATCACGGTGAGGCCGGCGTTGGAGCGGTCCTCGGCGACCACGCTCTGGATCAGGGCGCATTGCTCGGCTTGCGCGCCCGGCGGGGTGTCGCAGCGGATCTGCCAGTCGCCATGGACCGACCGCACCGCTCCTTGCGCGCTTGCAGCCTGGGTCAGGCCAAGCAGGAATGCCGCGGCGAGCAGGCCGCCGAGCCAGCGGGCCGGTTCCAAGCCAAGTCCCTTTTGCTGCTTCCCCACCTGATGTTTCGAACGCCCCATCCGGGTCGATCCTCTCACGATTTCCGGCAGCGCCGGCGACACTTCCGGCCACGCCGGCAGCACATTGTAACTGGACTTGCCCGGACTGATACGCAATGACGGCGCCTTGAAGGCAACCGAGAGCCAATCCACGCCGTCGAGGACCTTCGTCTGGGCCACGCGCGAATCAGGTCGCTCGGGAGCGCCGTGAATGTGCCTACATCCGGCAATCGGGCTGTCAAGCGGCGCAGCCTCGCAAAACGGCGGGTTTTGCCTGATTTGCCAGGAAAATCCGACCTCCGGCGAATAGCAGGTGACGCATGGCTTTGCGCCCCACTACTGCATTGCGAGAGCCTGAGAATTATGGTTTGAGAAGCTGGATTTCGACGCGTTCTAACGATCTGGCCCAGGGTACTGTAGCAATACCGTTGCAGGTACTTTTGTAGGTGTACTTCCAAAAGTACCTCCGGTAGGCCGTTTGTGAGGGCGGATCGTGCGGCATTCCCGGCTATTCGGCGGGAGTGCTTTGGGGACTTATTCAAAGGAGCGCGAGCGGCATGAAGATGTCGAGTGGCCAGATGGGCCGGCGGTTGCTGGGGTTGGCGGTGGCGGGCATGGCGCTCGCGGCCGGCGGGGCGGCTTTGGGGGCGCAGCCCAAGCCGTGGGAAATGACGCTGCAGGAAGCCGCCACGCCGGTGATGGAAAACATCATCAGCTTTCATAATTTGCTGCTGGTGATCATCACGCTGATCACCCTGTTCGTGCTGGCGCTTCTGGTCATCGTGGTGGTGAAGTTCAACGCCAAGGCCAATCCGGTCCCCTCCAGGACCACCCACCACACGCTGATCGAGGTGGCCTGGACGCTGATTCCGGTGCTGATCCTGGTTGCCATCGCGGTGCCGTCGTTCCGCCTGCTGTTCCAGCAGCTCGACATTCCCAAGGCCGACCTGACCGTCAAGGTCACCGGCAAGCAGTGGTACTGGAGCTACGCCTATCCGGATAACGGCAAGTTCGAATTCGATTCGCTGATGGCGCAGGACAAGCAGCCGCGCCTGCTCGGCGTCGACAACGAGATGGTGGTGCCGGTCAACAAGGTGATCCGCGTCCAGACCACCGGCGCGGACGTGATTCACGCGTTCGCGGTGCCGGCGTTTGGCATCAAGATCGACTCGATCCCCGGCCGTCTCAACGAGACCTGGTTCAAGGCGACCAAGGTCGGCATGTATTACGGCCAGTGTTCCGAACTGTGCGGCAAGGACCACGCCTTCATGCCGATCGCGGTGCGGGTGGTGGACGAGCAGGAATTCGCGGCCTGGGTTGAGGCGGCGAAGAAGAAATATGCGACCAACCCGGCGAACACGTTCGCTTCGGCTGGTGGTCAGGCCGCGCAGTAAGGCGCGGCCAAGCTAAGGGACAAGGGCGACGGGACCTGAAAAGGTCCGAAAAGGGACTGCAAGGCAGGATTTCAAAATGGCAACGACCGCTGCGACACACCACGATCACGCCCAAGGACACGGACATGATGACCATGCGCATGCCAATCCGACCGGATGGCGGCGCTGGGTCTATTCGACGAACCATAAGGACATCGGCACGATGTACCTTATCTTCGCGATCTTCGCGGGCATCATCGGGGCGGCGATGTCGATCGCGATCCGCATCGAGCTGATGTATCCCGGCGTCCAGTTCTTTCACGAATCCCACACCTACAATGTGTTCGTGACCTCGCACGGCCTGATCATGATCTTCTTCATGGTGATGCCTGCGATGATCGGCGGCTTCGGCAACTGGTTCGTGCCGCTGATGATCGGCGCGCCCGACATGGCGTTCCCGCGCATGAACAACATCTCGTTCTGGCTGCTGCCGGCCTCCTTCGCGCTGCTTTTGATGTCGACCTTCGTCGAGGGTGAGCCGGGCGCGAACGGCGTCGGTGCGGGCTGGACCATCTACGCGCCGCTGTCGACTTCGGGCCATCCCGGGCCGGCGGTCGATTTCGCGATCCTGTCGCTGCATCTGGCCGGCGCTTCCTCGATTTTGGGCGCCATCAACTTCATCACCACGATCTTCAACATGCGCGCGCCGGGCATGACCCTGCACAAGATGCCGCTGTTCGTCTGGTCGATCCTGGTGACGGTGTTCCTGCTCTTGCTGTCGCTGCCGGTGCTGGCCGGCGCCATCACCATGCTGCTCACCGACCGTAATTTCGGCACCACCTTCTTTTCCGCCGACGGCGGCGGCGATCCGGTGCTGTTCCAGCATCTGTTCTGGTTCTTCGGCCACCCCGAAGTGTACATCCTGATTCTGCCCGGCTTCGGCATGATCAGCCAGATCGTTTCCACCTTCTCGCGCAAGCCGGTGTTCGGCTATCTCGGCATGGCCTACGCCATGGTCGCGATCGGCGGCATCGGCTTCGTGGTGTGGGCGCACCACATGTACACGGTCGGCATGTCGTCGGCGACGCAGGCCTATTTCGTCGCTGCCACCATGGTGATCGCGGTGCCGACCGGCGTGAAGATCTTCTCCTGGATCGCCACGATGTGGGGCGGCTCGATCGAGTTCCGCACGCCGATGCTGTGGGCGATCGGCTTCATCTTCCTGTTCACGGTCGGCGGCGTCACCGGCGTCGTGCTGGCGAACGCCGGCGTCGACCGCGTGCTGCAGGATACCTACTACGTGGTCGCGCACTTCCACTACGTGCTGTCGCTGGGCGCGGTGTTCGCGATCTTCGCGGGCTGGTACTACTGGTTCCCGAAGATGTCCGGCTACATGTATTCGGAAACCATCGGCAAGCTGCACTTCTGGTTCACATTCATCGGCGTCAACCTGGTGTTCTTCCCGCAGCACTTCCTCGGCCTGTCGGGCATGCCGCGCCGTTATGTCGACTATCCGGATGCGTTCGCCGGCTGGAACCTGGTGTCCTCGCTCGGCTCGTACGTTTCGGGCTTCGGCGTGCTGATCTTCATCTACGGCGTGGTCGACGCCTTCATGCGCAAGCAGGCGGCCGAAAACAATCCGTGGGGCGCCGGCGCCACCACGCTGGAATGGACGCTGACGTCGCCGCCGCCGTTCCACCAGTTCGAAGTGCTACCGCGCGTGCAGTAAGGCAAACCGCGGCGCGCTCTTGAAGAAAGGCGCGTCGCACTCTTTAGGGAAAACGAGTCCATCGTGTCGGTTGTCGATCACCACGCCGTCGAGCTTGGCCCTCGGATTTCCGAGGCCGAGGTCGGCGACTACATCGCGCTGCTGAAGCCGCGGGTGATGTCGCTGGTGATCTTCACCGCGCTCGTCGGCTTCTTCATTGCGCCGGTCCATGTCCATCCGGTCATCGCCTTCACCTCTATCCTCTGCATTGCAGTCGGCGCCGGTGCCTCGGGCGCGCTGAACATGGCCCTGGAAGGCGACATCGACGCCAAGATGACGCGAACCGCCAACCGGCCGATCCCGCGCGGACGCATCACCCCGCCGGAGGCTATGGCGTTCGGCCTGACGCTGGCGTTTTTCTCGGTGATGACGCTCGGGGTCCTGGTCAACTGGCTGGCCGGCGGACTTCTGGCGTTCACGATCTTCTTCTACGTGGTGATCTACACCATGTGGCTGAAGCGCTGGACCGCGCAGAACATCGTGATCGGCGGCGCCGCGGGCGCGCTGCCGCCCGTCGTGGCGTGGGCCGCGGCCACCGGCTCGCTGTCGATGGAGCCGGTGCTCCTCTTCCTCATCATCTTCTTCTGGACCCCGCCGCATTTCTGGGCGCTGGCGCTGTTCCGCAGCGACGACTATGCCCGCGCCGGCGTGCCGATGCTTCCCGTCGTCGCCGGGCCCGATGCGACGCGGCTGCAGATCCTGCTTTACACGAGCGTGCTGGTCGCGATTGCGGCTGCGCCCTGGCCGCTCGGCTATTTCGACGCGGTCTACGGCCTCACTTCGCTGATGCTCGGCGCCGGCATGATGTGGCTTGCCATCGAGGTCTACCGCTACCGCGAGGGCAAGCAGGCGCTGCGTGCGACGCGCCGGCTGTTTGCCTTCTCGATCCTTTATCTGTTCGCGCTGTTTGCGACGCTCCTGCTCGAGGTCGTGGCCGGCGCTGTCATGCCTTTGATGATCGGGTAGGGGGCGCATGGGACGCGAATGGACGACAATCGCAAGCCAGATGGAATCGTCCTCACCGAGGCGCAGAAAAGAAGCCGCCGTCACCGCTCGATCGCCATTGCGCTCGCGCTCGGCGTCCTCGTCGTACTGTTCTTCGCGGTCACCATGGTCAAGGGACCGGGCGTTCTCGTCCGGCCCATGTGATCTTGAAATGTAATTTGATCTTTGATGTAGCTGAGATGGAAAACAATCCGCAAATGCGCGAGGGAGTGGAGGGGAGCGGCAAGACCGCTTCGCGCCGTACCCTGACGCGCGATGCGGTCGTCGCCTCGATCTGCGGCTTCGTCGTGGTCTTCATGGTCGGCGCGTCCTATGCCGCCGTGCCCTTCTACAACTGGTTCTGCCGCGCCACCGGTTTCAACGGCACCACTCAGGTTGCGACCTCGGCACCATCCGACGCGCCGCTGGCGCGCAAGATAGCCGTGCGGTTCGACGCCAATGTTGGCCCCGGCCTGCCCTGGAAATTCGAGCCCGAGCAGAACGAGATCGAGGTTCGGATCGGCGAAGTCGTCACCGTGTTCTATACCGTGACCAACCAGGCCGCGCGCGCTACCACGGGCGTTGCGGCCTACAACGTCGCGCCGCTGACGGTCGGCGCCTATTTCCAGAAGATCAACTGCTTCTGCTTCACCGAACAGACCATGGGCCCGGGCGAGAAGCGCGAGATGCCCGTGGTGTTCTATGTCGATCCGCAGCTTGCCAAGGACAGCGAGAACGACGCCCTGAAAACGATCACGCTGTCCTACACTTTCTATCCGGTGCGCGATCCGGCGCCGAAGCCGCTCGCGGCCGGCGAAGGCGACAAGCGCAAGGGAAACCTGTAACGCGAAACTTGTGACGAGAAACCTGTGAATGCCGGATACCGTATCTAACGGGATTTCGGGATTGAAATTTGAGACGAATATGTGCCGAAGGGAACGGCACATCTAACGGAGAGACCGCAATGGCGACGGCGCACGCGAAGCACCATGACTACCACCTTGTCGATCCGAGTCCGTGGCCGGTGGTCGGCTCGATCTCGGCCTTCATCATGGCAGTGGGCGCGATCGCCTGGATGCACAAGATGTTCGCCGGTGCACCGGTCGTTTTCGGCATCGGCACCATCGGCGTGCTCTACACCATGGCGAGCTGGTGGGGCGACGTAATCCGTGAAGCCCAGTACAAGGGCGACCACACCCGCGTGGTGCAGATCAGCCACCGCTACGGCATGATCCTGTTCATCGCCTCCGAGGTGATGTTCTTCGTCGCCTGGTTCTGGGCCTTCTTCAATTCCGCGCTGTTCCCCGCCGATGCGGTTCATGCCACCCGCGACGCGGTGTTCGGCTGCGGTCCGGGCACGGCGATGGGCGCCTGCCCCGTGCCGGGCACCTGGCCGCCGAAGGGCATCGAGACCTTCGATCCCTGGCATCTGCCGCTGCTCAACACGCTGATTCTGCTGACCTCGGGCACGACAGTCACCTGGGCGCATCACGCGCTGCTTGAGAACGACCGTCAGGGCCTGAAGTACGGCCTGATCCTCACCGTGCTGCTCGGGGCCGCCTTCACCGGCGTGCAGGCCTATGAATACGCCCACGCCACCTTCGGCTTCTCCGGCAACATCTACGGCGCGACCTTTTTCATGGCGACCGGCTTCCACGGCTTCCACGTGCTGGTCGGCACCGTGTTCCTGCTGGTCTGCCTGATCCGCGCCTATGCGGGCCACTTCACCCCGAAGCAGCACCTCGGCTTCGAATTCGCTGCCTGGTACTGGCACTTCGTCGACGTGGTGTGGCTGTTCCTGTTCATCTGCATCTATGTATGGTTCCGCGGCGCGGGGCCCGTGGCCGGGCACTGATGCGAGGCTAACGTGCTACAAGGGGCGGTCGGAAGGACCGCCCCTTTTTCTTCTTCCTTCTCCCCTTGTGGGAGAAGGTGGCGCGCAGCGCCGGATGAGGGGTCTGTCTCCGCGGATAGAGACCCCTCACCCGTCTCGAATGAGCTTCCGCTCATTCGATCCACCCTCTCCCACAATGGGAGAGGGGAAGGAACGAGTATGACGCCTGATCAATCACCCACCCTCACCCAGAGCGCGATACGCGGCATCGCCTGCCGCTGCCCGCGTTGCGGCAAGGGCAAGCTCTATGCGGGCTTCCTCGACCTGCGTCCGAATTGCGAAGCTTGCGGGCTCGACTACGCCTTCATCGATGCCGGCGACGGGCCTGCGATCTTCATCATCATGCTGGCGGGCGCCATCGTCGTCACCGCCGCGCTGATCGTCGAAATCAAGTATCAGCCGCCGTTCTGGCTGCATGCGGCGCTGTGGCTGCCGCTGATCCTCGCGACCACGCTTCTGCCGCTGCGCTCGATGAAGTCGCTTTTGATCGCGCTGCAGTTCCATCACAAGGCGGCGCCAGGCCGGCTGATCGACCGCGAGCCGAAATGACCAGCCTGCAGTCGCGGCGGCGGGCGGTCACCGGCTTTGCTATTTTCACGCTGGTTATGGTGGCGGTCTTCGCCGGCCTTGGCATCTGGCAATTGCAGCGCCGGGTCGAGAAGCACGCCCTGATCGCCAGGCTGAACGAACGGCTTGCGGCTGCGCCCGGCGCGCTGCCGCCGCAATCGCAATGGGAGGCGCTGACGCCGGCTAAAGACGAATTCCGCCGTGTCAGCTTTACCGCCACCTACGCGCCGCTGCCGGACGCGATGGTCTACAGCGCAGGCTCCGCGGTTCGCGACGACGTCACCGGCCCCGGCACCTGGGCCTTCCTGCCGGCGCAACTCGCCGACGGCAGCACCATCGTCGTCAATACCGGCTTCGTGCAGAACACGATGCAGGACCGCGCCCAGCAGGATCGCGCCGCGAGACCGCTCATCACCGGTGACCCGGTGCAACTCACCGGCTACATTCGTTTTCCCGAAAGCGCTGCTGCGCTGACGCCACCGGAGAGCGCGGCAAAACGGCTCTGGTTCACCCGCGATCATCTTGCGATGGCGCGCGCGCTGGGCTGGGGTGAGCGCGGCAAGGCCGTCGCGCCGTTCTATGTCGATCTGGAAACGCCCGTGCCCGAGAGCGGCATTCCAAAACCCGGCCCGCTTTCCGTGCATCTCAAAGACGATCACCTGCAATACGCCATCACCTGGTTCACGCTGGCGTTTGCGGTCGTCATCGCGTTCGGTGTGTGGTGGCGCGGGCAGCGGCGCGGCTAAAGTTCCCCCCGTATTCACCCGGACTAGCTTGTCGGAACCTTTGTTCCGCACAATCGTTTGAGTTCCACGGTGCGTTCCAGACAATAGGCCGTTCAGTGTCCATTCACGATGATCGCCATACTCCCTCACCAGCGTCAGCGCTCAGGACAAGGTATAGCGACATGGATAGGATCGCGGGCTTGGCAGAAGATTTCGATCAGGTAGCGTTGGTGATCGACTGGCTGGACGCGTGCCGGAATCGCGACCTGGCGGCATTGCTCGACCTCCACGCCGACGACGCGACGCTCGAATGTCGCTGCGGTGGGGTCAAGGTCAGCGAAGGCCGCGCCGAGCTCGAATCCTACTGGCGGCCGCGCCTCGATGCGCTCGCGCCCGCCGCATTCGGGCTGGAGGAAATCACGCCGACCGCCGAGGGCGTCGTGCTGGATTATCTGAGCCACGAAGGCAAACCGGTCCGCATCGTGTTCACCTTTTCACGCGACGCCAAGATCCAGCGGACCGCCTGCGCGCCGACGGGGCCGGCGTTGCGTCAGGAGGTTGCCGACGTTGCGGACTAGGCCGGCTGACCGTTAGCTCTGTTGTGCGCCTCGCGCATCTGAGGCGGAATCTCCCGCGGGCAGCCGGCAACGAACGCAAGTGCGCCCTGCCTCGCGCAGCAGTTCAAGCGTCCCGCTCAGCGCCCGAACGCGCTCCAGCATTCCCGTCAATCCCCGGCCGAACACCCGATCCGCCGGAAAGCCGACGCCGTCGTCGGATACTTCCACGGTCACTTCGCTGTCGTTGATTGCTGTCGCAACGTGCATCGAGCTCGCTTTGGCGTGGCGAAGCACATTTGTCACCGCCTCCTGGATCACGCGATAGACCGTCTGCGACAGCAGGCCATCGACCTCGTTCAGATCAGCGTCGATCTGCGACGTCACTTTGAGGTCAGGCGCCTGCACCTTCACGTTCTGCAGCAGCGTCTGGATACTCTTCTCCAGGCCGAGCTCCTGGATGTAGAGCGGCCGCAGCCGGTCGAGGATGCGGCGGTTCGCCTGCTGCAATGTTTCGACCGATTGCAGAATGCCCTCGGCGGCGTTCTTCAGCTCCGCCTCGCCGGACGGGACGGATTCCAGCAGCGCCACCGTGTTGGCGCGGATCCCGAACAGCAGCGGCCCGAGCTCGTCATGAAGCTCGCGCGCCATGTCCTGCCGCTCGTCGTCCTGCAGCGACACGATCCGGCGCAGCAGGCTGCGGTTGTCCTGGCTGAGACGATTGAGGGTACGGGCAAGTTCGTTGGCTTCCTGCGAGCTCTTGCGGATCTCGGGCGGACCGGCGGGGAGAATCTGCTGCTCGTAGTCGCCCGTTCGCATTCTGGTCAGGCCGTCGCCCAGCGTTTGCAGCGGTCGCAACGCGGAGCGCGCGGTGAAATGGGCAATGATCCCCGTCAACAGCATCAGGGTGATTCCGGAGCAGATGATCGCCAGAAATCCGATCCACTTCTCGTAGATGTCGGCGGACATGTCGGGCGCAAATACAATGTCGCCGACCTGCTTTCCCTCGATCATCACGGGGAAGGCGGCTTTGAATTCGGGGATGGCGATGAGGCGGACGAACCAGTCAGGCACCGTTCCCAAGGGGGTCTGCACCTCGGGAGGATGGACATCGAGGTCGGTGCCGAGGCGGCGAAACCGGATTGCCTCGGAGCTTCCCAGCGATTGCACGAATGCATCGAGCGTTGCTTGTGGATTGGTAGAGGTCCGAAGCGCTCCGTTGAGCGCAGCCGCCACCGCCTTTGCCGAGCGAGCGGCCGGTTCGACTTCTTCCATAAGTTGCGTCGGAGCAAAGATCCGGAGCGAAATGCCGCCGACCAGCAGAGCGGCCACGAACATCAGGCCGAGCGGCAGCCATAACCGCGTTCGAAGAGAAAGCCTTTCCCACATTATAAGTATTATAGCCCCCGCAACCCAAGATTTCTCTTTTCAAATATTGCCAACCGCTTATTTATTCCCAAGGGGATGGATGATGCAAAATACTGCCAAGTCGGCAACGAAGGTCCTGATCGTCGACGACCACCCGGTGGTCCTGTCGGGTTGCCGGTCGCTGTTTGCGTCGGACAATACCGTGAAGATCGATGAGGCCACCGATGCCAAGTCCGGCCACCGCGCCTACGTGGCAAAGCGGCCCGACGTCACAGTCATCGATATCAAGCTTCCCGATGTTTCCGGCTTCGAACTGATGCGGCGCATCCGCAAGGATGATCCGGACGCCAGGATCATCATGTTCAGCATGAATGACGATCCGGCGTTCGTGGTTCGTGCCATCGAGATGGGGGCGCAGGGTTATGTCTCGAAGGGCGACGATCCAAGGATGCTGGTGAAGGCCGTCCGCAAGGTGGCCGCGGGAGACAATTTCATTTCTCCGCAACTGGCGGAGGCGGTGACCTTCTCGGGCGCTTCGATCAAGGCCAATCCGGCATCGCAAATGACGGCGCGCGAATTGGAAATTCTGCGCCTATTGGGCCGCGGCGACAAGATTGTCGAAGTCGCCGACGCACTGGAGATTTCCTACAAGACGGTGGCCAACACCACCTCGCTGCTCAAGCAGAAGCTCGGCGCCAAGAACCATTCAGATCTGATCCGGATCGCGGTCGAGATGGGGCTCGGCTGACCGCAGGCCGAACATACTCTTTCACCGCTCTTTAAATCCCCGAAGCGGCCGCGCCTCGATGGCGCGACCGTTCGTATCGCTGCCATTCGCATCTCGTCCGGGCAATGGGAATGACGAAAGCGAACGCAGCGAAAGCCTTACCAGCGGCGATGGTGACGCCATTTGTGGTGACCGCGGCCTCTGTACCATCCGTAATGATGACCGCGTCCGCGGTGCCAACGTCCATGACCGCGCCCGCGCCCATGCTTGACCTCTATCACTCCGCCATCCGGCGCGGCCATCGGGGCAATGCCCAGCCGGGCGGAAGCGGATACGGTCATGGCCAGCGAAGCAAGCAGCGCAGCAGCAATCAGAACGAAACGTCGCATCTGGTTCTCTCCCCATCGCGTGATCGCGACGAGGCACAAGTTCCCGAGGAATGGGTTTGTTCCCCGGGGGTAAAACTAAACCCTCAGTGTGATATTCGAGCAATACCAGGGCTTGCGTTCTCAGGGCAGAAGCTGGGAAAAAGCGGCAATATGCTTCGTGGCCGATTTGCTGGAGAACCGAATGGCTGACCCGGATATCGTGGAGACCGCCTGCACCCGGGCGTGGAGTGTCTACCTCTTGATCAACAGGGGGCTCGACGAGAACGACGCACGGCGTGCGCTGTTGAAGCGCTTCATTCGGAAGCGCTGGGAGGCCGGCAACAGCGAGGCCGAGTTTCTGGCGGTCGAGGGCCTCAAATACCTCAAGAGTTTGGAAGAATCCACGCGGGATTAGGGCGGCGCTGGCATCGGGACTACGGGCCGGGAAAAAATGGAACAATCGGTTTCCTCAGGAGTTGCCTGTTGGATCGAGTCTGAAACCGGCCATGAAAATCATGAAGGTCTGCACAACTCAGTGACGGACCCTTCCAGGAGAGAGGGCTGCAGCACTGCTGCGGCCCTTTTATTTTTCATTCGTCCAGCGCGGTTGCGCAGCGACGCTCCTCAGCCCCGGTAACGCAGCGCGTCGACCAGCACGGCAAAGGCGGGGGCAACCTGGCGGCGGCTCGGATAATAGAGATGATAGCCTGAAAAGGGCGGGCACCAGTCGGTGAGCACGCGGACCAGCCGCCCATCGGCAACGTGCGGCTGCACCTGGTCTTCCGGCAGATAGGCGAGGCCGAGCCCCGCCAGCACCGCGTTCATCCGCAGCGCAATGTTGTTGAACACCAACTGACCCTCGACGCGGACCCTCAAGGCGCGTCCGCGCTTTTCGAATTCCCAGGCGTAGATTCCGCCATAGGTCGGCAGGCGGATATTGATGCAGCGATGGGCCGTCAGGTCCTGCGGCTTGGCGGGCTTCGGATGAACGGCGAAATAGGACGGCGTGCCGACGACCACCATGCGGAAGTCAGGTCCGATGCGCACTGCGATCATGTCCTTTGCGACCTCCTCGCCGAGGCGAACGCCGGCGTCGTAACGCTCCGCGACGATGTCAGTGAAGCCATAGTCGATGTTCACCTCCACCTTGATATCAGGATATCGCGGCAGCAGTTTCGACAGCGCGGGTCAGAGGATCGTCGTGGCCGAATGTTCGGCCGCGGTGATGCGAATGGTGCCGGCCGGCTTGTCGCGCAGTTCGGTCAGCGCGGAAAGCTCGGCATCGATCTCCGCAAGCTTCGGCGCCACCGTTCGCAGCAGGCGCTCGCCGGCCTCCGTCGGCGCAACGCTCCGGGTGGTGCGCGTCAATAGCCGCAGGCCGAGCCGCTCCTCCAGTCCGCGGATCGTATGGCTGAGCGCGGATTGTGAAACATCGAGCTGCGCCGCCGCCCGGGTGAAGCTCCTTTCACGCGCGACCACCAGGAACGCGAGGAGATCGTTGATGTTCTGGCGCGCCATTCATGAATCCATTTCATAAGTGCAAGCTGATTATAACATCTAATCGAAGCGCCGGGCAGCTATTAGCCTCTGCAGACCGGTCATCACGGTCTCCCGCCTCGCTCTTTGAAACGTGAACGCCGGGCAGGAACAGCCGAAACGTGGCGCAGTTACGGATGCTTGATGCGGACCACGACATGGTCGCGCCGAAACTCATCCGAACGACAGCAGAATGGGAACACGACATGCAAGGTCCGAGCGACTTCGAACTATCGCGCCGGAAAATGTTGCTGGGAACCGCCGCCTCCGTGGCGTTTGGCGCGGCGCCGTGGTCGGCCGATGCGCAAACACCGGCGATTCCGGTGCAGACCGCCACCGCCCCGGGCATCTCGATGTCCAAGGTCTCTTTCAATGTGAATGGCAGAATGCGCGAACTTGCGCTCGACACGCGGACGACGCTGCTCGATGCGCTGCGCGAGCACCTGCATCTCACCGGCTCCAAAAAGGGATGCGATCACGGCCAGTGCGGCGCCTGCACGGTCATCGTTGGTGGGCGGCGGATCAATTCGTGCCTGACCCTGGCGGTCATGCATGAGGGCGACAGCATCACGACGATCGAGGGGCTGGGCACGCCTGACAACCTGCACCCGATGCAGGCCGCGTTCGTGAAGCATGACGGCTATCAATGCGGCTATTGCACGCCCGGGCAGATCTGCTCGGCGGTTGCCGTGCTCGACGAGGTCAAGGCCGGCATTCCGAGCCACGTCAGCGCCGACCTGAACGCGCCGCCCCAACTGACCAATGCCGAACTCCGCGAGCGCATGAGCGGCAATATCTGCCGTTGCGGCGCCTATTCCAACATCGCCGAGGCGATATCAGAAGTCGCCGGGAGGCCAGCATGAAATCATTCACGTATGAACGCGCCCGCAGCCCCGCCGAGGCAGCGGCGACCGCCGCGCGGACCGAGGGCGCCCGATTCATTGCGGGCGGCACCAACCTGCTCGACCTGATGAAGCTCGAGATCGAGACGCCTGCGCATCTGATCGACGTCAACGGTCTTTCGCTCGACAAGATCGAATCGACGCCCGAGGGGGGACTGCGCATCGGTGCGCTGGTGCGTAACACCGATCTTGCCGCTGATCCGCGCGTGCGGCGCGACTATGGCGTGCTGTCGCGTGCGCTGGTGGCCGGCGCCTCGGGTCAGTTGCGCAACAAGGCGACGACCGCAGGAAATTTGCTGCAGCGGACCCGCTGTCCCTATTTCTACGACACCAACCAGCCCTGCAACAAACGCCGGCCCGGCAGCGGCTGCGCGGCGATCGGCGGATTCAGCCGCCAGCACGCCGTGGTGGGCGCAAGCGAAGCCTGCATTGCCACCCATCCGAGCGACATGGCGGTGGCGATGCGCGTGCTCGACGCAACGGTGGAAACCGTGCGACCCGACGGTCCCGCGCGAACGATCCCGATTGCCGATTTTCACCATCTGCCGGGCAACACGCCCGATGTCGAGACGGCACTTTCGCCAGGCGAATTGATCACGGCGGTGACGCTGCCAAAACCCGTCGGAGGCGCGCACATCTATCGCAAGGTGCGTGACCGTGCCTCTTATGCCTTCGCGCTGGTCTCGGTCGCCGCCATCGTGCAGCGCGACGGCACCGGCCGCGTGGCACTCGGCGGTGTCGCCCATAAGCCATGGCGTATCGAATCGGCCGAGACGCAGTTGCCGCGCGGCGCCAGGGCGGTCACTGCGCAACTGCTGTCCGGCGCCAAGCCGACGCGTGAGAACGCATTCAAGCTGCCGCTGGTCGAGCGCACGCTCGGCGCAGTGCTGGCCGAAGCGAAGGGCTGACATCATGAAGTTCGAAACCGCCGCTACGACCAATCCGATCGACCAGCTCAAGGTGATCGGTAAGCCATTGAGCCGCATCGATGGCCCACTCAAGACAACGGGCATGGCTCCCTATGCCTATGAACGCCACGACGTTGTTTCGAACCCGGCCTATGGCTACGTGGTCGGTTCGGCAATCGCCAAGGGACGGATCGCCAGCATCGACCTCGGCAAGGCCAAGGCTGCGCCCGGCGTGCTCGCCATTATCACGGCCGAAAACGCCGGCAAGCTCGGCAAAGGCGATCGCAACACGGCCAAACTGCTCGGCGGCCCCGAGATCGAACACTATCATCAGGCGATCGCGCTTGTGGTTGCCGATAGCTTTGAGCAAGCACGCGCCGGTGCGGAACTCGTCCACGTCGATTATGTCAAGGCGGAGGGCGCGTTTGATCTTGAAGCGGTCAAGGACACGGGTAAGCCCCGGGCTCCGTTCGGCGGTCCTGCCGATACTGCGGTTGGTGATTTTGACCGCGCATTCGCGGCAGCGCCGGTGCGACTCGATGCCACCTATACCACGCCCGATCAGGCGCATGCGATGATGGAGCCGCATGCCTCGATTGCAGCATGGAACGGTGACAAGCTCACGCTTTGGACCTCGAACCAGATGATCGCTTGGGGAGTAGGCGACGTAGCGAAGACACTCGATATTCCCAAGGAGAATGTTCGCCTGGTCTCGTCCTTTGTCGGTGGCGGCTTCGGCGGCAAACTATTCCTGCGTTCAGATGCGCTGCTCGCGGCGCTTGGCGCGCGCGTCGTCGGGCGGCCGGTGAAGGTGGCGCTGCAGCGCCCGCTGATGTTCAACAATACAACGCATCGTCCGGCGACCATCCAGCGCATTCGCATCGGCGCTAGCAGGGACGGCAAGATCACGGCGATCGGCCATGAGGAGTGGTCCGGCAATTTGCCCGACGGCAGGGCCGAAGGCGCGGTCAGCCAGACGCGGCTGCTTTATGCTGGCGCCAACCGCATGACCGCAACCCGCCTCGCGGCGCTCGACCTCGCCGAAGGCAACGCGATGCGCGCGCCGGGCGAGGCTTCGGGCATGATGGCGCTGGAGATCGCCATCGACGAAATGGCCGAGAAGCTCGGGCTCGATCCGATCGAGTTCCGTATCCTCAACGATACCCAGATCGATCCGGAAAGGCCGACGCGGCCATTCTCGCAGCGTCAACTTACGGAATGCTTCCGCACAGGCGCCGAGCGGTTCGGCTGGAGCAAGCGTGATCCGCGGCCGGGCAGGGTCCGTGACGGACGCTGGATGATCGGCATCGGTACGGCCGCCGCATTCCGCAACAATTTGGTGGTGAAGTCGGCCGCGCGCGTGCGGCTCGACCGCAGCGGTATCGTAACGGTCGAGACCGACATGACCGACATCGGCACCGGCAGCTACACTATCATCGCGCAGACCGCGGCCGAAATGATGGGCGTCCCGCTGGAGAAGGTGGTCGTACGTCTCGGCGATTCGACCTTCCCTGTGTCGTCAGGCTCCGGCGGGCAGTTTGGCGGCAACAGTTCCACGGCAGGCGTCTATGCGGCATGCGTCAAGCTGCGCGAGGCGGTGGCCCAGAAACTCGGCTTCAATTCAGCGGAGGCCGAGTTCGCCGATGGCGAGGTGCGCGCGGGCAATCGCCGCGTGCCGCTGGCGGAAGCCGCGGCCGATGCTGGGCTCACGGCCGAAGACGGAGTTGAATTCGGCGATCTCGACAAGAAGTACCAGCAATCGACCTTCGGCGCGCACTTCGTCGAAGTCGGCGTCGATGCCGCGACCGCTGAAATCCGCGTGCGCCGCATGCTCGCGGTATGTGCCGCCGGCCGCATCCTCAATCCGAAGACGGCGCGCAGCCAGGTGATCGGCGCGATGACCATGGGCGTCGGCGCGGCGCTGATGGAGGAACTCGTGGTCGACAAGCGGAAAGGCTTTTTCGTCAACCACGATCTCGCTGCTTACGAAGTGCCTGTTCATGCCGACATCCCGCGCCAGGAAATGTTCTTCCTCGACGAGACCGATCCGATGTCGTCGCCAATGAAGGCCAAGGGCGTCGCCGAGCTCGGCATCTGCGGCGTGGCGTCAGCGGTTGCTAACGCGGTCTACAACGCGACTGGCGTGCGCGTCCGCGATTATCCGATCACGCTCGACAAGCTGCTGGAGCAGATGCCGGACGTGGGGTGAGCGCGGGATCGCGGCGCTGCCGCGAATCTTCCAGGCCCGACGCAAGCGTCTCCAGGGGAAGCACCATGATCACGCGAAGATGCCTGCTCGCCACCACCGGTCTTGCGGTGTTGGCGGCAGGAACAACGCCGGCTGTCCCGGCCAAGCCAAGGAACGGAACGATGGAAATCAGGCGAAGCGGTTCACAGCCCTCCGGCAAAGGGCCTCTCGAATATTTCACCGGCAGCGTGCGCGTCGATCCGCTCTTCCAGGCGGCCGACCCCGCGCGCGTCGCCGGCGCGAGCGTCACGTTCGAGCCCGGCGCGCGGACCGCATGGCACACCCATCCCTTAGGCCAGACCTTGATCGTCACATCCGGTCGCGGCTGGGTCCAGGTCTGGGGCGGCCGTGTCGAGGAAATTCACCCGGGCGACGTCGTCTGGTTTCCGCCGGGCGAAAAGCACTGGCATGGCGCGATGCCGACCACGGCGATGACGCACATCGCCATCCAGGAACGGCTCGACGGCAAGACCGTCGACTGGATGGAAAAGGTCAGCGACGAGCAATACCGGGCTTGATGGCCCGCCGTCGTTCTTCGCAGGCGAAGTTATGCAGACGTGCAAACTCGGGACCCGTAAGTCTCAAGAACCGGTGGAATATGGCGGTGGATGATCCTCCTTCCTTAGAGTGAGCATTCGAATCCTGCCAAAAACGCGCTATGGTTGGGGCCATGGAAAATCCCCCGCGCCCGCTGCCTTTTTCATCATTCGAATGGCTGGTGTCCGGGCGCTACTTGCGGGCGCGCCGCAGGGAAGGGTTCATTTCGGTCATTGCCGGTTTCTCGTTCCTCGGCATCATGCTCGGCGTTGCGACGCTGATTATCGTGATGGCCGTCATGAACGGCTTTCGCAAGGAATTGATCGACAAGATCGTCGGCATGAACGGCCATCTTCTGGTGCAGCCACTCGAACAGCCGCTGACGGACTGGAAGGACGTCACTGAGCGCATCAGTCAGGTTCCCGGCATACGGCTTGCCGCTCCCGTGGTGGATGGTCCGGCGCTGGCATCATCGGCGCACAATGCCTCAGGGGTACTCGTTCGCGGCATTCGCCCCGATGATCTCAACAAACTCGCCTCGATCGTCAGCAACATCCAGCAGGGTTCGCTGGATGCATTTGAGCAGGGACAAGGGGTCGCCATCGGACGCAGGCTTGCCGATCAATTGTCGCTGCGTGCCGGCGACAACATCACGCTGGTCGCGCCCAGCGGAGCGGTGACGTCGAAGAGTGCGGCGCCTCGTATCAAGCCTTACAAGGTCGCGGCGGTGTTCAGCCTCGACATGTCGGAATATGATTCCGTGATGGTTTTTCTGCCGCTTGCCGAGGCGCAGGCCTATTTCAATCGCGCCGATGACGTGAGCGCAATCGAGATTTTCATCGAAGCCAGCCCTGACAGGGTCGACGAATTCCGAAGGCCGGTAACAGACGCCGCCGGGCGGCCGGTGTTTCTTGTCGACTGGCGCCGGCGCACCTCGGCCTTTTTCGCCGCGCTTCAGGTCGAGCGCAATGTCATGTTTCTGATTCTGACCTTGATCGTGCTGGTCGCCGCGCTGAATATCGTTTCAGGCCTGATCATGCTCGTGAAGGACAAGGGCAGCGATATCGCCATTCTGCGCACCGTGGGCGCCTCGCGAGGAGCGATCATGCGGGTGTTCCTGATCGCAGGTGCTGCGATCGGCGTGGTCGGCACGCTGACCGGGCTTCTCGTCGGCATGCTGGTTTGCCTGAACATCGAAGCTATCAGGCAATTCCTGTCCTGGCTCACCAACACCGAATTGTTTCCGCCAAAGCTCTACTTTCTGTCGAAGCTGCCGGCGGAGATCGATGTTGGCGAGACCGCCGCCGTTGTGATCATGGCGTTGACGCTGTCATTCCTCGCGACGCTCTATCCATCGTGGCGCGCTGCGCGGCTCGATCCGGTCGAGGCTCTTCGATATGGGTAGCGGGCCGCGTGCGGGCTCCGCATTGCTCTGGACTGACGGTCCATCGTCGTCCCTGCGTTCGCTTCGCAGGGACGACAGCAGTTGCTTGGCGAGACCTAGCCCTACCCCAATCTTTTTTCACCTCGAGCCATTTCCCCTTCGCCCAAAAACGCTTTATGGTGCCGCTCGCTTCGCGCTTGGCGAAATCTAATACACGATTGATATCAAAGGCTTGGCATAGGGCTGGCGCCTTTGGAGGGTAGTTTGACGCGCTATATTTCGACGCGGGGGGAAGCCCCCGTCCTGGGTTTCTGCGATGTGATGCTGACCGGGCTCGCCCGCGACGGCGGCCTCTACGTGCCGGAGGTCTGGCCGGAGCTCTCGCAGGCGACCATCGCCTCTTTCTTCGGCCGGCCCTATTGGGAAGTCGCGGTCGACGTGATCAAGCCGTTTGCGGCGGGTGAGATTTCCGATGCCGACCTCGGCCGCATGGCGAATGAGGCCTACGCGACGTTCCGCCATCCCGCCGTCGTGCCGCTCGACCAGATCGGGCCCAATCAATTCCTGCTGGAGCTGTTCCACGGCCCGACGCTGGCGTTCAAGGACGTCGCGATGCAGTTGATCTCGCGGCTGATGGATCACGTGCTGGCCAAGCGCAATCAGCGCACCACCATCGTGGTCGCCACGTCAGGCGATACCGGCGGCGCCGCGGTCGATGCCTTCGCCGGCCTCGACAATGTCGATCTGATCGTGCTGTTCCCGAACGGCCGCATCTCCGACGTGCAGCGGCGGATGATGACGACGACCGGCGCGTCCAACGTACATGCGCTGGCGATCGAAGGCACCTTCGACGATTGCCAGGCGATCCTGAAGGCGATGTTCAACCACCATGGCTTTCGCGACGCGGTCTCGCTGTCCGGCGTCAACTCGATCAACTGGGCGCGGATCGTGGCGCAGGTGGTGTATTATTTCACCTCCGCCACAGCGCTCGGCGCGCCCGCGCGCACGGTGGATTTTACCGTGCCGACGGGCAATTTCGGCGACATCTTCGCAGGCTATGTCGCCAAGAAAATGGGCCTGCCGATCCGCCGGATGCGCATCGCCTCCAACGTCAACGACATCCTGCCGCGCACGCTCAAGACCGGCATCTACGAGGTGCGCGAGGTTCACGCCTCGGCTTCGCCCTCGATGGATATCCAGATCTCCTCGAATTTCGAGCGGCTGCTGTTCGAGGCGAGCCGCCGCGACGCCGAAAGCGTTCGCCGGCTGATGGCCTCGCTCAAACAGTCCGGACGTTTCGTGCTGCCGGACGCCATGCTGGCCGCGATCCGCGAGGAGTTCGATGCCGGCCGCGCCGACGAGACCGAGACGTCGGCCGCGATCCGCGCCGCGTGGCGCGAGGCCGGCGACCTCGTCGATCCCCACACCGCGGTGGCGCTGGCAGTGGCGGATCGCGATACATCGGATTCGAAGATTCCCAACATCGTGCTGTCGACCGCGCATCCGGCCAAGTTCCCCGATGCGGTGGAAGCCGCCTGCGGCGTGCGTCCGCAACTGCCGGCCTGGCTCGACGGCCTGATGACCAAATCCGAACACATCACGGTGATGAAAAACGATTCAGCCGAAGTGGAGCGATTCGTGCGCTCGGTGAGCCGTGCCGCGAAGCAGGGAGTTGCCGGATGAGCGTTGAAGTGACCAAGCTGCCGTCCGGCCTGACCGTCGTCACCGACATCATGCCACATCTGGAAACCGCAGCGCTCGGCGTCTGGGCCGGGGTCGGCGGCCGTGACGAAAAGCCGAACGAGCACGGCATCTCGCATCTTCTGGAACACATGGCCTTCAAGGGCACGACCAGGCGCTCCTCGCGCGAGATCGTCGAAGAGATCGAGGCCGTCGGTGGTGACCTCAATGCCGGGACCTCCACCGAGACGACGGCCTATTATGCGCGGGTGATGAAGGCCGACGTGCCGCTCGCGCTCGACGTGCTCTCCGACATCCTCGCCAATCCGTCATTCGTGCCGGATGAACTTGAGCGCGAGAAGAGCGTCATCGTGCAGGAAATCGGCGCGGCGCAGGATACGCCTGACGACGTCGTGTTCGAGCACCTCAACGAACTCTGCTTTCCGGACCAGCCGATGGGCCGTTCGCTGCTGGGCACCGCGAAGACGCTGAAGAATTTCGATCGCGACATGCTGCGCGGCTATCTCTCGACGCATTACCGCGGGCCCGACATGGTGGTGGCCGCTGCCGGCGCCATCGATCACAGGCGCGTGGTGGAGGATGTGGCGCAAAAATTCGCCAACTTCGACGCGGCGCCCGCGCCGAAGCCGCAACCGGCGATGTTCGGCAAGGGCGGCTCGCGCGTGGTGCACCGCGACCTCGAACAGGCGCATCTGACGCTGGCGCTCGAAGGCGTGCCGCAGACCGACTTGTCGCTGTTCTCGCTGCAGGTATTCACCAACACGCTCGGCGGCGGAATGTCGTCGCGGCTGTTCCAGGAAGTGCGCGAAAAGCGCGGCCTGTGCTACTCGATCTACACCTTCCACGCGCCCTATACCGACACCGGCTTTTTCGGGCTCTATACCGGCACCGACCCCGGCGACGCGCCAGAGATGATGGAAGTCATCGTCGACGTCATCAACGACGCCGTGGAGACCCTCACCGAGGCCGAGATCGCCCGCGCCAAGGCGCAGATGAAGGCGGGGCTTTTGATGGCGCTGGAAAGCTGCTCGTCACGGGCCGAACAACTGGCGCGGCACGTGCTGGCTTATGGACGGCCGCTGACGGTGGAAGAGCTGGTTACCAGGATCGATGCGGTCAGCATCGAATCGACCCGCAACGCCGCGCACGCGCTTTTGTCCCGCAGCCGGCCGGCGGTTGTCGCACTTGGCAGCGGCAGAGGTCTGGACACAGCGGTGTCTTTTGCGGAAGGATTGACCAGGTCGAAGGCGAAGACGCTGCTACATTAGCGTTTCACCTCTCCCCGCGTGCGGGGAGAGCATAGGCCGCCTTCGGCGGCCGTACCAAGCAAACGCCGAGGCGACAGCCTCGGCTACGGCGAAGTGCCGGGTGAGGGGACTCTCCGCGAAATCGAATGCGCGGAAGCAGCCCCTCACCCCGACCCACTCCCCGCAAGAGCGGGGCGAGGGAGAGGTGGTTAGGGCGGGGAGTAAAGGGCATGGCCCTGTTTCGTTTGCCAACCAGCGGACAAGCCGCGCTCGTACCGCGCGGCCACGGCCTGTTGCTGCGCGCTCCCCAGATGTCGGACTTCGTGCAATGGGCGCAGTTGCGCGAACAAAGCCGCGCCTACCTCACGCCATGGGAGCCGATCTGGCCATCTGACGATCTGACCCGCGCCGGCTTCCGCCGAAGGCTGCGCCGCTACGCCGAGGATATCGCCGCCGACCGCTCCTATCCGTTCATCATTTTCCGGGAATCCGACGGCGCCATGATCGGCGGCATCACGCTGGCCAATGTCCGCCGCGGCATCGTGCAGGCCGGCACCATCGGCTATTGGGTCGGCGAGCCCTACGCCCATCGCGGCTACATGACATCAGCGTTGCGGGTGCTGCTGCCGACGCTGTTCGGCGAGCTCAATCTGCACCGTATCGAGGCCGCCTGCATTCCCTCCAATTCACCGTCGATCCGGGTGCTGGAGAAATGCGGCTTCACCCGCGAGGGGCTGGCGCGGCGCTATCTCTGCATCAACGGCGTCTGGCAGGACCATTTGCTGTTCGGCCTGCTGCATGAGGATTTCCGCGGCTGAACCATTGATTTCTAAGCCTTTTGGGTGCCTTGGGTTCGCCGCCATTGGGCTGCTATAACGCCGCCGGGAACAATGACGTGAGACGAGGGGATTTTGGGACGTCGCATGGGTGACAATCGTTTGGCCAAGGTGATGGTTGCGGCGGCGGTCGCAGGCGGGCTGGCCTGCCTGACGGCGGCACCGGCATCGGCGCAATCACTGACCGATCGTTTCAAGAGCCTGTTCGGCGGCAAGTCGGAGGAGCCGGCCGCGGCCGCGCCCGGGGCGCCGGAAGCCCAGGACACCGGCGACCTGACCTGCCCGCCGGTCACGGTCCGGGCCGGCGCGGCGACCTATGCGGTGGCCCCGCCCGGCAAGCAGCCGGTCGGCAACGACCTGCGCTTTCAGGCGACGATCACCAAGATGGCCCGCGAATGCAGCGTCAATGGCGGGGTGATCACCGCGCGGATCGGCATTCAGGGCCGCGTCATTGCGGGTCCCGCCGGCGCGCCGCCCTCGGTGCAGGTCCCGATTCGGGTCGCGGTGGTGCAGGGCGGCGTTTCCGAAAAGACCATCGCCACCAAGGCCTACCAGACCACCGTCAACATGACCGAAACCGGCAGCGAGCCGTTCACGCTGGTGGCCGAAGATCTCACCTACCCGGCGCCCCCCGGCGCCGTCGGCGACAGCTACATCTTCTATATCGGTTTCGACCCGCAGGCCCTGAAACCCGAACGCCCGGCGCCGCGCAAGAAAAAGCAATAAAGAAGAAGCAACAAAAAAGCCGGCGCGATCGTCTCGCGCCGGCTTTTTTTGGTTGATTGAAAACGCTCAGTTCAGCTTGGCGCGAACCTCGGCAATGCCCTTGGCGAGCAGGTCGTCGGCGACCGAGCCCTTGACCGACTGCGACAGGATGTTCGAGGCGGCTTCGACCGCGGCGTTGGCGGCGGCGGCGCGGACGTCGGCCAGCGCCTGGGCCTCGGCGAGGGCAATCTTGCTCTCGGCGGTCTTGGTGCGGCGGACGACGAAGTCTTCCATCTTGGCCTTGGCCTCGGTCGCAATGCGCTCGGCTTCCGCCTTGGCGTTGGCGATGATTTCCTCGGCCTCGCGCTCGGCGCTGGCCCGGCGGGTCTGGTACTCGCCGAGCAGCTTGGCGGCCTCCTCCTTGAGACGGCGGGCGTCGTCAAGCTCGGCCTTGATGCGTTCGCTGCGATGGTCGAGCGCCGTCAGCACCGTCTTGTGGATGCCGAGATAGGCAAACAGCACCATCAGGATGACGAAGGCGATTGCGACCCAGGTTTCCGGTTCGGTGAACATCGGTCTATCCCTTCAACGAAGCATCGACGGCCTTGCTCACCGTCTTCTTGTCGGGCAGCTCGCCGGTGAGCCGTTGCACGATCGCGCCGGCTGCGTCCGCTGCGATGCCGCGGACATTGCTCATCGCGGCTTCCCGCGTCGCCGCGATCTGCTTCTCGGCGGCGGCCAGCTTTGTGGCGAGCTGGTCTTCCAGCGTCTTGCGCTCGGCTTCCGCGGCCGCATTCAGCTTCTCGCGGGTCTCGTTGCCGATCGCCTGTGCGCGGGAACGCGCCGAAGCGAGTTCCGTCTCATACGCCTTCAGCGCAGCGTCGGACTCGTCCTTGAGTTTCTGCGCCGCCGCCAGATCGCCCTCGATCGCGTTCTGACGCGCGTCGATCACGCTTTCGACGCGCGGCAGCGCGATACGGGAAACGATCACATAGAGCGCGACGAACGCGATAACGAGCGACACCAGTTGCGAAGCAAACGTGCTCGACTCGAACGGAGGAAATCCTCCGCCGTGTCCGCCATCTGCTCCGGTGTGGGCGCCGGTACCATGACTTTTTTCAGCCACGGGGTTCTCCTGTTGCTGTCAGCGCGCCGCCCGGGCCGGGCGGCGCGGTAGGGTGCAGCTCAGAGCGGAACGAACAGCAGCAGCAGCGCGATCAGCAGCGAGAAGATGCCGAGCGCTTCGGTCACGGCGAAGCCGAAGATCAGGTTGCCGAACTGGCCCTGCGCAGCCGAAGGATTGCGCACCGCTGCGGCGAGGTAATTGCCGAAGATGATGCCCACGCCGACGCCCGCGCCGCCCATGCCGATGCATGCGATGCCCGCGCCGATAAGTTTAGCTGCTGCCGGTTCCATTTCTAGAGCTCCTTGAGGATAAGACAAAGGGTGGGTGGAAATTCCCCGGACCGCTTAGTGTCCCGGATGAATGGCGTCGTTGAGATAGATGCAGGTCAGGATCGCGAACACGTAGGCCTGCAGGAATGCGACCAGCAGTTCGAGCGCGGTCAGCGCGACGGTGAGCGCGAGCGGCAGCACGCCGCCGATCCAGCCGACGGCGCCAAGCGAGACGCCGAGCATGGCGACGAAGCCCGCGAACACCTTCAGCGCGATGTGACCGGCCAGCATGTTGGCGAATAGACGCACGCTGTGCGAGACCGGCCGCAGGAAGAACGACAGGATTTCAATGAACATGACCAGCGGCAGGATGTAGATCGGCACGCCGGAGGGCACGAAAATCTTGAAGAACTTGAAGCCGTTCTTGTAGATCCCGTAGATCAGGACCGTGAAGAAAACCAGGAAGGCAAGCGCCGCGGTGACGATGATATGGCTCGAAACCGTGAACGTGTAGGGGATGATGCCGATCAGGTTCGAGATGCAGATGAACATGAACAGCGAGAAGATCAGCGGGAAGAACTTCATGCCTTCCGCACCGGCGGTGCTGCGGATCGTCGAGGCGACGAACTCGTAAGAGATTTCTGCGATCGACTGCAGCCGCCCGGGAACCAGTTGCCGCTTCGCCATACCGCCGATCATCAATAGCGAGATCACCGCTACTGAGAGGAACATGTAGAGCGACGAGTTGGTGAAGGCGATCGTCTGGTTGCCGATATGGCCGATCGTGAAGAGGGGTTCGATATTGAACTGGTGGATCGGGTCGATTTTCATCCGCGCGGCTCTTTATCCACCGGCCTGGCCGGCAATCGAATTTCAAATGTCGTGACTTCCCGGTCGAAGCTCAGCGCCTGCGGGAAGCTACGCCTGCAGATCTCACCACGTTCACCACGCCGGCGACGAAGCCGAGCAGCAGAAACACGATGAAACCGAACGGCGATGTCGACAACAAACGGTCGAACCCCCAGCCAATCGCCGCTCCGACGACAACGCCCGCGACCAATTCCGAGGAAAGCCGGAAACCCAGCGCCATCGCAGATGCTCTGGCAGCCCTGTCTCCGCTTTCAGTTCCGGGTTGATCAGTCCTGAGTTTCCGGCTGTCGCGAATTTCGGACAACCGTTGATCCAGACTTCCGAGCCTTGCGGAAAGCGCAGCTTCGTCGGAAGACGGCTGATCGCGATTCCCACCTGCGTTGTCGTTCTTGTCTTCGGCCATGCCCAAGACATTAAACGATGCCAACGGTTGATGGAAATTACGCCCGTCACCCTTGAAAGCCGCGCGGACCATACTTACCGCGTCTATTCAAGTCAAGATTAGGCCGTAACCAGTTATTGCATTGATTTGATTGGAGTTATTCCGTCGGCGTCCGCGACCCTGTGGACCGACATCGCAGTGCAGCAGCCATTCTTGCAAGGATCGATCTTGCGCCCCTTTGGGCGGTCTGTTGGGATACTCCGAATGAAGCGAAAATCCTCGTCCCCCGGAGCCCGCATGCCGCGTCAGGTCGATTATTATTTCTCGCTCCAATCGCCTTGGGCCTATATCGGGCATCAGTCGTTTCGGGATATCGTAAGTACTTACGATCTCAAGGTTAATCACAGGCCGGTGGTGCTGGTCGACCTGTTCTCGGAGACCGGCGGCTTGCCGTTGATGAGGCGTCACCCGGTCCGGCAGCGCTACCGGATGGTCGAACTGCAGCGCTGGCGCGACAAGCGCGGACTGAAATTTCACCTGCAGCCGGCCAACTGGCCGTTCAACGCCCGGCTCGCGGACGGCGTGGTGATCGCGGCGCTCGAGGCCGGCTTCGACCCCGACCGATATCTGCGACGGGCCTTTGCCGGCGTCTGGGAGGATCAGCTCAATCTCGCCGATCCCGCAACGATTGCGAAACTCGCCGACGAATCGGGGCTGCCCGGCAGGCAGTTGGTGGAGCGCTCCGGCTCGGAGGAAATCAGCGCAGCGTATGAGCAGAACCGGCAGGACGCGCTGGCGGCCGACGTGTTCGGCTCGCCGGTCTATGTGCTGGAGGGCGAAGTGTTCTGGGGACAGGATCGCCTCGAATTGCTGGAAGATGCGTTGAAGTCCGCCCGCGCGCCCTATAGCTCTAGAATCTAGTTATTTGTTTCGACGCGTTTTCTTTACGCGAACCGGTATCCACCCCGGATCAGGTCCGGGGCAGGCTTTGGCTCGAAAACGCTATTGGCGCGCCTTGAAAGCGCCCCGGCGGTCGAGGAAACGGTACCGTCCTGAGGCGGGAGCAAGCCCATGAGCACAGCGAAATCGTCCTCGAAATTCTTAAGGCTCGTCGTGCTGGCCGCGTGTCTCGCCGGCACGGGATACGCCGTTGCGGGAATGCCGGAGAGCGAAAACGGCCGTTACGCGCTGTCGCCGGCCGGCGATGGTGTGCTCCGCCTCGACACCCGCACCGGCGCGGTCTCGACCTGCAACAATTCGGGTGCGGGCTGGGCCTGCTATGCCGTGCCCGACGAGCGCGCGGCGATGGACGCGGAAATCGGCCGGCTGCAAGCTGATATTGGCCGGCTGCAGGCCGAGAATGAAAAGCTCAAGGCAGATCTCGCCGCGCGCGAGCCCACCGTGAGCGGCAAGATCGAAGAGCCGCTGCCGAAATCGGATTCGCTGAAGAAGGGCGAGCCGAAGGTGGCGGAGGGCGAGCGCAAGATCGAAATCCCGCTGCCGAGCGACCGCGACATGGATCGCATGATGTCATTCCTGGAGCGGGCCTGGCGTCGCCTGATCGAGATGGCCAACCGGGTGCAGCGGGACCTCAACGGCAAGATTTGACGGATAGTTTCGGCTGTCGTCCCTGCGAACGCAGGGACCCATACGCCGCGGCCGTTCTATCTAGCACGATCGAAGGCGATACCGTGCGCGACAATGAATGCCTGTGGTTATGGGTCCCTGCGTTCCCAGGGACGACGGGTGGAGAGAGAATCGTGACATCGCCAAAATCCGTTTCCCGAACAGCTCCCTCTGCCGTCAGCGCCAACACCATCGTGTCCTCGCTGCTGACCGTGCAGACCTCGGGTGCGGGCTTTACCGACCTGACCGCTGAAGTCGCGAAATTCGTGCGCGACGCTCGGGCGCGCGAAGGCGCGCTGACGCTGTTCATCCGTCACACCTCGGCGTCGCTGACGATCCAGGAAAATGCCGACCCGGCCGTGCTCGCCGATCTGACGACGGCGCTGGACCGGCTCGCGCCCGAAGACGCCGGCTGGCGCCATGACACCGAGGGGCCGGACGACATGCCGGCGCACATCAAGACCATGCTGACCGCGACCTCGCTGCACGTCCCGGTGCTGCAGGGCGCGCTCGCGCTGGGCACGTGGCAGGCGATCTATCTGGTCGAGCACCGCGCGCGGCCGCACCGGCGCGAGATTGTGCTGCAGTTCATCGGCGCGACGGATTGAGAGCCCACAAATGAAAACCGGCCGCGGATCGCTCCGCGGCCGGCTTGTCGTGAGGCTCCTAGGGCGGGCGCTTTGGCGCCCGGCCGGAGCTCACTTCGTAATGTCGACGTCCTTGGTTTCCGGCAGGAAGAAGAAGCCGACGACCGCCGTGATCGCAGCGAAGATGATCGGATACCAGAGGCCCGCGTAGATATCGCCGGTCGAGGCCACGATCGCGAACGAGGTCGCCGGCAGCAATCCGCCGAACCAGCCGTTGCCGATGTGATAGGGCAGCGACATCGAGGTGTAGCGGATCTTGGTCGGGAACAGTTCGACCAGCATCGCCGCGATCGGCCCGTAGACCATCGTGACGTAGATCACCAGGACGAACAGCAGTCCAATGATGGCCGCGATCTGCGGTTTGAAGATGTCGAGCGGATGCGACATCTTCACGATGCCGGCGTCACCGGCCTTCGGATAGCCGGCCGCCTGAACCGCCGCCAGCACCGCCGGGTTGGAGGCCTTGGCGTCGGCGTAAGCAATGTCCTTGCCGTTGACGACGACCTTCACGCCGGAGCCCGCTGCGCCGTAGGAGGTCGAGTACTTGACCGACTGCTGGGACAGGTAGGCGCGGGCGGTGTCGCACGGCGCCGAGAAGACGCGGGTGCCGACCGGGTTGAACAGATCGCCGCAGCCCTTTGGATCGGCGACCACCTCGACCTTGACCGACTCGATGGCCTTTTCCAGCGCCGGGTTGGCGTTGCTGGTGATCATCTTGAAGATCGGGAAGAAAGTCAGCGCCGCGATCAGGCAGCCCGCCAGGATGATCGGCTTGCGGCCGATCTTGTCGGACAGCGCGCCGAACACGATGAAGAAGCCGGTGCCGAACAATAGCGACCAGGCGATCAGCAGGTTGGCGGTGTAGCCGTCGACCTTCAGGATCGATTGCAGGAAGAACAACGCGTAGAACTGGCCGGTGTACCAGACCACGCCCTGACCCATCACGCCGCCGATCAGCGCCAGGATTACGATCTTGGCATTGCTCCAGTTGGCAAAGGCTTCGGTCAGTGGCGCTTTCGAGCCCTTGCCCTCGTCCTTCATCTTCTGGAACACCGGCGATTCGTTCAACTTCAAGCGGATCACGACCGAGACGCCGAGAAGAACCACGGACAGCAGGAACGGGATGCGCCAGCCCCAGGCCGCGAATTCAGGCTCGCCCAGGATCGTGCGGGTGAAAAGGATCACCAGCAGGGACAGGAAGAGTCCAAGCGTCGCCGTGGTCTGAATGAACGAGGTGTAGTATCCCCGTTTGCCGTGCGGCGAATGTTCGGCCACGTAAGTCGCGGCGCCACCGTACTCACCGCCCAGCGCGAGACCCTGCAGCAGGCGCAGCCCGATCAGGATGATCGGCGCGGCGATGCCGATGGTGGCGGCGTTGGGCAACAGGCCGACGATAAAGGTCGACAGGCCCATGATCAGGATGGTGACGAGGAAGGTGTATTTGCGTCCGACGATGTCGCCGACACGTCCGAACACGATAGCGCCGAACGGGCGCACCAGGAAGCCGGCGGCGAAGGCCAGCAGCGCGAAGATGTCGCGGGTTGCCGGCGGATATTCCGAGAAGAACTGTGCGCCGATAATGCCGGCGAGCGATCCGTAGAGGTAGAAGTCATACCATTCGAAGACGGTACCAAGCGAAGATGCAAAGATGACGAAGCGTTCGTCCTTCGTCATTCCTCCGGCCTTGCCGGAAGACGTGGCAGTCATAGTGGACATTTCAGAATCGCTCCCCTTTTTTATAATCGCGCAGATGTGCGTTGCGTCAGATCGACGCGCAATTGCGGGCCTCACTACATGTTCGGGAGCAATGGCCCAATAGTACTTTCGGCGGGCACGGCACCGCTTGGCGTCGATCACGCTACGGAAACTGTTGAATGAATGTGCCGGTGTCGGCGCGGCCCCTGACTAAAGTCCAATGGCCGAGAAAATAAGTGCGATGGTCCACATCACAATCGAGATGACGGCAGTCCAGCGCGCGAACGACAAATAGGTCTCCCGCATGAGGCTCGAAATCATCTTCTGCGCGAGAGCCTGGGGCGGGCGGCTCTCCTTGGGTAGATAGAGCCACATCTCGGTCCGGCGATGATCCTTTGTTCGTGCTTCCCGTGCCTTTAAAATGAGCACGAGTGTCATTGCCATGCTGAGAAAGCCGCCCGCCTGAAAGGCGGAACGCGGAAGGAAGGAGAGGCCGATCATGACGCAGAAAATGGCGAGCGATGCGAATCCGCAGGCGCGGAGCACCGTTTCATAGGCGATACGGCGCATCTCTTCCATGATCCGCCGCTCCGTCGAAAAAGGGAAACATGCCGGATTCAAAGACCCGCCACAGCGTAGCGGCAGCGCGGCCGGTCCTCAATACCGCGTATCGGCCGCTACAGCCCGATCTTGAGAAAGTTACCGGCGGCGGGAAGCGCAAGAAGGGCGGTTCCAGCAAGCCATATCCAGAGCGACACATTGTTTGAATCCGATGCGCCGGTGACTCGCTCGTAGATGGCGGCGGGAATGCCGCCAAGAATGACGGTGGCCGTTGAAACCATTAGCGATGCGAACATCAACGTCAGGGACAGGCTGCCAAACAGCAACGGGCCGGCGAGCAGTTGGACGTACAGCAGCGTGAAAATCAGCGCGAGCTGGTTGAAGATGCCGTTGATCATCCCGAAGAACGCAATGCCGATGAAATAGAAATTGCGGTTCATGATGCCGCCCCGCCAAGCCGGGGAGCGAGATTCAACAGCAACAGCGTGTAGTGAAACACTACGCGCAGCCAGAACATCCAGACGAAGCCGAACAGCCATAGCACGGCGGGAGGAGTGATCTTCGGAGTTACGATCGAGATGGCGCCGATCACGGGATCGGTGATCCGGCAAAAGAACCGCCAGATATAGTTCGGCGAATCCGCATCGACCATCAGGCCGAGCAGGAACCGGCCAAGCATCGTGTACATCAATGCCGCCAGGATGAAGTTTGGCAGATGAAAATACCAATAGCTGGCAAATGAAGTTGCAGTATCCAAAGTCCGATGCTCCCGCAGCGCTTTCGCAATCGACGAGCCGCGATGGATGACGACACCACGCTCGTGCTCCAACAATGGCAAGCCACGACTTTCCCGGCAAGCGATGTCGTGGCTTCATTGAAAACAAAAACGGGGCCTTGTGAGGCCCCGTTTGCCGAAACGTGTAACAGCGCTTCTAGGTCGTCTTCTCCTCGAGCACCGTCCTGCCTCGCGGCTTCCGGATGTCGTCGACATAGGCTTGCATTTCCGCCGACGGCTCCTTGCCGAGCTTGCTGACGATGTAGATGACAGCGAAGCCGAGCGGAGCTCCGAGCAAGCCGCAGGCGATGTTGGTCAGGTTGAACCAACCGACCTTGTTGGCCAGTGGGTGAGCGAGCGTCGGGAAGCTTTCCATGGCGTTGGGCAATGCCATGGCCTTGGCGATATCGACCACGGGCGCTCCCGTGACCGGGTTGAGCAGCGACGTCATGCCGAAATACTTGACGCCGGCGCCCGGGAAGTACCTGGAAGTCACGAGATAGAACAAGCACAGTCCGAAGCCGGCAATGATGCCGCAGACCGCGCCTGTCGCTGTCGTGCGCTTCCACCAGACCCCCATCACGAGTGCCGGGAAGTTGCCCGCCATCGCCAGTGAAAATGCCCAGCCGACCATGGCCAAGATATCTCCAGGCTTGGTGGCCGCCGTCGCCGCCGCGACCACGGCGACGATCAGCAGCAGCACGCGGGCGATCATCAGCCGGCGTACGGTTGGCGCGTTGGGGTCGATCATCTTGTAGTAGACGTCATGGGACAGCGCGTTGGCGATGGCGAGCAGCAGCCCGTCAGCGGTGGACAACGCTGCCGCCAGGCCGCCGGCGGCGACCAGACCCGAGATCACATAGGGAAGTCCCGCGATCTCCGGGGTGGAGAGCACGATCACGTCCGTGTTGATCACGAAGTCCTGCAGCCTCACGACCCCGGGATGACCGGCAATCGCCTTACAGGCTGCCACGATGGCATCGATGCTGCCTGCGTTCTTGCCGCAGATCTGGATCAGCCCGAGTTCACCCCAGTTGAACAACCACGGGCGAATGGCTGTCAGATCGCGTCCGATGATGTTGGTGTACACCTCCAGCTTCGAGAACGCCGCATAGGCCGGCGCCGAGAAGTACAGCAGGAAGATGAACAGCAACGACCAGGCGACCGACTGCCGTGCCTCACGCACCGAAGGGGTGGTGAAGTAGCGCATCAGGATGTGCGGCAACGAAGCCGTACCGACCATCATGCACATGATGATCGCGAAGAAGTTCAGCGGACTGTAGTTGATGAAGGGCTGAATGTGCGGCTTCAGCGCTGCTGCCGTCGTCAGACCAGTCGCCAGCATTTGCTGTTCGCGCGCTGTGATGTCAGCGATGGCCTGTCCGTAGGTGAGCTCCGGAATCGGGAAGCCGTAATTCTTGGTGGACAGGATCACGATCGGCGTCAGGTAGGCGATGATCAGCACGATATACTGGGCCACCTGAGTCCAGGTCACCGCCCGCATGCCGCCCAGCATCGAACAGACCAGAATGCCGACAAGTCCGGCAAAGACGGCCAGTTCGAACTGCATCCCCAGGAATCGCGAGGCGATCAGACCGGTGCCGTAAATCTGCGCCGTCACATAGGTGAAGGAGCAGGCGACCAGCACGATCACGCCGAGGCCGCGGGCGAAATTGCCGCCGTAACGGAACGCCAGGAAGTCGGGCACCGTATAGGCACCGAACTTGCGAAGGTAAGGTCCGATCAGGATCGAAACCAGCACGAAGCCGCCGGTCCAGCCGAGCACCCACGCCAGGCCGTCATAGCCGAGCAGGAACAATGTGCCGGCCATGCCGACGAAGGATGCCGCGGACATCCAGTCGGCGCCGGTAGCCATGCCGTTGTAGAGTGCGGGCACGCTGCGGCCGGCGACGTAGTACTCGGAGACCTGTGCGGTCCGCGAGAGAACACCGATGATGGCGTAGACCGCGAGTGTGAAGAACACGAACAGATAGCCGAGGATCTTGTTCGGGACCCCGACCTGCTCGAGTACCGCGAGCAAAACCACGAAGGCGACAAAGCCTCCGGTGTAGATGCCGTAGACCCGCCCAAGGTTATTGAGAAAGTCGGAACTGCCTGCAGATTGTGTAGCCATGTCCGTTTCCCCTCAGTCTTCCTCGGCAAAGCCGAATTCGCGGTCAATCTTGTCCTGCTGTCTCGCGAAGAGGTACAGCATGACCACAAACACGATCAGGGAGCCCTGCGCGGCCATGTAGAAGCCCAGCGGAAAGCCCAGAACGGGAATGACGATGGTGTTGAGCGGCTTTACGAACATGTGGATGACGAAGCCGAAGAAGAACCAGACGCCAAGGTGTGTGAACATCAGGCGCGATGTCTTCGCCCAGTGGGCTTCTTCTCTTGCTTTTAGGTCTGCGGAATTAGGCATAGGTTGCAAATCCTCCCTCAAGACACCGGTCAGCGCATGCGCCGGGATTGATTGGTCGAGGGGATTGCAATCCCGTCAGCGCGGCTTCCCCCCTGGCCGCTGGTCCAACCGGTCTTTTGCCGGTTTGGAGGTAACGAAGGCTAACACCACGAATGCTCAGCTCTTAATTATACTTTCGGGGGGTGGAGCATGTTGCGACTGCTAACAGCGTTGCTGCATTGGAATCGCTGGGCTTTGCAGCTACCGGATATGTATGCAGACTGGCCGAGGCCGCCGTGCGGGGTAAGACTGCAATGAAGCTGTTCGAAAAATTCTTCCGACGCCGTCCGCCGATTCGCGACCGGGAGGCGCTCGCGGACTTCATCGATGCGCAATCGGCGTTCATCGTGCAAAAGGGCATCTACGAATATTCGCGCGCCCGTGCCGGGCACTATGCCAAGGTCCTGTTCGCCGAAGAGGGATTTAAGCAATCCGTCGAGCGAGCTCGCTGGCAGGCCTTTCCGCTGGGGCTTTCGATGGTGGGCGAAATGGTCGAGGGGGTGCTGGCTTCTCAGGCCGGGGCCCGGCGCCGGGAAATTCTCGACCAGCTAACCCTTGTCGTTCTTTCGGTTTTCGACCGCTATCCGGTCCCTCCGTCCATTGGAGAAGCGGCCTGGCTTGAAGCGCGCCGCGATCTTGCGCATCGGCTCGATCTGGTCGGAGGCCATGCGCCCAAGCGGGTGATGGACATTCCGGAGCCGCTGGCGGAAAGCTATTTTGCGATGATGCCGATCCACGAAAAGCTGCGTGGCCGGGATTTCCAGACGACGCGCAATTATCTCCGTGTCAGCCTTTGCAACATTCATGACGAATTGATTGCGCGCATGGACAGGGCCGCGCTGGAACGGGCATTGATCGCGGGCGCCGTGGCATAGTCTCGATCGATCGCACGCGGCGACCGGCAGGAGAGGCGATGGACAGGACGAGTGGCGGCGCCCCGCTTTTATCGCTCGACGCTGTCGTCATCGATACCGAAACCACCGGGCTCGATCCGCGCAAGGCGCGGGTGATCGAGCTTGCCGGAGTGCGACTCTCGGCCGGAAAGCTGGTTGCCGGCGAGTCCTTCCGTCAATTGCTGCGGCCGGCCGGTCAACCGATCCCAGCCGAAGCGACGCGCATTCACGGCATCGACGACGCGGCCGTCGCCGGCGCGCCGCCATTTGCCGATGTTTGGCCACGCTTCAACACATTTCTCGGTCGGGCACTGGTGATTGGGCACGCGGTCGGGTTCGACCTTGCGGTGCTGAAGCGCGAATGCGATCTCGCCGGCCTGCCGTGGATACGGCCACGCACGCTTGACACGCGGCAGCTCGCGCAGATTGCCGCCCCCGAACTGGCTGGCTATTCGCTGGACGAGCTCGCCGCCTGGCTGGGTGTCGACGTCGTCGACCGGCATTCGGCGCTCGGCGATGCCATAACGGCGGCGCGGGTGTTTCTGGCGCTGGTGCCGAAGCTGCGCGACCACAGCATCCGTACCATTGCCGAGGCCGAACGGGCCTGCCTCGCTCTTACCTCTGTCCTCGACGATGAGGCGCGGAGCGGCTGGATCCAGGCCGTCGAAGCTCCGGAACGTGCCGATGCGGAGCGAACGCTGAAGCGCTTCGACAGCTACGCCTATCGGCACCGCAATCGCGACATCATGCGGATGCCTCCGGTCTTTGTGGCATCCGGCATTTCGGTCCACGACGCCCTCGCGCGGCTGGCGAGCGAGAGAACGTCGGCGGTGTATGTGGCGCCAAATGCTGCTTCCGGCAATGTGAAGGCCGCGGAGGCGGGCATTGTCACGGAACGCGACGTGCTGCGCGCGATCGCCCGCTTCGGCGCCGCCGCGCTCGATTTGCCGGTCAGCGAGATCATGAGCCGGCCGCTCGCGGCGGTTTCCGCGGACGCTTTTGTCTATCGCGCCATCGGCCGCATGAACCGTCTCAAGACCCGCCATCTCGGCGTCACCGATGAAGCCGGCCGCGTGATCGGGGCATTGTCCGCGCGAGACCTGCTGCGGCTGCGCGCCGGGGAGGCCATTTCGCTCGGCGAAGAGATTGACAATGCCGCGGACGCGCACGCCCTGGCGCTTGCCTGGGCCAAGCTGCCGCGGGTCGCGGAATCTCTGATGGCGGAAGGCCTTTCCGGCCGCGATATCGCGGAAGTGATTTCCCGCGAACTCGGCGCGCTCACCGGGCAGGCCGCCGTGATCGCCGAGCGGATCATGCAGCAGCGTGGCCAGGGCGATCCCCCATGCGGTTATGCCATGATCGTGCTCGGCTCGGCCGGCCGCGGCGAAAGCCTGCTGGCGATGGACCAGGACAATGCAGTGATCTTCGAACGCGGCGAGCCTGACAGCGAGGAGGATCGCTGGTTCGCCGCGCTCGGGACACATGTCGCTGACATCCTGCATGAGGTCGGCGTGCCCTATTGCAGGGGCGGCGTGATGGCGAAGAACGCGCCCTGGCGTGGCTCGGTCGCAACGTGGCGGGATCGGATCGACCACTGGATCACACGCTCCAATCCTGCGGACTTGCTATCCGTCGACATCTTTTTCGACCTGCGCGCCGTCCACGGCGATGGCAGTCTTGCCGTCGCGGTGAGGCAGGCCGCCTACGCTGCAGCCGAAGGCCAGGTCGCGTTTGCCAAGCTTTTGGTCGAAGGCATCAGCATCCCCGCGAGCCTGAAACTTTTCGGCGGTATTCGCACCGAGGGCGGCCGCATCGACCTCAAGGCGGCCGGGTTGTTCGGCATTGTCGCCGCGGCGCGCGCCATGGCGATCCGCTACCACGTAACGGACCGATCGACGCCGGCGCGGCTCGCTGGCGTGAAGGCGCTCGCTCAGATGAGCGAGACCGATCTCGATGCGCTGGTCGAGGCCCAGGGCGTGTTTCTCGATCTCATCCTGTCGCAGCAGATCGAGGATATCGCCAAGGGAACACCGACCACCAACGCGGTCTCGGTCAAGCGATTGTCGCCTCGCAACCGTGATCGATTGCGCGCAGCGCTTCAGGCGGTGACCGCCGTCGATGAATTGACCCGCAATCTTCTGTTCAAGGTTTGATTGTGAACGCAGAAACCTTGTTGCGGTGCACAAATCTGTACAAATCCGGCAATTAACTGCTTTACCGCGTGAGAAGATTGCGAGCTTGCATGCGACTGCCGGGCAGGGGACAATTGCAAAACCGCTTGGCAGGCCTACCGAAAACGTCACCGGTTTGCCGCAACGCTTTTCGCAAGAAGTAAATGACTGCTGCCAATACTCACCTCGTCATCGCCGATGACCATCCGCTGTTCCGCGACGCGCTGCGGCAGGCGGTTGCCAGCGTCGTGGCATCGGCCGTCGTCAGCGAGGCCGGATCGTTCGACGATCTCACCGCGCTGCTCGAACGGGATTCCGACGTCGACTTGATCCTGCTCGATCTCACCATGCCGGGGATCTCGGGCTTCTCCGGCCTGATCTATCTGCGCGCGCAATACCCGGCGATTCCGGTGGTGATCGTGTCCGCCAGCGACGATGCCGGCACGATCCGAAGGTCGCTGGATTTCGGCGCCTCCGGCTTTATCCCGAAGCGCTTCGGGGTCGAAACGCTGCGCGACGCCATCATGAAGGTCATGGAGGGCGACGTCTGGGTTCCGCCGGACACCGATCTCTCGTCGGCCGACGACCCCGACATGACGCGGCTGCGCGATCGCCTGGTCACGCTGACCCCGCAGCAGGTGCGCGTGCTGATGATGCTGTCGGAGGGGCTGCTCAACAAGCAGATCGCCTATGAGCTCGGGGTGTCGGAGGCGACCATCAAGGCGCATGTCTCGGCGATCCTGCAGAAGCTCGGCGTCGAAAGCCGCACCCAGGCCGTGATTGCGGCAGCAAAAATCTCCGGCGGCCAGTGGCGCCAAGGCACGCCGACGGGGTGATGCCTAAAGCTGTTCCTCCATCGTCATTCCGGGGCGCGCCTCTTGGCGCGAGCCCGGAATCCATTTCGCCGCTTGCGCTGTAGCCCGATGGATTCCGGGTTCGACGCTTCGCGTCGCCCCGGAATGACGTTGAGGCAATAGCGTGACGGCTACTCCGCCGCCGCCACCATCTGCTGGGCCCGCCACTGGCCGAGCAGGGCACGCAGCGACGCCGGCTTCACCGGCTTGTTGAGGATCGCGATGTTCTCCTCGCGCGCGGCCGCCCGGACGTTCGGGCTGCGATCCGCCGTGATCAGGATGGCGGGAATGTTTTCGCCGAAGCGCCGCCGGATCTCGCGGATCGCGGCGACGCCGTTGCCGCGGTCGAGGTGATAGTCGACCAGAAGGCCTGTCACGCCGCCATCTGCGGATTCGATCGCCGCGATCGCGGCCTCGGGATCGGTCACCGCGATCACCTCGGCGTCCCAGGCCGTCAGCAGCGTCTTCATGCCGTCGAGGATCGCCGGGTCGTTCTCGATGCAGACGACCAGCGCGCCGCTTATCGGCGTCTTGGAGAGCGGCGTGGCGCTGGTGACGGCGGCGGTGTGGTCGATCGCCTTGGCGACCGGCACGGTCACCGAGAAAACCGAACCGCCGCTGGCATTGGCGTCGATCGCGATGCCGTGGTTGAGCACGCGCGCCAGCCGCTCGACGATCGACAGGCCAAGGCCGAGGCCGCGCGCAATCCGCGCGCCCTGCTCGAGGCGGTGGAACTCCTTGAAGATCTCGCCGCGCTTCATCACGGGAATGCCGACGCCGGTGTCGTACACCGCGATCTGCAGCGATTGCCCATGACGGCGGCAGCCGACCAAGACGCGCCCGCGCGGGGTGTATTTGATGGCGTTCGAGATGAAATTCTGCAACAGCCGCCGCAGCAGCGAGCGGTCGGATTGCGCCGCCAGCGAGCAGGGCACGAAGGTCAGGTCCAGCCCCTTGGCGCGGGCGATCGGCGCGAATTCGATCTCGAGCGAGCGCATCAGATCGGCCATCTTGAAGCTGGAGATCGAGGTCGTCATCGCGCCTGCATCGAGCCGCGAGATGTCGAGCAGCGCGCCGAGGATCTCCTCGATCGCCTCCAGCGAGTCGTCGATATTCTCAACCAGGCGTGAATCCTCGCCGCCGTTCTGCCGCTCGACGAGGCTCGTGACATACAGCCGCGCCGCATTGAGCGGCTGCAGAATGTCGTGGCTGGCGGCCGCCAGGAACCGGGTCTTCGAGATGTTAGCGTCCTCGGCGGTGCTCTTGGCCAGCGCCAGTTCTGAGTTCAGGCGCGTGAGTTCCTCGGTGCGGTCGCGCACGCGCTTCTCCAGCGTCGCATTGGCGCGCTCCAGCGCTTCGGCGGCCTCGAAGCTCGGTGTGACATCGGAGAAGGTGATGACGAGGCTGCCGCCCGGCATCCGGTTGGAGCGGACCTCGATCACCATGTGGCGGTCGGGCAGGCGCTCCAGATAGGGCTCGCCCTCCGTGGTGTAGGCATCCAGCCGCCGCTCCAGCAGCGTATCAGGATCGCCGGAGCCGGAGGGGCTGACCGCGGCCATGTATTCGAGGATTTCCTGCAAGGGAATGCCGAGCTGCACGAGCTGCGGCGGCAGCGCGAGAATTTCGCCGAACTGGCGGTTCGAGCAGATCAACTGCAGATCGGCGTCGAACACCGCGATGCCCTGGCGCACGTGGTTTAGCGCGGTCTGCAGGATTTCGCGGTTGAAATGCAGCGCGGCGTGGGAATCGTCGAGCAGCTTCAGCGCGGCCTTGGCGGAGACGGTGCGCTTGCGCAGCAGAAGCGACATCACGAGGCGTGAGGAGGCTGCCCCGATCGACGAGGCGATCAGGCGTTCGGCGTACTGCAGCAGCTCGAAATCGGCCGGCGCAGCCGGATCGAGATGGCCGGGATGATCGGCGGCAAAGTTCTCGAAGGCTTGGGCCGCGCGCTCAGGCCCGAGATATTGCGCCACCGTGCTCTGGATGTCCTGCACGGTCACCGTGGTGCGCCAGCGCCGGAAGGTCGGGGCAATCGGCGTCAGCGTGTTCGGCACGAACAGGTCGGCCTGCAGCCGCTCGATCGAGGATGGCTGGCGCGCGAGCGACATCAGGACATAGGTCAAGATGTTGAGCGCGAGCGACCAGAACACGCCGTGCATCAGCGGCGGCAGATCGGTGCCGAGCAACGCTTGCGGACGCAGCGCCGTGATGCCGAACGGGCCTTGCTGCAGGAGTAAGAGACCGGCCGGATTGCCTTCCAGGAAGCTCGGCAGGAATAGCGTGTAGACCCACACCGCAACGCCGACCAGCATGCCGCCCATCGCCCCGCGTGCAGTTCCCTGCCGCCACAACAGGCCTCCGAAGAAGGCCGGCGCCAGTTGCGCAAGGGCTGCGAACGACAACAGGCCGATCGCCGCCAACTGGGTGTTGCCGAGCGCGCGATAATAGAAATACGCCATCACCATGATGGCGAAGATCGCGAAGCGCCGTATCCTGAGCAGGAAGTCGCCGAAAGCCTTGCTGCCGTCGCGTGCCCCGGGGCTTCCCTGCAGCACCATCGGCAGCACGATATCGTTGGAGACCATGATGGAGAGCGCGACGCATTCCACGATTACCATCGCAGTCGCGGCCGACAGGCCGCCGACGAACACGGCAATGCTGAGCAGCGCGGAATTGGCCTCGATCGGCAGCGCCAGCACATACATGTCGCTCTCGACGGCGCCGAACGGGAAGGTGACGAGGCCGGCGATCGCGATCGGAATCACGAACAGGTTGATGGCGACCAGATAGAGCGGGAACAGCCAGCGCGCGCGGCGGACCTCCTCAGGGCTGGAATTCTCGACCACACTGACGTGGAATTGCCGCGGCAGCAGCATGATCGCGCAGAACGACAGTAACGTCATCGTCAGGAAATTGCCGATCGACGGCACGTAGCTGATGGCGCGCACCGCCTCCGGGGTCTTCATCGCGCGTTCGATCAATTCGACGGGCGTGAACATCCAGAAGGTGACGAAGGCGCCGGCCGCGATAAAGGCCACCAGCTTGACGATGGATTCGGTGGCGATCGCCAGCATCAGGCCGTGCTGGTGCTCGGTGGCGTCGGTCTGGCGGGTGCCGAACAGCACCGCGAATGCCGCCATCGCCAGGGTCACGACCAGCGCGATGTCGCCGATGATCGGGATCGAGGAGAAGAACACTTTGTCCTCGCTCAGGATCGTTTCCAGCGAGGAGGCCACTGCCTTGAGCTGCAGTGCGATGTAGGGCACCGAGCCGACAATCGCGATGACAGCCACGGTGGCGGCGACCGCCTGGCTCTTGCCGTAGCGTGCCGCGATGAAGTCGGCGATCGAGGTGATGTTCTGCGATTTGGCGAGCTGGATCACGCGCCGCAGCAGCGGCGTGCAAACCCCGATCATCAGGATCGGGCCGACATAGATCGCGAGGAAATCGACGCTGGTGCGGGTGGCGAAGCCGACTGAACCGAAGAAGGTCCAGGAGGTGCAATAGATCGCCAGCGACAGCGGATAGATCAGCATGCCGGCGCGGCCACGCTGGCTCGGCGACAGGCGGTCGCCGTAGCTGGCGACGACGAACAGTAATCCGATATAGGCGAAGGCGGCGGCGATTACGCCCCAATCGTGCAGCATCGCTGCGGGTCTCCCTGTCCGGCACTTGATGCGGACGTGCTTTCCTTCACACTGGCCGGACGCGAGGGCCAAAGCCGGAACATATGGCCGGAAGAGGGCAGTATAAACGCTTTGGGCCGGCAGCGCACCGCGCTACCGGCCGAAATTCCAGCGATTAGGCGGGGTAGGGCTACTCGGCCGCCAGCGATTTCTGCTTCAGCGGCAGGCCGAGGCGGTCCCAGACCTGCAGCAGCGCTTCCGCAAGCCGATCGATCAGGCCGTCGTCGTGGTAGGGCGAGGGCGTGATCCGCAGCCGCTCGGTGCCCTTGGCCACCGTCGGATAGTTGATCGGCTGGATGTAGATGCCGTGCTCCTCCAAGAGGATATCGGAGGCCTGCTTGCACTTCTCGGGGTCGCCGACGAACAGCGGCACGATGTGGGTGTCGCTCGACATGACAGGCAGGCCGGCAGCATTGAGGATCGCCTTGACCCGGGCGGCGCGGTCCTGGTGGCGCTCGCGTTCCCAGTTCGAGGTCTTCAGATGCCGGATCGCCGCGGTCGCAGCCGAGCAGATCGCCGGCGGCAGCGCTGTCGTGAAGATGAAGCCCGGCGCGTAGGAGCGGACCGCATCGATGATCTCGGCGTTACCGGCGATGTATCCGCCGAGGCAGCCGAAGGCCTTGGCGAGCGTGCCTTCGAGCACGTCGATGCGATGCATGACGCCGTCGCGCTCGGCGATGCCGCCGCCGCACGGGCCGTACATGCCGACCGCATGGACCTCATCGACATAGGTCATGGCGCCGTATTTCTCGGCGAGATCGCAGATTTTGGCGAGCGGCGCGACGTCGCCATCCATCGAGTAGAGGCTCTCGCAGGCGATCAGCTTGGGCCGGTCGGGACCCGCTGCGATCAGGAGCTCTTCCAGATGCGCAAGATCGTTGTGGCGGAAGATCTGCCGCTCGCAGCCGGCCTGGCGGACGCCTTCGATCATCGAATTGTGGTTCAGCGCATCCGACAGGATCAGGCAGTTCGGAATGAGCTTTGCGATCGTCGAGATGCCGGTCTGGTTCGAGACGTAGCCGGAGGTGAACAGCAGGGAAGCCTGCTTGCCGTGCAGATCCGCCAGCTCCTGTTCGAGCTGCACCAGCGGATGATGGGTGCCGGCGATGTTGCGGGTGCCGCCGGCGCCGGTGCCAACCCTTGTGGCGGTCTCGACCATGGCGCCGACCACTTTGGGGTGCTGGCCCATGCCGAGATAGTCGTTGGAGCACCATATCACGACATTGCGCTGCCCCTTCGGCGAGTGCCAGACCGCATGCGGGAAGCGTCCCGCGATCCGTTCGAGGTCGGCGAAAACCCGGTAGCGCCGCTCGTCATGCAGGCGATTGAGGGCGGTGCTGAAGAATTTGCTGTAATCCATCACTAGACCTGGAACGGAACCGGCCGGATTGGCGTGGGCTCTTTTTAGAGCCTTTCCAGCTTTGGTGTCTACGCGAAATCCCACATTTGAGCGCGGCTCCGGGATGCTACCTAGGCGGAGTAAATGTTGATCGGGATCAATGCGCTAGCTGCGTTTCTTGGCCCCGCGAGCGGGGTGATCTGCAACGGGCGCAAGAGATGAGAGTGTTGCAGCCAGCGCCGCCGCTGCTGCCATGGGCCGATCCCGTTCAAAGATCGCGAATTCGAGATCCGGCAGGCGTGGCAGGCCCTCCGCAGCGCCGAGAACGCGCAACCCGCCGACGATGGCGCTGACGGGCAAGGGGGTGACGGCAAGCCCGGCCAGGCCTGCGGCGCGGACGCCGGTCAGGCTGGGGCTGGTGTAGACGATCTCCCAGGAAAGATCGCTGGTGCGCAGCGCCTGAAGCGCCGCCTCACGGGACACCGAATGCTCGCGGTACAGCGCCAGCGGCAACGGGGCCCCAGGAGCGAGCTCGAAGGCGTCTGCGGCCGTCCACAACAGCGGCTCGCGCCATGCAAGACGCCCGCGTGATGTGCCGAGCGGACGCTTGGCCAGCACCACATCGAGCCGTCCGGCGTCGAGCTGTCCGATCAGTTCGGCACTGACGCCGATCTGGACCTCGAGCTTCACGTTCGGATGCAATTTGGCGAAGCGGCCGAGCGCGGGCGGCAACGAACCACTGGCAACTTCCTCGACCGCGCCCAGGCGCACCATGCCGGATAGTTGCGGGGCGCTGAGGCGCCGCCGCGCCGCTTCTTCGAGCTGCAAGAGCCGCCGCGCGTCATCCAGCAGCATCTCGCCGTCGTCGGTCAACGCGACCGTCCGTGTGGTGCGACGGAACAGCGGTCGCCTGGTTTCGAGTTCGAGGCGCTTGATCTGCTGGCTTACGGTCGACTGCGTCAGGTGGAGCTGTTCAGCCGCACGGTGGAAGCCGCCGCAATCGGCCACTGCGACGAAGGTGCGGAGGAGGTCGAATTCGAGCATGGCCAACTGATCGCATTTTACGATCAATCATATTACAAAATACTGTTTCTGTAATCAATGTCCCGTCCCTACGTTTGGACATCGGTATCCCCGGACCATGGAAAAGGGCTCACGATGTCACGACAGCCAACCCGGAGATCGACAAACCGCGGCGATCGCTTGCGCAGGGCTCAATCGGTCTGCGGCGGCGGAAAAATCTGTCCGCCCGATCGCGCCACGGCGCTGCTTGAGGCTGTCATCGAGCCCTTCGACCGCGTCGCGGTCGAAGGGGATAATCAGAAGCAGGCCGATTTTCTCTCTGCGGCGCTCGCCAAAGCCGATCCTGCGCGGCTGCATGATCTGCACATGGTGCAGTCGGTGCTGGCCTTGCCCGATCACCTCGCGGTGTTTGAGCGCGGTATCGCCAGCCGGCTCGACTTTGCCTATTCCGGCCCGCAAAGCCGCAAGCTCGCCGAACTCGTCGCGATGGGTTCGCTGAAGATCGGCGCGATCCACACTTATCTCGAACTTTACGGGAGGATGCTGGTCGACCTCACCCCGCGCGTTGCGTTGATCGTGGCCGACAAGGCCGACCGCGACGGCAACCTCTACACGGGTCCGAACACCGAGGACACGCCTGTCATCACCGAGGCGACCGCCTTCCGCGGCGGGATCGTGGTGGCACAGGTCAATGAGATCGTCGATCGCTTGCCGCGGGTCGACATTCCCGGCGACTGGGTCGACTTCGTCGCCCCGGGCCCAAAGCCATACCTCATCGACCCCCTGTTCACGCGGGATCCCGCAAAAGTCCGCGAGGAGAACATCCTGATGGCGATGATGGCGATTGCCGCCATCTATGAGCCCTACGAAGTACAGCGGCTCAATCACGGCATCGGTTACGCCACGGCAGCGATCGAATTGATCCTTCCGACCTTCGCCGCGGCGCGCGGATTAAAGGGAAAGGTCGCAAGACACTTCGTGCTCAATCCGCACCCGACGCTGATCCCCGCGATCGAGGCCGGCTTTGTCGACAACGTCTATTGCTTCGGCTCCGAGCTCGGCATGGAGCGATACATGTCGGAGCGTGCCGACGTGTTTCCGGTGGGCAGTGACGGCAACTTGCGCTCCAACCGCGCGCTGGCGCAGGTCGCCGGGCAATATGCCTGCGACCTCTTCATCGGCGGCACCCTGCAGATCGACGCTGAGGGCAACAGCTCCACCGCAACGAGGGACCGAATCACCGGTTTCGGCGGCGCGCCAAATATGGGCGCCGATGCGCGCGGCAGGCGGCATGACAGTCCGGCCTGGCTGCGCGCGGGAAGGGAGGCCGGCGAAACCATCCGCGGGCGCAAGCTGGTCGTCCAGATGGTCCAGACCCGGCAGCCGAACGGCGCGCCGAGCTTTGTCGAACGGTTGGATGCGTTCGAGCTGGCGGCGGCCGCGGGCTTCGCATTGCCGCCGGTGATGATCTACGGCGATGACGTCACGCATGTGATCACCGAGGAAGGCGTCGCAAATCTTCTGCTTTGCCGCTCAGTGGAGGAACGCGCGGCGGCGCTGCGCGCCATTGCCGGTGACACCGAATTCGGGCGCGCGGGGTCGGCCGACGTGACCGAGGATTTGCGCAGGCGCGGCATCGTGATGCGGCCGTCCGATCTCGGCATCGACACCACCACGGCAAATCGCGAGCTGCTCGCCGCGCAGACGCTCGGCGATCTCGTCGTCTGCTCCGGCGGACTTTACGCGCCGCCGGCGAAACTCCTTCGGCCGTCAGTCGCCAAGCCCGCAACGGCCGACGTCCACCAAGCCGGCGATCCATTCCGCAGAAGGATAACGTCATGAAGAACGCCCGAGCCAGCAGCTTTCGCGACGTGCAGCCGGGGCCATCCTGGCTGGAGCGGCTTCGGATTTCGCTCGGCCTGCGCAGCAGCGCCGACGCCGGATCGGCGCACGATGCAATCGCGCCGCTCGATCAGGCGAAACGGCTCGCGGCGGCCTTGCTGTCCGAACGCGGCGAAGCCTCCGGCGCGGTGGTCGCGCGTGAGCTCCACGACGTCCTGCGCGATCTCGACGCCGACGATCGCCGCCACTTCCACCGCCATCTCGCCACCAACTTCCTGCCCGACGCCGCCGCGTTGCGCGTGGCCGCGCAAGCCTATCTTGCCGGCGCCACTGCCGAGAGCGCAGCGCGGCTGGCGCAAGCAGCCGATCCGCCGCGGCAGGAGCTGTTGCGGCGAATGAACATGGCAACCGGCGGTACCGGCGCGCTCGTCGCCATGCGCAAGGAGCTGACGGCGCATCTCCGCGACGAGCCGGCGCTGAAGTCGCTGGATGGCGATCTCAAGCATCTGTTCGCATCCTGGTTCAACCGCGGCTTTCTCGAACTGCGGCGGATCGACTGGCAGTCGCCGGCAGCGCTGCTGGACAAGCTGATCGCCTATGAGGCGGTGCACGAGATTCAGGGCTGGGATGATCTGCGCCGCCGCCTGGCGCCCGATCGGCGCTGCTTTGCCTTCTTTCATCCGGCACTGCCGGGCGAGCCGCTGATCTTTGTTGAAGTCGCGCTGGTGCAGGGGCTCGCCGGAGCGGTGCAGCCGCTGCTGGTCCAGGACGGCGATGATGATGCTGCGCGGCAGCGGGCGCAGCACGCGGACACCGCGATCTTCTATTCGATCTCGAATTGCCAGGACGGCCTGCGCGGCGTTTCGTTCGGCAATTTCCTGATCAAGCAGGTGGTGGAGGAGTTGAAGGCCGAGCTGCCGCATCTGACCCGTTTCTCCACTCTGTCGCCGGTGCCGGGCTTCCGACGCTGGCTGACGGGCGCGCTGGCCGACCCGAGCGAGGCCGAGACGGCGGCATTGGCTGAACTCAAGACCGACGGGTGGTGGCGCGACGCGTCACGGAGCGAGGCGCTGCGTCCCTGGCTGATGCGCCATTGCGCAATCTATCTGACGCGCCAGGTCTCATCGAAGCCGCCGATCGATCCGGTCGCGCGCTTCCATCTCGGCAATGGCGCGCGGCTTGAGCGCATCAACTGGCTCGGCAATGCCGCGACGCGCGGCATCGAGGAATCCTTCGGTATCATGGTCAATTACCTCTATGACCCCGGGACGATCGAGGCCAACCACGAGACGTTCGCCCATGACGGGACGGTGGTGCGGTCGTCTGACGTCGACGCGCTGCTAGTGGCCCGGCACCGCCGTGAGTCGTCCGCAATTAACTAGCGGTCCGTTAGTGAGGCGGCGCATGCCGGCCGCTCAGGTCGTCCGGAACCGCAGCACGCCGTCGGCAACCTCTGAGGTCAGGCGGCCCTCGACCAGCATGTAATTGACGTGGGCGACCAGTTCGCCGGCGGCAAAGCCCATCTGGTGCTCGTCCAGCACGTGCTTGTGGAACACCACCGGCACCAGTTCCTTCGAGGTCTGCGGCACTTCCCGGCAGGCTTCCGCGATCAGACGGCAGCGATCCTCGTGATGATCGGCGAGCTGCTTGATGCGGGTCTTCAACCCGTAAAACGGCACGCCGTGGCCGGGCAGCACCATCACGTCATAAGGCAGCGTGGTGGTGAGGCTCGCCAGCGAGGCCAGATATTCCCCGAGCGAGTTCTGGTCGGGCTCGACCGCCCAGACGCTGACATTGGGCGAGATCTTGCTCAGCACCTGGTCGGCTGACAGGAACAGCTTGTCGGCGGCGCAATACAGCATCACCTGGTCGAGCGCATGGCCGCCGCCGGTGATCACCTTGAAACGCCGCGTGCCGATCACGACCTCGTCGCCATGCGAGATGCGGCGGTAGGACGGCGGCAGCACCGAAACCCGCTTCAAATAGTCCTGGCCGCGGCCCAGCAATCTGTCGGTCAGGCTCTCGTCCATGCCGTGACGGCGGAAGAACAGCCGCTGCGCGTTGCGCCGCTCCTCGGTGCCGCGGTTCTGGTGATAGACCGACTGGAGATATTCGACCTGTGACATCTGCAGCGGGCAGTCGAAGCGTTCGACGATCCAGCCCGCCAGACCGACATGGTCCGGATGCGAATGGGTGACGATCAGCCGCGTGATCTTCACATGCCGGAGCGGGCCCTCGAACAGGGTGGTCCAGGCCGCGATGGTTTCCTCATTGCCGAATCCGGAATCGACCATCGCCCAGCCGTCGCCGTCGGCGAGCAGGTAGATGTTCACGTGGTTGAGGCGGAACGGCAGCTTGAGGCGGACCCAGAGCACGCCGGGCACCACCTCGACGACCTGATCGTGGCCGGGGTGGTTCTCGAAGGGGTATCGCAGTGCCTCGGCCGAGGACTGCACCGTGTCGGTTTTCGAATGCATGCTACCGGCTTAGCGGCAGAGGCGGCGCGGCGCTAGCCGAAAAAAGTGGATAGCTATCGAGCAAAATACTGGGGTTGCAAGGCTAAGCCGTCATTCCGGGGCGATGCGTCAGCATCGAACCCGGAATCTCGAGATTCCGGGTCTGGTCCTTCGGACCATCCCGGAATGACGGCGTATGTGGCTGCTACGCCGCCCGGATGTTCGACAGGAACACGTCGATTTCCTCACGCAGCACGTCGGCCTCGCGGCGCAGCGCGTCGGAGGCGGTCAACACCTGACCGGCGGCGGTTCCGGCCTGCGTCGAGGCACTGGAGACGCCGACAATATTGCTGGAGACCTCGCTGGTGCCGCCGGCGGCGTGCTGGATGTTGCGCGCGATCTCGCGCGTCGCCGCACCCTGCTCCTCGACCGCGGCCGCGATTGCCGTGGTCACCTCGTTGATCTCGCTGATCGTATTGCTGATGTTCCTGATTGCGCTGACGGCTGACGTCGTCACCGTCTGCATGCTGACGATCTGCTGGCGGATCTCGTCGGTCGCCTTTGCGGTCTGGTTGGCGAGGCTCTTCACCTCGGATGCGACCACGGCGAAGCCGCGGCCGGCGTCGCCGGCACGCGCGGCTTCGATGGTGGCGTTCAGCGCCAGCAGGTTGGTCTGCGAGGCGATGGTCTGGATCAGATCGACCACCACGCTGATCCGCGCGGCGTTGTCCGCAAGCCCCTGCATGGTCGCATCGGTCGCACCGGCGTCGTCGACCGCCTTGCGGGCGATCTCCGCCGAGGTGATGACCTGGCGGCCGATTTCCTCGATCGAGGAGGATAATTCCTCGGTGCCCGACGACACCGTCTGCACGTTGGCCGAAGTCTGCTCGGCTGCCGTCGCCACCGCACTCACCAGCGCGCTGGATTGATCGGCGGTCGCCGACATGCTCTTCGCGGTCGACTGCATCGAACTCGCGGCGGTCTGCAGGCTTTCGAGCGCGTTGCGCACGGTGCTTTCGAACTCGACGATGCGGGCTTCCATGCGGTTGGCGCGCTCGGCCTTGACGATGCGGTCCTTGTCCTGCTCGGCAGAGAGCGCACGGCTCTGGATCATGCTCTCGCGGAACACCTGCAGCGAGTCCGCCATGGCGCCGATCTCGTCCTGCTGATGGCTCTGATAGACCTCCGAATCGAGGTCGCCGCTGGACAGCACTTGCATCGAGCGCTGCAGGTTGCTGATCCGCAGCAGGATGTTGCGGCCGACATAGAGCCAGACGAACAGGATCGAGCCGATCAGCGTCATGACGCCGAGGGTGAGCATGACCATGGTCCCGAACGAAATCTCCTGGCGCGCCTGCCAGGCCGCGGCGTCGGTTTCCTTCCGCACGGCGTCGACCAGTTGCTGCACGCTGATGCCGAGGCCGACATTGAGCTTGCGGGTCTCTTCCAGGATGGTCTGACCGTAATCGTCCGCGTCGAGCTCCTGCTGGCGGACCTTGAAGACGCCGGTCTTGCCTTCGCCGAGCGCCAGCAAGTCCAGGGTTGCTTTCCGAACCACGTTCATCGCCGTGGTCTTGGGCAGCAATTCGAGATTCGCCTTCACGCGCGCCTGCGCGGTGCGGAATTCCTTACCGATGGTTTCGAGCGTGTCGCCGCTGTTGGTCGAAAGCGCGGCGATCATGTCGAACGCGATCAGATTGCCGCTGGCGGCGATGTCGCCGAGCTGGTCGGCGGCTTTGTGGCCCTTGATGGCATCGTTCTGGACGAAGAGAGGGGCGGCGTAGATGCTGTAGAGTTCAGTCTGACCGTCGATCGCCGCGGGGGCGGCGGCGGAAATGAAGCGCCTTTGCGCCTTGCGCACCGCTTCGTAGAGTTTTTCGTGTTGGGCGCCCAGTTCGAGCCGCTCGCGCGCGGCCGCGCCGAGGCTCTTGATCACGTCATCGATGTTCTTCATGTTCTCGGTGAGCGCCGCAACGACCGCCTTGTCGGCGCCGAGCTCGACGATCTCGCCAAGCTTCTGCAGCGCGACCGCCTGGGTTTCCTTCATTTTCATGGTTCGATCGTTCAGCGCAGCCTCGGTGCGTGCGGCCAGCAGTGCCGGCCCCTGGCTGGCGAGGCTCGCGCTCTGCGCCGAGAGTTGCAGACTGGCGGCGAGGCGGGGAATGTCCCGTCCGCTTAAGTCGACCATCGTCCCGCCAAGCCGCCCGAGCATCAGGCCGGCGCCGGCCGAGATGACGATCGCCATGCCGGCGATGACGGCGAAGGCGGCAAACAGACTGCCTCTGACGCCAAAACCCTTGAGACTCAATTTCGATCGTAACGCCATCTGCCCGCTGCCCCGTCTACGCTACCTTGGGATGTTTCCTCGCGCGGCAGTATCGCGATACCCGGTTAACAAGTTTGGAAAAACGAGACTTTTTTCGCCATAATTTTTGGCTGCACAGGTTTGTTGCAGCGGATTTTTTTCCGTGAACCGGAAAACGCGGACCGAAAACCAAAAAATAAAAAAGGCCGGCGTGTGAAAGCCGGCCTTCTGTAATTCGGAGTTGAAAGCGCTCAGTAGCGCGCCACCACCGGGCTGGCAAAGTTGAAGCGATAGTTGATGCCGGCCTTCAGCGTGTGGTCGTCATTGTGGAAGCTTCCGAACGGTACCAACGCGGCAGGGCTCACAAAGCGGCTGCTGCCGAAGTCGTAATACATGTACTCGCCTTTGACCGACCAGTTCGGGGCGAGCATGTATTCGACGCCGGCGCCGACGGTGTAGCCGTGGCTGTGGTTGCCATCGAGCAGGAAGGGGATCGGAGCGCCGGCCAGGGTCAGTCTCTCGCGGTTGTCGGAATAGGCGTAACCGCCTTTGACATAGAGCAGGCCCGGACCCCAGGTGTAGCCGATGCGGGCCGTGACCGAGCCGAGGCCGCGCTGATCGTTGGTGTAGACGTAGCCGCCGGGGAAGCTGGCGGAGAGGTTGTTCTTGCCGAGCCAGGAATACTGGCCCTCGGTGCCGAGCACCCAGTTCTGCGCGAATTGCCAATCGAGACCGGCCTGAACGCCGCCGAGCAGCCGGGCGCGGGAATCGCTGAGCACCGCGCCGTTGAAGTCGTGGCTGCCGCTGAAGGCACCGCCGAGATGGCCGCCGAGATAGAAGCCGGTCCAGTTGTAGAGCGGCGCCGCATAGACGGGCGGCTGTTTGTAGTAAGGGCGCGCACCGAGATCGGCGCCAAGGGCGGGCGCGGCGGCGGTGAGGGCTGCGAAGGCCACGAGGGCTGCGAGGATCTTCTTCATTGTATTGGTCTCCGAAAACCGTTCGGCGACACCCCGTGCGGGCGCCATCCGTGGCCACGCACATAGACGGCATTTATCTAAAATGCTGTCACTTGGAGGCGACAGCGGGGGCGAACCCAACCTATTGGCAGACAAACGTTTTTTGTACTTAATGAAGGCCTAATCAAAGGTTAGGAAAGGCTTAATTTTCGAAGTCCCGCAAAGCCTCCAGGCAAGCTTTGCTTAACCATCTACCCGCTCGCCGCCCGTCTCGAATCTCGTGTCCCCGCGGCGCACGCGTAGCCCTGTGGTTCTTACCCTCCCCTGGAGGGGGAGGGTCGGCTCACATGAGCGTAGCGAATGCGAGACGGGGTGGGGTGATCTCTCAACTCGGGCACTGCTGGATGTGGAGAGACCGTCACCCCGCCCCGCCGCGCGTTACACGCGCGTCGACCCTCCCCCTCCAGGGGAGGGTGAAACCGCGTGAACCACACGCGCGGCTGCGCAGCGTCCGGGGAACGCCGACGGCTAACCAATGCGGCGACGCACGTCGCTGCGCATCTGTTCGCGGAAGGCTTGCCGGCGGGCGGGGCGGTCTTTCACCGGGACGTCGTGGCGGTCGAACACGTTGAACATTTCGAGGATCGGATAGTGGTCGCTGGCCATCGCCAGGATGCGCAACAGCTCCGCCACGGGTCCGGTCGGGCCGGTGACCTCCCATCTGCGGATGGTGTCGGCGCCATCAGCGGGCGGCAGCCCGCAGAGTTTGGCCATGTCGGTCACCGACAGCGGCTGGCCAATGGCCTCACCGAGATGCTCGCGAAGTTTCTTCAATTCCGCTCCGGTCACGGGTTCTCCATGTCAAATTGGCATCTGTGAAGTACGTCACACACCGGGCCTGGCTTGGGGCGTATACGCAGCGCATTAGGTTTCCTGATGAGGAGGTAACCATGCGTCGATTACTTGAAAGCCTTACTCCTGACGCCCGCCGGATTTATTGGAAATGGGTCGGCGGCATGTTCGCCCTTTATGTCGTGCTAATGCTCACGGCTGCAGGCGTATTCGTCAGTCACGAATCTTCGCGCAAGCTGGCGCATGAACCCGCCGCGACTGTGGCAATCGACGGCCAGCAGCGGCCCATCACCGAGGTCCCGGCGTCAATCCGGCAGGCCGCGAGGTATTGAGGCCAGCTGCCGGCGTCAGACGCCGATCGCATTCCGCGCCACCACATCGCGATAAAAGGCGACACTGAGTTTCGGCGTCCGGCGCTGCGTCTCGAAGTCGACATGATACAGCCCGAAGCGCTTCCCGTAGCCGTAGATCCATTCGAAATTGTCCATCAGGCTCCAGAGGAAATAGCCGCTGATAGGCACGCCCTCTGACGTCGCGCGCTGCAACTGCCTGAGATAATTGCGCAGGTACATGATGCGATCGAGGTCGTAGACCTGGCCGTCGGCGCGAAGCTTGTCTTCCGACGAAGTGCCGTTCTCGCTGATGTAGATCGTCTTTATGTTCCAGACTTTTGCTGCCAGCCGCGGCGCCCAGTAGATCGTCTCGGGCCCCACCCGCAGCCATTCCGAATTCATGTGTGGGAACGAGGCGGGGAACGGCAGCACGCTCCAGCCCGGCGGCTTGTCGGAAGCGGCGATATAGAATTGCGGCGCGTAGATATTGAGGCCGACGAAATCGTTCGGCTGCGAAATGATCTTCAGTTCGTCGGCGGTGAATTTCGGCGCATTCTTGCCGGCGAACTGCAGGAAGCCGTCGGTGTATTTGCCCTCCAGGATGACGCCGAGCAGGCCCGAGTTCAGTTCGCGCGTCGCGATCTCGGCGGCGCGAACATTTTCCGGCGTGTCGAACGCCGGCACGCAGGCCGCAATGTTTTCGGCCGGACCCACCCTGGTGCCTGCGCGCCCATGCGCGCGGATTGCCTGCACCGCAAGACCATGCGCCAGCGCCACATGGTGGCGGACCTGATTTACTTCCGCATCCGGCAGCTTCAGGCCGGGGGCGTCGATGCCCCATCCATAACCGAAATTCACGAACCTTCCGGCTTCATTGATCGTGAAGATCGACCTGACGCGATCAGTGATACGCGCCGCCACGTGGCCGGCATAATCCCCGAATGCTTTCGACGTTTCGCTGGATCGCCAACCGCCGACCCGATCCTCGAGCGCCTGCGGCAGATCCCAGTGATAGAGCGTCGCATACGGCACGATGCCCTGCTTGAGCAGTTCGTCGATGAGGCGGTCATAGAAGTCGAGGCCCCTAGGGTTCGGCTTACCCGTTCCTTCCGGAAACACCCGCGGCCACGCGATCGAAAACCGGTAGGCCCTTGCGCCCAACTCCCTGATCAGGCCGATGTCTTCCTTGTAGCGGTGGTAGTGATCGTTGGCGAAATCGCCGGTGGTGCCGTCTTCGATCTTGCCGGGCGTGTGTGAGAATGTATCCCAGATCGAGCGGCCGCGGCCGTCTTCGCTCACCGCGCCCTCGATCTGATAGGCCGAGGTGGCGGTGCCCCACACGAAGTCTTTCGGAAAACTCGCCGCCGCGGGCCGCTCTGCTGCCGGCTGCGCCGCGGCGTCAGAGGGTTGCGCCGCCATTCCGAGCGCGGACAAGCCAGCAAGCTTCGCAAAATGCCGGCGCGAGAATTTTCCGAACATCATTGTCTCCGGTCAGCGTTCGTCGATCTGGTAGGCGGATATCCTGTCGATCTCGAATGCGACGGTCGCGGGCGACTCGCCGTCGACGAATCCGACGCCCTCGAGAGTCTTCGAGCCCATGGCGAGGTTGACGATCATATACATCGGCACGCCGAAGCCGACGGGGACCTTGATCTCGGAGACCGGCTGGCGGTCGATGAAATAGGTGATGCGATCGGGCTGCCACAGCACGCCGTAGTCGTGAAACGCGGTCGGGGCGTCCGGCACCCTGAAGTCAAACCCGCAGCGTTCCACGCGCTGCGTCTCCGGTATCCGCCAATGCGTCGTCATCACGATGTCGCCCGGCCGTTGCCCGCGGCCTTCCATGATATCGACTTCCGGCGGCCAGCCGCCGTCATCGGCGAGCATCCAGAACGCCGGCCACACGCCGATGCCGACCGGTATCTTGGCGCGGATTTCGAAATATCCATACTGCTGGGCAAACCGGCCCTGCGTCGTCAGGATGCCGGAAATATATTCATTGTCGAACAGCACGGCCTTCAGCGCCGGTGGGGTGCGGCTGGCTATGATCGAGAGTATGCCGTCCTTGACCTTGAACGGATCGAGGCCGAGCGGCATTGTTTCCAGCCCGCCATAACGCGGATCGACATAGATCTGCTGCTCGCCATTATAGGTGCTCTTGCGCCTGAAGTCGGAGCCTTCGCCGCCCCAATAGCGCGCCTCCGGCCAGGCGGGGCCGCCGGCGTAATACGACGCCCATCTTTGGTCCAGCAGGGGATGGGCGTCGAAATCATCATGGAAGGTGCGGTGCAGAGATACCGATGCGAACGATGCGGGGTTCGGTGCCTCGACGCGGCGGCATTTTTCGCCGAGGATGGCGGTCGCGACCTGCAGCGTGAGCTTGGCCGTCGCGCCGGCGAGATCGACCTGCGCGAACGCCGGGACGGCGGGAAACAGGCAGCCGATCGAGGCCAAGGCCCACAGCGTCAATCTCGCGGTTCCCGGTTCGCTTCGAGACGGCAGGAGGTCACTCACTGACGATACCCTCGATCTGACGACCCTTCGGAGCCCGACCGACATGTTCACCTGTTTGAGGTACGTAGTTATACGAGGTGGATGCTTAACGGCAAGGTAGCCAAGTCGAGGTTGATTTATGCTTGAGATGCCGATGGCGCCAAGTGCGGAGCTCGTTGTCCGGATCGCCGGCAAGATAGTTCATTATCTTTTCAGTGCTTCAATTTTGAAGGGTAGCTAGCTCAAATAGTACGGCGGACGGAAGTTCTTGGATGCTCGTCTATTTTGTCACAGACGAACCGACGAAGTTACCGGCGATTCGCGCCATGCTCGAACCGCAGCATGCCGTGGTCCCCTGGGTGCTGGGCGGCGACGGCACCGGGATCAGGTCGCATGGCGTGCTGATGGTCGACATCGACCTGCGGCAGATGCCTCGCGTCGATCAGCTCAAGTTTATCTTGCACGAGCTTGCCGGCATTCCCGAGAAGCTGTTCGTCGTTCACAACCTTTCCCGTTCGATGGTTGCGCAGGCCCATGCGCTCGGCGCGACCTCAGTGATTTCGCGCCCCAAGGAAGCCATTCTCAAGGTTGCGCAGATCGAAGCGGCGGAAGCGGCCGCGGAAGACAACGCTGCAGATCCGGCAGTGAATATGGACGAAGGTGCGGCGGCCTTCGCCTCGATGTTTTCGAATGTGCGCCATGGCAGGCCGCTGAAGCTTGCCGATGCGAAGCGTGCGACGTCGAAGATCATCACCCGCGTCGGGCAGGACGGGCTTTCGTCGTGGCTCGACGAGGTGCGTCGCTATCATGAGGGCACGTTTCAGCACTGCCTGCTTGTAACAGGTGTTGCGGTCGCCTTCGGCCTCGATGTCGGATTCTCCGACGGGGACGTCTCGCGGCTCGGAATGGCGGCGACCCTCCATGACATCGGCAAGGCGCGCATCCCGCTGTCGATCCTGGACAAGCCGGGACGCCTCGATGCCGAGGAGGAAGAGATCATCAGGCGTCATCCGGTGATCGGATATGATCTGCTCAAGGGCGTATCGGGCGTCAGTCCGGAGATCCTGGATGGCGTGAGGCATCATCATGAATATCTTGATGGCTCCGGCTATCCGGATGGACTGGCGGCCTCGCAGATTTCCGATCTGGTCCGCTTGCTGACGATCTCGGATATCTTCGCCGCGCTGGTCGAGTCCAGGCCCTACAGGCCGCCGATGTCCCGGCAGGACGCCTACCAGATCCTCTGCGGCATGGAGGGGAAGCTGGAGGCGGCGCTGGTCAAGGCGTTCCGCAAGGTCGCGCTGGGGGCGTGAACAAGCGCGGGCCTGTGATCCACGCGGAGTGATCGCGATCCCGGCTGATTCGCCGACCGCGGCAGGTAATTTCATTCGCACGCGGGTGCAATGGCACCCCACGCGACTCGCCGTTCTTCGTGTCGATGAACTGAACCTGGGTCACCCCGCGGATCAACTACCGCTTCGGCCGGGGCGCGACCCGATTGAACCTAGCACGGCGAAACTAGTCGATTGGCACGAGCCGTTCGTCCCACTGCGCCGCAAGGTGCTTGATCTGCTCGAAATTCAGGATCGCCGGTTCACCCTCGCGGACGATTGTTGTCCGTTTGCGTTCCTTGGGTAGCAATGTCATCGCGCGCGAAACTGCCGCGCGCAGTTTCATCGAGCCGTGATCTGTAAGGGTGACGAACTCTTCCGGGTCAAGGGCCATGGGTCCACGCCTACACTACCGGCTGGCCCGCAAGCCAGCACACGCGCCCCGAATGCCCAACTCTCCAGATAATCCAACTTGGTTAATAGCTAGTTATCGTTCGGCTCTGTCATTTTGAATTGGCGCGCGCGGTACACCCGTCCTTGAACCTCGACCCATGCGCCGCCCGATTTCAAATGGTTGGCCTAAAGGAGGCGGCTGCCGTCAAGCTCACAGCAGGGGTGTTCGTTCGTGCCGCACCTGCCACGGTAGCACTCAGTGAGCCATGGCAGTCGCAATGGATCAGGCTACCGCTGTCAACCTGCCATCAGCATCCGGGTTTGCGCAAAGCAGACGCTTGCGAATGGCCTCTTCAACGAGCGCGAGCACCTCCTTGGCTTGTCGCGCTTCAGCTTCAGCAACTTCGGCACGAAGCTCTACGGCCGTCAACTTATCCTCCTGAGCTTCAATAAAGGACTGGGCTTGTTCCAGCGCTCGGCACGCATGTTGCAGCTTACGTTCGGCGGTGACGATGAGTTCACGTTGTGCCCGCTCGGCGGCCTCCGCTCGCATTTCGGCAAGCCGCAATCTTTCTAAGGCGCTTGTGCAAAGCGACTGGGCACGGGCTTCGGTATCGCGTGCGTGCTTCTCCATACCGCGGAAGACATCGGCCGCTTGATATACCAGATCGAGGGCTGTTGCTCCCTTGTCCGGTGCTAGCGGTGAGGGAAAGCTCAGGATGTCCTCATCCCCTCCAACTGACGCTCTGGAAGTACGCTGCGCCATGTAGTTCAAGCTCGTCGTGAACACACACGAGCAGCATCATGAATAGCTATGGTTAACGGATGGTTAAACAGTTGTATGCCGGGAGGCGTCGCGACGGCGCCCGGCAGGGCAGTGGCACGCGAAGTCTATCAGCAACGTCCTTGAACGCGCTTTACGGACACCCCCTCCGGAGGGAAAAAATTCGACGTGAAGCATGCTTATTTCGCTGATGCGCTGCGGATGGAAATCTGTGCTGGCAATGATCATCGCGTTCTGCGCGCCCTCGCCCGAAAACTGGTTGAAAAGGGATTGGAAGGCGATCTCGCGGCACTGCGCGAGATAGGGGATCGGTTGGACGGCAAACCCGCACAGATTATCGAACGCGGCGATGTCCCAGTGGAAGCGCTGTCCGACGCTGAACTGTTCGCGATCATTCGGGGCGGATTAGGCGAGCCGGTAGATGAACCGACGCGGATGGGAGACCTAACTGGTGGTTAAGCGGTGGTTCCTTCGAAACTTTGCAAAACCGAACTTGCAAAATCGGTCACGTAAATCGCAGTTTTTTCAATAGGAAGAATGGTGCTGCCAGACAGGATTGAACTGTCGACCTCTCCATTACCAATGGAGTGCTCTACCACTGAGCTACGGCAGCATGCCCGGTACTTAAGGGAATCGGCCCAAATGGCCGCCCACTAGGCGGCCGGTTCTTGCCACAAGGGCCACTCTGGCGCAAGCACGCGGGCGGGCCGGAAAGGGCCGAAAATCGTGAAAAACCGGCGCTGAGGATCGCTACATCAGGCAATTCCACAAGTTTGGGCCTTACTCTGGTTCCCGATCTCGTCCTGAACGGCCGGACTGCGGTCGCGCAGGCCTGTCGAATACTTGTGGCGTAAGCCGCCTGGTCTCCAGCTCGCTCCAATTCTCGTGATGCCCGGCCCAATCCCGGGCATGCTGCCCTCTCAGGAGTCGACGCCCTACCAAGTCTTGGCCCTACCAGGTCTTGCGTTTTCGGATGACGTAAGGCCCATTCCTACTTTGCATGGGGTTGTTTTCGCAATTTTGAGTCCGGTGCAGCGATGCACCTACCACCGCATTCCGAGGAATTCGAGGGCATCGATCAGCTCGATCCGGCCTCGGTGAAAGAGCTGTTCGGCCATCCGCCCGATGTGCCGGGCGCACGATTGCGGTAAAACCCACCATCTTCCGGCGACGGCGTCGCCTGACGCCGTTTCGATCAAGGCGTGTTCGACGGTACTAGCGATGAAGGACAATCACGATAAGGCTGCGGGAAAGACCGGCGCGGATGTAAAGGATTCGCGGCGCGACCGGTTGAAGCTGGCGCTGCGCGAAAATCTCAAGCGGCGGAAGTCGCAGGCGCGCGGACGCAGCGATGTCGCATCTTCCGAAACGGCCGATGCCTCCCTAGATGACGCCAGCGGAGAAAAGCCTCGCCAGTAGCGCAGCGGGACATCCCGATCGCTCGCCGGGTGGCAAGGCGCGCTCTCTGCAGCGTTCTGTTTCTTTTTTAGGCGGCGACAAAATGAGTGCAGACATCACGACCGGCCCGGCGACCGGCGCCAACGCTTACGCATTTCCTCGTCACGAGCAAACCTTCCCGACGCTGACGCCGCACGAAATCGAGCGCATGCGGCGGTTCGGAGAGCTGCGAAGCTATAAAGACGGCGAAGCCCTGTTCGAGACCGGCAAGGTCGGCCCCGGCATGTTCGTGGTGTTGTCGGGCCATGTCGCGATCACCCAGCGCGATGGCCTCGGCCGCGTCACTCCCGTCATCGATCAGGGGCCGGGACAGTTTCTGGCCGAGATCGGCCAGCTCTCGGGCCGCGTTGCGCTGGTCGACGGTCATGCCGATGGCGGCGATGTCGAAGCGCTCTTGATTCCGTCCGATCGATTGCGCGCGCTTCTGGTCGCGGAAGCCGAACTCGGCGAGCGCATCATGCGCGCACTGATCCTGCGCCGGGTCAGCCTGATCCAGGGCGGCGTCGGCGGTCCGGTGCTGATCGGCCCGGCCTCGCTCGGCGACATGGCGCGGCTGCAGAATTTTCTGGGGCGTAACGGCCAGCCGCATTATGTGCTCGATCCCGCAACCGACAAGGATGCCGCCGACCTCGTCGCGCGCTATGCCACCTCGCGCGCCGATCTGCCGCTGGTCGTGATTCCTGACGGGCGGGTGCTGCGCAATCCGTCGGAGCCGGCGATCGCCTACGCGATCGGCATGATCGGCGACAACAACCATGAAAAGCTCTACGACGTCGCGGTGGTCGGCGGCGGCCCGGCGGGCCTCGCCACCGCGGTCTATGCGGCTTCCGAAGGATTGTCGGTCGCCGTGTTCGACGCGCGCGCGTTCGGTGGCCAGGCCGGCGCCAGCGCGCGGATCGAGAATTATCTCGGCTTCCCGACCGGCATTTCGGGCCAGGCGCTTGCCGGGCGCGCCTTCAACCAGGCGCAAAAATTCGGCGCCGACATGATGATCCCGGTCTCGATCCGCTCGCTCGATTGCAGCCGCACCGATGGCCTCTTTGCGCTGGCGACGGACTGCGGACAGATGATGCGCGCCAAATCCGTCGTGGTGGCGAGCGGAGCGCGTTATCGCCGGCCCGAGATCGAAAATCTTGCGAAGTTCGAGGGACGCGGGGTCTGGTACTGGGCATCGCCGATCGAGGCGAAGCTATGCGCCGGCCAGGATGTCGTGCTCGTCGGCGGCGGCAATTCTGCCGGACAAGCCGCGGTGTTCCTGTCCGGCCATGCGCGCAAGGTCTACATGATCATCCGCGGCGGCGGGCTAGGCGCCAGCATGTCGCGTTATCTGATCGAGCGCATCGAGGCGACGCCGAACATCGAACTGATGTTCAACACCGAAGTGATTGGCCTCGAAGGCGATGACGACGCGTCGCTGGCGCGTGTGCGCTGGCGCAGCCGTCTGGCGCCGGAGGAATACGCGCTCGATATCCGCAACCTGTTTCTGTTCGTCGGCGCCGATCCTGCCACCGGCTGGCTCGAGGGTTGCGGCGTCATGGTCGACCGCGGCGGCTTCGTGGTGACGGGGGCGCAATGCAAACAGCAAGACGGGCCGTCGGCGTCGCCGCTGGAAACCTCGGTGCCCGGCGTGTTCGCGGTCGGCGACGTGCGCTCCGGCTCCGTCAAGCGCGTCGGCGGCGCGATCGGCGAGGGCGCGCAGGTCGTTGCCGCGCTGCATGGCTTTCTGGCCGATAGCGCGAAGCCGGCGCTATAGGAGAAGGCGCCGTATAACGGTCCGATCCCACGCTACTGTTAGATTCAATTCATCAGCGTCGTCTCTGCTGGCATTTGTGACAAGTGTGCAAATATTTCGCGCATCATACTACTTTCGTTGCTGTGTCTTCATTCACGCACATGCCTGCATTGCCGGCGTGGCACGCGATGCGTGTGGAAATTTTTCGTGCCGCGTCGTAGCCTTTGGAAAGTTTCCAACGAAGGGGGCGCATCATGATGCTGGGGATGAGTTTGTCGACGTTGACGGTGGTCCATGTGATCATCAGCCTGATTGCCATCGTCGCGGGCCTGGTCGTGATGTTCGGAATGCTCGGCTCGAAACTTCAGCCGGGTCTCACCGCGATCTTCCTGGTGTTCACGATCCTGACCAGCGCCACCGGTTTTGTGATTCCGCCATTCTTGTTCGAAAAGACGTTGCCATCTCACATGATCGGCATTCTGTCGCTGGTGCTGCTGGCGGTCGCCTGCATTGCGCTCTACGTCACGAAGCTGTCCGGCCCATGGCGCTGGATCTACGTGCTGACCGCGCTGATCTCGCTTTATCTCAACGTGTTCGTGCTGGTGATCCAGAGCTTCCTCAAGATACCGGCGTTGACCGCACTGGCGCCGGGCAATCCGCCGTCGGGGCCCATCTTCGCGGTGGCCCAGGGCCTCGTCCTGGTGTTTTTTGTCGTCATGATCATCGGCGTGTGGCGGCGCTTCCGCCCCGCGTGAGAGCTTACTTGACCCAATCTCGTCATTCCGGGGCGCGCGCCAGCGCGAACCCGGAATCTCTTTTCACCACATCCAGATTCCGGGTCCACGCGAAGACGCGTGTCCCGGAATGACGGCGTAGCAAGAGGAGAATTCCCATGCCCACCATCACCACCAAAGACGGCGTCGACATCTTCTACAAGGACTGGGGCTCGGGTCAGCCCATCGTGTTCAGCCACGGCTGGCCGCTGTCATCAGACGACTGGGACACGCAGATGCTGTTTTTCCTGAACAACGGTTTCCGCGTGATCGCCCATGACCGGCGCGGCCATGGCCGCTCCAGCCAGGTGGCCGACGGCCACGACATGGATCATTACGCCGACGACCTCGCGGCGCTGACGGCGCATCTCGATCTGAAGGACGCCGTTCATATCGGCCATTCCACCGGCGGCGGCGAGGTGGTGCATTATATCGCCCGCCACGGCGAGAGCCGGGTGGCGAAGGCGGCGATCCTGAGCGCAGTGCCGCCACTGATGGTGCAGACGCCGGCCAATCCGGGCGGTCTTCCCAAGGAAGTCTTCGACGGACTTCAGGCGCAGCTCGCCGCGAACCGCTCGGAATTCTATCGCGCGCTGCCGTCGGGCCCGTTCTATGGCTACAACCGCCCGGGCGCCAAGCCTTCGGAAGCCATTATCCAGAACTGGTGGCGTCAGGGCATGATCGGCGGGGCCAAGGCGCATTACGACGGCGTCGTCGCCTTCTCGCAGACCGACTTCACCGAAGATCTCAAGAAGATCACCGTGCCGGTGCTGGTGATGCATGGCGACGACGACCAGATCGTTCCTTACGAAGACTCCGCGCCGCTGTCGGCGAAGCTTTTGAAGAACGGCACGCTGAAGACCTACAAGGGCTTTCCGCACGGCATGCCGACCACGGAAGCGGCCACGATCAATGCCGATCTGCTGGCGTTCATCAGGTCGTAGGCTCAGAGCGTAAGAACGTCGTTCCGGGGCGATGCGCTAGCATCGAACCCGGAACCTCGAGATTCCGGGTTCGCGCTTCGCGCGCCCCGGAATGACGGTTGCTGCGCCACCCCATCAAATCGCCGCAAATATCTTCTGCTGTGCACCCATATCTCCTGCAATTTGTGCATAGTAGAAGGGTGTCGTCATGGACCGCATTCGTATCGTCGGCGGCAGCAAGCTCAACGGCACCATTGCCATTTCAGGCGCGAAGAATGCGGCCCTGCCGCTGATGATCGCTGCCCTGCTCACGGAGGAAACGCTCATCCTCGACAACGTGCCGCGGCTTGCCGACGTCGCGCAGTTACAGCGTATTTTAGGCAATCACGGCGTCGACATCATGTCCGCGGGCAAGCGGCCCGGCGACCGGCAATACCAGGGCCAGACCCTGCACATCTCGGCGGCGAATATCATCGACACCACGGCGCCGTATGAACTGGTGTCGCGGATGCGCGCCAGCTTCTGGGTGATCGCGCCGCTGCTGGCGCGGATGCACGAAGCAAAGGTCTCGCTGCCGGGCGGCTGCGCCATCGGCACGCGGCCGGTCGATCTCCTGATCATGGCGCTGGAAAAGCTCGGCGCTGAACTCACCATCGACGGCGGCTATGTGGTGGCGAAGGCGCCCGGCGGCCTGCGCGGCGCAGCGATTGACTTTCCCAAGGTGACGGTGAGCGGCACCCATGTCGCGCTGATGGCGGCAACGCTCGCCAAGGGCACGACCATCATCAGCAACGCCGCCTGCGAACCTGAAATCGCAGATGTCGCCGATTGCCTGAACAAGATGGGCGCGCGCATCACCGGCGCGGGCACGCCTCGCATCACGGTCGAGGGCGTCGCGAAACTGCACGGTGCCCAGCATACCGTGCTGCCGGACCGGATCGAAGCCGGCACCTATGCGATGGCGGTCGCGATGACCGGCGGCGACGTGCAGCTTTCCGGCGCGCGCCCCGAGCTGCTGCAGTCGGCGCTCGACGTGCTGGTGCAAGCCGGCGCCGTCATCACCGTCAACAATGACGGCATCCGGGTCGCGCGCAATGGCGCCGGCATCCGCCCCGTGACGGTGTCGACCGCGCCGTTCCCGGGTTTCCCGACCGACCTGCAGGCGCAATTGATGGCGCTGATGGCCTGCGCCGACGGCTCCTCGCAGATCACCGAGACCATTTTCGAAAACCGCTTCATGCATGTGCAGGAACTGGCGCGGTTCGGCGCGCGGATTTCGCTGGACGGCGAAACCGCGACCATTGACGGCATCGCCAGGCTGCGCGGCGCGCCCGTGATGGCGACCGATTTGCGCGCGTCGGTCTCGCTTGTCATCGCGGGGCTTGCCGCCGAGGGCGAAACCATGGTCAACCGCATCTATCATCTGGACCGCGGTTTCGAGCGGCTGGAGGAAAAACTCTCGGCCTGCGGTGCATCGATCGAGCGCATCAGCGATTGAGTAGATCGCAGGCTAGCGAGAGATCAGCGAAAGATTATTGGGATGCCGGCGGACCCGCTGAAACTGATTGCGCTCGATGCCGACGATCTCGCCGTCATGTCGGCCCATGTCCAGGACGCCCGCGTCCAGGCGTCCGACATCGTCTGGCGGCAGGACGAAAAGCGGCTGGTGGTCGGCATGAACAGGCTCGACTGGGAGCAGACGCTGTCAGGCGGAACCGAACCGCGCCGCCTCATTGCGGCGCTGCGCTTCGACAGGGTGCTGGCCTGTAAATCGCGCAACATCGATCTGGAACAGCTAGATGCGGTGCTGGAACTGGTCGGGATCGAATTCCATCCCGGCGAGGCGCCGGGCGGCAGCGCGCTTCTGCTGTTCAGCCAGGGCGGGGCGCTGCGGCTGGACGTCGAGTGCCTGGAATGTGAGCTGACCGACCTCGGCACCGACGATCTCGGGACCAGCGACCTCACCATCGCGCCGGCAGGCCCGGAGGGGTGATTCTACCGCCGTAGGCGCCGTAGGGTGGGCAAAGCGCAGCGTGCCCACCATCTTCGACCGCCCGAGCAGAACCATACGGTGGGCTCGCTTCGCTTAGCCCACCCTACGGATTCTGTTTCTGAGGCGGCAAGGGTTGACGGCCCTTGGCCGCCGCGCCATTGAGCATGGGCCTTCGATCCTAGCCCCAGAAAGTCCCCATGCCCGTTCGCCTGGACAGAAGCAGCGCTGATTTCGACCAGCGATTCCAGCAATTCCTCGCCGCCAAGCGCGAGGTTTCGGCCGATGTCGAGCGCGCCACAAGGGCCATTGTCGATGACGTGGCCGCCCGCGGCGACGCTGCCCTGATCGAGGCGACGAAGAAATTCGACCGGCTCGAGGTCACGGCCGGCGGCTTGCGCGTGACCGCGGCCGAGATCGACGCCGCGGTAAAGGCCTGCGACGCCGGCACGATCGATGCCCTGAAATTCGCCCGCGACCGGATCGAGGCCTTTCACCAGCGGCAATTGCCGAAGGACGAGCGCTTCACGGATGCGCTCGGCGTCGAGCTCGGCTGGCGCTGGAGCGCGGTCGATGCGGTCGGGCTCTACGTGCCCGGCGGCACCGCGGCCTATCCGTCCTCGGTCTTGATGAATGCGGTGCCGGCCAGGGTCGCCGGCGTGCCGCGGGTGGTGATGGTGGTGCCGTCGCCGGGTGGCAAGCTCAATCCGCTGGTGCTGTCGGCCGCCGATCTCGGCGGCGTCTCCGAGATCTATCGCGTCGGCGGCGCGCAGGCGGTGGCGGCGCTGGCCTACGGCACGGCGACGATCGCGCCGGTCGCCAAGATCGTCGGCCCCGGCAACGCCTATGTCGCCGCCGCCAAGCGGCAGGTGTTCGGCAAGGTCGGCATCGACATGATCGCCGGCCCCTCGGAAGTGCTCGTCATCGCCGACGATACTGGCAATGCGGGCTGGATCGCCGCCGATCTGCTGGCGCAGGCCGAGCATGATGCGAGCGCGCAGTCGATCCTGATCACGGACAGCGCGGCGCTCGCCGCTGAGGTCGAACGCGCGGTGGAAGCCCAGCTTGCCACGCTGCCGCGTGCCGACATCGCGCGCGCCTCGTGGAACGATTTCGGCGCCATCATCATGGTTGAAAAACTCGACGAGGCGGTGGAGCTGGCGAATGCGATCGCCGCCGAGCACCTGGAAATCATGACCGCGGATGCGGAAGGCCTGTCGGCGAAAGTCCGCAACGCCGGTGCGATCTTCCTCGGCGCCCATACGCCGGAGGCGATCGGCGACTACGTCGGCGGCTCCAACCACGTGCTGCCGACGGCGCGTTCGGCGCGGTTTTCGTCCGGACTTGGCGTGCTAGACTTCATGAAGCGCACTTCGATTCTCAAATGCGGGCCGGACCAGTTGCGCGCGCTGGGGCCTGCCGCGATGACCTTGGGCAAAGCCGAGGGTTTAGACGCCCATTCACGCTCCGTCGGATTACGCCTCAATCTGTCATGAACAAGCCGCCGCCAGACGATGACCAGCACAACCGCATCGTCGCGGTGACGCTCGACGAGGAATCGATCGGGCGCTCCGGGCCCGATATCGAGCATGAGCGCGCGATCGCGATCTACGATTTGATCGAGCAGAACCTGTTCGCGCCGGAAGGCACAGTGCAGGGGCCGTACACGCTGCACATCGCGATTACCGGCAACCGGCTGATGTTCGACATCCGCCGCGAGGACGGCGCGCCTGTCGTGGCTCACCTGTTGTCGCTGACGCCGTTCCGGCGGATCGTGAAGGACTATTTCATGATCTGCGACAGCTACTACCAGGCGATCCGCACCGCCACGCCCGACAAGATCGAGGCGATCGACATGGGCCGTCGCGGCATCCATGACGAGGGCTCGCGCACGCTACAGGAGCGGCTGAAGGGCAAGGTGCGGATCGATTTCGAAACCGCGCGGCGGCTGTTCACGCTGATCTGCGTGCTGCACTGGAAGGGGCAGGACGCATGACGCCGAAACGTCAGAGAGAAGCCTGACCGCATGGAGGCGCCGCCCCGCGCGCGCAATCCGCAGGCCGTGCTGTTCGCATGCGGCCTGAACAGCGTCCGTTCGCCGATGGCGGCGAGCCTGTTGCAGCAGATGTTCCCGCAGGCGCTCTATGTGAAATCCGCCGGCGTCAAGAAGGGCGAACTCGATCCGTTCGCGGTCGCCGTGATGGCGGAACTCGGCCAGGATATTTCCAGCCACAAGCCCATGACATTCGAGGAATTGGACGATTGGGAGGGACTCAATTTCGATCTCATCATCACGCTGTCACCCGAGGCGCACCACAAGGCGCTGGAGCTGACGCGGACGCTTGCCGCCGATGTCGAGTATTGGCCGACGCCAGATCCGACCGGCATGGAAGGCAACCGCGAGCAGAAGCTGCAAGCCTATCGCGAAGTCTGCGACGGACTGTCGATGCGCATCCGCCGCCGATTTGCCAAAGCCGGCGCGGCGAGCGGGTAGTCACTGTCGCGGTCGTCCCTGCGACGAACGCAGGGACCCATACGCCGTGACCGTGCGAATTTAAGGAAGTGCCAGTCGCCGACTGTCGTTTCAATGACATCGGCCTGTGCTTATGGGTCCCTGCGTTCGCAGGGACAACGAAAGAATCGAAGTTCCATCAATCACTTGTTGCCCGGTTGTGGAATGGAGTGCCTTCCGATAGGTTCCCGCGCGCGCGTCCTTCCGAATCCTTTTTCCACGACAAAATCCAGCATGCTTGGCCGTCCCAAACTCGTTCTTGCTTCCGGTTCGCCGCGGCGGCTCAGCCTGCTCAACCAGGCCGGCATCGAGCCTGACGCGCTGCGCCCTGCAGATGTCGACGAGACCCCGAGGCGGGGCGAGCTGCCGCGCGCCTGTGCCAATCGGCTGGCGCGGGCCAAGGCCGATGCGGCGCTGAAATCGGTGAAGCTCGACGACGAGCTGCGCGGCGCCTTCATCCTCGCCGCCGATACGGTGGTCGCGGTCGGCCGCCGCATTCTGCCCAAGGCCAACCTGGTCGATGAAGCCGCGCAGTGCCTTCGGCTGCTGTCGGGGCGCAATCACCGCGTCTACACCGCGATCTGCCTGGTGACGCCGAAGGAGGCGTTCCGCCAGCGCCTGATCGAAACCCGCGTCCGCTTCAAGCGTTTGAGCGAGGATGACATCCAGGCTTATATCGGCTCCGGCGAATGGCGCGGCAAAGCCGGCGGCTACGCCGTGCAGGGCATCGCCGGATCGTTCGTGGTCAAGATGGTCGGTTCCTACTCTAACGTGGTCGGGCTGCCGCTCTACGAATCGGTCACGCTGCTCGGCGGGGAGGGCTTCCCGATCCGGTTCGGCTGGCTCAATGCCAGTTGACGGCCCCAAAGATGCTGGCAGGCCCAAGGATGCCGGCGGAAAGCCGCCGCCGAAACCCTGCCCGGTCTGCGGCAAGCCGGCGAATCCCGCCACACTGCCGTTCTGTTCCAGCCGCTGCCGGGACGTCGATCTGAACCGCTGGCTGTCCGACAAATACGTCATCCCCGGCCGCGACACCGACCCCGAGGACGCCGAATAATCGAGATTCCCCAGTAATTTGGTGATAGCGCTGGAGTCGGGCCGCGCCCAGCGAAGCCATCCGTCGTCGCCCTTCGGGCTATGCCGGACAGGAAGGCGAAGCTGGGTGGACAGGTGCGTCCGACCTCTCTATAAACCGCCCGCTCGCCCGGCCTTTGGGCCTTCGAGTATGCCCAGGTAGCTCAGTTGGTAGAGCATGCGACTGAAAATCGCAGTGTCGGTGGTTCGATCCCGCCCCTGGGCACCATTTCCATTTGCCTAAGCGAGCGCGCCGCAGGCTCTTTCTGACACAAAGCGGTCCGCCATCTGCTTTGAACCGTCGTGACAAATCGTTCATCGACCCAAATCGGACAGGCGATGCGTGCCGCATGTACCAGGCGCAATGCATCAGGATCCGTCCGGCCGCGCCGAGAGATCAGCGCTCCAGCCTTTTCCTGGTCGAGCGAAGGATATTGTCTGATAGCTTGGGATCGCTTACGGCGCGGGCGAGCACGAGCGCCCCGACCAAAGAGGCGAGGGTCGCGAGCGCCTCCTCATCGCGCTGGCGTTGCTTGATCCCGGAACCCATTCGGCCACTCAGCCAGCCGGCCATGGCCCTCAAGCCGGCTGTGAAGCGCTGTTGCACGCCCTGGCTTTGGCGCGGCATCTCGCAACACAAAGCTGCAAAGGGACAGCCGCTTCCCGGCGCGTCCCGATGCGCCGCCGAGAGGTATTCTGAAACGTAGCCGCCGAGAGTAGACACCTCACCCAGCTCTTTCCCTTTGGCGGCTATCGCGTCGGCCACCGCTTCTTCGATAAGCCGCTCCTTGGACCCAAACTGACTGTAGAGGCTGCCGTGGGTCATCCCGGCCGCTTCGGTCAGCGCGTCAACGCCTACGCCGGAGATGCCACGTTCGCGCATGAGGCGCGACGCGGCCTCGAGAATTCGTTCGCGGTTTTCAGCCGCCTTTTCCTTGGAAACACGCATACCGCCGATCTTAAGCCGGTGGCGGGTCTTGACAAGTATAATTACGATCGTCATCTTATAATAATTACGATCGTAACTAAAAATGCGCTGAAATCGAGCAGCGAACCGATGCAGGCGTCTGTAGGCAATTTGATCGTGCCCCGCCGTCCGGCGTCATCAGGAGAAGTAGATGGTTAAGCCTAAGGGGAAAATTGCGCTCGTTACAGGCGCCTCGTCAGGCATCGGCGAGGCCACGGCGGAGCGGCTCGCGAAAGCCGGCTACAAGGTATACGGTACCAGCAGACGGGGAGCCCAGGCCGGCACGCGTTCGTTCGAGATGCTGCCGCTCGACGTGACCAGCGATGAATCCGTGGAGGCGGCCGTCAGCGAAGTGATGCGGCGAGACGGCCGCATCGATCTGCTCGTGAACAACGCCGGCTTCGGTGTTGCCCCCGCCGGAGCGGAAGAGAGCTCGATCGATCAGGCCCGATCGATCTTCGAGACGAATTTTTTCGGGCTGGTTCGGATGACGCGCGCCGTCGTGCCTCACATGCGACGCCAAGGGAGTGGTCGCATCATCAACATCGGCTCCGTGCTTGGCTTTCTACCGATGCCGTATGGCGCGCTCTATGCCGCAACCAAGCACGCGGTGGAAGGTTATTCGGAATCGCTCGACCATGAACTGCGCACGAGGGGGATCCGGGTCTCGGTTGTCGAGCCTGCGTACACGAAGACGCCATTCGACGCGAACTTCATGGAGCCGGATGCCAGGCTCGATGAGTATCGCGAGGCCCGTGCGGGCGTGAACAAGAGGGTGAATGAGGTCATGGCAACTGCCGAAGAGCCAGGCGTGGTTGCCGACACGGTGCTAACAGCGGCCAGCGCGGCGCACCCGAAGGTCCGATACGCGGCCGGCAGGCTCGCGAAGCGCCTGCGCTTTCTTCGCAGATTTGCGCCGGCTGGCCTGGTGGATGCGGGGATACGAAAGGACCTGCGGCTTGATGCGCTAATGGCGTCGCAGCCTCCCCGCACCGCTCGAGCTTTCTGACGGCGTGCGGCCGGTGCAAGCGCCGACTGCCGTCATCACAGCCAAGACCGGAACATCTCCGGCACGGGGACACATGAGAGCACTTGTCTTAAAGCGTTATGGCAGAGCGGATCAGGTCGCGTTCGTTGATACGCCTCGGCCAGTGCCCAAGCCGGACGAGATTCTCGTTCAGGTTCACGCGGCCGGTTTGAATCCCATCGACAACATGATTCCGAAAGGAACGTTCAAGCCCATCCTCCGGCTTCAGCTACCAGCCACGCTGGGCAGCGATCTGGCCGGTGTCGTGGTGGAGGTGGGAAGTCGCGTGACTCGCTTCAAGCCGGGCGACGCCGTCTTCGCCAGCATCTTCGACCTGAACGGCACGGGCGCTCTCGCCGAATTTGCACTTGTGCCCGAGAGCGCCGCCGCGCTCAAGCCGGCAAATCTGGACTTCGTGCAGGCAGCCTCGATCCCGATGGTCGGACTGACGTCGTGGCAAGCGCTCAAGGAGCGTATGCGCCTCAAGCCAGGTCAAAGGTTGTTCGTCCCCGCGGGGGCCGGCGGTATTGGTACGTTCGCGATCCAGTTCGCGAAATACCTCGGAGCAAGGGTGGGGACGACGACAAGTACGGGAAATGTGGATCTGGTCCGGAGCCTCGGAGCCGACGAGGTGGTTGATTACAAGAAGCAACAATTTGAGGAAGTGCTGCAGGACTACGATGCCGTGCTGGGTACAGTCAGGGGCGATGCGATCGAGAAATCCCTTCGGATACTGAAGCCCGGGAGCACTGTCGTCTCGCTCATTGGGCCACCGGACGCCGCATTCGCTCGCGCCCGAGGTATGAACTTTTTCATGGTGTTCGTGTTCGGGTTGCTGAGCCGCAAGATAATTCGCCACGCCAAGAAACGCGGCGTCGCGTATTCGTTCTTGTTCGTACATCCAGACGGCAGCCAGCTCGCGGAGATCGGTGAGCTTCTCAAGGCAGGGCGCATCCGGCCGGTGAATCGACAAGGTATTTTCATTTGAACAGGTGAGGGAGGCGCTTGCGTATCTCGAGAAGGGGCGGGCCAAGGGGAAGGTCGTTGTCCAGATGAGGTAACGGCGTCGAAAGGAATCACTGACGGAGCAGGACGTAATGTCACCGCAGCAAGGAGATCCGATGCCGCAAGATCACATTCGAGCACGCAACATGACTCAATCCGACAGAGACGAAATCCAACCTACCGTCCAGGGCGTTGCGCTCATTGTCGGGGGCGGCCCGGGCATCAGCTCAAGCTGCGCCAGGCTGTTCGCGGAAAACGGCATGCGTGTCGGCGTCGCAGCCAGGAATCCAGAAAAGGCGGTTCTTGAGACTCTCGAGAAGATGCATGGCGTACGCCGATACGCCTGCGATGCAAGCGAACCGGCGGCCGTTGAGCGGTTGTTCGAGAACGTCGTTCGAGACATGGGGATGCCGAGGCTTGTCGTGCATAACATCGATGGCCGCGTTCCTGGCATTTTCCGCAAGAGCGTTGTCGAAGCCGACCCGGTCATGGCGTTCGAAACGCTTCGAAACGCGGCGTTCAGCGCGTTACTGGTAGGTCAGCAGGCAGCTCGACTCATGCTGGGAAACCAACCCGACGCCAACGGCGCCAAAGGAACGATCATCTTCACGAACGCCAGCGCGGCGCTGAAAGGCTTCCCATCGAGCGGCGCCTTTGCAATGGCGTGTCATGCCAAGTCCGGACTCGCGCAGAGCATGGCAAGAGAACTGATGCCGCAGGGTATCCACGTCGCGAATGTGCCGATCGACGCCGCGATCGGCTGGACTCAGGAGGACGGGACCCGTGCGCACCGGCTGGCGGGAACGACTGTCGACGACAACATGGCCGACCCCGACCATATCGCCGAAACCTATCTGCAACTGCACCGCCAGCATCGGTCGACATGGGCGTTCGAAGTCGTGCTCCGACCGTGGGTCGAGAAATGGTGACCAGCAAGTGTAGCCCGGATGAGTGAAACGACATCCGGGTTTGGTTATATCAATTAAGTGTCACCGTGATCCCTCGTTCATGGCACCAGACCCCGCGGCAGCATTCGTAATGCGGCGTCGCCGATCGAAAATATTTGACATCGAGCACTCGATCGGATCGAGGAACTCAGCAAAGCATCTGCGCGTTTGCGCTCGTGGTGGTGTGCGGGCCGCCACTGCACGGTGCGGACCGACTATGGCGTTTGCATCAATCGCTGGATCGTCCGACCGGCGTGGCCGCTGCAGGCTATCGCAGCAAATGTCCAAAGGTAACGCTCTTGATCAGATCGCGGTCTTACTGCGCGTCTCGTGCAATTCTGGCGCTCCTGCTCGTCTTCCTGCCCGGTTTGGCGTCAGCGGTTATGACCGGCCCTGATACGGATTCCCGGGTTGAAGATATCATGGCTGCCAACATCGCGCCCGAGGCAACGGCCGATCATGCGGGCGGGCTTGCATCCGTTGTCTACGTCGCCGGCCACACGCGGTTCTTTAGCTACGGCCTTGCCGATCAAGCGGAGAAGCGTCCAATCACGCCGGACGCGCTGTTCAATGTCGCGTCGCTTCGCAAGGTGTTTGAGGCTGCACTGGTCGCGCTCGGAACGCTTCGCGGCGAGTTGCGGCTGGACGATCCGGTCAGCAAATATGTCGGGGAACTGCAGGGCGACTATATTCGCCGGGTCACGATCGGCGAACTCGCCGCCCATACTTCCGGCCTGTTGTTGCCGACGGATCACCCGCCCTGGCCCAACGCGTCGTATTCGTTGGCCGAATTCATCGACATGCTCAACGTTTGGACGCCGCCCGCGGGCGAAGGGCCGGGCAAGCAACGCATTTATACGCACGCCGGTTACGTGCTGCTGCAGCTCGCGCTCGAGCGTCGGTACGGGCTTCCTATCGACAAGCTCATCGAGAGCCGTATCCTGCGGCCCCTCAATATGAATTCGACGCTGCTCCCCGAACGGGGGCCGGACCGCCGCGCCATCATGGGTCCGGCGCTGATGCAACGCGTCGTCCAGGGCTATTCCGATAACGGCATGCCAATCGGTCCGCGGGGCAACCAGCAGGGCTATTTTGAATTCCCCGGCACCGGGCAGATGTTCACTTCAGCGCGGGATCTCGCGATCTTCCTCGCGGCCTGCCTCGGCGATGGCGCGGCCGATCCGCAGCTACGTGAGGCTTTACAGATGACGCAGCGTGAAATGTTCCGTGTCAGCGAGCAGTTCGGACAGGCGATGGCTTGGGAAACCATCGATGTGGACGGAGTAGGCATCGTCGACAAGCCGGGCGGCCTCAACAATGCGACGGCCTATGTGGGGCTCGTACCCGGGCGCAAGGTTGGCGTCGTCCTGCTCGCCAACCGCGGCGAGTTTCCGCACGAAATCGCCCGCTACCGTGTGCTTCCAGCATTGTCGCGATTGTAGATGCGAGCCACGGTGGTGAGCTACGGTGACGGGTTGCAGGTTGGAACCGAACACAATTTCTGCGTCGGCAACCGGACATTGCATCACAATGAGTCGATCGCGATAAACAAATCACAATAACGCCCGGTCGATGGCCTACAGCGGCGGAGCTAGCTTGGCGCGATCCAGCGATCCCTTGTTCTCGGCCGAAATACCGCGAGAAGGACAACGCGCCGATTCCGCGATAGCGGAGCGACGCGGCGCCTGATCCATGCCGGCGCGAGCCGGGTGCAACATCTGCCACATATGCAGGCCGGCGTCGCTGGCCGCCCGACCTGCTGCGCAAAGAGCAGGAGGCTCTCATGTCTACAGCGTTCCGCGTGGTTCTCGAAGGCACTCAGGAAGTTCCTCCGAACAACTCGACTGCAAGCGGTCTCGGCACCGTCATCTTTGACAGCACGGAAATTGCCGCGAGCTATACGTTTCGGATCGAGGGCGTCGATTACGGCCCGATTACGGGTGGTCCGGCCCAGACGCCATCGACCTCAGACGACGTCATCTCCACGCATTTTCACAATCAGGTGCGAGGAGTAAACGGGCCCGTTGTCTTCGGGCAGATCAACCCGGCACAGGACGGCGATGATCTCAGCATCGCCCTGAATACGGATGGCTCCTGGACGGTGAGTGGCCGATGGGAGACGACGGACCCCGCCAGCGTTCCAATCACTGACTTCGCCGACGAATTCGGCACAGCTCCGGTCGGATCGGAGATCCCAATCTATTTCAACGTCCATACGAATCAATTTCAGGGAGGCGAGATCCGGGGTCAGTTGATCGCAATCGCAGATGACAACGACAACGTTGTCGTCGGAACGCCGGGCGACGATTTCCTTCCCGGGCTCGGCGGCAATGACATCATCCGTGGCCTTGCCGGGAACGACAGACTTGAAGGCGGCGACGGCGACGACATTATCAGGGGCGGCCAGGGAAACGACGATATCAATACAGGCGCTGGCAATGACCTGGTTTTCGGCGGTCAAGGCAACGACACCGTCGGCGGCATGGCCGGAATGGATACCGTCTTCGGCGGTGCCGGCGATGACTTCATCGCCTGGAACGATCCTACGGGCGATACCGTGTTCGGGGACGCCGGGAATGACACGCTGCGAGGCGGCGACGTTGCCGCCGACACGATCTTTGGTGGTAACGGTGACGACCTCATCCGGGCGGTCGCCAACCAGCAGTTGGCGGATCACGCGCCCGACCGTCTGTTCGGAGACCGCGGCAATGACACCATCTTCGGCGGCAATGCTGGTGATACGATCGAAGGCGGCGCCGGCGACGACACCCTCGCGGGTTTCGGTGGAGCTGATCAGTTTATCTTTCGCGAGACTGAGCGAGGCAATGATACCATTACCGACTTCGACGTAACGCAGGACGTCGCGGTGTTGGAAGGCTTCGGAGCAGACTTCGACCCGCTGGACAATCTGAGCGCGTCAGCGTCGGGCACCACCCTTGATCTCGGCGAGGGCAATCAGGTGCTGTTCTTGGGTCTTCTTCCGAACGAGTTGAACGCCGCGAATTTCCTCGTAACCGCTTGAGGTGGCGCGGGCGGGCCGGATCTCCGGCCCGCCTCCGCGCGCCTGTTGGTTTGGCACTGCTCTCGTCGCGCTCGATCACCGCGGCCCCCGCCGCGAGGCGAGGGATTCGAGCCGCGCCCTGCGAACGACATTCTGGGCACTGCTGCCGGCTGATTTGCCTCAAGCGCAACGGCAAACTGCAGTTCGCTCTCGCAGGGACCCATACTCCGCGGCCTCTCTTGTTGGAAAAGGCAGATAGTAACGACTGTGCAAAACAAGCGAGGCCGGAGGCTATGGATCCCTGCGCCCCGTGCGCAATTGCGCACTAGGCAGGGACGACGTAAGCGCCTCGCTTCAATCAGCCTGCCCTCACGCTGCCAGCGCATCCGGATTGACTTCGCCCTTGGCGATGTCGGTGAGAATGGCGTCGGCCTCTTTCTCTTCCAGCAGGCTGTCGTGCAAGATCATCTGGTCGTCACGCAGTTCGAGCTGGCCGGCTAGCGCGGCGGCTGAGCCGTAGGCGGCGATCTCGTAATGCTCGAGCTTCTGCGCGGATGCGATCAGGCCCGCATCGCGAAGATCGTCGCCTTCCAGGATGCCGAGCATCTTGCGGGTTTCACTGATGAGGCCCTGCATGGCCTGATCGACATGCGCCGTCGAGTCTGCGTCATGTCTGCGCAGGATGCCGACAAGGCGTTCCTTCTGCCGCATTGTCTCCGCATGATGATCCACCAGCGCATCCTTCAACGCCGGATGGGCTGCGGCAGCCGCCATGCGGAGCAGCGCTTCCGCAAGCTGCTCCTCCATACTCACCAGTTCCTGCAGTTCGGCGAGGTACATGTCCTTGAAATTGCTGATTTCCATGACGAAATCCTCATCATTGGATGTGTACGGGGCTTCCGGGCCGTCGCAGAATTCCGGAAGGGGCGGGCACAGGCTGAGCGGCCTTTTCGCGTTCCAGGCCGACAATCTCTTTCTCAACGAGGCCGCAACGCATCTGGTTCCGGACCAGACCTGAGAGGTGCTGCCATGACGGAATGGTATTTTGTTTGGGTCGAAGGTCTGCGGGGGCCGATGCCACAGAAATGGTCATCGGAGGGGCTTTGGGGGCAGATCGGCCGTCAGGACGTCATTGTTCGCTTTGCGCTGAGCGATGCGGAGGCGCATCTGCCGCTCGACGAGTTGGCGAGGCGGCACCCTATTCCCGACGAAAGATAGATAGAGGTCGCCCGGCAGCGTGCACGTTCCGCAGGGTTCCGCGCGGCCGCAACATTTTCGAGCAGATATTTTGCGGAACATTGCGAATTTAATTTCGTTGCCCGGTTGAACCGGCGCAAAGAGGCACCACTGTCCCGCATTCAATTCGCGATGCTTGCGGATTTGAATGAGAACTTGCGAACCAGCGCGCGTGCTGGTGGTGGGGACGAGCGATCAAGATCCGACACCCTTGACGTCTTTCGTATCCTTCGCAGGAAGCAGCCGCGTGGCGGTCCTAGCCGCTTCGCGGTCCTCGACCAACCCAGAAGCTAGTTAAGGAGTCGTGCATGAAATTGAACTCTGCACAGGTGGAACGCACCTTGAAGCAATTCGAAGCCCAGGCGCTTCCCGACGATCATCCGGTGGTCCCGCAACTGGCCAGCATGTTCGGGGATCATACGTTCTTCCTCGACAGCGGCGGGCTCAACGTCCTGGAACCCACCGAGGCTTCCGAGCCGAACACATCAATCGGCATGATCGTCAACCTTGCCAATTGGAGCGATGAGACGCTGACGAAACTGTCGCCGCACGAGCCCGAGCCCACAGGCGTTATCGTCAGCCTCGAATCCAAGCACTGAAGCTGGAGGCGATCATTTCGCGGCGGGGCCGGTCACCACGTATCAGGCCGGACCCGCACCGCGATCTGTCAGGTCCCGCCCGTGGCGCATTCGTGCGCGGCCTCTTCCGCTGCATCCAACCGCTGTTGTAGCGGCTGGCCGTAGCTGTTCGGGCAAGTGATGCGCTTGTGCAGAGATGCTCTTGTGCAGAATGGCGGCGCTGCTCAGGCTTCGAAATGAACCCCGATCCGCTTCTCTTTGCGCCAGACGACGCGGCACGGCAGATGGAGGTGGTCGGCTTCGATCACCAGGGTGAAGCGTTCGGGAATGCCGACGGGGGAGATCACCTCGAGCGCGGCGCCGGTTTCGGAAAGATTGCGGACCGTGCAATCGAAGGCGGCACCGCCGCCAAACGCTATCTTGCCCGATTTCAATAACCGCCGCCGTGGTGCTATTCTGTGCTCGTCCACCACATGGACCTCCACATGGATCTCCGCCTGAACAGGGAGGTTTAGACGCGCGAGGTTACCATCCCGTTACAGGTTACTGTCCGATTACGAGCGTTCCAGCCTTGATACAGCGCAAAGTGGTGGCCCGCCAATCGGCTCATCGGGCATGGCCGTCCGTCCGCGCCCGCCGCCCCTCGATCGGATAGGCCGGATCATTGAACCCCGGCGTCGATGGATGGCCGCTCACCACGAGTTGATCGATCAACGCCTCGTCCTCGGCCGTGAAGCGGTAGTCGAGCGCCTTGACGTAATCGTCCCATTGTTCCTCGGTTCGCGGACCCGCGATCACCCCGCTCACGAACGACGAATTCAGCACCCATGACACGGCGAACTGCCCGGCGGTGATGCCGCGGGCCTCGGCGTGCCGCTTGATCTCCTGTGCAAGCTGCAGCGATTCCGGCCGCCACTCGGTCTGCATCATTCGCTTGTCGGCGCGGCCGGCGCGGGTTTCCTTGTCGGGCGCCGCATCCGGCTTGTACTTGCCGGTCAGCACACCGCGCGCCAGCGGGCTATAGGGCACGATGCCGAGGCCGTAATAGCCGCAGGCCGGGAAGTGCTCGACCTCGGGCATCCGGTTCATCGCGTTGTAATAGGGCTGGCTGACGATCGGGCGATCGATGCCGCTCTTGTCGCAGATGTTGCAGATCTCGGCGACACGCCAGGCGCGGTAGTTCGAGACGCCGAAATAGCGAATTTTGCCCTGGCGCATCAGATCGCCCATGGCGCGCACCGTCTCCTCCAGCGGCGTCGCGTGGTCCTCCTTGTGCAGGTAGTAAATGTCGATGTGGTCGGTGCCGAGCCGTTTCAAGCTTTCGTCCGCCGCCTGCAGCACCCAGCGCCGCGACAGCCCGCCGCGATTGGGATCGTCGCCGATCTGGTTGGCGAGCTTTGTCGCGAGGATCCAGTTGTGCCTGTTGTTGGAAATGGCGCGGCCGACCACCTGCTCGGACTGGCCGCCATTATAGGCGTCCGCGGTATCGATGAAGTTGATGCCGGCCTCGCGCGCGCGTCCCACGATGCGCGACGACGTCGCCTCGTCGGTTGGTCCGCCGAACATCATGGTGCCCAGACAGATCGGCGAAATCTTCAGGCCGCTGCGGCCGAGGTGGCGGTATTGCATCAATCGCTCCTCAATCTCGACCGTCATTCCGGGATGGTGCGTTAGCACCAGACCCGGAATCTCGAGATTCCGGGTTCAATGCTGCGCATTGCCCCGGAATGACGGCCTCTCTCTCTCAACTCTCACCCTTCAATATCTTGAACACACCGCTCGCCATCGCGATACAGCGCTTATCGACGGTCACCTCTGTCGTGATGAAGATCAGGCTGCGGGTGGAGCGCACCACGTGCGGCTTCGACACCAGGACCTCACCGATTTTGCCGGCTTCGACGAAATGCGTGTCGAGCTGCACCGTCGCCAGCGTCGGCTTGCCCGACACGAAGCGGGCGGTCATGCCGCAGGTGCGGTCGGCGAAGGTCATGATGACGCCGCCCTGCACCAGGCCGCGGCGGTTGTGATGCTTGTCCTCGGTGATGAGCGCGAATTCATACACGCCGTCGACGACGCGCTGCCACAGCGGGCCGATCAGATGCAGGAAGCCTGATGTTTCGACGATCTTCCAGCCGTCGGATTTGAGTTTGTCCGCGGCCTTGGCGGTCATGTCGTGCTTTCCGTTTCCTGCGGGCTGTCATGTTGTCCGGGTCATTTCATCTGATGCGCTGGTGTTGTAGTCAAGCGGGATGGCCCGGTCATTTGACGATACCACACGGCGGAATATCGCAACCCTCTGCGCGGCATTCACGCGGGTACCTTCGGACGGCGCAGAGCCTGAGCTGAAGCGCGCGGCGGTGGCCATTGCGCTGACGGAAGCCGAGGCCGGTGGGGGCACGACGTTTCTGCTGACCCGCCGTGCGGCGACCTTGCGTTCGCACGCGGCCCAATGGGCGTTGCCGGGCGGGCGCTGCGACGACGGCGAGACACAGGCGCAGGCAGCGCTGCGCGAGCTGCATGAAGAACTCGGCGTTGGCCTCGGCGAGGGCGATGTGCTGGGCCTGCTCGACGATTACCCGACGCGATCGGGCTATCTCATCACGCCCGTAGTGGTCTGGGTCGGCGCCAGCGCCGATATCGTGCCCAATCCGGCGGAGGTCGCTTCCGTCCATCGCGTCGCACTTGACGACATCGAGCGCGAGGGCGCCTTCAGCTTCACCACGATCCCCGAAAGCACGCGGCGCGTGATCCGCTTTCGCCACGCCAGCCAACATATCCACGCGCCGACGGCAGCGCTGATCTATCAATTTGCCGAAGTGCTGGCGGGTCGCGATACCCGCGTGGCCGAGTTGGAGCAGCCGGTCTTCGCCTGGAAGTAGGGCCGTCATTGCGAGGCGCGAAGCGACGAAGCAATCCATCTCTCGGTGAGCGGAGACATGGATTGCTTCGCGGAGCCTGTCATCGGGCGCGCATTCGCGCGACCCGGTGGCTCGCAATGACGGAACCGTCTCCGGGTCGGGTTGCGAACACGGCGCGATTGGGCGACGATGGCGGCGCCAACAAGAAGAACAGTCCTGGGAGCGCGCTCATCATGCCCATTTGGATCAAGACGTTCTGTGTCGTCGCCGCGCTGCTCGGCCCGAGCGTAGCCACCAATTCAGCGCGAGCGCAAAACTATCCGGCCCGCGCTATCACCTTGGTAATTCCATTCGCTCCGGGCGGCAGCACCTCGATCGTCGGCCGCGCCATCGCCGACAAGATGAGCGAACTGCTCGGCGAGAAGGTCGTGGTCGACAATCGGCCCGGCGCCGGCGGCACGGTCGGCACCAAGGCGGTCGCCAAAAGCGATCCCGATGGTTACACGCTGCTCCTGGGCTACACCGGCACGCTGGCGATCGGTCCCTCGCTCTACAAGAACCCCGGCTACGATCCGCGCAAGGACTTTGCGCCGATCGGCATGATCGGCAACGCGCCGAACTCGCTGGTGGTGCATCCCTCGTTCCCCGCGAAAAGTGTGGCCGAACTGGTCGCCCATGCGAAGGCCAATCCCGACAAGGTCAATTTCGGCTCGGCCGGCGCCGGCACCGCCAGCCATATCACCGGCGAATATTTTGCTCGCGCCGCCGACATCAAGCTCGTGCACATCCCCTACAAGGGCACGGGTCCTGCGCTGACCGATCTCCTCGGCGGCCACATCCCGATGGCGTTCGCGCCGATCCCGGCCTCGCACGCCAATGTCTCCGCCGGCAAGTTGCGCGCACTTGCAGTGACCAGCGCCACCCGCTCGGGCCTCTTGCCCGATGTTCCGACGATGATGGAAGCGGGGCTCGCCGCCTTCGACGCCTCGCTTTATTACGGCCTCGTTGCCCCCGCCGGCACGCAGCGGCCGATCATCGAGAAGCTGAACAAGGCGCTGCGCGACGCGCTCGCTAGCGACGAGGTGAAGAAGCAGTTGGGCAATGATGGCACCGAGATCACGCCCGGAACGCCGGAAGATTACGCAAATTTCATCGACAAGGACGAGAAGAAGTGGTCGCAGCTTGTGAAGGCCAGCGGCGTCGAGCAGGAGTAGGGCGGCTTTCCTTCTCCCCTTGTGGGAGAAGGTGGCGCGAAGCGCCGGATGAGGGGTTCTCTCCGCGGAGACAGACCCCTCATCCGCCTCCGCTTCGCTACGGCACCTTCTCCCACAAGGGGAGAAGGAGAAAGAGCGCCGCCGAAGTTCGGGCCGTTTCGGGGCTGACTTCGCGCGTCCGCTTGCTACAACAACGCCATGCGCGTGCACTTGATTCGCATGGGTTCCGGATTTGTAGCGCTCGCGCTGTTCGCGGGCGCGCCTGCAATGGCGATCGATGCCGGCACAATCCCTCCCTCAACCGCCGACGCATTGGCACAAGCCGCCTCGCCGCAGGCGATTGCCGAATATCGCCGCAAGCTGAAGGAATATCAGGAAGCGCGCGCCGCGTTCGACGAGGAGGCCGGCGCCTATTGGGCCGCGATCTCCGAGAAGCGAAAGGGCCGCAACGCCAAGCGCCGGGAACGCCAGCCCATTACGCTGGCCGATTACGTGCTGACGCAGCCGCCGGTCTACACCGGTCCGAAACGCCCGGTTAGTCCGGAGCCGGAGGAAGAGAAGCCGCCGCGCAAGCCGCTGCCGGTGGTCGCCGATTTTCTGAAAGCGGCCGCCGACCATTTCCAGTTCGTGCCGCAGCGGCCGTCATCCGAGGTCGAGTTCAAGCGCGCCTATGCCCGCTACGCGCAGGCTGCGGGCCTCACGCGCGAGCAGGCGATTCGGGTCTATTCGTTCGAGACCGGCGGCAACGGCAATTACGACATGCAGTCGGGGCTGAGCGCCTCACGGCCGGGCTCCCGTGCGATCTCGACCGCGATCGGCTACAACCAATTGCTGACCACCAATAGCGTTGAACTATTGGCCGAACAGGGCCACGAGTTCATTAAGGAGCTGACGGCGCGGGCCGCGACGCTGTCGGGCGCGCCGCGCAGGGCGATGGACCACAAGCTTGCCGTGCTGAAAAAGATGGTGGCGTTCACGCGCACCGTGCCGGACACATGGTCCGAGCATGAGAAGCTCGCCAATACCCCGCAGGGCTGGGCGGTGCACGCCATGGTGCTCGATATCGACGTCGGGCCGATGCTGCAGACCCACAAGCTCTTGACCTCGGTCCATTTCGCGCGCGCCAAGGGCTACAATCGTCCGCTGACGGCCGCCGAGCTCGAAATGATGAACCTGACCGGCGACGGCACCGGCCTCGACATGGTGACCATGCCGCAGGCGATGCGCGAGCAGGTGCCGACCTCGAATTTCTTCCAGCGCGGCGGCTACGAGCGCAACCCCGTCGCGATCCGCCACAACACGGTGGCGAAACTGCTGGCTGTCACTGACGAGCGTATGGATTTCAACAGTAGCAAGCCTGGCGCGAAAGAGCTGGCAGCGGCGTTTTAGGGAGGTCCCCTCCTTCTCCCCTTGTGGGAGAAGGTGCCTTCACGAAGTGAAGGCGGATGAGGGGTTCTTTCCGCGGAGACAGACCCCTCATCCGGCTCGCCGCCGCTTCGCGCCGTCGATCCACCTTCTCCCACAAGGGGAGAAGGAAGAAAGGAAGCTCAATCCGACCCGAACATGAACTTGCCGTCGCTTTCCAGATAGGGGCCGGAGCGCATATAGAGCTGGCCGTTCTGGCCGATGAAGAACAGCGTACCCTTCGGCACCTTCTTGGCGCCCTTGAGCAGCAGGCCCGCATTGTTGGTGCCCATCTTGTACGCGAGCGTCTTGCCGTCCCTGCCGTAGGCATAGCCCATGTCCTGCCTCAGCTCCCAAGGCGTCGGCGCGGCGCCTTGCGCCAATGCGCCGGTCGAAAACCCCGCCAGGACGGCTCCCATCAAGACCGTCTTCGTTGAAATGCACGTCATCATTCATCCTCCCCACAGCCATTCGGCTTCTTGCCCCATGTTTTGAACAAATCACGAACGGCATTGTGCCGTCAATCGGCACCTTCGACGCATCACACCGCCCTTGAGACTTTGTGATTTCCCGCCTTCGACTTCCTGACTATGTTCCGGTTTCCAGTTACAAGCTTTGCATTGCGAAGAACGTCATAGGGATGATTCGTATGAACCACGTCATGAAAATCGGTTTCGGTGTTGCGTTGACGTTCATGACGTTGGCTTCGGCCGCAGCAGCCGACGATTTCAAGCTCTCCAACAACCAGCGGATCGCCTGCAGCCGCGGTTTGGCGCCGGGCAGGCTCAACACAGCGACGTGCAAGTCCTACGCGTATGTGCTCAACACCAAGACCTCCGAATATTACCGCTGCCAGGTCTCGCTCGCGCTGACGCGAGACAACAAGGAAGTCATCAACGTGCAGTCCGACGGCGGCTGCACCAAGAAGCCCCGCATCTTCGATACCGATTCGAACTATTCGTTCGACGCCACCGAAACCGAGGGGCCGAACACCAACACGTTCTTCGGCCCCGGCGGCTATGCGGTGTGGGCCAGCGACAACAATAACCTGAAGGTGCGCGGCTGCATCATCATCTCGTCCGGCCTCGGCTCCGACATCTCGAAATGCATCGACATGAAGTTCGAGTAAGCCGTATCACGGCATCTTGTCGGAGGCGGATGCGAGCTGAGGGCGGGAGCGAGCAAATTTCCGTACCGCCACCGGCTTGCCGAACAGATAGCCCTGGACCAGATCGAACCCCATGTCGTGGGCGGCGAGAAAGTCGCCGCGGGTCTCCACGCCCTGAGCGATGGCGCGGGCGCCGTTGTCGCGGGCCAGTTCGACGATGCGTCGGCACACCGTCTGCTTCAGCCGATCGTCCGCGCAGCCGTTGATGTATTGCTGGTCGACCTTCAGTTCGGCGAACGGGAAACTCCGAAGCTCCAGAAGGGACGGCCATTCCGCGCCGACATTGTCGATCGCGATCGCGATATTGTGCAGCCGCAGGCGTCTTGCGGCGTCCACCGCCAGGTCCGGATTGTCGATCACTTCGCTGCTGTTGATTTCGATTAAAAGTCCGCCGAAGGCCGGGTGGGCGGGCATGGCGCGGCACAGTTCGCGCACCGCCGCAGCATTGCCGAAGAACGATACCGGCAGGTTGACCGAGAGATCGACCGGGCCCTGGCTTTCCAGCAGATAGCGCCAGTCTTCGATGGCGCGGCCGACCACGAATTCGGACAGCGCGCGAAAATGCGGATCCTTGTCGTCGGGAATGAAATAGGCCGGCGGGACCACGCCCCAGGCAGGATGCCGCATCCGGACCAGCGCCTCCGCGCCGCTAGGCACCAGCGTGCGGGTGTTGATCTTCTGCTGATACCACAATTCGAGCCAGCCGGCCTTCAGGGCCTCGGCGACGTCGACGGCAGGGCTTGGCGCCGGCTCGGCCGGCAGCAGCGTCGCGACGCTCGCGCGCAGGCTGGCCGCGCCGAACGGCGTCTGGAGCGAGGGCAGCATGGCAATTCCGTATTCGTCGCCAATTTGCCTGACGGCCTTTACCATAATCGAGTCTGGTTGACCGATGACGAGGACTTTGCCGGCGAAATTTTTCCGGACGATGACCTCAAGAATTTCCCCGACATTGATCCCATCGACGCACACGCTGAGCACGACCAGATCCGGCTGCTCCGTCTGCAGCATCCCTGCCAACTCGCCGGCCTGACCGCATTCACTGGTGACGAAACCGAGATCCTCGAGGGCGTCGGAAAGGAACAATCGGAGGTGCTTTTTGCTGTCGACGACGCAGGCTCTCGGCGTCAGCTTCCTGTGCCCGAAGTGTGCTGCGCGCGTGTACCCGTTAAAGTTGATTTGCTCCATGGCCGCCCTCCCAACAGATACCCCGGCGCCATTGGTACATCCGCGTTGCGGTCGCAATAATGGAATTTTGCGGGAGGCCACATGATTACTTCAGTAGGGTTAAAGCCGCAGAGACGAATAAAATTTTAGGAAAACGGCCGGGCTCAGCAGCACATTGCCTGGGCCGGACAAGCCCATTCGTTGCTTTCATGGGCTTCAACGAGCTGGCGCCTTGCCTGGGCAATATTTGATCAGCGCCCTGCATGTTAACGCCTGTGGTCGCTTGCCGGCGCCGCGATGTTTCGTGGCTTGAGAAAACTTCTGCCGTGATGCCTCTGCCCTCCTTCGCAGGAGCAGCAATGATGCGATGCACGCGACTTTTCCTCTAAAAAAATGACCGCGGCCCTCGGTGGCCGCGGTCACTGCAATCTGCATTCCGGACATCGCTTCCGATCGTCCGGACCGCGAGGCCTAGCCGCCCACGCCCTTTTCCTTGAAGTATTTCAGCGCGCCGGGGTGGAACGGGATCGGCGAACGTTCCTGCACCTGGTTGTCGAGCGAAAAGCTCTCGGCTTCCTTGTGCACGGCGACGATGTCGGCCTTCTTCTCCACCAGCGTCTTGACGATGGTGTAGGCGTCCTCATTGCTCATCTTGTCGCCGGTGACGATCAAGTTCCAGACGTCGGTAATGGAATTGTCCTTGTCGTAGCCCGGATACGAACCCGCCTTGATCTTGCTGGAAGAATAGAGCTTGCCGTATTTCGCGTTCATCTTCTCGGCCAGGTCGCCATGGTCGATCAGCTTTATCTTCAGGCCGGGCGTCGCCGCGAGATCGGTGACCGCGGCAGTCGGGATGCCGCCGACCCAGAAGAACGCATCGATCTTGCGATCCTTGACCGCATTGACGGATTCGGCAACGCCGAGCCGCTCGCGCTTCATGTCCTTGTCCTTGTCGAGGCCAGCGGCCTCGATGACACGGAACGCCATCACTTCGGTGGCGCTGCCGGGCGACCCGGTCGAAACGCGCTTGCCCTTCAGGTCTGCCATGGTCTGGATGCCGGTGCCTTCCACCGTCACCACATGCATGCGGTTCGGATAGACCACGAGCAGCGCCTGCAATGGCACCTTGCCGCTCTTGAATTTGTCCTCACCCTTCAGCGCGTCGAGCGCGGCGTCGGCCATCGTGAAGGCCATCTCGCTCTTGCCTGCGCCGATCAGCTTGAGATTGTCGACCGAGCCGCCGGTGACCTCGGCGGTGGCCTGCACGTTGGGCAGGTTCTTCGAGAGCACGTTGGCGACCGCGCCGCCGAGCGGGTAATAGACCCCGCCGGTGCCGCCGGTGCCGATCGACATGGTCTTCTGCTGGGCATGGGCTACGCCAGCAAAGGCAAGCCCCAGTGTCATCGCCAGCATGGCTGTGGTTTTTTTCATTTTTATCTCCCTCAATTGCTTTCTTCTCTATGTTGTGAGCGCGGGTCGCTCTGGCGACCGCGTTCTGGCCTGCCACAGCAATACGCCGAAACCGATGATCAGGCCCGGCACATAGGTGTAGCTGATGTCGCGTCCGGTGATCCATTCGACGATTGCCTCAATCAGGCTCGGGAACACCAGCAGCAATCCGGATAGCAGAAGCAGGCCGCGCTCGACCGCTGTATTTTGTCGCAGCGCCCAGTTCTGGGCAAACGCAGCAAGCGCTAGCAGGCCCAGGCTTGTCTTGATCGTGATTTCGAGAATATCGACCCACGATCCGCCCTTGGGAATCGACATCAGCAGCCCTGCGCCCTGCGGGTCGAGCACAAATACGAACGGCACCAGAAACGCCGGCAGCGTGTATTTCCAGGACTGCAGGGTGGTCCTGTAGGGATCCCCGCCGGTGATGGCGGCCGCCGCGAACGGCGAGAGCGCCGTCGGCGGCGAAACCTCGGACAAGACGGCGTAGTAGAAGATGAACATGTGTGCGGCGTAGTCGGGCACGCCGAGCTTGATCAGCGCAGGCGCCGCGATCACCGCGCAGATGATGTAGGAGGCGGTCACCGGGACGGCGAGGCCGATGATCCAGACGATCAGCGATGTGTAGATCGCGGTCAACAATAGACTGCCGCCGGCATAGGCGATGACAATCGACGAGAATTTGAGGCCGAGGCCCGTCAACGTCACGATGCCGACGACGATGCCGGCGCAGGCGCAGGTGGTCGCGGCATTCAGCGCGCCGATCGAGCCGTCGGCTAGCGCCCTCACCAGTTTGCTCGGCACCAGCGCGGTCTCCCGGCGCAGGAAGCTCAACGCGAAGGTCACCACAATGGCGTAGAACACCGACAGCGATGGCGAGTAGCCGATGATCATGAACGCGACGACGGCGAGCAGCGAGATGAAGTGGAAGCCGTATCGCTTCGTCATCTGGCCGAGCGACATCTCCGTCGTGATGCTCACGTTCTTGGCATGGAATTTCTTGGCGTCCAGTTCGACCATGAACAATAGCGACATGTAGTAAAGACAGGTCGGAATGGTCGCCATCCAGATCACGTCGAGATAGCTGATCTTGAGAAACTCGGCGATCAGGAACGCGGCGGCTCCCAGCACCGGCGGCGACAGGATCGCGCCCAACCCGCCGGCTGCAAGCAATCCGCCCGCGGCGTTCCGCTCGAAGCCTGCCTTGGCCATCATCGGATAGGCCACGGTGCCGATCATGACGGTTGTGGCGACGCCGGATCCGGAGGGGCCACCGAGCAGGAACGACGACAGCACCACGGTGCGGCCGGCACTGTTCGGCTTGCCGCCCATCAGGGCCAGTGAGAAATCGATGAAGAACTTGCCGGCGCCGGAATGCTGCAGAAACGCGCCATAGATGGTGAACAGGATGATCAGCGTTGCCGATACGTCGACGGCGACACCGAAAATGCCCTCCAGCGTAATGAAGAGGTGACCGACGAGGCGGTCCAGGTCGTAGCCGCGATGGGTCCAGGGCGCCGGCAAATGCGGCCCAAGCATCGCATAGGCGATGAATAGTATCGATACCACCGGCATGATCGCGCCGGTGGTGCGCCGCGTCGCTTCCAGCAGCAGCACGATGAAGACAATGCCGACGATCACGTCCCAGCGGTCAGGCGTGGTGGCACGGTCGGTGAAATCTTCACCACCCCACAGCGCATATACGATGGTCGCGACCGCAACAATGCCGGGGACGACGTCCCACCAGCGCACGCGGTTGCGAAAGCGTGTCGCCAGCGGAAACAGCAGGAAGCTCAGAACCAGCGTGAACGCGACATGAGTGTAGCGAAGTTCCTGGGTCGGAACGATGGCGTAGGCCGCGTAGAGGTGAAACAGGCTCATGACCACGGCAATCGTGGTCGAGATTCTTCCCGCCCATCCCATCAGGCGGTTAGCCGCGCCCTCTTCCGCCTCGATGTAGGCTTCCGCCTTGTGCAAGGCTTCGTCCGAAACGGCGACGACCTCGTCATTGGGCGGTGTTGTCTTGTCTGCTGCCATGCTCTCCCCGGGAGATTCGTTAACTTACGCCCGGCTTCGGCCGGCCTTTCGCGGGCGCATTCAGTCCGGTTTGGGCGACCGTGGCAAGGGGCTTTTCGGACGATGTCCGAGCATCTTTTTTATCTATCGGACCGGTTGACCCGAGGTCCTCGTCCGTCCAATTTGCCGGCCAATTTCGCAGCCCGGATGGAGCCAACGGGTCGCGCGAATGCGCGCCCGATGACAGGCTCCGCGCAATCCGGGGACCTGCCAAACAAGATTCCCGGGTTTCGCTTCGCTTCACCCGGGCTACAAGAAAACAGAAAGGGAGAAGAAGTCGATGGAACGGCTCAAGGGCAAGACGTCGATGGTGGTGGGCGCAGGCTCGATCGGTCCGGGCTGGGGCAATGGCAAGGCGACCGCCGTGACCTTCGCGCGCGAGGGCGCGCAGGTGTTTTGCGTCGACCGCAACGCGGCTGCGGCGCAGGAGACCGTCGATATCATCACCGGCGAGGGCGGCAAGGCGACCGCCTTCACCGCCGACGTCTCGCGCGAAGCCGAGGTGGAAGCGATGGTGGCGGCGTGCCTGAAGGCCTATGGCCGCGTCGACGTGCTCGACAACAATGTCGGCATCGCCGAGATGGGCAGCGTCGTAGAGGTAAACGAAGCGAGCTGGGATCACGTCTTCGCGGTCAATCTCAAGAGCGCCTATTTCGCCATGAAGCACGTTATCCCTGTGATGCAGAAGCAGGGCGGCGGCTCGATCATCAATATTTCATCGATCGCCTCGATCCGCCATCTCGGGATTTCCTACGTCACCTACGGCGCCTCGAAGGCAGCGATGAACCAGATGACGCGCACGTCAGCCGTGCAGTTCGCGCGCGACCACGTCCGGGTCAACTGCATCCTGCCGGGCCTGATGAAGACACCGATGGTCGAGCACTCCGCCGGTCTTGCGGCCAGCTATTCTGCTGGCGACGTCGAGGCGATGTGGCGCGCGCGCGACGCGCAGGTGCCGATGGGGCACATGGGCGACGCCTGGGACGTCGCCAACGCCGCGCTGTTTCTGGCCTCCGACGAATCCCGCTACGTCACCGGGATCGAGCTGGTGGTCGACGGCGGGATTACGGTGAAGTCGAGCTAACCTACTGCGCCATCGCCAGGATGCCGCCAGCGAAGGAGTGCCAGAGCGGCGTGACACTGATCGGCCAGTTCAGAAACTTGATGGCGATCAGCGCAATGCCGCCGTAGACATAGACCGGATGCGGCCGGCCGCGCGTGCGCCAGTCGAAAACCATGGCGGCCACGAGCAGGAGATAGGCGACGATGGCCGGCGGGATGGTCACCGGCACCGGCGGCGGGCCAAGAGGCCCGGGAGGCGCCAGGAAGGTGAGGAACCAGCGCGCGACTGCAGCGTCGAGCAGCGAGATGCTGGCGAGCAGCATCAGCCGCTTGTGCGTTTCCGGCTCGCGGACGGCCGCAATGGCAGTTGCGAAAACCACGGCAAAGAACAGAATTCCGCTGAGCGGAACAATCGCGAATGCGATTCCTTCATTGGTCAATCCCGCCGCCGCCGAGCGCTTCATCGCGTTGACCGCGACCAGGAAGCCGATAATCGTCATCGCCGTTGCCAGGGAGACGCCGATCATGCCGATGGTGCGGTGCCGGGCGACTTTGCCTGACGCGGCAAGCCAGCTCTGGAATACGAAGTAAAGCGACCAGGCAAAAAACAACAGGCCGTGAAAGTGTACGATCGGCGAAGCCGAGAACGATCGCTTCGCCAGCGGCAGCCAGTAGGTCGGCGCGAAGCCGAGAAAGGCGACGGCCATGCAGGCCAGGGCCATGTAGAAGTAGAAATATCCTGATTGGGATTGCGCGATGATGCGCGGATTCAGGTCGGTCAATGTGGTCATGGTTGTTGAGTCCGCGAGAACTGCAAAAGGTTCACAGCAGATTTTCTCACGGATTGTATTCTTCCGTCTGTGAAGAGAATTACGTTTCCCGCGGGTCACGTTTCGGCCAAAATCTGTTCTTGTGCGAACGGGAAATTTGCAGGCTGCTTGTCGAAAACGCAGGTCGCTTGCTAGGATCGCGCCGCAATCGACAGCGCTTTCCGGATCAATTGATGCGAGGCTATCCCGATATCCGCAACCTGGTCGCGGCCTCTCTGCTGTGGATCGCGCTTGCACATGATGCGTCGGCGACCGGCGCCGAGCCGGTCAAGGATCTGAAGATCGACCCGGCGCAGTGCCTTGCTGCCGCCACCGCGCAGGACGACGCCAAGACGCTCAGCACGTGCGGCGCGCTGATCGACAATGCAAAGACCGAAAAGGCCGATCGCATCAAGGCGCTGATCGCGCGCGCCACCGCCTATGAACGCAAGGATATGATCGACCGCGCGGTCGCCGACTATGACGGCGTGTTGCGGCTCGATCCCGCGCACGCCGATGTTCACAACGCGCGCGGCGAACTCTGGCGCAGGAAGGGCGATCTGCCCAAGGCGGTGGCCGATTTTGCCGCGGCGATCAAGCTGAACCCGGATCACGTCACAGCCAGAGCCAACCACCGGGCGGTGGCGCAGGAAGCAGAGCGGCAGGGCGCGCTGAAGGCAGTCGCCGGCAAGCCGAGCTTCAATTGCGCGACCGCCCGCCGCAAGGTGGAGAAGGCGATCTGCGCCAATCCCGAACTCGCCGATCTCGATCGCGAAGTCCAGGGGGCGTATGAGAGGGCGGCCGCCGCGAAGATGACCCCGCAGCAGGCGCGCACATTGCGGCGGGAGCAGCAGGAATACCTTGCCCGGCGCAATGCGGAATACGGCCAGCCCGACTACGATCTGAAAAAGGCGATGCGCGACCGCCTGCAAAAGATCAACGGAATCGTCGGCTACTAGTGCTGCTGCCGGCATTTAGCCTGAATTGATCCTGGTGATGAGCCGGCGATTCGAACGTTTTCTGCGGCATCGTCGCGCCGAGCGACGATCTCGATCGATCCTCGGAGGAAACGGTTGAATTCGGCAATCCGCCCGGCCGGCAAGTCCCACGGCCCGCCGCGCTGCGAAGTCCAGAAATTCATGAAGTCGCGACCAAGCATGTTGAAGCGCGCGACAGCAACGCTTTCGGGATCTCCAAGCATGGCGGCGTATTGATCAGCTTCGTTCTCCCAGTCGTGCATCATGATGGTCAGCGTCGGACCATAAATGGGCGGCAATGCACGGAACCCGGCGGCTTCGATCCATGCCAGACCGGCCGCGGTCACCATGCAGCAGCATGATAGGCCACCGAAGCCGCCGCCTGTTATGCCTCTCGTGATCCACCAATCGTTCTGCCAATCTTCATAGCCGAACAGCATGCCCTCGAGCCGTTCGAAGTATTCATTCCAGCCGCCGGATTTGCCTGAGGCGTCCCAGATCAGTTTGCTCGCCCGGATTCGCCATTCTTCGCCCTTCGGCGTGTAGTAGACGATCCGTTGTCCAAGGTAAGTCTGACCATGGGACGTCCGAACCGGCTGATCGAACGGTTTATTGACTTCCTCGCTGTGAAGCACGCCCTTGGTCACCCAATGCTCAAACCGGTCCTCGCCCTCGAATGCCATCGGCGGATACAGACCCGACATGCGCGCCAGTTTCTTTCGGCCCTCCAGCAGCAGCGGCAGTTCGTACTCTGTGTGGGTCAGGTATGGCGTCCGATCGGATGACCGCCATCGGAACAGGCGGATCTCCAGATCTTTGGAATCCAATTGCGCTGCATCGAAGCTCACATTGAATGTCGCTACGATGGCTGCGAGCTCTTCATCATCCAGAAAGTAAGTTTTTCCAGCTCAGGGTCGTCGTCGGCCACTCCAGCCAGAATTGCGCGGAGCGCTTCCGGATCGTCGACAGGAAGCATCGCCTGCAGAACGGGACACCATTGCTCAAGGTCGAATGCTTCTATCAGGAAGTGGGACTGCGGCATGGGATTCCCTGTGAACTGCCCATCGATGAAGCCAGTTGTACCACCTAAGGGTGCTGGCACTTGTCAGCTTCGCGAAAGGCTACAAAAACGCTTTCATCATCGTTAAATTTCGGCAACCGGACCCGTGTTGACCGAACGCGATAAGGCTCCCCCTGGGCAGAAAATCCCTTCTTTTTTCTTGATCCAGATTAAGGTGGGCGTATCCCGGAACGGGAAGAACCGTGGCCGGTCACAAATGCACGGGAAGCGACGCCATGAACGTTCAGAACAACAGCCGCTATCACGAGGTCCATGCCCGGTCGCTGGCCGATCCGGACGGGTTCTGGGCCGAGGCCGCGCGCGAGATCGAATGGATCGAGCCGGCTAAAAAGATCTTCGATCCCTCGATGGACGCGTATGGCCGCTGGTTCGCCGGCGCCGTGGTCAACACCTGCTACAACGCGCTCGATCGCCATGTCGCGGGCGGACGCGCCGACCAGGTGGCGCTGATCCACGATTCGCCGCTGACAAATTCCATCTCGAAATTCACCTATGCCGAGATGCTGAAGGAGGTGCAGACGCTCGCCGCCGTCATGCAGAACCTTGGTGTCACAAAAGGCGATCGCGTTATCATCTATATGCCGCTAGTGCCGGAAGCGGTGTTTGCGATGCTGGCTTGTGCGCGGATCGGAGCCGTGCATTCGGTTGTGTTTGGCGGCTTCGCGGCGAAAGAGCTCGCCAGCCGCATAGACGATGCCAAGCCGAAACTGATCTTCTCGGCGAGTTGTGGAATCGAGCCAGGCCGCATCGTGCAATACAAGCCGTTGCTTGATGAGGCGATCCGGCTCGCCAGCGCGAAGCCGCAGTGTTGCATTATTCTGCAGCGGCCGCAGCACACTTGCGAGTTGCCGATCGGTCGCGATCTCGACTGGGCAATCGAGCGCAGTGCGGCGCTTGAGGCGGGAGCGACCGCGCCCTGCGTACCCGTGCTCGCCACCGATCCGCTCTATATTCTCTACACGTCGGGCACCACGGGAATTCCGAAGGGCGTCGTGCGCGACAATGGCGGGCATCTGGTCGCGCTGAAATGGTCGATGTTCAATCTCTACGGCGTCAAGCCGGGCGAGGTCTGGTGGTGCGGCTCCGACATCGGGTGGGTCGTCGGCCACAGCTACATCGTATACGGCCCGCTGATCCATGGCGCCACCTCGATCATGTACGAGGGCAAACCGATCGGAACGCCCGACGCCGGCGCGTTCTGGCGTGTCATTTCCGAGCACAAGGCAGTTGCGCTGTTCACCGCGCCGACCGCCTTCCGCGCTATCCGGAAGGAGGATCCCGACGGCGCGTTCATCCGCAAATGCGATCTGTCGAAATTCCGCACGCTGTTTCTGGCCGGCGAGCGCGCCGATCCGCCGACCGTGGAATGGGCGGAAGCGCAGTTGAAGGTGCCGGTCATCGATCACTGGTGGCAGACCGAAACCGGCTGGTGCATCGCCGGCAATCCGATGGGCCTCGGCATGCTGCCGGTCAAGCACGGCTCGCCGACGGTGCCGATGCCGGGCTATCAGGTCGACGTGGTGGACGAGGCCTCCAAGCCGGTGCCCGCGGGCACCATGGGCTCGATCGTGATCAAGCTGCCGATGCCGCCCGGCTGCCTGCCGACGCTGTGGCAGCAGGATGAGCGCTTCAGGGAAGCCTACCTCACGGAGTTTCCCGGCTACTACAAGACCTCGGACGCCGGCTACAAGGACGAGGACGGCTATGTCTGGGTGATGGGCCGTACCGACGACATCATCAATGTCGCCGGCCACCGGCTCTCCACCGGCGGCATGGAGGAAATTCTGGCTTCCCATCCCGACGTCGCCGAATGCGCGGTACTCGGCATTAAGGACGCGATCAAGGGCGAGGTGCCCTGCGGCTTCCTGGTGCTGAAGGCCGGCGTCTCGCGCGCGCCTGCCGAGATCGAAAAGGAAATCGTGGCGCTGGTGCGCGACAAGCTCGGCCCCGTCGCGGCCTTCAAGCTCGCGATCACGGTCGGGCGATTACCGAAAACGCGCTCGGGAAAAATCCTGCGCGGCACCATCAAGAAGATCGCCGACGGCGAGAGCTGGACCATGCCGGCCACCATCGAGGACCCCAAGGTGTTAGAGGAAATCCGCGACGCGCTGAAGGGCAGGGTGTAGGCGACTAGCTGTCATTCCGGGGCGATGCGAAGCATCGAACCCGGAATCTCGAGATTCCGGGTCTGGTGCTTGCGCACCATCCCGGAATGACGGTTCCTCGTCATGCCCGGGCTTGACCCGGGCATCCATCGCCTTCAAAGAGGCCGCCATCTTTTCGATGGATTGCCGGGTCAAGCCCGGCAATGACGAGATAGGAAAACAGGAGCCTTCCGCATGCAGTCTGGACCCGCAAGGCACTTCATCGCCCTCCTGCTCGCAGCGCCGCTTCTCACCGGCTGCCTTGAGCGCGGCCAGCCGACCATGGCCGACACCAGCGCGGACGACGACGCTTTTTGCCGCTCCAACAATGTTGCGGCAGGCTCGAATGATTATGTTAATTGCCGCAAGAACCGCGACGTGCAGCGCGGCAATGCCAACGCGCGCGCCGATCGCGCCCAGCGCAATCTCGCGGAGCACATGCTGAACAATCCGACCAGGCCATGATCAGGAGGCCCTCATGAACGAAGACGTCTTCAACGCCAGCCTGCGCAAATTCCTCAAGAAGGTCGGCATCACCTCGCAGCGCGAGATCGAAAAGGCCGTGCGCGACGCCATCGAGGCCGGCAAGCTGAAGGGTCACGAGAAGCTGCCCGCCAAAATGGTTCTGACCATCGGCGGCGTCAGCCTCTCGCATGAGATCGACGACGAGATCGAATTGGGTTGAGGAAGTCTCTTCCCCTCTCCCCTTGTGGGAGAGGGTGGCGCCGAACGAAGTTCGGCGACGGGTGAGGGGTTCTCTCCGCGGATGGAAAACCCCTCATCCGGCACGGACTTCGTCCGCGCCACCTTCTCCCACAAGGGGAGAAGGAAGAAGCGAGCGCCTTGCGAATGATCAAGGATTTGAAGCTGAAGGCTCGTCCACCGGCTCAAGCGCGGCACCCTGATCAAGAACATCCACCTTACGGACGATCCCGACGAGATCGAAGGCCGCACCGACAAGGTGAAAGGCCTGGTGCTGCGAACTGAGTTCTTGAAGAAGGCGTCCATCTTCGAATCGATGCTATAACGGCGGCATGGAACAACTTGCAATCAAGCTGCTGGGGTTTGCCGCCGCAACCTGCACGACGCTCGCTTATGCACCGCAGTTCGTGAAAGTCTGGAGAACGCGCTCCACCGAAGACATTTCGCTTGGAATGTTCTTCGTCATGGTGCTCGGCATCCTGCTTTGGCTGTTGTACGGCCTGCTTTCCGGTGATGCGCCGCTGATCGTTGCGAATGCGGTTACGATCGTTCTGGCCGGCGGAATCCTCTGGATGAAGCTGAAGTACGGTTGAAGCGGCTGTCAGCCGGCCCGCAGTGTTCGCCGCAAACAAAAACGCGGCAGGTTGCCCCGCCGCGTTCGGCATCAGCCGTAGCCGATAGCCTTACTCCTCGTCGTCGTCCTGCTTTTTGCCGCCGATCGTCTTCAGCTTGGCGAACACGGCATCGACATTGAGGTCGTCTTCCTTCCGCTCGCTCGGCTCGAATTCCGGCTCCTTCTTCGTGGTCTCGGAGGCCGGCAGCAGGGTGGCGCCACCGTAGGCAGCGGGGACCGGCTTTTCCTTGGCGGCGCGCTGCACTTCGAAATCGAGCTCGATCTGCGAGCAGAGGCCGAGCGTCACCGGGTCCATCGGGGTCAGCGTCGAGGCGTTCCAGTGGGTGCGGTCGCGGACTGACGCGATCGTCGTCTTGGTGGTGCCGACCAGGCGCATGATCTGCGCGTCCTTCAGCTCGGGGTGGTTACGGACCAGCCAGAGGATCGCGCTCGGCCGCTCGTGGCGGCGCGACACCGGGGTGTAGCGGGGGCCCTTCTTCTTGGCGGCCGGCGGCAGCACAACCTTGCTCTCGCCGAGCTTGAGGCGGTAGTTCGGGTCCTTTTCGCCCTTTTCGATCTCGTCGCGGGTCAATTGCCCGGTCGAAATCGGGTCCATGCCCTTGATGCCCTGGGCGGCGTCGCCATCGGCGATGGCGCGGACCTCAAGGGGGTGCATCTTGGTGAAATCGGCCACCTGGTCGAAGGTCAGAGCGGTATTGTCAACCAGCCACACGGCCGTCGCCTTGGGCATCAGCGGTGCATTGCTCATGGCAAATCTCCTTTGTGCCTCGCCCACCTCTTTCGGAGGCGAAGCCTATGGTCATCGGTGATGACGGGAATTAAGGCGCTATATACGCCTTCCATCCCCTTTGGCGCAATGGTCTGCTAAAGTGCCTTGACAGAGGCCGAAAGCAGTCCCAAGTCCTTATCCGAATTGGCCGTTCCCTGCCCGCCGGCTAGGGGTGATTCGGTCCCGGAATAGCCCCTAATGTCAGCCAAACCAGACCTTAGAATCGTGCTTTGTTCCCCCCGTGGCTTCTGCGCGGGGGTGGTGCGGGCCATCGATACCGTCGAGCGGGCGCTCGCCATCTACGGCGCCCCCGTCTATGTCCGCCACGAGATCGTGCACAACCGCTACGTCGTCGACAGCCTGAAGACCAAGGGCGCGATTTTCGTCGAGGAACTGGCCGAAATCCCCGACAATACCAACGCGCCGGTGGTGTTTTCCGCCCACGGGGTTCCGAAGTCGGTTCCGGCCGATGCCCGCGCCCGCAATTTCTTTTCGCTGGACGCCACCTGCCCGCTGGTCACGAAGGTGCACCGCGAGGCCGCGATCCACTTCAAGCGCGGCCGTGAAATCCTGCTGATCGGGCATTCGCATCACCCCGAGGTGGTCGGTACGCTCGGCCAGTTGCCGCTGGGCGCGGTGACGCTGATCGAGACCGCGGAAGACGCCAAGACCTTCACGCCGAAGGATCCGAACAACCTCGCTTTCGTGACGCAGACGACGCTGTCGATTGACGACACGGCGGAGATCGTTGCGCTGCTCAAGGAGCGTTTCCCGAACATCAACGGGCCGCACAAGGAAGACATCTGCTACGCCACCACCAACCGCCAGCTCGCGGTCAAGAAGGTGGCGCCGGTGGTCGATGCGCTGATCGTGGTCGGCGCGCCGAACTCGTCGAACTCACAGCGCCTGCGCGAGGTCGCCGAGCGCGAGGGCTGCCCGGTCTCGGTGCTGGCGCAGCGCGCCTCGGATCTCGACTGGTCGCGCTTCGAGGGCATCAAGAGCCTCGGCATCACGGCGGGCGCGTCCGCGCCGGAAGTGATCGTCGAGGAAATCATGGGCGCCTTCGCCGAGCGGTTCGAATTGCATGTGGAGACGGTGTCGGCTGCGGAGGAGAACGAATTCTTCCCGCTGCCGCGTTCGCTGCGGCCCGAAGCTGCCGCCGAGTAGTCGCGATGGCGGTTTACACCGACGTCGCCGCCGAAGATCTCGCGGAGTTCCTGAAGGGCTACGACATCGGCGAGTTGCTCTCCTACAAGGGCATCGCGGAGGGCGTCGAGAACTCCAACTTCCTGCTGCATACCAGCAAGGGCGCCTTCATCCTCACGCTCTATGAAAAGCGCGTGGCGGTGGCCGACCTGCCGTACTTCCTGTCGCTGATGGCACATCTGGCCGAGCGCGGCGTGCGCTGCCCACAGCCGGCGAGGAATCGCAAAGGCGAGGTCTACAGCGAACTGGCCGCGCGTCCGGCGGCGATCATCAACTTTCTCGAAGGCATGTGGCCGCGGCGGCCCAATGCCGCCCATTGCGCCGGTGTCGGCGAGGCGCTGGCAAAGATGCATGTGGCCGGCCGCGACTTTCCGATGTTCCGCAAGAACCCGCTATCGGTCGAAGGCTGGCGGCCGCTGTTCGATGTCGCCGCACCGCGCGCCGACAGCGTCGCGCCTGGTCTGCATGACTTCATCGCGCGCGAGCTCGATCATCTCGAAGCGTGCTGGCCGAAAGATCTTCCGCTCGGCGTCATCCATGCCGACCTGTTTCCCGACAACGTCTTCTTCCTCGGCGACAAGCTGTCGGGCCTGATCGACTTCCCGTTTTCCTGCAACGACATCCTGGTCTACGACGTCGCGATCTGCCTGAACGCGTGGTGCTTCGAGCCGGATCATTCCTTCAACGTCACCAAGGCGCGTGCATTGCTCAATTCTTACGGCCGCGAGCGGCAATTGTCTGAAGCCGAGCAGGAGGCGCTGCCGCTGGTGGCGCGCGGCTCGGCGCTGCGCTTTCTGCTGACGCGGCTGGTCGATTTTCTCAACGTGCCGCCGGGCGCGCTGGTGAAGCCGAAGGACCCGCTCGAATACGTCCGCAAGCTGCGCTTCCACCAGAACGTCGCCAGCGTGCGCGATTACGGCCTGACCCAGCCCGGATTTGCCGCTTGAGTGAATTGCCTCACGTGACGGTTTTCACCGACGGCGCCTGCTCGGGCAATCCCGGGCCCGGCGGCTGGGGCGCCATCCTGAAATTCGGCGACAAGGAAAAGGAATTGAAGGGCGGCGAGACGCACACCACCAACAACCGCATGGAACTGATGGCGGCGATCTCGGCACTCGAAGCACTGAAGAAGCCGTGCGTGGTCGATCTCACCACCGACAGCCAGTATGTGCGTCAGGGCATCACCGGCTGGATCCACGGCTGGAAGCGGAACGGCTGGCGCACCTCGGACAAGAAGCCGGTCAAGAACGTCGATCTCTGGCAGCGCCTCGACGCCGCGCTGAAGCCGCACCAGGTGCGCTGGCACTGGATCAGGGGTCACGCCGGCCACGCCGAAAACGAACGTGCCGACCAGCTCGCGCGCGACGGCATCGCGATGGCGCGGTTGCAGGAGAGGGTAGGGAAGTAGGTGCCTCTTTCCCCTCTCCCCTTGTGGGAGAGGGTGGATCAATCGCGCAAGGCGCGATTGAGACGGGTGAGGGGTTCTTTCCGCGGAGACAGACCCCTCATCCGGCGCTTCGCGCCACCTTCTCCCACAAGGGGAGAAGGGGAGAAAGGGAGAAAGGCCGCTGCTACTCAGCCGTCATTGCGAGCGAAGCGAAGCAATCCATAGCGCCGCAAGCGTTGGAAGTGGATTGCTTCGTCGCTATCGCTCCTCGCAATGACGGGGCTGCTCTTACAACTGCCCCAGCAGCGTATCGCCGCCGGATACCTCGACCTTGCCCGGCGCGGGCTCGAGGTTCAGCTTCTTCACCACACCGTCGTCGACCAGCATCGAATAGCGCTTGGAGCGGATGCCGAGGCCGTTGCCGGAGGCATCCAGCTCCATGCCGATCGCCTTGGTGAAGTCGGCATTGCCGTCGGCGAGGAACACGGCCTCGTCGCGCTGGTCGGTGTCGCGCTTCCAGGCGTTCATGACGAAGGCGTCGTTGACGGAAACGATGGCGATGGTGTTCACGCCCTTTTCCTTGATGGCATAGGCGTTGAGGAAGATGCTCGGCAGGTGCATCTTGTGGCAGGTGCCGGTATAGGCGCCGGGCACCGCGAACAGCGCGACCTTCTTGCCCTTGAAAATATCGTCGGTGGTTTTGACCTGCGGGCCTTCTGCGGTCATCACGCGAAACTTGGCTTCCGGCAGCTTGTCGCCAACTTGGATCGTCATCGTCAATTCTCCCTCAATGTGCGGGTGTTTCTTAGACCGGGCAGGTGACCGGCACAATATTCAGGGAAGGAGAAACGGCAACAGTCGAGACCGTTCACGCTTGCGTCATCACGGCGAAAAGCCGCCTTCATCGAGGAATGCCTGCTCCTCGGGCGTAGTGGCGCGGCCCAAGAGGCGGTTGCGGTGGGGGAAGCGGCCGAAGCGGCGGATGATGTCGGCGTGGTGTTCGGCCCATTTCAGGCTTTCGGTATCGCCGGCGGCGCGCGACAGCTCGATGCAGCGCAACTGGTCGGACAGGTGCTCCGAATGCATGAAGGGCAGATAGAGGAATTGACGCAAAGCGGGATCAATCCGCGCGTCCACGCCGCGATCGACCGCGCGGTGCGCCACTTCGCACGCGAGGCGGTCGCTGGCATAGGTCCTGATGTCGCCGCGGAACATGTTGCGGGGAAACTGGTCGAGCACGATGACGAGCGCCAGCGCGCCGTCATCGCTTCCTTCCCATGACGATAATTCACCCGCTGCCGCGTTCTGCCACAGGCCGAGAAAGCGCAGGCGCACCTCCGCGTCGAAGGCATCGTCGCGGGTGTACCAGCGGTCGGGGCCGGCGTCACGCCAGAACGCCAGAATCCCGGCCGGCGTGACGGAAGCTTCAACCATGGATCAGGGCCCGCACGCTCCTCAAGCCGCGGCCTTTTTCTCGTCGCGCAGTTCGCGACGCAGGATCTTGCCGACATTGGTCTTGGGCAGATCGGTCCTGAACTCGATCTGCTTGGGGACCTTGTAGGCGGTGAGCTGCGTGCCGCAGAACTTGATGACGTCGTCGGCCGAAAGGTTCGGATCCTTCTTGACGATGAACGCCTTCACCGCCTCGCCTGATTTCGCGTCAGCAACCCCGATCACGGCGCATTCCAGCACGCCCGGATGGCTTGCGATCACTTCCTCGATCTCGTTCGGATAGACGTTGAAGCCCGAGACCAGGATCATGTCCTTCTTGCGGTCGACGATCTTGGTGTAGCCCCGCTCGTCCATCACGCCGATGTCGCCGGTGCGGAAGAAACCGTCCGCGGTCCTGACGTTCGCGGTCTCCTCCGGCCGGTTCCAGTAGCCGGTCATCACCTGCGGACCCTTGGCGCAGATCTCGCCGGGCTGGCCGAGCGGCACTTCCTTGCCGTCGTCGTCGCGGATCGAGATGTAGGTCGACGGCACGGGAATGCCGATCGAGCCGGAGAACTCGTCGGTGTCGGCAGGGTTGCAGGTCAGCACCGGCGAGGTCTCGGACAGGCCATAGCCCTCCGACAGTGCGCAGCCGGTGACCTTCAGCCATTTCTCGGCGACGGGCTTTTGCGTCGCCATGCCGCCGCCGAACGAGGTCTTCAGCTTGGAGAAGTTGACCTTGTCGAAGCCCGGCGCGTTGAGCAGGGCGTTGTAGAGCGTGTTGACCGCCGGGAAGCTGTTGACCTGGTATTTCATCAGCTCCTTGATAAAGCCCGGTATGTCACGCGGATTGGGGATCAGAAGATTGACACCGCCGGCGCGCACCGCCATCAGGAAGCACGCCGTCAGCGCGAAGATGTGATAGAGCGGCAGCGCGCAGACGATAAAGAGCTGGTCGACATGCGGCGGCTTCTTCAGCGCCGGTTGCAACCAGGCGTCGTTCTGCAGCACGTTGGCGAGAATGTTCTTGTGCAGCAGCGTCGCGCCCTTGGAGACGCCGGTGGTGCCGCCGGTATATTGCAGGAAGGCGACGTCCTCGCGCGTGAGCTGCGGCTTGTTGAGTTTCATGCCGCGGCCGGAGGCAAGCGCCTCGTTGAATGGGACCGCGCCCGGGATCGACCAGGCCGGCACCATCTTCTTCACCTTGCGGACTACCAGGTTGACGATCACGCCCTTGAAGCCGAGCAGGTCGCCCATGCTGCCGACGATCACGTGCTTGACCGAGGTCTTTGCGATCACCTGCTGAACGGTGGTGGCGAAATTCTCCAGCACGATGATTGCTTCCGCGCCGGAATCCTTGAGCTGATGTTCGAGCTCGCGCGGGGTGTAGAGCGGGTTGACGTTCACCACGGCGTAGCCGGCGCGCAGCACGGCGGCGGTCGAGACCGGATATTGCAGCACGTTCGGCATCATCAGCGCGACGCGGGCGCCCTTTGGCAGGCCCTTGCTCTGCAGATAGGCGCCGAGCGCGGCCGACATCTCGTCCAGGTCGCGGTAGCTGATCGACTTGTCCATGCAGATGAACGCCTTGCGGTCGGCGAATTTCGCAAAGCTTTCTTCCAATAGCTCGACCAGCGACGAGTATTGGGTGACGTCGATATCGGCTGGCACGCCGGCCGGATATTGCTTGAGCCAGATCCGCTCCATGGTATTTCCCCTCCGGTTGTTTCCCTGTTCTTGGCCGGGCACGCCTTGTATTTTGGGCAGTATTGTGAATGCCGCAGCCGATGGCAAGCGGCTGTGCGTTGTCGACGCATTCAGCGATCTGGAATAGTTCGGCTGAATGGCAGGAAAACTGCCAAATTACGCGGCTTCGTGGGCCGTTAACCAGCCGGCTTGGTTTCGCCCTTGGGTTTAGCGGCGGCCTTCGGCTTGGTCGGCTTCGGCACGGGCTTGTCTCCGACGGCCGCGGGCTTGGCGGCTGCGGGTTGGGCGGCTGGCTTTCGTTCGGCCGCGGCTGCCGGCTTTTTTTCGGCCGAGGCGGCCGGCTTGGCGGCAGCATCCGGCTTGGCGTTCGCATGCCTGACCGCAGCGGGCTTGGCTACCGGCTTTGCGTTGGCTTCAGCCTTGGGCGCTGATGCAGCGTCGGGCTTCTTCGCGGCAATCTTCGATTTCTTGCCGCGCTTTGCCGACGCCGCCTGCTTCTCGGCCTCCGCCGCAACGGCCGCGATCAATGCGGCGCCGGACTTGGTTGGACCGGTATAGACCGGAACAGGCTCGGACGGCTCTGCCGCGGCAGCCAGCAGATCCGCAGGTTTGATGGGGTGCTGAAACCCCGCCGTGAAGAAGGTCACCGCAGTCTCGCCGGTGGAAGCGCTACCGTTGCTGGCGACGACGTCGGCGTCCTCGTCGGTGGCCGGCCGCTTGCGTTTGCCGTTGCACATTTCGTCGCGCAGGTTCGGCGGCGATGCATCGATCGGAACCAGATTGTCGACAGTGCCGAGCGTGGGCTTCAGCCAGCCCAGCCCGTTGCCGAAGCCGCGCTCCAGCAATTGCGCCGCTCGAACGGCGCGCGCCTGTCCCGACGAAGCGCCGAGCACGACGGCGATCAGCCGCTTGCCATTGCGCGTCGCGGAGGCGACCAGATTGTAGCCGGAAGCGCAGATGAAGCCGGTCTTGAAACCGTCGGCGCCGGGATAGCGTCCGATCAGCTTGTTGAAATTCTGCGTCACCCTGCGACCGTAGCGGATCGAGGGAATCTGCATGAAGTATTCGTATTCCGGCAGGTCGCGAATGACGGCGCGCGCCAGCATCGCGAGATCGCGCGCCGAGGTGACCTGTCCGTCCGCCGGCAGGCCGTTCGGATTGACGTAGCTCGTCTGCGTCATGCCGAGCCTCGAGGCGGTCTGGTTCATCATGCCAGAGAAACCGTCGACCGATCCGCCGACGCCTTCGGCGAGCACCACGGCCATGTCGTTGGCCGACTTCACCATCATCATCTTGAGCGCGTTGTCGACGGTGACCTGGGTGCCCGGAGGAAAACCCATCTTGGACGGTGACTGCGAGGCGGCGACCGGCGACACCGTCAAGAGCGTATCGAGCGACAGCCGTCCTTCCTTCACGGCCTTCAGCGTGACGTAGGCAGTCATGATCTTGGTCACCGACGCGGGATACCAAGGCATGGTGGCGTTGTCGGCCTGCAGGACCTTGCCGGTATCGGCCTCGACGACCAGCAGCGCTTCGGCGTGCACGACGCGCGGCGTCACGACGACAAGCGCCGCTACAAGGAGGATCCAGTTCACTGACGGATGGCGAAGCAGCGGGCGAAGAAAATGCACTTTTCCGTTCCGGTCCTTTGCGACCCGCCTTCGAGAAGGAGGTCCTCTAGATCTAGCGTTCGGGTTTCAAGCGTGTCCGGCGCCGTCGCGTTGCGCGCAGTGCGCAAACCTATACCGGCTTGGCGATTCAGAACAGAGGCCCGGCTACTAAATCGTGGATGAAATAGATGCAATTTCGACGATAGTTGAACGTTAACAGCGTTCTATCGCGCTTCAATGCTGGGCCGCGCGCTCTCCTGCACCATGAATTGGGCCTTCGCGAGTTCCGCAAAGCGTCCGCCCTTGGCCACCAGTTCATCGAAAGTTCCGCTTTCGATCACGCGGCCATTGTCGAACATCAGGATGCGGGTGGCATTGCGGATAGTCGAAAGGCGGTGCGCGATCACAAACGTGGTGCGGCCCTTCATCACCTCGTCGAGGGCAGCGTTGACTTTGGCCTCGGTGACGGCGTCGAGCGCGCTGGTCGCTTCGTCGAGGATCAGGATCGGCGGGTCTTTCAACAGTGCCCGTGCGATCGACAGCCGTTGCCGCTCGCCGCCAGACAGCATGCGGCCGCGTTCGCCGGCATGGGTTTCGAATTTCTTTTCGCTGCGCTCGATGAATTCCAGCGCCTGCGCACGGCTTGCGGCGATGCGCATTTCCTCCTCTGTGGCGTCCGGCTTGCCGACCCGCAGATTGTCCGCGATCGAGCGGTTGAACAGCAGCGCCTCCTGGAACACCACGCCGATGTTCCGCCGCAACGCGGTCAGCTTCAAGGCACGTATATCCATGCCGTCGATCTTGATGATGCCGGACTGCGGATCGAAGGCGCGATGCAACAGCGCGATAGCCGTCGACTTGCCAGCGCCGGTCGGGCCGACCAGGGCGATGGTCTGGCCGGGCAGGGCGGTAAACGAAACGTCTTCGACCGCAGGCCGCTTGCCGTCATAGGAAAACGAGACGTCGTGGAATTCGATGAGCCCGGAAAGCCGTCCGGTGTCAACAGCACCGGGCCGGTCGCGTACCGCCGGCACGGCGTCCAGCACGTCGAAAAATTCCTGTAAGCGTGGCGCCTCCATGAATACGCTGTTGATGAAGCTCACCACCTGCTCGAGCTTCTGGATAAGCATGGTCGCGAAGCTCACGAACATCACGATCTCGCCGACCGTCGTCTGTCCCTGTGCGTGCAGGTAGATGCCGACGGTAAAGATCGCGAGCACGGTGATGGTGGTGGAGGCGCGGGTGATGACGGTGACCAGCGCCCACCAGCCCAATACCGGCATCTGCGCGGCGAGCAGCTTGTCGGCGACGAAGCGCAGGCCCTGAACTTCCGCGTCGATCCGCACGAAGCTCTGCACCAGCGCGACATTGCCGAGCGCGTCGGAGGCGCGCGCCGACAGATCGCTGTACTGCGCCTCGACCTCGCTCTGCATGCCGTAGGTCTTGCGCACCACCAGCGTGGTCAGCACCGTGAACACCACGCACAGCACGAACAACAGGATCGCCAGCCGCCAGTTGATGTAGAGCGCTAGCGGCAGCAGCACCACCAGCGACAGGATGGCGGCAAAGTGCTCGCGGAAGAAGGCGAGCCAGAGCCGCCACAGCGAATCAGTGCCGTTCAGCATCACCTTCATCAATCGGCCGGAATGGGTGCCGGTGTGGAAGGTCAGCGGCAACTGCATGATGTATTCGAAATAATCCGTCAGCACCACCTGACGCTGGCGGTGCGCCAGCTTGTCGGCGTGGAGCGCGACAATGGCGCTGCAGCCGATGGTGAACAGGCCGAACGCCACCCAGGCCGCCAGCAGGGGCCAGGCCGAGTTCGTCGCCAGCGGTCCGGTCTGCGGCTTGCGCGAGAGCACGTCGACGATCTTGCCGAACAGCACCGGCTCGGCGAATTGCGCGCCGGCTAGCAGCAGGTTGGCGACGGCGAGAATCCAGCCCAGCCGCGCCTCCTTGCCGAGCAGCTCGAGGACGCGGGTGTAAAGGCGCAGCATGGACATTCGGATAAGGACTCAAAGGAAGCGATTTGCGGCCCTATACTAATCCGGGATCGCGGTGGAGAACCAGAGCTGGATGAATCTTGTTCCGATCGCTTTCACTGGTGGACACGCCCCCGAACCTCATCCTGAGGAGCGCGCATTGCGCGCGTCTCGAAGGATGGGCCGCGCACGCCACTCGGGCCTAATGGTTCGAGACGCGCGAAGACGCGCTCCTCACCATGAGGAGTAACACTTTCCCTAGTTGCTCAATCGCCCGTTGAGCGGCGGCAGGAACTGGTCGTCGAAAATGTCGGAGGCGTGCGGCCGCTTCTGAAACTTGAAATCTTCCGCGACCTGATCGATCGAGCGATCGAAACGCGCCGGATCGATGGCGCCGATGCCGTTGCGTTTCACCTCGCTGGTCAGGATGTTGTCGCGCAGAATGCTTTGCAGGCGTTCGAGTTCGAGGTCCTTTGAGCCGCCGTCCATGCGGCTTGCGACTTCGGCCGCGGCGCCTGCAGGGTCCTTGATCGTAAGATGCAGGCCGCCGATCACGGCGCGCACGAAGCCCTTCACCGCCTGGGGCTTGGCGGCCGCCAGCGCCGGATTGGCGATAACAGCGAAACCGTAGGCTTCGCAGCCATAGTCGGCGAATTTCAGCACCGCCAGATCGTCGGCAGGCACGCCCCGATCCCTCAAATTGATTGCCGAGAGATAGGAGAATCCGGTCACGGCGTCGATCTGGCCTGCCGACAGCATCGGTTCGCGCACCGCGGCGCTGATGCTGCTCTGCTTCACGCTCTTGATGTTGATGCCGTTCTGCTTGGCCACCGCGGGCCACAGCCGGATCGACAGGTCTCCTTCGGCGGCGCCAAGATTCTTGCCCTCGATGTCCGACAGCATGCGGACGCCGCGGCTCCTGCGGGCGATGATGGTATAGGGCGCCCTGTTGAACAGCACAAACACCGCCTTGATCCTGGGGCCGCCCTGCTTGTCCTTGTCGCGAAACCGCATCAAGGCGTTGATATCGACGAGGGCGAAATCGCTGGTGCCTGCCGCGACGCGCGCAATCGCGTCGGACGATCCGCTGGCGATGTTGGTCGTGACCGCGAGCGCTTCCGCGCTGAACAGGCCGCCGGCTGCGGCCATCACGAACGGCGCCGCCGCGGCATCGATCGGACGGTCGAGTGAAAACTGGATCGCGAGCGGAGGCCGGGGCTCGTCCGCGGCCAGGACGTTATTCGCCGTGACCCCCACAATCGCGCACAGGCCGGCCATGAAAGCCAGAAGAACGCTCAAGTGAGAGCGGATGGCGCTGGTCTTGATAGCACGCATCGAGATTACATCAGCATGAGGTGGGGCAAGTTGCCGCGCCGGTGATGTCTGTTTCGTGACATCGCCAACGGCATTTCTCGCCCTTGGGCGAGCCATTGTGCAGCATCTAACCTGAACCGTCGATGACTGCCACGATTTTGCCAGGGATCGTTCAGCTGCCGTTCGGATTGGGGAACCTAGTATCCGTTCAGTGGTTAGCTATCTGCGGCCTGTCAGGCCAGCTCCCACGGAGGATGTCGAGATGTTTGCGCGAAAGGGTGTGTTTTCGTCGATCGGCCGCGCCGGCGCGGTGGCAACGGTCGTAGCAGTGGCGCTGACGGCGGTCGAGCCGTCGAAGGCTTTTGCCGGCTCCGCGACGTCAGGCAAGGGCGTCACGGCTTCGACCGGGACCAGCGACGCGACCGATATCAGCGCGCGCCGCAGGTATTATCGCGGTGGTGGCGGCGCTGCCGCAGCGGCGGCCTTTGCCGGCATCGTCGGCACCGGGCTCGCGATTGCGGCCACCCAGAACCGCCGTGACTATTACTATGACCGCCACTACGGCTACTATGGCGGCGGACCGGCCTATTACGGTAGCCCGTATTATCACCGGCCCCGCGCTTATTATTACGGCGGCGGCCCCTACTATGGCGGCTGGTAAACGCGATCGCTAAAATCGCAACCGTTAAAGATGAATCCACCGGCCGCTCCGGCCGGTGGATTTTTCTATGGTTGCAGGGGCGGCCGTTAACACGCTTGCCATGGCTTTGCATTAGGCTGGAACGATGAGTGATTCGCTCGAACGGCTGTATCAGGCTGTCATCGCGGCCAGGGATCTCGATCCGGCAACGTCGCGCACGGCCCGGCTGTTTCAACGCGGCCCCTCCAAGATGGCCAAGAAGCTCGCCGAGGAAGCCATCGAAGTCGTAATCGACGCCGTCAGCGGCAAGACAGAGGCGGTGGTCCGCGAGAGCGCCGATCTGCTTTACAACCTGACCGTTCTCTGGGCGGCGGCGGGCGTGAGGCCCGAGGACGTCTGGCGCGAAATGGAGCGGCGCGAGGATTTGCTCGGCATCGCCGAGAAGCTGCCGAAATCGGCGGTCAAAATGTCCAAAGCCCTTGCGAGCACGGCGACGCCCGCCAAGGCGCTGCCCAAAACACTGCCCAAAACACTGCCCAAAACACTGCCCAAAACACTGCCCAAAACACTGCCCAAAACACTGCCCAAGACACCGCCCAAGACACTGCCCAAGGCGACGGCGTCCCCTGCAGTCCGGCGGCGAATTGTCGCGCTGCAAGGCCGCTCCTCGCGTAAACGGCACTAATTCCTCTCGAATTCCGTTCTTTTCCGGCATGGACAAATCCGCCGCATGATGGTTGATGCGCGCATGCTCAAACGGACCTACGACTGGTGCATCGACGCCGCCGACAAGCCCTATGCGCTCTGGATCATGGCGGCCGTATCCTTTGCGGAAAGCTCGTTCTTTCCGATCCCGCCCGACATCATGCTGCTGCCGATGTCGCTGGCACGGCCGAAGAAGGCGTGGTGGTTCGCGACCGTCTGTACGATCGCGTCGGTTGCCGGCGGCGTGGTCGGATACGCGATCGGCGCGCTGCTCTACGATTCGATCGGGCAATGGCTCATCACGATCTACGGGCTCAGCGACAAGGTCGAGACCTTCCGGGCCTCCTATGCCGAATGGGGCGCGGTGATCATCCTCCTGAAGGGCCTGACGCCGATCCCCTACAAGCTCGTCACCATCACTTCGGGCTTCGCGGGCTACAATATCTGGCTGTTCATCCTGTGCTCCATCGTGGCGCGCGGCGGGCGTTTCTTCATAGTCGCCGTCCTGCTCAACCGCTACGGCGACCCCATCCGCAAGGAACTTGAGAAGCGGCTCGGGATGTGGGTTGCCATCGGCGCTGTTGTCCTGGTGCTCGGCTTCTACATCGCGTTCAAGCTGGTCTAACGTTTTGCCGGCATCCCGGCTTCAGGCTACGTTCGTGTGATGTTCGATCGAACCGGCCTTTTGCTCAAACTGCTCGGGACGCAACTTGCGACCGTGGGCCTCGTTGCGTCCATGCTGGCGCTCTCTGCCGAAGCCGGCTGGCCGCAAGCCGCGCCCCAGCCTACGCTCGGCGTGCAGTCGCCGGCCCAGCAACCGGTGCCGGCTCAGCCCGAGCCGCAGCAGATCGAGCCGGCCCCGCCGCGACGCGAGGAAAATCCGGGACTGATCAACGAAATCGAAAAACTGTTCGAGAAATCCAAATCGCTGCTGCAGCCGCTGAAGAGCCCGAGCCAGACCATCGACGATTTCAACGCGCGCACCAAGGACGCCGGCGAGAGCCTGTCCAACATCGCGAGGCCCTCGATCATGGTGAGCGGGCGCGCGGCCTGCACGGTGGCGGCCAACGGCGCGCCGGACTGCAAGGCCGGGGCCGACCGGCTGTGCCAGACCAAGGGCTACAAGGAAGGCAAGAGCCTCGATACCGACGCGGCCGAGAAATGCTCGCCGAAAGTGTTCCTGCCCGGCCGCAAGCGCGAGCCGGGCGACTGCAAGACCGAAAATTACGTGACCCGGGCGCTTTGCCAGTAGCGCCAAAACGCAATACTTGACACTGGAAAGATTGCCTTGTTGGTATGACGTCCGGCATCTCTAGGGCGTGATCCGGAATGGCGGGCGCCAGGCCCGCGATGGGATCACGCTTTCGAACCGTGCCGCGCGTTACGAAACAGATTGAGGATCGCTTCGAATGTCCATGCCCGCGCTGTTCAAGGGCCGCCTGTCGATACCGGTGATCGGATCGCCCCTGTTCATCATCTCCGTGCCTGATCTCGTGATCGCCCAGTGCAAGGCCGGCGTGGTCGGATCGTTTCCGGCGCTGAACGCGCGGCCGGCCTCGCTGCTTGACGAGTGGATCGCGCGGATCACGGAAGAACTCGCGGCTTACGACAAGGCGCATCCGGAGCGGCCGTCGGCGCCGTTCGCGGTGAACCAGATCGTTCACAAGTCCAACAACCGGCTCGATCACGACCTTGCGGTCTGCGAGAAGTACAAGGTGCCGATGCTGATCACCTCGCTCGGCGCGCGCGAGGATCTCAACAAGGCGGCGCACGACTGGGGCGGCATCGTCTTCCACGACGTGATCAACCAGAAATTCGCGCACAAGGCGATCGAGAAGGGCGCCGACGGCCTGATCCTGGTCGCGGCCGGCGCGGGCGGCCATGCCGGCACGATCTCGCCGCTCGCCTTCGTCGAGGAGACGCGCGCCTGGTTCGACGGACCGATCGCGCTGTCCGGCGCAATCGCCAACGGCCGCGCGATCCGTGCGGCGCGGATTCTCGGCGCCGACTTTGCCTATATCGGCTCGGCCTTCATCGCGACCGAGGAAGCCAACGCGGTCGAGGGCTACAAGGAGATGATCACGTCCTCGTCGGCGGAAGACATCGTCTATTCGAACCTGTTCACCGGCGTGCACGGCAACTACCTCAAGCCGTCCATCGTCAACGCCGGTCTCAATCCCGACGATCTGCCGACCTCCGATCCCTCCAAGATGAGCTTTGGTACCGACGCCTCGGGCGAGCGCAGCAAGCCGAAGGCATGGAAGGAAATCTGGGGTAGCGGTCAGGGTATCGGCGGCATCGGCAAGGTGATGCCGGCCGCTGAACTGATCGCGCGGTTCAAGAAGGAATATGACGAGGCGGTCGACCCCGCATTGTGATGCGTCTTGCGGGGCGCGCCCCGTCGTCAACGCGACGGAGGATCGATCATGGTCGGACAGGATCTGAGCGCGCATGTTGCGCTGGTGACGGGCGCGTCCCGCGGCATCGGGGCGGCCGTTGCGCTGGCGCTGGCCGAGGCCGGCGCCGCAGTCGCGGTGAATTATCGCGAGCGGGCGGACGCCGCCGAAGCCGTCGTCGCCAAGATCAAGGCTGACGGCGGCCGCGCCATCGCGGTGGCGGCCGACGTCTCGCAGGCCGCGGCCGTTGCCGGCCTGGTCGAACAGGTCGCTTCCGCGCTCGGCCCGATCGACATTCTCGTCAACAATGCGGGCCTCGCAATCGTGCGCGGCGTCGATGACCTCACCGAAAATGATTTCGACCGCACCATAGCGGTAAATCTCAAGTCGGCGTTCCTGTGCACGCAAGCCGTTCTACCCATGATGCGGGCGCGCAAATGGGGCCGGATCGTCAATATCTCCTCGGGCGCGGCCCGCGGCGGCGGTGCCATCGGCGTGCACTACAACGCTTCCAAGGCCGGCATGGAAGGCCTGACACGCGGCTACGCTGCGCGTCTCGTCAGGGAAGGCATCACCGTCAATGCGGTGGCGCCGTCACTGATCGAAACAGACATGATGGGCGGCCGGACCGACCTCGCGCGCAACATCCCGCTCGGCCGCATGGGCCAGGCCGAGGAAGTGGCGCAAGCCGTCGCGATGGTGCTCGGCAATAGCTACATGACCGGACAGACCATCGTCCTCAATGGCGGCATGGCGTTCATTTGAGGCGCCCTCTTGCTCTCCATCTCCTGCGGATGGCGCGGGGCGATCTGCCCGCCGTGGCCTCGACTCGTTCCGCCGAACAAGGCAAGAAGCCGTTCCCTTGATCGCACAGGACCTCTCACCCGATGGATGCCATCTTTCGTGTTGACGGCAACAACGTCGTCACCAGCCGCTTTGCTGCGGGGCCATGGGACCCGAGCATGCAACACGGTTCGCCGCCGGCGGCGCTGGTGGTGTGGGCGGCGGAGCGGATTCCGACGCCGGTCGCGATGCGGGTCGCCCGCGTGACCGTCGACCTGATGCGCCCCGTGCCGGTGGCGCCGCTAACGATCGAGAGCGAGGTCTTGCGCGAGGGACGCAAGATTCAGCTTTGCGCCGTCAGGCTGCTCGCCGGCGGCGTGGTCGCGGTCGGCGCGACCGTGCTGAAGATCAAGGTGCAGGCGCACGAATTGCCGCCGGAGGCCGGGATATTGCCGGTCGAGCTTCCGGGGCCGGATCAATCGCGCGTCGAGCCGGCGGATTTTTCCTCCAGTCCGTTCGTATCAGGCATGTCGCTGCGCGCCGCTCGCGGCCGGTTCGGCTCGCCCGGTCCCGGTGCGATCTGGTACCGCGTCGACCGGCCGATCGTGTGGGGATCGCCGGTATCGCAGGCGATGCGGGCGATGGCGGCGGCGGACTTCTGCAACGGCACCTCGGCCGTGCTGGATTTTCGCGCCTGGACCTTTCTCAACGCCGATCTCACCGTGAATTTTGCGCGAGAGCCGGTCGGCGAGTGGATATTGCTCGATGCCGAATCCTGGATCGGCCCCGACGGCGCGGGGCTCGCCATGGCGCGGCTCGCCGACGAGCGCGGTTATTTCGGCCGCGCGATCCAAAGCCTGGTTATCGAAAAGCGCTGACCGCAGCTTCAGGCGTGATGAAGCCGCGATCACCGGGATCGCGGCTTCCTGATCATTCGAGATCGATCGCCTGATAGCGTCCGCTTTCATCGAGCGCCGTGCCCCAGATCTTGTGCGAGGCCTGATGCTCGGAGCGGCCGAACCCGAGCGAGGTCCCGAGACCGAGGTCGAGATTGCGCATCGTCTCCAGCGTATCGATCAGCTTCTCGGTATCGAGCTGAGGCCCGGCCCGCTTGATGCCCTGAATCAGGACGTTGGCGGCAACATAGCCCTCGAGCGACACGTAGTCGGGTGCCTCGCCGGGAAAATATTTGGCGAGCGCGTTCTTGTATTCGAGCACGGCCGACGAATAGCCCGACACTGCCGGCACCACCTGCGTCACGATCACGCCGTTGGTGTAACGCGGTCCCAGCAGCTTCAATTCCTCGGCAAGCGCGGTAGAGCCGACGAACGAAACGTTGGAGTAGATCATTCCGGGATAGAGGTCGCGCGTCTTCTCGATGAACCTCGCCGCGGCCCGGTAGGTGGCGACCATGACGACGGCCTTGATCGGCGGCTTCGCAAGCTTCAACTGGTTGATCGCATCGTCCACGTCGACGGTGTTTCGCGCATAGTTGAGCCGGACGATGGCGCCGTCGTTCACGCCCATGGAGCGGAACGCTTTTGCGACCCCTGCAAATCCGGCGTCGCCATACGAGTCCTGCTGCGCAAACACCGCGATCTGCCGAGGCTGCAGCCGGCGTATCTTGACGAGGTAGCGGACGACCGCGTCGGTTTCCTCGGCATAGCTGGCGCGGTAGTTGAACACGTAGCGATCCGGCGGATCGTTGCGCAGGATGTTGGCGCCGGTGAAGGCCCCGAAGAACAGCATCCGGCGCTCGAGCGCATAGGGGACCGCCACCGCCGCGGTCGGCGTGCCGACATTGCCGACGATGCCGAACACCTGGTCCTTTTCATAGAGCTGCTTCATCGCTTCCGGGGTGCGCGAAGGCTCGTAGCCGTCGTCGGCGGCGAACAATTTGAGCATCCGCCCGTCGACGCCGCCGGAATCGTTGATCCGGTTGAAGGCGGTCTCGATGCCGAGCTTCATCTGGCGGCCGAGCTCCCTGGCGGAGCCGGAGAAGGGGGCCGCGATGCCGAAGCGGATTTCCTTTTCGCCGATGCCGCGCGGCAGCGGGCCGGCCGGGACGTTGGCCGTCGGCGCGGTCGCTGCATTTGCGGCGGTCGCCGCGGCGGCAGGCGAGGGGCCGATCACGCTGGAGAGGCTCGGTCCAGAGATCGAGCGTTCGAGATCGGCAAGCTGACGGTCGGCCCGAATGCAGTCGATCCTGCCCGAGGTAACGGCGGCGCGTCCTTCGGCCATGCTGCGATCGAACACCTGGCTGAGATCGGAACGTTCTGCCTCGTTGGACGAGGCTTCCCGGATCACCTGTGAAAACTTGTCGGCAATGGTCTGGATGCGGGGACGCGCAATGTCGCGGCAGGCCTGTGCCGAGCCGATCACGGGGCCGACACGGCCTGCAAGATCACGCACGATCGTGATATCGCCGGCGGCTTGCGCGCTGCCCGCAATGCCGATGAGCACAGCCCCGACCAGCAAGGTCATCCGGTGTGAGGTCATGGCAGACTCCTTGAGAACAAGATCGTCGTAAGTCGGTTCTCGGGCATGGTCAGCCCTCCGTCTGGATTATGGGTTGGTGCGTTGGGGCGTGGCCGGATCCGGCTTCTCGCGCCACTGCATGAACTGCTTGAGCAATTGGCTGTCCTGGTCGGACGCCGCCGGCGCGCTCGGCGGCGTGGAGGCGAGAAGGGCCTGGAATTCGTTGATCGCAGGCTTTGGCGAAGCCTCCGTGGACTGGAACAAAGTGGTCTTGATCGACTGCGCGACGTTGGAGAACGTCGACGTCGATGGCTCACCGTCGCTTTGCCGCGAGCCGGGCACGGCGACGACGAAGAACAGCGCCACGAGCGCCGCGACGCCGATGGCGCCGGCGAAGCGTGCCGCGACGGTCCACAATGCCTTTTTCGACTCCAGGCCGGGCTCGTGCATCACCTCGGGATCGAGGGGATGGCGCAGCGCGTCGGATACCGCGCTCTCGAGCTGGGAGTCGAACGACACCGGAGAAAACGGCGTCTCGGGGCTTGCACCGCGCATCCCCGACCGCTCACGTAGCGAGCGCGGCGCGTAGTACAGGGGGTCGCGGGGATTGAGGTGGTCCTGCTCACTCACACTACTCATACGCTCACTCCTCATGGCACTTGGCGGGTTACCCGGCGGATTAGGCGGCGGCGAAACGGCTGCGGAGACATCGGACAGGAGTTCCAGCTCATGGAGGAGGCGCGCGGAGGAATCTCCGTCCGCCTTCCACCCGTTGCCAGGCTTGGTTGGAAGATTTGAATCAGAATGTAGGGCGTCGTCCCTGTTTCCGACGACACCTGTCTGCGAGATACGATCTCGCGACCACTCCACGCCCACGGCTTCCACTGCCCTCGTCCCCTGCCGGCAAATGTCCCGTCATGCCCGACGGAATGAGCTGCCAGACCCCAGGGAGTCCGCCAGCCTCATAAGTTTCACTCATAAGTTTGTTGGAGCCGCGCGAGGACTAATTTAGGTCGGAAACGTGACGAAAGTAAGTTGAGGTCCTGTTAACTACAACCGCGCGCGACCCCTTTACGCAAAGGCTTTGACGCGCATTCCCAAGCGGTCAGCAGCAAGAATCGGCCACAAATGCGCCGGATTCGCTGCGTGTTGCGCTGTTTTCTGCGCGCAGCGCGCGTTGTCGCATTAATTACTCGTTAACCAACTTCGTCGATTGTTAACTATTCAATAAGAAAGGCGAGTCGAGCATCATGGACGTCCGAGCGGATCCCACGCGTCAACTGGTTCGGCTGCGCGGCCGCTCCTATGTCGCGTTTGTGTTCAGCCCAGTCGTGCCGATCGTGGAGTGGCTCGCCGAGATCGACGCTACGCTGGCGCGCTCGCCCGGCTATTTCGTCGGCAAGCCGATCGTGCTCGATCTTTCCTCTGTCGATCTCAGCGCCTCGGCGATCTCCCATCTTCTCGGCAGCTTAGGCGAACGCAACATCCGCGTCCTCGGCATCGAGGGCGTGGAGGAAGAGCGCCTTGGTGCGAACATGCCGCCTTTGCTGACGGGCGGCCGCGCCTGCGTGATCACGCGAAACGAGCCGGCGCAGAAGCCCGAGCCCGAAGCCAGGCCGAAGCCGACCTCGCTGCTGCTCGAAAGCCCGGTGCGTTCGGGTCAGTCGATCATCTTCATCGAGGGCGATGTCACGGTGCTCGGCTCGGTCGGGTCGGGCGCGGAGATCGTTGCCGGCGGATCGATCCACATCTACGGGACGCTGCGCGGCCGCGCGATGGCGGGCGTCAACGGCAATTCCAATGCGCGGATCTACTGCCAGAAGATCGAGGCGGAGCTGCTCGCCATCGACGGCTACTACCAGACTGCAGAAGAAATCGACGAGTCGCTCCGCAATCGCCCGGCGCAAGCCTGGCTGCAGGGCGACACCATGAAAATTACCCCGCTGAATTAACCGGCTAAGGAGATCACGTATGGCCAAGGTCCTGGTCGTTACCTCAGGCAAGGGAGGCGTTGGAAAGACCACCTCTACTGCTGCGCTCGGCGCGGCGCTTGCCCAGGGCGGGCAAAGCGTCGTGGTGGTCGATTTCGACGTCGGCTTGCGCAACCTCGATCTTGTGATGGGCGCCGAACGCCGCGTGGTGTTCGACCTCATCAACGTGGTGCAGGGCGTCGCCAAGCTGCCGCAGGCCTTGATCCGCGACAAGCGGCTGGAGAATCTCTGGCTGCTCCCGGCCTCTCAGACCCGCGACAAGGATGCGCTGACCGACGAGGGCGTCGGCCGCGTCATCGCCGAGCTCAGGAGCCGGTTCGACTGGATCCTGTGCGACAGCCCGGCCGGCATCGAGCGCGGCGCGACGCTCGCCATGCGCTTTGCCGATGAAGCCGTCATCGTCACCAATCCCGAAGTTTCCTCGGTGCGCGATTCCGACCGCATCATCGGCATGCTCGATTCAAAAACGGTAAGGGCGGAGCGCGGCGAGCGTGTGGAGAAGCACGTGCTGATCACCCGCTATGATCCGGCGCGCGCGGCGCGCGGCGAGATGCTCAATATCGACGACATTCTGGAAATCCTCGCGACACCCTTGATCGGCATCATTCCCGAAAGCCAGGATGTCCTGAAGGCGTCCAACGTCGGCACGCCGGTGACGCTCAACAATGCGGAGAGTGCACCGGCCCGCGCCTATATCGATGCGGCACGCCGCCTGATGGGCGAGGAAGTCGCCATGGTCGTGCCTGCCGAGCGCAAGGGCTTCATGAACCGGCTGTTGGGACGGAGAGCTGCATGAGCATGAACCTGCTGCGGCTGTTCGGCGGCCGCAACGCATCCGCTCCGGTTGCGCGGGAGCGGCTGCAGATTCTGCTGGCGCATGAGCGCGGGCTGCTCGGTCAGTCCGACCTGCTCGTCACGCTGCGGGAGGAGATTCTCGCTGTCGTGTCGAAACATGTGGCGCTCGATCCGGACAAGGTCATCGTCAAGCTGGAGCGGGGCAAGAGCGTCTCGACGCTGGAGGTCGACATCGAAGTGCCCAATGATTTCGACAAGGCGAAGGCGGCCATCCAGAGGCGCATGGCCGGCTGAAGCAGGAGCCCGGCTCTGCGGAGCAGCGGTACGCGCTGCACCGCGTCCGGGGACACGGAGCAGCGTTACCCCACCATCCGCACGCGGCCGGCCCAGAAGCTGGCCTTCAGCACCTTCTTGTTGACCTTGCCGCCGCCGCTCATCTTGTTCTTCCTTCCGCCTGCTTTGTCCGCGGCTTTAATCGTGCCAAGGTTGGCGCGAACGCTGGCACAACAAGCAAGTGGCTCAAGCCTGGAAGAAACGCCTTGCCATCCGTCGATGCTCTCTCGCGCTTTCGCGACCGCCTCAGCCTGCCGCTGATCGCGGCACCGATGTTTCTCGTCTCCGGCACCGAGCTCGTGGTCGCCGCCTGCCGCAACGGCGTGATCGGCTCGTTTCCCACGGTCAATTGCCGTAGCCCTGAACAACTCGAGCAATGGCTAACGGAGATCGACATCAGGTTGAACGCGCATGCGGATGCCAGCGGTAAACCGTCAGCGCCGGTCTGCGCCAATCTGATCGTGCATCGCTCCAATGCGCGGCTGGAGCAGGATCTTGAGGTGCTGCTGCGGCACCGGCCGGAGATGGTGATCACTTCGGTCGGTTCGCCCGCGCCGGTGATCGGGCCGCTGCATGATGCCGGCGCGCTGGTGTTTGCCGATGTCGCCTCGATTCGACATGCCGAGCGCGCCGTCGCCGCGGGCGCGGACGGACTGGTGCTGCTGACGGCCGGCGCGGGCGGCCAGACCGGCTGGCTCAACCCCTTCGTATTCGTGCGCGCGGTGCGCGCGTTCTTCGATGGGCCGCTGGTGCTGGCGGGCGGCATCACCGACGGCCACGCCTTGCGCGCGGCCGAGGCCCTCGGCTGCGATCTCGCCTATATGGGCACCAAGTTCATCGCTACCCGCGAGAGCATGGCGGATATCAGATACAAGGAACTGCTGGTTGCGAGCACCGCCGACGATGTGCTGCTGACATCAGCATTCACGGGCTTGCAGACCAACATGTTGCGGCCATCGATCGAGGCCGCCGGTCTGGATCCGGATAATTTGCCGCTGCGCGGCGCGATCGATATCGCCAAGGATATCGACATCGGTGTCCGCGAAAGCAGCCCCAAGCGCTGGAAGGATATCTGGAGCGCAGGCCATTCCGTCTCGGGCGTGACGGAAGTGTTGTCTGTCGACGAGTTGGTTGCGCGCACGCTCGCGGAATATCGTGCGGCCGCCGCGCGCGTACAGCCTGGCTAGGGCGTCACGCTACGCTTCTTTCATCCTGCAGCGGAGAAAGTTCCCGGCGATTGAGCGGTGCGCATCAATGTGATGCGGCAAATGCCAAGAGAAAACCGCTGCAGTGGCAAACTTCCGACACAAGATGACGGCGAAAACAGGCAATCCGACATGACGCATGCGCGAAGGCGAAACCGCTCGCGGTTTTGCCGTCGGGCGCACTTTATTCAACGAGGCTCTCGTGTCGCACAGGTTGCTCCCCTCGATCCTGCTGGCCTTCGTCCTGTATGCGTTCCCGGCTGTCGCCCAGCAAGGCGCTGCGCCGGCGGCGCCTCCAGCCGGCAACGCCGAGGTCCTGACGCCGGATCAGGCGAAGCGGGCGCTCGATACGCTCTCCGATGACAAGAAGCGCGCGCAGGTCATCGAGACCTTGCGCGCGATCGCCAATGCCTCGCCGCAACCGCAGGCCGCAGCGGGCGAGCCGAAATCCGCGATACCGCTCACGGCGGACAGCCTTGGCGCACAGCTCCTGCTCACGGTGTCCGAGCAGGTCGGCGAGATCTCGCGCGAGGTCGCCGACATTGCGCGGACATTGACGCATTTCCGGGCGTTCTATTACTGGTTCGTGCGGACCGCCAACGATCCGTCCGCCTATCATCAGTTGCTCGATATCGCGTGGAAGCTGGCGCTGGTGTTCATCTGCGCCCTCGCTGCCGAATGGCTGGTCTTCCACCTTATCAAACGGCCGGTGGCCCTCCTGGAAGCGTGGCTTCCGCAGATGGCGCAGGCCCCGGCGCAGACGCTGGCCATGGTCGATCCGCCATCGTCTGCTGCGGATGTTGCCGCGGCGCCCGCGCAGCATCGGCGGCGGCTCAGCCTGGCGCGCACCTGGCAGTCGCTGGTCAGGCTGCCCTTCGTCCTCGGACGCCTCGTGCTTGAACTGCTCCCGGTGCTCGTCTTCATCGGGATCGCCACGATGTTGCTCGGCACCGGGATCGGCGATCTCTCAACCACCCGGCTTGTGATCCTCGCGGTCGTCAATGCCTATGCGCTGTCGCGCGCGCTGATCTGCGTCGTGCGGGCGCTGGCCGGTCCTTTCGGGCTGTTTCGCGTTCGTGCGGAGACCGCCGCCTATATAGAGATATGGGCGCGGCGCATCGTAACCGTCGCTGTCTCGGGCATCGCCTTCGCCAACGTGGCGCTGCTTCTCGGCCTGCATCGCGCCGGCTACGCTGCGGTGCTCCGCCTGGTGATGCTGGTCGTGCATCTCTTTGTCGTCGTCGTCATCCTGCAGTGCCGCCGGCAGGTCGCTGACGCCATTCGCGCGCCGTCCGGCCGCGACGGCGCCGCGGCCAGGATACGCAACCGCGTCGCCGGCCTCTGGCATTATCTTGCGATCGCCCTCGACCTCGCATTGTGGGCGGTATGGGCGCTGAACATCCGCAACGGCTATTCGCTGCTGCTGCAATATTTCGTCGGCACCGTCGCGGTCGTGCTGATCGTGCGCCTCGCCACCATCCTGGTGTTGAGCCTGATCGACCGCGGCTTTCGCATCAGCCCGGATCTGCTGCGCCGCTTCCCGGGCCTGGAGACCCGCGCCAACCGCTATCTGCCGCTGCTCCGCAACATCGTCTCGGCCGTGATTGCCTTCATCGGCTTCGTTGCACTGCTGGAGGTCTGGGGCATCAACGCCGTCGTCTGGTTCTATGGCGGCCAGATCGGCAGCCGGTTGCTGTCGGCGGTGGTGACCGTCGGCATTGCCGCGCTGGCGGCGGCGGCGATCTGGGAAGTCAGCAACGCGCTGCTGGATCGCAAGATCACTGCGCTATCGCGTGAGGGCCACTACGTGCGCGCGGCGCGGCTGCGTACCTTTCAGCCAATGCTGCGAACGGTGCTGTTGGGTGTGATCGTCACCGTCGTCGGCCTGACCGCGCTGAGCGAAATCGGCGTCAACGTCGCGCCATTGCTCGCCGGCGCTGGCATCGTCGGCATCGCCATCGGCTTCGGCTCGCAGAAACTGGTGCAGGACCTCATCACCGGGCTGTTTCTGCTGCTCGAAAATACCGTCCAGGTCGGCGATAACGTCACGCTGTCAGGCCTGTCGGGGACGGTGGAAAACGTATCGATTCGCACCCTTCGTCTGCGCTCCGGCGACGGCTCGGTGCACATCGTGCCGTTCAGCGCGGTGACGACGATCACCAATTCAAGCCGTGGCGCCGGCAATGCGGCCGTCAGCGTCAACGTGTCCTACAAGGAGGACACCGACCGCGCCGGCCAGATCCTTCAGGACATCGTCGCCGAGATGCGCCGCGAACCCGAATTCCAGCATTTGATACGCGGCGATCTCGAACTGTGGGGCGTCGACAAGGTGGACGGCTCGATGGCCTCGATCGTCGGCCAGATTCGCTGCACCGATGCCGGCCGCTGGCCGGTGCAGCGGGAATTCAACCGCCGCATGAAGCGGCGATTCCAGGAGTGCGGCGTGGAAATAGCGCCGACCGCTCAAACCATTCTCATGCAGGTTCCAGCGCCTGCGGACGTGGCCGCGAATGCAAAGCCGAAGCGGGCGGCCGGCTAGTTCGCCGCGATACCGCGCGTCCTAGCGGACGATGCGTCCCAGGATGCGCGCGGCCTGATCGATCTCCTTTTCATTCCATGCCGCGAAGCCGAGAAACAGGCCGTGCTCACCTGTCCTGTGATACAGCATGCTCGACAGCGGACGGCTGACGACGCCCGCTTCGAGCAGCCGCGCTGACAGTTGCCGGTCGTTCGCCGGCCCGTTGCATCGCGCCAGCAGTTGCATTCCGCCGGCGGGGGCTTCGACGCTGAGACGGTCGCCGGCTTCCGCGGCCAGCGCCCGCAGCATGCGGTCGCGGCGGCCTTTATAGAGCCGCGTCATTTTTCTGATGTGGCCGAGATAGGCGCCTGAACTGATGAACTCAGCCAGCGCTTCCTGCATCGCGACCGGCGTCAACATGCCCATGTGACGCTGCGCCAGTTCGAAGGTCTCGACGAGCGCTTCGGGCACGACGACATAGCCGATACGGATGTCCGCATAGGTCGATTTCGAGAAGGTGCCGAGATAGAAAATGCGCGGCGACGGCGTGAGCCCCTGCAGCGCGGCCACGGGGCGCGCTTCGTAGTGGAATTCGCCGTCATAGTCGTCCTCGATGATGCAGGCGCCTGCCGCGTCGGCGTAGCGAAGAAGCTCGAGGCGGCGGCCGATCGGCATCAGCCGGCCGGTCGGGTACTGGTGCGAAGGGGTGACGAAGATCAGGCGAGGGGCGTGCTTGCGGGAGCCGACCGTCATGCCCTGCGCGTCGAGCGGAATGGCGGAGACGATGGCGCCGGCCTCCCGCAGCGCGACGTGGGCGCCGCCATAGCCGGGGCTTTCGATCCAGGCGTGATCGCCCCGCTCGAGCAGCGCACCAGCGACCAGCGTCAGGCCGGCCTGGGCGGTCGGCACGATCAGGATCTGGGCCGGCTCGGCCTTGATCCCGCGATGAACCGCCAGATGCTGCAACAGTGCCTGCTGCAGCGGCGGATGGTTGATGGATCTGTCCCGCCGCGACAATGCGTTTCGCGCTGCGCGCCGCAGGCAGCGGCTCCAGAGGTCGTGCGGAAATTCCCGCTCATCCGCCAGCCCCGGCTGAAACGGCCGCGGATGCCCGGCATGGACAGGCGGCCAGTTCACTTGTGGCAGTCCGCGCGCCCAGGATGACAGTTTCAAACGGCCGGCCGCCGCGCGGTTGCCCTGCAATGGAGGCTTGCCGCCGTCCAGAGACAGGCCTTTCGCCACCGCCGGACGACGACCGGCCGAAAGGCTCAGATAGCCTTCCGCGGCCAATTGCTCGATCGCCAACGAAACGGTGTTGCGCGACACGTCGAGCGATTGCGCCAGACGCCGGCTCGACGGCAACCGCCGGCCGGGCGCGAGTCGTCTGCCCGTGATCAACCCTCGCAACTGGTCGGTGAGCTGGCGTGTCAGCGTCTCGCCGCCGTCTCGCGACAGATGGAGCATCCCGGGCAGCAGCTCGTCCATAACTGGCTCTGTTGTTTTGCCAAGACTGGTTCTTTTGTTAGGGCCAGTTGAAAGGCTAGGCAAGGCGGATCGGGACCATGACGGGACGTGTTAAATGGCGGATCGGCTTTCAACCCGCCGCGCGGCGGTGCTACTCGCCATGGTCGTGCTGGCGTGGGGGACGAGCTGGCCGGTGACGAGGATGGTCGTGCACGACATGCCGCCGCTGTGGGCAACGGCGCTGCGCTGCATGATCGCCGCCGCCACGCTCGCGCCGCTGTTGTGGGCGCAGGGGCAGTTCATCATTCCAAGGCGCGGCGATCTGCCGGTCGTCTTCTGCACCTCGATCCTGCATCTGGTGGCGTTTTCGGCGCTGGTCGCGTCGGGGCTGCAATTCGTGCCGGCAGGCAGGGCGATCGTGCTCGGCTATACCACGCCGCTATGGGTCGCGATCGGCGCCGCGATGTTACTGTCGGAGCCCATCACGCGGCGGCGTGCGATCGGTATCGGCTGCGGTTTGGCGGGCCTTGCGGTCATCTTCAATCCACAGACGCTGAACTGGGGTGACCGCAACGCGCTGTCCGGCAGCGGCCTGATTCTGCTCGCTGCATTCTGCTGGGCCGGCAACATCGTCTATGTCCGGGCACACAAATGGATCTCGACGCCCTTCCAGCTCGTGTTTTGGCAGGTACTGCTGGCGGCGGCGCTGCTCTCGACCATTGCCTGGATCACGGAAGGCGCGCCGCGCATCGTGTGGACCAGCCGTCTCGCCGCCCTTCTGCTCTATAGCGGGATCGTCTGCACAGCGTTCGCCAACTGGGCGATGACGATGGTGAACCGGAGCCTGCCCGCCGTCACCACCTCGCTGTGGCTGCTGGCGACGCCGCTGCTCGGCATCATCAGCGCAACCGTGATGTTGAACGAGCCGCTCGAGCCGTCGCTGTTTCTGGCGATGACATTGATCATCGGCGGCATCGCGCTTGGCACCGTCACGGGCGGAAGGCGGCAATGGACGGTGCGCGTCAAGCCAGCGTCCTAGTTCGCTACGAAATACCAATCCTTGTCGTAGCGGACGAGCCGGCTCGGCGGCTTGTCCTCGAACTCGAAGAATTTTTTGGGATCGCCGCCCGGCGGCACGTGCAGGAAGCCGGTGAAATAGTGCTTTAGGCCGCGCGAGGTCAAGAACAGCACATAGGTGCCTTCGTCGGTCTGATCGACGACGATGTCGTTGCCGCCTGCGGAAACGTTGGGCTCGCGGTCGCCGAGCGCGATCAGGTTTTCATTGTGGCTGACATTCGGCTTGAGTTCGCCGGCCGCGACCCGCGCCACGATCCGTTCGCGATTCTGCCGGTGCCAGTGGAAATTCTGCTGCAGGGCAATCTCGTGCAGAGGGGCATAGACGAGGACGGCGAGCGCCAGGGCGCAGACCAGGAAGGGAAGAGCGAATTTCACGCCGCCGTTCCGGATGCGAAGCAGCAGCGTCGCCGACCATAGGGCGCAACCGCAGAACAGCAGTGCCACCAGCGGAATGATTGCGAGCAGGACGAAGCCGGAAGGCCAGTCCGCCATCGACAGTTCGAAGATCGCGACTGACAGCGTGACCGCCGAAACCAGCGCTGCCGCCGCCAGCGCGGTGCGGACCGACGGCCCGGCCGCGGCCGTCGTCGCTGGTGTCGATCCCCCCATGGCCCTGCTGTTCCGCTCCGCTATTTGCCTGGTTCCGGGGTTACCTGCCGAGGCTTAACGCGCCGTTAACCATATCAGCCCCAACAATAACCCCAGAGGATGGTCCGCCGCCACGGTAGGACGGGACCGCAAGCCGATGGGCATGAAAATGGATCTGGACCGCTATTTTGGCAAAACCCCCGCGACCCTCGAGGAGATCAGGCGGCGGGTGATGTTTGCGCTCGATCGGCATCCGTTGTGCCGCGGTATCGAATTCGACGTCGTCAGCATGCCCCGCAACCGCAAGAGCAACTGGACCGTCACCCTGCAGGCGGTCGCCCCCGACGCCGTGTGGGAGGCGTCCGATATCGTGGCGGATATCCAGGAGGCCTACGAACTGGCCGCGGCGGCCTGATTCCGATTCGTTTCGGGCGATTTCCCCAGCTTTTCGATCGCGTTACGGCTGCGATCGGCATCGTAATGCCTCAATTGTCATCCAGTTTTCGGCAAAAGGGCCAAACGTCGGCGGGAATGGAGACCTTTTTGACCAAAACGATGACGATCGTCGCACTGATCTGCTTTCTCGTGGTCGGCGCCGCCGCCACCGCGATTCTCGGCCGCGACAGCGTACCTGCGGCGCAGCCCCAACTGGCCTCTGCCCCCGCTGCTGCCGTTCAGACGCCGGTGTCGAACAAGGAAAGCAAGAAGGACCGGCTTGCCGTCGTGAGCTACGCGACTGCGGCCTTTGAGCCGCCCCAAACCACCGCTGCGCTAAGCGAGCCGTTGCGTCAGGCCTATGCGTCGACCGCCCCTGTCGATATCGGGCTGCCGAAGGAAGTTGCGCCGCCTGCCGCGGCACAGGCCGCCCCGCCGCCGAAGCCCAAGGCCGTCGCCAAGCCGCAGCCGCAGCAGAAAAACTACGCGCTGCTCAGCGACGTCCAGATCGCAGGAATCAAGGACCGCCTGAAACTCTCTGCGTCGCAGGAGTACTACTGGCCGCCGGTGGAAACCGCGCTGCGCGCCGTTGCCCGCAAGATTCACGCGGGCCGCCAAGCCAATCCGAATGCATCAGGGGTGCAGATCGATCCCGAATCCGCGGAAGTGCAGCAGTTGAAATCGGCGGCGATGCCGCTGCTGTTCCAGTTGCGTGAAGATCAGAAGAGCGAAGTCCGCACGCTCGCGCGCATCATCGGCCTGGAAAAAGTCGCCGCGATGATCTGAGCTGCGAGCGCTGCGATGGCAGCGCCGCCAGTTCCAGTTTTCACACAGTGACGTGCAGGAACATCGGTCCAGTCCACGCGTTGCCGCGCGGACGAGGGAGCCGAATTATGCGGACGTCGACCGCTTATTTTGCAGGGGTGGGAACCGTGGTCGTGGCGGTCGCCGCAGGTCTCGGCGGTGGATATCTGGCCGCGAACATCGTGAGCCCACCTGTACAGACGGTTTCCAAGTTGGAACGCAGAATGTCGGCGGAGCCGATACCCGTCTCTACGGCGCCAGCGGAGCCGGTGACTTATGCAACTGCGCCGGCCGCGACTAATTCGCCTCCCGCGCCCGCACAGGAACAGCAGCAAGCAAAGCCTCAAGCCCAACCACAGCCACAAGCAGAGGCGGCAGCGCCCGCTGCCAATGCTCCGCATAGCGAAGAAAAGACCGCCGACAACGTAGCGGCCGTGCAACCCGCGCAGTCACATCCGCAACCTTCAAAGCCCGCCGAACAGGCCGACGAAAAGACCACCGCGTCTCGGGAAGCCAGGACCAGCGACGTCGACATGAAGCGGGCGGCTGCCGAAAGGCGGCGCGCCGAAAGGCGACAACAGTGGACAGACAAGCGCCGATGGAAGCAGCCCCGTGAGCAGGAGGTCGATGTCATCGAGGAGAGAGTCCGCGAAGTGACCGAGCCGCGGCGGATCAGAATTCGGGAAGAAGGCGAGCCGAGGGAATTCGGCGAGCGCAGGCGAAGGGACATCTTCGCCGAGCCGGTGAGAAGCGAAATGCCCCGGATCAGGCTGTTCGGTCAGGATGATTGATGCTTTTGCGGCGAGCGCAATGTTGGAGCGTGATGAGAATGTCATCGCGCTCCTTTTGTTTGGACATGATCGCCGGGTGAGCGTTTTCCGGCGAGAAGGCCGGTAGCGACTTTCCCGATGATGGGTTAGCCGCCGCGCGATTCCACCACCTTGCGGCAGCCTTCCGATAACTGCGCCTTGTTCGCGCGCAGGCAAGCATTCATCTGCGGCGGCTTGCCGACATGCTCGGCGCAGAATTTTCCGGCATCCGAACGGCAGGCCATCTGCTCCTGCGGGGTGGGTCCGGATTGGGCCTGGGCGAGCGAGCCGGCGGCGAGCGACAGGATCAGCGCGGCGGCCGCGACGGGGATCGATTTCATCATGAATCACCTTTCGACGATGATGGAGGGTTGAAAGCGCGTGGAAGCTCGTCGAGGCTGCGCCGTCGGTCCATGCCATGTTCATGGG
>NZ_JAACFS010000159.1 GCF_029051645.1 Bradyrhizobium sp. CSA112
GAGCAGCGCGCCTACCGCGACTACGACGACACCCAGGAGCTGGGCACCCGCAACATCAAGGTCGCCCTGCGCCGGCTGCGGCGCTTCGCGCGCGAAGGCAACGAACTCGAGCTGGACCTGGACGGCACGATCCGCAGCACCGCCGCCAACGCCGGCTGGCTGGACATCAAGATGGTGCCCGAGCGCCACAACAACGTGAAGGTGCTGCTGCTCATGGACGTGGGCGGCACCATGGACGAACACATCCAGCGGGTCGAGGAGCTGTTCTCCGCCGTCAAGAGCGAGTTCAAGCACCTGGAGTTCTACTACTTCCACAACTGCGTCTACGACTACATGTGGAAAAACAACCGGCGCCGCTTCGCGGAGAAGTTCCCCACCTGGGACATCATCCGCAAGTACAACCGCGACTACAAGC
>NZ_JAACFS010000160.1 GCF_029051645.1 Bradyrhizobium sp. CSA112
GCTATAATTGCTGGTCAAAGGCGTTCTTGGGATTGGGGCCGGCGCGGGACGGGCGTGGAAATTCATCACGTCCAGGCTCAGAATTCTCCAATGCGACACCCGATAATTCATCAGTCTTACACGTGATTACGGTGCCTGACGATATTGCGAAAACCATCCGCTAGAGAATATGGCAGCGCCGCGAAGAAATGTTGCATTGGCCGGTGGCCCGGCAAGCCTAACCACTTCGGGCTGTCCCAGACTCAGGTGTCCAAGCGACGGCGCCGATCTGGCACGCAAGCACGAAGTCAGCAAAATCGGCGGCCCAGTGCGGGCTAGCGGGCCCCGCGGATCGGGACTACCGCCTTCCGGAACGCCCTGGCGGCGCGCGCAATTCACATCGTCTGGGTCAACCCATTCAACCCGTCTGCAC
>NZ_JAACFS010000161.1 GCF_029051645.1 Bradyrhizobium sp. CSA112
CTCCCAGGAGGGAGAAGTTCTGCGCTGCGCCGAGGAGCGGTGGTGCAAGCACGGTGAACGCCGCGCTGGTGCCTGGAGTCAATCCCGGGCTGCTGGCCGTCAGGGTGTATCCAACTCCCGGCTGGTTGATCGAGACAGTGGTGAAGGCGGCCATACCATTCGCGCCGGTGGCGGCCGTGATCGTTCCACCAAGCGCTCCGGTGCTCGGGTTGTTGCCGATGGCCAGGGTGATCGATGTTCCGGCTGTCGTGAAAGCGCCGCCGTCAGCCGTCATCACCGCCACCGTGACCTCCGGCACGATCGTTGAGTTGGCGACGGTGTCGCTCGGCTCATCGACAAAGGCGAGCCGGGTGGGGTTTTCGACAACCGTCGACCCGCTCGGCAGGCTCTGCTTCGTCCATGACGCGAAGAC
>NZ_JAACFS010000162.1 GCF_029051645.1 Bradyrhizobium sp. CSA112
GGCCGTAGACCATCACCGTCTTGCCGCCGCTCAGGCGCTTCAGGTCGATGCGCCGGCGCTGCCCGGCGAAGGCGATCTCCACGCCTTCGTGGACCAGCCCGTCGCGCGCCATGCGCCGGTCGACGCCGGCCTCGCGCAGCAGGTCGACCATACCCTGTTCCAGCACGCCGGCGCGGATGCGGCCGAGCACGTAGTCCGGGGTCTGGCGTTCGAGGATCACGTTGTCGATGCCGGCCTTGTGCAGCAACTGGCCGAGCAGGAGGCCGGACGGACCGGCGCCGATGATGGCGACTTGAGTCTTCATTGCGGATAGCCCTCTCGCTGTTATGGCTGGCCGGCGGCGCATGCGCCGGCGCTGATCTTGTCTGGAGGTGGCTGTATTTTTGTTTGCCGTGGAGTGCTATAG
>NZ_JAACFS010000163.1 GCF_029051645.1 Bradyrhizobium sp. CSA112
GCGAACAATAACGCACATTACCCATGTATCCACGAGGCTTTGCATTATCGCCCATGAACTTAATATAATGCCGATGTAGTGCCACAGTCATTGATAACATGCCATATTTTAGCTCAAATGATTCTTTTAACACCAAAGCATCACTGTCATCTTTGCGATTGTTTTTATTTTTGTCAATAAACACCATCAAACCAGACTGCCCAAATCTATCGCACACACCCAAGGTGTTAATTGGGCAAATGATGACATCTTTTTGGTGCAAAGCCGACTCAATCTTGGCTCGTCGGAGTGCTTCTTGAACATACCGACCCACCATTTGAGACTCATAACGACGCATGAGCGAGTCATAGGCTGGTATAGCAATCATGCCAATGATTACCAAGATACTAAGAACAACCAATGTC
>NZ_JAACFS010000164.1 GCF_029051645.1 Bradyrhizobium sp. CSA112
ATCTAGTCATGCCCAGGGTGAAGGTGCGGTAACACGCACTGGAGGCCCGAACCCACTCCCGTTGCAAAGGTAGGGGATGAGGTGTGATTAGGAGTGAAAAGCTAATCGAACCCGGAGATAGCTGGTTCTCCTCGAAAGCTATTTAGGTAGCGCCTCATATGTATCCTCTCGGGGGTAGAGCACTGTTATGGCTAGGGGGTCATCGCGACTTACCAAACCATTGCAAACTCCGAATACCGAGACGGACTGTATGGGAGACACACGGCGGGTGCTAACGTCCGTCGTGAAAAGGGAAACAACCCAGACCCACAGCTAAGGTCCCAAATTTTGTGCTAAGTGGAAAACCATGTGGAAAGGCACAGACAGCCAGGAGGTTGGCTTAGAAGCAGCCACCCTTTAAAGAA
>NZ_JAACFS010000165.1 GCF_029051645.1 Bradyrhizobium sp. CSA112
CCTCCGAGCGCGGGGCCTACGAGTATCTGCCGAAACCCTTCGACCTGAAGGAGCTGATCGCCATCGTGGGCCGCGCATTGTCGCGTCCCCGGGGAGCGCCTGCGGCCGGCGCGCCCCCCGACAACGAGGACATCCCGCTGGTCGGGCGCTCGCCCGCCATGCAGGAGATCTACCGGGCGCTCGCCCGGCTGATGCCCACCGACCTCACCGTGATGATCACCGGCGAGTCCGGCACCGGCAAGGAGCTGGTCGCCCGGGCGCTGCACGATTACGGCCGCCGCCGCACCGGCCCGTTCGTGCCGGTCAACATGGCCGCGATCCCGCGCGACCTGATCGAATCCGAGCTCTTCGGCCACGAGAAGGGCGCCTTCACGGGCGCCCTCCAGCGCTCGGCCGGCCGGTT
>NZ_JAACFS010000166.1 GCF_029051645.1 Bradyrhizobium sp. CSA112
TTCGAGGTCACCGCGATGGCATGGGCTCGATCGTTGGCTGGTGCAGAGACGACGTCGGATTCCGTGGAGGCCGCAGTCTCTTTTTTCGGCGTGGCGCTGGCCTTTTCCTCCACCTTCTGGTCGGAGGCTTGCTCAGGTTCATCGCTCGTGCCGTAGCTAGAGACCCCGCGCTTTTTTGCTTGCGGGTTCAGCTGGTCCTGTTCCTTCTCTGGACCCTGCCCAGGCTGGTTGGCTTCCTTGGCTTCCTTGGCATTCGTGCGCTCTCGGTCCATTGGAGGGGCCGAATCTCTCGCGCCGAACTGCCTGTCTTCTTCCCTCTTCGCGTCAAGGAGCTTGTTGTCAAAGCGCGCCTTCTCATCGATGCGCTTCTTTTCTTGGAAGCGTTTTTCCTCCTCTGCGG
>NZ_JAACFS010000167.1 GCF_029051645.1 Bradyrhizobium sp. CSA112
ACCTCGATCCGGTCGACCTTGGGCTCGTGCGGCAGGTCCTTCGCCTTCGGCTTGTCGGTGCCCATGGGATCGACGGCCGCCACCGTGATCGACGTGCCGGCCTTGTCGAGCGGCTTGTCCGGATTGAGCGCGCTGACGAGGTCGCGACTCATGTGGAAGCGCTCGGCCAGCATCTCCCGCGGGTTGGTGTAGCCGAGTTCCTTGAGGTCGGCCTGCGCCTCCATCTTCGGCGGGATCGTCTCGGTATAGGGACCGGAGGCGTCCGCGTCGGTGACCGCGTAGTCGGACACCACCGGCTTGTCGCTCGAGGCCTGGAGCTTGTCCCAGAGTTCGGGCGTCAGGTCCTGGCTCGCGGGCAGGCCCTGCGCCACCGCGAAGGCCGAGAGGGCGTGCTGGTAG
>NZ_JAACFS010000168.1 GCF_029051645.1 Bradyrhizobium sp. CSA112
AGATGGTCTCGGGCGCGATCGTCGCGGCCTTCGTCGCCGTGCCGCTGGCCGTGCTCTTCGCCGTCATGCTCGCACCGTTCGGCGCCGCCATCACCAAGACGGCACCCTGGATCTTCCTGGCCGCCGCGCTGCTCATCGCCTACTTCTCGGCCGGCCGCTGGGCCTCGGTGGCGCTGCTCGTTCCTTTCGTGGTGGTGATCATCGCGCTGCAGGCGCTCACCGCGAAATACGACGTGAAGCTCAGCATCAGCTACTTCCTCGGCATCGCCATCGGCCCGCTGATCGCCGACCTGTTCACCGTGATCGCGCCGGCCGGCCGCCAGCGCATGCTGCGCGATCAGGTGCGCCAGTTCAACCTGGCGCCGGACGTGAAGGGCTGGTCGGGCTACTTTCCG
>NZ_JAACFS010000016.1 GCF_029051645.1 Bradyrhizobium sp. CSA112
CAGGTCAGGCCGACATCCGGGTTGTCGACATATCGAGCGATATGATCACGCTTTCCGTAGATTGGCCGACCTATCCTCTTACGAACCCCATCAGGCGACGGCCTTGCGCCGATCCCGTACAGAAGCAAGTTCCCGGCGAGTGGATGACGCAAAAGGGATTGACTAATCGAGGCCCGTTACAGAAGCCCGGATGGAGCGCAGCGCAATCCGGGATTCTCGTGACGTTCAGCAGCGGTCCCGGGTTTCGCTTCGCTTCACCCGGGCTACGATCCTGCGGCTCGCGCCCCCTCAATTCCCCTGGAACACCGGCGTCCGCTTGTTCGAGAACGCCTCGAAGGCGCGGGCAAAATCCTCCGTGGTCATGCAGAGCGCCTGGGCGACCGCCTCGGCTTCGATCGCCTCCTCCACCGACATCGCCCATTCCATCGCCAGCATACGCTTGGTCATGGTGTTCGCGAAGGTGGGCCCATCCGAAATCTGCTTGGCCAGCAATTGCGCCTGCGCCAGCACCTGTTCCGGGGTGACGATACGGCTGAAGAAGCCCCAGCGCTCGCCCTCCTCCGCGGTCATGAAGCGGCCGGTGTAGAGCAATTCCGATGCCCGCGACTGGCCGATGATGCGCGGCAGGATCGCGCAGGCGCCCATGTCGCAGCCGGCAAGCCCGACCTTGTTGAACAGGAACGCGACCTTGGCGCCGGTCGCAGCCAGGCGCAGATCCGAAGCCATCGCGACGATCGCGCCAGCGCCGGCGCAGATGCCTTCGACCGCGGCAACGATCGGCTGCGGGCATGCCCGCATCGCTTTCACGAGATCGCCGGTCATGCGGGTAAAGGCGGTCAGTCCCTTGGTGTCCATCTGGATCAAGGGGCCGATGATCTCGAACACGTCACCGCCGGACGAGAAGTTTCCGCCCGCGCCTGTCACGACGATGGTCTTGACCTCGTCATCGATCGCACAGGCGCGGAAGAAATCAGTAAGCTCGCGGTAGCTTTCGAAGGTCAGCGGATTCTTTCGCTCGGGACGATTGAGCGTCACGGTGGCGACGCGGTCGACCACGGCCAGCAGAAAATGTTTCGGCGAATAGTCCGCCAGCGGCAGCGTGACGGGATTGGCTGGCTTGCTCATGGTCTCTCCTCGTTATTCCTTGCAGGCGCGCTGACTAGACTTCGCCGCCGGCGACCGCGATGGCCTGTCCCGTAATAGCGGCAGCGCCTTCGCCGCAGAGCCAGAGCACGGTATCAGCCACTTCCGACGGCGCAACCAGGCGTCCTTGCGGATTGTGCTTCGACAGTTCGGCAATCGCTTCGTCGCGGCTACGACCGGTCTTCTTGATGATGTTCTCGATCGAGCCTTCCAAGAGATCGGTTTCGGTAAAGCCGGGGCAGACCGCGTTGACGGTGACGCCGCTTTTCGCCGTCTCCAGCGCCAGCGAACGGACGAGGCCAATCACCGCATGCTTGGCCGCGCTGTAGGCGCTGACATAAGCATAGCCCTTCAGGCCGGCGGTGGAAGCCACCGCGACGATCCGGCCGCGGCGGCGCTCGATCATTCCCGGCAAGACGGCTTGCGTGGCGTGGACCACGCCCATGAAATTGACGTCTATCATCCGCTGGAACAACGCCGCATCGGAGCGGCCGAACGGCGCGGATTCAGCCGCGCCCGCATTGGCAATGAGGATGTCGATCGGTTGCCGCGCGGCGGCCTCGGCAATGGCTGATTTGACCGACGCCTGATCGGCGACATCGGTTACGGCTGCGAACTGCGCCGCGCCGGAGCTAACAGCTTGATCCAGCGTTGCGCGGTTGCGGCCGAGAACGGTCACCGTCGCGCCCGCTTTCGACAGCGCCGCTGATATCGCAAGGCCGATGCCCCGCCCGCCGCCGGTGACGAGCGCATGGGAGGAACGCGACAATGGGGACATCGGTCAGGCCTCCTGGATGATGGCTCAGCATATATTTTAAACTTCAAGCTTTTGCAAGGAAGCGGCGAGGCTAGAGCGGCGGTCAGATAGCCCGGATTGGGCACCGTTCCCTCCCCGTCATTGCGAGCGCAGCGAAGCAATCCATAGAGCGGCAAGCGGAGAGATGGATTGCTTCGCTGCGCTCGCAATGACGGGGAATATGACTTCGCGATCTCGCGGCGCTGGTCGCCCGAGGTTTGCATCTTCGTTTGCCCTCTTCGATCAGAGGGCGCAGGGAAGACCGGGTGCTTGCTGCACCCGCGGTCTCGCGTGCGATTTGCGCAAACAAAACTGCACACGAGCATACAGGGCAGCGGGAGCATTCCGGCCTTCCCTGCGCAATGGCTTTACGGCTTACTTCGTGCTCTCCCCGGTGAACGGCTTTCTTGCCACCGTCGCTGCGCTTTCACACAGCTTAACGCCAGCACCGCGGCGTCCGGACCACACGACTTCGCCGTACACTTCCGGCGCGTACGTCTAGCGCGCGCCATCTGCGTCCATCGCATCTCACCGCACGTTCGTGACGATCGCGAGCGCCCCTCATCTGCCGTGAGACGGGCGGAGTTATGCCGGTGATTTGCGTGCCAAGTTAAGCGGAATATTTTTGCTGAAGGGACTGGACAGGTTTTGACTGATTTGCCCGTCGTGCCAGTTTGTCGCACGCCGCTGCACGAAGTTGCGCTTGCGCGCAAAGCAAATCAGACCGTAGTCCGGGTTGGCAAATTCTCTCGTCGTCCCTGCGAACGCAGGGACCCATACTCCGCGGTGGAAATTATTTGGGTGCGCTGGTCGACGGCTTTCTTCAGCAACGCAAGCCGGTGGTTATGGGTCCCTGCGTTCGCAGGGACGACGAGAGATGGTGGGTACGTCGCTAACGCTCCTTTGCCCACCCTACGGCAGCTTCGCGTTAAATAATCCCGTCTCTGCGCAACGCCGCGATCGCCTCCGCATCGTAGCCGATGTCGGTAAGCACACGATCGGTGTGCTCGCCGAGCGTCGGCGGGCGCGACACGATTTCGCCTGGGGTCTCCGACAGCCGCACCGCGGCGCGCGCTGTCGGCGCGGGGTTCGGCAAGCCGGGATAGTCGACGTCCTGCATGAAGCCGGCGGCGCGGATGTGCGGATGCTGCAGCGCCTGTTGCGGGCTCAGCACCGGTCCTGCCGGAATCATCGCTCTTCCGAGGGTGTCGACGGCTTCCTGCGTGGTACGTTCGGCGCACCAGCGCGCCATTCTTTCGCTGATGATGGGTCCGTTGTCGCCACGCTTGATGTCGTCGGCGAAACGCGGATCCTGCAGCCAGTGATCCTCTTCCATCAATCTCGCCCAGCGAATGAAGAGCGGGTGCCCGGTGACCTGGCACAGCACCCAGCCGTCTTTGGTGCGGTAGATGTCGGCAGGCGCCGCGGTCTGGCCGAGATTGCCCGTGGGAACGCGATTGGCTGAGATCACCGCCTGCTCGATCAGCGTTGCGTTGGTGAAGGAGAGCGCGGTCGCCAGCAGCGCTCCCTCGACGATCTGCCCGCGGCCGGATTTGCCGCGCTCGATCAGGGCGGCAAGCGTGCCGAACGCGCAATGCAGCGCGGTGCCGAAATCGACCCAGTTCACCGCGGCGCGGTACGGCGGATCGCCCTTGCCCGTCATGTAGACCGCGCCCGACATCACCTGCCCGACGCCGTCGAAGCCGACGCGATCGGACCACGGCCCGGGTCCGCCGAAGGCGGTCGCCGTGGTCAGGATGATGTCCGGCTTGATAGCTTTCAACGATTCATAATCGAGCTTCATCGCCCGCAGCGTCTGCGGTGGCAGATTGGCGACGACGACGTCGGCGGTAGCGACCAGCCGGCGCATCACCTCCTGCCCTTCCGGCTTCATCGGATCGAGCGTGATGCATTTCTTGTTGCGATTGACCTGCAGGAACAGCGCGCCCTCGCCGCCTTCGCCGACCGGTGCGACAAAGCGATCCTCGCTGCCGTCGCGCTTTTCCACGCGAATGACTTCCGCACCGAATTCCGCCAGCAATGTCGCGCAATAAGGCCCCGCGATATAGCGCCCGAAATCGAGGACGCGAACGCCCTCCAGAACTCCACCCATCGATCTTTCCCTTGTTCTTTCTGCTCGATTGCGCCGAGCCTTCTATCATGTTGATGAATGAATTGGACGACCATACAATCACTGATCCTCTTCGAACGGAACATCCCCAGATGACCACGACTGCAAAACGTCCCTATCGCGGTGTCTTCCCCGTCGCTCCGACCATTTTTGACGATCGTGGGGAGCTCGATCTTGCGGGGCAACGCCGCTGTATCGATTTCATGATCGACGCCGGCTCAAACGGCCTCTGCATTCTGGCCAATTTCTCCGAGCAGTTCGTCCTGACCGATGCCGAACGCGAACAGGTGATGGTCGCGGTGCTGGAGCACGTCGCCGGCCGGGTGCCGGTGATCGTGACGACGACGCATTTCGGCTCACGCATCTGCGCCGAGCGCAGCCGCCAGGCCCAGGATGCGGGTGCGGCTATGGTGATGGTCATGCCGCCCTATCATGGCGCTACGTTCCGCGTGCCGGAAAAGGCCATTTTCGACTTCTATCGCACCGTGTCCGACGCCATCGACATCCCCATCATGATCCAGGACGCGCCGGTTGCCGGGACGCCGCTGTCGGTCGACCTGCTGGCGCGCATGGCGCGGGAAATTCCGAACGTCAGCTATTTCAAGATCGAGGTGCCGATGGCGGCCGCGAAGCTGCGCGACCTCATCGCCGCCGGCGGCGACAACATCGAAGGGCCCTGGGACGGCGAGGAAGCCATCACCCTGATGGCCGATCTCGATGCCGGCGCCACCGGCGCCATGACAGGTGGCGGCTATCCCGATGGCATCAGGCAGATCATCGATCCCTATCTGGCAGGGCGCCGGGAGGAAGCGATGGCGGCCTATGCGCGCTGGCTGCCGCTGATCAATTACGAGAACCGCCAGTGCGGGTTGCAGGCCGCCAAGATCCTGATGAAGGAAGGCGGCGTGATCGGCTCGGAAGCGGTTCGTCACCCCCTGCAAAAAGTCCACCCGGCGGCTCGCGCGGGTCTCATCGAAATCGCTCGCCAGCTCGATCCCGTGGTGTTGCGTTGGGGACGGCAATAGCGTCTTCATGACGGCTAGAGCGTTTTCCAGCGAAGTGGAGTCCGGTTCGCGTCAAGAAAACGCGTCAAATCAAAAATCTAGAGCCCCGTTCCGATTCCATCGGAACGGAAATGGCTCTAGACGCAAAACCTCACGGAAACGGAACCTTCGTTTCGGTCAAACGTAAAAATTGCGGAGGATCGACATGACCGAACAACAGACCTTTGCATTGCTGCTTGGCGAGGCGGCCATGGCCGTTTGGGGCGATATGCCGCGCGACATTCAGGAAGCGCTGTTTGAGACCGCGATGCGCGAGCGGGAGGATTTGCGCCACGACCTCGCCTGCCTGTTGCATGATCGCCATCCCAGGACCCAACACCCCACGAAACCGGTCTGACGGCGAGCAATCCCTAATCCGAGAAAGCGACATCGGCGATGACGGGCAGATGGTCCGAGCATGTCCGGGCCTTGCGGTCGGTCCAGGCCGAGCGGATCAGCCCGTCGCGCGTGACGTAAATCCGATCCAGCCGCAGCAGCGGAAAACGCGAGGGGAATGTCCGCAATCGTGTCCGAACCGGACAGGTTTGGGCGAGCACTCCCCGCACCGACCTTACCCAGAGCCAATCGTTGAAATCGCCGAGCACGAGCGTTCGCTTCGGCTGCACTAAATCAACCAAGGCATGGGCTTGAGAGTGCCTCTCATGGATGCTCAAACCGAGATGAGTGGCAACGACCGTCATCTCGCCCGCACTCGATTGTATGCGCGCCGAAATAGCCCGGCGCGGCTCCCGTTCCTGATACGAGACGTCGACGATTTTCGGAGCCTCGAGGAAGGGCCACTTGCTTAGCAACACCTGCCCATAATCGCCGTCCTGTGTGACGATCGAACGGGCATCAATGCTGTGATCTCCGACCGCTTTCGCCAATTGGGCAAAGGGATCATCGGTTCGTCCGCGCGAATCGACCTCCTGCAGCGCGACCACATCGGGCGACCAGTGCCGGATGATCGAACAAACGCCATCCAGATTGAATGTCCGATTGAGGTGGAAGATGCCGTGCACGTTCCACGTCATGATGCGCATTGTGGGCGTCACGTTCTTCGTCCTGCCATCCATGTCACCAGGAACTGCACGCCGAGGCAGAGCGCGATCCAGGCTATGATCGCCAGCGCAAGCAGCACCGCATTCGTCCACGAGGCATTCCTGGCCAGATCCGCGATCTGCGCGCCGAGCGCCGCCATCACCGCGATCCCCGGCGCCATGCCCAGCACGGTGCCGAGCAGAAAGTCGCGCAGGCTCAATTTGCTGGCGCCCGCCACCACGTTCACGATCGAGAACGGGGCAATCGGCACCATCCGGATCATGGCGACCGCAACGACGCCCCTATTGATGATGCGGCTCTGGACCCGGGCCGCCCGGCGCCCGAGCAGGCGCTGCAACCGGGCCTGGCCCAGCACGCGGCCGATCGAAAACAGCGTGAGCGCACTGAGCAGTACGCCGGCACCGGCGCTGACGAACCCCATCCACGGCCCCAGTGCCGCCGCCGTGGCGGCGATCAGCACCAGCACCGGAAACACCACCAGCCCGCCGATGACGAAGGCGGCAATCGCAAACAGCGGCGCGAATTGCGACCGCGCGGGCTGCGAAATGACCGAGGAGACGAAGCCGACATCGGTGAAATCGCGCAGCGATGTGTACTGCCAGGCTAGCGCAAGCCCGGCGAGCGCCGCGGCCAGGCCGGATACGGCGAAGATGGTCCTTGGCGTCCACATGCGATTGGCGGCGCGGTCGAGGTGAAGCGGTTCTCTGGGATCGGCGACGGGCTGCACCATCGTTGCCATGCTGCTGGCTGACGCGGCCGGGTCGATCGGCTGCAGTGATTTCGCGCCGCCCCCCTCCGCCAGGCGATCGAGAAATCCAAGCAAATCGGCTTCGTTGCTTGCGATTTCCCGTTCATCGGCGCCGCAGAAATGCCCGATCAGTTGGCGGCGAAGCCGGGCGATATCTTGCCGGTGCGCCTCAGATGTCGCCTCGAAGGCGAGATCGCATTCGGTATCGGCGCCCATCGAGCGATTGTTGAGATTGGCCGAACCCACGCGCAGAATATGGTCGTCGACGATCATCACCTTGCTGTGCACCATGACGACGGCGGCCCCGTCCGAATCCCGCGTCGTTGGATAGAGAAAGCGAATCCGGTCCATGACGCCTGCCGCCACGAACTGGCCGATGAATCCGCCGCGGCCGCTTTGCATGGCCTGCGATTCGAACCAGGACGAGTGCATCTTCGGTATAACGATCAGAACACGAAGCTGCGGCACGTCAAGCATCCGCCGCGCCAGCAGGCGCGCGATGTCGGTGGCGCTGGTGAACTGATTCTCGATGTAGATTAAGCGGTCGGCCGCATTGATGGAGGCCTTGAACAGCCGCGCGACCTCGTTCACGCCGGCTTTGCTTGCGGTCGCTATCTCGGTCCGGGCGATACCCACCGTCATTCCGCGGGACTGCACCGGCACCGAGGCCGGCCAGCGCTCGCCGGTGACCGCCGCTGATGTTTCGACGGTGCAGCCGGCGGCTCGCCACCTGCCCTCGGCCATTTCCGTCAGGCTGGCCGCAGCTTCGCCATCCACCATGCACTGCACGTCGTGAAACGGCAGATAGGGCTTGCCGTCGGGATCGGTCCGCAGCGGATGATGGGCTTGGTGCTCGCTGGTATCCCAGCGCCGGATCGTGAGGTCGAGACCGCCGACAAAGGCAAGCGCGCCGTCAATGACGACGATCTTCTGATGCTGCGCGGAGCCCAGCGGAAGGCTGGAGTCGAAACAGAAACGGAGCCGGTCCGGCGCTTCCGAGGTGAATTTGGTGGCTGAATTCCACTCCCGCTCCGCGGCGTACAGCGCCGGGAAATTCCAGCTCAGGATGTTGATCCGCAACTCAGGCTTCGCCTTCAGGAGCGCTTTGAGAAACGCACCGAGCTCTTGCGGATAGCCATCGTCGGCGTACCCGGAAGGCCCGACAAACCGGGTCTGGCTGTGGATGTCCCAGCCGATGATGTAGACCTGCCGCGTCGCCAGAAGCAGCGATTCCCGTAGAGCGGCGAAATACGCGGCCGCGTCGTTAAGAATTGTCAGCCGCCCTGCCTTGCATCTTCTCCAGACGGTCTCGCCAGGGATGAGGATGGATGAGCTTCGCAGCAGACGGCACCTCGGCGATACGTGGCAATGGGGACGGATCGCGAGCCGTTAGGGCCCGGCCGCCAACTAGCCAACGTTTGGCGGGGAAGACGGTTCCAGCGCCGGGCCCCTGCGCCGCGGCGGCGCACGCGCCGACGGCGATCCTCCGGCCGCCGACGCCGTAGCATACGGAACGGCGGCGCGGCCATTCTCACAGCCGGCCGGGAACGTCCTGCCGGCCGGAAAACGTCGGCAGTTTGGACCCTTTGGGCGCGAGGAAAAGCAGCCGTACCTCATTGCAATATCGCGATATATGATTATCGTCATATAACAACCCGCGACCGAACAGGAGAACCTGTGATGCCCGCAAGCCCCGATCCCGTCGTCATTCTTTCCGCCGCCCGCACGCCGCTTGGCCGGTTCATGGGCGAACTCTCCCCGTTCAGCGCGCACAAGCTCGGCGCCCACGTGATCGGCGCGGCGCTGCAGCGGGCGAAACTTGCGCCGGAACGTGTTGACGAGGTCTTCATGGGCAATGTGCTGCCGGCCGGACAGGGTCAGGCACCGGCCCGACAGGCCGCGCGCGGCGCCGGACTGCCGGATGCCACCGGCGCCACCACCGTCAACAAGGTCTGCGGCTCCGGCATGAAGGCAACCATGCTGGCCCACGATATCATCAACGCGGGTTCCGCCGAGATCGTGCTGTCCGGCGGCATGGAGAGCATGTCGAACGCGCCCTATCTGCTGGCCAAGGCCCGCGGCGGCTATCGTGCCGGCCACGAGCGGATCATCGATCACATGATGATGGACGGGCTGGAAGATGCCTACGAGACCGGGCGCTCGATGGGCGACTTCGGCGAAGCCACCGCGGAAGCCTATCAATTCACCCGGAAGGACCAGGACGCCTACGCCATGGAGACGCTGACCCGCGCCCGCAAGGCGGTGGAAGGCGGCGCGTTCAAGGCTGAAATTGCGCCGATCACGCTACCTGAAAAAGCGGGGCCGCGGATCATCGCCAATGACGAGCATCCGCTCAAGGTGGACCCTGCCAAGATTCCCGGACTGAAGCCCGCGTTCCGCGCCAACGGCACCATCACGCCGGCCGCCTCCTCCGCGAATGCGGACGGCGCCGCAGCGCTCATTCTGGCCAAGCGCTCGCTCGCCAATCGCGACAGCCTGCCGGTGCTCGCCGAGATCAAGGGACACGCCACCCACAGCCAGGAGCCGCAATGGTTCACTACCGCGCCGATCCCCGCGATCCGCAAACTACTCGACAAGGTCGGCTGGAGCACAGCCGACGTCGATCTGTTCGAGATCAACGAAGCGTTCGCGGTGGTGGCGATGGCGGCGCAGAAGGATCTCGGCATCGCCAGAGAAAAACTCAATGTCAATGGCGGCGCCTGCGCGCTCGGCCACCCGATCGGCGCCACCGGCGCGCGGTTGATCGTAACGCTGTTGCATGCGCTGGAGGCGCGGAACCTGAAACGCGGCGTCGCCGCGCTCTGCATCGGCGGCGGTGAAGCAACCGCCATCGCGGTCGAGCGCGTCACGCGCTGACGATTGGAACGAGATGCGAGCGGCGCCAGCGGTGTCGCTCGCCGCCTTTTCTCAACCGATCATCTCGCAAACCCGCTCAACCGCCTGGCGCGTGCGCTCAGAAGGGCCAGAGAATGGCCGCGGCCTCGCGTGCTAGGCTCTCTTCGGGTGCAAGGTCACAACCGAGCGCATATCGGCCTGTACGCGCATGGCCTCATCGATGACGGCCACCAGCGCCGTCTGGTCGAACGGCTTGGAAATGCGCGGTAGGTGCGTGAAGCCTGGAAGCTCGGCATATCCTGTGCAGAGCACTACCGGCGTGCCGGGACGCTCGGCAGCCACTACCTCGGCAAGCTGAAGCCCGTTCATTCCCGGCATGGCGTAATCGGTCACCACGATGTCGACCTTCGGCATTCGGGGCAGGAGCCGGACTGCCTCCTCGCCAGAGCGCGCCTCGATCACGGCATGGCCGAGATCATCGAGCATCGCAGCGATGCTGTCGAGAACAAGAAGGTCATCATCGACGACCAGCACGGAGATGGGCCGACTGCGGGATGCGGAGCGCGACGGCTCGGCCGCATGGGGCACCGCCACCTTTTCGTCCTCACAGGCGGGCAGCCAGATCTCAGCCGTGGTCCCTTCGCCGATGTGGCTCTTCAGCAGCAGCACGCCTCCGGACTGTTCGGCTAGCCCTTTCACCATCGAGAGGCCGAGACCGGTTCCCTTGCCGACACCCTTGGTCGTAAAGAACGGCTCCTGCGCATGCTTCAGCGTCGCCTCATCCATGCCGCGTCCGGTGTCGCTCACCGAGAGCGCGACGTATTGTCCCTCCGCAAGACCGTCGATGGCATGCTCTTCGCGCGCGGCGATGCTGATCACCCCGCCGCCCGCCGTTATCGCGTCCCGCGCATTGACGGCGAGGTTGAGGATCGCGAGCTCAAGCTGGTTGGCATCGACCTTCACATTTGCAAGTTCGATCGGAAAACGGGTCTCGACCCGGATGCCCGGATCAAACTTCAAGAGCGCTGCCATTCCGCGCACCAGCTCCGGGACATTCACGACGACGGGCCTGAGGTCCTGCTTGCGCGCGAATGCAAGCATGCGCTGGGTCAGCGAGGCGCCCCGGAGGGCCCCCTGGATCGCGTTGTCGAGGAGCCGGTGGATCCTGGGATCTTCCGGCTGGAGGCGTTTCTTCGCGAGTTCGAGGCTGCCCAGGATCACGGCGAGTATGTTGTTGAAGTCGTGGGCCACGCCGCCGGTAAGCTGTCCGATTGTCTCCATCTTCTGCGACATCGCGAGCGCGTCGCGCGTGCGCTCCAGCGCTTCCTGGGCTCGGCGGCGTTCCGTCACGTCCCGAACGATCTTGGCGAAGCCTATGGTCTCGCCCCGCTCGTTCCGCACCACGCGAATAGTCGTCTCGGCCCAGAAGCGGTTGCCGTCCTTGCGAACACGCCAGCCTTCACCTGTCGACTTGCCTTCCCGCTTTGCCTCCAGAAGCATGGCATCAGGAATTCCGGAGTCGCGCTCCTCGTCGGTGTGAAGGATGGCGTAGTGCGTCCCGACGATCTCCTCGCCGTAGCCGATCAGCCGGCGCGCGCCGAGATTCCAGTTCGCCACCCGTCCCTCTGGGTCGAGCATGAAGATGGCGTGATCGGCCACCCCCTCCACCAGCAGCCGGAATCTCTCCTCGCTTCGCCTGAGCGCCTCGGCTTCGCGACCAGCTCGTTCTGCCGAGAACCGGTCATACACGGCCGCAGCAAGCCCCATGACAAGGACGACAATCGTGGTGCCAGCGATCAGGAACGCGAGGGGCGCTTGTCCCACCGAGCCGGGTGCTGCGCGGCCAAGGACGACATCCGCGGGAACGAAGGAGGAGCCCCGCATGGCTGCGTAGTGCATCCCGGAAATCGCCATGCCCATGACGGCTCCCGCCGCTATGCGCTCGAGCACGCTCGTCATGTGAAAAGCGAGGCGCAGCGCTATGATGGACGCTCCGATCGCAATGGCGATGGAAAGCACGACCCAAACGGGGTCATAGTGGATGGAAGCCGCCATCCGCATGGCGCTCATGCCGGTGTAGTGCATGCCGGAAATCGCGAGCCCCATTGCAATGCCGGAAACGACGAGCGCGTTCGGCCGCCGACTTACGACGACGAACGCGGCTGCCGCGACCAGGATGGGAATGGCAAGCGAAAGGAGCGTGAGGAGCGGGTCGTAGGAAATATCCACGCCGGGCAGGCTAAAGGCCAGCATGGCCACGAAATGCATGGACCAGATGCCGCCGCCCATGGCGACTGCCGCAGCCCCGAGCCAGCCCAGGCTGGCGGAACCTGAAGCGGCCCGCATGCGGGTCGCCAGATCCAGGGCCGTGTAGGAGGAAAGCGCGGCGATCAGGACCGACAGCGCGACGAGAACGGGGTCATGGGAGCCTGGATGGTGATGCATTCCGTCGACGCGCGTTGAAAGCATCTGAATAGCACCGTTTTTCCAACGGTGCATTGTTCCGGTGCCGAATAGTTGAAGAGGCCAGGTTCGGCGAAGAGCTGGCCGGGCCGGGAGGGACCAAACCTCCGAATGGCGGAATCAAGATCCGCTGCATTATTCAACGATTTCAAGGGGCATTTGGAAAATGCCAAAAGCGCCCTCTAGCAATTTCAATATGTTGGCAGTTGTTTCCAAGAAAAAAAGCGAGCCTTGCGGGGGCCGGTCAAACAACGCCGGCAGTCGGCCGCTCCGAGCCGATGCCCGCTTTGACTGCGAATCGATAAGCTCTTGCGTCATGCTTATCGGCGGTAGGCAACGAACGGCCGCTTTGCGCCCGCCCCATAGCGGACATTCGCCTGACGGCAGCTAAGCGCCAGCTCCGGCCGGAAAGGCCGGTGGAGTCACTTCCCAAGAGCAGACGTTCCCCCGAGGCGAGTTTCCCCCCGCGCTACTCGCCTATGCTGGAAAGCAATTCGTCGAGCTGCTCCAGCTGCTCCGGCAATGCGGCCGCCCCGCCCTGTAGTGCTTCCTCAAGCGCCTCCTTGGACGGATAGACTTCGTGGAAATTCAGCAGCGTCTTCCCGCCCTGGTCCTCGAAGGTCACGGTCGTGACCGCGCCCTCTTCACCCTCGTCGTTGGTCCAGACAATGCGCTCGTTCGGCACCACCTCGAGATACTTGCCGTAGAAGGCCATGGTGTCCGAACCGCCAGCGCCGAATTCCAGCCGATATTTGCCGCCGGTACGGACGTCCATATCGCACGATACGAGCGAAACGCCGGATGCCGATTTTGGCACCCACCAGCGCTGGAACAGCTCGGGCTGGCTCCACGCCCTGTAAACCGTGCTCGGCGGCGCATTGAATGTCCGCGTTACGACGAGTTCGCGATCCCCTCTGCGCTCGACTGACGTGCGGTTCTGCGCACCACCTGCACTGTTAACTTGCTGATTCATCGCTTCCCTCCTGCTTCATTTCGCTGATGATTTCGTCCAATGCTTCGAAGCGGGCCTCGAAGAGCTTGCGATGCGCCTCGATCCACTCGGCCTCCGCCTTGAGGCCGCGTTTCCTAAGCTTGCAGGTTCTCACCCGTCCGACCTTCTGCGTGACGACGAGCCCCGCCCGCTCGAGAACCTGGACGTGCTTCTTCATGCCGGTCAGCGTCATCTGGAACTTATCTGCGAGACTGGTGATCGACGCGTCCCCTCGCCCAAGCTGATCGATGATCCCGCGGCGGGTCGCATCGGACAGCGCGGCGAACGAGAGATCGAGGGGAGGACTTACATACTGAACCATATAGTTCAGTGTCTAACCTGCTCGCGCAGGAAGCGCAAGCGTCCCCAACTTTCCCTGCCGTAGACCGGTCATTCGAGGTCATGCACCGCGGCGGCAGCAAAAATCGTCTGCTGCGGGTCGATTGCGTTGAAAAAGTCGACCAATAGGCCGTTCGTAACGATGCCAAGAGGCAGGCGCGCGCGGGCTCTACTGTGCCTTAGGCGGGCTGCAGGGCGGTGGCCGCCAGGAGGAACTCGTCTTGAGCACCCAATGGGCCTCTCAGCCTGAGACGGTCGAGCCGCAGGATGCGCTTGAGGTGCGCGAAGAGCATTTCAATCTTCTTCCGTTCACGCCACGACGTCACGTAGGCATGGGTCTTGGCGATCTCGCGCACAACGTCTCGAGCCTTTTCGTGGATTGAACGTGGGACCTTGCGGGAGGGCATCTTCGGACAACACCGGGGCTTGAGTTCGCAAGCATCGCAGTCATGTTTGCTGGTCCGGTAGAGCAGCGTTGTCCCATCGTTCACAAGGGTGCCGGTGGAAGTCAGCACCTTGCCAGCTGGGCAGATGTAAACGTCGCTCTGTTGATCCGTAGGCGAAGTCTTCCCGAGAGAACGTCCCGTCGGCACGCCCTGATTTATCGAAGACCGGAATGTGCGCCTCGATCGCTACAACGCGCTCGGGACGGAGCTCAAGGCGCTCTTCGGTACGCTCAATCATAGTGCGCGCCGCACCGACCTCGGCCTGCCGGACAACTTTCGCAGCAGATCGCAGTCCCGGAGCGGCCATCCCTATTCTTGGAGAAGGTCGAGTGGTCCGGCACCTCGCCCTCAAGACCGAGCCGACAGAACCACCGGTAAGCGAGGTTCAAGTGCACTTCCTCGCACAAGCGCCGTTCGGAGCGGATGCCGTAGCAGTAGCCAACTAACAGCATCCGCACGAGCAGGTCGGGATCAATCGAAGGCCGGCCAGTGCAGCTGTAGAATGGCTCCAGGTGCCGTCGGATGCCCGATAAATCCACGAACCGGTCGATCGATCTCAGCAGGTGGGTAACAGGAACGTGTCGCTCAAGGGAGAACTCGTAGAACAGCACCGCCTGATCAATCTGCCGCTGACCCATCATCGATTCGGCCCTCCCGCCCAACGGACGGAGTGAATCAGCGAAGCCGCTCGGCTTCAACGGCCGAGTTTTTCAACGCAATCTGCCAACAGGCGACATTGACTTGGCATCACGTCATCGCCGACATCAGGGATTTCTGACTTCGAAGGCCAACAGGACGTTGCCGGGCAGACCACTCCATTGGGCGTAGCCGGAAGCTACGTAGAGCATCCCTTCCACGATCGTTGGACCAGGTCCGTCCATGGCGCCGCCGTTTGCCGAAACGCCATTCACCGTCGCGTAATTTCGCGCCGTGTCGATCTCCCAAAGCAGTCTGGCGTCGGCAGTGGCATAAGCACGTAGATAGCCGCTGACCGCGCCAGAAAAAACAACACCGGGAATTACGGTGACTGCTGCGGAAAGCGCAGGGCTGCATTGGCTTCGATCACCACACGGGACCGGCGCCACCTGCCATGAGACTTTCCCGGTGGCAAGATCCAGCGCGAAAAGACCCCCGCCGGCAGCGGGGTCCAGACTCATCGTGCCGCCGGGAAGAAACCGAAGGTCGGAGTTAGCGACATACAGGCGCTTCTCGTCCACGGCGGAGCCCCACATGATGCCTCCCAACGGACCACCCTTACCGATCCGCGTTTGCCATAAGATCTTGCCTTCCTGGTCAGGATCCAGCGTATAGACCACACCGGATTTCTGCCCGACGGCCAACACACGCTGTCCGTTGCCCAAACTCACCAGGACGGGCGATTGGCCAAAATCGGAATCTGGCCCATGGTCTTCCGGACAGTTGGTCGGGTCCGCACCTAAACAACCCACAATATAGCTGTCGTTGGCCGTGACCTGCCGATGCCAGAGCATCCGGCCGGTCGCGAGATCAAACGCCAGGATGGCATCGCTGGTATCTGCCGCCGGGTTCGAATAGCTGTTCCCGGTCGCGACATAGAGCGCCTGACGCTGGACATCGATGGTCGGCGCCGACCAGACGGCTGCGCCGGACGGACCATACAGCTGCGTCCCGATGACATTCTGCTTTGTCGGGCGCGGTGCCTCAGGGATCGTGTACGCCTTCCATACCTGCCTGCCGGACGCGCTATCCAGCGCCACGACACTGCCTCGAAAGGTGCAGCATTGGTAGCTGGGTTGAGATCCAGTCGCTTCCTCGAATGACGAGACCGGCACATACAGCACGCCGGAATACAGGGTCGGCGCGCCGACGATCCGGGCAGCCGGATGATCCTCAACCTTGATCTTCCACAGCAACGCGCCCGTCGTCGCATTCACGGCGTAGGCATTGGCGCGCACATCGCCAAAAAACACCGCAAACTGATCCGTGCCGGAGATCGGACCAACGCTGATCGCCGTTCGGACCACGGCCTCTGTTGCGAGCGTCCAGCGGGTGCATCCGCTCTTGGCATCAAGCGCGTAGACCTTGCGATCGCCACCTCCCACAAACAGTAGACCGCCAACAATGGTCGGCTGGGCATTGGCTGCAGACGCGCCCGGAAATCCGAACGCCCATTTCAGCTTCAACCGAGGCACCTGCTCCGGCGTCAGTCCGGCCATCGCTGCTGGTTGAAACCGGCTGTTGTTGATGTCTGCGCCCCAGCCGTTCCATTGTGGTCCGTCGAGCCGATGGGGAAACCCATCCGGATTGTGCGCGCACTTGGAGATGTCGGTCGAGGCAGGCGAGGCTTGCTGCTGCGCGTGTGCCGCGAGCGGAAAAGCTACGATGCAAGCAATTATTGCAATGAGATCTCGCCGGCGCATCGGTCCATGCCCCTGCTGTGTATCACACCATAGCGTAGAACCTTTAAGGGACACATCCAAGAGGTCGAATGTCCGCGTTGGGTCAAAAGCGACGGTTTGGCAGTCGGCCAATCACTTCCGGTCTACCCCTATCAACAAACATTCTCGGATGCCGACGGCATGTCTCAAAGGTGTCACAAGTGGTCGTCCTTTCGATCTCATCGCAAATCGGAACCGAAGATCATATCAGGGACAAGCAAGACCACCGAGGGGACGAAGATCAGTATCAGGGTCACCACGGTGACGGCGATCAAAAACGGCGTCGAGTCTCGGGTGTACTCGCTGATCGGACAACGCAGCACCTGGCAGGCGACGAACATGGCGGCGCCGACGGGCGGCGTGTAGTTTCCGATCGTGGCAGCAATAATGAACACGAGCCCGAAATGGACCGGATCAATCCCGTACTTCGTCACCAACGGAAGGAAGATAGGCGTCAGCATGATGATGAGCACCGAGCCTTCCATGAAGGTGCCGGCGATCAGGATGAAGAGCACGATGAGCACCATTACAACGTGCGCGTTTTCCGTCACGCCCAGCATCCAATCCGAAATCACCTCGGGTATTCGCTCGAACACGATGCCGTAACCAAAGATCGCGGAGAGCGCGAGCAGGAACATCACGGCCCCGACATCGACCAGGCTGCCTTCGATGGCTTCACGGAAACTCGCGAACGTCAGCATCCGGTAGGCGAAGAACCCCACCGCCACCGCATAGATGACCGCGAAGGCTCCAATCTCCGATGGCGTGAAGATGCCGTAACGCAATCCCGCCAACAGGAAGATGGGAAACAGGATGGCCCAGATGCCACCCCACGACGCCAGCAGGATTTCACGCGCAGTCGCCCGCGTCTCGCGTTCAGGCTCGTAGCCGCGGCGGCGCGCGGTGATGGCTATCGCAACGGCGAGAGCTGCCCACAGCATGAAGCCCGGAATAATGCCGGCGGCAAACAACCGTCCGATCGAGACCTGGCCGACCGTGCCATACAGTATGAATCCAATCCCGGGTGGAATGATTGGCGCCAGCAGAGAACCGTACGAAATCACGCCGGCCGCATAGCCGCGGGCATAGCCGCGCTTGAGCATATGCAAACCAATGATGCGGGCATTCATGGCGGCGTCGGCAATCGAGGACCCCGTCACCCCGCTCATCAGCGTCGAGAGTGCAATAGAGGTCTGCGCCAGGCTACCGTGCATTCTTCCTGTCAGTACCGTGGCGAGCTTGAGCAGGTTGGTCGTGATGCCGGAGTTGTTGAGAAAATTGCCGGCGAGGATAAACAGCGGAACCGCAAGCAGCGCGAAATTCTGCGTCTCGGTTACCGTTACCTGTATCGGGATTGTTGCCGGCAGTTCCGGATGCTGGATGAAGAACAGCGCGCCGGCAATTCCAATCGCGAAGGCAACTGGCATTCCGATCAGCATCAGTACCGTGAACGCAATGATTACGATCAACATGGCTATGCGCGTCGGATCATATGACGTCGACGGCGCGATATTCGGCGCGCTCGCCCCGGAGTTCTCTGCGGACCTTGAGCGCGGTTGTCACGATCAGCAGCGCCGCGCCGACCGGCAAGCTCATTGTGACCCAGGAGTAGCTGACTTCCGGAATGCCCTGGAAGCTGCGTACCCGACTGATCCACGATAAATAGGCGCCCATCACGAGGAGGTAAAACAGGAACGCGGTGATCAATGCGTAGTTCACCATACGGAGGGCCGCTTGGAGCTTGTCCGGCAGGCGATTGGCGAAAACTTCGATGGCCATCATGCTATTCTTCCGCCAGGCAATGTCGGCGCACAGAAAGCAGGCCCAGGCGAACAGGGCGGTCGAAACATCCGTCGACCAGTTGATCGGATGGCCCAGCATCCGCATGACGCCGCCAAGAAAGATCAGGATTACCATCACGATGAGAAACGCGGAGGCGATCCATGCCTCGGCGGCGCACACACGCTGGTAGATTTTCTGCATTCAGCTGAACCTACTTGCCGATTTCCTTATGCACTGCGCTCTTGGCGTCGGTTATCTTCAGGACCTCGAACGCTTTGTCGCCGGCCTTCCGGAAAGCGGCGAGATCGACATCCTTGTTGATCGTCATGCCTCGAGACTTCAATTGCTGCTCGACTTCGGCCTCCAGCCTCAAGATCTGACGCGATGTCTCCTCTCCGGCTCGATCGGCCTCTTCCACCAGCGCGTCCTGATACTCCTTCGGCAGGCTGTCGAACCATTTGGCGCTGACGACTTCGAAGTTGATCAGCATGATGTGCCTTGTCTCATTCGCGACTTTAAGCACCTCGTAGAAACGGCCGCCCGGAATGTTGTTGTAAACCAGCTCGACACCATCGATCGCCCGCTGCTGCAGTCCCGGGTACATCTCGCCGAATGCCATCGCTACCGGCACGGCGCCAAGCGCGCGTATCGACTCTTGCCAAATTGGGGCCGGCGGCGTGCGGATGCGCAGGCCCTTCAGATCGTCCGGCGTCTTTATCGGCTTGTTCGTAAAGAAATGTCGATAACCTTGCACCCAGTTGAAAGACACCACCTTGAGCCCGAACTTGGCCGCGAGTTCTTCCTGCCATTTTGCGACGGTCGGCGCTTTGCGCAGCTTGGCAACCTCTTCCAGCGTCTCGACGAAATAAGGTCCGTTCATCACGGCGATGCCGGGAACGTAGTTTCCCATACGCGCCGCGTCGGTGTTCTGGCCGATATTGGCTCCCTGCCTGATCTGCTCGATGATGTCTTCCTCGAGACCCAGTTGCGCGGAATGGAAGACATCGATCTTGAGACCGCCATTGGTGCGCTGCTCGACGGCTTTGGCCCACTTCAGGAAGCCGTCGTGGTATGGCTCCTTCGGGCCAAGCACGTGATTGAATTTCAGCGTGAATGTTTTCGGTGTCTGAGCCCAAACATTCGAACAGTCGAGCGCCCACAGGCCGAGCGCAGCACACGTGATCACAGCCAAATTTTTCATCACATCCTCCCTGCGGCTTCGTGCCGGCGTGCCGCCCCGTGCCTCCCGTCTTTTTCCTGCGGCGGCCATTCCGACGATGGTTTGGCGCCGAGGCCGATGCTACCAAATGAAACCAGGCAGACCTTGCTTTCTCATACAGTGAAACAGAGCGCCGGCCGCCGCGAGGGTAAATTCCGCCAAGGCAAAGTCCGTTCCACGGCCCGTCGATGCTGCGAGAAAGATACGGACCAGAGTGTCGTCCGCGGCTGAAGAACCGCCGCCGGGGAAGGGGTACTCACCAATCACTCGAGCGTGGATTGCAGGCGCTCGAGACGATCGCGGCGACCGGTTCGCTCGTCAGCCTCGGGGAAGCTGCACGCCGCACTGGTTTGCATCGCAGCACAAATGCATCGCAGCACCGGTGCTCGCCTATTCGGGACGCGCCGTCGGCTCACTATTCGTTGTCGGGCCGCGGAGTCGAATGACACGTCAGAAGCATAGGGAACTTCGTCCTGAAGTCCTGACGCTCTGAGGGGCGCTGTCGAAGAAACTCGGCTGGCGAGGCGCTTCATCGAGACGCTGAGCCATCCGGCGTTCCAACGATAGTTGCATTCAGCAGTAGGGACGAAAGTCCGCTTTGCGCCAGGACCGGCCAACCGGACGCCTCTCAGGCCGAGAGGACGGCAGGTCTCAGGCGCCTTGCCGCACGCTTGACCTTTTCGAAGGCCAGGGTCTCGATCTGCCGCACGCGCTCACCGGAAATGGACAACTCACGCCCGAGCTCCTCCAGGCTCGGCGGATCCTCGCTGAACCGCCGCGCCTCGAACACACGCCGCTCCCGCGCCGTCAGCACATCAAGGGCTGAATGGAGCGCTTTCGCCTTTTGCGCGCTCTCATCCTGTTCGACGATGATCGCCTCGGCGTTCGGCGAATGGTCGACCAGCATCGCCTCCCATTCAGTCGGCCCGTCATCGCTGACGGGCGCATTCAGCGAAACGTCTCCCGTCAGACGGCTGCTCATCTCGATCACTTCGCGAACGGGAACCACGAGCTCCCGCGCGACGGCCTCGGCGACCTCCTGCGTGAGCCCTACCCTGTCGCCTCCGAACTTGCTCATGGCGCGCCGGAAGCCAAAGAACAGCTTTCGTTGCGCGGCCGTCGTCCCGATCTTGACCAGCGACCGCGACCGCAGAATGTAATCGTGGATGGCGGCCTTGATCCACCACAGCGCATAGGTGGAGAACCGGGCGCCGTGGCCGGGCTCAAAATGCGAGGCCGCGATGACGAGGCCAAGATTGGCCTCGCCGATCAGGTCGGCAAGCGGAAGGTCGTATCTCTGGTAGCGCCGCGCGACCTTTGCCGCCAGCCGAAGATGGCTGGTGACGAGCGCATCGGTCGCCCGGCGATCTCGATGCTCCTGCCAGCGTCGTGCAAGCTGCTGCTCCCGCGGCTGCTCGAGCAGAACGTATCGCTTGATGAGAGAGGCGTACTCGTCGACGAAATCCTGCGATCTGCCGTTGGTCAGCGCCTCCCGGCTGTCTGACATCAATGTTGTGCTATGGGCGTTCATGGGTGGCTCCAATCCGTCGGGTCCGGCAGATGGACCCTAGGAGAAGACGCCGTGACGCAGCCATTAAATTGGAATTGAGGAATATAAATTCGCTGTTAGCGTCCGTGCGGCTTTGCATCTCGATTTCAAGATCGCCAGATCTTGTTCTGAACGAGAGGCTCAAGATTAGTTGAGCTTTGTGAAGGGCAATTTAATGGGGCGAAATCGCTGCCGCCCTACATCTCCATCACGCACCCGCTGTCCGGGTGCAGCTTCAAGCGAGCAGTTCGCGTTCGAAAAAAACATACGCCAGTCGCGGCGTGTGACCGCGCTTGCGCGTCCGGCGAATTTCCCGCGTCACGTATGGAGAACGACAATGACCTCGATCAAGACAATCGCGGTCGCAGGACTGCTGTCGATGATGGCAGCAGCACCTGCCTTCGCGCAAGAAGCCATCCAGGAGCCGGGGGCTTTCGCATTCTTCTACCCGAACCTTGACGTCCTGAATGGCGGTGCGCCCACGCCGGCCTACCGGATGGAAGGGCTGCCGCCCTCGGTGATGCAATCCTATAACGAGAGAGAAAGCGGCTTGGCCGGTCCAGACGTCTGGCACCACCGGGTCCACCACGCGTCCAGCACCACGCATGACGGCCGTTGGCATGGATGACCTTCGGCCTGCGCCCCCTATGTCCCGACGACTTGCTCATCGGGGCAGACGATCTCCACCCGGCCCCCCGGGCCGGCGTGGATGATCAAACGAAATCCGTGCAGCTTCACGATTGCCGAAACCAGGTTCAGTCCGAGGCCGACGCCCGGCGTGTTGCGAATCTTGTCCGATCGATAGAACCGGCGCAGCACGGCCTCCTGTTCCCGACCGCTGATCCCCGGCCCCGTGTCCGTCACGCGCAGGATGGTTTCTCCCTCGCCGCGCAGCAACTCCAGCTTGACCGCGCCGCTTTCGGGCGTGAACTTGATAGCATTGTCGACGAGATTGGCGACCGCCTCCAACAGCAGATCCCGATCGCCGTGCACGTAAAGCTTGTCTGACGTGTCCACACTCAGCGCGATCTGCTTGTCTTCGGCGATCGGCTCGTACATGTCGCAGACTTCGCGCAGCATTTCGTCGAGCGCCACATTGCCGAATGCAGACGACCGGCGACTGTTTTCGATTTCGGCGAGGCGCAACAGCGCCGTGACAATCGATAGTGACTGATCAATGCCGGCTATGGCCTTGTCGGTGGCCTGCTGGAGCTGTTCAAGCGTGGTCGCATTGGTACGGCCGCGCTCGAGGTTCAGGCGTGCACGCGTCAGCGGCGTTCGCAGATCGTGGGCGATGTCGTTGCCGACGCCGGCCAGTGCATTGATGGTGCTCTCGAGTTCATCGAGCATGCCGTTGACGATGGCGGCCAGCCTCGAAAACGGTTCGTCTACCTTTCGGTGCGGCAACCGCTCATGCAGGTCGCCTGCGATGATGCGCTGGACCCGCAGGTTGACGTCCTCGACGCGTCGCTGCGCACGAACGCTCAGCCACGCGCCGGCCAGTAGCCAGAGGCAGAATGCCGGCAACAAGCCAAGCGCGAACGCCGTTCCGACAACCCTGAAGATCTCCCCGGTCTCGTCGACGTTCCGCCCGATCACCAATATGTCGCCGTTCTCAAGGCTCCGCGCGACGGTCCTGACCGACGTCGCGCCGGCCTCCTTGTCGTCGACGCGCGCGAGCGGCACGCTCTGCGCCGGCGCGCCGATCTCGATCCCGTCCGGCAGGGCTGCGACGTTGCCGACAAGCCGCTTCCCCCTCGCGTCGAACACTCCGGAAAATTGGACGCCGCGGGAATCCTGCCCGAGATGATCATCGAGCGCGCCGATCAGGCGGTCGCGCGGCAATCCGGCAAAGAAATCGACCTGCCGCGTGATCATGCGGTCGGACCGCGCGATCAAGTAGTCGTCGATGCTGAAATAGATGAACCCGAATAATACGGTGACGAAGACCGCAAACAGGCCCGCCAGCGCCGCGGCCCAGTGAAACGTCTTCGAGTGTATGAATTGCAACTGAAGCTTCCGATCCTGCCGTCCGACTGCCTCACCGGTCCGACGGCATGGGCGCCCGGCGCGGTCATCCAAAATCAGTCAGGATACGGCGCGTAGAATGAACCCCGCGCCGCGGACATTGTGAATCATCGGGGCGTCGCCCGGACCGTCGACCTTGTGCCGCACACGGCCCATATGCACGTCAACCAGGTTGGTTGCCGGAACAAACTTGTAGTTCCAGACCTCCTCGAGCAGCATCGCGCGCGTAAGGAGCTGGTCGCTCCGCCGCATCATGTATTCGAGCAGGCGAAACTCGCGCGGCAGCAGGTCGATCTTGCGCTCGCCGCGTTTGGCCGTGCGCCCGATGAGGTCGAGTTCGAGCTGCCCTACCCGCACGATGGTTTCCCGCGTTTCCGTCGGGCGGCGCAGCAACGCCTCTATGCGCGCAATGAGTTCGACGATCGCGAACGGCTTGGTGAGGTAGTCGTCGCCACCCATCCGCAATCCGCGCACGCGGTCATCGACCGCGCCAAGCGCACTCAGCACGAGGACCGGCGTGCGCACCTGATCCTTGCGCAGGGACTCGATGACGGTAAGCCCGTCCATTCCCGGCAACAGGCGGTCGACGATCATTGCATCCGGCCGCAAGTCGCGCGCCTTGGCGAGACCATCCAGTCCGTTGGCCGACCATTCCACCTCGAAGCCGCGATCGGCCAGCTCGGCGGTGATTTCCCCCGCCGTCTCGCCGTCATCTTCTATGAGAAGAACCTTCGTCATCAGATCGATCCGACTGCCATCAAGATACCCCCTCACCGCACGGCCCGGTCGCAATGATACGCCGGCCGGCCGACAAAGCCATGGTAACGGCCGCATGTCTCATAGCTCAAGAGAGCCGGCCAGCGTCGCCATCCTTTTCCGAATCGGCATGCGCCATCCGCCCGGCGGCCATTCTGCCGCTTCGGTGCGAGCACGGCGAAGCCGCACGAAACAATAAGTCCCCGTCGACCGGCAGCGCCAATAAATAGCAATTTAATGAACCCCGGCCTGCATTGGCTGCCCCCACCGGCAGTTTCGGACCAGGCGAGACAATAGATGGAGCCCGCATCAGCTTCACGCCGAGTTGAAAGCACGTGACGCGATGTTTCCTTTGGACGATGGCGGGCCAGCCGCACGTCGGAGGGAGAAGCCAGCCTGGCTTCCTTCCCTGACCTATGGAGAACAGCAATGCGCAACGTGAAACTTCTGTCGGCTGTGTTACTCACTGCAGCCACTTTCGCCACTCCGGTACTGGCTGCCACCTCGCGGCATGTCGTCACCGACACCGACGGCCGCGTGATGTCGACGACGCATCGCACCGTAGGCGATAGCTGCATCCGCGCTCCGCGCGTCGGCGCCTTCGCCACCGCACCGTGGACCACGCCGCCTTGCGAGCCTAACACGGGTTACTGATCCGCGTTGCGATGAACAACGAAGCATGACGGGCTGGCGGGATATCCCGCCGGCCCATTTTCTTTTGCCGCGTACCAAAGTGTTTCCTTCGTGAATGCAAGGCGGCGAAGACTAACGCCGAATTTAATGGATGCCTTGTGCATCGCACCTACCTGTCAGTCATCCGACGTTTCGTTCGCGCGGTCCGTCGAAGTTCGCGCGTCACGGCGCCGAGTAATCTGACTGAAAAGGAGTGTCATGATGAAACGGATGATCACGGTATTGGCGACAGCTCTTCTCGCTTCGAGCCTGCTGGCGGGCGCGGCCGACGCGCGCGGTGGCGGTGGTGGTGGCGGTCACGGCGGAGGTTTTGGCGGTGGCGGCGGCCATATGGGTGGTTTTGGCGGCGGAGGCCACATCGGAGGCTTTGGCGGCGGTGGCCACATCGGCGGCTTCGGTGCCGGCGAACACATCGGGGGCCTTGGCGGCGGCGTTGGTGTCGGCCACTTCGGCGGTGGCCACATTGGCGCGCATGGCTTCGGACTGCACCATCATGCCCTGCATCGCTTCGGCGGGTACGGGCCGGGATACGGCTACTACTACGGTTATCCCGATTGCTACGACTGGTACTACCTGCATCCCAGCCGGCCCTTGCCGCTGAGCTGCGGCTGAGACCCTCGCGCAAATCCTGCACGCAGGCTGTCGGACTGGAGGGCACTTTCTCAATGCCCTCCGGACCGATCGCCTCCGTGCTTGTTCGTCGCACTGCCCGACCGGCACCGGAGAACCACCATGAAACGCTTCCTGATGATCACGGCAGCCTCGGCGTTGCTGGGCGGCCAGGCCTTTGCGCAGCAGGCTGCGGTGATGCCGACGCCTTCGCTCTCGGCCACGTCGCCGCTCGGCATGGTGCCAAGCGCGCCGGTCGGTGGCACCGGCATCCCGCTCGGCGCAACGGAAATCGCATCCCCCGGCGTAAGTCCGGCGCCGATCTCATCGACCATGGGCAACACCGTGTGTTCGACCATCGGCACGGCACCATCAACGATGTTCGGATCGGCGACTACCTTTGACGGCGGCGGCGTGGATGTCGGGAGCGTCACACCGCAGAGCACCATGTCCATGATGCCGGGAACGTCGACATCAGCAATGTCGTCATCGGGCATTCCGCCGACATCGGCCCTGATCGACACATCGGGTACCCAAAGCATGTGCGGTGCCGGCTCAGGCAATCTTGCCGCATCATCGACACCGACGTCTCCCATGACGCCAGGCGGCGTGCCGCGAACCGGCATTCCGATGGGCTCGACCGAGATCGGCAATCTCGGGATTAGCTCCGCCGCGATGGTGCCCACCATCACCGTCGGACCCACCATCAGCACCATCGCGCCGACGATCCCGACGGTGCCCGCCGTCACCCTGTCGGCTCCGAACACGACGGCCGTCGCCGCGACCACCGATCCCATCACAGGGATACCGAACATCACAGGGGCGCCGAACACGATACCGGGCCTGTCAAACGCCGCCACGATGCTCCGTTGAGCGGCAACTCACTCGCGAGAAGCAGCCATGAAAATGAAAGTCGCAATACCTGCCGTCGTGTTCGGCGTCGCCGCTGCAGGCGGTCTTCTCTTCCTGACGCACGCCCATTTATTCAAGGCCGCCGTCGCGGCGGCGCCGCCGCCTCCGGTCCCGGTCGTTGCCGGCGTGGTCACCCAGCATGACGTGCCGATCTATCAGAACGGCGTCGGCACCGTGATTGCCTACAACACCGATGTCGTGCGGGCCCAGATCCAGGGCCAGCTCATCAGCATCAACTTTACCGAAGGACAAACCGTCCATGCCGGCGACCTGCTCGCGCAAATCGATCCGCGTCCCTATCAGGCCCAGATCGACCAGTTCGAGGGAAACCTGGAGCGCGATCAGGCTCAGCTCACCAATGCCCGTGCCAATCTCACGCGTTACACCCAGCTCGGCGACAAGGGCTGGGCCACACCGCAGTTGATCGAAACCCAGAAGGCGCAGGTCGGCCAGCTGGAGGCCGCGATCAAGTCCGACCAGGCGATGATCGAAGCGGCCAAGGTGCAACTCAGCTACACCCGGCTGACCTCGCCGATCGACGGCGTGGTCGGGATTCGCCAGATCGACGTCGGCAACATCATCAGCCCGACGACAGCCAACGGCCTCGTCGTCGTGACACAGCTCGATCCCATCTCGCTGATCTTCACGCTGCCGGAAGGGGTGCTGCCGCAGATCCTCAGGCAGCAGCAGGCGACCAGGACGCCGCTTCCCGTTCTGGCCTATAACCAGGACGATACGATCCTGCTAGGACGGGGCCAACTCGCGCTGGTCAACAACGAGATCCTGCAGACAACCGGCTCGATCCAGCTCAAGGCAACCTTTCCCAACAAGTCTCGCGCGCTATGGCCGGGTGAACTGGTGAACGCGCGGCTGCTTATCACGACGCGGCATGATGGCCTGACCGTCCCTGCGTCGGTCGTGCAACAGGGTCCAAGCGGCGCCTACGCCTATGTCATCAAGCCCGACAGCACCGTGGCGATGCGCCCGATCAAGGCCGCACAGATCACCGACGGCGATGCGCTGATCGATTCCGGCCTGAAGGCCGGCGAGCAGGTTGTGGTTGACGGACAGTACCGGCTGCAGCCAGGCACGCATGTCACGATCCTGCACGGCGAAGCGGCCGAGGAAGCGGCGGCACAACAAGCCCAACAGGCGACTATCCCATGAATATATCCGCACCTTTCATCCAGCGGCCGATCGCAACTGCGCTCCTGATGGTCGGCCTTCTGGTCGGCGGCCTGGTCGCCTACCCGCTGCTGCCGATCGCAGCGCTGCCGAACGTCAACTATCCGACGCTTCAGGTCACGGCACAGTTGCCGGGCGCCGATCCACAGACCATGGCGGCGTCGGTGGCGACGCCGCTCGAGCTCCAGTTCGGGCAGATTCCGGGTCTCACCCAGATGACGTCGGCGAGCGCACTCGGCTTCACCCAGATCACGCTGCAGTTCGATCTGAACCGCCAGATCGACGGAACGGTCAGCGACACGCTGTCGGCGATCAACGCTGCGAGCCCGTTCTTGCCGCCCGGCATTCCCTATCCGCCGACGATCCGCAAGGTCAATCCGGCCGATACGCCGATCCTCGTGCTCGGTCTGACCTCGGACAGCCTGCCGCTGACCACGGTGGACGCCTATGCGGAAAATATCCTGTTGCAGAAGATATCGCAAATACCCGGCGTCGGCCTCGTCGGCCTCGGAGGCCAGCAAAAGCCCGCCGTGCGCGTGCAGCTCGATCCGCAGGCGCTTGCCGCGCGCGGCATCAATCTCGAGGACGTCCGCACGGCGCTCGGCCAGGCCAACGTCGACCTGCCGAAAGGCACGCTCAACAGCCCGCGCCAGACCTTTACGCTGAACACCAACGACCAACTGCTGAACGCGGATGATTACGCCAATCTCGTGATTGCCTACCGAAACGGCGCGCCGGTCCGCATCCGCGACGTCGGCCGCGCCGTCAGCGCGCCGGAAAACGACCTGATCGCCGGCTGGTACAACAATCAGCGCGCGGTCATCATGGCGATCCAGCGCCAACCTGGCGCAAACGTCATCGACACCGTGGAGCGGATCAAGGCAGAAATGCCGGTGCTGCAGGCCTCGATCCCGCCCGCCATCAAGGTCAATGTCATCTCCGACCGCACTGATACGGTTCGCGCGTCCATCCACGACGTGCAGTTCACGCTGATACTGACGGTTGCGCTTGTCGTGATGGTGATCTTCATCTTCCTGAGAAATTTCTGGGCGACCGTTATCCCGGCGGTCACCGTTCCACTGTCGCTGATCGGCACCTTCGCTGTCCTTTACGAACTGGGCTACAGCCTCGACAACCTCTCGCTGATGGCGCTATCGATCGCCGTGGGCTTCGTTGTCGACGACGCCGTCGTCGTGATCGAGAACATCGTGCGGCACATGGAGGGTGGCGCCACGCCTTACGAAGCGGCGCTGAAGGGCGCCGGCGAAATCGGCTTCACCATCATGTCGATCACGCTGTCGCTGATCGCGGTGTTCATTCCGCTGTTCCTGATGGGCGGATATGTCGGGCTGCTGTTTCGCGAATTCGCCGTCACCGTCAGCGTTGCACTGGTGCTATCGCTCCTGATCTCGCTGACCCTGACGCCCATGATGTGCGCGCGGCTGCTCAAGCCGGAAAGCAGGACGCACGGGCGGCTGTTCCGCCTCTCCGAAGGCGGCTTCAATGCCTTGCTCGGAGCCTACGAGGCGGGCCTGAAAATCGTGCTTCGTCACCGCTTCATCACGCTGTTGACGATGTTTGTGACCATCGCACTGACCGGCTATCTCTACGTGGTCATTCCCAAAGGTTTCTTTCCGCAGCAGGACACCGGGCTGATCATCGGCCTGTCCGAAGCCGCACAGGATATTTCCTATTCGGCGATGGCCGAGCGCCAGCAGGCCCTGCTCAATGCCATCATGAAGGATCCGGCCGTCGCATCCATCGGCTCGGCGATCGGCGCCGGCGGCGGCAATACTACGGTCAACAACGGCCGAATCTACATTGCGCTCAAGCCCTACAAGCAACGCGACAGCATGGAAACGATACTCGCGCGGTTGCGGACCAATCTGGCCAAGATCCAGGGCATCACTCTTTATATGCAGGCCGCGCAGGATATCACCATCGGCGGCCGGGTCTCGAAAACCCAGTATCAGTACACGCTGGGCGACGCCGATCCCGGCGAGCTGAACCACTGGGCGGCCCTGTTCCTCGACAGGATCAAGAAAATCCCCGGCATCACCGACGTCGCGACCGACCAGCAGAATTCCGGTCCCCTGCTCGACATCGCCATCAAGCGCGAGGTGGCTTCGAGCTACGGTATCCTGCCCTTCACCATCGACAACACGCTCGATGACGCCTTCGGCCAGCGCATCGTCTCGACCATGTACACGACCTTGAACCAGTACCATGTCATCATGGAGGTCAATCCGAAGTTCCAGTACTCGCCGGAGGCGTTGAGCGGCATCTATGTCAAATCCTCAGCCGGGCAGGAAGTGCCGCTATCGACGCTGGTCGACAGCGTGGTCAAGGTCGCCCCGCTGGTGGTCAACCACCAGGGCCAGTTCCCGTCGGTGACGATCTCCTTCAACCTGCTGCCGGGCACGGCGATCGGCGATGCGACAAAGGCCATCCAGCATATCGAACAGCAACTCGGCAAGCCGCTGTCGCTGCAGACGAGTTTCCAGGGCAACGCGCAGGCCTTCGGAGATTCGCTGTCGACCACGCCGATCCTGATCGTGGCGGCGCTGTTCGTGATCTACCTCATCCTCGGCATATTGTATGAGAGCCTGATCCACCCCATCACCATCATCTCGACGCTGCCGTCGGCGGGGCTGGGAGCATTGTTGCTGCTGATGGCGGCTCACCTCGATCTCAGCGTGATCGCGATCGTCGGCATCATCCTCCTGATCGGCATCGTCAAGAAGAACGGCATCATGCTGGTCGATTTCGCCCTGCATGTCGGCCAACAGGAGGGACTGACGGCGGAAGAAGCGATCTATCGCGCCTGCGTCATGCGATTCCGGCCGATCCTGATGACCACGATGGCGGCCATGCTCGCCGGCGTTCCGATGATGCTCGGCACCGGTGCGGGCTCCGAGATACGCCAGCCGCTGGGCTACGCCATCGTCGGGGGCCTAGCCGTGTCGCAGCTTCTCACGCTGTATACGACGCCGGTGGTCTACATCTACCTCGACAGGCTGCAGAGCTGGCTGTTCGGCAGGAATAAGCCGGCGATTGGCGATAGCGCCAAGCCGTCACCGGCCGAATGACGGGAATCCCAGCGGCAATGCCTTGCTACTAGGCCAGCGCTCTTGCCAGGTCATCAGCCTCGCGCAGATCGCGGGAAGTTTCCGCGGATGCAAATTTTGCCCTGGTCGATATCAGCAGGTCTCGTGCCTCGGCGCGTCCGGACGCGCCCTCGCCAGCGCCGATCAAGCGTGCGATGCTGATCGCCGTACGCAATTCCCAACCGACCGCCCCGAGCTTCCTGGCAGAGGCAAGCGAGCGTTTGAACAGGCGCATGGCCGCCCGGTCGTCTCGCAATGGTTCACGACACAACAGCGAGCCGTGGATCCGATAGATCTCGGGAGCAGCCCAGCATTCGCCGGTTTGCTTCATCAGGGATTCGGCCGAAGCAGCGAAGCTTCGAGCCCTTTCTATCTGCCCGACCCGTCCGAACTCCGTGGCGAGCAGGATTCGATAGAGCGGAAGCTGAATGCACCGGGCCGGTAGCTTGCCAAGCAAGCCGCATAGTAGCTCGAGCACTTTCGGCGCAGGGCCACGCTCCGCCAACGCGGCGGTCGCCCACAACGGACCGATGACCCGGTACATGGGATAGCCATACTCATCAGCGACCTTCATGCCACGCTCGACGCTGGCAAGGTTGGCCGCAAGATCGCCCTCGTACCAGTGATCGGAAACGCCCAGAATGGAGGCAAATGCCAGCATGAACGGATGGCCGATCTCATTCGCGAGCTGCCGTGCCGTCTCACAGCATTCCCCGGCCCGGCCTGGCCGACCCAACAACCATTCGATGTGTCCGGAATAGACGAGCGATACGATCAGTGGGTCATGCTGATAAATCTGGACCAGCTTGCCGTGCTCACGAAGATTGTAGCGGGCGCTGATCAGAGCCGCGAGCTCGCTCGCCTGCTCCAGGCGGCCGAGAAAGAAATTGGCGATTACGGCAGCGGCGTACGCCATGAGAGCAGCCTCGTCGTCGCGCCACTCCTCTGCCCGGCGGACGAAATCTTCGGCGTGTTCGAGGCCCTTGGTGAGCTCGCAGTTGACGAGCTTGGCGATCGTACTTCCCCACAGCACCGTCGCCTTCTCGCGAATGGTGCCGTGGTTCGCGCAAAGCTTGAGCGCGCGACTGTAGGGGCCATAGACGTTCGGATCGGACCACCCTGCATTGGCGGTATACGCCATCGCCAAGTTGGATTGCAGTGCGATTTCAGCTTCGAAGCGCCGCGGTGAGGCGGGCATCTTGGGTATCAGCGAGAGGCCTTCGCGAAGATGGGCTACGGCCTCCTTGGTGGCTGAGCGGCGAAGCGCGGATTTTCCCGCCTGAAGCCATGCTTCGATAGCCTCCGGAATGTTACCTGCGCGCGCGTAGTGATAGCCGAGCACGGCGGGCTGGCTGCTCTCTCCGATGGCCGCCTCCTGAAGCAGCCACGATGCGACGCGCGCATGGAGCTCGCGCCGTTCCTCCTTGAGCAACGAGGAGTAGGCGGCTTCCTGTATCATCGCGTGCTTGAACGTGAAGATGGCGCCTTGAGGTCCCTCGATGCGATACACAATCCCTGCGCTCTCCAGTGCCCACAACGCGTGTTTCAGCGTTTGACCTTTACCTGGAAGCACGTGGAAGATGCCTTCATAATTGAATTGCCTTCCGAAGACGGAGGCGATCTGGGCGACGCGCTTGGCAGGACCGAGACGATCGAGGCGCTCCATCAGTGAATCGTGAATACTTGCGGGCACCAGAGGTTCCGGCAACTTCCCGCTCGGCACAGCGCCGTCGGCGGCGCGCGGGACCGCTCCGGAATCGACGACAGCCCGCGTAAACTCCTCGACAAAGAGTGGCACACCGTCGGTTCTTTCCACGATCTGGCTGGTAATCCGGCGCGGTACGAAATCGCTGCCTGCGACGGCTGCGACCATCTGCTCGCATTCGTACACTGCCAGCTTTTGCAGAGTAATCCGTCGAACCGCCGAGCCCGACAACCAGTCGGCCCGATAGTCATCGCGATGCGTGATCAGAATCATAACCCGCTCACCAGAACAGTGAGCTATCACGCGTACCAGCAGTTCGATGCTGGTCGGATCCATCCACTGGACGTCCTCGACGATTCCGAGGATGGGCTGCTTGCGCGAGGCGGCGATGAGAACATCGATGAACACCTGAAAAGCGCGCTCGCGCTCCGAGGGAGAACCGAGATCCGCAGGTTCGTATCCCGCGCATGCGGGTATCGACAGTACCGCTCCGTAGTAACGAAGGGCGTGCTCGACGTCGGTGACGGCTCTTGCCAAAAGCGAACGCAATTTTGCCAATGCGAGTTCCGCGTCGTCGGTCTCGTGGATGCCGGTCGCGCGCGTGAGCCTCTCGATTTCCGGGGCAAGCGGCGTGTTGACGTGAAACGGCGAGCATTGCTGCGACAGAACATCACGCGGAGACGCATCAAGGGAACTGCGGAACTGGCGAATCAGGCGTGACTTGCCGATGCCGGGTTCGCCGGAAATGACGCCGACCTGTCCGGAGCCTGCTACGGTCTGTCGCCACATCTCGGCAAGCAATGCGATGTCGCTGGTTCGGTTGATCATCGGGGCAAGAGGCGACCTCCGCGCCCTGTCGAACCTGCTTTCGCTCGAAGCAAGAGCCTCTGCACGCCAGGCTTCGACCGGTTCCTCCACACCCTTGAGCGGTCGTCTGCCAAGCGGCGCGTAGCCGAACGTTCCGCGGGTCAGCTCGTAAGTGCTCGAACCGACCACGACATCATTCTCACCGGCCAGCCCTTGCAGGCGCGCAGCGACATGAGCCGAGCTGCCGAACACTTCCCGCCGATCGGGGGGCTCGCCGGGCACGCTGCCGACGACGACCAGCCCGGTATTAACCCCGATGCGCACGCCGAGGCGAACGAAGCTGCCATCCGACAACAGAAACTTCTGCTCCTTGATCGCCGCGGCGACCGCCAGCGAGGCGCGGACCGCGCGCTCAGGATCATTTTCATGGGCTTGCGGCACGCCAAAATATGCCAGCAATCCGTCACCAATCATTCTGGCGATGTGACCGCCGTAGCGGCGAATCTGCTCGTCGCAGATATCGCGGTAGGTTCTGATAACCGCGAAGAACTCTTCGGGATCGATCCGCTCGCTCAGAGGCGTCGAGCCGACGATATCGATAAATACAACGGTAAGCTGCCGACGCTCAGCGTGTAGCGCTTCGTTTTCGACATGCGGCGGCATCGGCTGAAGTCCGCCCGACCGATCGGGCCTCGGCTGGCTACTCATTACGCCACCATGTTCAGTTTCCGCCGCACCTGCCGCGAGGCAAGATAGACCGCAAGCCGCATCCGGTTGACGCTGCCGAGCGGCCTGTGCTCGGGCAGACAATTCCAGGGATTGAACACCATGTGCTCGCAGTCGTACAGCGCATTCTGCGCCAGCAGGCTCTGTCTTGAAATGGCAATGCTGCCCAGCCGCACGACTTCGTCTTGACGACGGGTCCACCACCGCGAGGCATCCTCGACGTCATCCGGTGTGGCCGCATGCCGTACCCGTATGGAGAAGTCGAGCACGATGGCATGATCGCCGGATTGATGCGTATGCGGGTCTAGATCCCTCACCAGCGCATCCCGGAGAAAGTTTTCCGATCGGGTCCAAAGCGGAAACGCCCCCCATCCGGTGCCCTGCTTTCGGCCATTGGAAGGACCGACCAAATAGCGCACGACCTTGTGCTCGCCGAATAGGTACGGCGACATGCTGTGATAGGTGGCTGTCAGCGGATTGCGGATAGTAAACAGGCCTTCCACCGCAATTCGCAAGAACAGGTAAAACTGGCGTGGACACCGAATAACGAACTCGAGCCATCTCAGCCCCTGGCCGAGTTTTTCGCGCCAGGTTGCATGTGGTGCACTGACCGCGTTCATCAACAGCGTATAATCGATCACGTTCTTACAGAAGAAGATCGGAAAACTGCTGAGCGCGAAATCATGTTCGCCGGCGGGCGCCTTGTCGGGCGCCAGCACACGAAGAATGGTGTCGGTCCCGACCTCGTGAAGCTTGATGGATAAGCCACGCGCGTCGATTTTCCGGTCGCTGCCCGCCGTGCCGCGGCCGTTGGAAAAGCGGAGCGTGGCCGGATAGCGGGCGCCTGGACGGAACAGATCCGTCGTGAACTCAATCGGAAGATCCTTGCGAACAATGAATTCCGCCTTCACGCATCCATGCGTTTTGGCATGCTGATCGCGCATCGCAGGAGTGGAGCAATCCGAGACCTTCATCTCGCAGTAGTTGGTAATCACCGCTTCCGCGGCGATGCGCGCCACTTGCCGGATCATGGTTGCCTCGCCAGGCACGGCGCGCTCAAGTTCGTGCAACGGCATTGGCCGGTCCGGCGGCAGCTCCAGCGCGTTCACAATCTCCCGGTATCGCGCCGGCGTCGCGGATGATCTCCGCACGTCGCCCGTTTGCGCCGGGCGCACGATCGCGAGCAGCATCTGTCCGAACTCCGCCAGACGGCGCAGCGCGTGAAAGCCGAGGCTGACCGGCTGATCTCCGAGGAGGCGCGCCATAACCCGCTTCCCGCTCGCGCGAGCGTCGAACCGCCGCCGGGTGCCGGACCGGGTCATGACGCATGAACCCTGCCGGACGCCAGCAACCTGAGCGCAGCAAGACTCGGGACGAAGAAATAATCGCCGCCTTTGGTTTCGACAAAGCGCGGAATGTCGAAACAGATAAATGGCCGCCGCCCCGTGGCCTCATCGCCCGGGATCACCATTTGGCCGCGTCCGCCAACGCCGACAATCGGATCGGTGTCGTTGCCCTGCTCGAAATCGTCGCCAAAGTTGACCCAGAACCGCTGCACGAACTCGAACTGATCGAAGCCGGAATTGAAGGCGATGAAGATGATGCCGCGGCTTTCATTATCCCGCTCGCCGGGCGGAAGAAACTTGCCATAAGTAATGCCGCGCCGGATCAGACGGTGCCGGCTCATCGTCTTGCCGCCGAACCCGAGCGCGTCGCGCGGATTGGTGCGTCGCACATGGGCTCCCAATGGACATCGCGCGCCCGCGGGATCGTCGGCATAGGCGAATGCATTGGCGAGAGACCTGGCCGGCTTCTGCGGATGCTCGATCAACGAAGATCCATCTTGCCAGCGTCCCATCATCTTGGCTGCCAGAAAGTCTTCCGCGCTAACGCGATCCGGCAGACCACCGGGGATCGTCCGGGCAAACGACTTTGCTTGCGCTTTGATGTAGTCTCGAAACTCCGGCACATTCTGTTCGAGCTTGCGGAACACCATATATGTTCCGTTGTGCGCAAGCAGGTTCGGCAACGGCATAGGCGCGAGATCGCCGCCTTCGCCGGGGTAGCCGAGGATGAACTCCCCCAGCGGAATTTTTCTAAATCGCCCGCTGTGATCGGGATTGCCGATATCCTTCCTGGCGCCCGTCTCGCGCGGCACGCCCTCGACATCGGGATTGCTCAGCCCGTCGGCAAAGCCAAAATGCTCACGGCGCGCCGTCTCGCCATCCATGCTGAAGGATTCGGCGGGTTGATCGGGACCTAGCTCCGTTACGCCGGCCGGCAACAATTGTCTAAGTGTACGGCAGCGCTCCTCAAGCGCATCCGTCATCTTGCCATAGATCATCACCAAAATATGCACACGGCTCGTCTTCCAGGGTTCATCCCAATATTCCGGCGAACTCTTGCCGACATCCCCGAGAACTTCTGCACGAACCTTCATGCCCTCGCGAAACTCAGGCGGGAAAGTCGCGAGACTTTCTTCCGGAAGGCCGAAGGCACGCAATCCGTCGAAGGTCAGGGCGAAATTGAGCGTCGCGTCCGGCTTTTCCTGCCACTGGCCGGGAGTGACGGAGCCCGCGTCCAGCAGGCTCTGTATGAACGACCTGGCATCGCTCGCATCACGAATGGTCAAGTAAAGGAAACGTGCATGCGGAAAGGAGGCGTAGCCACGGAGAATATTGCCTTGAATATTGGAGAAATCAAACATCGCGGGCCTCACTATCAATCGCTACGTTGTTACAACTCTCCTGCGCGCGGCCTGACCTCTTGCAGGCTTTGCCACATCCTTTCGAAATCGGCTTGGAGTTCTGCCGGACTTGGCTGCGTGTCCTGAACGTGCCTGATGAACTGCGCCAGCCGGCGCCGGTACAACAATCCCTTCAGAATATCGTTCAAGCTCGCGTCGGGCTGGTCGGCCAACAGCAAATTGGTCGTAATCTGGCATTGCTCGAAATACGCAGCGAGATCATCGCAGCTCTCGATGCCGGGAAAGCCACGGCAGTGCTGCCAAATGATCTCTAACTCAAACGGAATATACTTGACCATTGCACGGATCAGAGCATCGATGCTGAAACCGTCGAAGTCACAGGCGAACAGCAGATAGGCTGACTTGAGTGTATCGACTTTCGCCGGCGTGCCCTGATAGGCAAGTCTGTCGATCACGACAAAGCGGGCCATGTGGACGATCGACACCTCGCTCAGGGGCGAACCGCGCGGATATTTTATGCTGTGGTCCAGCGTACGCAGAAATGTGCGCAGCTCGGCTGTTTGCCCAACCTTGATTGGAAACAGGCCGGTGAAGCCGTATTTTTCGCCGTTTTGATTTGCCATACGCGCGAACTCCGCTCGATCGGCCTACTACTCAGGTATAGGACCGAACGTACCCAACTTGTTCTGCACACTCATGAGCAGGCGGTTGAATTCCGTCGCAAATTTATCGGGCGCCAGGTCGAGGGAAGTTTTCGCAAACTGTTCGAGTTCGCGGCGCACTTCGAGGCTCGCACGAACGTCGCGTACTGAGGCACCAGGATAAGCGCTATACGAGTGATCGGACTCGACCTGATTGCGCTTGATGTACGTCTTCAGTGGCCCGACGGGCCTGGCCATAGGATAGCGAATGCTCCAGAACCATACGATGTCGAGCGGCACATAGAGGACGTCGGCGAAGGCCTCGATATAAGGACCCCACGGGCCGTTGAACGTGCTCAGAAAGAACAGATAATCGTAGTTCAGTTTTTCCGTCGGCTGACCGTCGTCGACCCGGGGAAAGCAATCACGCTTGACGACGACCCAATGAACGAAGGGCAAAAACGCCAGCGCCTTGGCCGTATTCTGAGTTGATTTCCAGCGATCGAATATCCAAAGCGCCAGGCGGACAACGCAGGTACCGAAGCGATTCATCGGTGTGATCACGTTGAAGGTAACGGCTTTGCCAAGTCCGTCCTTGTTGCTAGCGCGATCGGCCATAAAAACCTCCTCGCAATGAGGGGTGAATGAAGCGAACCACCGCTTGCCCCAGCACCCCGTACTATAATACCACTCCGCCCAATAAGCACAGTTATTATGTGAGGTCGCTCACCCGCTGCAAAGCTCTCAGACGACCGAGTCTATCGACCGCATGGCGAGCGCCTTCGGACCTCGTTCGATTTAGACCTTGCAACGATATCGGCATTTAAGAGAGCTGACATTTTACGAATGTCCGCTTTGCGCAGGGACCCTCCTTCCGCATGACCGTGTTTTGGTCCGACGCTGAGATGGGCCGCGCGGGGTATTACCAAATCTAGGCCCGTGATGTCTGTGAAGTACCTCACAGATATCGGCATTGAACCCAACGGGCATTACACCCGTGATCCTCCAAACTCCAAGTATGGATCGGTTGCGGCCGTTCGGTCAGACCGCGCTCCGCGGGAATACGAGCTGGATTGAAATTGCGGGCTATCTAGCTTCAGCACTCGTCCCGGCTACATTTGTATCATTTCCGATTTGCGTTCTTGCGACGTGTTGCTCCAGAGTGACGCGTCATTCATCTGGGCCGATGGCGTTCGACCAGCCGTGGAGAACGCGGAGAGGTCGGCCATGGGCGCTCGACGGGCTGCGATCAGGTTGTTAAAGCCCGCCTCCGCTAAGGAGACTTTGAGTCGAGACATGACCGTTGCGATCGAGATGGGACATACGACGGCAGGTGCCCCGGCGACTCTGGACCTTGAGGAACTGCTTGCGACTCGCTTGCTGGTGCAGGGCAATTCGGGCTCCGGCAAATCCCATCTGCTGCGCCGGCTGCTGGAACAGAGTGCCCCCTGGGTGCAGCAGACCATCATCGACCCCGAAGGCGACTTCGTGACGCTTGCCGACCGTTTCGGCCACCTGCTGATCGATGCCGAGGACCATACCGAGCGGGGCCTGCAGGTCGCCGGCGAGCGAGCGCGCATCCATCGCGTCTCGACGGTGCTCAATCTCGAGGGGCTTGACGCCGAGAACCAGATGCGGCGCGCCGCCGCCTTCCTCGGCGGGCTTTTCGACGTCGCCCGCGACCACTGGTACCCGATGCTGGTGGTGGTTGATGAGGCGCAGCTCTTCGCGCCGGCCGTCGCCGGCGAGGTTTCGGACGAGGCGCGCAAACTCTCGCTCAGCGCCATGACGAACCTGATGTGCCGTGGCCGCAAACGCGGGCTTGCGGGGGTCATCGCCACCCAGCGACTGGCGAAGCTGGCCAAGAACGTCGCGGCCGAGGCGTCCAATTTCCTCATGGGCCGAACCTTTCTAGATATCGACATGGCGCGCGCCGCCGACCTTCTGGGCATGGAGCGGCGACAGGCAGAGGCCTTCCGGGATCTGGAGCGCGGGCAATTCATGGCGCTGGGACCGGCCCTCTCCCGCCGTCCGCTGGGGCTGCGCATCGGTCCAACGGAGACCACGCCGCGCAACGCGACCCCGCGCCTGATGCCTCTGCCGGAAGCGACACCGGACGCACGCGCCATCATCCTGGCAGCGCCGCCGCCGGAGAACAATCGGCCCCAGCGCCGATCGCCGCCAGACCTCCTCGGCCAGCTCATGGCGGCAAAGTCAGCGGCGCTGGAGACCCGTCCCGAAGCGGTCGAGCAGCCGCTCAGCGCTGAGGAGCTGGCGGAGCGGCGTGAGCGAGTGGACCGTATTCTGCGCGCCGTCATGGCGGAACCCGACGCGGGATTCCGCGCCATCGGCGTCCTCTATCAGGAGTTCGTGGTCCGCTGCCGAATAGAGGGCCTCGGTTCGGCGGTGCCGGACCTGGCTGACTTCCGCCGCATGCTGACGCGCGCCCGCGCCGGGCTCGGCTCCGACATGGCGGAGGATGACGGCTGGCAGGATGTCTCGGTCCGCGCCTCACTTCTGCCGGAGGATATGCAGGGTGTCTTCATGATGATCGCCCGCGCCGCAAAGGAAGGGTGGCCCTGCCCGGGCGATGCAGCGATTGCCCGCGCCTATGGCTCACATTCGCTGCGCCGTGCACGGCGTCTGCTGACCTACATCGAGGAGCAGGGCCTTATCGTTTGCCAGCTTGACGGCGCCGGTCGGCGGATCGTGACGCTCGTCGAACTGGCCTGGGCGACGGCACCGGGCGACCCCAATGCCGAGGAACTGCCGGCGGAGCAAAGCTGCAGCAGTTCCGCTCCATGATACTTGGATAATGGCGCCCGTCTCGCTCCGCGGTATATGATTCGCAAAAGCCGTTGAGCGTGGCGCTGCGGTTCCTTCGACGGGTCCGCGCTCTTGTCGCCGACCGCGTTTTTTGCATATCTTGCTTAAAAGGAGTTCTGGGCTTGAGCGTTGCCTTCACCAAGGAAGACAGTGCCGAAACGGCGTCGGAGACTTTGCTCCCCGACCGTCCGATTTCACCTCATCCGAACCTGGTTACGGAAGCAGGATTGAAGGCTCTTGAATTTCAGCTCGACCAGGCTCGCGAGGCATATGAGACCGCGCAGAAGATCGAAGACGTAAACGAACGACGGCGGCAAGCAGCAGCCCCTTTGCGTGATGTGCGCTACTTTGCGGCGAGAGTTCGGACGGCTCAGGTCATCCCCAATCCAACATCGACTGACACTGTCGCCTTTGGGAGCACGGTGACCTTCAGGCGCGACGATGGGCGCGTACAGAAATATCATATCGTGGGAGAGGACGAAGCGGACCCTAAGGCCGGTTCCATTTCCTTCGCGTCCCCGGTGGCAAGGTCTCTGATGGGCAAAGCTGTTGGGGATGTGGTCGGTACATCCGGTCACGAGCTAGAGATCATTGCGATCTCGTAGCCCCCGCACAGGACGCAGCCGATATTTGGAAGGTGCGCCTGCGCCAAGAGCAGATATCGCGCGAAATTGAATCTATCGATCTACATCCTTGTCACTGCAGCTGCCTGTCGGCCGCGCCCGCGAAGCTTGCCTGCTCCGCCGGCGCGGCCGTTGGACATCTACGCAGCGCGAACGTAGCCGTAGCGCAGGTTCGAGGGCTCCTTGGCCGCCAGCGCATACTCGTTCTTGAGCGAAGCGAGACGGTCCTCGGAAAAAGCCGGCATCCTGGTGTTCTCAGCGGCTTTCAGCCTGATCTTATAGAACTTGGTGGCGTTGCCGCCGAAGATGAGCTGCTTGGTGCCGCTATTGGCGTCGCCGAGCGGCGCAAACCCGTATTTCTTCTGCATGTCCTCCGGAATCTCGAGGCGGCGCAGCGCCTCGATCTGCCACTGTGGTGAGCCGTACCAGACCGAGTCAGTCCCCCACATGACGTGATCCACCCCCATGCCCTTGATCAGCGTGCCGACCAGCGCGGCGCAGAACTTCGGATGCGCCACCGCCGAGTTGGCAAAGGACGTGCCGAGCTCGCCATAGACGTTGGTGACGCCGAACTTCTGCGGGATTTCCGCGAGATCCGTAGCCCACTGGATGCGGCCGGTCTGCTCGAACTCGGCCCAGGCCTTATCCGGCAGTTCGAGGAACGCCCGCAGCGCCGAGTGATAGATCACGAAGTTCATCTGCGGCCAGTCCTTCGCCGCCTTTCCGATGTCCCACACGGTTGCGTATTCCCACACGCCGGCGAACGACTTCTCGTAATCGGGCGGCAGCAGCCCCTTGTGGATGCACAGCGTGTTGATGCCGGCCTTCACCGCCTTTTCGTAGAACGGATACATCACCTGCTCGTCGTCGAGCCGCCATGGGAACTTGGAGGGTGCCAGCGGGTCGCCGATCGTGTAGGACTTCCAGGAATCGGGCTTGTAGACCTCGATCGCCTTGTCGACCTCCTCCATCCAGCCGGGCTGCTTTGGGGTGATGACGCTGTGCGCCAGCAGGCGGCGCGAGCCCGCGAAATCGTTGATGAGTTCGCGGGCCTTGACGATCTGCTCGTTGGAGAGAAGCCACCAGCTCGGATCGTCGAACGGTGCGCCGCTCAAGAGCGCCATGTGGGTGTCGCTGTCGTAGTAGATCTCTTTCACATAGTTCATGAACTTGTAGCGGCCGAGCGAGGAGACGCCCTCCTCCTTCATCTTCGGGTTCCAGTGCTGGCTCGCAAAGTCCGCCAGCCCCAGGAGCTCCTTGTGATCGAAGTCGTCGCGCACGAAATGGGTCTGGACGTCGAAGATGAACTGGCCGGCGAGACCTTGCGCGCGCGCCAGCATCAGCTCGGGCTCGCGGGCCTCTGCAGCTGCGACCTGGAAAACGTTGCCGTAGACATCGTTCATTGCGAGGAATGCCGCAGCCATGCCGCAGCTCGTGTGCAGGAACTGCCTGCGGCTCAAGCCGAGGTGCTTGCCGTTCAGGTCGGCAAGATCGTTGATCCGTGCCTCGACCTTCTTCTGTGTAGCGCTCTGCGGGGGCGGGAGATACTCGCCGTTGGAAACAATTTGAGTGGGGATCGGCGTTGCCGCCGATGCTGCCTCGGCACCCGCAACGAGGCGCTGCTCCCGTTCACTAAGCCAAGTGCTCATCGTTCTCCTCCCTTGTTGATGTTCGAAGCGCGTGCCGGTCGTTGCCCGCATGGAGGTTGCGTGCGCCTGGCTGCTTCAGAGCGGTTGGCAGGCCAGCTCGTCACACCGTCCCGCTTCGCTCAAAAATTGCATCGCAGCCGCACATGACGCGACGAATTCAACGCTCAAATTTCCATGATCGCAAGCGGAGTAATCCGGCAGCCGCACTGTCCCAAACTCATTTCACTTCTGCGGCGCATCGCGACTTCAAGCCGGCTCGGGCAGGACGTCATCTTGTTTGGATGGGCTGATCGGCCCAGAGGATGAGCTTCCGTGACTGATACGAGGACATGCCCCGCAAGAAGCAAAGCTGGGCACTTTGCATACGAACTTGGGATTCTGCTCGGACATCAAACAGTCGTCCTCCGTCACGAGGCGCGAAACAGCCGCACGATCTCCACAGTACATCAAATCTAGGGGGTGGCCGAGGCCGAGGCATTCCGCAACACGAAGACGAGCAGCCAACTTATCCGCACTGCGGCTCTGCGAAGAAACAGCCCCTTCGGTGTGGCGTAGTCTTCATCGCCCTCGGCCGATGAGTCTTGCGAGATTTCCGGAACGGCCCCGCGGGAAACGGCGTGCATCGCATCGTACATGTAACGCTCCTGCTTCGTTGAGCGTGCGCACGATGAAGTCCGGATGTCGCAGAACTTTGCCGACCGCTGCCGGAAATTGTCGCGATCTGTCTCAGGAATACTGCATTGCATAGTTCGCGACAGTTGCGGCCAAGGTTGATGGCTACTGCTGTCATCCGCTCTTGAATGACCTTGCTCTCAATGCGGCTTCTTAAGTTGCATCAAGCCTTAACAGGCATACGGGTCTGCGACAATTTGCGACAAAGATGGCTCACCGGGACAATTTTCTGCGACAGCTTGTGCCTAAATTGTTTCAGCCAGATCGGGGAATCATGCACATGAGGCCGGTTCCCGCTCGGATCGGCCGGCATCGGCATCGGGGTCCTGCGATCCCGATCCGATGACGCGACGCTATCGGTGAAGCCAGCCACAAGCATTTGATTTCAGCCGATCATATGCGGCCGATACATTCTGTTACACTTTTTCGATGGGTTGCGTGCAGGACTTCAGTATGATCCGCATCGGAGCAAATTAGATGGACTCGGCACCTCACATCGCCGTAGTGGACGATCATCGCGATATTCGCGATCTAGTCGGCAAGTACTTGATGCAGCATGGCTACCGCATCAGTCTTGCGGAGAGCGCTGTTGCACTCCGCCGCTTGCTCGAACGAAGTGCTCTGGATCTGGTGGTTCTAGACGTCATGATGCCGGGTGAGGACGGACTGTCGCTCTGCCGCCATTTGCGCAGCACCACGGATCTTCCCGTTATCCTGTTGACTGCGATGGCTGAGGAGACCGATCGGATCGTCGGCCTGGAAGTCGGTGCCGATGACTATGTGAGCAAGCCATTCAATCCCCGCGAACTCCTCGCCCGCATCAAAGCAGTGCTTCGACGAGTTCAAAGCTTGCCGCCGCAAAAGGGCCGGCTTGCGACCAAGGTCGTACGCTTTGATCGATGGACCTTTGACGTCAACCGGCGCGAGTTGACGGGCGACGACGGCGTTGCTGTGCCGCTCAGCACGGCGGAGTTCCGCCTGTTGTGTGCATTTCTCGATCATCCGGGCCTGGTACTCAGCCGCAATCAGCTTCTCGACCTGACGGTCGGCCGGGATGCCGATCCATTCGACCGGAGCATCGACAATCAGGTCAGCCGCTTGCGGAAGAAGATCGAGGCTGACCCGAAAGTACCAGCCTTGATCAAGACTCACTGGGGCGGTGGATACAGCCTCGCCGCGCAGGTCGAGCAGCCATGATGAGCTTGTGGAAGCGTAGCCTTGCGGCCCGTTTCATCTGTTTCACGCTGCTGTCTTTAGTGCTGTCACAAGCCATCGTGTTCTTCATTTCGTGGGATGAGCACGGGCAGGCGATTCGGAAGGCCGCGAAAGGCGAGATATTCAGCCGGTGCGCCTCGCTCGCCCGAGTCCTGGAGGCGACGCCTCCGGCGCTGCAGAGCGATATCCTTAATGCCAGCAACACCAGTTCAGCGAGATATTGGATATCGACCAACGGTCTGAAGGATGCCTCCGCGTGGCGAGAGGAGGCATGGGAGCGCTTGGCGCAGCCATTGCCGCGCATGTCCTTTCCCGGCCACAGCGTGCCCGCCGAGGCCAGACCGGATTTCGCGCGAAACACTGCCACCACCAGCAGCGCCACGTCCACACACTGGATCGACCTAAAGCCGGAAGCCTGGCCGCTGTCCCGACCAGCGAAGTTTCTTTATCTCGATGATGCCACCGGCATGGGCTTGGCCGTTCAGTTGGCAAACGGCGCATGGCTGAACACAGCATTTGCCAAACCCGCGCAAGACGGCTTCTGGACCTCCAAATCCACCTTGGCGCTCGGCCTCTCCGCGTTGTCATTGTCGATTATTGCCGTATTTGCAGCTCGAGGCATCGCGCAACCATTGCGTCGCCTGGCGGTAGCGGCCGAAGCCTTCGGCCGCGGTCAGGAGATCGTACCGCTGCCGGAAACCGGCCCCGACGATATCCGACGTACCGCCGAGACATTCAATCGCATGCAAGAGCGCCTGCACCGTTTCGTCGACGACCGCACCAGAATGCTGGCCGCCATCGGCCATGATCTGCGTACACCTCTAACCTCGCTCCGTTTGCGTGCGGAATTCGTGCCCGACGAGGACGTCCGCGAGAAAATGCTCTCCACAATTGCCGAGATCCAGACGATGACAGAGGCGACACTCGCATTCGCTCGCGAAGACGCTACCGCAGAAAGCACGCGGAACGTGGACCTCTCGGCTCTCGTGGAAAGTCTCTGCGATGATCTCGCTGAACTCGGTTATGATATCTCCTTTTCTGAAGGGCAGAAGATCAGCTACAGTTGCCGACCAGACGCACTGCGCCGCGCGTGCCGCAACCTCGTTGAAAATGCCATCCGGTATGGCGAGCGAGCGCGCGTCAGCGTGGAAAGGCAAGCGGATAGTGTCGAAATCACCGTCTCGGACGACGGCCCCGGTATTCCAGATGGTGCCAAAGAGCAGGTTTTTACGCCGTTCTTCCGGATGGAGAATTCACGGAACCGCGAAACAGGAGGCGTAGGTCTCGGCCTTTCCATTGCCCGGACCATTGTCCGCCACCACGGCGGCGATATCGTCTTAACCAACAAGCAGAAGGGGCTGCAGGCGACCATTAGCCTGCCAGCGCTGGACGGCGGGCCGCCTCCTCCCATCAGCCGCCCGGTCGCAGAAGCGAAGGATGTCATCAACGCTCTCGAATCGGCAAAACCTTCGGTGGCCGCGATCTTGCAGCGCGCGTCGAAATCATATTGATCGTCCAGCAGACCGCCGATTGACCGATTCCATTTGGATGGGGTGCCTGTCAGCTTGAATGGGTGTGCCTGTCAGCCGCAAAGCCATTTTGGATTTCGTCATTTTCTTCGTTCAGACTTGGATCCCTCGTTCAGACTTGGACGAACGCATCGCGGACGGCGCAAGCCAATTATCAGTTGCAACGGTGTCCCTTCCAGAAGGGTACAGGTTGCTGCAAACTGCATATGTAGCCCGCGATTCGTAGATGTCTTGAGGAGCCATGAACGAGACCTTGATATCCGCCTGCATGATGTTTCTCGTTCCAGCAACGCTCTTGTTTGGCGCCTTGGGTGTCGCGAACTCGTCCTTTCTCAAGGTGCTGGTCTGCTTGCTTGGCGTAGCCACGACAGGACTATGGCTTTACCGGATATGGTGGTGGACAAACCTGTCTTTGATTGATCGCAAAACGGCGCTTGGTCTCGCGGGCATGTTTGCGTGCGCGTGGCTGGTGACATTCCTGGTGCAGTTGAAGAATGTGTTCTCGCGCTGACCGGGTACCCATCAGGGCCCCGCAGCGATGCGAATACCCAGGGCCAGAAGAGCGCAGCCCACAAGGCCGGCTATGAAAACCGCACGCATCCACGGCTTGCGCAGAATGATCTCGCCCTGCCGTGCCTTCTCGCCGGGATAGGCTCGGGAACCATCCGAATGTCGGCCCGTTGGATTTTGCTTTTCTGGCATTGCATACCGCCTTGGCAAGATGCCGCGGATGCTCCACGAAGGTGTTCCTGATGGAACGCGCCCGCGTCATCGCATTGCCGATAATGTCAATGTAATAACTATCTATGTTACGATTTGATCCTTCGACGAGGCACGGGTTGACGCATCTACCTTCTGATCGTAGCCGGTGCGGACACCGAGGTACTGGCGCTTAAAGGTACTGGCGCTTAGCCGCGCCGCGCTTGAACGACTGCCTGCTGAAAGGCACCAGGCGCGCCGGATCAAGGCGCGGGCTTGGCGAGCCGCCGGTTCGGCCCATTCCTCCGTCAGCCGGTCCTCGACCGTCAGTTGTGCCCGCCGCGACGTTCAATCGGTCAACTGACGGGAATGGCGACAAATCGCGTTGCCTGGTTTGCCTTTACCCGCGCCAATGCGATGCGCTTGCCCTTGCTTTGAACCTCGGTCAGCGCCTTGTAGAAGTCGGCAGGAGTCATCACGGCGTTGCCGCCTACGTCGAGAATAACATCCCCGGTCGAAAGTCCGCTCTCAGCGGCAACACCGCCGGGGTCAAGATCGGTGACGACGACACCTCGGACGCCGAGACCAATGTTGTCCGCAGGCATCAGGGTCAGTCCGACGTTTGGTTTATTGCCGTCTGGCGTCGGTGATTCCGATTTTTCAGCAATCGAGCGGCTCTCAGGAACCGGAAGCTCGCCCAGCGTTATGTTGATATTTTTTTGCTCGTTCTGACGGACCAGGCGAAGCTCGATTGATTTGCCGGGAGGCATATCGCTGACCCTCTTTATCAAGTCGCGATCATTGCCGGCTGGCTGGCCCGCAACCGAAGTGATGACGTCGCCGGGCGCGATGTCGGCTTTCGCAGCCGGGCTGTCCGGTTGGATTTCGGCAACCAAGACGCCGTGGACCGGTTTGTTGAGACCGAGACCCTCGACGAGGTCGGGACTCACCGACTGAACCTCGACGCCGATCCAGCCACGGGAGACTGTACCGTTCTGCTTGAGTCTTTCCGCGATCGTCTTCACTGTTTCCGCCGGAATGGCAAAGCCGACACCGACCGAGCCGCCTGTCGGCGAAAATATTGCGCTGTTGATGCCAATCACTTTGCCGCTGACATCGAAGGTCGGTCCACCGGAGCTGCCTTGATTGACCGGCGCATCGATTTGGATGAAGTCGTTGTAGGGGCCAATGATATCGCGCGCGCGGGCCGAGACAATTCCCGCCGTCACCGTCCCACCGAGTCCAAATGGGTTACCGACGGCAAGAACCCGCGCGCCGATCCGAGGCGCCTTGTCAGCGATCTGGGCAACCGGGAATTCCTGTTCGCCTTCTATCTTGAGCAGTGCGAGGTCTGTTTTCGGGTCGGCGCCAACCAGCTTCGCAGGGTAAATCTTGCCGTCGTCGGTGGTGATCTCAATTTTTTCGCTGCGCCTGACCAGATGGCTGGTCGTCATGGCGTATCCATCCGATGATATGAAAAAGCCTGACCCCAGAGTGGTGGCGATACGAGGCTGCGAAGTGCCTCGGTCGCCCATCGGCACATCGGAACGATTCGAGGGCGCGCCGCGACCGGAAGGCCGTTCCTCTTCGTCGGCGTCCTGCTCCACCTTCGCGCGCACCCCCACGACCGTCGGCTTGATGCGATCCACGAGGTCTTCAAAGCCCACTGGCAGTGCGGCAGATCGAAAACCAACGGCGGGATTGTACCAGGAGTACAGTTCTCTCCACGTGGAGGCATTCGATCCAGCCAGCCAGGCAGCCGTTCCGACTCCGAGAATTCCGATCGCAAGAATAGAAGCAGCGAGAATGGCGCGGCGCATCTTACCAGCGGTACGTTTTTCGGCCATGAGCCTTCTCCAATCGCCCAATCCAGACCTACCCGGCGGCCCTCCAGCACCCGATGAGCATTGAATTCAAGGAGTCAACTCTCGTCTCAGCCGAGGCACACGGAAACGGTTCGCCCTCGGAATTCCATATGCTTCTGGCAGCCGAGCCCCTGAGGGCGCAGCGGCGCAATCCCTTACGCGGACGAGACGTGAGAACCTCCCGGTTCGACGACGCCGCACATAGCGGCACCGGTTGCCGCCGGGTCGTACTTCCTCGCGGCGTCAGCCAGCGATACGATACCTACGAGGCGCTTGTTTCGATTGACGACCGGCAACCGCCTAACCTGTATATCGCTCATATTTTGAATAACACCGTCGACGCTATCGTCCTCAAAGCAATACTTGACGTCCCTCGTCATTGCGTCGCGGACGCACGATTGCCCGTCCCTGCCCTGCGCGATTGCCCGTGTCATGATATCGCGATCGGTGATCATCCCGACCAAGCGATCGTTCTCGCCGACAGGTAAAACGCCTATATCCCTGGCCGTCATGCGTTTGGCGACCTCTCCCAGCGTATCGTTCGGGCTGGCAAGTTGCACATTCCGACTCATCACGTCTGCCACTTTCACTGATCCGTTTCCATGCTTAGCCTGGGGAATGCGGCCGCTTGGCCAAAGCATCCTGATGTCCTCTGGCAATGCGTGGCGCACTTTTGCCGTTTCGGGCTCGACGACGTGTCGCTGGACGGCGGAGAATACAGCCTTGATGGCTTTCTCCGGATTTACGGATTTTCCTCCGCCTTCGAGGCCATCCGCAACGCGAGCGACGAACTCCTCACGTGAACGCATCGGGTCTGGCTGAACAGCCGGACGATACTGCTCATAGAAGGCTCCACGAATCAGCAAGGGCAATTGCGCAGCAAGATGCGCCGCGTCCTCGACGGGGAGCCGATCACGCAAGGCCCGAAGGACGACGCCAAGAACGCGCCAGGCTAATCGACGATCCGGTCCGATCTCCTTTGAAATCTCCTTGAGCCAGACATTGGTCGCGTGAATCGATCTGTCGAAAGTTTCAAGGCCATTCGCGCTCATGTGGCAACTCCGCGAGTTGGGCATTACTGGCGAACGAGTGCCTGCCGAAGTGGTTCCATGCCGAATTGTGGCCGTTGGTGCGAATAGCCAAAAATGCGCGCCAGGCCGGGTGGAACCCAGCCTTTTGCCAATGCATGGCTGCTACGGATAGAGCGCAATGATTCCAAACTTCCGGGATCGTGCCCCGTAGGAAAGCATTACGGTCCCATTTCGCATTGCGAAGATTTTGAATCCAGGTCGACGAGCGCTTGCCGGAACGTCGTCTTGATTGAGGCGTTCCTTTAGGACTCCACTCAGAGGAGATAGACATGAGAAAACTGACACTGACATTGCTCGCCGGCGCCGGTGCCCTCATAGCCTCGAGTGCATATGCGGCCGACGAGATTCGAACCGGAGGCAGTTCGCCCCTCCTTCATCAGGCACGGGTAGTCTGTGACGACACTGGCCGATGCTGGAACACCCGGAGTCGCGCGATCATCAGAGATGGTTACTATGCAGCTCCGCGATACTATGACGACTACGATCGCGGCTACTATTATCGCAGGCCGGGCATAGGCGTTCATGGGCCGGGGTTCAGCTTCGGCATAGGCCCAGAGTGGTAACGCCATCAACACCCACCCACCGAGCGATTCTTCGCTCGGTGGGTCGCTGCCAATTTCTGCGAACCGCCGTTTAGGTTACGAGTTGTGATGCGCCGATCCTTTTTTCGCAGGAGACGTTCATTCGTCTCAGGGAGAATGCTCGATGTGCGACTATAGTCTTCACGCTGTCAGATCGCGGGCCGCCAAGGTGGGCGACCAACTAATCTCAACCCGATTTCCCGGGACCGAAACGCGAGGCTTCGCGGCGGTGGGCGAGCCGGAAGTGGCAGTCTGCATTCTCCCGGGCACCGAACTGGTTTTTGAGCGCGAAATCGAGACCGTCCATGCGTTCGCTCCTTTCCTGCCGAGCCTCCGGTTTGGCATGCAAGGCGAACGACTTGCTCGGTTTCGACGACTCGACCCCCGCCAACCGCACGTGCATCATGACGCACTCGAGCTTGCCAACGGCAGGGGCGTCCTTGTGACGAGGCTCAGAGAGGGTCAGCGCGCGACTGTCCTGCAGCTACCGGCGAACCCGCAGTTCGGCAAGGCGGACGAGGGTCATCATCACGAGGGTCATCATCAGCCGATAGATGAAACCTCATCTCCAGAGACTGCTCGTGCAACATGATAATCGCCAATAAGCGCATAGCGGGCGCGATATCGGGTTGGCGTCGCTAACAACCGTCGTGGTCGGTGGAGAATGTGAACGGTCGCAGCCAGACAGGTAAACTTGCCGTCGTGTTTGGCGGGACCGGCTTTCTCGGCCGGCGGGCAGTCCGGCATCTACGCAGCCACGAGTTTTCCGTTCGCGTTGCGTCGAGACATCCCGATCGAGGCCGGGATCTGTTTGGGTCCGACGATTCCCGGATCGAATCGATCGAGGTGAATATTCACAACGAGCCATCAATCGCCAGAGCTGTAGCCGGCGCTTATGGCGTGGTGAATGCAGTTAGTCTTTATGTCGAGCGTGGACGGGAGACGTTTCATTCCGTACATGTCGAGGCTGCTCACCATATAGCGGCGCAGGCGCAACAAGCTGGAGTCGAGCGGCTCGTACACATTTCTGGAATCGGCTCCGATGCGACCTCGTCGTCACCCTACATTCGCAAACGCGGCGAGGGCGAGTCGGCAGTCCGGGCAGCGTTTGCCGGCGCGATCATTGTTCGTCCGGCCGTAATGTTCGGCCCGGATGACACGTTTATTACGACCATAATCACGCTCCTCCGGCGCTTCCCCGTTTACCCAATGTTCGGGCAAGGACTGACGAGATTGCAGCCGGCTTACGTGGACGACGTGGGAGAAGCGATTGCGCTGATATTGCAAGGGTCTGAAACGGACGCCACGTTCGAGTGCGGTGGCCCGCGCGTTTACGCTTATAAGGAGCTCGTCAGCACCCTCGCGCGCGAAGCCGGAGTTAAACCCATTCTTCTTCCCGTTCCCTTCGCCGCGTGGCATGCATTGTCGCGGATTTTGGCAATATTGCCGAGCCCGCCAATTACTCGTCATCAAGTAGCGCTTATGCAAGTCGACAATATGCAATCCCCGGAAATGCCGGGGTTTGAACAGCTTGGAATTTCACCGCGCGCGGTCGAGGAAATCATCCGGACTATGCTGAGAGGCCACTAAGCTGAGAGGCTATCAAGGGCGAGCGCGCCCGCCTCAAGATAGATGGCCAAGGACCAGATAGCATCAATTGCCCGGGCTAGATTCGGTCGCGTAGACCCTTAACGCCTTCGCCTTGGGCGCAGTGCTCGCAACAATAAAATGTGCCCCCCTTCTCCAGGCCATGCCCGACGATGCGGATACCGCAATGATCGCAAGTTGGTGCGAGCGCATGAATGGCGCACTCAAAGCTATCAAAGGTGTGCGCCTTGCCGCTCATCGTGACCTGAAACGCCTTGTCGTAGTCGTTGCCGCAGGTTTCACATGTAGCCATGATGTCCACCTTCGCCGATATGTCGCAGATGTATATTGAAGTCTGCAAATGGCATCCGGTTCCAACAGCAGGGACCGCCAAACTTCGGTCAGCCGGCGCGAGAGATAGCAGGCAATTCCAAAACGCGGTGCGCGCCTCCACTAGTTCGAAGCAACGTGGGACAGTAGCACGAGCCGATACTGGCCGCATGCGTCGCCCATTTCAGCGTATCGGGTGGTTATATCTTGGAGCGCGTCTCCATTTCTGTGATCGATTTGGTTGATATGGGTCAATCGCCGGGAAAACGTGTGTCAACGGGCTGCCCTGCGCCGGTAGGCTGATCGGCGAATCGTGAGCCACTTGTAAAGGCGGCTGACACAGCAATAAGCCGGCACCGGCCGCCGTGATTGAAGCCAAGAACTGAATATCCGGCCGTTGTGCGGGATCGTGCGCGACTGCTGCTGCTTCATATTGAAGTCTTGCATGGCAAGCGCAGCTCGGGAGGGCATTGAAACGCCCGCAGGCATCATGACGCATACAGGCAGCATCTAAAGCATCAACAGGCCGAGTTCCTGGTCGGCTACCCGGGCCACAGTAATTCCCATGAAATAACAACCCGCCCTGATCGATGTGATGGCCGTCGCTGGCAACCGATTGCCTGACATGAAATTCCTCAGATCGCGCATCCGCCACTGCGGTCAGAACAACACAGGCGCAAAGGCTGAAAACCACGCACGAGCGTCGCAGCCGGAAATACATGGCAAAAGGCCTTTTCATGCTCGAGCCACCCAAAATTGTGGCCGGCTGGAAAATCCACTGAAAGCATAATGTTCAGGACGCGCCCCGGTTCCAGATGCAGTAGCGTTAGAGCGACCGCTGCGCTGGCTTCCGGCGCGCCGGCGAGCGGCGGGGCCGCCCATGTTGGTCTTTCCCGCCGGTCGAGCCGCGGCGGCTTTGGGCTAATCCGGATGCCCGAGCGCTGGTTTATCGCTCGATCGTGCCTATACGGCGAATCTTCTTCTGCAGGAGCATGACTCCGTAGAGCAGCGCCTCGGCGGTAGGGGGACAGCCCGGCACGTAGATGTCGACGGGAACGATGCGATCGCATCCGCGCACCACCGAATACGAGTAGTGATAATAGCCGCCGCCGTTGGCGCAGGATCCCATCGAAATGACATAGCGCGGCTCCGGCATCTGGTCGTAAACCTTGCGCAGGGCCGGCGCCATTTTGTTGCACAATGTTCCGGCGACAATCATCACGTCAGACTGGCGCGGTGACGCACGCGGTGCAAAGCCGAAACGCTCGGCGTCGTAGCGCGGCATCGACATCTGCATCATTTCGATCGCACAGCAAGCGAGACCGAAGGTCATCCACATCAGCGAGCCGGTGCGGGCCCAGGTAATCAAGTTCTCTGCGCTCGTGGTCAGAAAGCCTCTGTCGGCCAGGTCGTGATTCACCTCGCGAAAGAAGCGGTCATCGAGACCAATACCCCGCTCTATACCCGGATGGATCGTTCCGATTGACGCAGGCATGTTCATTCGATGTCCCTGTTTGGTTCGTGCATCAATTATCGCCCTGCCAGCCTGCGACGAAGCCGGCATGCAGCACCCATCGGCAGATGCCATTTCTGCACACCAAGCCAATCAATGCAGAGGGCAAACGTTCCCAGCCGTGCGGCACAAACGCCCCGTCGATCGGCGCGTTCGCGGAACGGATGCAGGGCTGGGGCGTTTCGGTTCCAGCGCAGCGAAGGAAATCTTCATGGCCGAGGCTGCTCTCCGCAATTTCACGATCAATTTCGGGCCGCAGCACCCGGCGGCACACGGTGTGTTGCGCCTGGTCCTGGAGCTTGACGGCGAGGTGGTCCAGCGCGTCGATCCCCACATCGGCCTACTCCATCGCGGCACTGAGAAGCTTATCGAGCACAAAACCTATCTGCAGGCGCTGCCATATTTCGACCGGCTCGACTATGTCGCGCCGATGAATCAGGAACACGCGTTCTGCCTGGCGACCGAAAAGCTGCTCGGCATCACCGTCCCCCGACGGGGCCAGCTCATCCGGGTGCTCTATTGCGAAATCGGAAGGCTACTCTCCCATTTGCTCAACATTACCACCCAGGCGATGGACGTTGGCGCCCTGACACCGCCGCTTTGGGGTTTTGAAGAGCGCGAAAAACTCATGGTATTCTATGAGCGAGCCTCAGGCGCTCGGATGCATGCCAACTATTTTCGCGTCGGCGGAGTACATCAGGATCTGCCTTCCGGGCTGCTCGACGATATCCTGGCGTTCTGCGATCCGTTCCTGAAGGTTTGCGACGATCTTGAAGGTCTGCTGACCAACAATCGCATCTTCAAGCAGCGCAATGTCGACATTGGCGTGATCAAGCTCGCCGATGCCTGGGCCTGGGGATTTTCGGGCGTCATGGTGCGCGGCTCCGGCGCGGCATGGGACCTGCGCAAGGCACAGCCCTACGAGTGCTACCCCGAGTTTGATTTCGATATTCCCGTTGGCAAGCACGGCGACTGTTACGATCGCTATCTCGTGCGCATGGAGGAGATGCGCCAGTCGGTCCGCATCATGAAGCAGTGCATCGAAAAGCTTCAGGCGCCTCAAGGACAGGGGCCGGTCGCGACGCAAGACAACAAGATCGTTCCGCCGCGGCGCGGCGAAATGAAGCGTTCGATGGAGGCGATCATCGAACACTTCAAGCTCTATACCGAGGGGCATCGCGTTCCGGCCGGCGAGGTCTATGCGGCCGTCGAAGCGCCCAAAGGCGAGTTCGGTGTCTATCTTGTCTCCGATGGGACCAATCAGCCCTACAAGTGCAAGATCCGCGCGCCCTCCTTTGCGCATCTCTCGGCGATGGACTTTATGACGCGCGGCCACATGCTGGCCGACGTTTCCGCCATCATCGGATCGCTCGATATCGTGTTCGGCGAGATTGATCGATGAGTCCGGATCTGAGGCTACCGAATTGCAGGGATCGCTGCGTTGCATGGCAGAAAACCCCAACCGAGAAAGGAGAGACGTCATGCCAACTATTCAGACCAACAATCCGACGATCACGCAAATTACGGTCGTTGAGTCCGAGCCGGAAAAGCAATCCGAGGCTTTGTCATTGATGGCAGAGCGCGCGCGCTTCATGGCGCGCCAGCCGGGCTTTGTCTCAATCAGCCTGCATCGCAGCCTCGATGGACGCCGCATTGTCAACTACGTGCAATGGCAAAACCGCGAGCTCCTGCAGCAGGCTCACCAATCGCCCGATTTTCGTAAGGCCTGGGGGAAATTCGACGATTTGACCGACCAAATTGATCCACACCTTTACGAAGTTGCCGAGGTCTTGGACGGTGCTCGCTGAGCATCTCGTGACGCGCCAACTCGAAGGCGAGAAATAGTGCGCGCAAGATCGCGCCGCCGGCTCTGCCGGGATCGGCCAGAGTTGCTCGATGCTCTTCCGATCAGCACCTGCGGCAAGTTAGGCCATGGCGCGGCCGCCCCGCAGACAGCATTCGGGGCACCTTTTGTGAGGTACGACGTTACTGTTGAGGGCTTTTGGAGGAACAGTCATGCCAGAGCGACGAACAGTGGAGAAGGCCCGGAAGGACAAGCGCGCGGGCAAATCAGCCACCACTCAGGCTGGTGAATTTGTGCACGAGGAGATCCGCAAGGTTCGCCGCGGCGAACATGGGGTGAGATCGCCGCAGCAGGCCGTTGCCATTGGCCTGTCCAAAGCGAGGCGCGCAGGCGTTGCTCTTCGCCCGCCACGGAAAGGCAAGGCCAAGGCGAGCACCCGCAAAAGCGCCGAATACGCCTATGAGGCAGGCCAGGGCAAGCGAAAGCCCCGACGACGGCCGCGCGTCTCGCGCGCCGTGTCACGGGTCCTTAAGGGTGAACCACGCAGCACGACGTCGCGCGCTGCGCTTTCAAAGCAAACGCAGCGTGCCGCCTCGCGCCGCACCGCCTCTGCTCGCTCCGCCGCAGCCAAGAAAGCCGTAAAGACAAAAGGCGCCTCTGGCCGCTCTGCCGCCGCCAAGAAAGCGGCGCGAACCAGAGCGCGCCGCCGACGATAGCGCGAACTGGTCGATAGTTGCTCCGGACCTAATTCTGTCCGGGAACCTCGTCCGACGCACCAATCTCGGGGAGGATTTGCTGGAACTCTTCATCGCCATCGCCGCGCGCTCGATCGTTTTCCGGCGCAATTGTAGCGTGTGCGCTTTGGCTCCGCGGCTGGGGGCCTGCCAGTTCGCCATTCGCCTGAAAAATAATCTGTTGCCGTTCACCGAAATCGGCTTTGTTTCGCTTTGTGCTTCATGCAGGCAATCAAACAAGGAAACCAGGACATGAACGGACTTGGCGGCCTCAACAAATCGCCTGATGGCGTCGTCATCGGGCTCGTTCAATTGCAATTGCCTGTTGTGGTCACCAAGACGGACCTAGCGCGACAGACCGAACGCATCGTGTACATGATTGGCAAGGCGCGGCGCAATCTGGGCACCATGGATCTGGTGGTGTTTCCTGAGTATTCCCTGCACGGCCTGTCGATGGACACCAATCCGGAAATCATGTGCCGTCTCGACGGCCCCGAGGTGGCGGCGTTCCGGAAGGGTTGCGTCGACAACAAGATCTGGGGCTGCTTCTCCATCATGGAGTTTAATCCCGACGGCAACCCTTACAATTCGGGGCTTATCATCGACGATCACGGGGAGATCAAGCTGTACTATCGAAAACTCCATCCGTGGATTCCGGTTGAGCCATGGGAGCCCGGCGATATCGGCATCCCCGTGATCGAGGGACCGAAGGGTGCGAAGATTGCGCTGATCATCTGTCACGACGGCATGTTCCCGGAGATGGCGCGTGAGTGCGCGTACAAGGGTGCGGAGATAATGATCCGCACAGCCGGATACACCGCGCCTATACGCGAAAGCTGGCGCTTCACCAATCAGGCCAATGCTTTCCAGAATCTGATGGTCACGGCCAATGTCTGCATGTGCGGATCGGATGGCTCATTCGATTCCATGGGCGAAGGCATGATCGTAAATTTCGACGGTAGCATCATTGCCCACGGCACGACAGGACGTGCCGACGAGATCATCACCGCCGAGGTCCGTCCTGATCTCGTGCGCGAAGCACGGATTCACTGGGGCGTCGAAAACAACATCTATCAACTCTGGCACCGCGGATACGTTGCAGTGAAGGGCGGCGCGATGGATTGTCCCTATACCTTCATGCAGGACATGGTGGCCGGCACATTCCGCTTGCCGTGGGAAGACCAGGTCAAGGTGACCGACGGCACATCGTGTGGCTTTCCAATGCCCACTCGGCTGTTCGGGCCAAAGAACGCCAAGGCAGCCGAGTGATTCTGCATTCCGCCTGAGCCCGCTCGCACCAATGAAGGATCCCGGCACCGGCGTTCAAACGATCAGACCGGCATCGTCTCCGAGCCAAGTTGCGGGCGATCCAGCCGCCGATTTCCTTCAAGCCAAGGCTTAAGAATTGCTTAACTCTCTTGCATACAACAAGAGAATGTCGATTATTTATTGGGCAGTCGCTGCGTTGCACAAGTTTTCGACGAATACCTGAATTTAAAATACCCGATATAATTCAATATTTTATGTCCGCATGATTACGAGAAATGCTCTGGCACGAAGATTGCGACATGGAGCTGTGAGCTTCGCCGTATCGGCGCGGCTGCGAATTCAGCGGCGGCATGCCCCGCCAGAGGAGCGACCCATGGATTTTGCAAAGATTTCTCGGCGGCATCTCCTGCGGGGAAGCGCCGCACTGACGCTCGGATCAGTCCTCGGCGTACGTTCCGCCGCAGCGGCCGACACCACTATCGGCTTCATCTATGTCGGTTCTCGTGACGACTATGGCTACAACCAGGCTCATGCCCAGGGGGCCGCGGCCCTGAAGAAAATGCGCGGCCTCAAGGTCGTTGAGGAAGAGAAAGTGCCGGAAACCGACGCCGTCGAAAAGACGATCGAGTCGATGGTCAATCTCGATGGCGCGTCGCTGCTGTTCCCGACATCGTTCGGTTACTACAACCCGCACGTGATCAAGATGGCGAACAAGTTTCCAAAACTGCGCTTCGAACATTGCGGCGGGCTGTGGAGCGACAAAGACCCTAAAAACGCCGGCAGCTATTTTGGCTATATCGACGAAGCCCAGTACGTCTCGGGCATTGTCGCCGGCTATTCGACCAAGAGCGGCAAACTCGGCTTCGTCGCCGCAAAACCGATCCCGCAGGTACTTCGCAATATCAATGCTTTCACGCTAGGCGCCAGGCTCGCCAACCCGAAGGCGACCACGCAGGTGATCTTCACCGGCGACTGGTCGATGCCGGTCAAGGAAGCCGAAGCCACCAACAGCCTGATTGACCAGGGCGTCGATGTTCTTACCTGCCATGTCGACGGCCCGAAGACGATGGTCGAGAATGCGGCGCGCCGCGGCGCGATGGTCTGCGGCTATCACGTCAACCAGTCGCCGCTGGCGCCGAAGGCCTACCTCACCGGCGCGGAGTGGAACTGGGAGGCGCTGTATCCGAAGTTCGTCAAGATGATCGCCTCCGGCGAAGCGATTCCGAATTTCTATCGCGGCGGCCTGAAGGAAGAGATCGTGAAGTGCTCGCCCTATGGCGAGGCGGTCTCGGCGCAAGCACGCAAACACGCCGACGACATCAAGGCCAAGCTGATGGCGGGCGACTACACCATCTTCAAGGGCCCGATCATGGACAACAAGGGCAAGACCGTGATCACCGCCGGCACCGATCGCGGGCAGAAGGATCCGGAACTTGAGAAGATGGACTATCTGGTCGAAGGCGTGATCGGAGCGACTTCGTGACAACTGAGGCTGCGGATCCGGTCGAGGCGGTCGCAGTCTCTCCTGCCGCCGGCCCCGGCTTTCTCCAACGCTACGGCACCACCATCGAATACATTCTGATCCCGGGCGCGGCGCTGGTCGGCGCGCTCGCCGTATTCGGCATATTCGTGGCCCTCTTCGGCAAGAACCCGCTCGATCTGTATTTCTACATGTATCAGGGCGCGTTCGGCACCTGGTTCTCGTGGCAGAACACGTTGACACGCGCAGCACCTTTGATCCTGACGGCGCTGTGTACGGCCCTGCCCGCGCAGCTTGGCATGGTCATCATCGGCGGCGAAGGCGCGCTGCTGATCGGCGCCTTGTCCGCGACCTCGATCGCTCTGGCCATACCGTGGGCACCGCCGCTGGTGGTACAGATTACGATGGTTTGCGCCGGCGTCGTGGGCGGCGGGCTCTGGATCACGCTTGCGGGCGCGCTCCGGCAATACCGCGGTGTCAACGAGACGATCTCGAGCCTGCTTCTGGTCTATATCGGACTCGCGATCCTCAATCATCTGGTCGAGGGCGTGATGCGCGATCCCTCCAGTCTCAATAAGCCGTCGACCCGCGAGATCGGCGCCGCCAATATGATCGGCAGCATTCCCGGCACGGACGTGCATTGGGGGCTGGTGTTCGGCGTAGTGGCGGCCTTTGCGTCCTATGTCCTGATCTATCACACCGTGTTCGGCTTCGCTGCGCGCGTGGCCGGCGGCAACATTCGCGCGGCAAAGATCGTCGGACTCGGGGTCGGCAAATTGATCCTGACGATCTGTTTTCTCGCGGGCGGCGCGGCCGGCCTTGCCGGCATGATCGAGGTCGCCGCGGTGCAAGGCCGCACCAACGCCAATCTCGCGGCCGGCTATGGTTTTACCGGCATCCTCGTCGCCTTCCTGGCGCGGCAGAATCCGCTGGCCATCATTCCCGTAGCGATCCTGCTCGGCGGCATCAGCGCCAGCGGCGGCCTGCTGCAGCGCCGGCTCGGATTGCCCGACGCATCTGTCCTGGTGCTGCAGGGCATCATCTTTGTGTTCGTGCTCGCCAGCGATGCGCTGTACGGACGCATCGCCTTCCTGAAAGGAAAATCCTGACATGGCGGATGGAACGATCGGACTCTGGACTGTCCCGCTCGCTGTGTTCGGCGGCGCCATCCGCGTCTCGACGCCGTTCCTGTTCGTCAGCCTGGGCGAATGCATCACCGAGCGCTCAGGGCGCATCAATCTCGGCCTCGAAGGTACGCTGATCATGGGCGCGATGAGCGCCTATGGCATCTCCTATCTCTCGGGTTCGCCCTGGCTTGGCGTGCTGGCGGCCGGCATCACAGGCGCGCTGCTCGGCGCGCTCCATGCCGGCATTTGCTCGCTGCCGCGGGTGAACGACATTGCCGTCGGTATCGCGCTGATGCTTTTCGGCACCGGGCTTGCGTTCTATCTCGGCAAACCGTTGATCGAGCCGACCGCGGCGCGCCTGCCGGCGATTGATTTCGGCTGGTGGAGCGACGTTCCCCAGGTGCGGGCGGCGCTCCGGATCAATGTGCTGTTCCTGATCGGGGTGGCAATCGCGCCGATTTTGTTTTGGGCGTTTCGAACCACGCGCTGGGGCCTGTTGATCCGCACCGCCGGTGAAAGCTCGGATGCCGCGCGCGCGATGGGTTATTCCGTGCTGTGGATTCGGCTGCGCGCCACCATGGCCGGCGGCTTTCTCGCCGGCATCGGCGGTTCGTTTCTGTCCTTGTTCTATCCCGGCAGCTGGAACGAGGGTCTTTCCAGCGGACAGGGCATCACCGCGGTGGCGCTGGTGATCTTCGCGCGCTGGAACCCGATGCTGTGCCTGTGGGCGTCGCTCGCCTTTGGCGGAGCCGCGGCACTGGGACCGGCGCTGCAATCGGTCGGCGTCACCTCCGGCTATCATCTGTTCAATGCCGCGCCCTATATCCTGACGCTGGCGATCATGATCATCACCTGTTCGCCGAAGCGCACACTGACCGGCGCGCCGGCCGAATTATCGATCACCCGATGATATCTGCGTATGAGCGAGAACGAGCCATGGCCGAGCGCTACATCAAATCCGAACCCTATGCGTGGCCCTATAATGGCGATCTGCGCCAGGAGAATACCGCACTGATCATTATCGACATGCAGACCGACTTTTGCGGCGTCGGCGGCTATGTCGACAAGATGGGCTATGACCTCTCGCTGACACGGGCCCCGATCGAACCGATCAAGCGGCTGCTGGCGGTAATGCGCGGGCAAGGTTTTCACATCATCCATACCCGCGAAGGACATCGGCCTGATCTCACCGACCTGCCAGCCAACAAGCAGTGGCGCTCTCGGCAGATCGGCGCTGGGATCGGCGACCCTGGCCCGTGCGGCCGCGTGCTGGTTCGGGGCGAGCCTGGTTGGGAGATCATTCCCGACCTGGCGCCGCTGCCGGGCGAGCCCGTCATCGACAAGCCCGGCAAGGGATCGTTCTGCGCCACCGATCTGGAGCTGATGCTACGGCTGCGCGGCATCCAGAACATCGTGCTGACCGGGATCACCACCGACGTCTGCGTTCACACCACCATGCGAGAGGCGAACGATCGCGGCTTCGAATGCGTGCTGATCGAGGATTGCTGCGCCGCCACCGACAAGAGCAACCACGACCACGCGCTGAAGATGATCAAGATGCAGGGCGGCGTGTTCGGCGCGGTCGCGACCTCGACGGTGTTGATCGGGGCGCTGTCATGATCATCGGCGAAACACCGCTGCCCAGCGGCGCGCTCGGGGTAGACGTTGTCGCCATGACCATGCGGTTCGGCGGCTTTACCGCGCTCGACAGCGTCGAACTCAAGGTGCGGCCGGGCTCGTTCCATGCGTTGCTCGGCGAGAACGGCGCCGGCAAGAGCACGCTGGTGAAATGCATCATGGGCTATTACCGCGCGACCCAAGGCGGCGTGCTGGTCGGCGGCCGCGAACAGGCGATCGCCAATCCGAAGGAAGCACATGCGCTCGGGCTCGGCATGGTCTACCAGCACTTCACGCTGGTGCCCGCAATGACGGTCGCCGAAAACCTGGTGTTGGCGCGCGACGACGTGCCGGCCGTAGTGGATTGGACAAAGGAGAAGAAGCAGCTCGCGGCGTTCCTGTCGCGGATGCCATTCAAGGTGCCGCTGGATGCCAAAGTCTCCGACATTTCAGCCGGCGAGCGGCAGAAATGCGAGATCCTCAAACAGCTCTACCTGAAGCGGCGCTTTCTCATTCTCGACGAGCCGACCTCCGTACTGACGCCGGGCGAGGCCGACGAGGTGCTGGGCATGCTGCGCGCCATGGTCGTGGCGGGCGACCTCACCATCCTGATGATCACGCACAAATTCCGTGAGGTGATGGCGTTTGCCGACGATGTGACAATCCTGCGCCGAGGCAAACTGGCCGGCCGCGGCCGCGTCGCGGATCTCACGCCTGACGATATGGCCCGCACCATGATCGGAGCGGAGCAGTTGACGGTCCAGCCGCCACGGGTTGGCGAGGTCGGCGAACCGAGGCTTGAGCTGACCAAGCTCACCGCGCTCGACGACGCCGGTGCCATCGCCGTCCACGGCGTGTCGCTCGCCGTGCGCGGAGGCGAAATCGTCGGGATCGCCGGCGTCTCCGGCAACGGCCAACGGCAACTGGTCGAAGTACTGGCCGGCCAACGCGAAGCCGAAAGCGGCGAGATCCACATCCGCGGCGACCTCTATTCGGCGAGCCGCGAGGAGATGCGCCGGCACAAGATGTCGCTGCTCCCCGAGGAGCCGCTGAAGAACGCCTGCGTCGGCGGTATGAGCGTCGCCGACAACATCGCGTTCCGCGAATTCGATCGGGCGCCCTTCGCCAGCGGCGGCTGGTGGCTCAACCGGTCGGCGTTCCGGAAAGATGCCGAGCGCAAGATCGGGCTCTACAAGATCAAGACCCGCACGCCGGACACCCCGATTTCGGCGCTGTCAGGCGGCAACGTGCAGCGCGCGGTGCTCGCGCGAGAACTCGGCGGCGAAGTCGAGGTGCTGATCGCCGCCAATCCTTGCTTCGGGCTCGATTTCGCAGCTGTCGCGCAGATCCACGCCGAGATCATGGCTGCGCGCAACCGTGGCGCCGCGGTATTGCTGGTCAGCGAGGATCTCGACGAACTACTCGAATTGTCCGATCGCCTCGTCGTGATGTTTCACGGGCAGCTCGTTCATGAAGCGCGCGCCAGCGAGGCCAACCTCACCGAGATCGGCCGGCACATGGCAGGGCACTGATGGCTAACGTTCCAGTCGACCAGCCGGCGCGCGACACGCATTTCCTGCGCCGCTCGTTCGATGTCGCCCGCCGCGCCACAGCCCACGGCAACCATCCCTTTGGCGCTGTTCTCGTCGACCGGGACGGCAATTTGCTGCTCGAAGCCGAGAACGGCTACATGCCCTCCCATGACGGCACTGCGCATGCCGAGCGGCTGCTCGCGACGCAGGCCTGCACCGCGCTCGATCCGAGCACTCTGCGCAGCGCAACGCTCTACTCGTCCGCCGAGCCCTGTGCGATGTGCGCAGGCGCGATCTACTGGGCCGGCATCGGCCGCCTGGTCTATGGCCTGAGCGAACATCGACTGCGGGATCTCACCGGCAACCATCCGGAAAATCCGACCCTCAACCTGCCCTGCCGCGATGTGTTCGCCAGCGGGCAACGCGCGACCGAGGTGGTTGGCCCGCTGCTTGAGGACGAGGCCGCGGCGGTTCACGCCGGGGTCTGGAACAAGTAGCCTTCGGCCGTCGCTCCGACAGCTCGCGCACGGCGGCAACAAAAGCTGCTCGATTTCACGTCGGGGCTGACTAGGCAATTTCGAATTGGTCTGAACCGTTACAAATCTGCAACATCGGCCAGGCGCTTTCGCCCGATCTGGACAACGCGCTGCGATCCGAAATGCTTCATAAATCCAGGCAATCAAGCAGCAGGAAGGCGCTTTGCTTGCTAAAGAGTTGAGCAAGGGCTGGCGCTTTTTCTCCACTTACGCGCGCGCCAAAACTAGCCCAATATTGAGGCACCATTCCCTGGGACGCGTGATCACGAATGCTGGATTCGACGCCTGCCGAGTTGGACACCGGTGCCGCGCCGCTGCTCCGGACGGTTGGCCTGACCAAGCGCTATGGCAGCTTCCTCGCCAATGAGGCGATCGATATCGATGTCTGGCCGATGCAGATACACGCGCTGCTCGGCGAAAACGGCGCGGGAAAATCGACGCTCGTCAAAGCCATTTACGGATTGATCCAGCCGAGCGAAGGCGAAATGCGCTGGCAGGGCGAGAAGATGGTTCTCTCCGGACCGTCGGAAGCACGCAGCCGCGGCATCGGCATGGTGTTCCAGCACTTCTCGCTGTTCGACAATCTTACGGTGGCGGAAAACGTTGCGCTCGGGCTCGACGGCAAGGAATCCTTCAAGGACATGTCCGCGCGCCTTGAGCAAGTATCCCGTGTTTACGGGCTTCCGCTCGATCCCAAACGCGAGGTCTGGCAACTATCCGTCGGCGAACGCCAGCGCATCGAGATCGTGCGCGCGCTGATGCAAAATCCGAAGTTCCTGATCCTCGATGAACCGACCGCGGTGCTAACGCCGCAGGAGGCTGACCAACTCTTCGTCGTGCTCAATCGCCTCAAGGCCGAGGGCCGCGCGATCCTCTACATCAGCCATAAGCTGGAAGAGGTGAAGCGGCTCTGCGACACCGCCACCATCCTGCGCGGCGGCAGGAAGGTCTCGACCTGCAACCCCAAAGCGGAGACCGCGGCTTCGCTCGCACGGATGATGGTCGGCGGCGAGATCAAGGAAGTGAGGGCGCCCGCCAACCGGAGAACCACAATACCTCGGCTTGTCGTCAACGACCTCAGCCTCGAGCCGGACGATCCGCACAGTGTTCGGCTTCGGAACATCTCCTTCGAGCTCAAGGGTGGCGAAATCCTGGGCATCGCCGGTGTCGCCGGCAACGGTCAGGACGAGCTTTTTGCCGCTTTGTCGGGAGAGCGGCTGGCACAGGATCCCAGCACAATTGTCATAGATGGGCATGCCGCAGGGCATCTTTCGATCACGCAGCGGCGCAAACTTGGGGCGGCCTTCGTTCCCGAGGAGCGGCTTGGTCATGGCACTGTGCCGCGCATGAAGCTTTCGGAGAACGCGCTGCTGACCGGCCACGCCGCGAGCGGCATGGTTCTGCACGGCTTCGTCAATACCGCCGCGACGCTGAAGACTGTCGACCGCGCCACCGAAACCTTCGACGTGCGCAAGGCCAAGCGCGATCCGGAAGCCGCCAGCCTCTCCGGCGGCAATCTGCAGAAATTCATTGTCGGCCGCGAGATCCTGCGCAACCCGATGGTGCTCGTCGTGAGCCAGCCGACCTGGGGCGTCGACGCGGGCGCCGCCGCCGTGATCCGGCAGGCCCTGCTGGATCTCGCCGCCGCCGGCGCCGCGCTGCTGGTGACAAGCCAGGACCTCGATGAACTCGCTGAAATCACCGACCGCATCGCCGTGATGTTCCATGGCCATCTGTCGGAGCCGTTGCCGACCGCCGACGCGAGCCGCGAGAAACTGGGCCTGCTGATGGGGGGAAGCACTCTGGGGCAGAAGGAAGCGGCGCATGCAGTTGGTGCTTGAAAAGCGCGCCGAGCGATCGAATACGATCGCGCTGATTTCGCCGCTGATTGCCATCGGCCTGACGCTCGTGACCATGAGCATCCTGTTTGCTATCCTCGGCAAAAACCCGATTTCCGCGCTCGGCGTCTACTTCATCGATCCCCTGACCGACAGCTATTCGCTGCAGGAGATCGCAGTGAAGGCAACGCCGCTGGTGATGATCGCGATCGGCCTCTCGCTCTGCTATCTCGCCAACGCCTGGAACATCGGCGCCGAAGGACAATTCCTGGTCGGTGCCGTCGCCGGAAGCTGGCTTGCGGTGAAGACGCAGGGCACCGACGCCGGCCCGTGGGTATTGCCGGCGATGATGCTGCTGGCTGCGATCGGCGGCGCGCTGTACGCCCTGATACCGGCGATCTGCAAGGTCAGGTTCGGCGCCAGCGAAATCCTCACCAGCCTGATGCTGGTCTATGTCGCCGACCTCCTACTCGACTACCTCGTGCGCGGTCCGTGGCGCGACCCGAAAGGCTTCAACTTCCCGACCACAGCCGAGTTCGATCCGGTCGCCGCCGTGCCGGTGCTGATCGAGGGCGGCCGGCTGCATCTTGGCGGCGTCATTGCGCTTGTCGTGGTCGCGGCGGTCGCGGTGCTGCTCGGCAAGACCATCAAGGGGTTTGAAATCCGCGTCGTCGGCGCCGCCCCGCGCGCCGCACGCTTCGGTGGTTTCAACTCCAACCAGTTAATCCTGCTGACCTTCGCGATTTCGGGCGCGCTCGCAGGCCTCGCCGGGATCATCGAGGTCGCAGGCCCGGTCGGACATCTGCAGCCCGGGATCTCGCCCGGCTACGGTTTCACCGCGATCATCGTCGCGTTCCTGGGGCGGCTGAACCCGGTTGGAATATTAATTGCAGGACTTTTCCTGGCGCTCACCTTCATCGGCGGCGAGCAGGCGCAGATCGCAATGAAAATTCCGTTGGACGTCACCAAGGTCTTCCAGGGCATTCTGCTGTTCTACGTACTCGCCTGCGATTCCCTTATCCTCTATCGGTTCAAGCTCATTTTCGCATCGCCAAAGGTGTCCAGTGGGGCTCATTGAGGCCATCATCCTTGCGGTGCTGGCGGCTTCCACGCCGCTGCTACTGGCTGCGACCGGCGAACTCGTGACCGAACGCTCCGGCGTGCTTAACCTCGGAGTCGAAGGCATGATGATCGTCGGCGCGGCCTGCGGCTTCGGCGGCGCCTGGCTCTCCGGCTCGGTTATAATCGGCGCGCTGTGCGGCATCGCCGCCGGCGTGCTGATGTCGCTGATCTTCGCGCTGATGACGCTGGGACTCGCGGTCAACCAGGTAGCCACCGGCCTCGCGCTGACCATTCTCGGAATCGGCCTTTCCGGCCTGATCGGCTCCCGCTTCGTCGGCGAAAAGATTTCGCTGGCGCCGCATCTTTATATTCCCGGCCTCACCGATATCCCGCTGATCGGACGTATTTTGTTCGGCGAGGACGCCTTCGTATACCTCTCGCTGGCACTGGTCGCCGGCGTCTGGTTCTTCCTTTACAAGACGCGGGCGGGCCTGATCCTGCGGGCCGCAGGCGACAATCACGCTTCCGCGCACGCGCTCGGTTATTCCGTGCTCAGGATCCGGATGTTCGCGGTGATGTTCGGAGGCGCTTGCGCAGGCCTCGCCGGCGCCTATCTGCCGCTCGCCTACACACCGTTCTTCATTCCCGGCATGACGGCCGGACGCGGATGGATCGCGCTGGCACTGGTCGTGTTCGCGTCATGGCTGCCAGGACGCCTCGTGATCGGCGCCTATCTGTTCGGCGCGGTGACGATCCTGCAGCTTCATGCGCAGGGCTGGGGCGTCGGCATTCCATCGCAACTCATGTCTGCACTGCCCTATCTCGCGACCGTCATTGTCCTTGTCCTGATTTCACGTGCACGAACCGGTGGATCGACCGCGCCTGCGGCGCTCGGGACCGTCTTCGTGCCCGACCGGTAGACGTGCCCGAAGCGCGCGCGACGGGGCGCCGCGCATCGGGAGAGACCGCCCACCCGTCAGTAAAACGGAGAGTTCCATGAAAAAGATTCTCATCGCGGCGACTGCAGCGATGCTCGTTACCGGAGCAGGCCTGTTCGGCGCTTCCGCCGCCGACAAACTCAAGGTCGGATTCATCTATATCGGACCGGTCGGCGATCTCGGCTGGACCTACCAGCACGACCTTGGACGCCTCGCGATGCTCAAGGAATTAGGCGACAAGGTCGAAACCACATTTCTGGAGAATGTCAGCGAGGGCCCGGACTCCGAACGCTCGATCGAGCAACTGGCACGCGCCGGTAACAAGCTGATCTTCACCACGTCGTTCGGCTACATGGAGCCGACGCTGAAGGTCGCCAAGAAATATCCGAACGTGCATTTCGAGCACGCCACCGGCTACAAGCGCGACAAGAACATGTCGACCTATTCGGGGCGGTTCTATGAGGGCCGCTACATCCAGGGCATCATCGCCGCCAAGATGTCGAAGTCAGGCGTGCTCGGCTACATCGCCTCGTTCCCGATTCCCGAGGTGATCTCCGGCATCAACGCCACCATGCTCGGTGCACAGACGATCAACCCCAACATCAAGGTCAAAATCATCTGGGCCAACACCTGGTTCGATCCCGGCAAGGAGGCCGACGCCGCCAAGGCGCTGATCGACCAGGGCGCCGACATCATCATGCAGCACACCGATAGCCCTGCCGCGATGCAGGTCGCCGCCGAGCGCGGCAAGCTGGCGTTCGGCCAGGATTCCGAAATGATCAAGTTCGGACCGAAGGCGCAGCTCACCTCGACCATGAACAATTGGGGCCCCTATTATATCGAGCGCGTCAAGGCCGAGCTGAACGGCACCTGGAAGTCGGAGGATTTCTGGGGCGGCCTGAAGAGCAAGATCGTCGTTATGGCGCCCTACACCAACATGCCCGACGACGTGAAGAAGCTCGCGATGGAGACCGAAGCCGCGATCACCGAAGGCAAGCTGCAGCCGTTCAAGTGCCCGATCGTCGGCCAGGACGGCAAGGAAGTCGAATGCAAGGGCGGTACCCATCTCGATGATGGCCAGGTGCTCGGCATGAATTTTTACGTCAAGGGCATCGACGAGAAGATTCCCGGGAAGTAAGGGGCGGGAGAGCTTCACCTCTCCCCGCTCTTTGCGGGGAGAGGTCGGATCGCCCTTGCGATCCGGGTGAGGGGCGAGGTACATGCTCGCAATTTTAGCGCTTTTCAGAAGACAGCATCGCAAGACAATTCACATCGAACTTGGGGAGAGAGCCCCTCACCCCAGCCCTCTCCCCGCAAGTGCGGGGCGAGGGAGTAGACCAACTCATCCCTCGCGCATCGCGCGCGCGGCGGCGCTGTGACGGCGGATCAGGTCGGGTAAATCGAGATCGGGGATCGCGCCGTCCTTCACCACCCAGTTGCCGCCAACCATCACCCGATCGGCGCGATGCGCACCGCATAGCACCAGTGCGGCCAAGGGGTCGCCGTGGCCGGAGAAACGCAGTTCGTCGAGCTTGAACAGTGCGAGGTCGGCGGCCTTCCCGACCGCGATTTCGCCGAGCTCGGGCCGTCCGATGCAGGCCGCCGATCCCTTGGTGGCCCAGCGCAGCGCGTCCTTGTGGCTGACACGGCCGACACCGTAGCGCGCCCGTTGCAGCAGGAAAGCAGCGCGGACTTCCTGCATCAGGTTGGATTCATCATTCGACGCCGAGCCATCGACGCCGAGCCCGATCGAAACCCCCACCTCCTCCATCTCGCAGACCGGGCAGCAACCCGACGCCAGGATCTGGTTGCTGCATGCGCAATGGCTGATGGCGATCCCGGCCTTGCCGAGCCGCTTCATCTCATCTGGTTCGAAGAAGATGCCGTGCGCCAGCCAGGCTCGTGCATTGAGCCAACCGCATTGCTCGAGATAATCCAGCGGGCGACAGCCATGCATCTGCTCGCAGAACTTGTTCTCGTCTTCGGTCTCGGCCAGATGCGTATGCAGGCGGACGTCGAGCTTGTCAGCAAGTGTGGCGGTCGCGCGCATCAGTGAGGTCGTCACTGAAAACGGCGAGCACGGCGCCAGCGCGATCTGCGTCATCGCATCCTCGCCGCGCTGGTGATATTTTGTCACCACGCGTTCGCTGTCGGCCAAAATCGTATCCTCGTCCTGCACCACGCTGTCGGGCGGCAGCCCGCCGTTCTTCTGCGAGCGGTTCATCGAGCCGCGCGTCAGCAGCACGCGGATACCGAGCCGCTGCGCGGCGGCGACCTCGATGTCGAGGGCGTCCTCGAGCCCGGCCGGAAACACATAATGGTGATCGGTCGTGGTCGTACAGCCTGACAGTAGCAATTCCGACATCGCTACGGTGACACCCAGGTGGAGAAATTCCGGCGTCAGCCGCGCCCAGACCGGATAGAGTGCCTGTAACCATGGGAACAGCTCGCGGTCCAGCGCCGCCGGAAATGCCCGCGTCAGCGTCTGGTAGAAATGATGGTGTGTATTGATCAACCCCGGCAGCACGACATGGGCACCGGCGTCATAGGCGACGGCGTTTGCCGTCACCGGCTCCCGGCCCCGCGGCACCAGTTCGACGATCTTGCCGCCGCGGACCACGAGGCCGCGCTCAGCGCCGTCAGCGAGAATGGAAAGGGGATCCCTGATCCAGATCGCCTGCGTTTGGTCCATGATCCCACCTGATTTGCGAAAGCGCGGTTGCGTAGGGCATCCTCTTGCAAGGACCGTCCCAACCCGAATCGCAATTTGGCGCTGGACTTGCAAGACTTCATAATCGGAGATGCATCTACCTGAAAGCGTTGGCGTATCCATGGACCTGAACACCGTTGCTGCGGTTGCCCGTCCCACGACGCGGGATCAATTGCCCGTTTGGACGCCAGGCGATGCTTGGCTCGCGGGCGGGACCTGGCTGTTCTCGGAACCGCAGGCCCATCTGAAGCGGCTGATCGATCTTACCGACCTGAAATGGCCGGCGCTGACCATCAGTGAGACCGGGTTATCAATCGCGGCGACCTGCACGGTGGCGCAGCTCGATGCGCTGGCCTGTCCGCCGGAATGGATCGCCTCCCCGCTGATCAGTCAGTGCTGCCGCGCATTTCTCGCCTCTTTCAAGATCTGGAAGACGGCCACCGTTGGTGGCAACATCTGCATGTCGCTGCCGGCGGGGCCGATGATCTCTCTCACCTCGGCGCTCGACGGTGTCTGCACGATCTGGCAGGCCGATGGTGGTGAGCGGAACATTCCCGTCGCCGATTTCGTCACCGGCGATCAGCGTAACGTGCTCGCGCCGGGCGACCTATTGCGGCAAGTCGAGATCCCGCTCGCTGCCCTGAGGCGGCGTTCGGCGTTCCGCCAGATTTCGCTGACCCCTGTCGGCCGCTCGGCGGCGCTGCTGATCGGTAGCGTGACCAGCGACGGCGGATTGGCGCTGACGATTACGGCATCGACCAAGAGGCCTGTTCGATTGTCCTTTGCGGGAATCCCAGACAGCAAAGAATTGCGCAAAACGATTTTGCAGCGCATTGCCGACGACCTCTGTCACGGCGACGTTCACGGCAAGCCAATATGGCGCAAGCATATGACGCTGCGGCTCGCGGAGGAAATCCGCGTCGAATTGCAGGGCACGGCATACGCATGACTTTCCAGATCAACGGCAGGGAATTTTCCAAGGTGCCGCGACCCGGCCAATGTCTGCGCACGTTCCTGCGCGAACTCGGCCATTTCGGCGTCAAGAAGGGTTGCGACGCCGGCGACTGCGGCGCCTGCACCGTGCTGATCGACGGCGAGCCGGTGCATAGTTGCCTGATCCCGGCCTTCCGTGCTGACGGTCACGCCGTGACGACCATCGAAGGCTTTGCGCCCGATGGCGGCATCCATCCGATGCAACAGGCCTTTCTGGATGCGCAGGGGTTTCAATGCGGCTTCTGCACATCAGGCATGATCCTGACCTGCGCGTCGCTTAACCAGGCGCAGCGGCAGGACCTCGGCGCCGCGCTGAAGGGCAATATCTGTCGTTGCACCGGCTATCGTGCGATCGAGGATGCGCTGAACGGCAAGAGCAACATCGAAGACGCCGCCGCAGGCACCGCATTCGGCCGCAGCCTCCCTGCCCCCGCCGGACCACAGGTAGTGCGCGGCGCAGCGCGCTATACGTTCGATGTCGCGCCGGAAGGTATGCTGCACATCAAGATGCTGCGCTCGCCGCATCCGCACGCAAAAATCATCTCGATCGACAAGCGTGCGTCGCTCCGCGTCCCCGGCGTACACACGATATTGACGTTTGAAGACGCGCCCGATCGCCTGTTCTCGACCGCGCGGCACGAGTGGGACTGGATGGACGCGGACGACACCCGTGTGCTCGACGATGTCGTCCGCTTTATCGGGCAGAAGGTCGCTGCCGTGGTCGCCGAGACCGAAGCTGCCGCGGAAGACGGCTGCCGGCAACTCGACGTCGCATACGAAATCCTGCCGGCCGTGGTCGATCCCACAGCCGCCATCGCGCCGGGCGCCCCTGCGATTCATGGCGACAAGACGCTGGCAAACCGCGTCGCTAACGCAGGCCGCAATGTCGTGGCGGAAACCCACGGCGAATTTGGCGATGTCGCAAGCGCACTGGCACAGGCCGCCGCTATCTATGAAGGTACTTTCACGACCCAGCGGGTCCAGCATGCGGCGCTGGAAACCCATGGCGGCATTGCCTGGGTCGATGCCGATGGAATTCTCAATGTCCGCTCCAGCACGCAGGTGCCATTCCTCATTCGGCGTACGCTGGCCGACCTGTTCCATCTCCCGCCGGACAAGGTGCGGGTATTCTGTGAGCGCGTCGGCGGCGGATTCGGCGGCAAGCAGGAAATGTTCGTCGAGGACATCCTTGCGCTCGCAGCGCTCAAGACCGGCCGCCCGGTCAAATTCGAACTGACGCGGGAAGAACAATTCGTCGCAACCTCGACGCGGCATCCGATGCAGATCACCGTCAATGCAGGCGCCGACAAGGACGGCAAGCTCACGGCGCTGCAGCTCGACGTCCTCTCGAATACCGGGGCCTACGGCAACCACGCCGGCCCGGTGCTGCTTCATTCGGTCGGCGAATGCATCGGCGTCTATAACTGTCCGAACAAGAAGGTCGACGGCATCGCCGTCTATACCAATACCGTGCCCGCCGGGGCGTTTCGCGGCTACGGCCTGCCGCAGACCCTGATTGCCGTCGAAGCCGCGATCGATGAACTGGCGAAGCAGCTCGGCATCAGTCCGTTCGAGATGCGCCGCCGCAATGTCGTCAAACCCGGTGATCCCATGCTGTCGCCGCCAGAATCCGAATATCACGACGTGCTCTATGGCAGCTATGGCCTCGATCAATGCCTCGATCTGGTCGAGCGCGCGATGGCCGCCGAAGCGCCGATGCCTTCGCTCCCAGCGGACTGGTTGACCGGGGACGGCATCGCGCTGACCATGATCGACACCGTGCCGCCGGCAGGCCATTTCGCCGATTGCAGCATTTCATTGCGCGAGGATGGCGGCTTCGACCTCACTGTCGGCACCGCCGAATTCGGCAATGGCACCAGCACCGTGCATCGCCAGATCGCCGCCTCTGCGCTAGCGACGACCGTCGATCGCATCCGTCTTTTGCAATCCGACACCGCGCATGGCGGCCACGACACCGGCGCCTATGGCAGCGCCGGGACCTTCGTCGCCGGGCGTGCGACGCAGGCCGCGGCCGAGGCGCTGGCCGGCCAACTGAAGCAATTCGCGGCGTCATTGTTGGGCGAAAACCCGGACGCTTGCACCCTCGACAACCATGCCGCGGTCTGTGCCGGACGCCGCACCTCTTTTGCTTTGCTCGCCGCGTCTGCGCACTCGCTCGGCAAGGTTCTCAGCGCCAGCGGCAATTCGACGGGCACACCGCGCTCCGTCGCCTTCAATGTACAGGGCTTTCGCGTCGCCGTGAACAAATACACCGGTGAACTCAAGATCCTGAAAAGCGTGCAGGCCGCCGATGCCGGCCGTGTCGCCAATCCGATGCAGTGCCGTGGCCAGGTCGAGGGCGGGGTCGCTCAATCGCTGGGCGCGGCGCTCTATGAGGAAATGGTGATCGACGATAACGGCCGGGTCATTAATCCCAAATTCCGCGACTATCATCTGCCATCCTTTGCCGACATTCCCCGCACGGAGGTGTTCTTTGCCGACACGTCGGACGCGCTGGGGCCGATGGGCGCCAAATCGATGAGCGAAAGCCCGTACAACCCGGTCGCCGCTGCGCTTGGCAACGCTATTGCTAACGCCACCGGCATCCGCTTTACGGCGACCCCGTTCAAGCCGGACCGGCTATGGCCGCTGTTGCATGAGAAGTTTGGGTCTGGATGAACCGGCGCCCGCTATACGTAGCTACCGAGCCCGCCAAGCGAGGTGACCGACGGCGCAAGCGGGACTGTCTGATTGAGTCCCGCCCCGTTCGTTCGATCGCTGGCTAGCCGCCGCACTTGGGCAGAAGATTGGACACATCTCCAACCAGCTCAGGCATGACCTGCTCCGCCGTACGCTTGCCCGTCACCAGGCTTTCTATACGGTGCTTGATCACCTCAATAATTTTCAGCGAATTATCACCTGGAAAAGATGCCCATTCCGTCAGCAGCGGCAGTTGCTGGATACTGGTCAGGTGATTGGGGCTCTTTGCGTAGAAAGCGCCGAGCAGGTCAGGCGTCTTCACAGCGATCTCGTTGCCGGGCATATAGCCGGTGGAATTGACCATCGCGGTCTGGCCGACCGGGCCGGTGGTGAACTTTACATATTTCCAGGCGGCCTTCTGACGTTCGGCGTCCTTTGCAAAAACCATAGCGACGTTTCCGCCTGCGGGAAGGCGCCCGTCGGCTGCGGCAAGCGGGAAGGCGACGGTTTTGAACGGGAACCGGCCGCCGATCTGCCGCTCGGCCGCGGCCACATAGGATGTGGAATCCGCCAGTATCGCGATGTTGCCGGCGACGAATGATTGCCGGGCCTGGCCGAGCCCGAGATTCGGCATGCCCGATTTGCCGAAAGCTTCGAGCGTCTTCAGCGCCCACATGCCGTTTGCGTCGTCGAAGGCGATGCTGCACCCGTCGGCTTTGAGAATACGGCCGCCCTTGCTCGTCACCAGCGACTGGAACAACCAGTTTCCGGTTTGCTCCCACTGATAATAGAAGCCGGTCACCGCGGTGCCCGCTTTCGCCTCGATGGTCTTGCCCAGAGCCAGGAGCTCCGGCCAGGTCTTTGGAAGCGCCGACACATCGGCGCCAGCCTTTGCGACCAGATCAGCATTCACGTAGAGCACAGGCGTCGAGGTGGCGAACGGCAGGCCGTAGAGCTTGCCTTTGTATTTTCCAAGTTCCGCAAGCGTCGGGTAATAGCCAAGTTCGGCAAGCCCACCATCTGCCGCTGCGAATCCGTCCAGCGGGGCGCCTAATCCCCGATCCACGAACAGGCCAATCTGGTTGATTCCGTTGAAAGCCACATCCGGCAGGCGACCGGTGATCTGGTCACGCAGGATCTGCTGCGCGGCCTCCTCGTAGCTCGCCACGGGATTGCGGAACTTCACCTTGATGTCGGGGTGCGCCTCGGTGAAACGCCTGGCCAATTCCTGATGCAGCGCATTGAAGGTACCGGGTGTGGTGTAGAGCACGTCGAGCGTGACCTCCGCCCGTGCAGAGGTCGCGCCGATTGCCCCGAGGGCAACGGCTCCGGCGAGCACCGGCCCTAGCCGGGTTACGATTTGATCAAGCATGGACGGTCTCCATTTTTGGATTACTTCATGGTTGTTACGGCGAGGCCGTCGATAAACCGGCGCTGCGCGATCAGGAATGCAACGAGGAGTGGGGCCACGATAATCACGGCGCCGGCCATCAGCGGACCGAGGAACTGCCCGGCCTCATCGTCACGGAAAAGCAGGATGCCGAGCGCGGGCGTGGAAATCTCCGCGCTGCGAACCGCGATGAGCGGCCAGAACAAGTCGTTCCAGTGGGCCACGATCGAGAAGATGCCAAAGGCGGCCAGCGCCGGCGTGGTCATGGGGATCATGATGCGCCAGATGATCTCGAACTCGCCGAGCCCGTCGAGGCGGGCTGCGTGAATGATCTCGTCGGGTATGGACCGAAAGAATTGCCGCAGCAGGAAAATGCCGAAAGTAGAGATCACCCACGGCAGGATCAGCGCGGCATAGCTGTCCAGGAGCCCAAACACGTTCAACAGGACGAAATGCGGAATGGCGAGAGCTTGAGGCGGCAGCAGCAGGCCGACCAGCACGGCGGAGAACAAGGTGTCCCTGCCGCGAAACCGCAGCTTCGCAAGTGCATAGGCACAGGGAATACAGACCAGGAGCTGCAGCGCGAAGATCGCTGTGCACACAAGCAACCCGTTTAGCAGGAAGCGGAACATCGGCGCCGCAGTTAGCGCGACGCGGTAGTTCTCGACCCCATGAAAGGCCGTCGGCCAAAGGTGGAAATCGGCCTGGAATATCTCTTCCGGCGGTTTGAGCGACAGGCTCACCATCCAGACGAAGGGCAGCAGCGCAAAAGCGGCGGTGAGAATCAGAATTGCATGCCGAGCGACCCGGCCAGCGAACCGCCGGTCTGGAAAGCGGGCGATCATGAATAATGGACCCGCCGTTCGAGAAGCCGCGCCTGTGTCAGCGTAAGCAGCACAATGATGGCGAGATAGATCACGGTGAGCGCTGCGCCATATCCCATACGCAGGAAATCGAAGCTCTCGGTGTAGAGCCGATGCAGCAGCACCTCGGACGCATAGTTCGGCCCGCCCTGGGTCAGGACGCGAACGCTGTCGAATACCTCGAACGACCTCTTGGCCGTCAGGATGACGACGAACATGGTGACCGGTCCCAGCATGGGCAGCGTCACGAAACGCAGCCGGTCCAGAACGCCATCGGCGCCGTCAATGGCGGCGGCGTCGTAGAGCTGCTGCGGGACGGCCTTCAGGCCGGATACGAACAGCACCATGGCAAAACCGAGGCCTTGCCATATGCCGATCAACGCCAGAGCGAGTAGCGCCGTACGCTCGTCGCGCAGCCAGTTCACCCCCGAAATCCCCACCGCGCCCAGGGCACGGTTCACGAGGCCGATCGTAGGATGCAGCATGGTGCCCCAGACGATCGCCATGGCCGACATTGTGGACATCACAGGAAGGAAGTGCGCGGCCCTGTAGAAGCCACGCAGGCCGGGACTGGCCTCGATGAGCAGAGCCACGACGAGACCCAGCAGCACCGTGCCCGGCACAACTATGCCCGCATAAACCAGCGTATTGGTCAATGCCTTCCAGAAGGTTGGGTCCGTGAACAGGGCTCTGAAATTCGCAACGCCGATGAAATGAAAAGTAAATGATCCCAGCTGCCAGTCCGTCAGGGAGAAAAGCACCACCGCCGCAGCCGGACCGAACAGGAGGCCGATCAGCAGCAGCAAGGCCGGTGATACGGCGAGCCAGCCAAGCCCGTGCTCTCCCGATCTCTTCGCGAAGCTTGTTTTCGCATCGACCCTACGCTCGCGATCCTGGTCCAGAGTTGTCACGCTGCGGCCTCTACTTGATCGGCCTGGCGCAGGCGCATGCCTGCACCGTCAAATTGCAGCAAGCACGCTGGGTCGATCTGAAGACCGACCGGACGGCCCGGTTCCGAACGCGATACGTCGGGATGCGTGCGCACGACGACGGCGCCGCATCCATCTGCAAGCGCCACGTTCAGGAAGATATCAGAGCCAAGATTCTCGACGCTGGTGACGACGCCATTGAGTCTTCTATCCCCAGGGGCGGCTATCCCGACGGCCTCTGGACGAAACGCGAGGTGCGTCGTGTTGCCATCAACGCCTGGAGGAAGCGACGCACCCAAAGACATCCAATGGTCGCAAGAAACCACGTTGATCTTTGGGCTGCCGATCATCTCGGCGACGCGCAGGTCCTGCGGGTCCCGATAAAGCTGCTCCGGTTGGCCGACCTGAAGCAGTTCGCCGGCCGTCATCACGGCGACGCGGTCGGACATCGTCATCGCTTCTGCCTGATCGTGGGTCACGTAGACGAAGGTGACGCCCAGGCGGCGATGCAGCGCGATGATTTCTGCGCGCATCTGGACCCGCAACTTGGCGTCAAGGTTGGACAGCGGCTCGTCCATCAGGAACACGGCGGGATGCCGCACCATCGCGCGGCCCAGCGCGACACGCTGGCGCTGGCCGCCGGAAAGTTGACCCGGCTTGCGATGCAGCAGATGGGCGATGTCGAGCATGGAAGCTGCCTGCTCGACCTCGGCGCGGATCGCCTTTTCAATGCCGCCGCGTCCCGGCAAGGCACGGCCGACAAATGGCAGCCGCTGGGCGAAGCTCAGGCGCCGCGTTCGCAGCGGAAGGGCGACGTTGTCGAATACGCTAAGATGGGGATAGAGCGCGTACGACTGGAATACCATGGCGACGTCGCGCTCCTTGGGGCGCTTGTCGTCCACGCAGCGGCCGGCCACCACGACCTCACCGCTATCCTGCGCCTCCAGCCCAGCGATGATCCGCAGCAAGGTCGATTTCCCGCATCCGGAGGGACCCACCAGGGTAAGAAATTCCCCATCGCGAATGCTCAGCGACACATCTTTCACAACAGCGGTTTCGCCGTAGCTCTTCTCGATGTGGCGCAGTTCGATCTCAGCCATCACGACCTCCCCGAACAGCCTGCAGCGGGCGCCCATCCATTCCGGAGGCGGGAAGCCCGAGATGAGTGAGAATGGTTGGCGCGATGTCGGTGATGCAGGAGGGCTCCTGCCTTGCAACGCCATGGCTGAAGTGCGCGCCTCTGATCATGAGAAAGGGCGCTTGCTCGCCTGCACCGAGGCCACCGTGCTGGCCGCTGCCAAGGATATCTGCCTTGTTACCGGCACGCTCCGCGACGAGGCTGGTGCCAGCGATGCCGTAGGCATTGGGCTCATCGCTCGCGCGCATGGAGACTGCAAAAGCGAGGCCGTGATCCGGGCCCTGCCCCACCGACGCCAGCGCGCTGCCATCGACGACGGTTTCCGCCCATTCCTGATTGGCGAGGAAGTCGCCGACCAACGGCGTGCGCGCGACAAAATCCGGATGGACGTAGAGCAGCGCGGAGGTGCCGTTCGAGGCGACGACCACGTCGGTTGATTCAAGGCTCTCCTTCAATCCGGCGGTGACCAGTTCTTCATCTATGTCGATGACGCCGGTGACCGTCTGATGGCCGTGATCTGATCCTATCAGAAGGAGAACATCGTCCTTGTCGGCGAGCGTGGCCACCGCGTCCATGACGCGCCCGGCATTGCGGTCCGCCTCTTGCAACACCGCAAGATGACCGGGCGATCCCATGGGCAAGGCGTGCTGCGTGGCGTCCGGCTCGCCGAGCCACAGCACCGCAAGCGCAGGAGGATCAGACGGAGGCAACACCGCTTCGCGGATGAAGCGTTCGGTCATTGCCCGGTCGCCTTCTACATCCAGCGTGACGCGAAGCTGCTCGTCTTCCGGTAGCGGGACGCGGGCGCGGCCGAACGATCCGGCGCGATGATAGACCCGCCCAAATCCATCCGGATCGTGCGCATAGGCCGCTCCTGGCGAAACGTTGCTGAAGATGATGGCACCACCGCTGTCCGTTAAGCGCTCAGCCAAAGTTGGCACGGCCAGTGCGCGGCCGGTGACGCGCCGCTTGTGCTGGAGGAAGTCGGGGCGACCCGCGTCGTGCCGAACGAGACGCCCGTTTTCCATCAGCGCCATGGTGTTGCCCTGCAAGCCGTGGCGCGCGGGATGGCACCCGGTCGCCAGGCTTGCCGAAACCACCCGCGTGCAGGACGGAAATACCGTGCGATGGGCGGCGAACTGCTCGGAACGCTCGGCGAAGGCGGCAAGACGGGGCGTGGCCTGCGGCGTCACGAGATCGCGGCGCAGACCATCGAGGATGACGAGGATAGCACGAGGCATAGTCAGACTTTCATATCGTTGAGCAGGACTGAAAAGACATCGTAGTTGCGGAGCGGTTTCCCTGCCCTGCCCTCAACCCGTCCGGCCTTCAGCGGGTGAGAGAGAATGAACGGCACCACCTGCTCGGCGAGCCCGCCATGAGAACGCAGCCGCTCACCCGATAGCTGCGAAATGTCGTGGTCCCGGGCATGGCCGCCGAGGGCGACGCCCGACCCTGCCACCACGGCGATGTCACCTTCGCGATCTTCCGGCAATTCGAAGCGCAGGCATGCTTCCTCACGCGGGGCGGCCATACAGACGCCTGGAATCTGCCGGATGAAGTTCAATACCGCGGTGGTGGAAGGCTCCGTCCGCTGCAGATGGACACGGACAAAGCCGCCCAGAGCGCCGTGGTGACGCACGAATGGATCGGTGATCGGACAGATGACACGGGTTGCGCCGGCACCGAAGGCGGCATCCAAGAGGTCGCCAAGATAGACGACGTTCGGCTCGCCGCTCGGGTGGGCCATGTCGTTCATGCCATGGTCGGCGACAATCCCGAGGCAGGCGCCGAGCGCGATCATCCTTGCGAGCCGCTCGTCCACCACGCGCATGAAGGCGATCGCTTCGGGCGCATCCGGTGCGTGCTTGTGCTGCACATAGTCGGAAAGCGACAGATACATCAGGTTTGGCCGGCGGGTTTCAAGCAGGCGAATTCCGGCATCGAGCACGAACAAGGAAAGATCGGCGGAATACTGGTCTGGCGCTCCCCGTCCCACCAGCGCACCGATTGCGGAGATGCCGTTCTCCGCATCGGTCGCCTCGTCGGCTTTCTCGGCGGAGAAAGCGATGCCGTCGAGCCCTTGACCGAGCGCCTTGCGCAGCTTGTCCTTGGCAGTAACGGCGGCAACCTTGGCTCCCGCTTGCGAGAACGCTGCCAGAATAGTCGGCGCGCGCACGGGAGTCGCATCTACCATCATGATTTCTGCGCCGGTATCGCGGTCGAGATAGAAATTTCCGGAGACGCCATGAACGGCGGGCGGCACACCGCAGACGATGGACACGTTGTTGGGGTTGGTGAATGTCGGCATTGCCGCAAGTGCGGAGGCGGCGAAGCCTTCGCGCCGCATCCGGTCGATGCCAGGGATGGCTCCGGCGGCGCTGGCAGCATCGATATAGGCCGGATCACAGCCGTCGAAACAGATGACGACAGCCGGATGTTTCGGCCACGCATAGGCGCGTCCATTCACGCTCACCAGAGGTCTCTCCGCGCGATAGGACGCGGCGTCGGTCAGGATTCGATCAGGTTTGTTCATGGGATGACATATCGTTGAGGGTTGTTGCATCTGTGAGCCACGCCGCCACGCGCAGAAGATTGCGGTCACCACCCTGGCAACCAATGAGCTGAACGCCGATCGGCGGGCCATTCACGCCGCGCAGCAGCGGCAAGGACACGGTCGGTAGTCCGCACAGGCTCCAGGGCATCGACATGGCGCCAGAGCCCGGTCCCTGCTCGAGGCGCGTGGCCTCTCCTGGTGCGGAGAGCGTGATCAAGGCGTCATGATCGCAGAACAACGCCGCAGCCAGCGCGTTGAGCCTGTCGGCCATGGCCTCGAGTTCGAGATAATTTGCGGCGCTCAACGCGCGCCCGGCAATGATGCCCTGCTGCAGCGGAGGACAGAAGCTGCGGAACGTTTCCTCCGGCAAGGCACCGAAGCGATATGCCAGATGAGCGTTCAGAAGGCCGTGCACGACCTCAAGCGCCATATCGAATTCGCAGGGAAGATCGACCGTGGCCACCGTTGCAGGCAATCCGTCGACCAAGCGATCGAGAGCCTGACGCGCGTCGGAACTTACGAGGTCCCAGCCCGGCCCGCGGACAAAACCGAGCCTGGGCGGATGTCGCAGTGCTTCGACCTCCGCGATCCGACGATCGAATGCTCCGGCAAACAGCGTGAGGTCGTCGACAGACCGGGCCAGCAGACCTACATGCGCCATGCGGGGGACCAGCACGTTCGATCCCCGCATGCTCGTGAAACCGAGCGACGGTTTAAAGGCGAACGCGCCGCAAAACGAAGCTGGTAGTGTCGTGGATGCCGTGTGCTGAGTGCCGAGTGCCAGCGGAACCATGTGATCGACGACGGCCGCGGCGGACCCCGCCGACGACACGCCCGGTGAGCGCGACAGATCCAGGGGATTATGCGTCGGACTGGGATGATACATTCCGAACTCGGACGTGCTGGTCTTGCCGACGATGAGCGCCCCGGCCCGGTGCAGCACGCTGACGGCATCCGCGTCTTCGGGCGGCCGGCGCCCACGCAAGCTTGCGCTGCCGTATTCGGACGGCATGTCGCTGGTATCGAACACGTCCTTCACGCCTACTGGCAGACCATGCAGCGGACCGAGCGGGAGTCCCGCGGCCTGCCATTCATCTGCCACCCGCGCGCGTTTCCGTGCCAGATCGGCGTCCAGGAAGCTCCAGGCTTTGACCTGCGGTTCGCGAACAGCAATCCGCTCCAGGCAGGCTTCCATTACGGACGTCGCCGTTAGCCGGCGATCGCGGATCGCAGCAACGATCGTGCGAGCCGAGAGTTCGTTCAATCGTTTGCTATTCGAAACGAGTGCCAGCCTCTGGGTATCTGCCATGGCATTCATTGGCCGATAGCTTCCATAGCCTGCGGGGCTCCGACAGCTTTCGGCCGTGCATCCGGCCGGCGAAGATTTGCGGCGAGTGCTTGGGCATGGGGCAATAGCCCGTCGCGAAACAGCAGGACGCAAAGAACAAAGACGGCTCCATGAATTGCCACGATCCAGGCACCGAAGGGTGACAGGAAATGCTGCATCGTCACCAGCACGGCGGCACCAATGAGAGGCCCGCTGAATGTGCCGATACCGCCGATCAACGCCATCAGCACGGTTTCGCCCGAGAGGTGCCAATGCACGCCGGACAAGGTGGCCAACTGGAAGACAACAGCGCTCATGGAGCCGGCGACGCCGGCGCAGAAGGCGGCGATGCCGAATGCCGCGAGCTTGTACGCGTCGACATTGTGCCCCAGCGAGAGAGCCCGGCGCTCATTGTCGCGAATGGCGATCAACATCATCCCAAACGGGGAGTTGATGAGACGGCGCAGGCCGAACAGCACGCCAAGCATGGCGGCAGCGCAGAGCCAGTAAACGTTGGTGTCGTCGCGAAGGTCGATCAACCCCAGCAACGTGCCGCGGGGGACCGACTGGATCCCGTCCTCGCCATGGGTGAAACCGGCCTGTACATAGACGAAATAGACCATCTGCGCGATCGCCAGCGTAATCATGGCCTGATAGATGCCCCGGCGCCTGATCGCAAAGATGCCCATGACCAGTCCGAGAACGAGCGCCGCCGCTATCCCGACGCCGATCGCAGCTTCCGGTGGCAGCGCCCACTCCTTTGCCGCATGCGCCGTGAGATAGGCCGCAGTACCGAACAAGGCCGCCTGACCGAAGGACATGATGCCGGCAAATCCCAGCAGGAAGTTGAATGAAGCGGCGAAGATGGTGAAACAGAAGATCTTCATCAGATAGACGGGATAGAGCAGCATCGGCAGGGCCAACAGCGCGGCGACAGCGGCGAGCACCGGCACCATGCCGGTCAGGCGTTTGGCGGCGGTTTCCTTGTCGGCGGGCTCAATCCACGGAAGCCGCGCCGCCAGGAATTCGTGGGATCTGACCGCCGAAATGCCGAACAGCCCCTGCGGCCGAAGCAAAAGCACAACGCACATGAAGGCGAAGACGATGAAGCTTGCCGCCTGCGGGACCAGCGCCTGCGTAAGGCTCTCGATCAGTGCGAGGGCGTAGCTCGAGACGATGGTGCCCCCGATCGAACCCATGCCGCCGATAACAATGATTGCAAATACGACAAGCAGGATGTCCGATCCCATCAGCGGGCTGACCTGGTAGATCGGCGCGGCCAGCGCGCCTGCCAGTCCTGCCAGCGCGGCGCCCAGGGCGAAAGTGGCGGCGAAGACGCGAGGCACGCCGACGCCAAGCGCTTCGGCAGTAGCTGCATTTTCGGACGACGCGCGCAGAACAGAGCCAAGACGCGTGCGCGCAATGGCGATCCAGACGATCACACAGACGATAAGCGCCACGGCGACGACCCAAAGTCGGTATGCAGGGAAATACAGAAAACCGAGATCCAGCCCGCCGGATAACCAATCCGGCGCGGCATAGGGAAGTCCGGTCGAACCGAAATAGGCCTGGAAGCCGCCCTGAACGATCATCGCCGTGCCGAACGTCAGCATGAATCCGTAGAGCGGATCGAGGCCGTAGGTTCGACGCAACAATGAACGTTCGAGGATGATGCCGAAAGCAGCTACGCAGAGCGGCGCGAAAACCAGCCCTCCGAAATAGCCCAATCCGAGATATCGAGAACCTGCCCATGCAGCAAACGCGCCCATCATGTAGAGCACGCCATGCGTCATGTTGAGAATGTTGAGAAGGCCGAAGATAAGCGCGAGCCCAAGACTAAGCAGCGCATAGAACGAGCCGTTGACGAGGCCGATCGTAAGGTAGCCGAGGATGAGATCTGTCATGGCGGAATCACAGCGCAAGACGTTCGAGGAGCCGAGCCTTGACGTGCTCGCCGTCTCGGGTTTCGAGGTCGTCCACAACCACACCGTTTTCGATCGCCACCACCCGATCGGCGAGATACAGGACGAAGTCGATGTTCTGTTCCACCAGCAGGATCGTGTAGCCGCGGCGCTTGAGTTCAATCAGCGCATGCTCGATCTGCCTCACGACGACCGGTGCCAGTCCTTCAGTGGGTTCATCCAGAAGCAGCGTCTTCGCGCCCGTACGCAAAATCCGGCCGATGGCGAGCATCTGCTGCTCGCCGCCGCTAAGCTGGTCGCCGTAGTGGCGTCCCCTTGTGCGAAGATTCGGAAACAGCGCGAGGATATCAGCCTTGGCCATGCCCGCGGCGCTGACCGCTGGAGGAAGGGCAAGATTCTCATCGACGGTGAGGCTGGAGAAGATCGCCCGCTCCTCGGGGCAATAGCCGATGCCGAACCGGGTACGCTCATATGGGCGCATGCCGCTTGCTTCGCGCCCGGACAGGATAATGCTGCCAGCTTGTCGCGGCAGTAGACCCATGATCGCGCGAAGGACCGTTGTCTTGCCCGCACCATTGCGACCGACCAGACAAGTCACCTCGCACGGCCGAACCGCGAAGGTGACGCCGAACAGCGACTGAGAATCGCCATACCATGCCTGCACATTCGAGAGATGCAGCGAAACCGCCTCAGGCACGACGCTCAGCCCCGATATAGGCGTTGATCACGCGAGGGTCGCGCGCGACCTCATCATAGCTGCCCTCACAAAGAACCGAGCCTTCCGCGAGCACCGTGACCTTCGCCGCCAGACTTTTCACGACCTGCAGATTGTGCTCCACCAGAAGGACACCGCAGGTGGCGGCAACCGTCTTGATCAGGCCTGCGACCGGCGCGATATCTTCCCGCGCCAGACCCGCAGTCGGCTCGTCGAGCAGCAGAAACTTCGGCGCGATCGCGATCGTCGTAACGATCTCAAGCAGTCGCCGGCGACCATAGGGCAGATCCGCGGCCCGGCGTTCGCTTTCGTCCGTCAGCCCGCCTTGATCGAGAAGATCCCGAACCCTTGTTTCATTTTCGTCCCGTCTCGAACGGCTGCGCAGGAGCTGCAGACCCCGCACATTCAGCGCGAGCGCCGTGCGGATATTATCGGCGACGGAGAGATTCGGGAAAATCGAGCATATCTGAAACGACCGGGCTAGCCCGAGCCGCGCAAGACGGTTCGGTGAGACCGCGGTCACATTTGCACCGTCGAAATGAACCTGGCCGGCGGTCGGTTTCATAAAGCCGCTGATCACGTTGAATAGTGTGGTCTTGCCTGCCCCGTTGGGCCCGATCACCGCATGGATCGACCTTGTGTCGAGATCGATCGAGACACTGCGAAGCGCCTCGAAATCACCGAAGCGAACCGTCAGGTCGCGGACGGTCAGCAGCGATGTTGCAGGGCGTTCTCGGTCAGCCGAGGCAATAGGCGCGGCTGCCCGCTGCGGATGACCGAGAAGGATGGTCGTCATCGAACGCTCGGAGCGGCGCAGCCCGCGGTATCGATGGAGCGAAAAGCAGTGTCGGCCGGGACTGTGGCGATACGCTCATAGTAGTCCCATGGAGCCTTGCTCTCGGCCGGGGTCTTCACACGATAAACGCCGAGATCGTAGATGACGCGACCGTTTTCCTGGATGCGGACCTGCCGACCGAATTTGTCGACGGGCAGCTTTCGCATTTCCGTGTTCACGAGAGCGGCGTCGTCAGTCTTCGCTTTGCCGGCAGCCTTGATATAGTGCAGCACACTCGTGTAGACGCCGGCTTGCTCACGGGTCGGCATGCGTCCATGAGCTTTGAAAAAGCGCTCCGAGAAAGCGCGCGTCCCATCGGTGTCATTCCAGTAAAAGCCGGTGGTGATGATCAGGCCCTGGGCCGCTTCGAGGCCGACACTGTTGATGTCGGTGACGAACGCATGGAGAGCCGCGACGCGCTGGCCACCGCGCATAATACCGAACTGGCCAGCCTGCTTGATGGCGTTGACGGTGTCAGCGCCGGCGCTCGCCAGAGCGACGACCTGCGCTTGCGAAGATTTCGCGCGCAGCAGAAGCGCGGAGAAATCGGCCGTGCTCAGGGGGTGGCGAGCGCTTCCGGTCGCCTTGCCTCCACGCTCCTCGACGACGCGCGCGGCGTCCTTTTCGAGATCGTGGCCGAATGCATAGTCCGCGGTGAGAAAATACCAGGACTTCAGGTCCTGCTGCATCAGGGCGGCGGCGGTCCCGCGCGCGAGCGAGTAGGTGTCATCAGTCCAGTGCGTGGCAAAGGGGGAGCAGCGCCCTCCGGTTATCTCCACGCTCGCGGCGCCAGATATCATCAGGGAACGCTTTTTTTCGGTGGCAATCGCCATCAACCCGAAAACCACACCGGAATGCGGCAGGTCGACCATGACATCGACACCGCGCCGGTCGAACCACTCGCGGGCAATCGCCGACGCGACGTCGGGCTTATTCTGATGGTCAGCAGTGATGATCTCGATCGGGACACCGCCAGCGGCTCCGCCCGAGTCCTCGACCGCCATGCGGGCAGCCAGGATCGATCCGGGTCCGCCGACGTCGGCGACGACTCCGCTTTGATCGCCCATTACTCCGATGACGATCTTGTTGTCGGAAAATTGCGCGAGGGCGGACGTTGCCCAGCCGCACAACAGTAGTGATCCGACGATCAGCCGACGCATGGACTGTCTCCCGTTTCCAAGCTCGGCGCACAGATAGATGCTCCCCTTAACACATTTGTGACGGTTGAGGTACATTTGTGCACAACTGACATATACTGTGGAAAAGTATGAAGAGTTGCCATTCCACCCCGGAAGCAGGCAAACAGCGGATTCTTGAAGCGGATCGGGAGAGGATGTTGATTCGAGGCTCGCAAGCGGCACCAAACGAAGGCGAATCCGGCGATGGCCGAGCCGACGCCGCTTTGGTGGCCAAGATCTGCTGGTACTATTTCCGCGAAGGTCAGACCCAGGACGCGATCGCGCAGCGGCTGAAGATGACGCGCAAGCGCGTCAACCGGATCCTCGGCGAGGCACGGGAAAGCGGCTTCGTTCAAATCACGATCGCCGATCCGGCGGGTCAGCGCACCGAACTTGAAGAAAAGCTGGTCCACAAATTTGGTCTGCGTCACGCGATCGTGGTCCCGGTCCCGATGGGTGGGACCGACGTGCGTTCTTTCATCGGGGCCGCCGCCGCGCGATACGTCGCCGCGTGCCTTCCGCCATCGGGTTCGCTGGGAATCACCTGGGGAGGCACCATCAATGCTGCAGCCCAAAACCTGCCGCAGCGATCGGGAGACGGCACCCGCGTGGTGCTGATGTCCGGCGGGTTGGCCGAAAGCGCGCCGATCAATCCGTATGACAATGCAACGATGATTGCCCGGGCGCTCGGCGCGCGATGCTATTATCTGACCGCGCCGATGTTCGCCGAGACTGCGGAGCTAAGGGATATCCTCGTCGCGAGTGAGCCTGTTCGTTCCGTGCTCGCCATGGTGCCCTCCCTCGACGTGGCCCTGTTGAGCGCGATCGACCTCTCCGAGCAATCAAAGGCACTCGAATACGAGGTCATTTCTCGCGAAACCTGGGCTTCGTTGCTCGAAGCCGGCGCCGTCGGGGATATTTGCGGTCACTACCTCGATTCAGCCGGCAAGCCGCTTCGCCACCCCCTGGTGCAGCGGACGATCAATCCGCCGATCGATCACGTGCTTCAGATCAGGCATCGGATTCTCGCGGCCGGCGGCGAGCACAAGGTCCCGATTATTCGCGCCGGCCTGTTGGCGGGCATTTGCCAGGTCCTGGTCACTGATGAAGCGGCCGCGTCCAAACTCCTGGATTGATGTTTCTGGATTGAGGTTGCCTCACCACGGCAGCGAGTAGGTCTTGATATTCGTAAAGCTCTTCATGGCCTCCAGCACGCCCTCTTTATGGCCGAGGCCGGAATCCTTGATGCCGCCGAACGGCGTCAGCTCCGTCCGGTATCCCGGAACTTCCCATACGTTGACGCAGCCGACGTCGAGGGCATCGACGAAGCGGGTGATGTAATCGAGCCGGTTTGTGCACAACGCCGCCGAAAGACCGAAGGCCGTTGAGTTTGCAATGGCGATGATGTGTTCGATGTCATCTGGGCACCGAATGATCGGCAGGACGGGACCAAAGGTCTCTTCGCGCACCAGCTCACAATCGGGCGGGACATGGTCCAGCAGCGTCGGCCGGTAAAGCGCGCCCTCCGGAGTATTGCCGAGCAGCAGGCGGGCGCCGCCTTCAATTGCGGCTTCGACGCGCCCGGCTATTATCGACGCCGCCCTCGCGTTGATGACCGTCCCCACGTCCGTGTTGGGATCCATGGGATCTCCGCTCCTGAGGCGCTTCATCAGAGAGAAGGTCGCGTCGGCAAAGCGATCGGCGACATCATCGACGACCAAGGCCCGCTTGACGGCGGTACAGCGTTGCCCGGAATTTCTGGTCGCACCCTGCACCGCCAATCGGGCTGCGCGGTCGATATCGGCGTCATCCATTACGATCAGAGGATCATTCCCGCCGAGCTCGAGCACCAGCCTTCTGTATCCCACCCGTTCGGCGATTTTCTTTCCGGCGCTCACCGATCCCGTAAACGTAACCAGGTCGATGTCCGGGTCATTGATCATGGCGTCTCCCAGCGAGCGTGGATCGCCCGTGATCACTGACAGCATTTCCGGCGGCAGTCCCGCCTCATAAAGCAGTTCGGCGAGAGCAAGCGCGGTCAAAGGAGTAGCCTCCGCCGGCTTGAGCACGACTCTGTTGTTGGTCGCGATCGCCGGAGCGAGCTTATGGCTCACGAGATTCAGGGGGTGGTTGAAGGGGGTAATCGCTGAGATGACACCAAGGAGCGGCGTCCTGGTCGCGAATATGCGCCTGCTCTGCGCACCCCCTCCGATATCGCCCGCGTAAACCGCGCCATCGTCCTGGAGCACCGCCTGCGCTGCGAATGACCAGACATCCTGGGCCCGCGCGGTTTCATGCAGCGAGTCTTTCAGGCATAGGCCGCTTTCCGATGTAATGAGATGCGCAAGCCGGTCCCGGTTTGCTTCGATCGCCTCTGCTGTAGCGAAGAGGATCCGCGCTCGCTCACGCCTTGTGAGTCTGGAACGGAATACCCGGGCGATCGCGAAGGCGCGCCGAACGTGCTCGGGACGTGCCTGTGGCACCGCAGCTATGACCTGATCGGTAAAAGGGTTCCGCACGTCGATAGTCGAGTCCGCAAGGACGTCCTCTCCTGCGATCTTCATCGGGTGATAGAGACGTGTCGAATCCAACATCGCCGGGCTCCATGTGATGTTCCCTGCCAATCGCAGGTTTCAGGGCGCGTGAGACCGTACTCTGAGGGATCGGCGCCCTTGACCGCCAAATTGCGGTGGTGACGCCGACGCTCATAAGGACACAGGCGACCACGACGCACGTCGTAGAAGTCTCTCGTTGCAAAACGGCAGCCGCGACCAGCGCGACGACAGGGATGAGCACGACGCTCTGAGAAGCGATCTGCGAGGACATGCGGCTGAGCGCGCCGTACCAAGTGAGGAATGCCAATCCGGTCGCCCCGATGCAGTTGAATGCGAGGGGCCAGGCGAGTACCGGCAATTGAGTCCAGTCAAGCCGACGTTCCAGCAGCAGCGACGCAACGATGACAATTGCTCCTGAGGTCGCCAATTGAAAGACGGTACGGTTCCACACGTCGAGGTCGCCAGGGATGCGTTTATGGATCCATGTTCGCAGCGCCCAGTTGAAAGCGGACATCGAAAACAACGCGAGGCCCAGGATGTCATGAGATGTCGCCACGGGAGTCGTACCCGACACCAGCATCCCAAGACCAAGCATGCCGCAGGTCAATGCGATAACATCGAGCAGCGATTGCATTTGGCGATCGATCGTCCATTCGACCGTGACGAGCCACAAGGGCATCGTATAGAAGATCAGGGCGCTGGTACCGACATCGAGATACTGCAAGCCGACCAGGCCCAGCCCGAGGCCTCCGGCCATTTGAAGGAGACCCACCGCGACAAGCCTGCCCTTCCCTTCACAACCGCGCTGGAGTGGGTTTCCGAGGCACAGGCGGACAGCACCCATCCCGATGGCGCCGCCGAGCAAACAGATGCCGGTGAGAAACAGCGGCGGCGCAGACTGTAAAACATTCTTGATCCCAAGCCAGTTCGTGCTCCAAATAATGATGACGAATGAGAGGCCGCGGAAGCTGGTCAGCATATTGACCGCCTGATGTTTCACCGAGCCACTCCCGCCGGTGCGGCCTTCAGGTGGAAAGCCCGCGGCTGGTTCAGCGCGATCTGGAACGCTTCTTTGTTCTCCTCCGGCGTGTGACGCGACGTAACCCGGGGTAGCGAGCGCGCATGTGATTGATTGACCTTGCACAGCAGGAAGTGCGGCCCTTCGGTCGACAGGCTTCGCGCGACCGCCTCGCCCAATTCAGCACTGGTTACGCACCGGCTGACCGCGCGGTACCCGCACGCCACGGCGACGGCTTCCAGCGAGGAAGTCACCGAGGTGGTTTCCTGCCCTCCGGTCGAAACGTAGCCTTCGTTATCGAGCACGATGTGCAGGAAATTTCGGGGAGATGCGTACCCGATCGTGGACAGGACTCCCATATGCATCAGCACCGCGCCATCACCATCCAGCGCGACCACGCGACGCGATGGATGCGCGAGCGCGACCCCCGCAGCCACCGCGCTGCAATGGCCCAACGATCCCTGCATGTAGAAATTCTCCGGACGGTCGCTCAAGCGAAATAACTCCCGGGAGATGAAGCCGGTCGTTGAGACCACGAGATCGGTCGGTCGCAGGGCTTCGCTGACGATTTCCAGAGCGCATCCGACGCTGAGTGGATAGCCCCCTACTTGTTGCTCCCCGTTGACAACGACGCCGAGGCCCGCCGATAGCTGACCTTTCCGGACCAAAATCGCAAACGAGATCGATCGCTGCAATGCCTCTTCAGCCCTCAGGAGAGCTGCCATGAAGCCCTGCGGCGTCCCGTCGAACTCGCTCCATGGGATTGCCAGTTGATCGAGCAATGCGTGGGTATTGGCGCCCATGATGCGATGCTGCGGCTCGTCCTCGGGTTCGTCGGTATGTCCCCGCACGGAGATCAGGAGCAGTGTCGGAATGCAGTTGACCTGCACCAGCGATGTCAGCGGATTGACAATGTTTCCCAGCCCGGAATTCTGGAGGGCGACTACGCTTCGTCGCCCCGCCAGTGCCGCGCCGACGGCGAATGCCAGCGCGCTGCCTTCGCTCGCCGCCGGGACCGACGTAATATCGCCATCCAAGGATACCTGCTGAAACAGATCGGCGAAATTCGAGCAGGGTACTCCGGAAAAAAACTCGTACTTCTGCTGCTTCAGAAGACCCAATAGTGTCGTTGTCGACATAGTCATTTTAGCTCTTCTCCCCATAGGATGATATTTCCGGCGCCGGACAGAGCGGAGCGTTTGGTGCCGTCAGCGTCGCTGACCAGGATCAGGCAAAACGCCTTCAGACAGCGATCTTGTTCAGGTTCAGCTAGGTCTGTTGGCGAGCTTTCGCGCCGTGATGAGACTTCGGTTGCAAATCGACCTGCGATAGTCGACGTGCTGAAAGCCGACGCCTTCCATGAGAGACCGCATGTCCTCGAAGCTGTAGCAGCAGCCCTCATAGCTGGTGGTCAGCAGGACCGAATATTCTGCCTCCGCGACCGGCGCAGGACCGCCTCGGTCGTCCGGGTGGCAGCTATAAACGGCCACCCGACCTCCAGGCAGCAAGCTTTGGTAGGATTTATCCAGCAGCATCTGCACTTTTTCCGGTCCCCAATTGTGAAGGACATGCGAATAGAGATGGAGAGAAGCGGTCTCTGGAAATGGATCGACAAACATATCTCCGGCGATCACACGCGCTCTAGCTGCCGTAAGCTTGCGCTCGGCAAGACATCGCGTGGCGAGCTGGTCGACCGGGGGACGCTCGAAGATCGTCGCCGACAGATGGGGATATCGGTTGAGCAGATGCGCGGAATAGACCCCGGACCCACCTGCCACATCGAGAATGGCCGTGTCCTGTGAGCAATCGAGCAGGCGCACGAGATCGGGAGCAAAAATCCGCCCGCGCTCCTCCATTCCGCGCGTATTCAGATCGGCGAAATCATCCGTTTGCATCAGCGCGTCCCAGTTGACCGTGGCGCCACGCTCAACATGCCACGTGTCAGGTGCATCCAGGCGCAATAGGTCGTAGATCTCCCGGACAGAAGATTTGTACTTCATGACAGCGATGTAAGAGGAGATGTTCTCGCTTGAGTTGCGGCTTAAGTAGCGCCGCGCGGACGCCGTAGCGAGAAGCTTGCCATCAACATTGTCGAGCAGCCCCCAGGACTCAAAGAGCCTGATCATCGTTCGCGTCGGCCGCTCCTTGATCTGAAAATGCCTGCGCAGCTCTGCTTCAGTCGCGGGAGCCTGGTCGAGATAGGTGAAGAGATCGAGCCACGAGACGGCCGCAATATAGAGGTCGGCCGCATAGGAACTATCGCGCCATCGGATCACCTGCGCGATATCAGGTTCAGGAAGCTGAGTTGGTACTGACACCGCTAGTGGTGAATGAAGCATGGCACGATCTCCGCGTTAGGGAAGTTTCTATGGGGATAGCGTGTGATGGGGGAACAGAGGATCACGCTTTTGCGTGACCGTTTCCGCTGTGCTGCGGCAAGTATCGCTCCTCGGCCGCAGCGAGTTCGCCGTAACGCAGCAGACCGAAGACCTCGTCGAGCGTGGCGACTTCGCCTTCGATGCCGGCGATGCTTTGCTCGGCGATAATGCGGCCGCAGATGTCTCTCATCCCGGCGATTGCAGCTCGCATCGAGTGGTTGGCCCAGATCACCGTCGAGATACCGGCTTCGCGATAGGCGGAGACGGGCGTTCGATAGTATTTGGTGGGGACGATCACAACGGGAAGCCGGTTCTGCCAGGCGCCGGCGAAAGCGAGGATCTCGTCCGCCACGCTCTTGCGCGAATGAATGAGGATGGCGTCAGCTCCGGCCTCGGCATAGGCATGGGCGCGCGTGAGAGCCTCGTCCATTCCGTGGCCGGCGATCAGCGCCTCGATCCGTGCAACGAGGACAAGGTCGTCGCCCACCGCATCCTTCACAGCGCGCAGCCGGCCCGAGAATTCGCCGGTATCGGCGAGCGGATGCCGATCGCCGACGAACGAATTCATCTTGGGAAAACCCTTATCCTCCAGCGCGACGCCGGCAGCGCCACGCTGCTGCAGCTTGCGCGCCAGAAGGCGCGCGTTGTTGAAATTGCCAAAGCCGCTATCGCCGTCGACAAGCACCGGAAGATCAGTCGAGTCGACCATGCGCTCGACGACATCAACGAGCTGGGTCCAGGAGGCTTCGTTGGCGTCCCGGTAGCCGAGCGAGCACGAAATCGACAGGCCCGACGCCCAGAGTCCCTTGAAACCTGCACGCTCGGCTATGGCGCCCGACAGACCGTCGTGGGCCTCCATCAGAAAGGAGAGCTCGTGATTGCAGCAAATCTGGTTGCGAAGTTTATCCGCCGCTCCCGACGCAGCGTGATGGCGACGGCCGTTTGCGACGACGGACTGGTTTTGCGTTTGCATGTCGAACTCCTTGAGCGTCCCATCTGCATCATGACGCTTGACTAACAATAGTTGTGACACGTTTATACGTGGCGTCAATATCTAATTCTAGTTGATGAGCTAAATTTCTAATTCTCGTTGATGTGGAGTCATCTGGAGCGCACGCGGCCGGATGCCGATGCCACTTCAATAATTCATTGCAACCGAGAGCTGATTCAGCCCCGACTTCGCGCAGTCAGATCGGCACGCCCGACTGAGGCGAAGCGGAATCGCAGGAAGACCGCCGTCACGAAAGCGTGAAGCCAATCGTTCATCGAATTTTGATGTCTAGCCGAGCGAGTATCACTAAGATGCCGCAACTGCGCCAAATAACGAGCGCTAGATGAACGACTTTGCTCCTCGGTTGGGTGGGGGTCGCATGCAAACAATCATTCTGGACGACCATGGTCGCGCATGGGACGTTCGATCCCCGGCCTTACGCAGTTTCCTGCATTGCTCGATTCCTGACTTCGATTTTCTGACCTACCTCATCGAAAATCTGGGATTTGTGGCTGTCACGAAAATCGCTCCCAATGCGGCGCGCGTCCGATTCCGGTCCGAAACGGTGTCCCAGACGAGCATCGCCGCAGTTCTATACTACCTCGCTGATATGGGGATCGAGCGCACCATCATTTCCCACCCGGACCAGTTCGTCGAGAGACTGTTCCCGAGCCTCGCGCAGACGATCACCTACATTGCCGAGCAGATTGCTTCGAGCCATCAGCAACCTTCTTCCGCGTTCACGAGCAAAGAGCTCCCGCTCGAAATACTTGCGAACACGGACGGAGCACTTTCATCGCTTTTCGCGCAATGGATTGATTCGAAGCAGGTTTACGACTCAGCGTCGCTGGCCGACGTGTTGCCTGAATCGCTTCGTCCGCGCTTCATGCTTGTCGAGCCCTTGGATGGCCGCCTGACGATTACCGATGTCGGATCTGGCTTTGAGATTTACGGCGAGACCTGGCGGAAGAATTCGCGGGGCCTGCCGATGGAAGAACAGCCGGATTACGACTACGGCCAGTGGGTGCAAGCCATTTACCGCCGGGTCCAGGAGACGCGGCTGCCGCGCCTGGACGAGGTGGACGCCACGATCAGACGGCCAGACAGGAACGATAGCATTCGCTGCCATTATCGGCGTCTCATCTTGCCGTTCACCTGCAAGGGAAACGGGGGAACATGCCTTCTCGGCGCCTCGGTCTTTGACTTCAGGGAGCAACAATCTTCCCTAGATCGCCGGGCTGTCGAAGAATGTCCGGCGTAGATCAATCCGCCCTTCCCTGATGCGGTAGACATCTGCAAAACGAATGCTGAGATTGCGCCCATTCTTGGCAACGCCGGAAAAGCTGCCCCAGCACGCAACGTTTGCGCCGTCGCTTAGCACCCTCTCGACGCGGTGCTGGCCGAGCGAAATGATCCGTTTCGTCAAGTAGAAGTCCAGGATAGCCGGCTTTCCGACGAACGGCTCATAACCCGGTCGTTCGTAGATCGCCTCGTCGTGGAGAAAATCGGAAAGCCCTGCCCAGTCCCGGCCGTCGATGCAACCGAACAGCCCTTTGACAAGCCCTTCTGAATCCTCGGGACGAAAGGTTTGGATATTTACCGCCTCGTCTTGCGACATCACTGATTTGCCTCCTCGGCAATGCGGGGCCCAATGACAGGGACACTCGCCCGATCCATGATTGCTGCGAGATCGGCGAGGAGTTCGTCAGTCTGCATCCAGGCTAATCCGCAACGCATCTCGCCAAGCGGCGACGCCACAAGTTTGATGCAGCCGAGCTCGATCCTCGTGTATCCGGCACGCTCTGCCAGGCCGCCGGCGATGACGCCATCGCCCAGCATGCCGATCGTGAAATCGCTATTCCAGCGTGTGAAGGCGTATGCCCGCGAAATGCGCGGCAGGATGGTTCCAAGGTCCTTGCCTCTGAAATCACGCCGATACCAGATGCCGCCAGAAAAGACGACGCGCCCGGTGATTTTCTCGGCAATCGGCGCGGTGATCTCGCAGCGATCTTCGCGCGCGAAAGCGGCATCAGGATCGGCATAGAACACGCGCAGCGAGGCGGCTTCGTCCTTCAGAGACGTTTCCGGCCAATCATAGATGCGCGCCGCTTGTGTTGCGACGACCTCCCCATGCTCGTTCCGCCCGATCAGGACAAATGCCGTCTCCGGCGTAACGCCGCTCAGAGCCTCGTCAAAAGCCGGAACAAGCGGGCGCCAGCTATCGGAGTTGCGTCTGTTGGCTTCGATGAGGTCCTGCAGGCTGCCAAAAGACAGCGTTACTCCGCGATCCCTTGCAGCGGTGTCGGCCCAGAGGAAGAACCGCCCCAGCAGGCCCACGGGGCCGTATTTAACCTTGAGTTGAGTGGGTAGACGACCAGACGTCGGAAGAGGTTCCTGCATGGATTAATTCCCGCCGTTCTCACATCGTGTGGTTGAGGCCTAATAATCCGTGCATTTGTAACCCGCATGACATAATTCTAGTTGATAGTGTCACCCAGGAGTTGATATGCCGTCGTTCGCAGTTCCATTTGATTGTACCGGGCAGGAATTCAACCACGGTGCTTGATGCCTTCTGAACCTTCCGAGAAGAAATCGAAATCCCGCGCGCCGAACAGGCGCGGCGCCAAAATCAGGGTTTCGTCGAAGAAGCCGACTCACGTCGACGAACACGTGGGGAAGCGGTTGCGTCTTAGGCGCAACCTCCTCGGCCTCAGTCAGGACGAACTAGCAAGGCGTCTTGGCCTGACGTCTCAGCTCATCCAAAAATATGAGGCTGGGGAAACCCGGATCAGCGCGTCAAGACTCTACGGCATTGCCGTGCAACTCGCTGCCCCGATCACATGGTTCTTCGACGAGTTGGAAGCCAAGAAACGACAGTCCGTCGGGTCGAAGCAAACCTCCGAAGCGCAGGATTGGAGTGAACTCGTTACGAAGCGAGAGTCGCGTCAGCTCCTCGAACTCTACTTCGGCATTACTGATGAGCGGTTACGCCGGAAGTTGATGGAAGTCGCGCAACTTCTGAAGACAACTGACGCGGAATAAGGGCCCAGCAAGAGCAGGAAACGGAGAGGCGCTGAACCGAACCGAGCTAGATTTGTTAGAGGACGGGCGCCGCCAGTCAGGGGCCGGCGCCACCTCCGCTACATCGGATCGAAAGCGCGGATCGGCGGCAGATTGCCGTTGAAGCGCTCCACCTCGACAGTCGTGAGTTGACCGGTGCAGCCCTGCGCGAAGGATGAGGTGCCGATGTCGCGTGTGAGCACATTCGGATTGCCGTGAACGCAGAGCGGTGTCTCTTCCTCCGGATCCATCGGGTCGTACCACGCGCCGGTCGGTAGCTGGACGACACCGGGAGCGATGCCGTCGGTGATGTGCACCGCGGCAAGACAGGCTCCGCGTCCGTTGAACAGGCGGATGACGTCGCCATCCACGATCCCGCGAACGTCCGCGTCGCGCGGATTCATGCGCGCGACCTCGCGGCCGCGATGTTTGGCCCCGGTCGAATGTCCGCCGAAGTCGAGCTGGCCATGCAAACGCGTCACCGGCTGATTGGCGACAAGGAAGCACGGCGAGCCCGGCTTGGGCATGTCGGTCCTCTCGAGCCAGACGGGATGGCCCGGGCAGTCCGCATCGCCATGGCCCGCGATCTTCGTCGAGAAAATCTCGATCCGTCCGCTTGGTGTCGGAAGGGGATCAGCGATCGGGTCTTCGCGGAAGCGGCGCAGCTTACCGCCGTCGTCGAGGTGTTGCGGCACGATCAGGCTGCCGCGCTCCCAGAACTCCTCGAAGCTCGGGGCCGGGAGGCCGCGCGCGGCGAGCGAGGCACGGGTCGGCTCGTAGAGATGCGCCAGCCACTGCCGTGCCGTGCGGCCTTCGGTAAAGGCGTCACGGGCGCCGAGACGTTCGGCAATATCGGCGAAGATCTCATAGTCATCACGCGCGAGGCCAAACGGCTCCGCGATCCGATGCATGGCGACCATCAGCGGATCGTTGGTGGAATAACCGATGTCCTCGCGCTCGAGCGTCATCGTGCAGGGCAGGACGATATCGGCGTGGCGGGCCGTGGCAGTCCAGGCGAGCTCATGCACCACCAGCGTGTCGAGCCGGGCGAAGGCCTTGCGCAGGCGGTTGAGATCCTGGTGGTGGTGGAAGGGATTGCCGCCTGCCCAGTAGACGAGACGGATGTCCGGATAGCCGCGTGTCTCGCCATTGTAGCGATAGGTGGTGCCGGGATTGAGCAGCATATCGGCGATGCGGGCCACTGGAATGAAATCCGCGACACCATTGCGGCCTTGCCCCAGCGTCGGCCCCGGCACGTCGTTCACGCGGCGGCCGTAATAGCCGATCGCACCGAGCGAATAAGCGTAGCCGCCTCCAGGCAGACCGATCTGGCCGAGAGCTGCCGCCAGCACCATGCCCATCCACACCGGCTGCTCGCCATGTTCGGCGCGCTGCAGCGAATGGGAGACCGTGATGAGCGCCCTCCGCCCGGCAAGGCGATGCGCGAGCTTTCGGATGGTATGAGGGTCGATGCCGCAGATCGTTGCGGCCCACTCAGCGCTCTTGGGTTGGCCATCAGTCTCGCCTGTCAGATAGCGCAGGAAGACCGGCCAACCTTCAGTGTAGCGATCGAGGAAGGCCCGATCGTGCAGGCCTTCGCTGACCAGCGTGTGGACGATGCCGAGCATCAGGGCCGTGTCGGTGCCGGGCACGGCCGTCATCCATTCGGCACCGGCCTCCGCGGGCAGATCGTCGCGCAGCGGACTGACCAGGATGAACTCGCAGCCACGCCGGCGCGCCGCGGCCATGGCGCCGCGCTCGACATGCTTGCTGATCGAACCGCCGGCCACCATGGAGTTCTTCAGCGCCATGCCGCCGAACGCCAGCACGATCTCGCTTTCGGCCGCGATCTGCTCCCAGGTGACGTTGCGCTTGGTGATGTCTTCGTAACCCGCCAGGATCTGCGGCAGCAGCACGGAGGACGCGCCCGAGGAATAGCTGTTTACCGAACGCACATAGCCGCCCATTGCGATGTTGAGGAAGCGGTGAACCTGGCTCTGTGCGTGATGAAAGCGGCCCGCGCTCGACCAGCCATAGGAACCGCCGAAGACGGCACCGGGGCCGCTTGTGTCGCGGATGCGCGATAGCTCGCCAGCCAGGAGGTCGAGCGCCTTCTCCCAGCTGACGGAGACGAATTCGTCGCGGCCGCGGCGATCATCGGGGCCGGGGCCACGCTCGAGCCAGCCGCGACGTATCGCGGGCTGGGCGATGCGCGCCTGATGGCGCAACGCGCCGGGGAAGTTGCCGATGATGCCGTTCGGATCAGGATCCCCCGCATACGGCCTGACTTCGAGTCCAGCCTCGCTGTGACGCGCCGAGAACACGCCCCAGTGCGAGGTGTGCGGCTTGAAGCCGTCCGACAGATCGAGGCCGGGATCGGGGTAGCCAATCATCTCGTTCATCACGTCTTCCTTATCGCAGAGCGGCGGTCGGGCGCGACCCCTGTCGCGACTATCCAACAGTATACTGATCCGCTTTCCAATGTCGTCGCTTCAGCACTGCTGGAAACGCAGGGGTGCCCGCGATCAATGTGAGTGGGCCGTCACGTGCACAATCTGGTTGGGGTGCCACGCCACAAGAAAGCGCGATCTCGTGGGTGGTTTCAGCCGTTGTGTTAGCCAGCCCGGGCTATGCCGTCTCTTCCTTAGGTAATCGACGTCGCGCCGTCCGTTGCGCAGTTCGGCTCGGCAAGGAGATGACCTCTCACGTCGTCGACTGTTCTTCGAAAACTTTGACGGATACGTTCGCCACTTGTCGCAGTGCTTCGCGATCGGCGCCTGATGAAGCCATCACGCCCATGCCGGCGGACACCGCCGAAAGATAGCGTGCCAGCGCGGCAGGGTCGGCGGTCTGCTTCAGATCGCCCTCCTTCTTCGCCCTGACGAAGCGTTCGCGCAGCTGATCCTCGGTCAGTGCACGGCGCGCTGCGAGCTCGAAGGGAACGTTCTCCGAACCGGTACCGCAGGCAAGGCCGCCTTGCACGAGCAGGCAACCGGGCGGATTGTCGGGATCGGTTTGGCTGTCTGCGGTACCCATGAGCATCCGCTCTGCGACGTCCCGGGCGGTCGGCGCACTCAAAACCCCCTCCATCCAGTCCGCACGTTTGGCCGTGTACCGGTCGAGGGCAGCCTTCAGGAGACCTTCCTTATTTCCAAATGCCGCATAGAGGCTCGGCGGGTTAATGCCCATCGCCTCGGTAAGCTGGGCAATGGTCGCACCCTCATAGCCATGTCTCCAGAAGACTTCCATCGCCTGATCCAATGCGGCATCGGCGTCGAATTCTCTCGGGCGTCCCATGGCCATTCGCGTTACTCCCTTGAAGCCGACGCCGTTTTCCGCTCGGCGTTCAATCCTCTAACCTTCTGATTTATCGTGGTTCTTTTATTTGATTTCCAGTCTTGCGGCTTGCGACATAAGATTTTCGTAGTGTGCAGTACATAAGTATCTTGCAGAGTGCCGTCCAGCTCCATATCTGTAGCGAGCACTACAGATATGGAGCGCGCAAATGCCCCCAACCGCCAATACCTCCCGTTCCAGCCGATTCCGACACGTTATCGGCGGCGTTGCCATCATCGGCGTCCTCGCGGCAGCCGGTTCGATCGCGAGCGGCCGCTATTTTCATGCGGCCCAGGCGACCACAGGGACCGCACCCGAGCAGGCCGTCTCCGTCACGATCGCGGTGATCGAACCGCGTCGGACCGCGCTGTGGGATGACTTCTCCGGACGTCTCGAAGCCGTCAACCGCGTCGAGCTCCGCCCACGCGTCGCTGGCGCGATTCTGTCGGCCAACTTTGCCGAGGGCGCGTTGGTGAAAGCCGGCGATGTCCTGTTCAAGATTGATCCCGCGCCCTACGCCGCCGAAGTGGATAAGGCGAGCGCGCAGCTCGAGGCAGCCAAAGCGCGTGCGATCTTCACTGCGAGCGAAGTCGAGCGCGGCGCGCAGCTCGTCGGTAATGCCGTCGTCACGCGGCGCGATTTCGATCAGCGCGAGAACGCCAATCGCGAGGCGATTGCGAACGTGAAGGCGGCCGAAGCGACGCTGCAGACTGCAAAGCTCAATCTGGACTACACCGAGGTCCGCGCACCCGTCGATGGCCGCGTCGGCAAGATCGAGGTGACAGTCGGAAATCTCGTGGCCGCAGGGACTGCCTCCCCGGTTCTGACTTCTCTTGTCTCTGTCAACCCGATCTATGCGAGTTTCGATGCGGACGAAGAGATCGTGCTGCGGGCGCTGAACTCCATTGCAGATAGTTCGGGCAAGCGCGGCAATCTTGATCAAATACCCGTCGAGATGACCACCTCTGGCGGCACATCGGCCACAGGCCATATCCAGTTGATCGACAACCAGGTCAACGGCCAGAGCGGCACGATACGCGTCCGCGCGGTATTCCAGAACAAGGATGGACGCCTCATCCCCGGCCAGTTCGCGCGGGTGCGGATGGGCCAGCCTCAGCAACAGACGCTGGTGATGATCGACGAGCGCGCCATCGGTACCGATCAGGATAAGAAGTTCGTTATGGTGGTCAGCGACGACAACCGCGCGGTCTATCGCGGAATAACGCTCGGCGGCGCCGTCGACGGGCTCCGTATCGTGACGGGTGGCCTAAAATCCGGTGACCGCATCGTCGTCAACGGCCTACAGCGGGTACGCCCGGGCGCGCTCCTGAAGACCGAAATTGCGGAGATGGGCTCGCGCGGACCGCAGCAAGCATCGAACGCCGGCAGCCGGCAAATCGTGCAGCGCTAACGACCGTCAGCGCTTGGGGCATAGCAATGAATCTCTCAAAGTTCTTCATCGATCGGCCGATTTTTGCCGGTGTGCTTTCGATCGTGATCTTCCTGGCAGGCCTGATCTCGCTCTTTGCGATGCCGATCTCGGAGTATCCGGACGTCGTGCCGCCCTCCGTGGTGGTGCGCGCGACCTACCCCGGCGCCAATCCGAAGGTGATCGCGGAGACAGTGGCAACGCCGATCGAGGAGCAGATCAACGGCGTCGAGAACATGCTCTACATGAGCAGCCAGGCAACCACCGACGGGGCGATGACGCTGACGGTGACGTTCCGCCTCGGCACCGATCCTGACAAGGCGACACAGCTTGTGCAGAACCGCGTGCAGCAGGCCGAGCCGCGCCTGCCGGCGGTAGTTCGCCAGCTCGGCATTATCACCAAGAAGAGCTCGCCCGACCTCACCATGGTCGTGCACCTGCTGTCGCCAAACAATCGCTACGACATGACGTATCTCCGCAACTACGCGGTGCTGAACGTCAAGGACCGCCTTGCGCGGATCGACGGCGTCGGTGATGTCCAGCTCTACGGTGCCGGCGACTACTCGATGCGCGTCTGGGTCGACCCGCAGAAGGCCGCCGAGCACGGCCTGACCGCAAGCGACATCGTGAGGGCGATCCAGGCGCAGAACGTCGAGGCCGCCGCCGGCGTGGTCGGCTCCTCGCCGAGCGTCAAGGGCATCGACCTTCAGATGTCGGTCAACGCCGAAGGCCGGCTCGCGAGTGATGAACAGTTCGGCGACATCGTGGTCAAGACCGGTTCGCGTGGCGAGGTGGTGCGGCTGCGCGACGTCGCGCGCATCGAATTAGGTGCGTCCGAATACGGCCTGCGCTCGCTGCTCGACAACAAACAGGCGGTGGCGATCCCGATCTTCCAGGCGCCGGGCTCCAACGCGCTCCAGATCTCCGACCATGTCCGCGCCACCATGGCCGAGATCAAGAAGAACATGCCCGAGGGCGTATCCTACCAGATCGTCTACGACCCCACACAGTTCGTGCGCTCGTCGATCGAGGCGGTGATCCACACGCTGCTGGAAGCGATCGCGCTGGTGGTACTGGTGGTCATCCTGTTCCTCCAAACCTGGCGGGCTTCCATCATTCCGCTCCTGGCCGTGCCGGTGTCGATTGTCGGCACATTCGCCGTGATGTACGTGTTCGGCTTCTCCATTAATGCGCTCAGCCTGTTCGGCCTGGTGCTCGCGATCGGCATCGTCGTCGACGACGCTATCGTCGTGGTCGAGAACGTCGAGCGCAACATCGAGGCCGGGCTGTCGCCGCGAGACGCCACCTATCAGGCAATGCGGGAGGTTTCCGGCCCCATCATCGCGATCGCACTGGTCTTGATTGCCGTATTCGTTCCCCTCGCCTTCATCTCCGGCCTCACCGGGCAATTCTACAAGCAGTTCGCGCTGACGATCGCGATCTCGACTGTGATCTCCGCGATCAACTCCCTGACACTGTCGCCGGCATTGTCGGCGTTGCTGCTCAAGGGCCACAATGAGCCCAAGGACAGGCTTACCCTCATTCTGGAAAAAGGGCTCGGCTGGTTCTTCCGCGGCTTCAACCGCGCCTTCACGCGCGCCTCGGAGAATTATAGCGGCAGCGTGTCCAAAGTGATCTCCGGCAAGGCGGCGGTGATGGGCGTCTATCTGCTCCTGATCGGCCTGACCGCCCTGCTCTTCCAGCAGGTGCCGAGCGGCTTCGTCCCGGGTCAGGACAAGCAGTACCTCGTCGGCTTCGCACGCCTGCCCGACGGCGCCACGCTCGACCGCACCGAAGAGGTCATCCGCAAGATGAGCGACATTGCGCTGACGCAGCCCGGCGTCGAGAGCTCGGTGGCGTTTCCCGGCCTGTCGATCTCCGGTTTCACCAACTCCTCCAACGCCGGCATCGTGTTCTCTACCTTGAAGCCGTTCGACGAGCGCAAGGATCCCGCGCTGAGTGGCCACGCGATCGCGGCCGAGCTGAACAAGAAATATGCCGGGATCCAGGAGTCCTTCATCGCCATGTTCCCGCCGCCTCCGGTCAACGGGCTCGGCACCATTGGCGGCTTCAAGCTCCAGATCGAGGACCGCGCGGGCCTCGGCTATGACGCGCTGAACGAGGCGACCAACGCGTTCATGGCCGCGATGCAGAAGGCGCCGGAAATCGCCGGCGTCTTCTCGAGCTTCCAGGTCAACGTGCCACAGTTGTTCGCCGACATTGACCGCACCAAGGCCTTGCAGCTCGGCGTGCCCGTGACAGAGGTCTTCAGCACGCTGCAGATCTATCTGGGCTCGTACTACGTCAACGACTTCAACAAATTTGGCCGCACCTATTCGGTCCGTGTGCAGGCCGACGCGCCGTTCCGCGCGCGGGCCGACGACATCAGGCAATTGAAGGTGCGCTCGTCTTCCGGCGACATGATCCCGCTCTCGGCGCTCTTGACGATTCGCCAGAGCGCTGGGCCTGAACGCGCGATTCGTTACAACGGTTTCTTGTCCTCCGACGTCAACGCCGCGGCAGCGCCCGGCTACTCCTCCGGCCAGGCTCAGGAAGCGGCGACGCGCACCGCCGCCGAAGTGCTACCGCCTGGCTTCGCCTTTGAATGGACCGACCTGACCTATCAGGAGTTTATCGCCGGAAACTCCGGCATCTGGGTTTTTCCACTCGCGATCCTCCTCGTGTTCCTGGTGCTGGCTGCGCTCTATGAGAGCCTGACCCTGCCCCTGTCGATCATCATGATCGTGCCAATGGGGCTGCTTGCCGCGATGTTCGGCGTCTGGATGTCGAAGGGCGACAATAACGTCTTTACCCAGATCGGATTGATCGTGCTGGTGGGATTGTCTGCCAAGAACGCGATCCTTATCGTCGAATTCGCGCGCGAACTGGAGTTCGCCGGTCGTTCGCCGATCCGGGCAGCGATCGAGGCAAGCCGCCTGCGGCTGCGTCCGATCCTGATGACTTCGATGGCATTCATCATGGGCGTCTTGCCGCTGGTGCTCTCGACCGGTGCCGGTTCGGAAATGCGCCGAGCCATGGGCGTCGCCGTCTTCTCCGGCATGATCGGCGTCACGGTGTTTGGCCTGTTCCTGACACCCGTGTTCTATGTTCTGTTGCGCACCGTCACGGGACTGAAGCCACTGACCAACCATTCCGCCAGTGTAGCGACCGGTCATGCGCCGGAGCCCGGTCGCTAATGCGGGGCACTATGGTCGAACGACGGACAGTGGTTGGCCGCGGCCAAACGTCGAGCGCCCATAGGCGCACCATCACCCCCCGCCGGCGCGATTCGTCGTTTTCAAGTTGAAGCAGCGAAACCTAAGCAAGCCAGCGTTTGCGCCGCTTGTAGTGCTTCACATCGCGGAATGATTTTCGCTTCTCCCCGGCGACGCCAAGATAGAACTCCTTGACGTCCTCATTTGCGGCGAGCGCCCTCGCCTCGCCATCCATCACCACGCGGCCAGTTTCGAGGATATATCCGTAGTTGGCGTATTTGAGCGCCATGTTGGTGTTCTGCTCGGCGAGAAGAAACGAGACACCTTCCTTGACGTTCAAATCCTTCACGATCTGGAAGATCTCTTCGACGATCTGCGGCGCGAGACCCATCGAAGGCTCGTCGAGCAGGATCATCTTCGGGCGCGACATCAGCGCACGGCCGATCACGCACATCTGCTGTTCGCCGCCCGACGTATAGCCGGCGGTCGCACTACGCCGCTCCCCGAGACGAGGAAAATAGGCATAGACTCGCTCCAGATCCCGCGCGATCGCGGCCTTACCGTCGGTCCGCGTGAAGGCACCGGTCAGGAGATTCTCTTCGACCGTGAGGTGAGCGAAGCAACGCCGTCCCTCCATCACCTGAATGCAGCCGCGCCGCACCACATCATTTGGTGACAGGGACTGCACTTCGACCCCGTCGAACAGGATCGAGCCCTTGGTGACCTCGCCGCGCTCCGCATGCAGCAGATTGGAGACCGCCTTCAGCGTCGTTGTCTTGCCCGCGCCGTTGGCGCCGAGAAGCGCGACAATTCCGCCTCGTGGCACATCCAGCGATACACCCTTCAACACGAGGATGACGTGACTGTAGACAACCTCGATATTGTTGACCGACAGAAACGGCGTTGCCGCTTCTGTCGCCGTAGAGGCCTTATGGATTGACACGCGGTCCTCTCCAACCGGTTGCAGCTTTCGAGAGATCCGGGAGGAGGCGAACTCTCCTCCCGGATCGCCGGGAAGTGTTCAGCTTTCTTTCGAGCAGTCGCGCGGCTGAATCTTCTTGTCCGCCGCATACTTCGCGGAAACTTCATCGACGAGCGGCTCGGTGTCGGATTGGTTGGCCGTGTACCAGTCGGAGATGACTTTCCAACCCTTGCCGTCCCATTGCTGCACGCGTCCGTCCCGCGCGCCCTCGTGGTCGGAGCAGGAAATCTTGATCGGCTTCAACATGCCCTCGAAGCCGAGTTCCTTGATCCGTGCATCCGAGAGGTTGAGGTTCTCCAGACCCCAGCGGACCTGCTCGCCCGTCAGCGGCTTCTTGCCGAACTTTTCCTGCGCCTTGCGGATCCCCTCCACGCCAAGCATGGCGTTCACCATCCCGCGGTTATAGAGAACCTCGCCGACCTTCTCAGGCTCCGATGCGCCCTTGCCCTTTGCGTAGACGTACTTCTCGATGTCCGCATGCACAGGGAATTTCCCTGCACCATGCTGAAGCATCAGCGACTTGTAGCCAGCGGCTTGATCGCCAGCGGGCGTTACATCCGGCTCCGCCCCTGACCACCAGACACCGATCATCTTGTCGCGCGGATAGGCAACGGCCGCGGCTTCCTTGACTGCGGTGCCGTTCATGACGCCCCAGCCCCAGACCAGGACATAGTCCGGCCGGTTCTGGCGGATCGCCAGCCATTGCGACTTCTGTTCGACACCGGGGTGCGTGACCGGGATCGGCGTAAACTCGAAGCCGTGCTTCTTTGCCAGCACCTGCAGCATCGGGATCGGCTCCTTGCCGTAAGGGCTGTCGTGATAGAGCAGCGAAATCTTCTTGCCTTTCAGCTTGTCGAAACCGCCGACCTCTTTGGCGATATGCTGGACCGCGATATCGGCCGCCGACCAGTACGTGCCGAGCAGCGGGAAGTTGTAGGAGAAGACGGCTCCGTTCTTGGAATCGGCGCGGCCATAACCCATCGTGATAATCGGGATCTTGTCGGTTGCTGTCTTTTCGGTGAGGGCGAATGTAATGCCGGTCGACAGCGGATTGATGAAGGCTGCACCGGTCGGCCCCTTGCCTTTGAGACGCTCGTAACATTCAACGCCCTTGTCGGTGGCATAGCCGGTCTCGCATTCCTCGACCAAGAGCTTGACGCCGTTGATGCCGCCGTCGCGCTCGTTGACAAGGTTGTAATAGTCGGCCACGCCGTTTGCGTACGGCACGCCATTCACGGCGTACGCGCCCGTTCGGTAGGATAGTATCGGGATGAACTGCTCGTTCTGCGCTGCAGCAGGAGAGGCGAACGCCCCGCCCGAAAGGATGGCTGCGGCCAGCATCAGTTTGTTGCGTAGCATGATTGATGTCCTCCTCTTTGAGCCCTCTTTTGTGTCGCGGGGCGTTGCTTCCTCACTCCTTCTACCAACGGCCGTCACCCGCGTGCGATCTCAGCCCATCGCTCTTCAGTAAGGAAACGGCCAAAGTCTGAGCTTCTCCTTGCCAATCGATATAAGCCGGGCAAACCCATGTGGCTCCTTGATGAGAAGATAGCAGATCAACGATCCAAAGATGATGAACTCCAGATGAGTAATCGTTTCCGTCGACAGCGGCACACCGAGCTGGGTTGGAATCAGGTTCAGCATGATCGGCAGAATGAGGATGAAGGCCGCACCGACGAACGAGCCCATGATCGATCCGAGGCCGCCGATGATAACCATGAACAGAAGCTGCAGCGAGCGGTCGATCGAGAAGGCGAGCGGCTCCCACGAGCCCAGATAGACGAACGCCCAGAGTGCGCCCGCCACGCCGACGATAAATGAAGAAACCGCGAAAGCCGTGAGCTTTGCATAGAGCGGCCGGATACCGATCAGCTCGGCGGCGATGTCCATGTCGCGGATCGCCATCCATTGTCTGCCGAGATTGCCGCGAACGAGGTTCTTCGCCAGAACCGCGAACACCGTTACGAAGATCAGGCACAGCATGTAGCGCTCGATCGGCGTGCCTACGTTCAGGCCGAAGAAATCCAGTGTCGGTGCATTGACCGACCCTGACGGCGCATAATTGGTGAACCACGCCACCCGCAGGAACACCCAGTCGAAGAAGAACTGTGCTGCGAGCGTTGCGACCGCCAGATAGAGGCCCTTGATCCGCAGACTGGGAATACCGAAGAGGATTCCGGCAACAGCCGCCGTGAGCCCGCCGAGCAGAATGGCTAACAGTACGGGCAGCGGCGGGATCGAAACCGCGAAACCAAGCCACGCGAGCGGAATATGAACACCGGTCCCCAGCTTGTAAGCAGAATAGGCGCCGATGGCCATGAACGCGCCGCTGCCGAGCGAGATCTGACCGCAATAGCCGACAAGAATGTTTACGCCGATAGCGGCGAGCGCGAGGATCAGGAACGGCAGCAGAATGGCGCGAAGCAGATAGTCGCTGCCGAACGGCCAAATGTCGAGGTCGGCCAGCAGCGGCACGCCAATGAAGGCGATCCCGAGCAAGATGGCGAGCGCCATACGGTCCTGGCGGATCGGGAAGATCGCCATATCCTCCGCATAGGTCGTCTTGAATTGGCCGGCCTCACGATAAAGCACAACGAACTCCTCGTCTCAGATACGTTCGATGATCCGCTCGCCGAACAGCCCCTGCGGCCGTACGAGCAGCACCGCCAACGCCAGCACATAGGCGAACCAATATTCGATACCGCCACCAATATGAGCCCCCAGGAACACCTCGGCGATCTTCTCGCCCGCGCCCACAATGAGCCCGCCGGCGATGGCCCCTGGAACCGAGGTAAGGCCTCCGATGATCAGAACCGGCAAGGCCTTCAGCGCGAGAAACGTGATAGAGAACTGTACGCCCAGTTTGGTACCCCACACGGTCGCCGCAACCAGCGCAACGAGACCGGCAACAAGCCAGACCACGAACCAGATCCAGCTGATTGGAATCCCGACCGACTGCGCGGCCAGGTGATCGTCGGCAACCGCCCTGAGTGCGCGGCCGGTCTTGGTCCGCTCGAAGAAGATCGCAAGGCCTGCGACCAGAATGCCGGCGATAAGGCCGCCCCAGACATCCAGCTTGTTGACCAAAATCCCACCGGGAAAGAGATTTTCAAACAGGAACCAGGCGTCCGTCGGAAACAGTCGCAAAGGATACGCATCGGAACCGAAGATCATCTGCGCCGCACCCTCGAGGATGAATGTCACGCCGATGGTGGACATGAACAGCGTAAGGCCGTCCTGGTTGACAAGAGGTCCGATCACGAACCGCTCGATCAGCCAGGCGGTTATCGCCATGATCACGGCAGCGAAGCCAATGCCGAGGATGATCGCAGCCCAAAGCGGCAAACCCCATGCCACCAGCAGATCGAGCGAGCGAACCAGCGCAAGCCCGGCGAGCAAGACCATTGCGCCTTGCGCAAAATTAAAGACACCAGATGCCTTGAAGATCAACACGAAGCCGAGCGCGACCAGCGAGTACAGCACGCCGGACATCAATCCGCCGATCAGCACTTCGAGAAATTGACCCAACGCGATCACACAAAGCTCCTTAATGCGCAACGCCAAGATAGGCGTCGATCACGCCCTGATTCTTCTTGACCTCATCCGGGGTTCCGTCAGCGATCTTCACGCCGTGATCGAGCACTGCCACGCGATGGGAAAGATCCATCACCACAGCCATGTCATGCTCGATCAGCGCAATCGTCGTGCCGTAATGATTGTTGACGTCGATGATGAAGCGCGACATGTCCTCCTTCTCCTCGAGGTTCATGCCTGCCATCGGCTCGTCGAGGAGAAGAAGATCCGGCTCCATCGCAAGGGCGCGGCCGAGTTCGACGCGTTTCTGCAGGCCGTATGGCAAACGCGCAACCGGCACCTTGCGGATCGCCTCAATCTCCAGAAAATCAATGATCTCCTCGACCCGGTGCCGATGCTCGATCTCCTCCGCCAGCGCAGGGCCGTAGCGCAGCATCTGCCACAGAAGGCCCCGGCGCATCTTCAATGTGCGGCCAGCCATAATATTGTCGAGCGCGCTCATTCCCTTGAATAGTGCAACGTTCTGAAAGGTGCGCGCGATACCGCCCCGGGACGCCTCGAACGGCCGCATCTCGGCGCGGGTCCTTCCCTTGAAGGTGATGGCGCCGTGATTGGGGTGATAAAAGCCGTTGATGACGTTGAGCATCGAAGTCTTCCCGGCGCCGTTCGGTCCGATGATGGCGCGAATTTCACCTTTCCTGATGTCAAACGAAACGTCCCTCAGCGCTTTCACGCCGCCAAACGCCAGCGATACGCCCTCGACCTGAAGCAGGATTTCGCTCGTGTCCGGCATTCTCATGCGGCTCTCCCCAAAGGTTCCGCCGCACCAATTGTTTCCACGTCGCGGATCCTGACCCGTGCCGCGATCACGCCCTTGCGGCCGTCCTCAAAAGTGACCTCGGTGGAAATGTCGGCTTCAAGCGAACCGTCGTAGAGCGCCGTAACAAGCGGCGCATATCGCTCGGCGATGAAACCGCGGCGAACTTTCTGCGTGCGGGTCAATTCGCCATCGTCTGCGTCGAGTTCCTTATGCAGAATGAGAAAGCGGCGGATCTGCGCACCCGCCAGCACCCTTCCCTCCGCGAGAGAGCGGTTCACCTCGGCAACATCTTTCGCCACCATGTCATAGACCAGTGGATGCCCCGCCAGCTCCTGATAGGAACCGTACGCGATGTTGTTGCGTTCGGCCCAGTTCGCCACAGCGACCGGGTCGATATTAAGAAAGGCGCAAACGAAATCCCTGGAGTCGCCGTAAACGACCGCCTCCTTGATGTTGGGAAAGAACTTCAACTTGTTCTCGAGATACTTCGGCGCAAACATCGTGCCGTCGGCCAGCCGACCGACATCCTTCGCGCGATCGATGATCTTCAGGTGCCCGGTCTTCTCGTCGAAGAAACCGGCATCGCCCGTCTTGACGTAGCCGTCGGACGTCATGGCCTCCGCAGACTTCGCCTGATCCTTGAAGTATCCGACGAACATGCCCGGTGAGCGGAACTGCACCTCGCCCGTTTCCGCAATGCGGATGTCAACGTTCGGCGCAGCCGGGCCGACTGTATCGGAGTAGATCTCACCGTCCGGCTGGCAGGTAACGTAAAGGAACGCTTCGGTCTGACCGTACAGTTGCTTCAGGTTTAATCCGATCGAGCGGTAGAACGCGAATAGATCCGGACCGATGGCCTCACCTGCGGTATAGGCGACGCGCACGCGAGACAGGCCCAGAACGTTCTTGAGGGGCTCGTAGACTATCAAGCGTCCGAGCGCATAGAGCAGCCGGCCAGACAGCGGCACCGGCTTTCCGGTCAAAATCGGCTCGCCATACCGCCGCGCAATGCCAAGGAAGTAGTTGAACATGCGCCGCTTGAGGGCTGCAGCATCCTCCATGCGGATCATCACCCGCGTCAGCATGGCCTCGAATCCACGCGGCGGGGCGAAATAGAAGGTTGGTCCGATCTCGCGCCGATCCTGTTCGATCGTCTCACTGCTCTCGGGACACGCCAGGCAGAATCCAGCGACAATGCCCTGTGCATAATTGAGGTAATGATCACCAACCCAGGCGAGCGGCAGGTAGGCGAGCGCCACGTCCTTGTCGGTCAGGCTGTCGAACCTGACGGTGTCAGTTGCAGCGTCGATGCAGCCTCGCGCCGACAGCATGACGCCCTTCGACGCGCCGGTCGTTCCCGAGGTGTAGAGGATGATCGAGATGTCAGAACCTTCACCCTGCCGGATGAACTCATCGATCTGCCTGCCGAGCGCCGCGCTTGCCGTCAGCGCGGCGCGGCCGTCTTCAATGACATCGCGGATTGCGATCAATCGGTCGTGGTCGTAGTCATCGAGGCCACGCGTCTCGTCATGGACGACCTTGCGGAGATGCGGCACCCGGTCGGATACAGAAAAGACCTTGTCGACCTGCTCCTGATCTTGCGCCGCAACAAACCTCACGTCAGCGTGAGCGAGGACATAAGCAAGCTCGTCAGCCACTGCATCCGAATAGACCGGAACCGGAATCGCGCGCAGCACTTGCGCTGCCATCACCGTCCAATAGAGCTTCGGCCGGTTGGAACCAACGATGGCGATCGTGTCTCCCGGCTGCAGTCCAAGTCGATGCAAGCCCGCAGCGTAAGCGCGCACGATCTCTGCGACCTGGGCCCAGGTCCACGTCTGCCAGATGCCGAGATCCTTGTGCCGAAACGCAGGGCGACTGCTAAACTGCGCGGCATTTCGCGCCAGCAGCTTGGGGAACGTGTCAAACGATCCGCCAACGGCCATGTCGGTCTCTATCTAAAACCGGCACGTTGGTTCGCGCCTGCTTATTGTGACGCCGCCCCTTCGGGGAAGCAGCCATACGGATTCCGCATGCGTCCCTTACATTACAACGGATCGAAAGTCCTACAAGTTCCGGCTTGACCAACCCGAACCCGATGTCAGGGCGGCCCGCGTCGCTCGCCGGCTCGCGGGCCTCCTGTTTCCGAACCTTGGACCCCGGCGGTGCCGTTAGCCGACCATTCGCTGCTGCCGTCTACCCGACGATCTGGAACGCGTCAGCCGCACGCAACACCGTGCCGTCCTCCCAGTGGCGTCCGACCAGCATCATGCCAACAGGGAGCCCCGCCGACACGCCTGCCGGAACCGAGGCGGCAGGGTGGCCAGTGACGTCGAACGGGCAAGTGTTGGAGATCATTTCGAGTGCCCGCGCAACATAGTCCTCACGGCTCGCGTCCGGGGCCGGAAGTAGCGTGGCCTTCAAAGGTAACGTCGGCATGAGCAGGAGATCGACGCCTTTGAGTTGCTCGTCGTAGGCGGCGCGTAGCACACGCGCGAGGTTTTGGGCCTTCGCGTAGTAGCGGCCCTGGTAATTGTCCTGCATGTACTGGCCGAGCAGGACAACGAGCTTGACGGTCTCCGAAAGGTCGTTGGCGCGCACCCGCCGGCTCCGGCCGTAGAAGTCCAGCAGCGAAGTCGTGTAGTGCCCTTTCCAGTTGGTGCCCATGCTGTTGCCCGCGACCATCAGCGCGGTGGCGCCCTCGACGGCGATAGCATTCCAGATATGGATGCCGTCGCGGTGGAGAGGGATCGATACCTCGTTCACGGTTGCTCCCGCTCGCGTCAACCGCTGTGCCGCCTCGCGCACCATGGCGTCGACATCGGGCTCGGAATTGGGCCAGCCGAACCCTTCCTTAACGATCCCGATCCGCAGGCCGCGGGCGTCTCCGGTGAGCTGCTTGGTATAGGCTTCCGTACGCAGCCCCGCCGGTTGGCGCGGGTCGAGGCCGTCGGCCCCGGCGAGCACCTCGAGAAGCCGGGCGGCATCGCCGGCGGTACGGGCAATGGGCCCGGTATGATCAAGTGTCAATTCAATCGGGAAGACACCTGTGTAGGGCACAAGCCCGTGGGTTGGCTTGTGGCCAACCGCTCCGCAGAACGAGCTGGGAATTCGGATCGACCCTCCCTGGTCGCCCCCGATGGCCATGTCGCACTCGCCGGCGACGACGAGCGCCGCGCTGCCGCTGGAGGAGCCTCCGGCAGATCGCTTCGGATCGTGCGGATTGAGTACGGGGCCGGTGTCGGAGGTATGGCTACCGCCGGAGAAGCAAAGATGCTCGCACACGGCCTTGCCGACAATCTCCCCACCGGCATCGAGGATGCGGGTCACAATGGTCGCGTCCACGTCAGGGACGTAGCCCTCCAGCACGTTGGAACCGTTCATCATCGGGATGCCGGCGACGCACACATTGTCTTTGATGGCGATTTTCTTGCCCGCAAGAGGCCCCGAGGTTGCGCCTTTGATTGAGCACCTCCAGTACCAAGCGTTGAGCCGATTGTCCGAGGCACTTGGTCGGAACCCCGCGTCCCGCTGGTACTTCACCGCCAATGTCGGCTCCGCGAACTGGTCCAAGCGACGGTACGATGCCAGCACGCCGTCCATGAGGTTGCGAAACGACGTCAGATCGTCGCGGCTGAGATCCAAGTTGTAGGATTTAGCGATGCGCTCCAATTCACGCAGCGGTGGCTTGCGCAGAATCCGCGGCGCCATCGCCGCCGGGGGTGGCGCTTGCATGCCCGCCTCGGCGGCCGCACGAACGGGCGTTGTCGCCGCGGCGACAACGGTTGCTGCTGCGCCGGTCGCGCCAGCATGAAGGAAGCGACGACGCGAATAGTCTGGCGAGGCTCTCATAGCACATCCTCCCTCGACCAATGGGCTGACTTCTCAAATCCACCGCTCGCCCTAAAGTGTCGGGGACCGTCCGGTGGTCGGTAGCCGCGACGGTCACCAAGCGGAGGCCGCCGACGCTGCGGCCGGCGTGCCAAGCTGCAACATCACAATGAGTCCTTGCATCCGGACAGAGCTGAGGCGCAGCAGCCGCGTGGCGTCGGCACACGTAAGCCCGGCCGAGCGGATCGTGACGGCAATTAAGGCCTGTACTGGATGCTTCCGGCATCCTCGCGGACTGCGGAACGACGCGCCGTCCAGGAGCAGATTATCGCGCAGCCACCGGCGATCTTCAAGAGCGCTCGGCAGCCACGTCGCGGAGCACTTCGACCTTCGCGACACACGCACAGTCAAGCCACACGCGCGATGTCTCTTCGTGGCAAGCTTGAGAACTGCCGGAGACTTGCTTCAAAGCTCAGTCTTCGCGATTTCACTGCACCCGGTATTTGCTCATGTAGTGTTTGCGCAGGATCTTGCGGGTCTGCTCAGCAAGGCGCCTGTTAGCGCCAGCCTGCGGCTTGTCGCGGCGCTCCGGCGGCTTCGGCCGATGCGGGTGCTGTTTGGTCGAATGTCGCCTTCGAGTCAAAGCGGCAGGCCTTTGTTCATGTGATCTCGACCGGACTGCCGATGGCAAGACCGAGATCGCGGTCCGCCCGCCCCTGATTGACGGCAATTTCGGCAAGCCCGTTGGAGTTCTCATACCAGAAAGCCGCGCCTGGCGGCAGATCACTGAAGGTCCTCGCGCGGTCCAGAGCCCGACCCACCGCGGTGAGCCTTGCGCCGGGCGGCAGCATAGCCGCCCTCAGCCCGGTCATCGCATTGCCGTAGTGATCGACGTAAACGATCTCGCATAGGTCATCCGGCCAGTCTGCCCTGCGATCTGCGCCATCGCGACGTGGCCGGCCGGGGGGCGGGTCACCGCGCGCCAGCATGGCTGCCACCGGGGCGAAGAGGTCGCGCCCGTGAAAGCTGGCCGAGAGATGCTTCGGCTTCCAGTCGATGTTCCAGCTGCGCGTCTCTTGAGCTCTGCGCTGGATCAGCTCAAACAAGCCGTTGCCGGGACCGATATACCAGCGGCCGTCGGCCTCGAGAAAAATGGCTGGCCGCGTCCCGCCGACGCCGGGATCAACAACGCAGAGAAAGACAGTTCGTACCGGAAACCATGCGGCATAGGCCGCCAACAGATACGCCGATGCCCTGGGATTGCCGACCGGCGCATCGGCGAAGAGGTCGATAATGGGTATGCCCGGCGCCATCTGGTGCAGCACCGCTTTCATCTGACCCGTATACGGGCCGTGCAACCCAAAATCCGTGAACAGCGCAATCATGGTATCAACCTGCCCAAGTGCGTGTGTCCACTTCGCTCGAAAACGCTATACTGACCCATACGAGCCGTGCGACGGACGCGGTCACAGCAGGACGCCAAAACGCCAAATCCCGCTTGCTCTCCGTCAATCGGCTCACCCACTGTGATCGTAGGCTCGGCGCAATGTCGATCTCGCGTCTGCTCATCATCTTCGGCTTGTCGCTCGTTGCGCTTGGGCTGCTATGGCCAGTGATCAACAAGATCGGCTTGGGCCGGTTGCCCGGCGACATTGTCATCGAGCGCGACAACTTCCGCGTTTATATCCCGCTCGCAACATCGCTGCTGGTCAGCGCGATCCTTTCCCTGATCCTTTGGCTCGCTAACCGTTAGCCGTCGGCGCCTTTCGCTCCGGGTGGACGGCGCTCGGGAGCGTTCGCGGCCGGCCTGCCGGCAGCATCATCGTCTGCGCCGTGAGCAGCCACGGCATCCACATCAATCGTGTGGCCTGCGCCCAAAACGTGAAAGGGTTAGCTGCTTCGAACAAGGACCCGATCGCTTCGAAGGACGGTGTTGCCCTCAGGTTGATCGACATCTGCTCCCAATCACCATTCGGCGATTGCCGGTGAATAATGTCGATGTCGAGGCCGGGCAAACGAGCGCTTGCTCTCGTGGCATCGATATCGCTGTCTCGACTGTAGGTCTGCTCAGGCATCGGCCTTACCATCTCGTACACCGATTCATGCCGCGGCGCACCTACCTGCCGCGATCGGCTTGCTGATTATCGCTCATCATTCCCGGCAATGAAAGCTCGGAAAGTTGCTGCCACGACCATGGCCGGCCCCTTGCGGAAGGACAGAAAGTTGGCCGGGATTCGATATGACCAGCCTGCACCCTACCCTTGGATATCCGGGTGGCGCCGAAACACCATCCCACGCCGCTCCAGCTTACGTGGCAGCCGCGCCACCCCCGACCAGAGATCTAGGTTGCGATTACTGCAGGAATCAACGACCGTCGTTTAATTCCGACAATGATGGACCCCAAGGTGCAGACGGCCACCGGCTACCTCGAAACTCTCAATCCCGAGCAGCGGCGTGCGGTCGAGCATGGGGCCGCGGGGGAATTGGCAGCGCCACCGCTGCTGGTGATCGCTGGAGCAGGGTCCGGAAAGACCAACACCCTCGCCCATCGGGTCGCCCATCTAATCGTTCAGGGCGCCGACCCGCGCCGGATACTGTTGATGACGTTCTCACGGCGGGCCGCCTCCGAGATGACCAAGCGGGTCGAACGCATCGCGCGCAAGGTGATGGGCTGCAACGCGGGGGTCATGACGGACGCGCTCACCTGGGCTGGAACCTACCACGGCATCGGCGCCCGGCTGCTGCGTGAGTACGCCGAACAGATTGGCCTGGATCCCGCTTTTACGATTCACGATCGCGAAGACTCCGCGGACCTCATGAACTTGGTCAGGCATGAGAAGGGCTTCTCGAAGACCGAAAGCCGCTTCCCGACAAAAGGTACCTGCCTTTCCATCTATTCGCGCTGCGTCAACGCCGAGATGCCGATCGAGCAGATCATCGGCACGTCGTATCCATGGTGCGGAGGATGGGCCGCGGAGCTGAAGGAACTGTTTGCGGCCTACGTCGAAGCCAAGCAGAAGCAGAACGTGCTCGATTACGACGATCTCCTCCTCTATTGGGCGCAGATGGTCGGCGACGCCAACCTGGCCGACGACATTGGCGGTCGCTTCGACCACGTCCTCGTCGACGAGTATCAGGATACGAACCGCCTCCAGTCCTCGATTCTGCTGGCCCTCAAGCCCGGCGGCCGAGGCCTGACGGTGGTCGGCGACGACGCCCAATCGATCTATTCATTCCGCGCCGCGACCGTGCGCAACATCCTCGACTTTCCCGACCAATTCTCGCCGCCTGCGAGCATCATCACGCTCGACCGCAACTATCGATCGACGCAAACGATACTCGCCGCCGCCAACGGCGTTATCGGTCTCGCCAAGGAGCGTTTCACCAAGAACCTCTGGACCGAGCGCGCCTCTGCAGCGAAGCCGCAACTTGTTACCGTCCGCGACGAGGCCGACCAGGCACGTTTTATCGTCGAGCGCATTTTGGAGAACCGCGAGTCCGGCACGCTCCTCAAAGAGCAGGCCGTTCTGTTCCGGACGTCAAGCCACAGCGGTCCGCTTGAAATCGAACTCACGCGTCGGAACATCCCGTTCGTGAAGTTCGGCGGACTGAAGTTTCTTGACGCCGCCCACATCAAGGACATGCTGGCATTGCTGCGGTTCGTCGAAAATCCGCGCGATCGTGTCGCGGGATTCCGTCTGCTGCATCTGCTGCCTGGCATCGGCTCGGCAACCGCGCAGCGCGTGCTCGACCGTATGGCGGAGGCCGCCGACCCGATCGTCGCGCTCGCGGGCATCCCGGCACCACCGCGTGCTGGCAACGATTGGAAGAGCTTCGTCGAGACCTTAGGCAATCTCCGATATTCGGAATGGCCCGTCGATCTGGAGCGTGCGCGCCTCTGGTACGAACCGCATCTCGATCGCATCCACGAGGACGCCGAAACGCGGCGGGCTGACTTGCTCCAGCTCGAGCAGATCGCCTCCGGATATCCTTCGCGCGAACGCTTCCTGACCGAGCTCACCCTGGATCCGCCCGACGCGACCAGCGACCAGGCCGGCGTGCCGCTGCTCGACGAGGACTACCTCATTCTATCCACGATCCACTCCGCTAAGGGCCAGGAGTGGAAGTCCGTCTATCTGCTCAACGTGGTCGATGGCTGCATGCCTTCCGACCTCGGTGCCGGCACCTCGGCCGAGATTGAGGAGGAACGCCGACTGCTCTATGTCGCGATGACCCGTGCAAAGGACGACCTCCATCTCGTCGTGCCGCAGCGATTCTTTGTGCACGGCCAGCACGCGCAGGGCGATCGCCACCTGTATGCCTCGAGGACGCGGTTCATTCCCGAAAAGCTCCTCGGTCTGTTCGAGCGGATGGCCTGGCCGCTTGCGCCGGCCGGTACTGCGGCACGCACCGCTGGTCAGGGACCAAAGCTGGATATTGGCGCCCGCATGCGCGGTATGTGGCGATAGGCGAGATACGGTCGCCTCGCAGTTTGCCTTATATTTGGAAGGTCACCTCTTGGCATTACCTGACATGGCCAGTTTGCCGAACTGCTGATCGCTGTTGAACGTGACGACGCCGATCGACTGCAATGCCGGAATTCAAACGCGAACCGCCCGAAGACGGTTCGCCAGCGCTCAGCGCGTAACGTCAGGACGATGCCGCCTCTTGATACAGTTCGCCACCCCGCATCAAGCGCCGGGCGATGTCGGCTGTCTGCAGTGACGCGCGTTCGGTCGGTGAATGGGCCGCCAGATAGCGGGCGACCGCGATGAGGATGTGCCGGCCCTCATCCGTGGCGCCCCACACGTCGAATTGCCGGACTCCCGCCTCCAGCATCTGATACGCATGGAAGCCAGCATCTTCGCGCAGCACCGCATGCGCGAGCATGACGATCAGCGCCTGCGGCGAATGGCCGAGCGTGAGATGCCGTGCCACCAGGCGTGCGGCGAGATCGACCTGTCTCTGCCGGTCGAAGGCGTCAAGCAAGGCGGCGCCGATTGTCTCTGGATCCGCGGGCAGACCATCGAGCTGCTCGCCGCCGTCGCCCGGGATGCGCGCTGGCGGCACATTGAGATAGCGAGCAAGGTAGAGCGCCATCGCTCCGTGCAATACGCCGCGGAAGGCCGTAACGTGAGTGTCGACGTTGGCAATCCCGATCCGCGTCAGCATCTGGTGGACTGCGTTGGCGAAGGTGAAGACGTGATGCGCCGTCTCCCAGTCGGCGTACTCGTTGGCATTGCCGAAGCGCGCCACCCTGAGCGCTGCCGCGTACGCGAGGGATTGGCCAAGGTCAGCAGGAGCGGCACCAGCGCCGATCGCTTCCTTGAGCGCGTCAACAATCCTGGCCGGATTGTCACCGAGCAGCTCTTGAGCAAGCGCGGCATGGCCCGACCAGTCACGCGAGCCGCGTCCGGCAGCAAACAGGTCCGCGAGTTCGCTGGTTGATTCCTCACACAAGGCAACAAGGTCAATGGGCTGGCGCCAGGCAGTCGATTCCTCGGCACCGCGGGCCGCTACCATCTGACCGACGACTGTCGGCAGCAGAGCCGCCGCATGTTGCCAGCCGACCAGGTCGAGGCACTCGAATGCCTTGTTGATGAAGTCGAGCGAGTGCCCGGTGTCGGCGAACGCCCGCTCGGTCTCCGCAGAGAACAGGGCATCAGCGAGTTCAGCCGGGGAGAAGCCCGCCACAATCGCCGTGAGCAGCGTGCGCTCGGCCGCCTCGCGATGGCGCACTTTTGTCCAACGCCGCAGCCAGCGTTTGAGCGCGGCCGGATCCGGTCGGCTTCCAAGCGGCGCGCGTTCCCGCCGCGGTGCCTCGCCATCGCAGTCCGCCGCCACGCGGCGTGCGCCGTGGAACAGAGCGAGATAGGCGTCCTCGTCCGGCAGCACAGGCAGGAGATTGGCGAGTGCCGTAAGGATCGTAAGACCTGCGCCCCACCCGTCGCGATTTTGCGCCCCGAACAGCGCCACCTCCCGCACGATTTCGGTCTGCGGTACGCCCGCCGCGAGCTGACCATGGATGGCCTTGGCAATGACGAGGCCAAGATCGTGGGCGAGGCCGTTCGCAAGTTGCTGACGCCAGTGCGCGGCGGGATCGGCATGGGCGAATGTGGTCTTGACCCAGACGTCACCATTGCGCACCTCGACCGGGCATATCGGCACGTCGTCCGCCCATAGGTCGAAGGTGCAGCCGCTTTCGAGATCGAAGCGCGCGTGGTGCCAGTGACAGGTCAAGATGCCGTCCTCGACACTGCCGCGCTCGAGCGGGAAGCCCATGTGCGGGCACCGATTGTCGAGGGCGAAGACGCGCCCGCGGTCGTAGATGACGAGGATCGGACGATGGCTACCGTGCACAACGAGCCGCCCCTTGATCTTCAGCTCCTCAAGGCTGCCCGCCAGCGCAAATTCCCTGTTAGGCATGTCCATGAGCATACCTCCCATTGTCACCCTGGGGCCGCTGCAGCTACCTGCAGGTACTCCACAACATAGGCGCCCTCTCGCGCAAAGGCGAGAGAATGCCAGGTGGGGCTGCGCAAAAGGGCGCGAGCTGCCATGACGAGATGGCCCAAGGTACTTCAAAAATGCGCTACAAACGCTTGCACCTCTTCCAATCTTTCCGGCGATCCCGTTATGCTGTTTGACTATCAGTTGGAACGATCGGATGGAGCCGCGAAACGGCATGCTATACATCCCGACCAAGCAAACACCATGAAAGTTAGAAGTTAGAAGAGAGCTTGTTCATCATCACGTTCGTGAAGCGACGAGCTCCAAAGGTTGCGCGATGAAGGAGGCAATCAACTCAGCACCGTCGCGCCGCCATTTTTTTGGGCTAACATCAATGGCTGCGGCATCAGCTCTGGCTCCAGCGTGGGCCGAGCAGCCAGTACCAGCGGATTCGGCTACATCCCAGTATGGCTTCAAAAAATACCGGCTTGGCGAGGTCATCGGTACCCGTACCGAGGGAGCTGTCCTCGCTGCCACGGCATTCTTCATTGGTGGCAGTTTGCTGTTTGCTCGCGGTCGAGGACGTGCATGTCGATGGCGAGCGGCTGGAACGCGTTGGCGTCGCACCCACGATCGAAGTCCAAGCCGACCCTGACTCCATGGATCGCAGTGACCCTCAACTCAATCGCGCAGTCGCGGTCCTATCCGGGGTACAGCCTGCTGGCTCTTGTTCCGGAGAGCCGGACGTTAGCGAGGGCTGCCTCCTCGACGCGGCGCGCTTTTGGTCAAGAGCCCTTACGCAGTGGCCCACACGAGACGAGATTTTTTCGAAGAGTTGGGCTTCGCTGGTGGAGGAGTTGGGAATAGGTGTAACTCTGCGATAGTCGCATTGTGCGTCTACCATTGCCGCTTCCGAGGGATGTTTCGGATATGCCTACAACGATCGGGCTCGCTGTCACGCTAGCTTTCTCGCTGGTTGCTTTCACAATGCCAACATCGGTTTGGGCAACCGGTCCGACTTTGACGGTGTCAGCCGATGGCAGCGTCCAAATCTTCGATCGGGACGCGCTGCTTGCCCGCACGGATGTCGTCGAAATCACCACGTCGCGTGATGTCGCATACCGTACTCCTCGGACGTATCGAGCCGTGGCGCTCGCGAAGTTGCTTGAAGGAGTTGCCATTCCGCCCGATGCCGTGGTGGAAGCGGTAGCGCAAGACGGCTTCGTGACGCAACTCCCTCGCGATCTGGTGTACGCCAAAGACGGCATCGTCGCGTATATGGCAATCGAAGCCGCCGACAGGCCGTGGCCGCCAATTCCAGGTAAGGATAAGAGCGCAGGCGCCTTCTATGTCGTATGGCTCGGCGATCAAGCGTCATCCGTCCCAACCATGATGTGGCCCTACCAACTTGTCAGTTTATCGGTGCAAGACGCGCCAGCCAAGCGGTGGCCCTCGCTCGCGGTTGATCCCATGCTCCCTGCCCTCCATCCGGCGCGAGACGGGCAAACCCTCTTCGTGAACAAATGCTTCACATGCCACACGATGAACCACGCAGGATCGGCGTCGGCTGGCCCCGATCTGAATTTGCCGATGAACCCAACCGAGTACTTCACCGATGCCGGTTTGCGCGCGCTGATCCGAGATCCACGCTCGGTCCGGGTTTGGCCCGAGCAGCGGATGCCCAGCTTTGCCGAAGAGGACCTGAGCGATGAAGAGCTCGGGCTGATCTTGGCGTATTTGAATCACATGGCGGATAGGAAGAACCGAGCAACGGAGGGCGGAAGCAGCAAACGCTAAGTAAATTGTAAAACTCGAGCACGGTTAGCGACAATAATGGCGTAGTCGCTACCGAGAGGTGTCATCGCGTCGCAGACCGACCACGGGGCGGCTGAGCCCTGACTGCTTCAGCCGTTTGCTCGGGAGCTATTCGGAAAAATCGAATTCATGGCGACCGGCAGTGCCGCGTTCGATCTTGCCGTTGCATGTTGGCCTTCGACCAATAGCGAGGTGCAGGATCTGTTTGCGAAACTGTTAGAAAAACGATTTGACCGTCAGCCCTGCTGCGCGGGCATCCTGTATGAATGTATGCGCCTCCTCATTGGTCATTGTCAGTTCACCGCCGCCGAGGAATTCCTCTCCTTTGAGCGTGTTCGCACGGAACATCGTCTCGTGTCTGCCTACATCAACCGTATAATCAATGTCGCTTGGTGCTTCGGGCATGGCATCCTCCTCGATCCCGAAGCGAGTATATTGTCTCCATTTCAGCCAGCCCTACAAGACGGCAATTGCGAGATAACGCTGCTGCGCGGGCGATCATGATTGGGGGGGAAGAAGCATGCTCATTATCTGCAGGCAGACCTGCCGTACGCTTGTCACCCGAAGCGGAAGTCGCCGGCCCAGCCAACGGCCGAGCGGTCGTGCCGCCGATCTGATATCCTGCGAGGGCTGGCCCATACTCTCACTCAGATACTCGTGAGGGCATATTGATGTGTTGCATGCGCAGCAATTGAACCACACGATTATCGTTCGTTTTCGCGGGAGCGATCATGAATAGGTGTCTTCTGGGGACGTTACTTGTGGCTCTCACCGGCGCGACGGCGGCTGCGCAGGCTCCCAGCAAAGACGCGCTCATCGCCCGCGCGAAATCATTCGAATTCGACACGCCCTATGTGCCGCCGCCGGGCGACCCCTTGACGCATCATGCCGCCGGATATGCGAAGGTCATGTGCTCAGCTGTATTCATGACCGGGCTAGCCCCCGATTTTGCGGCCGAAAACGTTGGGTTTTTCACGGCGCCCCACCGACAGCGCGCGAAGCTCGACAAGCCCGTCATCGATCGCGCCAACAAGGCGGTCCACGTCATGCTCCCTAACGGCGTGACCCGGACGGCCAAATATCTCGGGAGCCAGGGGTGCGTCACGTTCCCGATCGGCGAGAGCGCCATGAATTTCGAGCCGGTCGCTGTCAAGAGCCGATTGCCCGATCCCGCGACCCAATTGTGGCCCATGGGCGACATGCTGCCGCAGGATCCATTGCCGGCAGAAATCGACGCCGAGAAACTCAAAGCTGCCGTGAATGCCGCGTTCCAGCCGGCCGAAGGATTGACCGCGGCGTTCGTTGTGACATGGAAAGGCCGCCTCATTGCAGAGCGCTACGCGGAAGGTATTACGCCGCAGACGCCGCTCGAAAGCTGGTCCATGGGCAAGAGCGTTACGGCAGCGCTCTTTGGCATTCTGGTCAAGGACGGCGTCTATGATTTGGACCAGCCGGCACCGATCCCTGAATGGCAAACGCCCGGCGACCCGCGCGCCAAAATACGCATTGCAGATCTCCTTCGCATGTCGAGCGGACTTCGGATCAGGGCGCCCCAAGACCCCGATCATGACCCAACGGGGCCTTACCCGGATCACATCTATCTTTATACCGGCGGCATCGATTCCTTTCACTATGCGGCAACACGGCCATTGCAATGGCCTCCCAACACGGTCGGACGCTATCGCAACACCGATCCGGTCCTGATCAACTATCTGATCCGGCTTGGTGTCGAAAAAAGCGGCGAGGAATATCTCTCATTTCCTCAGCGGGTGCTGTTCGACAAGCTCGGCATCCGTACCATCGTGATCGAAACTGATCCGTTCGGAAATTTTCTAGGGCAAGGTTATGAGGTGGGCTCCGGGCGCGATTGGGCGCGGCTTGGCAATCTTTTTCTTCAGGAGGGCGTTTGGAACGGTGAGCGCATTCTCCCGGAGGGCTACACCACATTCGTCAGCACGCTTGCGCCCGCCTGGGCCGCGGACAATCGGCCGATCTATGGAGCTTTTTTCTGGCTCAATGGCGACGGGCAATATCCAGTCCCGCGCGATGCCTATTACATGGCGGGCGCCGGCGGGCAAACCACACTGATCATTCCCTCGCATGATCTCGTCGTCGTGCGTCTCGGGCACTATCGGGGCGCATCTTACGCCACTTCAGGCTTCAGCAAGGCGCTCGCGCAGCTGATCGAGGCAGTGCCAAAAGCGCAAAAGGCCCGGACCCAAGAATCTGACAACAGAGGGCACAACGGGCCAAGCGAAGGAAGTAAAAATACTAAGAATCGTGTCAACGAGGCTATCGGTCCATCTGTTGGGAAATGAGACATGCCAATCATGCTGACCAGTCCGCTTTCGATGGAATAGAAGACATAGATGAGCTACACAGGGATTTCGACGCTAGCGATGCCCGCGCTCGCCTGCTGCTAGGGGAGGAATCTCTACCGAGAAACAGGAGCCCTGTTGCTTGGTCTGATCCAGCCTCGACGGCTTCACTTCGCTTAGGGCTGGCCGTGCATGTCCCAAAGCGCTGACTGATGCGTCCCATTCCGGGTAAAAAAGCGGAGCAAGAATATGGCGAAGAACGTCGTGATACTTTCCGACGGAACTGGCCAAGGTGCTAGCATGCCGAAGGCGGTGCGCACCAACGTCTGGAAGCTATGGGACGCAACGAAAAAGGCTGCCCCTGCTCAACAGGTTACGTTCTATGATGAAGGGCTGGGTGCGGAGCACAAGCGCGAGTGGTGGCGTTGGGCTTACGATCTCGCCAGCCGGGCGACCGGCCTCGGAATCTCGCAAAATATCAAGGACTGCTATACAGCACTCATCGAACACTATGAACCGGGTGACCGGGTTTTTCTATTCGGATTCAGTCGTGGCGCCTTTACCGTACGTAGTCTCGGCGGCGTGCTGTCGCTGTGTGGTATTCCGCAACGCGACGCCGCGGGAAACAGTCCCCGCGACCCTCAGAACAAGAAGGGTCGATTGGCGCTTGTCGAGGAGGCGGTTGAGGCGGTCTACAAGCACTACGGAGGCAATAAGAAGCAAGAAGAGCGCATTGCCCTTGGCTTGGAATATCGCGACCGCTACCAGAGCCTTTCCATCGATTCCAGCAACCCTCCCTTTCCCTATTTCATTGGAGTCTGGGACACCGTGCGCGCGCTCGGCATTCCAGGCTCAAGCGGATTGGTCTTGTGGCGTCACGCCTTCCACAATGCCTCGCTAAATCCCTACGTCCCCTACGGACGCCAAGCGCTCTCGATCGACGAAAACCGCGAAATCTTCGCGCCGGAGATTTGGGACGAGTCGGAAGAATCGCCGGACGCCAAAGCGCGTGGTCGCATCAAGCAGGTTTGGTTTCCCGGCGTGCATTCCGACGTGGGCGGTGGCTATCGCGAGACCGGCCTATCCGATTTGGCACTGGAGTGGATGATCAAGGAGGCAACGGCAGTCGAGCATCCGCTCATCGTGGATATGACCAAGCTGAAATTGAAGCCGTCATACGAAGGCATCCAGCACGACGAGCGGACCGGATGGGGTCGCGCCTGGACCGAGGGCACCAGGGAAGGCGTGCGAGACGGCAAAGGGCCGGACATCCTACATGAAGACTTTGTTCGCAACCGCTTTGGCTTGGCCAAGGCACGTTGCGTGACCGGCGACCGACCCTATCGTCCAAAGGCGCTGGCGAAGCACCGCGATTATTTGAGTTTCTATTGAATTTCAAATGGTGCACGAGGAAGGGCCTATGCCTGCGCAAGCAAACCCACCTATGCGGTATGGCCGGACATATTCCGTTGCGTCTCCGCGCGGCAATTGACGCGCCGACATCACGGCTTCAGGCAACATCCGACTTCTGACTGCTTGGCCGCATAACGATGCGGCCGGCCGCCTTGAGCCCGTGCCTGCAGCCTTACGAAGGCTGCTGCCACCCAGGCGTCGCATTCTGCATCAGATACCGCAGCAGCACCGCACCGCCTTCTAGCACCTCAGTACGCGCCAGCGTCATCGCGGTCAGCGGCGCGCGCTGATCAGCCTCAGCCTCCGCGGAATCGAACACACTTGGCGCTCCTTTCGCACCGTCTACGGCAGGGCACAGGATGAGATTGAGCTCGTCGACCAGCCCAGCTCGCAGGAAGGCACCGTTTGTGCCACCTCCGCCCTCGAGCAGCAGCCGCTTCACGCCCAGCTCGCGATTGAGGATGTCCAGCGTAAGCGTCAGATCGAGGTGGGATTTCCCGGCGAAAATGTAGGACACGCCTTCACTGCGCAGGCCCGCCAGGTGTGTATCCGATACCGCCTCGGAAAGCACGACGACGATCGGATCGCCGCCTATATCAGACCGGCCCCAGGCGATCTTGCCGTGCGCGTCGAGAACGACGCCATAAGCCTTTGCGCCGCGTCGCGCGAACCAAGGCTCCCTCGCCAAGGCCTCCGTTGTCGAAGCGGGATATGGCTTGCCCTTGGCGAACTCCTGGCCGGTCACGCGGCCGATAAGCCAGGCGTCGCCAGCGAGTTCTTCGTGCACCCGCTCGAACACATTTGCGACTGCTCCCTTCGGACACCAGCGGCTTGGGCGCGTCCGACCGTCGACACTCGCGGCCATCAGACAGATCACATGAGGCTTCATTCGCGCTCCGGGTGACGTCATTTGCGGTTTCGCCTCGCTCACGTCGGCACCAGCGTCCCGTCTGCCTGCGGCACGCGCAGTACGGGGGTTTCACGGTCCTCGAAACGTACGTCACGTGGGACCATAGAGAATGGCTCCACGCATAATCCTGTCCCTTGCCTTTCGCGATGCCGCGTCTAAGGCGGAAGTTTCATTTGATACGTTCGACTCGGACGGTGACTGGTCCGGGCCGATCAAAAATCGAAACGTCACCGGTCATCTGGCCAAGTATGATGATCCCGGGTTCTGGGACACGGCCGTTGCGGTAGTAGATCACAAAGTGATCGGAGCTCCAGAGTCCCAGTGTACCCGCCGAGAAATCAAGTTGCCGCTCGAGCGCGGGCAAGGGCGAAGGCAGATCTCCGGTCTTTTCCTGACGGAGGTGATCGCGCATTTCAATGGTGAGCGGCAACATCCGGACCAGCGATCGGGTCGCGTCGTTGTCGACCAGCTCGGCAGTGACCTTGCCCCAGTCGGAGGAAATCAGAATGCGCTCTTGTGCCATTGCAGCTCCAATGAATCCGAATGTGATGACGAAAGCGTTCAAGAGTCGATTCAGCATTCGGCAGCCTTCCTGCTTTTCGGCCTTCCTCGAGGACCGCGCTGATTTAGCGCGCGCATCAGCAGCGACTAGCCGCTATAATCGGCATGAACTTATGAACGGAATTGATAAATGCAGACCGGCAAGCTCGACGACCTTCTGGCCTTCGTGGCGGTCGCGCGGGAGCGAAGCTTTACCAACGCGGCAGCCAAACTCGGCGTTTCACAATCGGCGCTGAGCTACACCATCCGTGAACTCGAGGCGCGCCTGGGCGTCCGGCTACTGACGCGAACGACGCGGAGCGTGGCGCCGACGGAAGCGGGCCAGCGCCTGCTTCGAACCGCAGGCCCTCGGATCGAGGAGATCGAAGCCGAGCTTGCCGCCATACGGGAGCTTCGGGACAAGCCGGCGGGCACAATTCGAATCACAGCCACCGAATATGCCGCGGACACAGTTCTGCTACCGAAGCTGACGAACATCCTGCCGAAATACCCTGACATCAAGATCGAGATCATCATTGACTACGGACTGATCGATATCGTCGCACAAGGGTTTGACGCCGGCGTGAGAAGCGGTGAGCAGGTCGAAAAAGATATGATAGCCGTGCGCATTGCACCGGACATGCGCATGGCGGTCGTCGGAGCTCCATCGTACTTCAAGGATCGACAACCACCGAAGAGACCGCAGGATTTGATCGGCCACAACTGCATCACATTGCGCTTGCCCACCCATGGCGGGCTCTATGCCTGGGAGTTTGAAAAAGGCGGTCGCGAACTGAAGGTGCGCGTCGAAGGTCAGATGACCTACAACACAACCGCCCAAATGTTGAACGCCGCACTTGCAGGAATGGGTCTAGCCTATGTGCCCGAGGGTTGGGCAAAACCCTATGTCGCCAAGGGCCGACTCAAGCGGGTCCTTGAAGATTGGTGCCTTCCGTATTCGGGCTATCACCTCTATTACCCCAGCCGCCGACAACACTCGGCAGCCTTTGCGCTGCTGGTGGATGCGCTGCGTTATCGCGACTAGGAGATCGCGAAGTGGGCGATTAATCAAACTTGCTCATAAGTCCATGCGAACGTAGCTGGCTAATTCGACGCCGCAACTTAGGCTAAATGTAGCTTCTCACCGGCCGCTGCGTTTGGGTTCTTGCCCTCGCGTCATGTTGCCGAGAAATCCGAGGAGCTTTTCGATGCAAGTGACCATTAATGGCAAAACCCATCAGGTGGAGACAGAGGACGATACGCCTCTGCTTTGGGTGATCCGCGACGAACTCGGGATGACCGGCACCAAATATGGCTGCGGCATCGCCCAATGCGGAGCCTGCACGGTGCTGATCGACGGTCAGGCGACGCGGTCCTGCGTCACGCCCGTCGGCAGCGTCGCCGGGCAATCCATCACCACGATCGAAGCCATCACCGAGGATGCGATCGGCCGCCGCGTCGTGGAAGCCTGGGTCGCGAACCAGGTGCCGCAATGTGGCTATTGCCAGTCCGGCCAGGTGATGGCTGCGACCGCCCTCCTGAAGCAGAATCCCAAGCCAAACGATCAGGACATCTCGGCAACCATGACCAATCTCTGCCGCTGCGGTACTTACAACGCGATAGCCACCGCAGTCCGGCAGATTGCACAGGGTTGAGGGGCCGTCATGAACAGCATGAATCACGATTTCTGCCCCGCTATCGATTTGCCGGAAGGACGGCCAGTGAACCTTTCGCGGCGCGACTTTCTCGGCGCCTCGGTTGGCGCCCTCGTACTTGGCGCTATGCTGCCCGGGAGCAAGGCGCTCGCGCAGAGCACCGCCCCGGTTGCCAAAACCTCCCCGCGCGTGTCGGCCTTTCTGGTAATCCGCGCCGACAACAGCGTGTTGTTGCGCAGTCCCTTCGTCGAAGGAGGCCAGGGCGTCTCCACGGCGTTGGCGCAAATCGTCGGCGAGGAGTTGGACGCAGACCCAGCCAGCTTCACCGTGGAATGCGCGCCGCCCGGCACCGATTATCTGGTCGTTAACGGTCGCCGCTTCACTGGCGGAAGCTACTCCGTGCGATCGAGCTACGAAACGATGCGTCGCGTCGGCGCCTCCGCCCGGCAGATGCTGCTGCAGGCCGCGGCCGCCCGCCTTCGCGTGCCGGTCGCGAGCCTGTCCACCGAGCCTGGACGCGTGCGCCATGCTACTTCGAACCGCACGATCGAGTACGGCTCACTGGCTGCAGACGCCGCGGCCTTGCCCGTGCCACAAGAGGTGACGCTTCGTTCTGAAAAGGATTTCCGCTGGATCGGCAAGCCGGTTGCGCGCCTTGACGCGCGCGACAAGTCCACCGGCAAGGCCACCTACGGTATTGATCTCAAGATTGACGGCATGCTGCAGGCTGCTGTCCAGCACGCGCCCCGCCGCGGCCTCGAACCTGCCGGGCTCATCAACGAGACCCAGGTGAAGGGCATGCCCGGCGTGCATTCCATCCACCGCCTGTCCGGTGCTGTGGCCGTGGTAGCCGACCGCTGGTGGCATGCTCGTCGCGCGGTCGAAGCGCTCCAGGTCACCTGGACGGACTCCGCGTCTGGCACACAGCGGCTGATGCCTGCCGATTTCTCGTCGGAAGGACGCAAGGCACTCCTGGAAGCCACTCCCGGGCCGGGCATTTCTGCGGAGACAGTGGGCGATGCAGCCGCTGCGCTCGGCAGCGCAGCGCGCGTAGTGTCTGCGACATATGATGCGCCCTATCTGGCGCATGGCCAATTGGAGCCGCCGTCAGCGATCGCGCGCTGGAACGAAGATGGCACGCTCGATCTTTGGCTGCCTAACCAGGCGCCCGAACTGTTCCAAACCGCGGCGGCGAAGGTCGCCGGCATCACACCCGAAAAGGTGAAAATCCATTCGCCTTTGCTGGGCGGCTTCTTCGGCCGGCATTTCCTGTACGACACGGCCAATCCATTCCCCCAGGCCATCTTGCTGGCGAAGGCCGTGGGACGCCCGGTCAAGATCATCTGGAGTCGCGAGGAAGAGTTCTTGCGCGACGCGCTGCGCCCGATGGGCTTTGCGCGTTTCCGGGGCGGCCTCGATGCGAATGGCATCCCCGTGGCGCTCGAGGCAGAAGCCGTTGGCGAAGGACCGGTCGATCGCTGGTTCGGCCGCAAGCCGGGCGTCGCCGACCGTTCGGCCGTCGAGGGAATCGCAAACAAGCCCTACGCGATTGCCAACCGCCGTGTCGCTCATGTCCTTGTCGATGATCCTAACGTCATCGGGTTCTGGCGCTCGGTCGGCCATTCCATGAACGACTTCTTCTACGAGACGTTCTTCGACGAGCTTGCCGATGCCGGTCGGCAGGATCCCTATCAGCTTCGCCTGCGGCTGTTGGCCGACAAGCCCCGCCACAAGACGCTGCTCGAAGCAGTCGGCGATCTCTCGGGCGGCTGGAAGCGCGGCCCCTTCTCGGCGGCTGATGGCAGCAAACGAGCGCGCGGTGTCGCCATGGCGTCGCCGTTCGGGAGCGAGGTCGCGACCATCGCAGAAGTCTCGCTGAAGGATGGTACCGTCATGGTGCATGATGTCTGGGTGGCGATCGATCCAGGCAGCATCGTCAATCCCGGCATCATTGAAGCGCAGGTCAATTCTGCCGTTGCGCTTGGTCTCTCGTCTGCGCTGTTGGAAGAGGTCGTTTATGCCGAGGGCGTGCCACAAGCGCGCAACTTCGACGCCTATCCGATCCTCCCGCCGGACCGGATGCCGCGCGTGCATGTGCGCATCGTCAAGAGTGGCGCTCCCATGGGTGGCATCGGCGAGCCAGGCCTGCCCGGCGTGCCGCCGGCTGTCGCAAATGCAGTCGCCGCTCTAACCGGCCAGCGAATTCGCAGCCTGCCGCTGTCCAAGATCAAGTTTGGAGACATGGGCTGATCGGCACCCCACAAACGCGTAACATGTGCTTGCCGAATCTGCGCGCGGCGGACGAGAGCAGCGGTGCGCCGCCGCGCAGGCTCACGAGCAAAAGGCGATAGATGCATCGAGGCTACCTTGACGACCTCAGGGCCTTCAAGGCGGTGGGCCGAGAACGCAGTTTCACAAGAGCTGCTGCGAAGCTCGGCGTGTCGCAGTCCGCCCTTAGTCACACGATCCGTGAACTCGAGAGTCGCCTTGGTGTTCGGCTACTGACCCGCAACACCAGGGGCGTTAGTCCCACCGAGGCTGGAGAGCGCCTGCTTCGAACTGTTGCGCCACGACTTGATAAGATCGAGACAGAGCTTGCGTCCTTAAGCGAGGTTCAAGATAGACCCGCCGGCACTGTACGGATCACGGCCGGCGACCACCCGGTTCGATCGATTGTCTGGCCTAAACTGACAAAACTTCTAGCGAGCCATCCGGACATCAAGGTCGAGATCACGCTGGACAATCGCAACGTCGACATCGTTGACCAACGGTACGACGCGGGTGTGCGTCTGGGAGAACAGGTCGCCAAAGACATGATTGCGGTTCGCATCGGACCCGACGTCCGCTTTGCGGTCGTCGGCGCGCCATCATACTTCGCAGATCGCCCTCCGCCGGCGGCGCCCAATGATTTGATCGACCACAAATGTATCAATCTGCGTCTTCCGACCTACGGCGGACTATATGCCTGGGAGCTCGAAAGAGATGGGCATGAGGTGAAAGTGCGCGTCGAAGGCCAGCTCGTATTCAACAGCATTTTCGAGGTGCTCGAAGCTGCGGTGGCCGGCTTCGGCCTTGCTTTCGTGCCTGAGGACTTGGCACTGCCACACATTGCGAACGAAAATCTCGCTAGAGTACTCGAAGATTGGTGTGTGCCTTGGTCGGGCTATCATCTCTACTATCCGATCAGTCGCCAATCTTCAGCGGCGTTCGACCTGCTGGTCGACGCTCTACGCCACCGTGAGTAGTGCCGAAGCGTCAGAGAGCCGCCCTCTTAACGGAAAGTCTCGATAATCCGCTCCGAAGTAGTAGATGGGCCGCTACTCCTCCGGGCCCGCTACCGCAGGGCATGTTGTTTTGCCGGATGGAATGGTCCCCTGCCCGGCCACTGCCTAGGAGCGGTAGGAGCGACCACCGTCCACCGTCACGATGGTTCCGCTACGGTAAGGCCAGCTATGGCCCGCCGATGACTGCGTCACTTGCACCGGCAATGGGCAGCGGACTCGCGCCATTCAGAATGAAGCAACCAAAAAGGTGATTAGATGAGCAATATCAAATGGCTGGGGCGGGAGGGATCGAACCTCCGAATGGCGGAATCAAAATCCGCTTGATTATTCAGCGATTTCAAGACGCATTTGGAAAAAATGGTCAAAACACCCTCTAGCAATTCCAATAACTTGGCAGCCGTTTCCAAATAAAGAAGCAGCCCTCGCAGAGGATCAGTCTCGCAAAATCTGAGGCAATGGCTGCGCGCGTGCCGACTAAGAAGAGACACTCAGCTGCCGGCCGAGCGGAACGCTGGTCAACAACGCCGGCAGTCGGCCGCGTCGAGCCGATGCCCGCTTTGATTGCGAACCGATAAGCTCTTGCGACGTTCTTATCGGTCGAAAGCAACTAACGTCCGCTTCGCGCCAAGAGCGGCCGATCGCGAACACCCTTCTTAGACGAGCCAGAAGGCCAATCGGCATAAAGTATGGCGCTCGCGATAGAGTGACGCGGAGGGCGGGCCGAATGGTGTTGTTGGGCCTCTTCATCCCATTGGGTGTAACCGCTCGCCGATGTCGTCTTCTGACCCCGGACCGGACGTCCGAGCCGCAGGGCTTGGGCCGCTTGCCAGGGGCGGTTTCCGGACGTTGGAGAAGGCTGAATGCCGGTATCGTCAACCAAAGTTGACCGACCTGGACAAGGCCTACCGAGAGTATCAGCCGATCAAATGAATTGTGGGCGCTCCCAGCACACCGGCCTTTTGCATCGCAGTCTTCAAATCATCACTCGCCGTCCAGGCGCGCGCCTTGGCCAGGTCCGACACGTTGGCTACGATTACAATGTCGTTAGGGTCTTCCGCGTTGCGGTAGACGCGGCAGTCAGTGATTCCAGCCGCGACCCGGCTCGATTCGTGGGCGTCATAGCCCGGACGCCATGCTGCATAATCACGGACGCTGTGATGAATAATCATCGAAGCCATCGGTCCCTCCCACATGTCGTTTTCCAGCGAACGGCTGCGCCAATCGCCGATGAAGACCGTAAGCTCTTTTGCACCTGGCGTCTGCTGCCTTATTGTTGCGGACTGAAGAGCACGATCGCACGCGCGCCTAAACCAAAGGATAGCCGTCTCCATTCCAATTGCGTAGTGGAAGCCTACCTCGGTTCGGCCGGACCACGCCTGCGTGCAATGGCGTCAGCCGGCGCTCGGCGCTACCAATCCAGCAAGACGGAATGCAAAGCAACGGAACCGGACCCGCGAGCCGGCAGTTGCAAGACAAGGTCGGCGGCGTAATGCCCGCCGGCCTTTTTCTTTTGATCGAGCGGCGAGCTGAACTTCTCGCCATCGTTCCATTCGTGACGCGCTCATGATTGCTTGCAACGAATGGCCGCTTTGCGCCGATTGTGTTGAAAAACTCGACCGTTGAAGCCGAGCGGCTTCGCTGATTCACTCCGTCCGTTGGGCGGGAGGGCCGAATCGATGATGGGTCAGCGGCAGATTGATCAGGCGGCGCTGTTCTACGAGTTCTCCCTTGAGCGACACGTTCCTGTTACCCACCTGCTGAGATCGATCGACCGGTTCGTGGATTTATCGGGCATCCGACGGCACCTGGAGCCATTCTACAGCTGCACTGGCCGGCCTTCGATTGATCCCGACCTGCTCGTGCGGATGCTGTTAGTTGGCTACTGCTACGGCATCCGTTCCGAACGGCGCTTGTGCGAGGAAGTGCACTTGAACCTCGCTTACCGGTGGTTCTGTCGGCTCGGTCTTGAGGGCGAGGTGCCGGACCACTCGACCTTCTCCAAGAACAGGCATGGCCGCTTCCGGGACTGCGATCTGCTGCGAAAGCTGTTCGAGACGGTGGTCCAGCGCTGCATCGCAGAAGGATTAGTCGACGGCGCCGCCTTTGCGGTCGATGCCAGCTTGATTGCCGCCGACGCTAACAAGCAGCGCGCTGTTGCTGGAACTGATGAGGTTGACTGGGAGACCGTTGCGAGGACGCGCCGATCCGTCCGGGAGTATCTCGATACGCTGGATGAAGCGGCCTGGGGCGCGGCGAGCGACACAGTGCCGAAGTTCATTGCCAAGTCGGACCCAGCCGCGCAATGGACCGGCGCTCACAAAGGACATGCCTTCTTTGCCTACGCCAACAACTATCTGATCGACCTGAAGGTCGCGATCATCGTCGACGTCGAGGCGACGCGAGCGATCCGGCAGGCCGAGGTCGGTGCGGCGCGCACTATGATTGAGCGTACCGAAGAGCGCCTTGAGCTCCGTCCCGAGCGCGTTGTAGCCGACACTGCCTACGGGGCAGCGGAGATGCTGGCGTGGTTGGTCAACGAGCGCGCGATCGAGCCGCACATTCCGGTCTTCGATAAATCAGGGCGTGCCGACGGGACGTTCTCTCGGGAAGACTTCGCCTACGATCAACAGAGCGACGTTTACATCTGCCCAGCTGGCAAGGTGCTGACTTCCACCGGCACCCTTGTGAACGATGGGACAACGCTGCTCTACCGGGCCAGCAAACATGACTGCGATGCTTGCGAACTCAAGCCCCGGTGTTGTCTGAAGATGCCCTCCCGCAAGGTCCCACGCTCAATCCACGAAAAGGCTCGAGACGTTGCGCGCGAGATCGCCAAGACCCATGCCTACGTGACGTCGCGGCGTGAACGGAAGAAGATTGAAATGCTCTTCGCGCACCTCAAGCGCATCCTGCGGCTCGACCGTCTCAGGCTGAGAGGCCCATTGGGTGCCCAAGACGAGTTCCTCCTGGCGGCCACCGCCCAAAATCTCCGGAAGCTCGCAAAGCTGATCCCGAGCCCTGCGCTGCAGCCCGCCTAAAGCACAGTAGAGGCCGCGCGCGCCTGCCTCTTGGCATCGTTACGAACGGCCTATTGGTCGAGTTTTTCAACGCAATCCGCCAGAAGCGGCCGGTCCATAAGTGTACATCAGAAAATTCAGATTGTGAGGTACCTGCGCGTCGGTGGCGCCGGGATACGCCTTTGCGGCATACCCGTTCGTTAAGGCCTCAGAGGTTCGACCGGATCGAGTCATCCCACATGCCGAGCATCGAATAGATGTGGGACGGCATATGCAGCGCGTGGGACGAATTGGCCGCTATCTTGTCGTAGAGACGAGCAGTGTCCAAGCACATCGCGGCGAGCGGAGCGAAATCGTAGCTATGGAGCAGATAATGGGTGATCCCCGGATGCTTCGGATGATCCTTAGCTTGCGCGTTGAGGATCCCGGCAGCTTTCAGCTGATTGCCGTACGTTTTGTCCGACAAATCGATCGTCTCTAACAGCGAGAGAGCATAAAATATTGCAACGGGGAAAGGCGGAACGAGCGGGTTCGGACGATAGCTCGTCGCGAGGCCCCAATAGGCAATGCCGCAATCCGGATCGTTGCGGATGATTTCCTGGAATGCTTTCGACGTCTCTGGATAGAAGTTGTGCATGAGGGTGACGGTGCGGTCGAATTTCGCCTGCTCCCCTTTGCACGATATGGGGAAGCTGACGTTGCCGAGTTTCCCGTCGCTCTCATGCGCCACGGCATATGAGCTAGCACCGATAAAACATGCAATGGCCGCAATCATCAGGTGGTTCATGATTTTTGACGTGTGCCGCTCCCTTTCACCATCCGCCTATTTGCAATTCGCCTTGCATTTCAGGTCGTCGGTGTCGGGTCTCCCATCGGGAATGAAGCCGTCCGCGTTGGGCATTTTCACCTTCTTCAACTCCTGCGCATCCATGACCGCTTGCCGCGGTACGATGTCGTTAACGTACAGCAGGTAGGCCACGACCGAATAGACTTCGTCCGCTGTCAAACTGTTCGGCGCCGTGAATGGCATGGCCCGATTGACGTAGTCGAAGATCGTTGTTGCGTAGGGCCAGTAACTGCCAACCGTCTGAACGGGCTTTGGTGTCGCAAGCGTGCCTTTGCCGCCCACGAGGCGGTCGAAACCTTTCGCCGGATTCTGTCCCTTCTCGCCATGACAGGCGGCGCATTGTTCGGCATAGATCTTCTCACCTTGCTCGACGCTCCCCTTCCCCGGCGGCAACCCTGCTCCATCCGGCCGCACGTCGATGTCCCACCCACGGATCTGTTCCGGAGTTGCCGGCGTTCCGAGGCTGAGCCGCGCTTGCTGCGCGAGCGCAGAACCGGCGAAGAAGAACAAGGCAACGGCAACGCAGACGTTAAGTGCTCGCATTGGTGAGGACTCCATCAGCAGCGACTTTCCAGCCTTGAATTGCGTTGAAGTGGTACCGGGGATTTGTTCCCCGCGCGGCAATCAAGCTCGAACGGGTGGGCTGCATCCAGCCCTTGTCGTCATAAGCTCTGCTCTGGATCTCCAGGGGCTGGCCCTGCCAGCTGAACGGCAGCCGGAAGCGAGTCAGACACTTGTCGAGGACGGGCTCCTGAAGCGAGGCCCGGCGCCATGTGGCACCGCCATCGACCGAAACGTCGACACGCGTGACATGGCCGCGCCCCGACCAGGCGATTCCCGAAATTTCGTAAGACCCCGGGGCTTTGAAGCTGCGATCCGCATTCGGGAAGGTCACGACGGACTTTACGTCCATCTCGAATGCGAATTGGTAAGCCTTGCCGTTGGCCAGCAAGTTGGTGTAACGCGCGGTTTCCTCTCGCGAATGCCATGGACGATCGCCAATCTTCAGGCGACGCAGCCATTTCACCGACATGTTTCCCTCGAAGCCCGGAAGGAACAGCCGAACGGGATAGCCTTGCTCGGGCCGGAGCATCTCTCCGTTCTGCGCATAGACGATCAGCGCATCGTCGAGTGCTTTTTCGATCGGCACGCTGCGCGTCATGGCGGCCGCATCGGCGCCCTCCGCCAGGATCCATTTGGCATCCGGCTTCAGCCCGACCTCGCCCAGGATTGTTGAGAGGGGCACCCCAGTCCACTCGCAACAGGACATCAGCCCGTGCGTGCGCTGAACGGAATGGTAGCCGGATTTTCTCCATTCAGTGGAGCTGTTTCCGGAGCATTCCAGGAAGTGGATACGAGTGACCGCTGGAAACCGCAAGAGATCATCCATCGTTAGGACCAGGGGCCGGTCCACCAGGCCGTGGATCAGCAAGCGATGCTGATCGGGCGCGATCTCGGGCACGCCGGCATGATGACGTTCGAAGACCAGCCCGTTCGGGGTGATGATACCGTGAAGGTTCTGCAACGGCGTAACGCTGAAGGCCTCAGTGTCGGTGGCGCGAGGCTCCCGAATGCGTCGAACGACATCCTTCTCGAATTTCGACGGCAGTCCGTACGCTGGCGACAGGATCGGCCCACCCTGCTCACGCATCCATTCGGGAACGTCAGGCGGCACGGCGCCAGCCAGAGCCTCACCGGATTTCACTGAGGACATGCCGCCGATCGCGAGCGCTGCTCCCGACGCCAGGATTCTCCGTCGACTGACACTCATTTTTCTCTCCCTAGCCTTTGGCGCATTGACGGCCCCGCCAAGACCAACCGCCATCACCGATCTGAGAGTAGGGACAAATCGCTGGCCTTTCCTTCTACAGAATGCCAATTTATGTCGATGAAACGTCAATCGCCAAAAAACTTTGGCTGGAAGCCGCTTCAGGCCCCGCAGGGTCTTGGACCTCCCAAGCCCATGATCATTCGTGTGCAGTCGCTTGCTGCTAGAAGCTACTTCGCCGAACACAGTCACACTTGGAATCAGCTTGTGTACGCGGTTTCGGGCGCGCTCACCGTCAACGCCAACGGAAGGAGCGTCGTCATTTCTCCAGAGCAAGCCGTCTGGCTGCCGACCGGCACGACGCACTCGGTCGGCTCTCTCATGGGCGCGGAATTCCGGAGCCTTTGGGTGGCAGATGATCGAAGCTCAAGCATAACGCCCCGGACGACCGTCATTCACGTGTCCCCGTTTCTCCGTGCGCTCATCGTAGAGGCCGCATCGCTCAAAAAAGAAGATCGTCACTACGCCGCGCGCGTTACCGCGCTCATCCTCGATCAGTTGCGACGGGCGACGCCGATTTCAGGAGCGTTGCCTTGGCCCAACCACCCAGCTTTGCTTGCACTCTGTGAGAGCCTCTATGCCGATCCCGCCAATCCTCGCCACACCGACAAGTGGGGTATCGAAATCGGGATGTCATCGCGAACGCTGACCAGGCGCTTCGAGAGCGAGGTCGGCATGAGCTTGCGCACTTGGCGCCAGCGTCTTCGCCTGTTTAAGTCCATCGAATTGTTGGGCAGTGATCTCCCGATCACGGAGATTGCGCTGCGTCTTGGATATTCATCAGCGTCGGCATTCGTATTCATGTTTCGATCCGAAATGAGCATAAGTCCACTGCAATACAGGCGAAATCTAAGCCAGGCAGTTGGCGGAGGGACTTCATAAAACCCATAAATCCGGGCTTTAGGATTGATCAACCGAGGACGCTGTCAGCCGCTGTTGCGCCGCTCAGGTTTTCGTAGTCTTATCCTCAATCGTCACCTCAACGATGCTTTTCAGCAGCTTTGCCGTGAGATGCGAACGAGCATGAATCTTGCGCTCGACAAGTGAGACATTGCGTTCGAATCCGCGGATCGGCACCACCTGCAAACGTTGATCAACGATCTGGGCCTCACCTCGAAGAATTGGAAGCACGCTCACGCCGTGCCCATATTTGACGAAGGTAAGCACGGCGTCCTGCGAACTTAGCTCCACTGCGGGGCGTATGTCGATGCCGCTGCGCAGGAAGAACGCGTCGATCGACCGCCCCACCCAATTGGTGCGGTCTAGTGCGATGTAGGGCGAAGTCGTCAGGGTCTCGACAAGGCTGGCACATGCCCAGCCCTCGGGTAGAATCAACGCAAACGGCTCGGAATAGAGATGATGAACGAGCAACTTGTCAGATAACGGGTGCGGCGGGTGGGTGATGACGGCCGCATCCAGTAAACCAGCCTCAACCTGTGCGATGAGGTCTGGCGAGTTGCCGCCCGTGATTTTCACTCGCAAGCGCGGAGCTTCGGCCTTCAGGTTGCGGAGCACGATAGGGAATATGCCGAGTAGCACCGTGTGAATGCCGCCCAAGGATATCGGGCCTTGCACCGCGTCCGGATCGGATAGCTGAAGCATTTCTTCGTAGACCGACATCATTTTTTCGGCGAGCGGGATAAGGCGATGCCCCGCTGACGAGAGCTTGAGCGAGCGCTTTGTCCGTACGAAGAGCTCAACGCCGAGCTTTCCTCAAGCAGTTTCAACTGCGCACTCACGGCCGCCGGCGAGAGGTGCACGTCGTCGGCCGCTGCAGCGATCGTGCCGCGATGATGAAGTGCAAGGAAAGCACGCAAGGCTCGTAGCACAATTGCCCTCCGTCGATCGGCTGGGAGACAAGCGATACGTAGCACGCTCTGCCGCGAGCATCAGCACTTTCGATGCTCAGGCCAAAATCTTTCAGTTTTTCCCGACAACGGTTTCTATCTTACCATCCTTGAAAGGCTTGCCATCAAGAGCAGGCCGAAGGGAGGAAGAGATGGGAGCACTCAAGCGTCTCATGGCGCGGGCATGCGTGATTCTGGTCGCCGCAATTCCGACGACCGCATCAGCCGCTTGGCCTGAACGAATAATCACTCTGGTCGCACCTTTCCCGGCCGGAGGTAACGCCGATGCGGTGGCCCGTATCCTGGCTGACGGGCTGCAGCCGATCCTCGGCCAGTCAATCATCGTTGAGAACCGGCCGGGTGCCGGAGGAATGTCAGGATCGAGCTCGGTGGCAAAGTCCAGGCCTGATGGCTACACATTTCTGCTTGGGGCACTTGCGAACGTCCTCAACGAACACCTGTACAGGCAGAAGCCATTCGACCTGCGCAAGGATTTGGCCCCTGTGTCGCAGGTGGCCAGCGTGCCAAACTACTTTGCCGCCACTCCGGGCCTCGGCATCAACACGCTCGCCGATCTCGTTGCGCGCGCCAAGGCCAAACCGGGTCAGCTGACCTGCGCTACCAGTGGCGTGGGTACAAGCGGACATATCGCCTGCGAGATGTTCAAGCGCGGTGCCGACGTGAACGTCTTGATCGTGCCATACAGGGGTGGCGCTCCAGCGATCACCGACGTGATGGCGGGGCACACGGACTTTCTTGCCGTGAACGAGGCCCTTCCATTCATTCGGGACAACCGGCTGAAAGGTCTCGCCATAACCTCTCCCGACCGGTCACCGTTGGCCCCGGAGTTAGCGCCGGCGGCAGAGACGATCCGGGGCTTCAATCTCGTGTCCTGGTACGGTGTGTTCGCACCGGCCGGTACGCCGCCGGAGATCGTCGCCAAAGTAAGTGCAGCCATCGCGGCGACGCTCAAATCGCAGCAAAGCCGCGACCGTCTGACGATACTCGGTGCAACTCCGGTCGAAAGCTCACCCAAGGAGTTCGCGGATTTCCTCGCGCAGGAGTCCGTCCGCTGGGAAACGATCATCAAGGAGATGAACATGGTGCTCGATTGAGATCGTGCCCGCAGCACCGAGCTGTCGGCGCGACGCCGCAACCATGATCCTTATCAAAATACGGAGGTCCCGATGCTGAATGACTGGAAAGTCCAACTCGCCAACACCCGGAAGGCTGCCGCCACGCTCACCGAAGCCAACCCCAAATTTGTGCAGGCATTTCAGGCGCTGAACGCAGCACAAGGCGCAAACGGCCATTTGGACGCCAAAACCCGCGAACTGATAGCGCTTGCTGTCGCGGTCACCACGCGTTGCGACGGCTGCATTTCATCGCATGCCGCCGCGGCGCGCCAAGCCGGCGCAACCGAGGGAGAACTGGCGGAGGCGCTTGGCACAGCGATCGCACTAAATGCAGGTGCTGCGTACGTCTACTCCGTCCGGGCAATGGACGCCTTCAAGCAATTCGGCGAGTGAAAGCAGGTCATCGATGAAAGTTACTTCCGTTGAAACGCTGATCTGCGACGCAGGATGGCGCAACTACTATTTTGTCAAGCTGAGCACGGACGCCGGAATCACCGGCTGGAGCGAGTACGACGAAGGATTTGGATCTCCGGGCGTCACGGCTGTCATTGAGCAATTGAAGAACCGCCTTGTCGGCCAGCCCGTGAACGATCACGAACGATTCTTTCAGCTGGCCAGCTGCCTGACGCGGCCAGCTCCAGGCAGCGTGGTCGGCGAAGGCATCGGCGCCCTGGAAAATGCCCTGCTGGACGCCAAGGCCAAGGCGCTCGGTGTACCTTGTTACGAATTGCTTGGCGGCAAGCTGCGCGACAAGGTACGCGTGTACTGGTCGCACTGCCCGACCTGGCGGATCAACCATCCGACCTTCTATCCCCCGGCAGTAACCGATCTCGAAGGCGTGAAGCGGACTGCCGCGGAGGCGCGTGAACGCGGGTTCACCGCGCTGAAGACGAACCTGTTCATCCACGAAGACGGTCCTGCCTATGCGTGGCGGGCGGGTTTCGCCATTCCTTTCATGCCAGAACTCCCGATCGACAAGAAATTCATTCGCAACGTCCGCCGCCATCTTGAGGCGTTACGCGAAGGTGGGGGTCCGGACATGGACATCCTCATCGACATCAACTTCAACGCAAAACCGGAAGGCCTGCTCAAGTTCTTGAGGGCTATCGCCGATCTCGACATGTTCTGGGTCGAGATCGATCTCCACAATCCGGCGGCCCTGGCTTACGTGCGCCAGCATAGCGCACATCCGATCAGTTCGTGCGAGACGCTCATCGGGGTGCGGAATTTCCTCCCGTACTTCGAGAAACAGGCAGTCGATGTCGCGATCGTAGACACGGTGTGGAACGGCGTCTGGCAGAGCATGAAGATCGCGGCCCTGGCCGACGCCCACGATGTAAATGTGGCCCCGCATAATTTCTACGGCGACCTTTGCACCATGATGAACGCCAACTTTGCGGCAGCGGTTCCGAATCTGCACATTATGGAAGTCGATGTCGATCGCCTGCCGTGGGAAAACGAGCTGTTCACGCACGCGCCGGAATTTCGAGACGGCCACTTGCTCGTGCCGACGCGGCCCGGCTGGGGAACCGAGCCGATCGAGGAGGCGATACGTGCTCGCCCGCCAAAAGTCGCGGGCGGCCTGCTCCAATATAAGCGCAGCTGATCGTAATGCCGATGCTCGTTGGCGCCTCCTGAATGCGAATCAGTGACGTACCCCGACAAGTTCTGCCGGTCATCGTCGTCTCGCAATTCAGCGCGACCTCGCTGTGGTTTGCCGCCAATGCGGTGATGCCCGATCTGCAGCACGCCTGGAACTTGCCGCCGACCGCGGTCGGCGCGCTCAGTTCTGCGGTTCAGGTCGGATTCGTCAGTGGTACGTTCGCTTTCGCACTGCTGATGGTGGCGGATCGCTTCGCCCCTACTCGCGTATTTTTGGTTTGTGCAGTTCTTGGCTCGGCTGCGAACGCGCTGACCGTAGTTCTTGATCGTCAATGGGAAACGCTGCTCGTGCTGCGGTTTGCCGTCGGCTTCCTGCTCGCCGGGATCTATCCCGTAGGAATGCGTATCGCGGCAAGCTGGTATCGCGACCGACTGGGTGCCGTCATGGGTATCCTGATTGGTGCTCTGGTGCTGGGAACCGCGCTGCCGCACGGAATACGCGCGCTTGGGGGAAGCGCTTTTCCGTTCTCCTGGCAGGCCTTGCTGCTCTGCGTATCAACCCTGGCAGCACTTGGTGGGGTGGCAATGGTGCTTTTCGTGCCCACCACCTCGTCGCCGGCGCCCCAGCATCGCATCACCGCACGTGCATTGACCGTGATCTGGACCAGCAAGGCCGTCCGCGCGTCCGTCTTTGCCTATTTCGGACACATGTGGGAGCTGTACACTTTCTATGTACTGGTGCCTTCGGTGCTGGCGACCAGGCTTGCCGGAAGCCAAGTCAGCGGAGCGGCCTTCTGCGCGATCGCCGCCGGTGTGGTCGGCTGCGTCGGCGGCGGCATGTTCGTGCACTGCTTCGGTAGCGCTCGCGTCGCTGCTACCCAACTTGCGATCAGCGGGGCCTGCGCGCTTGCCAGCCCGCTGATGCTTGGGGCTCCGCTGCCGCTTTTTCTGAGCTGGCTCCTGCTGTGGGGCGCCACTGCCGCAGGCGACTCGCCCCAATTTTCGACGCTGACCGCACAGAATGCGCCGCCCGAACTGGTCGGCAGCGTGCTCACCTTCGCGAACTGTGTTGGATTTGCGATCACGGTAGCGAGCATTGAGCTGTTTGTGCGCTGCGCCGAGGCCATTGCCATGCCGAAGCTCCTGCCATGGCTCGCGTTGGGCCCGGTGCTCGGTCTGATCGCATTTCGCTCGCTGTGGCGAGCTCCCTATCCTCCCTCGAACCCTGTACGCGGTCGGCCGTCATGAAGATCATCGTTTCCGAAAGCATCCTGCCGGGTTCGCCGGAGCTGTTACGCGCTGCCCGCGAAATCCGTCTCGATCCGAGATCGTTTGTCGATCGAACCGCGTTGACCGCCGCGGCGCGCGACGTCGATGCGACATGCGTACGGCGCCTCACCCAGGCGCGGGACGCGCCGCTCGACGCGATGGCTCGTTGCAAGATCTTCGGGCGGTCGCAGCAACGCGGGAACGGTCTCGTCGGCGAGGTACTCGAGCTGCCGGCGGCATAAACCGATGTGGACCCATCTGGTATTCCTACTGTTTGTCGCGCTGGCAGTCTATGCACAGAGCCTCACCGGTTTCGCCCTGGCGCTGATCCTGCTCGGATTGATCTCAGCGACGGACCTCGTACCTTTAACCGACGCGGTCAACGCAGTGACAGTGATGGTTTTCGTCAACGCCTGCACATTCCTCTATCAGCGTTTTCCTCCGCACTTCGAACGGTGGTTGTGGCCAGGCGTGGTATCCAGTCTGCTGGGAGCCGCCGTTGGCACTCTGCTACTGACTTGGCTGGCAGGTACCTTCTACCAGGTGGTGAAGCTGCTTCTTGGTATCAGCATCATCGGGTCTGCTTTCTTGCTCTGGCGGGCAGCCAAGCCGCTGGAAAAAGCTTCATCGCGGCCGGCCTTTGTTCTGACTGGCGCGATTTCCGGTTTGCTGGGCGGTATGTTTTCGGCTCCGGGCCCACCCCTGGTCTACCTGATGTACCGGCAGCCGTGGACGCCGGAGAAAATTCAGGAGTCTTTGATCTTCTTTTTTGGCGCAGGAGCTTTGCTGCGACTATTGATCGTCGTTCCAACGGACGGCTTTTCGCTACAGGCTACGCAGCTTGCCGCCGAGGCCGTTCCGGTGGTCTTCTTGGTTACTGCTTTCGCGGCAGGCCGCTCTTCGCCGCTGTCACCACCCCTTCTCAAGCTGCTGGTTTGCCTGCTCCTAGTTGCGACGGGAGGCGGGACGGTCGGTGGAGCTCTCTCTGCAATGAGGTAGCCACGCGAACAACAAAAGAACTGCCCGATGTGTGCCTTCAGTCGGTTCAAGGACCAACGCATACCATCAGCGCAATCAAGAGGGAGGCATTGGTCATGCGTATCGGATTTAGGGCGGCCAAGACATTGGCCAAGGGGTGAAGATACGAGCAACGACAGGTGCTTCACCGCCCGCCGTTCGATGTGATTGGCTAGAGTGAGCGAATTAGGTGGCGAACCGTGAGTCCTGCTTTCGAATCAAGCGCGATTATTGTGCGGGCGGTGATGGCCCACTGCCAAAGCCGGCCGCCCAGCGTCAGACTGCGAATGGCTTCCGGGTGATCTCGTGCGACCAGGAAAGCAATAAACGCCCCATACGAATGACCAATGAGATGAACCGGGGGTAGATTAAGCGCCTTGATGAATGCAGCCAGGTCTCTTGCATGGATGGTGGCAGAAAAATCTGTTGAATCTTTGGGCCATTCATTTGGATAGTGATACCGACGACTGTACGAGATTAGTCGATATCCCCTCGAGAACGCCTCAAGCTGTCCATCCCACGTGCGGTAATCCTCCAATGTGCCGTGCACCAACACCACCGGAGTTCCTTGCCCGTGTTCAATGTAATGGAGTGTAAGGCCATTAACTCGCACCTCTCTTGTTTTCATCTCCGAAGAGGACGCGCCTTTCTGCTGCGCGAATGACGGATTCGCGACAAAGAACATGGCTGCTACCGATACGAGGACGATGTATTTCAAGAGGAGCGTTCTCGATTGCATTTGACTCTCCTGGTGTTGTGAACGTGTCGGGCGCTGGCGCGCAGACGAACTTGCGATGGGTGAGTCACGCCGGCAAGAAGGAGACGTCGATTAATTGAAATGCGATGCCCGCCGGCGGTACGTTACCTACCCGCTGTCCCATGCAAAGACTTCGGCACGTCCGCTTCAGGAGCTAGGGCCAAATCTAGCCGATTTCACCGGCCTGATGAATACCTCTCTCGGCTGGACCAATGTCTCAAATGGGTCAATCGCGTCATTTTGGTCGTCGGCCGACTACTTCCGGTCTTCCCCCTGGAAACGGACATGTCTCAACGTGCCAGGAGCCGGCATTCAGTTCGCTCTCGCGGATGGGCTAGCTACCGCTCGCGGGGGCCCTGCGGCGGCTGAGGATTGTTGGCGGGATTGGTATCGTACTTGGATATTCGCGTGATGAGCCCGCTAGTGGCGAGCGGCTGCAAGTCCGCCTCCAGCGCATCAGCAATCTCCTTGGCATAGACCTCCCGGTCGTCCACGTAGACTGTAAAGGATCTCAAATACTTTTCCTTCTTCGCCGGATTCTCGATCGTCGCCTTCGTCCACTGGTAGAGCGGATAGTTTTCGACGCCGTGCTCTTCTGCTGCGGCGACATACTCCGCAAAGGCGTCGAACTGGCATTTCAGCGCAGCGCGACGCTCGGCGAGGATATCGAACAGCGGCGCCAGTGCCGGAACACGGAGTTTTCGGCGTACCGATTCCGCCGTGGCAGAATCGTTCAGATCGAACCTAACCTGGTACTGCCACTGAGAAGTCACGCTAGTCTCGCATTCTGTCGCACCCGATTTGTCCCTTTCCGATCGCAAGGCGCTACCGCCTCCTCACGAGCAGGTCCGGCACGCGTGCGTCAAGAGCTGAACGCAATGTCAGGCCAACCGTTTCGTTAGTAGCTCCTCTTTTTGGCGAGGCGCTCGTTGAACGAACGAAGATCCATCACGATTCGTTGGTGGGTTCCGCTGCGCGATGCCTTATTGAAGTCCGGTTCGCCCTCAATTGCGGTCATTGCGTGCAGCGCAGCGAACGACACGAAGGGCCAACGACGGAAATGCCCTGCTTCGCTTACTTGATTAGATTAGTATTTCTCGTGGCCCTCACACCCCTTTCGGTAGCATCGTTGCTATGCGGAAGGAGAAAGGCCATGGCAAACGCACTTGTCGTTCACAAGGATAGTCTACCCCTATCACAAAAAGCTCTACGCGCGGCGCAATACGTCCGCATGTCAACCGATCTTCAAAAATACTCCATCGAGAATCAGGCGGTGGTCATCGCAACCTTTGCGCAACTCCACCATTTGACGATTGTCCGAACCTACCGTGACGAAGGTGTGAGCGGGCTGCGGATCAAAAACAGATTGGGATTGACGCAATTGATCAAGGACGTGCGGTCGGGATCGTCAGACTACAGCCATGTCCTAGTCTTTGATGTCAGCCGGTGGGGCCGGTTTCAGGACGTGGATGAAAGTGCCCACTATGAGTTCATCTGCAAGCAGGCAGGCATAAAGGTTGCCTACTGCGCCGAGCAATTCGAAAATGACGGCAGCCTAATTTCCCACATCATGAAGAATATAAAGCGGGTTATGGCGGCGGAGTTCAGCCGCGAGCTCTCGGCGAAAGTGTACGCGGGCCAATCCCGGCTGGTAAGACTAGGATTCAAGATGGGCGGCCCCGTAGGCTATGGGCTACAACGGCTGCTTGTCGACGAGAAATCGCGGCCAAAAACAATACTCAAACCTGGAGAATGGAAATCTCCGATTTCGGAGCATGTCAAAGTTCTGCCCGGCACTCCAGATGAGACGGCGATTGTACGGTGGATTTTTGAAGAGTTTGCGCAGGTGAAATCCGAGGAGAAAATCGTCCGTAAGCTCAATCGGCGAAACGTCCTGACAGAGAACGGTCGTCCATGGAACCGAGCCAAGGTTGCAAGACTCCTCCAGAACGAAACCTTCATCGGCAATCTCGTCTATAATCGCAAGACGAAGAAGCTCGGTACAAAAATGGTCAATAATCCATCGACGCTTTGGATTCGGACCGAGGGCTGCGTAGAGCCAATCATCGACCGAGATTTGTTTTTCCGCGTGCGAGAGATACGAAAGGGGCGCCGCTTCGAGCTCCCTGAGGAAGAGATGCTGGTCCGTCTCCGCAAGCTTTGGATGAAGAAAGGGAGATTGACGGCAAGAATCATCGACGACGCTGCAGGTCTGCCATGTAACGACTGCTACTACAGGCATTTTGGCTCCCTTCGGAACGCTTACCGCTTGATCGGCTACACCGACATGAGGCACTGGGATGCCCTTGAGGCGTACAACCGATGGCTTGCACTCAACGCAAAGAACGCTGCAGAGCTTCGCGATAGGTTCGGAAAGAAGGGTGTAAAGGCATACGTCGATGTCCCGACCGCGCGAGTGCGGGTAAATAGCGCGCTTACTATCAGTTTCGCGGTGGCGAGGTGGCAACGGCCTACCCGCCAGAACACGGAGCCGGAGTGGCTATTGCGATGTAAGATCGGCGCTCCCCCCGGGTGGATCGTTGCTTTAAGGCTTCGGGAGGATAATAGGACAGTCCTGGATCACATCTTGCTGCGCTCTAGCTTTATGAAGGGGACGTGGCTGCGATTTATGGATAAGACCCGCGAACGACGTAAAATCGAAAGCTATGAGACTTTCGAAGAGCTGGCTCGATCACTCCTTCGTCGGCTGAAACGTGGCGCGCCGATCCGCTCTTCGGGATCGGGCAGCTAGAGCCATGAAAGGACGGCAAACGTAACGAGCTGCCGCTTGTCAGAGTGTCAAAAGAAAATTTGTCCGATCAGGGTCATTTGCGTCTATTTGACCAGGCCACGGCGACTTCCGGTCTACCCCGGTGAACGGACATTGTCAGAACAGACGGCATGTCTCAAAGGTGCCAAGTCCAGACTCATGCACCGCAGCAGACGGCGTGCACCCAGCAGCAGTGAAAACGCGAGGCCGACGACCTTGGCGGACGCAGATTGATCACGACGACGAAGTTCGTCGGCTGCTCCACGAAAAGGTCAGTCTGCTCGGCGCTCTCTCACTGCCGCTTCAAGAACCCGAGCACCTCCCGGTTGAAGTCGGCAGGATTGTCTTGGTAAACGCCGTGCGACGCCTTGGAGATGGTGATCCGCTCGACGCGGGCAAGGCAGGGCTGGAGCCCGTTGAGCATGAGCGGAAAGATCCGCGGGCTCACATCGCCACCGACGAGGAGCGTGGGAGTCGCGATCTTCCGTGCATCATCGCAGGTGAAGCGCTCGGCGGGGTTAGTCATGGTCGGTTTGAGGGTGTGGACGTTGTCGCGCCGCGCCGCACGGACAGCGTTCGGCATCCCCTCCCACGTCCCAGGCCCGCGAACCATGTTAACGAAGATCCGCAGCGCCTCATCGGCGTCGCCTTGGTCGAGCCGCTCCAACACCTGCTTCTGAGACTCACCAATACCCTTTAGGATCGGCTTCGCTTCCTCGGCATCGGCGCCGATGATCAGCCCAGCGAGCCTGCCGGGTTCGACCAGCACCAGGCTGCGCACTAGTTCGGGGCGATCACGGGCCACGAGCAGGGAAATGAAGCCGCCGTAAGAGTGGCCGATCAGGTCAGCCCGCGCCAGATTCAAAGCCTGGATCAGCCCGGCCAGATCTGCCGCATGGGTACGGGGCAGATAGTCGGAGCGATCGCCCGTCGAGACGTTGGGATGATGGTGGCGTAGGCTATAAGCGACGACGCGATGCCGCTGAGAGAACTCATCCATCTGCGCCTGCCACCAGCGGTAGTCCGAGATCGTCCCGTGCACCATCACCACCGGCGGCCCCTGGCCCATGTCTAGGTAGGCCAACTCCGTACCGCCTACGGCGATGGTCTTCACCTGCGCCTCGGGCCGCTCCGGGATGACGAGCAGCAGTAGCGCCAGAAAGGCAGTTCGCAATGTCGATGGCTTCATGGCGAATCTCCTTTTACAGATGAAAGCTATGACCTAGCGCGACGGGCTCGAAAGGCTCACGGTAACGCGGGGCCATGCCAATCATTCCCTCATTCCATCACTTCGTTGGCGCGGACGAGCAGCGTCGACAGCTCGCGCCACCTCATACAGCCCCCAGGGGTGCTGCCTCATAAAGCCCCGGGATCCCAGCGGATACAGCCCGTAGGGAGTGAGGACCGTACTAGGGGTCGGGGAGAGGAAACTACCACATGCGCCTTGGCCAATCACGTCGAGTTTGCCTGCGCTGTGAGGACCGCTTCGGGTCAACAACGGACCTAGACGCGCCCGAAAAACGAAGACCGCTGTGCCCTCATGTACGGACATCGTCAGCCTGAACGCTCGGGCATGAGGATAGTGATCGTAGCTCTGGAACGGCCCTAATCCTGTGGTGTGACCTGTGTGGTCTCATCGCTCTTCATCAGGATGCACCCACTTGTACGGTGTGATCTCCCGCTGCTCGGTCAACTTGATCATGTGAACCGGCAGCTTGTAGCGGCGCCTGCGGCAGTGTCACGATGATCAGGCGCCGCCTCGCAACAGATGGCGATAACCTTGCTCGGCCATCCATCTGGCACGCGAGAGGTGGCTTTCGAACGCCAGACGCGCGCGGTCGGCCTCGGTGTCTGGATCTATGCGCAGCACGATCCGAGAGACGTCACGCCAGTGCGCGCCTTGTTGATCAGCATCAAGCAAGCGCATGTACGTGATCATGTGCTCCTCGTCATACTCAGTGAAGGCTGCTCCGGCTGGCGCTACGTCAGCGATATGTGGATCGAGGAGCGGCTTCTTCATGGGCGTTCTCGCATGACGCGCGGCACACGACCTCGGCCACGGCTTCGGGTCAAGCCTGATACCGAGTATCAGAGGAGCGCCAGAACGCACCGGCTCTAATATGACGATTGCATGACACAGGGATGCCGCAAATGCTGGCTGATCCTCGTTTTCAACATGAGTAGAACGTGGAGATCGATGTTACGCCGCGTGCGTGGAGAAGAGCACCTTTTGCTGCGCCAGTACTTCCCGCGCGGCAACTGCATAGATACTGCCATTTGTACTTACTCTCTTCCTTTCCTCGCTGCGCTATCCCGTCGCGGCGCCCACACCCACATTTATCCGTTCGTACAATGAGGACTCAACGTTGAGCCGACGCACATTTGGAATGTCCGAGGCAGATGAATTGAAAGACATGACGAGGTTGTTGGCAAGCTTATGGGAAGCCGCGCAACGGCTTCCTGAGGGATCATCCGAACGGCAGGATGCATTCAGACAGATTGGCGGCTTCCATAGCCGGTTGGCGGCATTAATTGCACGCGCTCTTTAGGCTCGCAGGGATGTCGTGTCCCGCTCTGCGGTGGCTACCGATCCAACTCGCGCCGGAAGATTGCGATTTGGAAGTTGGCGAACTTGATAAGATTGGCGTCATGCCATTGGGGTTTCCATGCCGTCGAAAATTGGGAGGGTGGTACAATGCTTGGGCCGATGAGCAGATTTTGATTTTTCCGACGCACTGGAGGATCTGGCGCGCGCCAACAAGTTGGTCAGCTGATTTTTGCGGACGCGCGCCCTTTTTGAAGAAGTGGAACCACGTTATGAGGACAGCGCTTTCTTTCGCTATATTGCTCATTCCCACACTTGCACTCGCTCAAGGCGCAAAACCGGCAAAGCGGCCGACCGTCGGCGCGAAGCCGCTCATTCAGGTGAAGCCTAGGGCGCCCGTTGGTTGCAAGCTCGTCGGAACGGTCAAAGGAACGAAGCTCTGGGCGGGCGAATGCACGGAGGCCCCGGCGCTAAGAACAGGTACGCCTACCGAAGAATCTAGTCCGACATCGGTCCCCGACGCGGCGGGCGGGGCCACTCCTAAGGATCAGCAGTAACGCTGCTATCATGTGCTGGTGTGGACGGCCTCTCATTCCCACGGTTCTATGGCGCTCTCGGCGTCACAGCTAGATGAGAGGAAAGTCTGATGAATCTTCCTATTCGCATCGGTATGGATACTTCTAAGTCGGTTTTCCAGCTTCACGGTGTTGACGAGAGCGAGGTGGTGGTTGTCCGCCGCCAGTTCCGGCGAGCCGAGATGATCCGCTACTTCGAGCGGCTTCCGCCGGTTCTCGTCGCCATTGAGTCCTGCGGCAGCTCGCATCATTGGGCGCGCCTGCTGCAGTCGTTCGGTCACGAGGTGAAGCTGATCCCACCTCAGTATGTGAAGGCTTACGTGAAGCGCGGCAAAAACGACGCGGCCGACGCCGAGGCGTTGTGTGAGGCGGTCACCCGCCCGAGTATGCGGTTTGTACCGGTGAAGTCGAAGGAACAGCAAGCGGCCTGCATGTTGATGACCGTGCGGGAACGCCTGGTCAGCGTGAAGTCGCAGCTCTCCAATGCTTTCAGGAGCTATGCAGCTGAGTTCGGCATCGTCGGCCCCGCCGGCCGGCAGAACGTCACGGCACTTATCAAGCGGGTGCTCGAGAATGACAGCTTGCCGGAAATGGCGCGGGATCTCTTCCGCCTCCAGGCGGAGGAGTATGCCGCAGTCGAAGCTCGCCTGGCAAAGATCGAGGCCAAGCTGATGAAGTGGCATCGCGAAGATGACGTCAGCAGGCGTATCGCGACGATTCCCGGCGTCGGTCCGATTGGGTCGTCCATGCTAAGCATGAAGGCGCCGCCGCCGGAGACGTTCAGATCAGGCCGTGACTTTGCGGCTTGGCTCGGACTGACGCCCAAGGATCATTCAACTGGCGGCCGGCAAAGACATGACGGTATCACAAAGGCCGGAGATTCAGTGCTCCGATCGACGTTGATCGTCGGCGCGACCGCGCTGCTGAGGCATATCCGAAAGGGTCGTCATAAGCCCACACCCTGGCTCGCTTCGCTGCTGGAGCGAAAGCCGCCGAAGTTGGTGGCGGTGGCCTTGGCCAATAAGTTCGCCCGCATCGCGTGGCGCTTGATGATATCGGGCGGCGTGTACAACCGGCCGGCAGCCGCCATGCCCATCTGATCTGAAATTGGCGCCGCGAGCGAGGTTGCTCGGCGGATAGCCCACGAACTTGCAGGACGCGGTAGATGGAAGGACCGATCGGTCGATACGCGCGAGCTTCCGTAGATTTCACTGGCATCATCAATGTCGCCTATGTGCTTGGAGCGTGCGTAGCGAACACCATCTCGGCCAGCGGACTTTGTCCGCGCAAACAGGCCGGACATCTGAGAGCAAGCGATCAGGTCAAAAGTCTGCTACCATCCTGACAAGTGGGGGGCCGTCCACATCTGCAATCTTTATTCGATCACCACAAACCAAGAGGCCATCCGCGCGCTATTCCGCGTGATGAACCGCTACGTCGGCAACCTGTCTCCCATGCCGGGAGTGTTTCCCGATTAGCCGCCGCCGGTCGTTCGCAATGCTGGCACCGAACGCGAGTTTGTCATGATGCGCTGGAGCATGCCGCCGCCACCGCGCACGGGTGGCCCGCCGGTCACGAACATCCGCACACGTCATCGCCGCACTGGCGTATGTGGCTCAGACCTGAGAACCGCTGTTTGGTCCCTGCCAACAGCTTTGCCGAATACTCGCCCGAGCCGAACCCGGAAACTAAGAGGAAAGATGTGGTCTGGTTCGCGCTCAATGACGACCGTCCGCTGTTCGCCTTCGCGGGCATGTGAACGATCTACAACGGTGATCGCGGCATGAAATCGAAGCCGGTGCCAGGGCCGCATCAGGTCTATGGTTTTCTCACGACATCGCCGAACGCGGTGGTCGAGCCGATCCATCCGAAAGCGATGCCGGTGATCCCGATGACCGATGAGGAGCGCGATGTCTGGATGCGCGCGCCACGGGATGAGGCCAAGTCGTTGCAGCGGCCGTTGCCGGATGACGCGCTGAAGATCGTGATGCGAGGCGCTGATAAGGAAGATAAGGCGGCGGCGTGAAGTTCACCAACGAGCGGTCCTTTGCAGATCCCGAGAAAGCCGCGCGTCGGCTGATGCAGCACGCACATGCATTCCAGCCAATTCAAGACGGCAGGATTTATATCGAGGTCATCAACGGCCCCTTCCTGTACGTCGATAGGGGCACACCGGCACAGTATTCTGCGGGCCTAGCGTTCGCCATCGAACGCGGCTGGATCAAGATGCACGAAAGCGGCACCTTCGTCCGCTTCGAGCAAGCTGGCTCCGATCTTTTCGCTTAGGGCCGCTGGTGAGGATAACCATATCGCGGAAGGGAGTTTTCAGGCGGCCCGTCATCGTCATCGGACCATGGGCCTTCAAGATCGCCCGGAATTGGCAGGGCTGTGACTGCAACAGATACGAAGCCAAGCTCTATCGTTCGGTCAACGCTAAGCGCCGCATGATGCTATGCCCGGTGCTCTGGACGTCACCGTGGGGCCTGCTGCTTGTGATAGCCGCTGCTGAGCCGACGACGACCAGGATGACAATGGAAGAATATCTCGATCTAGCCGAGGAGTGGGATCAACGGCCGGGAGAGGCCATCTGCCCGTTTGAGCCGAAGCCGTCCGACTGGGGAGTATATCAAGGCAGGCTGGTCGCGCTTGATTATTCAACACCCGCGTGGTGAGCTACGGAGAACTAGGGGCCAAACCCTGATTGTTCTCGGTAGAAACACGGATGATCCGACCGACCGCCCACTATTTCGGACGCGGTTGGACTAGTAAGCAGCGAAGTTCATCGATCTGCCGTGCGAAGTCTATCGCCTTTGCCTTCAACACTTCCATCGCATAGCCGCGATGGCCTTCATTTTCCAATTCTATGATCCGCTCGTTGAAATTGTTCAGTTCATTTTGCAGATTCTGGATTTCGTGTTGAACCGGAAAACGCGCGGCGTGAGATTTATCAATTTGTTCTCTGGACTCTGCTCGCATCGTAAGCAGGTTGCCGGTTCTCAGCCGCCGAGTGGTCATGGGCCCTCCGAATCGCAGACGGTTGGCTAAGCCATCCTACCTGCTTCGGCGTCCTGCTTCACTAAATTAGATTATCTTTCACCTCTATCGTGACACCGCTCAGCTTGGCTCTTGACCAAATTAACGGTATGATGGCTGATCAACCGTTGGTTGTATCGATGTTGGATGAAATTCGCACAGAAATGTTTTCAGGGAGGCCGCATGAGAGCCGAATTGATTTCAGTGTGTCAGCTGTTTCTCGTTCCATCGGCGATTATGTTTGCCGCGCTCGGAGTAGCAGGGAGTGAAGGACTAAAGATCGTCATTTGCGGAATGGGAGCGGTCACCAGCGACATCTGGGCTTGGACAGTCTACCACTGGAAGGATGTTACGACCGGCGCGGGATTGGCGCCGAGCAATACTGAGCCTGTGTTGGTATTGTCGATCTTGTTTGTTCTTGCATGGACAGTCTGTTTTTGGGTTCACGTGGGTTATGGACTGGCATATGGCTTTGAGCGTCAAAAAGAAGCGCAGAGCGTTAAAATCGCGCGACGGCCAAAAGTGCATTTCGCGCCCCCCAGAACAACCATGAGGTCTGGCCATCGACTCCGCCGCTTCTGGCATCGCCTTTGGCTTCCTGTTCGTGCGTGGTTGAGCGGCGGGAAGTGGCTTTCCCGTCAACCATCGCTTTAGCCGCCGCACCTTGGGGGCACGGCGGGCATTTTACTTTTTTCCTATGAATTCCGAACAATCAGGGGACGAGATCGGTGCTGCTACCACCGATGACACATGGCTCATGCGAGCGTGGTCGCGGTTCGAAGTCCGATTTGCCCCTATCACCGGACATCGTCAGCGTAGCGCGGCACGTCCGATAAGTGCCCAATTTCAGACCTGCAGACCCACTGAACCGTTTCACCCAGTGGTCGAGTGACCTGACTTAGTAGTAGCCGTATCCGCCCCAGCCGCCGTATCCTCCGCAGACGTAGCGGGGACCCCACGGCGTGTAGACCCAGCATTCGTAGTCGTAGCCGTAGTCGTAGTCGTAGGCCCAGGGGTAGAGCCCTGCGCCGACGAAGAACGGCGCGAAGCCGAACGCGAAGCGGCGATGACCGAACCGTGCGAACCGCGGGCCGACGAAATCTCTGCGGAAACCGGCGCCCCGGAAGCCAGGACCGACAAGCCCGCCACGGAAGCCAGGACCGGCAAGCCCGCCACGGAAGCCAGGACCGGCAAGCCCACCCCGGAAGCCGGGACCGGCAAGCCCGCCACGGAAGCCGGGACCGGCAAGCCCACCGCGGAAGCCGGGACCAGCAAGCCCGCCACGGAAGCCAGGACCGGCAAGCCCACCCCGGAAGCCGGGACCGGCAAGCCCGCCACGGAAACCGCCGCCTCCGAACCCGCCGCGCATTCCTCCGCCGGCAAAGCCGCCTCCGCCCCCTCTAAATCC